>CAVQOD010000020.1:0-61119 GCA_963714345.1 uncultured Alphaproteobacteria bacterium | reverse complement strand
CCGCTCCTCCTTGCCGGCCAAATAAGGGCACGGCGAAGGGGAGGTGAGATAGAATTGCGGCGTATCGCGCGAGTGCTGGGTCACGACGAATTATAACATGGCAATTGCCGCCGGCAGCCGAATCCGGCCGGCCATAGCATCGCCCGGTCGCGGCCCCGCCGTCAAAGGCCGTTTTCCGCCTCAGCCGGCCGCGTGGCGCCGCAGCGAGGCCGCCCGCGTCGCATTATTGATCAGGACGGTGCCGACCAGCATATCGTGCAGCAGTCGTCGCCGGGCATTGAAGAAGCCGACCGCCAGGATGAACGGGGTCAGCACGCTGACACTGATCCAAAACACGATGGCGTGGACGGCCCCGAGCACGAAATAGCTGGGCGCGCCATACCAGGTGCGCATTTCGATCTCCATGGCGCGCATGCCGATGGTGGCCGATGCCGGGCCGCCGAGCGTAACCCCGTAATAGACCAGCGCCCAGATCACCGATCCGGGCGACATCAGCCAGAACAGCACCCAGCCCAGCCCGAAAGTGATCAGGCCGAACACGAATATGAACGTCCATCCCACGATCAGGGGGATGGCGATGATGATGACATCGATGATGAAGGCAACGACCCGGCGCGCCAGCACGCCCTCGAACAGTTCCGGGTCGGTCGCCGGATCGTAGGCATGCGGTTTGACGTCGAGCGAAACGCCGATCCGGCCTGAGCGCTCAGAATCTGAGCTTCCAGGGGGAGCGCCTGTACCTGCGGGTGGGCCGGAATCTGTCATGATCGAATTAGCATTATAATGCGGCGGCCATGACCCAACAACGACCAATGCCGCCGCGCATGACGCAGGATAATCGAGTGAAAGTCACGCTCGCCGATATCGAAGCGGCGCGGCGCACCATCGCCGGCCATGTGCTGCGCACGCCGGTGCTGGCGGCGCCGCCGCTCTCGGCGCTGACCGGCGCGGAGGTTTTCGTCAAATACGAAATCTGCAGGTCACCAATTCGTTCAAGGAGCGCGGCGCCTGCGTCAAGCTCGCCGCGTTCACCGCCGAGGAACGCCGCCGCGGCGCGATCGCCATGTCGGCCGGCAATCACGCGCAGGCGGTGGCCTATCACGCCCGGCGGCTCGCTATTGCGGCCACCATCGTCATGCCGGTGACGACGCCGTTCGTGAAGGTCAAGGCAACCGAAGCGCTGGGCGCTGCGGTCGTGCTCGATGGTGAGACGCTCACCGCAGCCCAGGCGCGCGCCGAGGCAATCGCGGCGGAACGCAATCTGGTATGGGTGCACCCGTTCGACGATCCGCACGTCATCGCCGGCCAGGGCACCATTGCGCTCGAAATGCTGGAGGAGGTGCCGGATATCGACGTTCTGGTAATTCCGATCGGCGGCGGCGGACTGATCGCCGGCAATGCGATTGCGGCGCGCGCGATCAAGCCCTCGATCGAGATCGTCGGCGTCGAATGCGCGCTTTATCCGTCGATGTGGAATGCGATCCACCGCGCAGAGCGGCCATGCGGCGGCGCCACGCTTGCCGAAGGCATCGCCGTGAGCAAAGCGGGCGCCATGACGGTGCCGGTGGTGCGCGACCTGGTGCGCGACATTATTCTCGTCGACGAGCCGCTGATCGAACGCGCGGTAAACGCCTTTCTCACCTTGCAGAAGACCATGGCGGAAGGGGCCGGCGCCGCAGGGCTCGCCGCCATGCTCGCCGAGCCGGCGCGGTTTGCCGGCCGCAAGGTCGGCTTGATCCTGTGCGGCGGCAATATCGATCCGCGCATCCTCGCTTCGATCATGGTGCGCGAATTGGAACGCGACGACCGCATCGTGTCGTTCCGCCTGACCATTCCCGACCGGCCCGGAATTTTAGGACAAATTTCCAGCCGGCTTGGCGAGCTCGGCGCCAATATTCTCGGCGTCGATCATCACCGGTTATTCCTCGATGTCCCGGCCAAGGGCGCCAAGCTCGACATCACCATGGAAACGCGCGACGGCGCCCATGCCGAGCAGATTTTCCGCGCGCTGCGCGACGAGGGCTATCGGCCGGTGCGGCTGGAAGGCGGCGCGGCGCTGGAGTGATCGTACAGTGATTGGACCGTGTACTCGTAAATCCGGCTCGAGCATCAATTTGGTCGGCTGCTCAACCGGGATGATTATCGCCTGTCCGAATAATTAAAACAGGTTCAGTTGCTCGGGCGGGAAAGTGGATCGGGAGGCGAAGTAAGGCTGTCGATGTGAAAGTGCTTGTATGGATTTGACTTGCCCGGCTGGGGATTAAATTGCGCCGGACTGCTCAACTTGGATGCTTCCCCACCTTGGTCGAAACCAAACGTTTTGCTGACCTGTTCGTCCGGATCAGCAAACGCTGCATTGCCGCCCTCGGTGGTTCCACCATTTCCCAGACTGAATGCCCGCGCGGGAGCCCCGGTCAGCGAGGCTGCGGCCACTGCAAACAATACAATCGCCACGAACCGGAGCTGCGTCGATCGTAACATGGGTCTTCCCCTTGGCGGTGCGTCCCCATTGAGCAGTATGCGCGTCTTCGCTCTTGGCGGCAACGTTTTTTCGCCTTACCGATTATGACCGGATTACAGAAGGCAGCGCTTACAGCCTGAAAACTTCCGTGCAACCGCTGGCCGTTCCACGCTCGGTTTGATGCAGTTTGCATCACGGCAAATCGAGTTGCCGATGTCGGCGCTGGCACGGTCCGATACTCTTGGTAAGGCGGTTATGGCCTAATAATGACCCGGCTCGAGACCCGGCTCGTAGCTCGGGGCCGGCACCTCGGCTGGCGTGCTCGACACCGCTGGGGCATCTGCCGGGCGCGGCCTGGGCAGCGGGATGCCGGTCTGCACCATAGCAAGCAGCATCGGCCGCCGCGGCGGCAACGGCACCCTGCCGGCGAGCGGCTCGCCTGCCGGCACGGCATCGCTTGCGGCATCGCTCATGGCCGGCGGCTGCGCCGCGGCAGCTGGCGGCGCGCTCGGCGCCGGATTGTTCGCGGCATCGCCGCTCGATCCCACGGCCGGCGGCGCACTGCTATTCGGATTGGGCCAGGCAATATTGTTCGGCGCTGCGGGCGGCGGCGTGACGGGGGCGGGGCCATTGGCCGCGACCTGCATGGCGGCGGGCGGCGGCGCTGGCATGGCCGGGACGGCGATGCCGGAACAGCGGGCGCGGCCATCGGCTGCGCCGCGGCAGCTGGATCGAGGCAGCCGGCATTGGCACAACGGGCGGCTGAACGGCGGTTTGCGGCGCGGCCGGCGGCGGGCTTACTGCGGCTTGTGGCTGGTCGGCGGGTTTCTTGATGGTCAGAAGCGGCGTGCGGGCGTCGGAAGCCGTCGCGCCGGCGTCGGCGAGTTGAGTAGACGGTGCGGCCGGCTGCGCCGGCGCAGCAGGTGCGTCCGTTGCCGCGACGGATGCGCTATCGGCGGGTGGATTGTCGGTCATCCGCTGAAAGACGGGCGCCTTCGGCGCGGCGACATAAGTGCGGACCATGGTGGTAATGGTCCACATCACCACCGGCACGGCGATGATCACCGCCAGCAGTATGATGACCCGCTGCAAAACCGGCGTGTAGAGCCGGATATTCTCGTCGTCGTACTCACGCATCACGTCCGCCTCGTCCTTGCGTCCCGGGCGGGGGCGGTTTGTCAGCCGCCCTTCTTCAATTTTTCCGCGACGTCTGCCGCGAAATAAGTCAGCACCCCATCCGCGCCGGCGCGTTTAAACGCGATCAGGCTTTCCATCATCGCCTTGTCGCCGTCGAGCCAGCCGTTTCCGGCGGCGGCCATAATCATCGCATATTCGCCGGAGACTTGGTAGGCAAAGGTGGGCATTCCGAAACTGTCCTTAACCCGCTGCAGAATGTCCAGATATGGCAGGCCCGGCTTGACCATGACCATGTCGGCGCCCTCGGCGATATCGAGTTCGACTTCGCGGAGCGCCTCGTCGGTATTGGCCGGGTCCATCTGATAGGTGCGTTTGTCACCGGTAAGCGTAGCGCTGGAGCCGACCGCGTCGCGGAACGGTCCGTAGAAGGCCGAGGCATATTTCGCGGCGTAGGCCATGATCTGCACGTCGCCAAAGCCAGCCGCATCGAGGCCCGAGCGGATGGCGCCGACGCGGCCATCCATCATGTCGGAGGGCGCGATGATGTCGCAGCCGGCCTCCGCCTCGACCAAGGCCTGGCGGACTAAAACCGCGACCGTTTCGTCGTTGAGGATGACGCCGTCGTGCAACAGCCCGTCGTGGCCATGGCTGGTGTAGGGGTCGAGCGCCACGTCGCAGAGCACGCCAACGTCGGGTACCTCCTTCTTGATCGCACGAATCGCGCGGCAGACGAGATTATCCGGATTGAGCGCCTCGGAGCCCGCCTCGTCGCGCCGGCCGGGCTCGGTATAGGGAAATAGCGCAAGACAGGGGATAGCGAGCTTGGCGGCCCGCTCGGCGGCGCGCACCGCCTCGTCGACCGACAGCCGTTCGACGCCCGGCATCGACTCGACGCCGGCGCGGATTTTGTGGCCGTCGACCAGGAACAGCGGCCAGATCAGGTCGTCGGTGGTGAGCACATTCTCGCGCACCAAGCGTCTTGCCCATTCGGCGCGGCGATTGCGGCGCGGACGGATGGCCAGATCGAGCCGCTCGGGAGGGCCGGTCTCGACCGCGCGAGCCGGCGCTGTTCCAAGGGGCGGCCAAATTTAATCGCCATGACGGTCTCCGCTCTCCCCGACCCTTTTTACCTCGTCCATCCCTAAGGTGCCACTAAGCCGAAGTAGGACTCTTTGAACCTTGTAAACGCTATTCCCGGTCCCGAGCGGCGTTGACCGGCCTGGGGCGGCCCTCTAACGACTGCGGGTTAGGCGCTTCTTGCCACTACCCACTTGCCGCCACGAAACTGCCGTTCCTCTGCCTCTTGGTCTCTGACGGGGACATCATGAGCGATCAATCGCAGCGGCAGCCGACCCGGCCAAGTGACCTGCTTGAGCCGGTTCGGGCCACCACGGCCGGCAACCGCGGCAGCTGGACCGAATATCTCATCCTGTTCCTGCGCATCATGGCTGCCGTGTCGCTGATCAAGGGGCTTTATCACTGGGGCCAGGTATGCGGCATCGGCGCCGGCCCGGACGGCGGCTTTGAGACCCATACCATCGCTTGGCAGACCTCCACCGTCTTCTTTGCCGTGCTCGATCTCATTGCCGCGGTGGGACTGTGGCTCGCGGCGGCATGGGGAGCGGTGGTGTGGCTCACCTCGGTCGTCTCGATGGCGGCGGTCGAACTGTTTTTTCCGCAAGTCTATGGCGGCAGCATTTTCGTCGTCTTCGTCGAGATGACGCTGCTTGGCGTCTACCTCTATCTGGCGATCGTCTCGGCGCGCGAGCATCAGCGATAACCCGTCTACTGGTTCGCGATGGTGAATGGCTCGCCGTTGAGAAGCGTGATCGTCACCTTGACCTTTTCGCTGTAGCTAAAAACCTGGTCCTGCAGGAATCGCAGCGCGACCTGCTCGCCAAGAATGATCGATTGATCGGTGTCGCTGCGCCAATGAATGCCGGCATGGATGCCGTGGCCGAACGAGATATTGTGGGCGAGCTTGTGCAGTTCGCCGTTGACCGTGAGGTCGTGCGGACCGGTATAGGGTTCGAGCGCCAAGCCGTCGGTGGATGGCACGACCGGCTGTTCGAAGACGGCATCGCCGTCGAAGAAGAACTTCAACACCGTGATGCAGGCGCCGGCGACCGCGCCATGCCCGGCCGGATAGGACGGATGCGTCGGCGATCCTTCCGGAAACGCCTGCGACAGCAGAAAGCTGCCGTGAGCTGCGGACTGGCCGAAATCGTGATTGACGAATTGGCTGAAATAGAGCGCCGCGGAGTCCAATACCGCCTCATGCACCGGAGCCTGGGGCAGCGGAATTCCCGCGGGCTTCGTCATCATCAGGAAAACGAGCCCGCTGCCGGCCTCCGGCCGGTGACGCAGGTGCACGATCCATTTCTGATACCACACCGCGTTCAATGCCGCCTTCGCCACCGCGCCGAGCGTGGCTGCAATGTCCGGTCCGCCGAACGTGCCAAACGGCTTTTGATTTCTGCAGGCGCCATATGGGTTAGTCCGGTTTGGCTCGATGCCTGAACTCGCGAGAACCAGATAGGCAACAAAATAGGCCTGAGAGATTTCGGCAATATGCGTATAGCTGCTAAGCGCACGCCCGTTGCGCATGTGGCGGCGCACGCCGTCGGCGACGTTCACGCCGTCGACTTTGCCATTTTGCGCGGCATACCAGGCGTCCAGATCGGTCAAATAATTGATCCCCGGCGCATAGCTCAGCATTTTCTGATCGATCGGCTGTGCACCAAGGCGGGTCGGGGCAATGCATAACTGCGAGACATAAGGACCGATGTCCTCACCAGCGAAGTAAGTCTTGTCGCCGATCTGCAGCGGTCCGCCCCGGAACAGCAAATCCGGCGTCACCATGCCCGATGCGTTGACCGGTCCGTAGTAATGGCCGCCGTATTTGGTGCGGAGCTTGGTCAGTCCGTTGGCGGCCGCGATGGCGATCGGGTTTATGTGATATTCGGAAAATGGCGCGTCGCGCAGCAACGACGCCCAATAAAGCTCGATCAATTCCAGCGCATAGTCGATGCTCTCGACCTCGAATGCGGGCGGCGCCGCGAAGTCTTGCGAGTTGGCGCCGGCAAGCGGCAAAGCAAATGCGCCCGCCGGCCCATCGAGCTGCGTGTAGAACGGCGACGTCTGGTGCTGCAGTGAGTAGCCGCCGAGAACTATGTTGGGGTCCTCGAAGTCCATTGTACCGGCAGTCATGCCGTCGCTCGTGCCCAAGGCAGCGCGGAACGCCTTGAATGCATCCGGATCGACGATGCCGTAGCTTTTTTGCTTGAGGCCCTTGGAATAAGTCGCGGATTTGTCGGCGTATTTGGTTTCGTCCTGATTGGGAGTTTGCGGCACGCGGGCGAATTGCGCGCCTGTCGCGGCTACCCCGTAGCGCAGCGCAAAGCCGGCATTGGCGCGAGCGTCATTTTTGTCGAGAGCGCCCGGCAAGCACGGCCCCGGGACCGGCGGCAGCTTCGACAGATTCCACATGGCAACGCCCCCCTCTGGGCGGCATTCGCCCATCGAGAGTGTATGCTAGGAATATCCCGTTAAAGTTGCAAGACGCTTCTCCCGCAACTTTGCAATTAGCACTGAACTCGCAAATTCGCTCGGTCGGATGAGATACGTCTTGCATCGCAGGAAAAGACGCGAACGGCCGAGAGGCGACACTACGCCTGCGTTTTTCTCGCCGCAGAAGACTTCCTCACCGGAGGCGCGACCAAAAGCAAAAGCCCCGAACGCTCGGGGCTTCAGCTTGATCTTTTGGGGGACCGCATTTCCGTGAGGAAGGCGGCAGCCGTTGAAATTACGCCGGTCTTTCAGAAACCCCAGCGGTGACTTAACACCTTGGCCAGTGATAGACCCTAGCCAGGATAGCCAGCTATAACGGTGATTGTAGCAATCTCGGAAGCCATAATCGCCTCTGTAGCGTCGTTTTGCCTGCCGCTAGCGACCGAACAGCGGACATGGTCCGAGGCCGTGCATTAGTGGGACCACGCCCTAGGCGCGGAACGCCGCGGCGCGCAGCGCCGCTCGGATGCGCTGCGGCGTTGCCGGGATTTCGTCGATCGAGACGCCGAACGGCGACAGCGCGTCGTTGATGGCATTGACCACGGCCGCCGGCGCGCCGATGGCGCCGCCTTCGCCCAGACCCTTGGCGCCGGTGACCGAAGACGCCGCCGGGGTTTCGATGTGGTGCAATTCGATCGGCGGAATTTCGCCAGCCGTCGGCGCCAGGTAGTCGGCGAGCGTCGCGGTCTGGATATTGCCGAGGCCGTCGTAGACGATTTCCTCGAACAGCGCGTTGCCGATGCCTTGCGCGATGCCGCCGTGCACCTGGCCGTCGGCGATCATGGGATTGATGATGCGGCCGGCGTCTTCCACGGCGAGAAATTTCTCGATCGTCACGCGGCCGGTCTCGACGTCGACCTCGACGATGGCGACATGGCAGGCATTGGAAAAGGTGCCGGGCGGATCGTAATGCGCCGTCTCGCTCAATCCCGGCGTAATGCCCTTGAAGCGGTGCGCTTGATGATAGGCGGCGCGCGCCAGCGCGGCGATGGCGACCGTGCGATCGGTGCCGGAGACCTTGGCGCTGCCGCCTTGGAGCACGATATCGTCCGGCCGCCGCCTCCAGAACCTCGCCGGCAATGACGAGAAGCTTGTCGCGGATTTTGCGCGCCGCCAGCAGCGTGGCGCCGCCGGAGATGACGAGCGAGCGGCTGGCGAAGGTGCCCCAGCCGTAAGGCGTGCGATCGGTATCGCCGTGCAACACGCGAACGTCGGCCGGCGCGACGCCGAGCTGATCGGCGACGATTTGCGCCAGCGTCGTGCGCAAGCCCTGGCCGTGCGGGCTCGCGCCGATGCGCGCTTCGACGCGGCCCGACGGGTCCATGACGACCTCGACGTTCTCCCAGCCGGGCGTGATTTCCATGCCGCGCGCGGCGAACGCCGGACTGCCATAGCCGGTGCGCTCGGAAAACGTCGCAAAGCCGATGCCGAGATGGCGGCCGGCGGCGCGCGCCTTCTGCTGGCGGACGCGGAACGAAGACAAATCGACATGCGCCGCCGCCTTGTCGAGGGTCTCGATATAGCTGCCTTCGTCGAACACCAGCCCGGTCGCCGAGGTGTAGGGAAAGCGGGCGATCAGATTGCGGCGGCGGATTTCGATCGGGACTCAAGCCGAATTCGGCGGCGGCCTTGTCCATCAGCCGCTCGATGGCAAACGTGATGACCGGCCGCGACACGCCGCGATAGGGCGCCATGGTGCAGGTGTGGGTGGCGACGCCGCGCGCGCGGCAGCAATAGGCGCGCACGTCGTAAGGCCCCGGCAGTTCGGCCAGCGCCATCAGCGGCTCGACGCCGCAGGTGGTCGGAAAGCACGAATAGGCGCCGATATTGGCGATCACGTCGGCGGACAGCGCGATCAATTTGCCGCGCGCGTCAAAGCCGCCTTCCAGTTCGACATGCTGGTCGCGGCTATGAAAAGCGGCGATCAGATTCTCGCGCCGGTCTTCATGCCAGGCAACGCTGTCTTGAAGTTTCCGCGCCAGCCACACCAGCACGACATATTCGGCGGCAAGCGACATTTTCTGGCCGAACCCGCCGCCGACGTCGGGCGCGATCACGCGCAGATCGGATTCGGCAAAGCCGAGAATATCGGCGATGGCGGTGCGGGTGAGATGCGGCATCTGCGTGGTGCAGGTGAGCGTGGTGCGGCCGCGTTGCCGGATCGAACGCCGCATGCGCGGCGCGCGCTTCGAGCGGCGTCGCGTTTTGCCGGCGCGAGCGCAAATTGAGCCGAATGCGGCGGTGCGCCTTGGCGAGCGTGGCGTCGAAATCCGCGGTCTTGATATTGCCTTCGACCACGACATTGCCGTGCTCGTGCACGCGCGGCGCATCGGGCGCGAGCGCAGTCGCGCGCGTCGATCACCGCCGGCAGCTCTTCGATCTCGATGTCGACGCGATCGGCGATATCCTCGGCTTCGGCTGCGGACGCCGCATAAACGGCTGCGACCGGCTCGCCGACAAAACGCACCACGTCTTTCGCCAAGAGCGGCTGCTCGATCGGCCGATAGTCGAATTTGTGCAGCATCGGCCGGATCGGCCGCGCGCCGTCAAGCTCCGTAGCCGTCAAAATGTTCGCGTCGTCAGGCGCTGCGATGCGAACGATGCGCCCGGAGGCGACGGCGCTGCGGACGAAGCGCAGATGATGGCTGGCGGCAAGATCGGCGGTGAAGCGTCCGCGCCCGGTGACCAGCGCCGGGTCCTCCAACCGCCGGATGGCGCGGCCGACCCATTTCATTCCCGAGCCGGCGGTTGCGCTGGTCATGACGGCGAATGTATCAGAAATCGCGGCGGCTCGCCGGCGTAGGCCTGGGAGATGATGTTGAAAAGGTCGGCCTTCGACACCGGCCTCGGATGCTCGATCTTGACCGCCGCGACCACCTCGACCGCCTTGCCGATATCCTCCTCGCGCATGCCTAGCCCCTTCAGCCCGGTCGGCAGGCCGAGGCGGACATTGAGATCGTAAAGGCCGCGCGCCGCATCGCCGACGCCGAGCGCGCGCGTAATGCGCCGCATCGCCTCGGGCGCGGCGTCGGCGTTAAAGCCGATCGCATAGGGGGTCGCGACCGCATGGGTATGCGCATGGTCGAGATCGAACCATTGCCGCACCCGTTGCGCGATGGCGTGTTCGAGCCCGATCTCGGCGCGGAAAGTGGCGGCGAGCCAGGCGCCGTATTGCGCATCCGTCCGCGCGTCGATGTCGCGCGGATTTTGCACGACGCGCGGCAGGCTCGAGCCGAGCAGCCGGATGGCCTCCTCGGCCATGGTCGCCACCACCGGATTGGTGTCGGGGCCGTAAAGGCTCTCGACCGCATGCGCCATGGCGTTCATGCCGCTCGCCGCCGACATGCGCGCCGGCAGATCGAGCGTCAGTTCGGGATCGTAGATCGCGGTCGCGGGCAGCGCCGCCGGCGCCTTCGCCGCTGATGCGGTCGGCGGCGACGCCGATGCGCCAGCGCGCCGCCATTTCCGAGCCGGAATAGGTGGTGACGATGGCGATGTAGGGCAGTTTCGTGGTCGCCGCCGCGGCCTTGGCGAGCCCGATCGGCGAGCCGCCGCCGACCACGATAAAGCCGTCGGCATTGTGCCGCTCAAGATCCGCGAGAAACCGCTCGAACGCCGCGCGCGGCATATTGGGCTCGGACGCATCGCTGATACCGACGCAGCGATCGGCAATGCTTGCGGTGGCACGGCGGGCAAAATCGGTGCGCGATTTCGAGCACAGCACGACGAGCCGCGACATTTTGTGGAAGTCGGCCTCCGCGGCGAGCGCACCGATGGCGCCGGCGCCGAACACGATGCGGACGGGATCGGAGCGATAGGTGAAGGGCTTTGCGGCCATCATTGCGGCTTCATCTCCCGCACTTCCTTCGCTTTGGCCGTACACGCCGCCAGCAGAAAGCCGAGATCGGTGCCGGTCGAGACATAGCGCGCGCCCATGCGCACGAATTCGGCGGCAAGTTCGGGCCGCGACGACAGCCCGCCGACGCCGACATGCTTGCCGTGCTTGCGGCAGGCGGCGATGGTTTTGGCATAAGCCTCGCGCAGCCGCGCATGGTCGTATTGGCCGGGCAGCCCCCAGTCGGCCAACAGATCGTTCGAGCCGATCATCACCATGTCGACGCCGCCGACTGCGGCGATCTCCTCGGCGCTCGCCAGCGCCTCCTCGCTCTCGAACTGCACCATCAGCAAGGTTGCGTCGTTGAGCGCAGCATCGACCTCGCCGGCCGGGAACGAGCGGTAATGCAGATGGGGCAGGGGACCGGCGGCGGAGCGTTCGCCGAGCGGCGGGAATTTCGCCGCCCGCACATAGTCGCGCGCCTCGGCAGCCGAGCGGACATGCGGCGCGATGATGCCGAGCGCGCCGCCATCGAGCACGCGCGACACCTCGGCCACGCCCGGCACCCGCACCAAAGGCGTGATGCCGGCTTCCAGCGCCGCCATGCAGATTTGCCCGGTGGTATCGAGCGAGAAGCTCGCATGCTCCATATCGACATAGAGGCTGTCGAAGCCCGCGGTCTTGGCGATGCGCGCGATCTCGATGCCGCGCACCAGCCGCACCGTCATCGAGGCGACGACCTCGCCGCGAGCGAGCTTGTCCTTGACGTGATTGCGCAAGATATCGCGCGTTGCCACTGACACTCGTTTCCTCCGTTTCAGCTCTGGGACCTCATCCTGAGGCGGCCGCCAACGGGTCCGGCCCGAAGTGGCCGGCCCGATGACAAGCTCCGCGGCCCTCGAAGGATGTAGGCCCGGGCGCCGGGGCCATCACCCTTCGAGGCTCGGCGCTTTGCGCCGAGCACCTCAGGGTGAGGACATCTGGTTAGAATAACCGTGCTGGTATGCATTGGTCCGTAGATATACTCTTGCAGCAAAGGGAGATGGCGCCCGTGAATTACGCGACAGACTTTCAGTCAATCCGCAACGAGGTGTCGGCGCAAGAGTGGCAGACGCGGCTCGATCTCGCCGCCTGCTACCGGCTGGTCGACGCCTATGAGATGACCGACCTGATCTATAACCATATCACGGCGCGCATTCCCGGCACCGAGCATCTCCTGATCAATCTCTACGGCCTCCTCTATAAGGAGATCACGGCGTCGAGCCTGGTCAAGATCGATGTCGAGGGCAATATCGTCCATAAGCCCGACACCGATTACAGCCTCAACGTCTCCGGCTACGTGATCCACGGCGCCATCCACAAGGCGCGGCCCGGACGTCGCCTGCGTTTTGCATACGCACACCCGCGCCGGCATGGCGGTGGCGGCGATGAAATGCGGGCTTCTTCCGCTGTCGCAGACCTCGATCCGCTTTGTCGGCCATATCGGCTACCACGACTATGAAGGCCCGGCGATCGACACCGACGAGCGCGAGCGGATCGTGGCCGATCTCGGGCCGCACGACGCGCTGGTGATGCGCAACCACGGGCTTCTGACCTGCGGCCCGACCATCCAGCAGGCGTTCAACACGATGTATCAGCTCGAAATGTCGTGCCGCTCGCAGGTCGACGCCATGGCGGCGCGCGCCGAACTGACCATGCCCGGCGAGAACGTGCTCGCGCATACCGCGCATCTTTATCAGCCCGGCACGCGGCGGCCCTACGGCGTGCTTGGAATGGCCGGCCATGCTGCGGCTCCTTGCGGCGGAGGAGAAAACCTCCGGCTATCCGCCGTATTGGCATTAGGCCGTCGCGCTCGTTGCGCTCGCCGGCAATACGGCCGCTAAGATTTCTTCACCGGCTATTAAGCACGTTAACGCGCGCCCCCATTCGTCCGCAATAATTCCGCTTGCCGTCCCATAAATCCCCGCAATTCCCTGGCTGTGTATACGCGGGGAAGCCGCCGATGGGGACGTATCACGTGAAGAAACTCGCGATCGCCGTTGCGTTGTGTGGATCGCTCGTTTGCTCGCCGGTTCATGCCAAGACCTTTGTCGGCGTGTTATGGCCGATGTTCGGGCCGTTGCCGGCGATCGGGCTCGTCGAATTGGTCGCCGAGCTTAAAACCATGCCGGATGTCGAGGTCGAGACCTATGTGCATCAGGCCTGGCCGTCTTTGGTCGACGACCTCGACCGTCAGCCGCCGGGAACGCACACGGTGGTCATCGGCTATAGCCTCGGCGCCAACAGCTCGGTTTTCGTCGCCAATAACGCCAAACATGTCGACTTGATCGTCGCGCTGCAGCCTTCGATGCTGAGCTGGAATCCGCCGCTGACGCCCGGGAAAGTCGGGCGGATGATCGAAATCTATAATCCCAATCCGTGGATGACTTTCGGCGGCATGGGATCGAAGAAACTGGTCGGCGACAATATCGAATACATCGCCAATAACGACTCCCATCCGGGGGCGCAGTTCAACTCGCAGTTTCGCAATCTGGCGAAAAGCGAAATCGCCAAGTTCAGCGCGGAAGATCGCCTGGAAACCGCGCAAGCCGAGACGCCGGAAGTCGAAACGCCGGAGCCGCTTGAGCCTGCGCAGTCCTCGCCGTCGATCCAGCTCCCAGCGCCGACATCCGAGCAAAATAGCCCACCGGCCGAAGATCGTCCGCAAATCGCTCAAGCCGCGATGCCGAAGCCGCAAGCGCCCGCCAAAGTCGCGGCGGCGGCGCGGCCCAAGCAACAGCTTGCACAATTATCGGAGCCGGTCCGGCACAAACCCGCAGCGGGTGAGCTAGACCAAGCGCAGAGTAATCCGCCAGTCAACGATCGCGTGCAAATTGCCCAAGCCGAGATGCCACAATCACCGGAGCCGGCCGCGCCAGAGGCAAAGCCGCAGCCCAGCGAGATGACGGCGTTTGTCGAGAAGCTTTTGACGTCGGTGAATTCGGGAGACTTACTTACGCAGCGGCGATTGACGGCCGCAGATCTCAAAGATTATGCCGAGCGAACCTATCACGGCTCGCCGACGGCCGGATTGACGAGAACGGCCGCAAATTAGGGCGCGCATTGCTGCAGCCACGAACCGACGGCGATTTCACACCTGCCGCAATCAAAGCATGGTAGCAGTGCTTATCGAAACACTGAAACAGACATAAAAAAGCGATGAGCAAATCCCCTCGGGTCATCTTCAAGTACAAGCGCATTGCGGAAGACGACTGGCAAATTGAGGCTCACTACCCGGGAGCCGAGATTCGCTACATCAAAGGACTTAAGAGCAAAGCCGAAGCCGATGAGTGGCTGCAAGGCGACCGCCGGATCGACTGGCTTAGATCGCAGGGCTACGCGAAATAATGGCTCCGTCCTGGCCTGCCCTCTAGCCCGGAATAGGGCGTTTCATGAGAGCGACCCACGTTGAAGCCCCCACCGTCATCGAAGGCGGCATGCCCTGCCCAAGGGAAACCTTTTTAGCCTCGCCCAGGGAGTAGACACCGGACGTCGCTTCCCACCCTTCACTGCCAAGCTTATTGAGGGCGGACTGGAAGTTCTCGACGGTATCTGACCTGACAATTTGATATTCCCATCTCACGATTTTGCCCCCGCTGGTGCTAGCCGAGTTGAGCCACTCGCAATCAGTTGCCGACCCGAATCGTTTCCTGCGCTCGCCGATACGGTAATCCGATCGACCCGTCGTAGGGTGTCAATTTACCGCGGCTATGTTCATTTTGGCTCCTGCGGGGCGACGATCGGCCGCTCGACTTTCCGGCCGGCTGCGGGCGTCCATCAAACCGGCGCTACCCCGGCATAAAGGTAGGAAAAGGCCAGGTAGAGGACGAGGCAAAAACTGATCGTCGCGGCCAATCCCGAAACCACGGCAGATAATTTGGCGCTCCAGGCGAGCAGATGTTTCCACCACGCCTCGCGCGGATAGCGCGATGCGCTACGCCAAATGGCCACCGCGACAAACATGATGGCCATGCTCGACAGCGTGAACACCGCTATGATCAGCGTCGCCACGAGCGGCTCGCCGACGCCAAATCCGGTGAGCATGCTCAGCCCGGTGACATCCCAAACGACGGCGAGCGGTGTGCCGATCAGCCAGAATGTGCACCAAAGAGCGATATCGCCCGTCGCCAATCGCGTTAGGAATTTCATGGCCTTTGTTACCAGAAGCGGGGCCTCGCAGCACACGGAAGATGTTGCATAAAGCGGGGCTCGCCTGATTCGACCGGCGATTTCGCGGAAAAACTCGATGGCAAGCGCGCTTGGCCGGGTTTTGCCACGAAAAAGCCCGGCCGATCTCCCATCTGTGCTAGTGCTCGTCGCTCGTCGCTCTGTACGCGACGGCCGTCTGTTTTTCCGCTTTCCGCTATTGAATATTAAGACTGCATGGTTCGAGCCAAAAACATCGCCGTCATCATTGCGGCGTTCATGATCGCGGCGTCCGTGGTCGCAAGCGGCGAAGCGGCGACGCTGCTCGGCGCGGCGGGCGCCGGCGAAAAAGTGGCGACCGTGCACGGGCGCGCCTATATGTTCCGCGGCCTGATCGGCATGATCGACTGGGGCATGGACCAACTGGCGGCGCGCATCGATCGCTCCGGCGTTGCCGCCGACATCGACGGCTATTCGTCGTGGCGGTCCCTTGCCAATCAGGCCATCGCCGATTACCGCCGCGATCCCAAGCCGATCACCGCGATCGGCCATTCGATCGGCGGCGATTCCGCCGTGCAATTTGCCGAAGCGCTGGAGGCCGCCCATATCCCGGTGAGTCTTCTCATCACCTACGATCCCACCCGCGCCGCCCACGCCATACCGGCCAATGTCGAGCGCTATATCAATCTCTACCAGTCCTCCAACTTTTTGGGCGGCGGCGACCTTGAGCCGGGGCACGGCTTTCACGGCCATTATGCCAGCTACAATCTCAAAGACCGCCCCGAGATCGTCCACATCAATCTGGACAAGTTCGACCGCATTCAGGAGCAACTGGCCGCCAAGGTCAGATCGGCCGCCGCGGGCGGCGGCGGGGAGGCGGTGCCGTTGCGGCTTGTCCCGCCGGCTGTCGGCGCCATCGAACTGTGGGACTCCGGCGAGCCGGTCGCGGCCCATGCCGGCGATACGCTGGCGACAGTCGCTGCGACCTATCATGTGCCGCTCTGGGCGCTCGTCCAGCTCAATGCGAAGTCGGAGCATGCGACGCTGACCGAAGGCGAGCGCATCGTGGTGCCGCGCTATCTCGGTGCCAAAAGTCACTAAGCACTTAGGCGCGGCTCCGGTTCGCCCCGCATCACGTCGGGGGAAGCATGGAATAGCCGACGCCGGCGCGCATGTAGCCGGTGCCGATGGCGCTCAGCAATCCCTGGATCCTCTCGACCGATTTCTCGATCATGCCGGCAGGCTCGCCGGCTTCGATCTGATCCTTCAATTCAAGGAGCGCCTGGTTGGCGCCTTCGAGACGCCGCGCCAGCACCATCGTCACGTAAAGCAGCGCCACTGGATCTTGTCCGAGGAGCGCTGCGGCGTCGGCGACGTGAAACTCCGACGCTTCCACGGTGAGCACGTCGGCGCCATGCGGTTGACCAAGCAGCGCGGACAGTTCGCCGAACACGGCGCCGGGTTCCGCCACGATGGCGATCTCGATGCCGGCTTTGACGATACTGACCGCGCCGCTTTTGAGAATGAGAAGCCGCCCGGTGCTGGTGCCTTCGGCGAACACAGTCTCGCCGGGGCCATAGCTGGCGAGCGGCAGCGCGGCAAGCTTGCTTTGCCAGACTTCGGCGTCATGGATCAGCGGCATTGCGGCGCCCCTGTGTGACGGGTCGTTGCGGACCGTGCCCCGGCATTTCGGCAGATACCATGACCCACCGCGGATTCCAATGTGGCGGCAGCCTCGCTAGTGTCCTAATTTGACCGATCGCAGATATTCTGTCGCGTCCGCAGCTCAACCAAGTTTTTGTCGATATAAACCCGTAACTCGTTCCCGCGTCGCGCGAGGTGTCATGTCGCAAGTTATCGATCCGCCGGTCATCGATATTCATCCCCATATCGTTTCGCCGGATACCAAGCGTTATCCGCTGGCGCCGCTCGGCGGCACGCAATCGACGTGGTCAAGCGAGCGGCCGACGACCTACCAGACGCTCGTCAAAGCGATGGACGATGCCGGCATAGCCAAGGCCGCGATCGTGCATTCGTCGACCGCCTACGGCTACGACAACAGCTATGTGGCGGACGCCGTCGCCGCCGTGCCGTCGCGCTTTACCGGCGTTTATTCGATCGATCTGCTGGCCAAAGACGCGGTGAAGACGTTCGACTATTGGCTCGGCCGCGGTTGCGCCGGCATGCGGCTGTTCACGACCGGCAGCACGCTGCCGGATCAAGCCACCTGGTTCGTCGATCCGAAGACTTATCCTTTCTGGGAGCATGCGGCGGAAAAGAACATCCCGGTCTGCATGCAGATGAAGGCAGGAAGGCATCCCGCTGTTGCGCCAGATCATGGACCGGTTTCCGAAGGTGACGATGATCCTTGATCACCTGTCCCGCGCGCCGTTCGAAGACGGGCCGCCCTATGGCGGCGCCGCCGATCTCTTCGCGCTCGCGAAGTACCAGCAGGTCTATTTGAAGATCACGCCGATCAATGTGACGCCGAAATCCTGGGGCAAAGGCACGCCGGAAACTTTCTTCGGCAAATTGATCGAGACATTCGGCGCGTCGCGGATCGCCTGGGGGTCGAATTTTCCAAATTCGGTCGGGACGCTGTCGGAGATTCTCGGCGCGGCGCGACAGGCGTTTGCCTTTGCCAAGGAGACCGATCGGGAGTGGATCTTCGGCAAGACTGCGCTGACGCTTTATCCGGTATTGGCAGATCGATAAGGAGCGTGCGATGGCGGCAGGATCGAAACCAGAATCGAAACTCACTTTGCACACGATGCTGGGCAACTATCCCAATGTCGCGCCGCTCAAAAGCGGGGCGGTGCATTCCGATCTCGTCGCTTTCGATTTCGTCGACGTCAAGGTCGCAAACAACCTGTTCAAACAGGTGGTGCGCGAGGCCAAATACGATCTCGCCGAACTGGCGATCGTCACCTATTTGCAGGCCAAGTCGTACGACAAGCCTTATGTCTTGCTTCCTGCCGTGGTGGTGAGCCGCGGCCAGCATCACACCATCGCCTATAACGCCGAGCGCGGCACGCTCAAGCCGTCCGATCTCAACGGCAAGCGCGTCGGCGTCCGCGCCTACACCGTTACCACCGGCACCTGGGTGCGAGGCATTCTGGCGAGCGACTATGGCGTCGATCTCGATAAAGTGGAGTGGATCACGTTCGAAGATCCGCATGTTGCGGAATACCGCGACCCCGACGTCGTCAAACGGGCGCCGCCCGGCAAGGAGCTGCTGCAGATGCTGCTCGATGGCGAGATCGACGCGGCGATCGTCGGTGACAAGCTGCCGGATCCGCGGCTCAAGCATCTCATTCCGGACGCCGATGCGGCCGCGCAGAAATGGGCCGAGCGTCACCACGGCGTGCCGATCAATCACATGCTGGTGGTGCGCACCGAGCTGTCGCGATCGCGGCCCGACGTGGTGCGGGACGTTTTCCGGCAATTCCAGGACAGTAAGCGCGCCGCGGGCCTGCCCGACGGCGGCGTTCTCGACCCTTATCGCTTCGGCGTCGAAGCCTGCCGCCCGACTTTGGAAATCATCATCGATTTTTGCCAGCAGCAGAAACTGATCCCGCGACGAGTGTCGGTGGATGAGCTGTTCGACGATACCACCCGGGCGTTGGGCGCAACTTAGTAAAGCCGAAGGTTCGGCGATGGCATTGGCCGGAGGCATTGAAGTGGAAAAGTTCGTAACTGTTCGACCGCGTATCGCCGTCGCCTTTTTCCTGCTCTGTCTGTCGTGGGTCATGCTGGCGGTGCCGCTGCGCGGGCAAGCGCAAGCCGAAGATGCCTATCCGTCGCGGGCCATCCGGATCGTGACGCCGCTTGCCGCGGGCTCGGCCTCCGATGTGGCGCTACGAATTCTTGCCGCGAAGCTGTCGGAGCAATTCGGCGTCCCGGTACTGGTGCAAAATCAGCCGGGCGGCGGCGGCGTCATCGCCGGGCGTGCGGTGACCAATGCCCCGCCGGACGGCTACAACATCGCCTGGGCCGGGAACAATACCGCGATTGGCGTGAGTTTGTTCCGCGAACCGATCGATCCGCGGCTGGAGATGACGCCGATCGTCGGTGTCAGCGAGTTCGCTTACCTTTTCGTCGATGCCGCCGCGTCGCCATATAAGACGCTGCAGCAGTGGATGACAGCGGCAAGAGAGAAACCCGGCACGTTGAACGTCGGAACGTCGAGCGCCGGCACCAGCAATCACCTGGCGGCGCTGTTGTTCAAATCCACCCAGAACCTGAATTTCACCGTGGTGCCTTATCGCGGGCCGGCCGAACTCTCGGTCGCACTGTTGCGCAACGAGGTCGATCTCGTCATCAACGCCTATGGCGGGCTCCGCGCTGCGATCGAGGCCAAGCAGGTGCGTCCCCTGGCGATAACCTCGGCCGCGCGCATTCCCGAACTGCCGGACGTGCCGACGATGAAGGAGGCCGGCGTTGCCGATTTCGATGTGACGTCGTGGAATGCGCTCTATGGTCCCAAGGGCATGCCGCAACCGGCGATCGATGTGCTGGCGCGCGCGACGACCGAGATCCTGCAGCGGCCGGACGTGATCGCACAGTACAAAGCAATCGGCTTCGATGCCCGGCCGCTCGCCGCTGCCGCGCTCGACCAACGCATGCGGTTCGAGATCGACCGCTGGGCGAAGGTGATTGCGCAGGCCGGTATCAGCAAACAATAAAACGAAGCGGCCGCTGGAAATATAGGACTGCCGCAGAGGACGCCGGACCACCAAAGGAGACGAGGCCATGATGATCATCGATGCGGGCGTTCACATCTGGCTGCCGGAGGGTCCCGATCGGCGATGGATGCCCGGTCGCAAGGCGCACCTGCCCGAGCCGCTGACCTACGAGAAATTCGGCGCGATGATGAAGGATGCCGGCGTCGAGCACGCCATTCTGGTGCCGCCGTCCTGGGAGGGCGATCGCGTCGATTACAGCCTCGAAGCCGCGCAGAAATTTCCCAATCGCTTTGCGGTGATGGGCCGCTTTCCGATCGATGTGCCGGCGGAGCGCGGTAAGCTCGAAACCTGGCGCGACCAGAAGGGCATGCTCGGCGTGCGATTGACGCTGCACCACGAATGGGATCGCGTCTGGATGCAGGACGGCACCGCCGACTGGTTCTGGCCGGCAGCGGAGCGGCTCGGCATCCCGGTGATGCTCAACGCGCCGTATACGCACAAAGAGATTGGCGAGGTCGCGGCGCGGCATCCGCGGCTGCGCATCATCATGGATCACCTCGGCGCGCGCACCACCCAGAAGGACGACTTGCTTAAAGCTGCGACCGAAAGCACGGCTACTCTGGCGAAGCATCCTAATGTCTCCGTCAAGCTGACCTTGGTGCCGGTGTTTTCGACGGCGCCGTACCCCTACAAGAACATTCAGCCCTATATCCGCAACCTGGTAGAAGCCTTCGGGCCGCGGCGTTGCTTTTGGGGAACCGACGCCTCGGCAATGCTCGAGCGCACCAGTTGCAGCTATAGCGACTGCGTCAAGCTGTTCACCGAGCACATGGATTTCCTGTCCGCCGCGGACAAGGAATGGATCATGGGCCGCGGGCTTGCCGAATGCCTCGACTGGCCGAGCAAAGCCTGAGCGCAGCTTCCTTATCGCGGGCTGGTTTGCTGTGCGCCCGACTTTGCCCGGCTCGGCAGCTTGGCGACGATGGCCTCGACGCGCTTGATCACCGCGGCCGCGCTGACGTTTTTCATGCAGGCGTGGCCGTGCATGCAGCGGCGCAGTTCGCGCAGATAACACGGCGAACACGGCAGTTCGACGCGCAGCACTGCGCCGGCGCGGCTTGTACGGCCCGGCCCAGATCGGATCGGTCGGGCCGAAAATGCTCACCACCGGCCGCTCCAGCGCGACCGCAAGATGCATCGGGCCGGAATCGTTGCTGACGCAGATCGTTGCGCGGCGGATCAGCGCCGCAAGCTCGAGCAATGTCGTTTCGCCGGCGAGGTTGACGGCGCCGGGCGCAAGCTTGGCGACCTCCTCGCACAGCGCACGCTCGCCATCGGCCCCGATCAAGGCGACGGCAAATTGCTTTTTTCAGAAATGCCGCGCCACCTCGGCGAAACCGTCGCGCCGCCATTGTTTGGTGTCCCAATTGGTGCCCGGCGCCATCGCGACGAGCGGCTTGGCTTTGCCGATATCGTAGTAGTCCAGCAACGCATCGATGCGGGTCGCGGCTTCTTGCGGGATCGGGAACGAAAAATCGGCTGCGCCGGCATCGAAGCCAAGGAGCGCCGCCGCGCCGAGGTAGCGCTGCTACCGGATGCAGATCGAGCGTCGGCAACGGGATGTGATCGGTATAAGCAAGCCAGCTGCCTTCGCGCGCACCCCGCCAGGCGTGCTGCTTGGCCTCGTCCGGAATTTTTCGCGCCAGCGTTTGCCACACGTCCTTGCGCGGCTTGTCAAAGCCGATGCGCACCGGCGCGCCGGACGGCGAAGGCGAAGACGGCGCTGCGCAACTGGCCTTGCAGATCGAGCACCAGATCGTAGCGCGCGGCGCGCAGCGTCGCGATCAGCCGCGCTGCGTTAAGGTAGGGCTGCCGCCTGCCACGGCTTCGACCATTCCTGGCGCGGAAATTCGATGACATTGGCGATCGCGGGATTGCCCTGCAACAATTCGGCGAGGTCGGACGCCACCAGCCAATCGATCCGCGCCTTGGGATAGCGGGCGCGCAATGCGTTGAGCACCGGGAAGGTGTGGACGACGTCGCCGAGCGCCGACAATTTGATCAGCAGGATGTTTTTAAATTCGCGGCTCTTGAGGTCGTCAGCTGGCACGGTTGCGCCCGTTCCCGGAATTATCCTGGCGGCTGCGCGCCGCTTCGATCGCCCGCCACACCCGCTCCGGCGTCGCCGGCATTTCGACGTGGCGGACGCCGAGGTCGGCGAGCGCATCGACGATGGCGTTGACGACGACGGCAAGCGCCGGAACCGTGCCGCCTTCGCCGGCGGGGCGGATGCCGAGCGGGTGCGTCGAGGACGGCACTTCGCTGATTTCGGTGATGTAGTTCACCAGATCCGAGGCGCGCGGCATGGCGTAATCCATCAACGAGCCGGTCAGCATTTGCCCGCTCTCCGGATCGTAATAAGCGTGTTCGAGCAGCGCCTGGCCGACGCCTTGGGCGATGCCGCCGTGGACCTGGCCGTGGATGATGAGCGGATTGACCGCGCGGCCGACGTCGTCGACGGCGACATAATTGATCAGCGCCACCTTTCCGGTATCGGCATCGACCTCGACTTCGCAAACGTGCGCGCCGTAAGGGTAGCTCGCGTCCAGTACGGTCTCGTCGCAGGCGGCGTAAAGCGGCCCCTGCAAATCCGCCGGCAAATCGTTACGCTCGGCGGCCGCGCGCGCCACTTCGAAAATCCCCACGGCGTGGTTGGTGCCTTTGACGGCGAAGCGGCCGTGCTTGAACTCGATATCGGCGGCCGCGGTTTCGAGCAGATGCTCGGCGATGCGCAGGCCTTTTTCGATAATGCCGTCGGAGGATTTCTTGATGACGATGGAGCCGAGCCGCATGCCGCGCCCGGAATGCGCGCCGCCGCCGACCGTGACCCGGTCGGTATCGCCTGAGACGAAGCGCACGCTCTCGATCGGCACGCCGAGCCATTCGGTGATGAGCTGCGCGAAGCTCGTCTCGTGGCCCTGGCCCTGCGAGACGATGCCGATGACGAGCTCGACGAAGCCGTCGGGCGACACCGTGATTTCCGCCTTTCTCGCGCGGCACGCCGGTCGAGATATCGACGTAATTGCCCACCGCGATGCCGCGATATTTGCCGCGCTTTTTCGCCTCCTTGCGGCGTTGCTTGAAGCCGTCCCAGTCGCCGAGCCTGAGCGCGATGTCCATGCCGCCGATATAATCGCCATTGTCATAGACGACGCCGAACGGATTTTTGTAGGGCAGCTCGGTTTCGGTCACGAGATTCTTGCGGCGCAGCGCGACGCGGTCGTAGCCGCATTCGCGCGCGGCAAGATCGATCAGCCGCTCCATGACGAAAATGACTTCCGGCCGGCCGGCCGAGCGATAGGGCCGGGTCGGCGCGGTGTTCGACAGCGTGGCGCGGGCGCGGAAATGCGCCGCCGGCATGCGGTAGATGCTCGACATCATCTGCACGCCCTTTTGCACCATGGCGAAATTGGTGGTGTGGGCGCCGAGATTGCCGAGGTTCGCGCCGCGCATGGCGAGGAATTTGCCCTTGTGATCGAGCGCGAGTTCGGCTTCGACGACGAGATCGCGCGCCTGATAGTCGCTCAAGAACGACTCGCTGCGCTCGATGATCCATTTCACCGGCCGGCCGAGCTTTTTCGCCGCCCAGGCGACCAGCGCGAATTCCGGATAGATCATGCCGCGGGTGCCGAAATTGCCGCCGACGTCGCCCATCAAGACGCGGACCTTGTCCGGCTCAACGCCGAGAATGGTCGCGAGATCGTTTTTCAGGCGGACGGCGCCGCCGTTGCCGGCATAGACCGTAAAGCGACCGGTCGCGGCGTCGAATGCGGCGAGCGCGCCGCGCGGCTCCATCGGCACGCCGGTGACGCGCTGCACCCAGGTCTCGAACCGCGTCACATGCGCCGCGCGCGCAAACGCCGCGTCCGTCGCCGCGGCATCGCCCAGCTCGGAATCGAAGCAAACGTTGGATGCGCTGTCATGCACATGCGGCGCATCCTGCCGCGCCGCGGCGGCGGTCTCGACCACCGCCGGCAGCACGTCGTAATCGATCGCGACCGCCTCGGCGCCGTTCTTCGCCGCATAGACCGTCTCGGCGACCACCATCGCCACCGCCTCGCCGACGAAGCGCGCTTTGTCGGCCGGCAGCGGATAATGCGGCGCTTCATACGGCGGCGCGCCGCCTTTGTTGGTGAGCTTGGCTTCCGCCGGATGCGGCGACCATGGCTTGTGCGGAATGGGTTTGAGCCCGTCGGCAAGAACATCGGCGCCGGTGAGCACCGCCAGCACGCCGGGCGTGGCCTTGGCCGCGGCGGTGTCGATGCGCGCGCAATCGCGCATGGGCATGCGGCGAGCGCACCATCACGGCATAGGCCTGGCCCGGCAGATTTTCGTCCGCCGTGTAGCGGCCGGCGCCGCGCACCAGCCGCAAATCCTCGCGGCGTCGCACCGGCGCCCCGATGCCGGAACCGTTGGCGGGGTGATCCATCAACACTCCTCGTCATTCCGGGGCCGAGCGAAGCGAGGAGCCCGGAATCCATATTCGCTAACCCGGGATTATGGATTTCGGACTTGCCACTTCGTGGCAATCCGGAATGACGGACTGTAATTGAGCCTTCCCCACCGCGCCAGCGCCGCGCGCAACGCGTGCTTACTGACAATAGCCGGTCGCCGATGTAGAGAGTTGAGGGGAGGGCGAGACAATCATGTCCGGGCAACTCGGCAAGCCCAGCCGACGAATCATGCTGCGCAAGGAGGACCCCGCGCTGCTGTCGGGCCGCGGCCGCTATGCCGACGATCTGCCGGTCGCGGTCGGCACCTTGCAGGCCCACGTCATCCGCTCGCCGCATGCCCATGCCGAGATCGTGCGCATCGATGCGGCGCGCGCGCTGGCGCATGACGGCGTCTGGGCCGTCATTACCGGCGATGAGGTCCGCAAGCTCACCGACCCGTTCCTCGCCGCGGTCAAGACGCCGGTGCGGCAATGGGCGCTGGCCGTCGAGCGCGTGCGCTATGTCGGCGAGCCGGTGGCGCTGGTCGTCGCCGAAAACCGCTACATCGCCGAGGATGCGGCCGAGCTGGTGGCGATCGACTACGAGCCGCTGGCGGCCGTGATCGATCCGAGTTGCGGCCTGCCAGAGCGACGCGCCGATCATCCATCCCGAAGCCGAGACCAACGAAGTTTCGGTGCGCGACTTTACGTATGGCGAGCCGGAGGCGGCCTTCGCGCGGGCCGATCGCCGCATCGCCATGACGGTGCCGTTTCATCGTCTGTCGTTCACGCCGATCGAATGTTACGTGGTGGTGGCGGCGCACAACCCGGCCGAAAACAGCTACGACGTGCACGGCGAATTTCCAGGGGCCGTTTTCCATGCATCCGGTGATGGCGCGGGCGCTGCGCGTGCCGGGACCGAAAATGCGGCTGCGCATCCCGCCGGATTCCGGCGGCAGCTTCGGCATCAAGCTGTCGGTCTTTCCCTATGTCGTGCTGATCGCGCTCGCCGCCAAAATCACCGGCCGGCCGGTGAAATGGGTCGAGGATCGCATCGAGCATCTGGTCGCCGCCAGTTCCGGGCCGAACCGGGTGACGCAGATCGAGGCGGCGGTCGCCAACGACGGCCGCGTCCTGGCGCTCAAGCTCGATCAGCTCGAGGATTACGGCGCGTTTCTGCGCGCGCCGATGCCCGGCCCGCTCTACCGCATGCACGGCGCGGTGACCGGCGCCTACGACATCGCCCATGTCGCGGTGAAAAACCGCGTCGTGCTGACCAACAAAATGCCGGCGAGCCTGATCCGCGGCTTCGGCGGGCCGCAGCTTTATCTGGCGCTGGAGCGGCTGATGCACCGCATCGCGGTCGAGCTCGACCTCGATCCGCTCGACGTCATCCGCCGCAATCTCATCCCGGCGCAGAAATTTCCCTACCATGCCGCGGCCGGCGCGCTCTACGATTCCGGCGACTATTTGCGCGCCGTCGAAATGACCGTCGGCGACGGCCGGCTCGCCGATCTCAAGCGCCGTCGCGACGCCGCGCGCGCAAGCCGGCCGCAACTATGGCATCGGCTTTGCCGCGGTGGTCGAGCCGGCGATGTCGAATATGGGCTATCTCTCGACGCTGATGACGGCTGCGGCGCGCGAGAAATCCGGCCCGAAAAGCGGCGCGGTGTCGATGGCGACGGTGAATATCGATCCGCTCGGCGCCGTCACCGTCACCGCCGACGTCACGGTGCAGGGCCAAAGCCACGAGACGGTGCTGGCGCAGATCGTGTCCGAGCAACTCGGGCTTGACGCCGACGATGTCGAGGTCGTGCTGGAAATGGACACCGCGCAAGGACCAGTGGTCGATCGCGGCCGGCACCTATTCGAGCCGCTTTGCCTCGGGCACCGCGGTCGCCGCGCATATGGCCGCAGTGCAGATGCGCGACAAGCTCAAGGCCATCGCCGCCAAGCAGCTCAACGTGCTGCCCGACGACGTCGAGCTATCCGGCGGCAAAATCAGGAGCCGCTCCAATCCCGACAATGCACTGCCGTTCGGCCGCGTCGCCGGCACCTCGCATTGGTCGCCGCTGTTGCTGCCGGAGGACATGGCGCCGGCCTTGAGCGAAACCGGCGTGTGGTCGCCGCCCGAACTCGAAGCGCCGTCGCGCGACGACCGCATCAACACCTCGCTGACGTATGGTTTTATCTTCGACATGTGCGGCGTCGAGATCGATCCGGTGACCTATGCCGTGCGCGTCGACCGCTATGTGTCGATGCACGATGCCGGGCGCATCATGAATCCGACCATCGCCGAGGGCCAGATCCGCGGCGCCTTCGCCCAAGGCATCGCCACCGCGCTCTACGAGGAGTTCTCCTATAACGAGGAGGGCGCGTTTCTCTCCGGCACCTTCGCCGATTATCTGGTGCCGACGGTGAGCGAAATCCCCGAACTCGAAATCCTGCATTATGAATCGCCGTCGCCGTTCACCCCGCTCGGCGCCAAGGGCTTGGCCGAGGGCAATTGCATGTCGACGCCGGCCGCATCGCCAATGCCATTGCCGATGCGCTCGGCGTGCGCGACGTGACCCTGCCGGCGACGCCGCGCCGCATCCACGCGCTGTGTGCAGAAATGAACTGCATCGTCATTGCGAGCGCAGCGAAGCAATCCAGCGCTCGAAGCTCCCCTGGATTGCTTCGTCGCTTCGCTCCTCGCAATGACGGACCGGCGACATGAAACCGCGCCCCTTCGATTATGTGCGGCCGGATACGGTCGAGGAGGTTTTGGCGCTGCTCGCCGATTACGGCGACGACGCGCGCATTCTCGCCGGCGGCCAGTCGCTCGTGCCGATGCTCAATCTGCGGCTGATCGATCCGGCGGTGCTGATCGATATTTCGCGCCTCGCCGCGCTCGACGCCATCCGCGACCGCGGCAACCAGATCGAGATCGGCGCCGCGGTGACGCAGAACACATTGATGGCGTGGCCGCAGCTTGCGCAAAAGCTGCCGCTTCTGGCCGCGGCGCTGCCGTTCGTCGGCCACTTCCAGACCCGCAACAAGGGCACGGTGTGCGGCTCGATCGCGCATGCCGATCCGAGTTCGGAAATCCCGCTGGCGCTCGCGCGTCGCCGGCGGCACGGTGGTGTTGCGCTCGCAACGCGGCGAACGCGTGCTCGCCGCCGAGGCCTTTCAGCAGGACATGCTCACCACCGCGCGCGCGCCCGATGAGCTCGTCGCCGCGGTGCGTTTCCCGGTGATCGAAGGCAAGGGCACAGCCTTCGACGAAGTGGCGCGCCGCCACGGCGACTTTGCCATCATCGCGCTCGCGGCCATCGCCGACCAGCGCGGCGCGGTGACGCTCGGCGTCGGCGGCATGGCCGGGCGGCCAATGGTGCGTTCAATCGACGGTGACGCCGCCGGCGCGATTGCCGCCTGGGCGCAGGAGCTCGAAGGCTACGAGGACTTGCACGCCTCGGCGGCGCTGCGGCGCGATCTCCTCCGTAATCTCGGGCCGCGGGTGGTTGCGGAGGCGATCCGATGCGCCGCGTGAACAAAAACGACCGCGTGCGCATCGCGCTCACGCTCAACGGCCGCAAGCTTGCAGCCGAGGCCGAGCCGCGCACGCTCCTCTCCGACTTTCTTGCGCCAAGGGCTCGGCGCGACCGGCACCCATGTCGGCTGCGAGCACGGCATCTGCGGCGCCTGCACCGTGCTGATCGACGGCGTCGCCACGCGCTCTTGCCTGACGCTCGCGGTGCAGGCCGAAGGCCGCGAGGTCAAAACCGTGGAATCGCTCGCCGCGCCCGACGGCGCGCTCAATCCGCTGCAGACCGCGTTCCGCGCCCATCACGCGCTGCAATGCGGCTTCTGCACGCCGGGCATCTTGATGTCGTTTACCGACTATCTCGCCCGCAATCCGCATCCGACCTCCGCCGAAATCCGCGAAGTGCTCTCCGGCCACCTCTGCCGCTGCACCGGCTACGCCGGCATCGTGAAGGCGGTGGAGGAGGTGGCCTCATCATCCGCCCCCGCGAAAGCGGGGGAGGGGGACCACCCGAAGGGTGGTGGAGGGGGCGCGGGCGTTGAGGAAAATCTCAAGCGGTAAGGCAAGCTTCACCGCCGACGCCCCTTCCACCACCCCGCTTCGCGGGGTGGTCCCCCTTCCCCGCTTTCGCGGGGCAGGATGAAGATGACGCTTGGCCCGCGCCTTGCTATGAAAAGGCGAGGTAAATCCGGCCGGTCGGGGGCCGCCAAAAGCGGGATCGGTAGAGAACCATGAAAGACATTCTCGACAGGCTCGAAGACCGCCGCGTCAGCGCGCGCAAGGGCGGCGGCGACGCGCGCATCGAGGCGCAGCACAAGCGCGGCAAGCTCACCGCGCGCGAGCGCATCGAGCTTCTGATGGACCGCGGCTCGTTCGAGGAGCTCGACATGTTCGTCGAGCACCGCTCGACCGATTTCGGCATGGAGAAAAGCCACATCGCCGGCGACGGCGTGGTCACCGGCTTCGGCACCGTCAACGGCCGCACCGTGTTCGCCTTCGCCAAGGATTTCACCGTGTTCGGCGGCTCATTGTCCGAAACCCATGCGCAGAAGATCATCAAGATCCAGGACATGGCGATGCGCGCCCGCGCGCCGATCGTCGGCCTGTTCGACGCCGGCGGCGCCCGCATCCAGGAAGGCGTCGCCGCGCTCGGCGGCTATGGCGAAGTGTTCAAGCGGAACGTGCTGTCCTCGGGCGTCATCCCGCAGATTTCGGTGATCATGGGTCCCTGCGCCGGCGGCGACGTCTATTCGCCGGCGATGACCGATTTCATCTTCATGGTGCGCGACACGAGCTACATGTTCGTCACCGGCCCGGACGTGGTCAAAACCGTGACCAACGAGATCGTCACCGCCGAAGAGCTCGGCGGCGCCTCGGTGCACGCCACCAAATCCTCGATCGCCGACGGCGCTTACGACAACGACGTCGAGACGCTGCTGCAGATGCGCCGGCTGATCGATTTCTTGCCGGCGAACGCGGCGGCGGGCGTGCCGGAATGGCCGTCGTTCGACGACGTCGAGCGCATCGAGCCGTCGCTCGACACGCTTGGTGCCCGACAACCCGAACAAACCGTACGACATCAAGGAGCTGATCCTCAAAACCGTCGACGAGGGCGACTTCTTCGAACTGTCCGAAGCCTTCGCCCGCAACATGGTGATCGGCTTCGGCCGCATCGGCGGCCGCACCGTGGGCTTCGTCGCCAATCAGCCGATGGTGCTGGCCGGCGTGCTCGATAGCGACGCCAGCCGCAAGGCGGCGCGCTTCGTGCGCTTTTGCGATGCGTTCAACATCCCGATCGTCACCTTCGTCGACGTGCCGGGATTTCTGCCCGGCACCGCGCAGGAATATGGCGGGCTGATCAAGCACGGCGCCAAATTGCTGTTCGCCTATTCGCAGGCCACGGTGCCGCTCGTCACCGTGATTACGAGGAAGGCCTTCGGCGGCGCCTATGACGTGATGGCAGTCAAAGCACATCGGCGCCGACGTCAATTACGCCTGGCCGACGGCGCAGATCGCGGTGATGGGCGCCAAGGGCGCGGTCGAGATCATCTTCCGCGCCGACATCGGCGACGCGGGCAAGATCGCCGCCCGCACCAAGGAATACGAGGAGCGCTTTCTGTCGCCCTTCATCGCCGCCGAGCGCGGCTATATCGACGACGTCATCATGCCCCACGCCACCCGCTCGCGCATTGCCCGCGCGCTGGCGATGCTGCGCGGGAAGACGGTGGAGATGCCGGGACGGAAGCACGATAATTTGCCGGTGTGAGTTTTCCCTCTCCCCTTGCGGGAGAGGTCGCATATGGCGCGCCTATGGCCGCCGTTTTTTTCGTGGAATACTGCCGACGCTGAAGCGTGGCTACGGCGAAGCGAACTGGTTCAGGTGAGGGGACGACGTGCCGACGGTTTAAATACGCTGGAGACAGTATTCGCCTTATTTGATGCGAAATTGAAGGCAATGAGGCCGCGCACGTTGCAGAATTGCCGTTGCAAGGCGTCAGGCCAAAAAAGAAATTTTATCTTCATGATACGTCATTCAATCAAGGCCGGTTTTCCAGCTCATAATTGCGGATGTTCGTATCGTGACTGGAAATTGTCATATCTTGTGAGCCTGGCATGAGTACTTTGGAGCTTGAGGCGAGACTCTCAAACCGCGCGCCGTGGAATTCACGGCGAGCGAGCTTGTCGTCACGCTCATGGATGGCCGCAGGATCGCGACGCCCCTCGACTGGTATCCGCGCTTGCAGAAGGCGTCTGCTGCCGAACGCGCCGATTACGAGATCATGCCGATGGGTATCCATTGGCCCATGATCGACGAGGACCTGAGCATTGCCGGTATGCTCAAAGGCCAGCGCGCTTCCTGATCTGCGAATCGACCGTGCAACCATAGCCCGGACGAACAAGGTCGACATCCGGGAGCGGCGGTCCCGCATATCGCTGCGCTCGTGCGGGCTGCAAACGCGATGCCGTCATGGCCGGGCTTGTCCCGGCCATCTCATGTCTTTGGTGCGGCCACTAAGCAAGACGTGGATGCCCGCAACAAGTGCGGGCATGACGCTTTCGTCATTGCGAGGAGCGCTAGCGACGAAGCAATCCAGGGGCGGCTGGCATTGAGTGCTGGATTGCTTCGCTATCGCTCGCAATGACGGGATCCTGAATGCCATCACCGGGCCTATGGCCGTTGACGCCGTCCGCGCCGGACCAATACCATCCCCGCGACCAGGGAGCGAAAAGTCCAATGCCCATGAGCCAATCGCCGTTGACCCTGCAAATGCCGCCAGCGCCGGAGCCGGTTGCGGTGGCGCTCAACGCCGCGACGACGGCATTGCTGATCTTCGACATCGTCGATCCGATTTGCGCGCGTCAACCGAACTGCACGGGGAAAATGGTGCCGGCGATCGCGGCCCTCTTGGCGCGGGCCAGGAAGGCCGGTGTTACCGTTGCCTATGGGACCAGAGCGCCGACCATGGCGAAGTGGTTGCCGGACGTGCTTCCCGCGCCCGGCGACATCAAGATTGAAAGTCAGGCGCAAGACCGGTTCTACAAAACCGAGCTCGACAATCTCTTGAAGGCCAAAGGCATTACCACGCTTATTCTCGCCGGCTGGAAGGTGAGCGGATCGGTGACCTATACGTCGGTCGGCGCAACGCTGCGCGGCTACACGGTCGTCGTGCCCGTCGATGCCTGTTTCGACCAGACCGATTACGAAATTGCCATCGGGCAGTATCAAATCCTGCATCAGAACAGTTCGAATGCCGAAAACGAGCCTTTGAAGGCTCACGCCTCGACGCTGAGCCGCACCGATATGATCGCTTTCAAATAACGCTAGCTTCAATCGTCGCTAGCGGACTCAGTGTCCCGATTCCGAAGTTCGCATGATCTGGCGGCACCTCTGATGCGAACTTCGGAATCAAAGGGACACTAGCAAATTTATGATTTTAGTGTGGGTGTTGGATTTGAAGTTCCTGCACGAGCGCGCCGCTCGATCTTAGGAACTTCAAATCCACCACACTAGTGGCTGTTGACGCTGACCGCATCCCACCAATACCATCGCTCATAACAGGGAGTGACCCGTCCAATGGCGCAACTGGTGGCGGCGTTCGGCTCGTCGCATTCGACGATGCTGGTGTCCTCGGTCGAGCACTGGCAGGAAATGTTCGACCGCGTCGACCGCCGGGCTCCGATCAACGACTTCGACGGCGTGCCGCGCACGTTCGACGAGTTGCTAAAGTCTCCGCCGCCGGATGCCGCTGCCATCATCGCCAAGGACGCGATGGCCGAGCGCCACCGCGCGACCATGGACGCCATGGACCGGCTTGAACGCGCAATTGCCGCCTCCGGCATCGACGCCTTGGTGATCATCGGCGACGATCAGCGCGAAATGTTCAAGGATGCGTTTCGTCCGGCGATCACCATTTATTACGGCGAGACCATCCGCAACGCGGCCGCCCCGGCCGAGCCGACGGCGGACTGGTATCTGCAAGACCAGCGCAAGCGGATGGAGGACAAAGAGGATCGCCACTATCCGTGCCATCCCGCACTCGGCAGAGCGCTCATCGAAGGCCTGGTGGCGCGCGATTTCGACATCACGGCGATGAAGTCGCTCACCGCCGACCAGTTCGAAGGCCACGCCTACTCGTTCATCCATCGGCGGTTCATGCGGAAGGGGCCGATACCGATCGTGCCCGTGATTCTGAACACTTATTATCCGCCCAATCAGCCGAGCCCGCGGCGATGTTTCGAACTTGGCGCCGCAATCCGGCAGCTGGTCGAGGCTTACCCCGAGAATATTCGCGTCGGCGTTCTCGCCTCGGGCGGGCTCAGCCACTTCCTCGTCAATGAAGCGCTTGACCGCGAAGTGGTCAGCGCCTTGGAGAAGAAAAACTACGCGGCCCTGAAGGGGCTTCCACTCAACAAGCTTGTCAGCGGTTCATCCGAGATCAGAAACTGGATTGCGACGGCAGGCGCCGTGCAGCATCTGAACCTCGACTGGATCACTTATGTCCCGGGCTACCGGTCTCATGCGCTGACCGGTGTGGGCCTCTGCTTTGCCCATTGGCACTAAAAGTCTTGGGCATTAAGCAACCGTAGCCCGGATTGAGCGGAGCGAAATCCGGGTCAGCCGACGGACGTGTAACAAAATCCGGGGGAAAATGCGCACTGTGTCATCTGGCTATCGGTTCTTTTCGGGTTGTGGGCGCACGCCGCCGCGGCGGAGGACTATCCGGCCCGGCCGGTGAAAATGATCATTCCGTTCCCGGCCGGCGCCGGCACCGATCTGACGGGTCGGCTCGTTGCCGATGAGCTCGGCAAGCGTCTTGCATCAACAATTCGTCGTCGAAAACAAGCCGGGTGCGGCGGCGCAGCTTGGTACCGATTTTGTCGCCAAATCCGACCCGGACGGATACACGCTGTTATGGACGGTGTCGGACGGCCTGTCGGTTCTGCCGGCGGTCAAATCCCTGCCGTACAAGGTGCCCGACGACTTTGCGTTCATCGGCAGCATCGCGCAGCAGCCTTACACACTCTCGGTTTCCACCCGGCGGGACTTCAAGACGTTTTCGGATCTCGTCGCCTATGCAAAAAGTCATCCGGGAGGTTTGAATTACGGCAGCGCGGGGCCGGGCAGCGCGCCGCATTTGACGATCGCGATGATTGCCGCCGAAGCCGGCATCCAGATGGTCCACGTGCCCTTTGCGGGGTTGGCCCCCTCGACCAACGCGCTGGTGGCAGGCACGGTCGACGTCGGCCTGGTCATTCCGGTTCAGGCCAAGCAGCTCATCGCCGCTGGCAGCATCCGCGCGCTGGCGACTACGGGAGAGAAGCGCTCGCGCGTGCTGCCCGACGTGCCGACGCTTGCGGAGGTCGGCGTGAACGGAACGGCGGTTATCTGCTACGGCCTATTGGCGCCGGCAAAGACCAATCCGCAGATCGTCGCCCGCTTGAGACAGACGCTGAGCGACATGATGAGCGATCAGGCTTTCACCGATCGCCTTTATTCCCTGGGCTTCGAAGTCCGGCCGTTGATCGGCGACGATTATCGCGACTTTATCGTCAAGGACCTCGATAAATGGCGCGCGGTCGCCAAAGCGGGAAACATCAAGATCGAGAATTGACGATACTCGGGGCAGCAAGCAAGCGACAACGTCATGAAGAAAACGAAGACCGGCGCCAAGGACGGAAAAGGCGGGGCCTTTCCCTCGCGGCTGATCGATGCGCGAATCAAGGAGCTGGGCGATTGGCGGGGCGAGACGCTCTCGCGGGTGCGAAGTCTCATCAAAGAGGCCTGCCCCGACGTCGTCGAGGAGTGGAAGTGGCGCGGCGTTCCGGTGTGGGAGGAGGCCGGCATCATCTGCACCGGCGAGACCTACAAGGAGGTCGTGAAACTGACCTTCGCGCACGGCGCCTCGCTGGACGATCCCGCGGGGCTTTTCAACTCCAGCCTCGAAGGCAACATGCGCCGCGCGATCGATATCCACGCGGGCGATAAGATCGATGCGCGTGCGCTGAAAAACCTCGTCCGTGCCGCGGCCGATTACAATCGGGCAAAGAAGCAGAAGAAAGCGCCCACGGGGCCTGGCGCGAAACCGGGGAAAAGTAAAAGAACATGAAGCCGGCCCGCTTTCGAGGGGGCTTGCAGGTGCGACGCACTTCACGATTTATTGTCCTTCATACGGTGACAAGCTCTTGACATTCGTCCTTGATATAGTTACGTCGAACTCCAATCTCGCCCTGAAGGGACGCCGTCCGGGTGACGCCGGGCGGTTAGGGGCGAGTGCGGTTCCCGCGGGCGGGGTTGTCACCCCCGCTCCCGGGCGGCTCCGGGCAAAAACGCCCGGCCGGCACGACGACCGGCCTGCGGGCTACATCGCCCGCTGCACTGGGACGGCCGGGGGTGGGTAACGCCCATCCCTACCTAGTTCCGTCCCAGGAAGTGCGTGAACTGGAGCTGAGCGGTGGCGTTCGGTCGCCGCCGCAAGTGCCGTGGTGGAACGCCGGCAGGCGAGCGCGCCCGAGAGCGGAAGGGCGGCGCAAGCCGCCATTCCGTGGCGCGCCCTGTACGCCGTTTGCGTACAGGCCGTGGAATACCGCGTCTGCCGGCGTTCCGCTTCCCTTCTTTTCTTTCGTTCGCGTGAAACGAAAAAATTGCTGGAGGTTCCACGGAGCCTGATCCGTCACCCTGAGGTGGCCGCGAAGCGGCCCTCGAAGGGTGTGGCCGAGGCGCCGGGGCCGTCTCCTTCGAGGCTCGCTCCGCTCGCGCCTCAGGATGACGGGAAAGAAGTCGTCGCTGTTTGACATCACTCGCGCGCAGATCGCGCTGCGAGACCGGGATTGCCTTATCTGTGGCTCGCGCGGGGCGGGATGTTCATTGCCTAGGATGCCCCCTTACCGGCGATGGCGGCCTCGACTACCATCCTTGCAATCGAACAATAATTTTGGAGGGGACGGAAAACATGAGAAATTTTATCGCTGCGATCGCGCTTGCGCTTTTGGCCTTTGTCGGCCCCGCTTACGCCGACACTTTTCCCTCGCGCCCGATTACGCTGATCGTGCCGTTCCCGCCGGGCGGATCGACGGATCTCGCCGCACGATTGATGGCCGACAAGATGGGTGCGGCGCTGGGCCAGCCGGTCATCGTCGAAAACATCGGCGGCGCCGGCGGCTCGATCGCGGTCGGCCGGCTGGCGCGCGCCACGCCCGACGGCTACACCATCGACATCGGCCAGTGGGACACCCACGTCGGCAGCATCATCTACAAGATCGATTACGACTTACAGACCGATTTCACCCCGATCGGGCTGATCTCGATCAATCCGCAACTCTTGCTGGCGCCGAAAGCGTTTCCGGCGGACGACATGAAAGCGCTGGTGTCGTGGATGAAGGCACATCCGGGCGATGCGAAATTCGTCAATCAGAACGCGACCGCGCAGGTCGGCGGGCTGCTGCTGCAAAAACTCACCGATACGAAAGTGCTGTTCATTCCCTATCGCGGCGCCGGACCGGCGATGACCGACCTGATCGGCGGGCAGGTCGATCTCTTGTTGGTGCAAGGCGCCGTAGCGCTGCCGCAGGTCCGTGCCGGCACCATCAAGGCGCTGGTCAATCTGGCGCCGCGGCGCTCGCCTTCGATGCCTGATATCCCGAGCGCCGACGAAGCCGGCGTGCCCGGCTTCTATATGCTCGGGCTGGTTCGGCTTCTTCGCGCCCAAGGGCACGCCGCCCGAGGCGATCGCCAAGCTCAACGGCGCGATGGTAGCGGCGTTGGCCGACCCGGCGCTGCGCGCCAAGTTCGCCAATTTCGGGCTCGATGTCGCTTCGCGCGAGCAGCAGACGCCGGAAGGCCTTGCCGCGTTCCATAAGGCCGAGATCGAAAAATGGTGGCCGATCATCAAGGCGGCGGGGATCAGGGGCGATTAATTCGTCGACATGGGCAAGCTCGAAGCCGGCGTAAATCCGCAAAGCCTAAAACCGCTGATCGCCGACTTCGACAGAACCTGGCCCGCCGGCGTCGCCCGCACCCGCGATATCCTGACCATGGTCGAGGAGCGGAGCGCGTAGTACAACCGGCTCTCGCCGTTCGGCCGTCATGCCCGCGCTTGTCGCGGGCATCCACGCCGTTTAACGGCATGCACGAAGGACGTGAATGGCCGGGCCGTACAAGATGCCGCGCAGTTTGGAAGACTTCGCCGTATTCGCCGCGCCGGCCGTGTTCGTGCTGTTATGGGCCTCGGGCTTTATCGGCGCGAAATTGGGTCTCGGTTATGCCGAGCCGCTGACGTTTCTGGCGCTGCGCATGATCACGGTGGTCGTGCTGCTGGCGCTCGTCATCGCGGCCGACGCGGCCGAAATGGCCGCATGCCAACGGGCTTTTGCACAGCGCCGCCACCGGGCTCATGGTGCACGGGCTTTATCTCGGCGGCGTGTTCGTCGCCATCGAGAACGGGCTGTCGGCGGGACTGGTCGCGCTGATCGTCAGCCTGCAGCCGGTCCTGACCTCGACCGTCGCCAATCGCTGGCTCGGCGAGCGGGTCGTCGCCCGGCAATGGCTCGGCCTCGCGCTCGGGCTCGCCGGCGTTTATCTGGTGCTGCAGGCCAAGATCGAAACCGGCGAGGCGACGCCGCTTGCCTGGATCGCCGCGGCCGTGGCGCTCGGCGGCATCACCGTCGGCACGCTCTATCAAAAACGCTTCGGCGGCGGCATCGATTGGCGGCCGGCGTTGTGCGTCCAATATGCGAGCGGCGGGTTGTTGTTTTCGCTCGGCGCGTTTTTATTCGAAACGCGCGTCGTGCATTTTACGCCGCAGTTTGTGTTCGCGCTCGGCTGGCTGGTTTTGGTGCTGTCGCTCGGCGCGGTGTGGCTTTTGTATTTCCTGATCCGCCGTGCGGCAGCGACCCGCGTGGTGAGCTTGTTCTATCTTACGCCGCCGGTGACGGCTTTGATGGCTTGGGTGTTGTTCGACGAGCGGCTGGGGCCGCTGTCACTTCTCGGCATGGCGGTCTGCGTCGCCGGCGTGTTTTTGGTGAACTGGCGGCCGGGACACTCGACGGCGTAAGCGAAAGGAATGGCGCCCTATTGCGGCAGCAGGCGCAAGATCGGCTGGAGCTGCAGGTCGTCCGTGGTGGTCTTCAGCGCCAGCAATTGTGACAGGATACTGAACGTGCGCTTGGTATTGGCGGCGCCGTCGATAGGCACGCAATAGACACCTAAATCGAGCATGGCGGCCGCGAAACAGCCGGCCGGCTGTCCTCTGTTCACCGACAAAATAACGCGATCGCCGCTGTCATCCGGCGGCCCGATCAATTCATTGGCCGGCGTAACGGGTATTCGCAGCAAGCTGCCGAGAAAGCTGTAGATGGAAAACACGGAGCGTGTTCCGATTTCGACCGTGTATTGTCCGGAACGGATGAATATCCGAGACCGGAAAGCCGCTTTTGCCGGACACTTTGAACAAGCAACCTGGAGACGCCGGGCGGCGTTGGTTTCGCCGCGGTGGGGGTGGGCTTTTTGGACGGGGGCGGAAGGGGAGGGCTTCACAGCCGCCGGGTCTGGGTCATTTGACGCCAATCTGACGAAATGTTTGGCGTCTCTCCGCGGCCGCAACGATCGGAGGAATCCGCCGCGGCCGCCGACTTCTGCGACGTTGCCGGCCAGCCGTCGACCGGTCCGGTTCCGCCGCAGACGGGGTGATATCGGGTCAACTGTAAATACCTTTTATCCGGCATCAATCCACGGAACTCGGGAGTATCGAACTCCCAGATCGCGCGAGCAGCGAGTGCGGAGTCAAAGCAGAGACGACCCTCGGTTTGCGGCTTGGGTGGTGTTGAATTGGCGCTTCCGGATGTCTTGGCAGCCGCAGCAGCTGGCGCGGCAGCCGCGGCGCTAGACGCCGTCGGCACGGTCCGAACTTCCGAGCTCAAGCCGGAAACCAGGGCGAATACCACCAGATCCCTTGAAACATATTCTTTTTTGATCTTCCGTCGCGTGGGAGCCGTAGAGTTTCTCGATCGCGGGAACCGGCAGCGGAAAGCAACTCTTCTCTTTCATCGGGGTGTTGTAGACGATGGCCGACAGACCGTGGGCGGAAGATGGCGGCCGAGGGCTTGAGACTGACGTAATCGGCAAACAGCCGGAACAGCAGTTCACGCGGGTAGCCCTGGCGCTGAAACGCGTTGAGGTTGACGAAGTCTACCGGGGACAGCCGGGAATCATAGAAGTCATACGTGTCCAGATTTTGGACATTGATCGAGCCGCTGGCCATCGCATTTGCGGTCAACGTGCCTTGGCCGAGGGTATACTGCTTTTGTGAGGCGATGCGGTTAGGACCGATGATGAATGACGGTGAACTGGCCGCCGCAGCAATTGGTCGCCGAGCCGGTATATGCGTTATAGACGAGGAAATTCAGCGGCTGATTCTCGCTGGCGCGAGCGATGTTGAGGAGGATGGCTTCGTTTTTGGCCCAGTCGGTGGCGCGATTGTATTGGGCATAACGGGAGTCGGTTGTCACATCGACAACCTCGGTGCACGCGGCCAAGCATGCCGCCGCGCACACGGACAACGCCACGCGATACAACGGACGCAACGCCGAGCCCCCGCTCTGACGAACCCCGATCGGTCCTCAAAGCCTAGTCTGCATACGCGATGATGCACGTCAAGATTGAAAAATCGACGACGGCGGTAGTAACGGCGCCTTTGTCGGCGCGTCCGGGTTTTATCGCCAGCCGCCGCCGCCGTTCACATAGACCGTGTCGGCGGTCATGAACGGGCAGGCGTCCGAGCACATGAACAGCACCAGTTCGCCGATTTCCTCCGGCTCGCCGAAGCGCTTCATCGGCACGTCTTCGAGGAAGCGCTGCACCAGTTCGGGCGACGACTGCGCCGCGTCCTGGAACGGCGTCTTGATCGGGCCGGGCGAGATCGACAGCGCGCGGATGCCCTGGGTGGCGAATTCGCGCGCCACGCCCATGGTCATCGACACCACCGCGCCCTTGGCCGCGGCGTAGTGGATCGAGGAGCCCGGACCGCCGCGGCGATGCGCCATGCTCGCCATATTGACGATGACGCCGAGCTTGTTCTTGAGCATGTGCGGCAGCACCGCCTGCATGCCGTAGAGCGTGCCGTTGACGTTGAGCGCGAAGGTCTTTTCCATCAGCGCGTCGTCGATCTCGAGAAATTTGGCGCGGCGGATCGCGGCGCCGGCCGAATTGAACAGAAACTGCACGCTGCCGAACGCGGCGATGCGCGCGCTCGACCATGTCGTTGACCTGCGCCGCGCGAGGTGACGTCGACCTTCAGCGCCAGCGCCTGGCTGCCCTTGCCGTTGACCTTCGCCGGCGGTCTCGCGCGCGCCGGCCTCGTTGATGTCGGCGCACACCGACGTTGGCGCGCTCGCGGGCGAAAATCAGCGCGGTGGCGCGGCCGATGCCGCTCGCGGCGCCGGTGATGATGATGGTTTTGCCGGCGAAATAATCCGGTGTCTTCGGCATGGCGTCCCGTTCTGGAGCAGATGCCGTTGTTTCACCGGTTCGGAAAAGTCATGCTCGTGCAACAGGGCCGATTGTGCCTTCGCGCGACGCCGGCCGCAATCCGGCCGGCGGATTACGCCGCGGCGAGCAGCCGCGCCGATCGCAATTGCAGCAAGGCGGTCTTTGCCGCCGACCGGCGCGACATGGGTCGGCGCGATCGCGCAGCTGCGGCCGGCCGCACCACGGCATTACGCAGATAGGGCGGCCTTTCGCACCACAGATATTCGAAGATGTGGCCGCTCGATTTGTGGGCGAGGCGGATGGTGCTAGCCCTCGATCGCGACGTCGAAATTCGGCGCGCTGCTTTTCACTTTGAGGTTTGGCGAGCGCAAGCCGAAGGCGGCATGCAGGACCTGGTCGACGTCTTGCGATTGAACGGCTTGTGCAGGAACGCGCAGGCGCCGCTGTCGAAGCGCCTCGTCTTCGTTGGCGAGATTGCGCTCGGCGGAAATCATTACGACCTTGAGCGACGACTGGATGAGGCAGCCGCTTGATCGTGGCGAGGCCGCTCATTCCCGGCATGTTGCAATCGAGGAACACCACGTCGAACGGCGACATGCGGGCGAGCGCCAGCGCCGCCTCGCCGTCGCCGGCCTCGGTGATCTCGCAATTGAATACGCTGCCTTGAGGATTTTCTGCACGATCTGGCGCACCGCCGAGGAATTGTCGACGATCAGGACCTTGGTCGGCGACGAGATGCGGCATAGGTCTTCATGATGGCGAGCGCGTCGTCGGCGGCGAACGGCTTGAACAGGAATTCGTAGGCGCGCAGCTTGATCGCCATATCGACCGCTTCGGCCGCCGGCGGCGACGACATCAAGGTCACGAAGGTCTTGATGCCCTGCTTGCGGGCCGACCAGACCGCTTCGGTTCCGGACAGTTCCGGCATATGCACGTCGATGAAGGCGAGATCGATATTGGCGCCGTTGAGCAAGGTGAGGCAGTCGCGCCCGTTGTCGGTCGTGCTCAGCCGCAGCGGCAGTTTCGAGGCATGCGCGGCCTCGGTGAGGATGTCTTGAGTGACGCTCGAATCGTCGGCGATCAGCATGCTGATGGTGCGCGGCATGGGCTCCTCCACCTTCGGCTTCCGGCGCAATTTCAGTCAGTCAGCCATGTCCGGTTCGCCGCACGTAGAATCCGGATTGCCGGTTCGCGACCAAGTCGCGATCAAATTCAATTCAAATTAGTCGCATCTGCCGCGAAAAGCCGGCGTGCAACGGCGCGGCAGACGCCTTTCCGCGCGGCGAGCAGCGAACCCTGACTGCCGGCGGCGTAATTTCCAGGCAGGCTTTGCCGGCGCGGGGCCTGCACTCACTCCGGCGTTCGTGCCAGCTTGAGGACATCGCCATGCCATCACGCGCGCCAATCGAGTATCGCGATGCCATCGCCGGAAGTTCGCGCCGTGTTCGACGACATCAAGCGCACGCGGCAGGTCGCGGACGTGAACAATTTTTGGAAATATCTGGCGCACGATCCGGCGACGCTGAAGCGCACCTGGGCGAGCCTTAAGGAGATCATGGCGCCCGGCGCGCTCGACGCGCTGACCAAGGAAATGATCTACGTCGCGGTCAGCGTCACCAACGGCTGCGGCTATTGCATCGCCAGCCACAGCGCGGCGGCGCGCAAAGCGGGCATGAGCGAAGCGATGTTCGGCGAGCTGATGGCGGTGGTCGGCATGGCGAACGAGACCAACCGCCTCGCCAACGGCTATCGCGTGCCGATCGACCCGGCGTTCGAATAGCGCTGCGTTCAACCTTTGGCGTTGTTGGTGGTCTGCGGCGCGGTTGCTTTGGGCGGACCGGATGTGCCGCCGGCCGCTGGCGAACTCGCTGCGCCGAGAGCTCGACGGCGCGGGCGGCGTGGCGCGGTCGCGTGCGGTATTGAGCCCATAGAGAACGACGCTGAGGATCACCACTGCGGCGAGCGCGAATAGCGTGATCCCGGCCACGCTTGTCTTCCGCGGTCGACATTTGCAGGAACGGGTCGGGCTGCTCTTTGACTTGGATTGGCAGCGTGGCGCGGAGTTCGGCATCGCGATCGCGCGGCTGGCTTTTGTCGGGTCCATTGGCCGAGCCTGCAGTGATTTGCTGTTCTGATATCGATGTTCGCCTAGTGGGCTTGATTTCCGCCAGTGGCTAATGGGTTCCCGGGGAACCGCGCAAGTCTCGCTGGACATGCGAATTTCACTTAAATGGGAGGAAAAGGCGGCAGACCGCCTTAGGCGGTCGGCAACGGCGCGGTTGCTATGCCTTTGCTTCAAGGTGCAAGTGCCGCCCGAGTGGCTAGCGGCCGCAATATGGCCGTGGCTTATGAGCTCAGGAAATCCTGCCGATCGGCGTCGCGCGCCCCGGCGCCGCATCAATCGCATGGCGAAGATTTACCTCGGCAACGGCGGGCTGCCGCGCGACTGCCTGATCACCGATATTTCGACGGCCGGCGTGCGACTTCATGTCGAGGGTTTCGACGTTCCCGATGACTTTGTTCTCCTGTTCTGCGGAGACGACCTGGCCAAGGAGTGCAATTATCAGGTGGTATGGCGGCTCGGTCATGAAATCGGCGCAAGATTTGTCGGACTTGTCGGCCGCGCGGGGTTCGGCGCGCGCGGTTAGCGCGGACCGAAACCGGAGCGCAAACGGCTCCGACGAAAACCGGAGCCGCTTGCTGCTCCTGTGTTGGACTTTCTGGCTCGCGCTCCCGATGCGCTAATGCGCGCCGTTCGGCTGCACCGGACTATTCGGCGCCGGGCTATTCGGCGCTGCCGTCACCGGCGGCGTCGGGGTCCCGGGCGCCGGAGCGGTGCTCGGCGGCGGAACGCTTGCCGGCGGGCCCATATGAGTAACCGCTGGCGGCGTTATATCGTTCGACGCCGTATTGGTGCCAAGCTGTCCCGGCTTGTGGCCATAGCCGAACGCCACCGCCAATACCACCACCAGGAAAAAAAACTGCCGGGCTTATAGCCATAGCCGAACGCCACCCTTACCGCGACGGCGATCCAGCCCCAGGCGGCGCTGGGAGCGCGCACATTGGGGTCGAGCTGGGGTCGTTCCGGAACGGATCCTGTGGATTGCCGTAGTCGTAGTTGGAATTGCGATAGTCAGACATGATGGGTCTCCGTCCATCGTTGGGTCTTGCCGTTAACACTGGGCGGCGTTGCTGCGTTCCCCTGGCGTAACGGAATATCCGCTCAGCCGCTCCAGCATGGCAAAGGAACCGACGAAAGGTTCCCTGCCACAAATCGGTTTTGCCGAGCCGATCGTTGCCCGGTCAACGTTCGTGCGGCAGCGGCAAGCGCGGCCATCCGCCGTGACTTTTGCCGCAAACCGACTACTGTGCACACGCCGCGCTCGTAGCTCAGCTGGATAGAGCATCAGACTTCGAATCTGAGGGTCGGGAGTTCGAATCTCTCCGAGCGCGCCATATCACGCGGGGCGTTCCGGAGGTCCGTTCCGCATGGGTTACGGATCAGCCGACGACATGGGTAACACTTTCGGTCCGTGGGTGGTAAACGCCGCTTGACGCCATGATTGGCAAGGCAAAACGCCCGCTCCCTAAAATTTTACAACATGGGTTTTACGAAGTTTCACGTATGCCACCTAGGTTCGTTGCGCAGGTTCCCCATGTGGCAAGCTTCATCCAGGGCAGAATCCTTTCTTCGCAAGGCGAAGCAGCAAAGCTCGCATCACGATGTCATTCAAAGCCTCATTCAAGCCGTCGATGAACTCACCCGCGAAGTGAAACGCTTGGATAACGAAGTTCGCCGAGTTCAGCGCGAAGTCCAATTCCGGCGGCGCTATTAAATCGCTTTGGCCGCCGCCGGTGACGGTCGCCGATTGGGCCGCCGGCATGTTGCCGGCGCACTGCTGCCAAAGGCTCGATTGCAAATCCGTCCACGGCATCATAGACCGCTGATATCGGGCGATGGGCCCCGCGACGCGATGGCGCGGTCGGGCGATGGACGATCTGACCGGCAATAAGCAGGCCGACGTTGCCAGCGTATCGGCTGCGGGCGGCGGTCTTGCATCGATGCGGCGGACCGAGGATGTGCCACGCGGTATCCTGCTGATGATTGTCGCGACGGTGCTGTTCGCCAGCGCCTCCGCCGCCAGCAAGTGGCTGGTTGCCATTTACCCGGTCGGCGAGGTGTTGTTCCTGCGTTCGCTGTCCTCGTTCCTTGCCTGCGCCGTCGTGATGCTGCCGGTCACCGGCTTGTCGGTCTTTGCGACGCAGCGTCCGCGCGATCACCTGCTGCGGGGCCTGTCGCAATCGATCTCACAAGCGGCCTTGCTGCTGGCGTTCAGCTTGATGCCTCTCGCCGGCGCCGTTGCCATCAATTTCTCCGCGCCGCTGTTTGCCGCTCGAGTCTCGATCCTCGGCTCAAAGAGCGGGCCGGCTACGTGCGCGGCGCCGCGCTCGTCGTCGGCTTTCTCGGCGTGCTGATCGTGACCGATCCCGGCGCGAATTCATTGACGCTCGGCGCGCTGTTCGCGCTGGTCAACGCCATCATGTACGGCACCGTCACCGTCGCCGTGCGCGGCATGACCAGAACGGAATGGCGAATACGCTGGTGATCTGGCAACTGGCGGTGCTGACGTTCTTTCATAGTTTTCTCCTGGTGTTCGGCTGGCGTTGGCCGTCGGCGCTCGATGCCGCGATGTTGTTCGGCACCGGCTTTGTCAATGCGGTGGGGCAATGGTTCTGGACCAGGGCGCTGCATCTGGCGCCGGCGGCCGCGGTAACGCCGTTTTACTATCTGATGCTGGTCTGGGCGCTGGTCATCGGCTTTGCCGTCTGGGGCGAAGTGCCAACGGTGAGCCTATTGATCGGCTCGTCGATTGTGGTGGCGACCGGACTGTTCCTGTTTTTGCGCGAGGCGCGGCTGCAACGGCGCCTAGCCTAACACGCTTCGCTCCTGCGACGGTTCGGCATCTGCCGACAACGGGTGGAATACAGCTATAGTGCTAAACCGCCGAAGCGCGATGACAGCTTGGCGTCAACGCGATTGCCGGCATAAGGCAACGCAATAGCGGGGAAGAAAACGTGAAACGCCGCAATTTTTTAAAGCTGGGGGCCGGGGCCGTCGCGCTTCCGTTGGTCGCTCGTCGCGTGTTGGCGGCGGATTATCCGTCGCGGCCGGTGCAGGTATCGTCGGCCAGGCCGCCGGCAGTTCGTCGGATATCACCACGCGGCTGTTGACGCAGCCGGTGTCGGAACGGCTCAAGCAGCAGTTCTTCGTTCAAGTGCGGCCGGGGCCACCGGAAACATCGCGACCGAGGCGGTCGTGCATGCGGCGCCGGACGGCTACACGCTCCTCCTGGTGAATTCGCAAAATACCATCAACGAGGCGCTGATCCCGCATCTTCCGTTCGATTTCGTTCGCGACATCGAACCGATCGTCGGCATCGATCGCGTGCCTCTTGTGATGGAGGTCAATCCATCGTTCCCGGCGCAGACCGTTCCGGAATTCATTGCCTACGCCAAAGCACATCCGGGCAAGATCAACATGGCATCGGCGGGCGTCGGCGGACCGCAACATGTCGCCGGCGAATTGTTCAAATACATGGCCGGTGTCGATCTCGTCCACGTGCCGTATCACGGCTCGACGCCGGCGCTGGTCGATCTGATGGCCGGCCAAGTGCAGGTGATGTTCGACGTCACGCCGTCGTCGCTGCCGCAAATCAAGGCCGGCAAGCTGCGGCCGCTCGCGGTGACGACGCCGGAGCGCCTTGACGTACTGCCCGGCGTTCCGGCGATGGCCGAGTTTTTGCCGGGCTATGAGGCCTTCGGCTGGATCGGCTTTGGCGCGCCGAAAGGCACGCCGCCCGCGATCATTGCCACGCTCAATAAGGCGTTCAATGGCGCGCTCGCCGATCCGACCGTAAAAGCTCGCTTAGCGGACCTCGGCGGTATCGAGATGGCGCCGAATACGCCGGCCGAGTTTGCGAAATTCATCGTTGCCGACACCGACAAATGGCGCAAGGTGGTGCAATTCGCCCACCTCAAGCCGGAATAAGCAGAACCCGGATTACCGGGATAAACTGGGGAGGAACTATGTCACTGTCACGCCGAAATCTGTTTCGTCTCGCCGCGGGCGCTGGCGCCGCCGGCGCCTATCTGAACTTCGCCTTCGCGGCCGATTATCCGACCCGGCCGATCACGATCATAGTGCCGTTTGCGGCCGGGGGCGCCACCGACGTGCTGGCCCGGGTTCTTGCCGATCCGATGGGAAGGGCGCTCGGCCAAACCATCATCGTCGAGGATCTTGCCGGTGCTGCGGGCGCCATCGGCGTCGCCCGCGTCGCGCACGCGCTGGCGGACGGCTACACGCTGTGCATCGGCACGCTGACGACGAATGTGCTGATCGGCGGCCTTTACAAATTGGATTTCGACGTGATCAACGATTTGGTACCGATCGCGGAGCTCGCCTACGAGCCGCTGTTGATCTGCGTCAAGAACAGTCTGCCGGTGCATAACCTCAAAGAGCTGATTGCCTGGCTGAAGGACAATCCCGGCAAAGCCAGTGTCGGCGTTCCCGGCATCGGTTCGACCGGAAATCTCGCCGGAATTTCATTTCAAAAAGCCACAGGGACTACCTTCCAGTTCGTGCCGTACCGCGGCGACGGGCCTGCGGTGCAGGACATGATGGCGGGGCAGATCGACATGATGATCGAGCCGTCGTCGAATTTCACGGCCCAGGTGCAGGCCGGGACCATCAGGGCCATCGCGGTGCCGTCAAAAACCCGCATGGTCAGTCTGCCCGAAGTTCCGACCACCGATGAGGCTGGCCTGCCCGGGTTCTATGCGTCGATCTGGTTCGGCATGTGGGCGCCGAAGGGCACCCCAACCGACGTCGTCGAGAAAGTCCACGACGCGACGGTCGCCGCATTGAAGGATGCAAATCTAAGGGACAAACTCGCCAAGCTCGGCCAGCAGGTCGCCTCGGCCGAGCTGCAATCCTCGCAAGCTTTTGCCGCCTTCCAGAAATCCGAGGCCGACAAGTGGTGGCCGATTATCAAGGACGCCGGTATCAAGGTGCAGTGAGCGGGGCCGGGCTCAGTTGGTGATCTGATAGCCGACGTACCACGAGTACAGGTTTGTTGTGGACGCGTTCTGGATGCCGGTGCCGGCCGATAGCAGCAAGTGATTATGATCGTCGACATCGTAAACCGCGCCGACGTTGAAACCGGTGTTGTCCTTGCCGCCGATCGTATCGGCGGTTTGATGGAAAACTTCACCGCCGATTGCCAGTTGCTTGGTTAGCTGTTTCTGCAAGAGCCAGCCGACGAACCAATAATCCTGATCGAGCGTGCCGCCGCCGTGATTGATCCAGTAGCCGCCGCCGCCATAGCTGATCCAATCGCCGAAGCTTTTTTGCAGCCACACCGGCAGATAAACGCGGACGTGGCCGGCGCCAAGCCCGCTGCCCTGATCCCCGGTCGGCAATTCGACGAGCGGAAACACGCCAACCATCGGACGTAGACCCCTTGTCGTCTTCCTGGATAAAACGGTATTTGAAGCCGAGTTCGGTATCGCCGTAACCGAACTGCGATGGCCCGCCGGCGGGATCGTCGAATGCCAGCGGCGCGACGATGTGGAACTGTCCGTTGGGGATGAGGCCGTAATTGAATTCCCAGGCCGGCCCGACGCCTGAGGTATCGCCGCTGATATGGGTCCCGGTGAAGAATGTGTAGAACTCGTAGTGCTGATAATCGACCGGCTCCGGATCGTCGGTTCGAAACGGCGGCCCGGCCATTGCGACGTCCGGAACTAGCAACGCCAGTGTCAATGCCAGCTACGCGAAACCCAGCATGGCGGCGGCCCGGTGCGCCTGCTCCCATCATGGCGGACCCCTTTGCCTCGCATGAGCCGTCACAAACGTGCGAATGCGCGATCGAACGTCGCCCGGCGCTAATATACCACGACGCTGCGGATCGATTTGCCGTCGCGCATCAGCGCGAAGGCCTTGTTGATGTCGGCAAGCGGCATGGTGTGGGTGATCATCGGATCGATCTCGATCTTGCGCTCCATGTACCAGTCGACGATTTTCGGCACATCGGTGCGGCCGCGGGCGCCGCCGAAGGCGCTGCCGCGCCAGACCCGGCCGGTCACGAGCTGAAACGGCCGGGTCGCGATTTCCTGGCCCGAGCCGGCGACGCCGATGACGATGCTTTGGCCCCAGCCGCGATGGCAGCATTCCAGCGCAATCGCGCATCAGGCCGACATTGCCGACGCATTCGAACGTGTAATCGGCGCCGCCGATCGTGTCGGCGCCGCTCTTGGTCATGGCGACGAGATGGGCGACGAGGTCGCCGCCGACCTCCTTCGGATTGACGAAATGCGTCATGCCGAAGCGCTCGCCCCAGGCCTTTTTCTCGGGTTCAGGTCGACGCCGATGATCATGTCGGCGCCGACCAGGCGCAGGCCCTGAATGACATTGAGCCCGATGCCGCCTAGGCCGAATACGATGGCCTTGGCGCCCGGTTCGACCTTTGCCGTATTGATCACCGCGCCGATGCCGGTGGTGACGCCGCAGCCGATGTAACAGACCTTGTCGAATGGCGCGTCGTTTCGGATTTTCGCCACCGCAATCTCGGGAAGCACGGTGAAATTGGCGAAAGTGGAGCAACCCATATAGTGATGGATCGTCTTGCCCCCGACGGAGAACCGCGAGGTGCCGTCCGGCATGACGCCCTGACCCTGCGTGGCGCGAATGGCGGTGCACAGGTTGGTCTTGCGCGACAGGCATGACGGGCAGGTCCGGCATTCCGGCGTGTAGAGCGGAATGACGTGGTCGCCCTTTTTGACCGAAGTGACGCCCGCGCCGATATCGACGACGATACCGGCGCCTTCGTGGCCGAGGATGGTCGGAAACAAACCCTCCGGATCGGCGCCCGAGAGGGTGAATTCGTCGGTGTGGCAAATGCCGGTCGCCTTGATCTCGACCAGCACTTCGCCGGCGCGCGGGCCGTCGAGTTGAACTGTTGTCACTTCTAGCGGCTTGCCGGGCGCGTAGGCCACGGCGGCGCGAACATCCATGCTATCCTCGCTCGCTTTTGCAAACGATGACATCGTGAGGCGCCAATGGCAAACCTCCGATGCCGCCCGGGCCGGAACTCCCAATTCCTCGACTGGAGTTCATTTTCGCTGCCCGCGTTACGGTCGATGTGCCGCTTGAACTTGGCGACGTCGGCAAGGGCGGCCGGCGCATCGTACCGATCACCGGCGGAGATTTTTGCGGGCCGCAATTGCAAGGCGCGGTGCTAACAGGCGGCGCCGATTGGCAAGTGCTGCGCAGCGACGGCGTTGCGGAATTGGAGGCGCGCTATACGCTTCGCACCGACGACGGTGCGCTGATCTATGTCCGCAATCATGCGCTCCGCCACGGTCCGGCCGCGGTCATGGCCGCATTGGCGGCGGGCCGCCCGGTCGAGCCCGACGCCTATTATTTTCGCGGCGCGGCTTTTTTCGAGACCGGCGCCGAGCGGTATGTGTGGATGACAAAGCACATTATTGTCTGCACCGGCCATCGCGAGCCGGCAGCTGTGATGCTGCAATTTCATAAGGTGAGTTGAAGGGAACCGCGATGTATCTGCCTGATCTTTTTCGCGTCGAGGATATGGAACAGATGCATGCCCTGATGCGCGCGCATCCATTCGCAGCGCTCGTCTCGGCCGGCGCTCTACGGCCTCTATGCCAGCCATCTTGCCGACTGTGCTCAAGCACGAGGAACCTCATGGTCTCATCGAATGCCATCTCGCGCGCGCCAATCCGCATTGCAAGGAGCTTGGCTGAAGTCGGCGAAGTGCTGATGATCTTCACCGGGCGCCGAGGGTTACATTACGCCGAACTGGTATCCGTCCAAGGCGCAAACCGGCAAAGTCGTGCCGACCTGGAACTATGCCGTCGTGCATGCTTACGGCCGCCTTGAAGTGATGAACGACGCCGGAATGGCTGCGCCGCCATGTCAGCGAACTGACCGCGCAGCAGGAGAAAGACGGAAGCAAGCCCTGGGCGGTCACCGGACGCGCCCAACAGACTTTTGTCGATGCCATGCTGCGCGGCATCGTCGGCTTCCGCTTTGCCATCACGCGGCTCGAAGGTAAATGGAAGATGAGCCAGAACCGCGAAATGCAGGATCGCGCCGGCGTGGTAGGAGGCCTCAGCGCAGCGCCGCAACGGCGACGACCTGGAAATTGCCGACTATTGTCGCGAGCCAGCATCAAGCCGCACGATTGAGAAGCAAGTCTGTGAGCCGTCTTAACGTTTCTCCGGCAGCATGACGATCTGGGTCTGGATCACCAGCGCACAGAGCCGGCCGTCGTTGCGCGTGATGCGGGTTTGCCAGACCATGGTGCTGCGGCCGCGGTGCAACGGCGTGCATTCGGCATAAGCCGTGTCGCCGACGGGAATGCCGGCGAAAAAATTGGTTTTGCTTTCGATGGTCGCGGTGCGGCCGCCCGGCGGCAGGTTCGCCACGGTAGCCGTGCCGCCGAGATTGTCGGCCAGCGCCATCACCGCGCCGCCATGCAGCGTGCCGAAGCGGTTGTTGTGCACCTCGCGCACGATCATTTCCGCGACGACCTTGTCCTTGGAAACGTGGGTGATCTTCATGCCCATGAAATCGGCGAACGGCGGCTGGAATTCTGCGTCGGGATTCATGATGCGGCTCATGCTCTTTGTTCACGGTCGGCGGCATAAAGCGGCTGCAGCGGCAGGAAATCCGACACGCGCGAGCCGGGATAATAGGTCGCCTGGAAGGCGGGCCGCGCCTGCAGCCGTTCGTACCATTGCGCGACGCGTGGATACTTGCCTTGCCAGATCGACGCCAGGCCGAGATCGGCCATGCGGTCGATGCTCGGCATCACCAGCACGTCGGCGAGCGTGAATTGCCCGCCCATGATCCACGGGCCATTTTTTGCAATCGCCTCATCCATGCGCCGGCAGGTCTCCGACAGCTCGCCGAGCGATTTATCGATTTCCTCTTTCGAGAAGCCCTTGGGCGAGCCCATGCGCTGAAACAGTTCCTTGCGCACCGGACGCGGCTTGATCTCGCGGTCCTCGAACTCCTCTTGGCTTTGGCCCTCGAAACGGTAGAGGAACGCCCGATTAAAGGAAGGGACGCGGATCGCGCCGACCGCGACCTCTTCGATGTAGTGCGTCCAGGCTCGCATGCGCGCCCGCTCGATAAGATCGGCGGGAACGAGAGGGTTGTGCGGAAATTTCTCGTCGAGATATTCGCAGATCACGCTCGATTCGATGATCGGAATGCCGTCGTCTACGAGGGTGGGAACCACGCCGTTCGGATTGAGCGCGAGATAGTCCGGCTTGAGCTGCTCTTTCTTCGCCAGATCGATACGGACCTCGTCGAATTTGACACCCTTCTCGTGCAGCACCAGCCGGACCTTCTGGCTGCAGGTGGAGTGCGAGGTGTGATAGAGCACGAGCATTGCAGTCTCCCCACGCGTCAAGGGCGCGGCCAAAGATGCTTCCTCGGCCACGCCCCCACAATCAAAGCAGAGACTTCAACGCGTTGCTACCGCGGTTGCGGCACCACGCGGATGTAGGGCTTCGGCGTCTTCCAGCCGCCCGGATAAAGCTTCTTGGCTTCTTCGTCGCTCACCGCGCCGGTGAGGATGACGTCCTCGCCTTGTTTCCAGTTCGCCGGCGTCGCCACGCGGTGTTTGGCGTTGAGTTGCAGGGAATCGACCACACGCAATACCTCGTCGAAGTTGCGGCCGGTCGTCATCGGATAAACCAGGATCAGCTTGATCTTCTTGTCCGGGCCGATGATGAAGACATTGCGCACCGTCTGATTGTCGGCGGGCGTGCGGCCCTCCGAGGTGCCGCTCGTCGACGCCGGCAACATGCCGTAGGCTTTTGAAATGCTCAGATCGGTATCGCCGATCATCGGATAGTTGGGCGCAAAGCCGACGACGTCCTTGATGTCGGCGGCCCATTTTTTGTGGTTGTCGACCGGATCGACCGAGAGCCCGATGATCTTGACTCCGCGCTTGTCGAATTCCGGCTTGAGCCGCGCCATGGTGCCAAGCTCGGTGGTGCAGACCGGCGTAAAGTCCTTGGGGTGCGAAAACAGCACAACCCAGTTATTGCCGATCCAGTCATGGAAACGGATTTTGCCTTCCGTGGTCTCGGCTTCGAAATCCGGGGCAATATCGCCAATCGCAAGTGCCATGAAAATCCTCCGTTTAGGCCGATCGTTCTATCGGGGTGATGCGAAGTAGGGAAAGATTTCGCACTACTTATGTACGGCTGGCACGGCGCCAATGCCAGTACGTGGAGGGTAATATTCCATTGAAGCAAAAGTATTATTTGCTCGAACTGGCAGTCAAAGGGCGAAAATCGCCTAGCCAGCCGCCTCATCCGAAAAGTTCCTTTTCGGAGGCGTTCTTCGACCTTTCCAGGACCTGCCGCAGGCGGCGAGCTGGCGGAGTTGACGCTTGCGCTGCCAAAACTTTGCGCAGGAGGGCCGCGACTTTGCCGCACTGTCGCCCTTGGCGGGCCACCTGGCATTGGAAGTGTGAACCGATGGCGCAGGCCGCGCGACTCAAAGGAACAAGCGCGGTTGGTGCGCATTGGCATTCCAGGGCTGGGGGATCAGGCGGCAGTGGCAATGGCGATTTCGTTTGAGCAGCATACCGATCTTGCGACGCTCGCCGCCGTGATTGCGCATTCGCAGATCGTTGTCGCGGACCGGACGCCGCGCCGGCGCCTGCCTGCCGGCTTCGACGACGGCGATATCGCCATTCTCGACTGGATCGCAGCGGAAGGCCGCCGCGCCGGCCGCAGCTTTGTCCGCATGTAATTGCCCGCGGCGCGGCTGCCGCGACCGGCGCTATTTCAAGCCATAGCCGTCGACCAGCGTGTTGAGGAACGCGATGATGTCCGCCTCGTCCTGCGCGGTCATCGCCGGTTTGTCGCCCGCCTTGCGGTCGAACGGTGGATCGGTGACGTCGACGTTAGCCCGGTAGGCCGGCGGCAGATCGTTGAATTTCTCGACCGTTCCATCCGCGGCATGCGGATAGATGCGCTCCGGCTCGGTGTCGCGAAAGTCGTAAAAATCCAAAACCTGCTTGAGCGTCGAAAACACGCCGTTGTGGAAGTACACGCGGCGCGTCGCGACGTTACGCAACGTCGGCGTCATGAACAGGCCGCAATATTGAGTGTCGGCGGCCATGTCGCGGCGATAAGGTCCGCAGATGCCGAGATCGAAAAAGCCGGGATCGCCGATTGACGGCAAGGGCCGCATTGCGCGGCGCAGCCAAGGCCTCGAACTGATGATCGGTGAAAAGCGGCGGCAGGCCGTCGCGCGTCGGCTGGTCGGCGTGGCAGCCGGCGCAATTGGCCTTGGCAGGATCGTTGAACAGCGCATAGCCGCGCATCTCGCCGGCGCTAAGGCGCGCTTTGCCTTCCAACCAATAATCGAACTTGCTGCTGTAGGAATGGAAACTTGCGTCTTCGATCTGATAGCGGGCGACGGCAAACAGGGCCTCGCTGACGGCTAAGCGCGTGTCGGACCATACCGAGCCGCCGAACAGCGCCACAAAACGCCCCGCGTAGCCGGCGCGCCGCAATTTACCGGCGACGGTATCGATCGAGCCGCCGTCCATCTCGCGCGGGTCGAGTAGCGGTGAGAGCGCCTGATCTTGCAGCGTGTCGGCGCGGCCATCCCAGAACAGGCCGCCTTGCGGCACCATATTGGTCGCCGAGCGGCTCGCCTGCGGCGCGGTTTTCTCGACGCGGATCGCGTCCCGGCTCGACGCGACGAGCTGCGCGATGCTGACATTTTCGTTTTCTTCGTTGTCGGGACCGATCGCGAAGCTCGGCTGCCGTTCCAAATAGGTCAGCGACGGCACGGCGCGCACGCCGGGACGCGACAATTGGCGGCCGCCGCGCATCACCGGCAGATCGCCCGGCGGGCCATAGGCGTGCTGCGGACTATGGCAGGACGGCGCAGGACAGCCGGCCCGAAGATGACAGGCTCGTGTCGAAGAAGATCAGTCGGCCGAGCTCGGCCATCGCCGACAACGGTCCAGCGGCCGGGCGGACGAGCGCAACCGGATGCGGGTTGTCGCCCGGTAAGCGGCGCGAAGCTTGCCGGCGATTGCGTTGCCGCGGCCGTAAGCGACTGCGATTTTAGACCAGCCGTCGCGCCCGCAACCACGGCGACGCAGAGGCCCGCGGCCAAAAGCCAGCGCAGTTGCGCCTTGCGCTTCAGTGAGCGTCTCCCGATGTCGGCGGGGTCTTGAGCCGGCGCGCCGGTTGTCGGGTCGAGATAGAGCGCCGTCGTCTTGGCGGAGCCGGTGAAGTCGAACAGGCCATTGATCGAACCCGCCGTGGCGTCGAACGAGCCGCCGCCGAGCCGCTTGCCCGTGCAGCCAGTTGTCCTCGACGAAGCGAACGACGGAGGCGAGCGAAATCTGCTCGTGGCCGACATAGTTCTGCTTCGCCCAGGGCGAAATCACGAAAAACGGGATGCGCGTGCCGGGACCGCAACGGCCGTTGACCGGCTTGCCGCCGGCGCCGGGCAGCGCCGCGCCGGTGCCGCACTTGCCCGGACCGTCGAGCTGATCCGCTTGAGCGTCGAACGACGGGCTCGTCACTTTGGCGAAGACGTGATCGTACCAGCCGTCGGAATCGTCCCAGGCGATGATCGACGGCGGTGTTCTTCCAATCCGGTTGCTGTTGCAGAAAGTTGATCAGCGTCACCGTGCCGTTCTGCTCGTCAAGCGGGTCCGAATAGGCGGCATGACCGTCCTGATAGGCCGGCATCTTGATGTACGACACCGCCGGAAAGTCTGCCGGCTTTCACCGCGTCGTAGAAATCGGTCAGATCGTAATTGTGATTGGCGGGATCGTGCGTCGTGCCGTCGTGCTCGAGACTATAGCCGATCGCGGCGAGCGAGCTCGGCCGCGTCGTGTTTCGGATTGGCGGTCGAGGCGTAATACTGAAACCAGGCGTGATGCGGGATGTAGTCCACGACGTCGGCGCCGACGACGCTCGAATGCGTCGTGCGTTTGCAGCCGGTCGAGCCGTTGGCGTTGGTGGCGTCGAGGCGAAAGCCGCCCATGAACGAGCCCCAGGTGACGCCGGCGCCGTTGAGGAGATCGCCGATGGTCTTGCCCGACATCATCGCCTGATCCTTTCGGATTCGAGCAGACGTCGTAGCCGGGATCGACGTCGTTGATCATGGTCAGGCCGCCCTGACCGTCATTGATGTAATAGGAGACGGCGGCGACGGTGGACGGCTGCTTGGTCGTGGCCACGATCGTCATGCCGTTGGTCTGGCCGGACGAGATATTGAGCATTCCCGGCGTCGACGGCCCGTAGGTGTCGCCGATAGGCGTTGTCGCTCATCGCGAAATGCTGGGCGTAGTTCCACATCGCGGCGACGGTATTGCCGTCGTAATAGCCCATGACTTGGCCCTTGGTGCCGAAGGCGCCGGCGCCGCCGCTCGTGCCCTTGCCGGTATATTTGGGAAACAGAGTCGGCCTTGCCGGCGTCATAGGCCTGTTGTTCGGCGGTGTAGGCGTGGTTTTGATCGGCCGTGAAGGCTTGGCTGCGGTCGAGCCGGAACGGCTCGGCGGCATCGCCGCCATTGGCCTTGTCGGTGAAATTGGGATTGTCGGTCAAAAGATCGCGCATTGGCGAGATTATTGACCTTCGGCGTGCCGGGTTTGGCGGTGAACGCCGGCTCGCCTGGCGGGTTGGTGGCTTTGGGATAGGTCGCGAAATAATGGTCGAACGAAACGTTCTCGTTGAAGATGATGACGAGATGCTTGATCGGCGTCGCGGTCGGCGCGGCGTTTTGCGGGCCGGGCGCGGACATGCGCTGTCGGGTGCGATCAATTCCGCCGCGGCAATGCCACCAGAGATAAAAGCCGCACTTAGCGCCGCCATGACGGACAATCGCGACGCTCGAATAGAGCTTGCTGTTCATAGGATCCCTCAAATTGTACTGGCGTTCGAGGGCGAAGCTAGTCCGCGATATATGACCTGCACGTGACAGTCCCGCGCAGTGCCGGGGATTATCGCTCAGCGCCGCAATTAATGGCGGCCCCGTTTCGGCTGCCACGCGCGCAAAAAAGCGGCCGCCTTTTGGCGCCGCCACGCTCAAAAAAAGGCGGCCCCGGTTGGGGCCGCCATGGGTCCGCGCGACTAGAAGAGAGGCGCGGACCCTGACTTGCGAGCGGCCATCATGCTCGCAAGGGAAGTATGCGCGGAGAGTTATTCGCCCTCCATGCCGATCGCGTAAGCGGTCTCGCCGTGCACCGCGTCGTCACCGACCTTCAGAGTCGCCTCATCCATACGCAGACTGCACGAAGATCGAGATCACCTTGAGGATGATGAAGGTCGCGATCACGTTGTACACGATGATGAACGCCGCGCCTTCCACCTGCAGCAGCAGCTGGCTGGGATTGCCGTAGAGCCAGCCGGTGACGTTCACGCCGGGCGCGTCCTTGTCGGTGCCGATGTATTCCAGCATGGCGGGATTGGCGAGAACGCCGGTCAGCAGGCCGCCCATGAGACCGGCCACGCCGTGGGTCGAGAACACGCTGAGCGTATCGTCGACCTTCTGCATGAAGCCAAGCTTCTGGAACTTGTTCATGCTGAGCCACGGGATGATGCCCGCGACAGACGCCGACGATGATCGCGCCCCAGCCGTCCACGTAACCGGCGGCAGGGAGTGATGCCGACCAGGCCGGCGATCATGCCGTTGACCGCGCCGAGCACCGACGGCTTGCCGTAGGCCATCTTGTCCATCAGCGTCCAGACCAGGAGCGCCGACCGCGGTGGCGGTGTTGGTGTTGAGCACGGCCGCGCCGGCGTCGGCGTTGGCGAAGTACGGGTCGCCGCCGTTGAAGCCGTTCCAGCCGATCCACAGGATGCCGGCGCCGACCAGGGTGACCAGCAGGCTGTTCGGCGGGAAATGGTCGCGGTCCGCTTGCAGACGCGGGCCGATCACCCACGCGGCGGTGAACCCGGACGCGCCGGCGGCGAGATGGATGACGTAGCCGCCCGAGAAGTCCGCCACACCCATGGTCGGCGAGCCAGCCGCCACCCCACAGGCTGAACGCGCCCACGGTGTAGACCAGCGTCATCCAGATCGGGCAGAAGATCATCCAGGCCGTGAAGTTCATGCGGCCCAAGCACCGAGCCGGCAAGAATGATGACGGTGATCGCGGCGAACACGAACTGGAAGAACATCAGCGTCGCCATCGGAAAGGCGAGCGGCGGGCATGCCCGATGCAGCGGCCGGAACGGTCGCTTGACCGTAACGTGAACGCGGCCGATATCGCCAACTGCGGCTTACCGAGGAACGGAAACCACTGCTCCCCGAACGCCATGTTGTAGTCGAACAGAACCCAGACCACGAGAACCGATGCAAAAGCGTACATCGACATGAAGGCGGAGTTGATCGCCCACTTCTTCTTGACGATGCCGCCATAGAGAACTGTCAGCCCCGGAATGCTTTGCAGGCCGACGAAAGTCGCAGCAGCCATCTGCCACGCATTGTCGCCTGTATCGAGCCAATGCCGGTGATGGAACGAGTGCCATGTCCTGTCCTTTCCCCCAGTATCTGCCGCCCTAAGCACCAATGATGACTAGGCGAGCGGGGAACGAAGTGGCAAAATTTATGCCAGTCATTAAGACGTTGACTGGATACGATTTCCATGGAGGATTTGGCGCGAGAGCGGAAGGCGATGACTAAAAATGCTGCACTGTGAACATAAAGTAGGCAGGGCATAATGGGAGGATCAGTTTTGGCTAGGTCATTGGCTGCATCAGTTGGGGCGTTGGCCGTATTGGGATTGGCGATTGCCTGTTCCGCAATCGCGGGTGCGGCGCCGACCGGCGAAAAAGCGATCACATGCACAAACCCGTGCGAGCGGCGCGAATTGGCAGATCAAGGTCGACTACGACCACAACACAGTCGATTCGCTATCCGGCCGAGATCAGCGACACTCAAATTTCCTGGCACACTGCCGGCGGCGAAAACTACAAGCTTGATCGCAAGTCTGGAAATCTTACCGTAGTCGTCGCTTCCAGCACCGGCGGCTACTTCCTCTATGACACCTGCAAGCTCGATAAATAGTGCGGCAAGCGCAGCTCTCGCGTCTGCCCCAGCCACGCCGCTCGGCGGTGCTGGCTTGCTCTGAGGCCGAGGCGACGCTGATGGCGGAGCGGGTGTCAGGCGTTAAGGCCAGTGCGGGTTTCGCCTCGGAGACCGGACCGCGCGAACGCAACGAAGATTTTGCCGGCGTGGTGTTCGGTCCCGAACTGCCGCAGCCGCGCCGCGACCTCGTTGCAGCGATTGCCGACGGCATCGGCGGCGCCAGAGGCGGCCGGATCGCCGCCGAGACGGCGGTGCGCGGTTTCCTCGACGGCTTTTGCGATCTGCCCGAGACCATGGAAGTGCGCCGCGCCGCCGCGCGCGTGCTCAACTCGCTTAATCGGCTGGATCTATGCGGAGGGTCATCGCAACGCCGAGTTGGCCGGCATGGGATGCACCTTTACCGCGCTGGTGCTGCGCGGGCGGATTGCGCATATGCTGCACGTCGGCGATACGCGCGCCTATCGGTTGCGCGGCGAGCGGCTGGCATGCCTGACCACCGACCACGTCCGCGAAGGCCGCGGCGCCGGACGCTCGAATATCCTGTCGCGCGCGCTCGGCGTCGAGACGGAAGTGCGGCTCGATTACGCAGCGCATCCGGTGGCGCTGCATGACCGTTACCTGCTGTGCAGCGACGGCGTGCACGGCTTCCTGACGCCGGAGGTCCTCGCCGACATCTTGCGCGAGCGTTCCGGCTCCGAAGATTCCGCCCGTGCGCTGGTCGAAGGCCGCGCTCGACGCCGGCAGCACCGACAATTGCACGGCCCTGGTGCTCGACGTCGTCGATCTGCCGACGGCCGGAGTCCGCCGATATCGGCGCCGAAATCATGGCACTGCCGCTGATCCCGGTGCCGATCGACGGCCAGACGGTCGATGGCTTCGTGCTCAAAGTGCTGATGTCGGACGGCCGCTACACCCGCCTGTTCGGCGCGATCGATGAGGTCGAAGGCGGCGAGGTGGCGTTGAAGTTTCCCAAGCCCCTGGTCGCCGCGGACGCCACCTACCGCGCGGCTTTCGCGCGCGAAGTCCTGGGTCGGCGCGCGCGTGCACAGTCCCTATGTCGGCCGCACGATCGTACTGCCGCCGGATCGGCAGACCTGCCTGTACACCGTGATGCCGCTCTATCAGGGCGAGCTTTTGGAAACGCGGCTCTCGCGCCGGCCGGCGATCGGTCTTGAGGAAGGCCGCAACATCGCCATCAAATTGGCGCGCGGCGTCGCCGCGCTGCACCGCGCCGGCATCATCCATCGCGACATCAAGCCGGACAATATAATCCTCGAGCGCGAAGGCTCGCTCAAACTGATCGATCTCGGCGTCGTGCGCGTGCCCGGCCTGGAGGACTTTCCGCCCGACGATATTCCGGGCACGCCGGCCTATATGGCGCCCGAAATGTTCGCCGGCGAGCCGGGCAACGAGGCGACCGATATTTATGCGCTCGGCGTCACCATGTTCCGCGCTTTCACCGGCGAGTACCCCTACGGCAATCTCGACGCCACCAGCAAGCCGCGCCGCGACCGGCCGAAAGCGCTTGGGCGAGCTGCGCCCGGATCTTCCGGCCTGGCTGCAGGCCGTGCTGGCGCGGGCGATCGCGTCCGATCCGGCCAATCGCTTTCGCGACATCATGGAATTTGCCATCGAGATGGAAGAGGGGCCGGCGCGCGCCGCGCACGGAACGGGCGGCACGCGCACGATCTATCAACGCTATCCGATACAATTCTGGCAGGCTGTGGCCGCGCTTTTGGCGCTCGCGCTCATGGCGTCGCTCTTACTGCGGCATTGGCCGTGAATGGGCAGCGTCATTGACATTTTCATGCCGTCGCCGCAAAGCCAACAGGCCGGTTCGCGGGATCGTGAGCTTAGATGTTCAAGCGCATCCTGATTGCCAATCGCGGCGAGATCGCCTGCCGCATCATCAAGACCGCGCGTCGGATGGGAATTGAAACCGTCGCGGTCTATTCCGAGGCCGACCGCGACGCGCTCCATGTCGAAATGGCCGACGAGGCGATCGCGATCGGGCCGCCGCCGGCAGCGCAAAGCTATCTGGTGATCGACAATATCATCGCCGCCTGCAAGGCGAGCGGCGCCGAGGCCGTGCATCCGGGCTATGGCTTTCTGTCCGAGCGCGCGGCGTTCGCCAGTGCGCTGGCCGATGCCGGCATCGTCTTCATCGGGCCCAATCCCAAAGCCATTGCCGCCATGGGCGACAAGATCGAATCGAAGAAAGCCGCCGCCCGCGCCAAGGTCTCGACCGTCCCGGGCCATCTCGGCGTCATCGAGGACGACGAACAGGCGATCGCCATCGCCGAACAGATCGGCTACCCGGTGATGATCAAGGCGTCCGCCGGCGGCGGCGGCAAGGGTATGCGGATCGCCTTTGCCAAGGCCGAGGTGGCGGAAAACTTCGCCCGCGCCCGCTCCGAGGCAAAATCGAGTTTCGGCGACGACCGCGTCTTCATCGAGAAATTCATCACCGATCCGCGGCACATCGAAATCCAGGTGTTGGGCGACAAGCACGGCCGGGTGATCTATCTCGGCGAGCGCGAATGCTCGATCCAGCGCCGCAATCAAAAAGTCATCGAGGAATCGCCAAGCCCGCTGCTCGACGAAAAGACGCGCAAACAAATGGGCGAGCAGGCCGTCGCGCTGGCGATGGCGGTCGGCTACGACAGCGCCGGCACCGTCGAATTCGTCGCCGCCCAGGATAAAAGCTTCTACTTCCTGGAGATGAATACGCGGCTCCAGGTCGAGCATCCGGTGACCGAACTCGTCACCGGCCTCGATCTCGTCGAGCAGATGATCCGCGTCGCCGCCGGCGAGCCGCTGAAGCTAGCGCAAAGCGACATAAAACTTTCCGGCTGGGCGGTGGAAAGCCGCATCTATGCCGAGGATCCGTATCGCAATTTCGCGCCGTCGATCGGGCGGCTGGTGCGCTACCGGCCGCCGGCCGAAGGCACGCACGACGGCATCACCGTACGCAACGACACCGGCGTCACCGAAGGCGGCGAGATTTCGCTCTATTACGATCCGATGATCGCCAAGCTCGTCACCCACGCCAAAACCCGGCTCGAAGCGAT
>CAVQOD010000019.1:0-19270 GCA_963714345.1 uncultured Alphaproteobacteria bacterium | reverse complement strand
AGCACGTTCCCAAGAGTAGAATCCGGTTTTCATGCTCCAACAAAGCATTCGTTACAGCACCCGGTAGAATTGAGCTTTACGCCGGCGGGCTGGCGTTCGCCGCTGCAGACGACGATGCACTTGGTGATCCAGCCATAGCGTGCCGCGCCGGTCTCGAAGAAGGTGGCGCCGCGGAAATAATAGCTGCCGGGCTCGACCGGACGGCCGGCCGGCAAGCGCCGCCATCACCTCGGGCGGACCGTGGCGCAGCGCAAGTTACGAACATTGATCAGCGCGCCGTCGTCGGTTTGCAACGTATAGCGCGCCTCCAGTTCCGACACGCCGTCGCCGCGCAGGATCTGCCAATCGGCGCCGCCCGGCAGCACCTTGCCGCGGATGTTTGGCCCAGAAAATTCGCCGCCGATGATCGGGACGATGCGGCGCGCGCCCTTGCCGACGTCGCCGAAATCGAGCGGCGGGCCGACCGAGACGTTGGCCGCGAAGATCAACTCCAGCCGCGGCGTGGGCGTATCGGCCATGGCCGGCTCCCGAACCATTGCATCGTGGGGACGATCCGGATAATCGCCGCCACACGCATGTCAATCACCAAGCCACACATTTGCAAAGCACGCGAGGAGCGCCATGGATGTTCGCGCCGCCGTCGCCTTCGGCCCCGGCAAACCGCTTGAAGTGACCACCGTCAAGCTCGACGGCCCGCGCGCCGGCGAAGTGCTGGTCGAGATCAAGGCGACCGGCATCTGCCACACCGACGAGTTCACCCTCTCGGGCGCCGACCCGGAGGGACTGTTTCCCGCGATCCTCGGCCACGAAGGCGCCGGCATCGTCGTCGATGTCGGCGCGGGCGTGACCTCCGTCAAAAAGGGCGACCACGTCATTCCGCTCTACATCCCGGAATGCCGCAATCTGCCCGTCATGCCTGTCGCGCAAGACCAACCTGTGCACCGCGATCCGCACCACCCAGGGCCAGGGCGTGATGCCCGACGGCACGTCGCGGTTTTCGCTCGATGGCAAGCCGCTGCACCACTATATGGGCTGCTCGACCTTCGCCAATTTCACCGTGCTGCCGGAAATCGCGGTGGCAAAAATTCGCGACGACGCGCCGTTCGACAAGGTCTGCTACATCGGCTGCGGCGTCACCACCGGCATCGGCGCGGTGATCAACACCGCCAAGGTCGAGCCCGGCGCCAAAGCGATCGTGTTCGGGCTCGGCGGCATCGGGCTCAACGTCATCCAGGGCCTGCGGCTCGTCGGCGCCGACATGATCATCGGCGTCGATCTCAATCCCGACAAGAAAGCCTGGGGCGAACGCTTCGGCATGACGCATTTCGTCAATCCGAAGGAGGTCGGCGGCGACCTCGTCGCCCATCTCGTCAACATGACCAAGAGCGGCGCCGATCAGATCGGCGGCGCCGACTACACCTTCGAATGCGTCGGCAACGTCGATCTCATGCGCATGGCGCTGGAAAGCTGCCATCGCGGCTGGGGCCAAAGCATCATCATCGGCGTCGCCGGCTCGGGCCAGGAGATCGCGACCCGGCCGTTCCAGCTGGTCACCGGCCGGGTCGTGGCGCGGCACCGCCTTCGGCGGCGCCCGCGGCCGCACCGACGTGCCGAAGATCGTCGACTGGTACATGCGAAGGCAAGATCGAGATCGACCCGATGATCACCCACACCATGCCGCTTGCCGACATCAACAAGGCCTTCGCGCTGATGCACGACGGCAAGAGCATCCGCAGCGTCGTGGTGTATTAGCGGCCGGGCGACGGGCGATCGCGTATTCGATACGGTCGATGACGGCTCATGCGAGGCTAAAGGGGTGCACGCGCCATGATGGGAGCAGGCGCACCTGGCCGCCGCCATGTTGCGTTTCGCATGGTCCCCTTGGCATTGACACTGGCGTTGCTAGTTCCGGACGCCGCAATGGCCGGGCCGCCGTTTCGAACCGACGATCCGGAGCCGGTCGATTATCAGCACTACGAGTTCTACACTTTCTTCACCGGGACCCATGTCAGCGGCGATACCTCAGGCGTCGGGCCGGGCCTGGGAATTCAATTACGGCCTCATCCCCAACGGACAGTTCCACATCGTCGCGCCGCTGGCATTCGACGATCCCGCCGGCGGGCTATCGCAGTCCGGCTACGGCGATACCGAACTCGGGTTCAAATACCGCTTTATCCAGGAAGACGACAAGGAGTTACGTCCGATGGTCGGCGTGTTTCCGCTCGTCGAATTGCCGACCGGAGATCAGGGCAGCGGGCTTGGCGCCGGCCACGTCCGCGTTTATCTGCCGGTGTGGCTGCAAAAAGGCTTCGGCGATCGGACGAGCTATGGCGGCGGCGGCTACTGGATCAATCACGGCGGCGGCACGCTCGATCAGGATTATTGGTTCGTCGGCTGGCTCTTGCAGAAACAGCTAACCAAGCAACTGGCAATCGGCGGTGAAGTTTTCCATCAAACCGCCGATACGATCGGCGGCAAGGACAACACCGGATTCAACGTCGGCGCGGTTTACGATGTCGACGATCATAATCACTTGCTGCTATCGGCCGGCACCGGCATCCAGAACGCGTCCACAACGAACCTGTACTCGTGGTACGTCGGCTATCAGATCACCAACTGAACCGGCGGTGCCCTCCGGCTCGAAACCTTCCCCTGACATTCGGCGTAGCTTGCGATACCGGCCGCGGAACCTCGCTTTGTGTCCGGCAGTTATCCCCACGTCGGCGCTCTTGGCCGCCGCGGTTCTTGTCATTCGATGATTGCGAAAGTCCTCCGCGCAAACGCACGCGTTTGCACAAAGTCGTCGCGCGCTATCGCGACGCCACGAAGACGCTGCACACGCCGGCTTCCCCGCAGAGCCGTTACGGCCTCGACTGGATGAATTTTTTCCTGGCCGACGTTCAGACCGGCTTTGGAACGTTCGTGGCTTTCTATCTGGCGCATCTCGGCTGGCCGGAACGCGATGTCGGCTTCGCGCTGACGGTCGGAGGACTTGCCGGAGTGTTCAGCCAAATCCCAGGCGGCGCGCTTGCCGACGCGGTTCGCTGGAAACGTGGGCTGATCGCGACCGGCATCGTGATGATCGGCGCGGCCGCGATGATTTTGGCGCTTGAACCGTGCTACCTCCTGGTGATGTTTGCGTCGCTCCTGCAAGGCAGCACCGCCGGGATCATCACCCCCGCGATTGGCGCCATCAGCCTTGGTCTTGTCGGCCGCCGCGCAATGGCATTGCGCACTGGACGCAACTACCGCTATGCCGCCGGCGGCCACGCGGCGACCGCCGCGCTGATGGGTCTCATCGGCGCCTATTTTGCAATGGGGGCGATCTTTCGTCGCGGCGGCCGCTCTATGCATTCCCGCACTGATCGCGCTCAGCTTGATCCGGCCGGAAGAAATCGATTATGCCCGCGCGCGTAACGCGAGCCGCGGTAAGCGGGCGCATCGGGTCGGACGCGCGGTCGACCTCCTGAAGAATCACAGGCTCGTCCTGTTCACCGCCGCCTTGGTGCTGTTTCAGCTTGCCAACGCCGCGACGCTGCCGCTGATCGGCGAAAATCTGGCGACGTCGATACTCGCCGAACCCTCGATCTGGATGTCCGGGCTCGATCATCGTGCCGCAAATCGTGGTGGCAATCCTCGCCCCCTGGGTCGGCTATCATTCGCAGAAGCAGGGGCGCAGGCCGCTCCTGCTGATCGGATTCGCCGCTGCCGCCCATCCGCGCCGCACTGCTGGCCTTCACCAACGCCTATCCGTTCCTCGTCGTCGCGCAACTGCTCGATCCGGTGTTACAGGCTCGATCATCGGCGTGTCTGACGTCATCGTTATCGCGGACCTGACCAAGGACACCGGGCCGATTCAACCTTGCGCAAGGCGCCGTCGGCGCGCTGATCGGAATCGCCGCCTCGATGAGCACATTGGCGTACCGGCTATTTATTCCAGGAATCGGATCCGACCGGCGGGTTCATCGCCATTGCCGCGGTCGCGGCCGCGGCGACAGCTTTGATTGGGATTTTCGTTTCGGAAACCAAGCCGGCGGATGGCGTGAAATAAACAGGTCGCGCCGGCCTGCTCACTGCACCTTGATACCGGCGTCCTTGATGATCGGATACCATTTGTCGGCCTCGGATTTCTGGAAGGCGGCAAAGGCTTGCGAGGATTGCAGCTCGGTCGAAGCGACCTGCTGGCCGAGCTTGGTGAGTTTGTCCCTTAGATTTGCATCCTTCAATGCGGCGACCGTCGCGCCGTGGATTGTCTCGACGACGTCGGTTGGGGTGCCCTTCGGCGCCCACATGCCGAACCAGATCGACGCATAGAACCCGGGCAGGCCGGCCTCATCGGTGGTCGGAACTTCGGGCAGACTGACCATGCGGGTTTTTGACGGCACCGCGATGGCCCTGATGGTCCCGGCCTGCACCTGCGCGGTGAAATTGGACGACGGCTCGATCATCATGTCGATCTGCCCGGCCATCATATCCTGCACCGCCGGATTGTCGCCGCGATAGGGCACGAACTGGAAGCTAGTCCCTGTGGCTTTTTGAAATGAAATTCCGGCGAGATTTCCGGTCGAACCGATGCCCGGAACGCCGACACTGGCTTTGCCGGGATTATCCTTCAGCCAGGCAATCAGCTCTTTGAGGTTGTGCACCGGCAGGCTGTTCTTGACGCAGATCAACAGCGGCTCGTAGGCGAGCTCCGCGATCGGCACCAAATCGTTGATCACGTCGAAATCCAATTTGTAAAGGCCGCCGATCAGCACATTCGTCGTCAGCGTGCCGATGCACAGCGTGTAGCCGTCCGCCGGCGCGTGCGCGACGCGGGCGACGCCGATGGCGCCGGCAGCGCCGGCAAGATCCTCGACGATGATGGTTTGACCGAGCGCCCGTCCCATCGGATCGGCAAGAACCCGGGCCAGCACGTCGGTGGCGCCGCCGGCCGCAAACGGCACGACGAACGTGATCGGCCGGGTCGGATAATCGGCCGCGAAGGCGAAGTTAGGATAGACGCCGGCGGCGCCAGCGCCCGCGGCGAGACGAAACAGATTTCGGCGTGACAGTGACATGGTTCCTCCCAGTTTATGATAGCAATCTGGTTTCTGTTTATTCCGGCTTGAGGTGGGCGAATTGCACCACCTTGCGCCATTTGTCGGTGTCGGCGGCAATGAATTTCGCAAACTCGGCCGGCGTATTCGGCGCCATCTCGATACCGCCGAGGTCCGCTAAGCGAGCTTTTACGGTCGGATCGGCGAGCGCGCCGTTGAACGCCGCATTGAGCGTGGCAATGATCGCAGGCGGCGTGCCTTTGGGCGCGCCAAAGCCGATCCAGCCAAAGGCCTCATAGCCCGGCAAAAACTCGGCCATCGCCGGAACGCCGGGCAGTACGTCAAGGCGCTCGGGCGTCGTCACCGCGAGCGGCCGCAGCTTGCCGGCCTTGATATGCGGCAGCGACGACGGCGTGACGTCGAACATCACCTGCACTTGGCCGGCCATCAGATCGACCAGCGCCGGCGTCGAGCCGTGATACGGCACATGGACGAGATCGACACCGGCCATGTATTTGAACAATTCACCGGCGACGTGTTGCGGCCCGCCGACGCCCGCCGATGCCATGTTGATCTTGCCCGGATGCGCTTTGGCGTAGGCAATGAATTCCGGAACGGTCTGCGCCGGGAACGAGGGATTGACCTCCATCACCAGAGGCACGCGATCGATGCCGACGATCGGTTCGATGTCGTGAACGAAATCGAACGGAAGATCCGGGATCAGCGCCTCGTTGATGGTATTTTGCGAATTCACCAGGAGGAGCGTGTAGCCGTCCGGCGCCGCATGCACGACCGCCTCGGTCGCGATGTTTCCGGTGGCCCCCGGCCGCACTTGAACGACGAACTGCTGCTTGAGCCGTTCCGACACCGGCTGGGTCAACAGCCGTGTGGTGATATCCGACGAACTGCCGGCGGCCTGGCCGACGATGACCTGCACCGGCCGCGTCGGATAATCCGCCGCCGACACGCGACGAGCGACGAACGGAAGCGCGACGGCCCCTGCCCCCAGCTTTAGAAAATTGCGGCGTTTCACGTTTTCTTCCCTCGCTATGGCGTTGCCGTATGCCGGCAATCGCGTTAACGCCGAAGCTGTCATCGCGCTTCGGCGGTTTGGCACTATAGCTGTATTCCACCCGTTGTCGGCAGATGCCGAACCGTCGCAGGAGCGGAGCGTGTCAGGCCAGGCGCCGTTGCAGCCGTGCCTCGCGCAAAAACAGGAACAGTCCGGTCGCCACCACAATCGACGAGCCGATCAATAGGCTCACCGTCGGCACTTCGCCCCAGACGGCAAAGCCGATGACCAGCGCCCAGACCAGCATCAGATAGTAGAACGGCGTTACCGCGGCCGCCGGCGCCAGATGCAGCGCCCTGGTCCAGAACCATTGCCCCACCGCATTGACAAAGCCGGTGCCGAACAACATCGCGGCATCGAGCAGCGTCGGCCAGCGCCAGCCGAACACCAGGAGAAAACTATGAAAGAACGTCAGCACCGCCAGTTGCCAGATCACCAGCGTATTGGCCGATTCCGTTCTGGTCATGCCGCGCACGGCGACGGTGACGGTGCCGTACATGATGGCGTTGACGAGCGCGAACAGCGCGCCGAGCGTCAATGAATTCGCGCCGGGATTGGTCACGATCAGCACGCCGAGAAAGCCGACGACGAGCGCCGTGCCGCGCACGTAGCCGGCCCGCTCTTTAAGCCAGAGGATCGAGACTAGAGCGGCAAACAGCGGCGCGGAGAAATTGATGGCAACGGCGCCGGCGAGAGGCATCAGGCTGAAAGCCAGCAGCAAGGCCGCTTGTGAGATCGATTGCGACAGGCCGCGCAACAGGTGATCGCGCGGACGCTGCGTTGCAAAGACCGACAAGCCGGTGACCGGCAGCATCACGACGGCGCAGGCAAAGAACGAGGACAGCGAACGCAGGAACAACACCTCGCCGACCGGGTAAATGGCAACCAGCCACTTGCTGGCGGCGGAGGCGCTGGCGAACAGCACCGTCGCGACAATCATCAGCACGATACCGCGCGGCACATCCTCGGTCCGCCGCATCGATGCAAGACCGGCGCCGCCCGCAACCGATACGCTGGCAACGTCGGCGTGCTTTTTGCCGGTCAGATCGTCCATCGCCCGACCGCGCCATCGCGTCGCGGGGCCCATCGCCCGATATCAGCGGTCTATGATGCCGTGGACGGATTTGCAATCGAGCCCTTGGCAGGGTGCGCCGGCAACATGCCGGCGGCCCAATCGGCGACCGTCACCCCGGCGGCCAGAGCGATTTAATAGCGCCGCCGGAATTGGACTTCGCGCTGAACTCGGCGAACTTCGTTATCCAAGCGTTTCACTTCGCGGGTGAGTTCATCGACGGCTTGAATGAGGCTTTGAATGACATCGTGATGCGAGCTTTGCTGCTTCGCCTTGCGAAGAAAGGATTCTGCCCTGGATGAAGCTTGCCACATGGGGACCCTGCGCAGCGACGCTAGGCGGCATCCGTGAAACTTCGTAAAACCGATGTTGTAAAATTTTAGCGAGCGGGCGTTTCTCCTTGTCAATCATGACGTAAAGCGGCGTTTACCACCCACACTCCGCAAGCATGCGCCGCGCCGGCGCATGGAAGGCGGCAATGCGTAATGTCGGACAATATTGGCGCGCTCGGAGAGATTTCGAACTCCCGACCCTCAGATTCGAAGTCTGATGCTCTATCCAGCTGAGCTACGAGCGCGGCGTGTGCACAGTAGTCGGTTTGCGGCAAAAGTCACGGCGGCTGGCCGCGCTTGCCGCTGCCGCACAAACGTTCACCGGGCAACGATCGGCTCGGCAAAACCGATTTGTGACAGGGAACCTTTCGTCGGTTCCTTTGCCATGCTGGTTCGGCTGAGCCGGTATTCCGTGACGCTAGGGGAACGCGGTAACACCACCCCGGGTTACCCACCAGACCCAACGATGGACGGAGACCCATCATGTCTGACGATCGAAATTACGGTTACGGCAACCCGGAGGATCCGTTCCGGAGCGACGCGCAGCTCGACCCCAATATGCGCGCTCCCAGCGCCGCCTGGGGCTGGATCGCCGCCGCGGTATTCCTGGTGGTGGTATTGGCGGTGGCGTTCGGCTATGGCCATAAGCCCGGCCAGCTTGGCACCAATACGGCATCGAACGACATAACGCCGCCAGCGGTTACTCATATGGGCCCGCCGGCGACCATTCCGCCGCCCAGCACCGCCCCGGCGCCCGGGACCCCGACGCCGCCGGTGATCGCAGCGCCGAATAGCGCGGCGCCGAATAGTCCGGTGCAGCCGAACGGCGCGCATTAGCCCATCGGGCGCGCGAGCCAGAAAGTCCAGCACAGGAGCAGCAAGCGGCCCCGGTTTTCGCCGGAGCCGTTTGCACTCCAGTTTGGGCCAGCACTAACCGCGCGCGCCGAATTCCGCGCGGCGGACGAGCCCGACAAATCTTGCGCCGATTTCATGACCGAGCCGCCATACCACCTGATAATTACACTCCTTAGCCAGGTCATCTCCGCACAACAGGAGAACAAAGTCGTCGGGAACGTCGAAACCCTCGACGTGAAGTCGCACGCCGGCGGTCGAAATATCGGTGATGGTGCAGTCGCGCGGCAGCCCACCGTTGCCGAGGTGAATTTTCGCCATGCGATTGATGAGACGCCGCGGCGCTTGGCGCCGATCGGCAGGATTTGCTGAGCTCATAAGCCACGGACCATATTGCGACCGCTAGCCACTCCGGCGGCTCTTGCTCTTTGGAGCAAAGGCATAGCAACCGGCTGTTGCCGAGCGCCTAAAGCGGCCTGCCGCCTTTTCTTCCCATTTAAGTGAAATCTTCGCATTTAAGTGAGACTTGCCGGTTCCCCTCGAAGCCGTTCGCCACTGGCGGAACTCAAGCCCACTCGTCGAACTTATCTCGATATCCGAACAGCAAATTTGCAGGCTCGTCATGGCCGACAACATCACAGCCGACGTCGATCGCGATGCCGAACTGCGAGCGAAACTTCCAACGCAAGTCAAAGAGCAGCCCGACCCATTCCTGCAAATGACGACCGGGAAGACAAGCGTGGGCGGCATTGCGCTATTCGCACTCGCCGCCGTGGTCATCCTCAGTGTCGTGCTCTATGGGCTCAATTCCCCACGCGACCTTGCCACGCCGCCCGCGCCGTCGAGCTCTACGGCCCAGTCGAGTTCGCCCGCCGCCGGCGGCCAGTCCGGTCCGCCGACCCGAACCGCGCCACAGACCACCAACAACGCCAAAGGTTGAACGCACAGCGTCTAGTCGAACGCCGGGTCGATCGGCACGCGATAGCCGTTGGCGAGGCGGTTGGTTTCGTTGGCCATGCCGACCACCGCCAGCAGCTCGCCGAACATCGCTTCGCTCATGCCCGCTTTGCGCGCCGCCGCGCTGTGACTGGCGATGCAGTAGCCGCAGCCGTTGGTGACGCTGACCGCCACGTAGACCATTTCCTTGGTGAGCGCGTCGAGCGCGCCGGGGGCCATGATCTCTTTGAGGCTCGCCCAGGTGCGTTCCAGCGCCGCCGGATCGTGCGCCAGATATTTCCAAAAATTGTTGACGTCCGCGACCTGCCGCGTGCGCTTGATGTCGTCGAACACGACGCGGACTTGCGGGGTGGCATCGCGATATTCGATTGGCGCGCGTGACGGCATGGCGTGTCCTCAAGCTGGCGCGAGCGCCAAGTGAGTTGCAGTCCCCGCGCCGGCACAGCCTGCCTTGAATTTACGCCGCCGCCAACCCCGGGCTTTTGCGGCGGATGCATTAGATTTGACGCAATTTGATCTCGACCTGGTGGCGAACCGGCAATCAGGTTTCTACGTGCCGGCGAACCGGACCATGGCCGACAGACTTGACCCTGTGCCGGATGCCAAAGGTTAGGAGGGAGCACCATGCCCCGCACCATCAGCATGCTGATCGCCGACAATTCGAGCGTCACGCAAGACATACTCACCGAGGCCGTGCATTTGTCGAAACTGCCGGTCCGGCTCACCTCGACCGATAACGGCCGCGACTGCCTGACCTTGCTCAATGGCGCCAATGTCGACCTCGCCTTCGTCGACGTGCACATGCCAGAACTGTCAGGAACCGAAGCGGTATGGTCGGCCAGAAAGCAGGGCATCGAAACTTTCGTGACCCTGATGTCGACGCCACCGGCGGCCGAAGCGGTGGACGTGGCAATCCGGCTGCACGCTTATGAGTTCCTGTTCAAGCCGTTCGCCGTCGGCGACGCGCTTGCCATCATGAAGACCTTCAGCCGCATCACCTCACCGGCCAAAATTCTCATCGTCGACAATTCGTCGGCAGTGCGGCAAATCGTGCAGAGGATCCTCAATGCCAGCCTATTCAATTGCGAGGTCGCCGAGGCCGGCGACGGCGAAGCGGCGCTGGCGTTCGCCCGCACCACGCCGTTCGACGCTGTGTTTCTCGACTGCAACATGCCCGGCATGAGCGGCCTTGCCACCATCAAGCGGCTGCTTCTTGTTCAACCGACGGTCAAGATCGTAATGATCTCCGCCGAGCGCAACCGCGCCGTCGAGGACGCCGCCTTGGACAGTGGCGCTTGCGCCTTCCTGCATAAGCCGTTCACCTCCGAAGACGTCGATCACGTGCTGCATTCCGCGTTCGGCTTGCGCTCGCCGAACCTCAAGGTCAAAGGCAGCGAACCGAACTTCGACGTGGCTATCGAGGGCTCGACCATCCGCCTGGCGCACAAATCGAGCGGCCACATTTTCGAATATCTGTGGTGTGAACGGCCACCCTATCTGCGCAATGCGGTGGTCCGGCCCGCCGCGGCTTGCATCGTGGCGCCGACCCAAGTTGCGCCGGCAGCGGCCAAAACCGCATTGCTGCAATTGCGCTCGGCGCGGCTGCTGGCCGCCTAAAGCCGCTATCAGCACCTTGAATTCCGCGCTCGAGCGAAGCGGCGCGATCATGTTTGACGATGTTTGCTGACCGGATAGCAGCGGCGTTTGTTTGAGCGTCGAACCGTCGAGCCCGGCGGCCGATTGCCGGCGCTGAGGCGAGCGGGCACTATGTCCCCAAACAAAACGGGGGAAACGCCATGCCGAAAACGCCGGATTACTTTGCCGGAAAAACCATCGTCATCACCGGCGCCGCAAGCGGCATCGGCCGCGCCGCGGCGCTGATCTTCGCGCGCGAAGGCGCCAACGTCGTCTGCGCCGACATCAACGAGCAAGGCGCGCGTGACACGGCTGCCGCCGTCAACGGCAAGGGCAGTCAAGCCTTAGCGGTGAAGGCCGACGTTACGTCGCGCGACCAAGTCAACGCCATGATCGAGCGCGCGCTTGTCGCCTTCGGCAGCGTGCAGTTCCTGTTCAATTCGGCCGGCGCCGCCTTGCGCCGCGCCAAATTCCTCGACATCGACGATGCGCTGATGGAAAAGACTTTCGCGCTCAACGTCAATGGCACGTTCCACGCCATGCAGGCGGTGCTGCCGCACATGCTGAAAAACCGGTTCGGCGTCATCGTCAATGTGGCGAGCATGGCGCACCGGCGCGGCGGGCCGGGCTCCTCGATCCACTATGCCGCGGCCAAGGGCGCGGTGGTGTCGATGACCATGGGCGTCGCCCGCGAATTCGCCACCCAAGGCATCCGCGCTTTGTCGATCTCGCCCGGGCCGATCAAGACGCCGTTCCAGGACGCGGCGGGGTCGTCGCCGGACCTGGTGCGGCGCTTCCTCGACGACGTACCGATGAAGCGTTTCGGCGAGCCCGAGGAAATCGGCGAGCTCGTCCTGTTCATGTGCTCGGACGCCTGCCCGTTCATGACCGCCGACACCGTCTATGTGAACGGCGGCGGCGGCTGGCGATAACATCACGCGGCCGCGCCGCGTGGCCGCCAGTTCACCAAAAACACGCCGGCGACGCAGATCGCCATGCCGAGAAGCGACAGCGGCGCCAGCCGCTCGTCGAACAACGCCCAGGCCATCAAAGCCGTCACCGGCGGCGTGAGATAGAACAGGCTCACCACGCGGGTCGCCGCCGCGCGGCGAATGAGGAAATACAGTAGCCACACCGCGCCGAGCGACAGCACCAAAACGAGCCAGCCGAGCGCGAACAGAAACTGCGGCGTAAAATGCACGACGCGGGTTTCGAATAAAAACGCGCCGAGCGAGAACAACACTCCCGCCGCCGCATATTGGACGCACAACGCCGGCCGCCAATCGATGCCGCCGCCGAAGCGCTTTTGATAAAGCGTGCCGACGGTGATGCCGCCAAGCGCCACGGCCGCGGCGATCCAGGCAAGCGGCGTCGCCTCGCCGGTTTCGATCTTGGCCTGCAGCACCAGATAAACGCCGGCGAGCCCGAGCACGAGGCCGAGCCATTGCCGGGCGGCGACGCGCTCGCCAAGCCAGCGATTGGCGACGGTCGAGGTCAGGACCGGCTGCAGGCTGACGATGAGCGCGACCAGCCCCGCCGACAGCCCGTTCTCGATGGCGACGAACACGCCGCCGAGATAAAGCCCGTGCACCATGAGCCCGGTGGCGGCGCTGTGCATAAGCCCGTTGGCATGCGGCCATTTCGGCCGCGTCGCCGCGATGACGAGCGCCAGCAGCACGACCACCGTGATCATCCGCAGCGCCAGAAACGTCAGCGGCTCGGCATAACCGAGACCCAATTTGGCGCCGATAAAGCCCGAGGCCCACAACAGCACGAACACGGCCGGCGCCGCGAATATGGCGAAGTCTTCCAAACTGCGCGGCATATTATTCCCGAAGCGCATTATCCCGCGCTTCGTTCCTCGGCCATGGTCAGGATATCGCGAGTGCGGGTGACGCCGGCGGGCCAGGTCTTGTCGAAGTCGGCGATCAGCGGCTGCAGGCTTTGCGGATTAACGCCGGCTTCGAGCTTGCCCATGTCGGCGAATTGATAGACGGCGTAATGCACGCCGGCCTCAACCGTGCTCCAGAACCGCGACGCCTTTTCCGCCGTGAACGCGGCCATCGCGGTTGGCAGGTGGTCGGCCGCATACCAATGATCGAATTTTTTTCGCAAGCGCTCCTCGACCGTGGCGCGGACGACGAAAAAGGCTTTGGGCATTTTGTTTGTTCCTTCGGACATTAGTTCTCAGCGTTTGTCCGACCTCGCTTCATCTTCGCCCGACATGTGCGACTTAGTATCACTCGCCCCTGATCCCCGCCGCCTTGATGATCGGCCACCATTTTTCGATCTCGGCCTTATGGAACGCGGCAAACCCTTGCGGCGTCTGCTGCTCGCGCGAAGCGACATCGAGCCCGAAATTGGCGAACTTGGCGCGCAGCGCCGGATCGGAGAGCGCTGTCACCATCGCGCCGTTGAGCTTGGCGATCGCCTCGGGCGGCGTGCCCTTGGGCGCGAAGAAGCCGAACCAGCCCAGCATATAGAAGCCGGGCACGCCGGCTTCGTCGGCGCTCGGGATATCCGGCATCGAGGGCGAGCGGTGCGGCGCCAGATTGACCAGCGCCTTGATGGTGCCGGCGCGGACCTGCGGCAGCGCTACGGCGCCCTGCACCAACAAGAGATCGACCTGCCCGCCGATCAGGTCGGTCATCGCCGGTCCGGCGCCGCGATAGGGAATGAACAGCACTTTCGTATCGGTGAGTTTTTGCAGCAGTAGCCCGCCGACCTGCGCGGTCGCGTTCTGATTGACGAATTTCGCATCGCCCGGATGCGCCTTCATCCACGACACCAGCGCTTTCATGTCGTCCGCCGGAAACGCCTTCGGCGCCAGCAGAAGCTGCGGATTGATCGAGATCAGCCCGATCGGCGCAAAATCGGTCTGCAAGTCGTAATCGATCTTGTAGATGATGCTGCCGACGTGGGTGTCCCACTGGCCGATGTCGATGGTGTAGCCGTCGGGCGTGGCGCGCGCCAGCCGGCCGACCGCGATCGAGCCGCCGGCGCCGCCGATGTTTTCGACGATGACCGGCTGGCCCAGCGCCGCACCCATCTTGTCGGCCATCAATCGCGCGGCGAGATCGGTCGATCCGCCCGGCGGGAACGGCACGATCAGCGTGATCGGGCGCGAGGGAAAAGTGTCGGCGTAAGCGGGGGCGACAAAGGCCAGAAGTGCAAGCGCGATCGCAGCGATAAAATTTCTCATGGTTTCCGTCCCCTCCAAAATTATTGTTCGATTGCGAGGATGGTAGTCGACGCCGCCATCGCCGGTAAGGGGGCATCCTAGGCAATGAACATCCCGCCCCGCGCGAGCCACAGATAAGGCAATCCCGTTCTCGCAGCGCAATCGCGCGCGAGTGATGTCAAACAGCGACGGCTAAGCGCCCGTATCCTGTAGCCGGGATGGAGCGGAGCCTCGAAGGAGACGGCTCCGGGCTCGGCCACGACCTTCGAGAGCCGTTTCGCTGCCACCTCAGGGTGACGGATAGGTTCCGTGCCTGCGCATTCTTCCGGTTCACGCGAACGAAAGAAAAAAGGGAAATGGAACGCCGGCAGACGCGGTAGTCCAAGACCCGCACGCATACGGCGTGCGGGGCGCGCCACGGATAAGGCGGCTTGCGCCGCCCTTCCGCTTCGGGCGCGCTCGCCTGCCGGCGTTCCACCACGGCACTTGCGGGGGCGACCGAACGCCACCGCTCAGCTCCAGTTCACGCACTTCCTGGGACGGAACTAGGTAGGGATGGGCGTTACCCACCCCCGGCCGTCCCAGTGCAGCGGGCGATGTAGCCCGCAGGCCGGTCGTCGTGCCGGCCGGGCGTTTTTTACCCGGAGCCGCCCGGGAGCGGGGGTGACAGCCCCGCCCGCGGGAACCGCTCTCACCCCTAACCGCCCGGCGTCACCCGGACGGCGTCCCTTCAGGGCGAGATTGGAGTTCGATGTAACTATATCAAGGACGAATGTCAAGAGCTTGTCACCGTATGAAGGACAATAAATCGTGAAGTGCGTCGCACCTGCAAGCCCCCTCGAAAGCGGGCCGGCTTCATGTTCTTTTACTTTTCCCCGGTTTCGCGCGAGGCCCCGTGGGCGCTTTCTTCTGCTTCTTTGCCCGATTGTAATCGGCCGCGGCACGGACGAGGTTTTTCAGCGCACGCGCATCGATCTTATCGCCCGCGTGGATATCGATCGCGCGCCGCATGTTGCCTTCGAGGCTGGAGTTGAAAAGCCCCGCGGGGTCGTCCAGCGAGGCGCCGTGCGCGAAGGTCAGTTTCACGACCTCCTTGTAGGTCTCGCCGGTGCAGATGATGCCGGCCTCTTCCCACACCGGAACGCCGCGCCACTTCCACTCCTCGACGACGTCGGGGCAGGCCTCTTTGATGAGACTTCGCACCCGCGAGAGCGTCTCGCCCCGCCAATCGCCCAGCTCCTTGATTCGCGCATCGATCAGCCGCGAGGGAACGGCCCCGCCTTTTCCGTCCTTGGCGCCGGTCTTCGTTTTCTTCATGACGTTGTCGCTTGCTTGCTGCCCGAGTATCGTCAATTCTCGATCTTGATGTTTCCCGCTTTGGCGACCGCGCGCCATTTATCGAGGTCCTTGACGATAAAGTCGCGATAATCGTCGCCGATCAACGGCCGCACTTCGAAGCCCAGGGAATAAAGGCGATCGGTGAAAGCCTGATCGCTCATCATGTCGCTCAGCGTCTGTCTCAAGCGGGCGACGATCTGCGGATTGGTCTTTGCCGGCGCCAATAGGCCGTAGCAGATAACCGCCGTTCCGTTCACGCCGACCTCCGCAAGCGTCGGCACGTCGGGCAGCACGCGCGAGCGCTTCTCTCCCGTAGTCGCCAGCGCGCGGATGCTGCCAGCGGCGATGAGCTGCTTGGCCTGAACCGGAATGACCAGGCCGACGTCGACCGTGCCTGCCACCAGCGCGTTGGTCGAGGGGGCCAACCCCGCAAAGGGCACGTGGACCATCTGGATGCCGGCTTCGGCGGCAATCATCGCGATCGTCAAATGCGGCGCGCTGCCCGGCCCCGCGCTGCCGTAATTCAAACCTCCCGGATGACTTTTTGCATAGGCGACGAGATCCGAAAACGTCTTGAAGTCCCGCCGGGTGGAAACCGAGAGTGTGTAAGGCTGCTGCGCGATGCTGCCGATGAACGCAAAGTCGTCAGGCACCTTGTACGGCAGGGATTTGACCGCCGGCAGAACCGACAGGCCGTCCGACACGGTCCATAACAGCGTGTATCCGTCCGGGTCGGATTTGGCGACAAAATCGGTACCAAGCTGCGCCGCCGCACCCGGCTTGTTTTCGACGACGAATTGTTGATGCAAGACGCTTGCCGAGCTCATCGGCAACGAGCCGACCCGTCAGATCGGTGCCGGCGCCGGCCGGAAACGGAATGATCATTTTCACCGGCCGGGCCGGATAGTCCTCCGCCGCGGCGGCGTGCGCCCACAACCCGAAAAGAACCGATAGCCAGATGACACAGCTGCGCATTTTTTCCCCCGGATTTTGTTACACGTCCGTCGGCTGACCCGGATTTCGCTCCGCTCAATCCGGGCTACGGTTGCTTAATGCCCAAGACTTTTAGTGCCAATGGGCAAAACAGAGGCCCACACCGGTCAGCGCATGAGACCGGTAGCCCGGGACATAAGTGATCCAGTCGAGGTTCAGATGCTGCACGGCGCCTGCCGTCGCAATCCAGTTTCTGATCTCGGATGAACCGCTGACAAGCTTGTTGAGTGGAAGCCCCTTCAGGGCCGCGTAGTTTTTCTTCTCCAAGGCGCTGACCACTTCGCGGTCAAGCGCTTCATTGACGAGGAAGTGGCTGAGCCCGCCCGAGGCGAGAACGCCGACGCGAATATTCTCGGGGTAAGCCTCGACCAGCTGCCGGATTGCGGCGCCAAGTTCGAAACATCGCCGCGGGCTCGGCTGATTGGGCGGATAATAAGTGTTCAGAATCACGGGCACGATCGGTATCGGCCCCTTCCGCATGAACCGCCGATGGATGAACGAGTAGGCGTGGCCTTCGAACTGGTCGGCGGAGAGCGACTTCATCGCCGTGATGTCGAAATCGCGCGCCACCAGGCCTTCGATGAGCGCTCTGCCGAGTGCGGGATGGCACGGATAGTGGCGATCCTCTTTGTCCTCCATCCGCTTGCGCTGGTCTTGCAGATACCAGTCCGCCGTCGGCTCGGCCGGGGCGGCCGCGTTGCGGATGGTCTCGCCGTAATAAATGGTGATCGCCGGACGAAACGCATCCTTGAACATTTCGCGCTGATCGTCGCCGATGATCACCAAGGCGTCGATGCCGGAGGCGGCAATAGCGCGTTCAAGCCGGTCCATGGCGTCCATGGTCGCGCGGTGGCGCTCGGCCATCGCGTCCTTGGCGATGATGGCCGCGGCATCCGGCGGCGGAGACTTTAGCAACTCGTCGAACGTGCGCGGCACGCCGTCGAAGTCGTTGATCGGAGCCCGGCGGTCGACGCGGTCGAACATTTCCTGCCAGTGCTCGACCGAGGACACCAGCATCGTCGAATGCGACGAGCCGAACGCCGCCACCAGTTGCGCCATTGGACGGGTCACTCCCTGTTATGAGCGATGGTATTGGTGGGATGCGGTCAGCGTCAACAGCCACTAGTGTGGTGGATTTGAAGTTCCTAAGATCGAGCGGCGCGCTCGTGCAGGAACTTCAAATCCAACACCCACACTAAAATCATAAATTTGCTAGTGTCCCTTTGATTCCGAAGTTCGCATCAGAGGTGCCGCCAGATCATGCGAACTTCGGAATCGGGACACTAGTCCGCTAGCGACGATTGAAGCTAGCGTTATTTGAAAGCGATCATATCGGTGCGGCTCAGCGTCGAGGCTTGAGCCTTCAAAGGCTCGTTTTCGGCATTCGCACTGTTCTGATGCAGGATTTGATACTGCCCGATGGCAATTTCGTAATCGGTCTGGTCCAAACACGCATCGACGGGCACGACGACCGTATAGCCGCGCAGCGTTGCGCCGACCGACGTATAGGTCACCGATCCGCTCACCTTCCAGCCGGCGAGAATAAGCGTGGTAATGCCTTTGGCCTTCAAGAGATTGTCGAGATCGGTTTTGTAGAACCGGTCTTGCGCCTGGCTTTCGATCTTGATGTCGCCTGGCGCGGGCAGCACTTCCGGCAACCACTTCGACATGGTCGGCGCTCGCGTCCCATAGGCAACGGTAACACCGGCCTTCCTGGCCCGCGCCAAGAGGGCAGCGATCGCCGGCACCATTTTCCCCGTGCAGTTCGGCTGACGCGCGCAAATCGGATCGACGATGTCGAAGATCAGCAACGCCGTCGTCGCGGCGTCGAGCTCAACCGCAACCGGCTCCGGCGGTGGCGGCATTTGCAGTGTCAACGGAGATTGGCTCATGGGGGGACTTTCCGATTGCGAGATTTCATTCCCTGGTTACGGCGATGGTATTGGTCCGGTGCGGATAGCGTCAACGGCACATAGGCGCCCTGATTGCTTCAGGACCCGTCATTGAGAGCGATAGCGAGCAATGCAGCCCCGAATGCGGGCCGCCCCCTGGAGTGCTTCGTCGCTAGCGCCCCTCGCGAGGACCAAAGCGGGGAGGGGGGGGGGGGGTCATGCCCGCACTTGTTGCGGGCATCCACGTCTTGCTTAATGGCCGCGCCGAAGACGTGATGGCCGGGACAAGCCCGGCCATGACGGCATCGCGTTTGTAGCCGGCACGAGCGCAGCGATATGCGGGACCGCCGCTCCCGGATGTCGCCTTGTTCGTCCGGGCTACGGTTGCATGGTCGATTGCAGATCAGGAAGCGCGCTGGCCTTTGAGGATACCGGCAATCCTTAGTCCCTTGTCGATCATGGGCCAATGGATACCCATCGGCATGATCTCGTAATCGGCGCGTTCGGCCGCCGACGCTTTGTTTAGGCGCGGATACCATTCCAGGGGCGTTGCGATCTTGCGGCCATCCATCAGCGTGACGACAAGCTCGCTCGCCGTGAATTCAACGGCGCGCGGTTTTAAGTCTCCAACCTCAAGCTCCAAAGTGCTCATGCCACGCGCTCAACAAGATATGACCAATTTTCTTGTCTCCGATCTGCACAAATCATCTAGGCAATTTCATGAGCAGGAAAGCCGGCATTGATCGCAATAGTCATATCATGAAGCCAAAATTTGGCTTCTTTGCCTGACGCCTTGACGTGAACGTGCGCGGCTTCATTGCCTTCATTCGAATAAAAGAAGGCGCGATAAGGTCCCCAGCGTAGAACCGTCGGCACGTCGTCCCCTCACCCGCCTTCGCTTCGCCGT
>CAVQOD010000018.1:0-126566 GCA_963714345.1 uncultured Alphaproteobacteria bacterium | reverse complement strand
TCGAAGCGCAGACCGAGGCGCTCGATGCCTTCACCATCGAGGGCATTCGCCACAACATACCGTTCCTTGCCGCGATCATGCAGCATCCGCGCTGGCGCGCCGGCAAGCTCTCGACGGCCTTTATTGCCGAAGAATTTCGCGGCGGTTTCGAGCGCGTGCCGCCAAAGGGCGCCATGGCCCACGCCATCGCCAGCGTGGCCGCCGCGATCGACCACCTGCTCGGCGAGCGCAAGCGGAAAATCTCCGGCCAGCTGAATACGACGCTTATGCGGGAGCGGCGGCGCGCCATCTGGCTTGGCCCCGACGAATACCAGGCCGACGTCGAGCATGAAGGCAAAGCCATCGCTGTGACCTTCGAGGACGGCGCGCGGCACCTGTTGGCCTCGAACTGGACACCCGGCATGCCGGTCTGGGCCGGCACGATCGACGGCGCCGCCGTCGCCATGCATGTGCGCACGATCCCGAACGGCTTCGAGCTCGCTTATCACGGCATCGAGGTCAAAGCGTTCGTCTATACCGAGCGTGAGGCCCGCTATGCGCGCCTGATGCCGGTGAAAAAGCTCTCCGACAGCGAGAAAGCGGTGCGCTGCCCGATGCCCGGCCTGGTCGTTTCGCTCGGCGTGAGCGAAGGCCAGGAGGTCAAAACCGGCGAGACGCTGGCCGTGATCGAGGCCATGAAGATGGAAAACATTCTGCGCGCCGAACGCGACGGCATTATCAAGAAGATTCGTGTCAAGCCGGGCGACAGCGTCGCCGTCGACGCGGTGATCATGGAATTCGCCTGAGGGCGAGCCTCGCCGAATCTGGCATGATGCCCGCTTCGCCAGGGTAGCCGGATGCAGGCAGTGCACTTTCTTTTCTCGCCGAACGGGCGGCTGAAGCCGCAGCCGTTCATCTATGGCGCGGCCGGCGTTTATCTGTTCGGCGTGGCCTCGCATTTGCTGACCACGCCGGACGTCATCAGGCACGGCGGGCTGTGGCCATTCGTTGCCGCGCAAATTCTGTTGGTCTGGATTTGGTTCGTGCTGCACGCCAAGCGGCTGCACGATGCCGGCAAAAGCAGCGGCTTGGCCATCAGCAGTCGGCCTGCTATACGTACTTTCCCTCGTCCTTTTGTTGATCGTGGCCGACAGCTTCTTCAACACCACTGACGGCCTGATGGACAACGCGGGCGCAACCGGCGCGCTCGAGCTCATTTTGCTGCTTTACGTCATTGTGACGCTGATCGGCTCGCCGCATTACGATCTCGCCTGGCTCCTGGTCGTGATCCTGATGCTGATCGGCTTCGCGCCCATTGTCGTGGCCATTGTTTTTTCAGCATGGACGGCGCGGCGGCCGAGCCTTGCCGGCGAAACGTGATGCTGCATTTTGCCTACGGCTCGAACATGCACCGCGGCGTGATGCGCAAGCATGCGCCGACGGCGGCGCCGCTCGGCCTGGCGCGGCTTGCCGACTATCGCTTCGTCATCACGTCCGATGGTTACGCCTCCATCGAGCCGGCGCACGCGCAATCCGTACACGGCGTGCTGTGGCGGCTTACGCCGCGCGACAGGGTGACGCTCGACCTGTGGGAGAACATCGCAGCCGGGCAATATCGGGCCGAAATCCTGGCGGTGCTTGAGGATGGCCGGCGGCGGCCGGCACTGGTCTATGTCGCGCGGCGGCTACCGACCGGCAGACCGAAACCCGGCTACATGGAGGTTGTGGTCAAAGCAGCGCGCGAATGGGCAATGCCGGCGGAATACATAGCTTCTTTGCAGCAATGGCTGCCGAAGCGATCGCTCGGCAAGGGCTACCGCAAGCTTGGAGAATTCGGTTGAACGTCCACCGCTATGTGCTGGTCCGCGGCCGGGTGCAGGGCGTCGGCTTTCGCGCCTGGACCGAGGTGACGGCGCTGGAGCGGCGCCTGCAAGGCTGGGTGCGCAATCGCCGCGACGGCGCCGTCGAGGCTTTGTTCATCGGGCTGGAAAACGATGTGCTGGCGATGATCGAGGATTGCCGCTTGGGCCCGCCCGGCGCGCGCGTCGACTTCGTCGATCATCGCGAGGCCGGAGCCGGACGAAGCGGCGCTGCGCCGGCGCGACGAATTATTCTCGGTCCTCGGCACGATCTGAGCATCGGCGGTCGCGCCGAACAACGGCGCGAATGCCGCGCGCAACGCCATGTCGACTTCCGGCATCGACACGGTCCGCCCGAGATCGGCAAGCGAGGTGACGCCGTAGCGGACGTCGCTGACGCCGCACGGCACGATGCCGGAAAAGTGCGACAGGTCCGGTTCGACATTGAGCGCAAAGCCGTGCAGCGTCACCCAGTGCCGCACGCGCACGCCGATCGCCGCGATCTTGTCCTCAAAGATGTCACCCGTTGCTCTTCCTTCGCTCGTTCCTTGGCCCTTATCCGGCCGCCGCACCCAGACGCCGACGCGATCGTCGCGTCGCTCGCCGCGGACATTGAAGCCGGCAAGCGCGTCGATGATCCACTGCTCGATGGTGGCGACGAAGCGGCGCACGTCAGGGGCTCGGCGCTTGAGATCGAGCATGACATAGCCGACCCGCTGGCCGGGCCCGTGATAGGTGAATTGGCCGCCGCGCCCGGTCATATGGACAGGAAAGCGCGCTTCGATCAGCTCGGCCGGCTGCGCCGAGGTGCCGGCGGTGTAAAGCGCCGGGTGCTCCAGCAGCCAGACCTGCTCGGCCGCTTCGCCACGCGCTATCGCTTCCGCGCGCGCTGTCATCGCGGCTAGTGCGGCGTCATAGGCTACCAGCCGATCGCTCACCAGCCATTCGACCGGCGGCGCGCCGGCTATGGGCAACAGGCCGATTGTCAGGTCGCCACGCGTGTTAACCATCTCGTAACCATAGCGGAGTCAACACTATGGACTGCTAAACCGAAAACCGGAACAGGGGACGCCATGCCGACACTCGACGACGTTTCGATCGATATTGCGGTGGTCTTGGGCAACAGCTCCATGCCGATCCACCAAGTGCTGCGGCTCGGCCGCGGCGCCATCATCGAGCTCGACGCCTCGGAGGACGACGAGGTGAGCATCCTCGCCAATAACCTGCCGGTGGCCAAGGGCACCGTCATCGTCAGCGGCAACAAGATCGCCGTCGAGGTCAAGCAGCTCTTGCCGCGGACACCGGCCGGCGCCTGAGCGGCCGATTTGGCTGGGTCTCGCGCGCCGGCCTTGTCCCGCAATACCCTAGCTGTTACATCGGCGCCGCGCGTGCTTTCGCGCGCGCTACCCCACATGCGGCCGTGGCGGAATTGGTAGACGCACTAGCTTGAGGTGCTAGCGGGGCAACCCGTGGAGGTTCGAGTCCTCTCGGCCGCACCAAGCTCCACAGTAAGATATTGATGTTACTAGTCTGTTTTCGCTAATTCCCTCACCCAATCGATGCGCGCACGGTCTGTGTTGGCCACGGGCCCTAAACGAACATGTCGGTTGCGATTTGAAATGTCCGCTTTACCCCGCTGAAAACGGACATCGCTCGGCACCGTCTCAATGTCTGCTCAGGGCCGCCGGCAGAGGCATCGAAGGCGAGAAGGGGTTGCCACCAGCGCACCCGGCCGGGCGCTGGGACACTCTAGCCGTGCTCTACTATGCGGCCTTCGGTGCCGCCACCGACGTGGTGCCCAAGTTCCTCTCACCGGCCGATCCCGCGGCGCGTTGGACCGGCGCCCATGGTGGTCAGGCATTCTTCGCCTATTCCACCAACTACCTCATCGATGCCGACAATGCGATCATCGTGGATGTCGAAGCGATCACCGCGATCCGGCAGGCCGAGGTTCTCGCCGCAAAACGCATCATCGAACGCTCGATGGAACGCTTCGACCTGTATCCCGCCCGCCTTCTAGGCGATAGCGCCTATGGCTCGGCCGAGATGCTCGGCTGGCTGGTCTATGAGCATGGCATCGAGCCGCATGTAACGGTGTTCTACAAATCGGCGCGCCAGGCTTGCACCTTCTCCCTCGACGACTTCACCTATTATCATGCCAGCGAGTCTACCACAGATTCGTGTCATTTTGCATTGCAGAAAAGCAGCGAACCCTTTCGCCATCGGATCACTGTGAGGTAGTGAGGTAGGGCGCAGAACCCCAATATGGGCGTGGGCATCGGGCCAGTTTCAAATGTGGCAAAAGCGATATAGCGAAAAAAGTTTGGCGCCGGGGGCCTCCCCGAAGGCTCTGGAAGACTGTATGGTGTCGTCGTCATTATGCCGTGGTGTTCTTCTTCTACTCCGGCATTCAGCAAAACCAGGGGAAGGTCTCATGAGAAAACTCACGACGACTTTGACGGCAGTGGTGCTCGTGCTGGGATCGATGGCCGTGACGGCTAGCGCGCAGACCCAAGCGCCGGGCGCGGCAAGCTTCCACGCGCAGCTGAAGAATGCGACGCCGATCGTCAAACAGGCGGCATGCAATGGAACTACCGGGGCCTATGGTTGCGGTCCAGGATGGGTCAGAAGGTGCGGTTATTATGGTTGCCGCTGCGTTCCCTGTTACTGAGCGGCAGAATCAAACAATCGCAATAGACGCATGCGAGGCCGCCTTCGGGCGGCCTCTTTTTGCGAAGACTTCCATGATTGAATGGCGCATAGCGTCGCTGCCCTTTGTGCCGCGACGCATCCCAAGTGCGGAAACTCCGCTAGTAAATATCGCGACGTTGACCCCGGATTCGTAGAGCGCCCCGATATTTTGTTCTGCTCGTCATTGTCGTATGCGCAGATGGTGTGCGCCGATCAACCGGCTTGGCTCAGTGCGGCTGCCCGCCGAGCTGGGCGTCGATCTTGTCGTAATTCTGGATGACGAGGTCAATGTTGCCCTTGTTCTGAACCTCCGGGTCCTCGTTCTTGATCGCAAAATCGAGAGCGGTAAGCGCCTTCTTCTTTTCCGCGGCAGACATCTTCTTGTTGGCTTTCACCTCTTCGACCTGCTGCTTCAGCCCGGCATCGGAGCCGATATATTTCTTGGTTTGCGGATCGATGCCGTCCATCACTATGCTGATATTGCCGAGGACCGTGTTGTATTCGTCGAAGCTGGCAAAGTCATGCTTCTTGGCAACTACATCGAGCTTGGCGATCACTTTCGAACTCGGCGGCGCATTTCGCCGCAGCTTTTGGGTGATGGCGTCCATCTCCTTCTGCGAAGCGAACACGTCGTCGATCTGTTTCTGCGTCAGCACGATCTGCTTGAACTGCTGCGGACTGCCGATCTGCGCCAGCGCCGAATGAAGCGAGAGCGTGCCGAACGAAGCGGCAAGGCAGGCAATACTCAACGCGGTGATGATGGAACGGAAGAACTGACGCATGGGAAGCTCCTTGTGATGAGGGCGACTGTAACACAACTGGGTGCGGATTTTGACTGGCGGCAACGAGCGTTCGGCATTCATCCGGTCCAAACTCTTGGGTCGCGCCCGTTCTCGGAAATAGCGCATCAGTGCGCGTAAGGCGCGCCGTAGGCTATCCGATTTTCCGTCGCGCCGCCACGTCATAATCGAGGGCATAGCCGGCATCGGGCTACCGCTCGGTGGAACTTGAATTTTCTCCTATCGAGGTTGATCCGGCAAGGCCCCTATGTTGCTGCGACTTTGCCAAACCAAGAAGGCCATTCATCTGCGGGATGAAGTATGCTGGTCTATGCAATACATAGAAAACGTGTTACGAAATTCGGTCGAGCAATGCTTGCAGGTAGAAGAGGACTCTACGATGGGCCAAACGAAGCAAAATTCGAAGCGAGGACGTCGGAAGAAGGCATTGCCGGTGATCGGAATCGCCGGGGTGTCCTTGTCGTTGGCGGGCGGAGCATACGCGTCGACCGTCGGATCGACAACGGATATACAGTCTCAGAATACCTCACCGCGTCATGAAGTCTTTATTGGTGAGGAAGAGCTCAGCGACGTCAGCTTGGGGACGTTCTACGTCTTCGACAAGGAAAATGCCGCAAAGCCGCGGCTTGGTGAACGAGTGGCTTGGTGGCGCGGCTGCGGCGGCTGCGGCGGCTACGGACGCTGTGGCTGTGGCGGCTGTGGCGGCTGCGGCGGCTGCGCCTGGTGTGTCACCAGGGGTGGTTGCCACGCCTGCTAGACCGTAGGCTTTCCCGATTAGTTGACGGACGTAGGTCGTCACGGCCGGGCCTTGCTTGACCCGGCCGCCGCTGTGTCGTGTTGCGCTGCTACCCGCGTCGGAGAGCCGGTCAGCGCTGCTAATGACGGCCGAGTGAGCGGCCAACCATATCGACAAGCGCTGGCCCGCGAGCTAGAGGACGGTGCTTTGGCAACCCAAAGAATATTTGCCTTGCGATGGTGATCTACACCGGTGGCCATAAACCTAGAGCTGCGCCTGCCGACCTTGTGACGGGTGATCGCGGTAACAGCTTTACGCAATTTGACAGCAAAGACGTTCCGAAGTTCGCACCGAATTTCTCCGTCTATGTGCTGCCGCCCGATGTCGTGTGCCTCTATTCCGAGGACCGGAAGTTCTTTCTTCACGGCGAGCTTTATTGTGCGCTTGCGTCCGCAATAGGAGCGGGAAATAGCTTTCAGCAGATCGCTCGCGAGCTGGAGCGCGATTTTCCGTTCGACAAAATCCAGGAAGCCTTAAAGCGGCTGGTCGACCGGCGCTATGTTGTTTCAAAACAGGAATCTTCCACAAGCGTTGCAGCGGCCTATTGGGCGAGTCTCGGCCTGCCGCCCGGGATTGCCGAGAAAAATCTCCAGAAATGCCGTGTGCGCATTCAATCGATCAACACCAAGGGTGCAAAGGAATTGGCTGCCGCGCTGAATAAGCTCGGCGTCCGCATCGTGATGCGCTCCGCCAACCTGACGGTGACGCTGGTCAATGATTATCTCGACGAACAACTGACGAAATTGAACCGGCAGCACCTGTCCGACCATACGCCATGGCTGCTCGTTCAGCCTACCGGCGTTTTCCCCTTGGTGGGACCGGTGTTCAGTCCAGGCAAGGGCGCCTGTTGGACCTGTCTGGCTGAGCGGATGAAACGCAATCGGGAGGTCAGGGCGCTGCTCGACCGCAAACAGGCGCGCTGCGTCGCGGTTTCGCCGCTCAAGCGGGACACGCTCGGACAGAGCGGCATCCAGCTTGCGGCCATCGAGATCGCGAAGGCGATCGCCACCGATTTCCGCACGCCATTAAGCGATCACGTCATCAGCCTCGATCTGTTGGGCGCGACCATCGTGAAGCATTACTTGCCGGCCCGCCCGCAATGTCCCTCCTGCGGCAATAAGAAGTTGCGCGATCCGCGGCGTGCACCGCTGCCGGTTGAGCTTGCCGCCGGCACGAAGCTGATTATGACGAGTGGCGGATATCGGTCTGTTTCGTCGAGGGCTACGGTGGCCCGTTTCAAAAAGCTTGTGAGCCCGCTGACCGGCGTAGTATCGCGGCTTGAACGGATCGACGTTGATCTGCCGTTGAACACTAACTATTACGCCGCGCACAATTTTTCGGGACCCGCCGAGACTGTCAACGAGCTCAGGGCCGGACTGAGCGGCGGCAGCTTCGGCAAAGGCAGCACGGCCGAGCAAGGCGAAGCCAGCGCGCTCATGGAGGCGATCGAGCGCTATTCCGGAATTTTTCAGGGCGACGAGATCAAAGTAAGGCGGCGGTTTACGGATTTCCCGGCGGGCGATGCCATTCCTCCAAACGATGTCATGCTGTTCAGCGACGCGCAATTGCGGCGCGACCAAGCATCGATGTTCGCTCAGGACGTGACGCCGACGTCGGCGCCATTCGATCCATCGGCCGAGGTCGAATGGTCGCCGGTCTGGTCGCTGCGCGACGGACGCTTCAAATATCTGCCGACCAGCCTGCTATATTTTTTTTACAGAAGCGACTCCGGGTGCCGGCGAGATCCACACGGATTCCAACGGCTGCGCTGCCGGCAACACGCTTGAGGAGGCGATCGTCCAGGGATTCCTTGAACTGGTGGAGCGAGATTCTTACGCAATTTGGTGGTACAATCGATCGCAACGGGCGGAAGTGGACCTCGGCCAGTTCGAGGATTCCTATGTCCGCGATCTGCGAATCCAGCTTGCCGAAACGGGACGCCGGCTTTGGGTGCTCGACATTACCAGCGATCTCGGCATTCCAAGTTTTGTGGCGATGTCGCACGCGGTGGAAAACGCGCAGGATTTCATCGAATACGGTTCCGGCTCGCACTTCGATCAGCGGATCGCATTGCTACGCGCCCTGACCGAGCTGAACCAATTTCTGTCCATCGGCCTCATGGGCGGCCGGGATGCGGGGGCGTCCAGCAATGACAGCTCCGGTCCGTTTCGCCTGCAAGACCATCCCTACTTGATGCCGAACGGCGGTCCGGCCCGACTGAACTTCTGTGCAGACTTCGGCCGCTTTGACACGCGCCAACAGGTCATGGCCTGCGTGGACCTCGCCAAGCGTGAGGGCCTCGATTTTCTTGTCCTCGATCAGACGCGCCCCGACATCGAGGTTCCAGTGGTCCGAGTGATCGTTCCGGGATTACGGCATTTCTATCGCCGCTTCGCGCCCGGCCGGCTTTACGATGTCCCGGTCAAGCTCGGCTTGCGGGAGCGGCCGCTATCGGAAAACGAGCTCAATCCGCTTCACCCCCACACTTGAGATCCCCCGGCTTGCGCGCTCCAGGAATAAAGCGTGGGCGACGTGCAGCGCCGGCAACGCTTTTCGCCCGGCTTGGCAGTCACGTCACGCTCGAAGCGCGGACCAGCGGCGAAATCGCCGCCTGCTTTGAGGGCTTTTCGGTCAGCTTAGGCAAATTCAGCGCGAGCGCGGCGGAACGCGCCCAGGGATTGCGCAGAGGTCTGCCGTTAAGCTCGTTCGCGTCTCCCAGCCGGAACGTTGACAAGGAAATTCATTTATTAGTCCGGCGATTGGCCGGCCGCGGTTTGTTGGAATACCACCTTGGGCGCTCGCCAAACGGCAAGGACCAGATCGTCATCGAGCCGCAGGTTCCGGATTATTGGCCGCGAACGGCGCAGCTCCGCGAGGCCGACGCGGTTGTGCTGTCACGGTTCGCCTATATGCGACGCCGCGCCAACGACATAGTGCTGGAATCGCCGCGCGCCGGCGCGCTGTTCAAGATTTGCAATCCGAAGATCGCGGCCGCCTTGGCTATGCTGTCGACACCGCAACAAATCAGACGACTGCGCCGACATCCCGGCTTTCCGGAGATCGAGCTGCTCGCCCTGCTCGTCGACTGCCAAATCCTGTTCAAGACCGGCGCTGCCGGCGGCGATGGCCTCCGACCGGCCGAGGGCGACGATAGCCTCGTGCTTTGGGACTTCCACGATCTTCTGTTCCACGCGCGCAGCACCGAGGGCCGACACGCCAATCCGCTGGGCGGGGTCTATCCCTATGTCGGCGTCATTTCTCCGCTACCGGCGGTGCGGCCGAACTGGCCGGGAAATAAAATCGATCTGCGCAAGTTCTCCGACGCGCATCCTGAGGCAATCTCATCGGCCGCAAAGCTGTTGCGTGAACGTCACTCGACGCGCGAGTTCGACGACCAGCGGCCGATCACGCTCGCCGAGCTTTCACGATTTCTCGACAGCACCTGTCACATCCAATCGAGATGGAAAACGGCGCTCGACCCCGGCCGCGGGGGTCCAATGCTCACTTACACCGCCAGGCCGTACCCTTCAGGGGGCGGCAGTTACGAGCTTGAGCTCTATCTGGCCGTCGACAAATGCGAAGGGCTACCACCAGGATTCTATCATTATGACGCAGGCGGACACGCGCTGATGCCGATCGGTGTCCGCAAACACGAGTTCGAAGCGCTGTTGAACTCAGCCAAGTCTGCAATGGGCGCACCCGCCGTGCCCCAGATCCTGGTCACGTTTGCCGCGCGCTTTGGCAGGACATCATGGAAATACAGCTCGATCGCCTATGCGCTTATTCTGAAGGACGTCGGCGTATTGATGCAAACGTTTTACCTGATGGCGACTGATATGGGGCTCGGCGGCTGTGCGATTGGCACCGCGAATATCGATCTGTTCGCGAAGATGACGGGGATCGAATTCCAGGTCGAGGGCCCGGTCGGTCAATTTGCACTTGGCCGCGGCGCAGAACCGGGCCGTTCAGTCTGACAATCAGACGGCCGCATCGTCGGCGCGGTCTTCTTGGGTACAAAAAACCGAGCAGCGGAGGGATCGCGCGTCGCGGCCGGCTCGAAATATCCGATCGCCTTGTTGCTCCGCATTCCGGCCAACGCGAACATGGCGCCCTGGGGGTCCGTGCATCGCGCAATCCAGCCGCCGCGGCGCACTTCACGCGGGCCATCAAGGATCCGGCCGCCACCGGCCTTGACGCGCTCCACCGCTGCATCGATGTCGTCGATGATGAAGTAGTAAAGCCAGAAGGGCACGGGAACCATGGGAGGTTTGGTGGACATGCCGCCGATCGTCTCGCCTCCGGCAGAGAACATTTGATATGTGCCCATCGAGCCGATCTCCGCGTCTGCTTTTCGCCAGCCAAAAAGCTCGCTGTAGAACGCAAACGCTGTCTCCCAGTCGGCGGCGAGCAACTCATGCCAGCCCACGCGTCCCGGTTCACCCAACGCGGCGGGTTGCTCCTGGGCGGGGTTCAGCCACTTGACCAACGTAAGCGTTGCCATTTGCGGGTCGGCGATGACAGAAAAGCGGCTGACGTTGGGGATTTCCGTCGGTGGGACGTGCACGGTTCCGCCCAGGCGCTTGATCCGGTCGACGGTTGCCTCCACGTTGTCGACCCCGACATATCCGAACCACCGCGGTGCCGCGCCCATTCTACGCGCCTCCTCCGGCAGATCCGTTAGGCCGCTCACGGAGGTCTTTCCAACGGTAAATAGGGTATAGGCCGTGTCGGGCATCGACGCGTCCCGCGTGCGCCAGCCTATGACCTTGGTGTAGAAGGCCTTGGCGGCCTCCACGTCTGTTGTCATCAACTCGTACCAAACGAAATGGCCATGAGAATTGACCATACATGTTCCTCCGGTTTGGGCTTACAAAGAAGTCGCGGAGTCCGCACGTGTGCGACCTAGCTAGCTGTCCGGCATAATTGCGTGGCGCAGTTGGACCGAATAGCGGCGGGACAAAGATAGTACAACGACGGACAAGGTGTCGCTTTCTCTTCCGCCAAAAGCGAGGCGGCAGCGAAAGTCGTCAAACACACGTCACCGGACCGTCTTCGGGCAGAACGATCTAGACAAGGTGTCTATCAGCCGCAGGCGCTCATGACGCCGGCCGCGCGAACAGCACGCCAAAGAACTCCTCTCCCCGGACTCATGCGGTGCACAAATTTCGAGAATTGGGAATCGTATTAGCAGCGCCCACATCCATGGCACTCATAGACCGGATGGAGGAGTCGTCCACTGCATCAGGACCGGATTCGTCTTTGGCAAGGGCTTCGGCATCGAGAATGGATCAGGCTATCGCCTTGAGTGCGGGATTGATGGAGGCAAGCAGCCCTTTGACTTCCGCTGCCGGCCGCGGCGGGCTGAATAGATAGCCCTGGACTTCGGTGCATCCTTCCAATTTCAGTTGCTTGAATTGCTCGGGCGTCTCTACCCCCTCGGCAGTCGTGGCGATGCCGAGGCCGCTGCCCATCGCGATCACGGCCCGCACGATCGCAAGGCTATCGTTGTGGCCCGACATATCGAATATGAACGATTGATCGATTTTAATCTTGTCGAAGGGAAACTTACGCAGGTAACTGAGCGAGGAATACCCAGTTCCGAAATCGTCCATCGATATTCTCACTCCGAGTTCGCGCAATTCGTTGAGGATGGCCAGAGTCGCATCGCCGTCCTGTAACAGGACGGATTCGGTAATTTCCAGTTCCAACCGGTTTGGCGATAATCCGGATGCCGCGAGCGCCGATACGACGGACAGCAATAGACCCTTGCTCTTGAATTGAATCGGCGACAGATTTACGGCGACCTTCACATCGCCCGGCCAAGTCGCGGCCTCCGCGCAGGCTTGACGCAACACCCAGTCTCCTATTGGCACGATGAGACCGGTCTCTTCCGCAACGGCGATGAAATCGAGCGGCAGGATCATGCCGCGCTCAGGATGGTGCCAGCGGATGAGCGCCTCGAAGCCTGTGACGTATTCCGTCTTCATATCAACCAAGGGCTGGTAGAACAGCTCGAATTCGCCATTCGCGACGGCTTTGCGCAGATCGATTTCAAGTGTTCGGCGCGCCTGCATGCGGGCATCCATTTCCGGCTCAAAAAAGCGGTAGAGCCCGTGGCCGTCTGACTTGGCCCGATATAACGCGAGGTCGGCGTTTTTCAGAAGCTGGTCCGGATCGAGCCCGTCGCCCGGCGCGAGGGCAATTCCAATGCTCAAATCCACCGTAACCTGACGGCCACCAAGCTCATACGGTGCGCCGATCACCTCGATAAGACGCGACGCCAGCGAGGTTGCGTCTGTCGGTTGAGAGGTGCCAGCCTGCACAATTGCGAATTCGTCCCCACCAAGGCGCGCCACCATATCGGCATCGCGAATGCACTGGCGCAGCCGTGCCGCAACCGACTTAAGGAGAAGATCGCCGACCGGATGGCCGTGCGCATCGTTCACATCCTTGAAGCGATCGAGGTCAAGACAGAACACCGCCACATGTTCTCCCCGCTTCGGCCTCGCAAGCATTTGCCGCAAATGCTCGTAGAGCTGCAACCGGTTGGGCAGATCGGTCAGCGCATCGTGTTGCGCCATATATGCAATCTTCGCCTCAATTCTTCGCCGCTCAGTGATGTCTTCATGGGTGGCAACCCAGCCACCGTCGGCCATGGGCGAAGTTGTCACCAGCACCTCGCGCCCTTCCGCCCCTTCAAGGATCAAAGTCGTGACCTTGCCCAGCGCCGCCGCCGCCATGTGCCCGGCACGATACTCCTCAGGCTCGCGACGCAAGAAATCGCCGACCTTGGCCCGGTATCGAAGGATTTCAAGGAATGAGCTACCCGGCTTCACGATCTCGCGCGACAATCCGTACATCTCGATGTAGAGATCATTGCAAACGACGAGCCGCTCCGCCGCGTCGAACAGTACTAAGCCTTGCGACATATTGTTGATGGCCGTATCTAGCCGATGCGCAAGGTCGAAAACCCGCTGGTTCGCTAGTTCGAGTCGGTGCGAGTATCGGCTCATGGAACGCATATAGATGACGATGAGCGCGGTGATGACAAATCCGGCAGCGAGCGCGAACAGAGCGCGATTGTAATCGGTGGCAAGGTGACCGCCGGAAGCGGGCGTCGATAGTGTCTGCCAGGTGACGTCACCTATCTTGAGCGCGCTTGACCACTGTGGCTCGGCGGGAGGTTTATCGATCGGCTGCTCCGTCAACGAAGTCGAAGAGAGCCGAAACAGAGGTTGATGGATGGGCGGCCCGCCAACATCCGTGCCCGGCGGATAGATGTCGAGATTAACCCCCGAGGATGCCGGCGTCGTCGAGAGAATTGTCACCAATAGCTTCGCGAGATCGAACCGGCCGATAATGAAGCCGGCAATATTACGGCGCCGGTCCGCTACCGAGCCGTGGGGCATGCCCTTGAGATAAACCGGCACCGCGACGAAGATGCCTTCCTTTGCGTGATTGTCCCACCATGCGGCATCCGGCAATACTGCAACCGAGTCGTCGTCGCGCGCACGGTTAATCGCGTCGTGCTTTTGCACTTGCGAAGCAAGATCGCTGCCGTAGATCACGGAGGTCGTCGGTACTGTCGAATAGAGTATCGGGAAGTATTCATCACGCTCGGGCGCGGGTTGCAAAGCGCCGTCAGAAGCGACTGCCTTTATCCGATAGCCCGCAACTCCATCAAGGACCGCCGCTTTTTCGAATCCAACACGCTCCTCACGCGTCACTCGCGGAACCCAGTTGACCCTCAGGATGCCGGGATGCTCCTCAAACAGGCGCGTGTTGAAGACGTCGAATTCGCTGCGGGTGATCTGAGCGTTGAACGTCTCGAACAATGTCCGCAACGCCAACAAGCGAGCAAGATATTCGTTGATCCCGCTCTGGAGGATAATCGTTTGGTTCTTGGCCACGCCTTCGAACTCGACTTTGCTGGTCGAGTTCTCCCATCGTCCAACGGCGCCGGCCGCAACGAACGACAAGACGATGCCGGCAACAGTCGCAGCTATCGCCATCCACGACGAGGCGACCCGCGACTTGGCATGAGGAGGTCGCTCGCCCGCGCGAATCCTGCTTATGTGATTGAGTTCGCGGGCCCTCATGAGCGACTTGTCCTCGTCGTGCCACGCGCCAAATTCCGATCTGCAACGGAAAGTGTTGATGTTGGCATCAATCCCGGCGGTGCAGCGCTGCCAGTCGCTCAATTTCGGCTAGGGTAAGTGTTCCGACTGATTATTCGATGTTTTCAAGGATAGGTCATAAACGCTATGCGGCCGCTAATTGAGAGAACGTCCGCGCCCAGGCATGGATGCGGATGACGTATTCAATTTCGTGATTGTTGGTTCAGGAACCGTAAATGCGGGCCGTGGGTGGCGATGAAGGCGCCGACGCTTGATTGCTCCGATTCAATGCCGGGATTCACGACCTCGATTTCTATGTGTGGTAACTCGCTACTGACCCGCGCTCCTTTGGGCGCGCTTTCGTACCGCCGCCTCACCGCGTCGTCTGCGCCGGCGAAAACTCTGCGGCGAGGGCCTGGAGCCGGCTCAAGAGGCCGGCGTGGTGGCCGTTGGCGCCGGCCCTGGCATGAGCGCGCGGATGCTCCGGCCGACGATCCCGTTCGGCCCGCTTGCGATCGGCCGAACCGGCGACGTCGCGCTTGCGGCGCTCCGGATGCGCCGCCACTTTCGTGTGCTTGCCTTTCCGCATTACCCGGCTCGGCGCCGGCTGTGCCGCCACCGACTGTGGGATGTCGGGCCAGCGCACCGCGCCGCTGTCATCCGCCAAATCGGCATCCGGCTCGAAAGCCGCTGCGTCGGGCACCGGCAGCACGGCCGCATCGGGCGTCGGATCGTCGGCGGCGTGGGGCCAAATCGGTCGAGCCGTATCATTGTCCTCGATCATGAGCTCGCCGGGCATTGCTGAAGCGAGCATCCGCGCGGCGGGTTTGCGCGCCATCGCCATCTCATAGCTGGCAGACGGCACCACCTGGACGACGCGGAAGCCTTGCTGCTTGAGCTGTTGGAGCAGGCCCGGCAACGCCGCGACGGTTTTGGCGTGAATATCGTGCAACAGCAAAATGCCCTTGCCGCGGGCTTCGAGGCGGCTCATGGCGAGCGCAGTGATTTTTGCCGGCGTGATGTCGCGGTGCCAATCGTCGGCCACCACGTCGGCGGAGAAGATGATCAGCCCGCGCTCGGCGAGCTCGCTCTCCAACAGGTCGGAGCGTTCGAGACCGGGGATGCGAAAGAACGGCGCCAGGTATCTTGAATCGCCGCCGAACGCCGCACTGACATCGGCAATTCCACCATCGATCTCGGCACGCATTCGATCGAGCGGTAATTTACCAAACCCGGTCGGGTGGTGGTCGCTGTGGGTGCCGATGGTATGGCCTTGCTGGTAAACGCGGCGCACGGTGGCGGGAAACGAGTGGGCCATCTCGCCGACCATGAAGAAAGTCGCCTTGACACATTGCGCGGCGAGGATGTCGAGGACCTGATCGGTATAAGGTGGCAGCGGGCCGTCGTCGAAGGTGATGACGACTTCCTTGTCGTCGAGCGGCAGCGAGTCCGGATATTGCATGCGGCCGAGCTGCTGATAGGCGCTGAAATCGATCGGCAGCACGCGGCTCGTTGCCAGCGCGTCGGGATTGCCCGGACAGGCCTGACTGATGTTCTCTGCCTGGTTTTGCGCGTGGTCCGCAGTCTGGACCTTGTTCTGATCCGTCGTCTGGGCTTGGCCTTGAGCTTGAACCGGAGCCTGAGCTTGAACCGGAGCCTGAGCTTGAACTGGGGCTTGAGCTTGAACCGGAGCCTGAGCTTGAACCGGAGCCTGAGCTTGAACCGGGGCTTGAGCTTGAACCGGGGCTTGAGCTTGAACCGGGGCTTGGCCGGGCATTGAATCTTGGGCGCGCGCCGACACGGCGGTGAGCGCTAGACCCATCGCCGTCGCGAGCGCTGCAGTCATCAAGCCGGTTCTGAAGTCTGCCATCCCCCGCTCTCGAAGGCAGGTCATCGCTCGGTCGCGAAAAAGCCCGCCCCGAAACGACCCGCGCGAAACGACCTGCGCGAAACCTCACCCACCCTAACAAAAGACTAAAAGTTGCGCTGGTTAATGTCATGTTAACACTACAATTCGACGGCGTCCGCTGTTGATAACCGGCGTTACAATTCGTCGCGCTGTTATGATTTAAGGCTTTTCCTTGCCGTTAATCACGCCGGCTTACCTTGCGGCTTTGGCGTTGCTGAGGGGCGTAAGGAATGCAGGCCGCTGGGGAAGCCCGCAAATTCTGGGCGCGGCGGCGATCGGGCGAGCCGAGGGGCTTCGCCGTGCCCGGCGGTGCGACCGCCCGCATTGGCACGATCGCTTCTTTGGTCTTGGCGCTCGCCGTACTCGCTTGCGCCGCGACCGGCCTCACCGAAACCCAACACAATGACAGCCGCGTTGCCGCCGAGCAGCATGCCGCTTTGCAGGCGGCACTCGACGAACGGCCGGCCGGCGCCGCCGACGCCGGTCGCTTCGATGCCGAAGAACTCAACCGCATCGCGCGGCGCGCCGGGCTGCATGATCTCAGATTTGACGGTGCGCTGACCGCCGACCGCGGGCGCGAAGTGCAGTCGCTGCACGACGCGCAAGGCCGCATCGTCGGCTGGTTCAGCTGGGCGCCCGATCGCGCATTCATCGGCGCGATGAATTGGCTGTGGGGCCTGCTCGGCGTCGTCGCCGTCGTGCTCGCCGCCGGCGCATACCTGACAATGCGCGCCGCGCGGCAGCTTACGGTCTTTCTCGCGCGCAGCCTCGCAACCATCCGCAAGCTGACGACACAGGACGCGCTGACCGGGCTGCCGAACCGGCGCGTTATCCTCGAACGCCTCGAGGCGATGCTGGCGACCCGCCGCGCGCGCTTCGTTGCCTTGGCGTTGATCGACATCGACGGTTTTCGCGACCTCAACGACACACTGGGGCGCGCCGGCGGCGACACGATGCTTGGCAATATCGCCGAACGGCTCAAATCGGCGCTGCCGCCCGGGGCGATATTGGGCCGTTTCGACGACGACGGATTTGCGGTCGTCGTCGCTTACGATGACGCGCAGCTTGTGGACGGACTCGGCGAGCGGCTGTTGCGGGCGTTCGCCGCGCCGATTCTACCTCGATCAGACCTGGCAGATCAGCGCCGGCATCGGCATCGCGAAGGCGCCGCAGGACGGCACCACCGGCGACGAGTTGCAGCGGCATGCCGGGTTGGCGCTGCGCACCGCCAAGCGCGGCGGCCGCGGATCGGTGCGTCACTTCGTGCCGGAGATCCACGCCGAGCATGCCGAGCGGCGCTTTTTCCTGCGCGAATTGGAAGCCGCGATCCAACAAAACGCGTTCGACGTTCACTATCAGCCGGTCGTCGCCGCCGAAGGCGGCGGCGTGGTCGGCGTCGAAGCGCTGTTGCGCTGGAATCACCCGACGCGCGGGGCGATTGCGCCGTCGCTGTTCATTGCGCTCGCCGAGGAGAGCGGGCTGATGATCAGGCTCGGCGAAGTCGTGCTGCGCCGCGCGCTGGCCGACGGCGCGCGCTGGCCGAATATATTCGTCGCGGTCAATCTGTCGCCGGTGCAGATTCGCAGCCGCGGGCTGATCGATTTGGTGGCGGCGGTGCTCGCGGCAACCGGCATGCCGGCCTCGCGCCTGGTGCTCGAAGTCACCGAAGGCGTTCTCATCGACGATCCGCAAGAAGCCCAGCACACGCTCGAGGCTTTGCGCGGGCTTGGCGTCTCGACTGCGCTCGACGACTTCGGCACCGGCTATTCGAGCTTGAACTATCTGCAAAAATTCCAATTCGATCGGCTCAAGATCGATCGCGCCTTTGTCGCTTCGCTCGGCACTACCGGCAATGCCGGCGCCATCATCCAGTCGATCGTCACGCTCGGTCACGCGCTCGGCATGAAAGTGCTGGCGGAAGGCATCGAGACCAACGAGCAGCGCGTGCTGTTGCGGCTCGCCGGCTGCGACGAGATGCAGGGCTTTTTGTTCGCCAAAGCCGTTCCGGCGGAGGCGATCGACAAGCTTTTGGCGCGGCCGCCGGGACCGCGCGGCGCGCGGCCGGACCGGCAATGCGGCATCCTGACAGCGGCCGCACGAACCGCTATCTATACCGCTATCTATAAAGCCAGGTCCGGTCTCGCTCGGCCGCGGAAGGAAATGCGCGCGATGCTTGCCAACAGCTTGCCCGGCCTCGATTTCGGCCTCGGCGGCGATCTCGAAATGCTGCGCGATACGGCGCGCGCTTTCGCCCAAGCCAAGATCGCGCCGCACGCCGAAGAGATCGACCGCGCCAACAGCTTTCCGCGCGAACTGTGGCCGCAGCTCGGCGCGCTCGGTCTCCTCGGCATCACGGTCGAAGAAGAATGGGGCGGATCGGGGCTGGGCTATCTCGCCCATTGCGTGGCGATGGAGGAGATTTCGCGCGCCTCGGCCGCCATCGGCCTGTCCTACGGCGCGCATTCCAATCTGTGCGTCAATCAGCTGCGGCGGAACGGCAGCGACGCGCAGAAGAAGCGCTATCTGCCGAAGCTCATCTCCGGCGAGCATGTCGGCGCGCTGGCGATGTCGGAGACCGGCGCCGGCTCGGACGTGGTGTCGATGCGCACGCGCGCCGAGCTCAAGGGCGACCGCTACATTCTCAACGGCTCGAAAATGTGGATCACCAACGGGCCGGTCGCCGACACGCTCGTGGTCTATGCCAAGACCGACCGCACCGCCGGCGCGCGCGGCATCACCGCCTTTATCGTCGAGAACAGCTTCAAGGGCTTTTCCGCCGGCAAGAAGCTCGACAAGCTCGGCATGCGCGGCTCCGACACCAGCGAGATCGTGTTCGAGGACTGCGAAGTGCCGCGCGACAATGTGCTCGGCGTGGTCGGCAACGGCGTCAATGTGCTGATGTCCGGCCTCGACTATGAGCGCGCGGTGCTCGCGGCGGGGCCGATCGGGGTGATGCAGGCCTGCCTCGACCTCGTCATTCCCTATGTCCACCAGCGCACGCAATTCGGCCAGCCGATCGGCCGCTTTCAGCTGATGCAGGCCAAGCTCGCCGACATGTATGTGACGCTCAATGCCGCGAAGGCCTACGTCTATGCCGTGGCGCGCGCCTGCGACCGCGGCGAGACCACGCGCGAAGACGCCGCCGGCGCCATCCTCTACGCCGCCGAGCGCGCCACCTGGATGGCGCTCGAAGCGATCCAGTGCCTGGGCGGCAACGGCTATATCAACGACTACCCGGCGGGGCGGCTGCTGCGCGACGCCAAGCTCTACGAGATCGGCGCCGGGACGAGCGAAATCCGCCGCATGCTCATCGGGCGGGAGATTTTCGAGAAGACAAGGTGACGCTTTTTCCGCCCCCGCGACCCGCCTTCGCTCGCTCCGCGAGCTACGGCGGGTTTTGAGTGCGCCGAAGCGCGGAGCGCGTCGGCGGAAGCGGGGGAGGGGGACCGTCCGAAGCTCGCGCAGCGAGCGCAGGATGGCTCGGCCAACTCCGCCGCGCCTCCGCTCGCAACCGCTTGCGTGCGGAGAGCGTGGCGTGAGACCTTTCTCGCTGGGCGCGAATTCGCTCGCGCATACGGAGACCCTCACCCGCTTCGCTGCGCTCGCGACCTCTCCCGGTGGCGGGAGAGAGGCGCAAATAGAATTCCGTTCCCGCGACGCATGCGCGCCCGAGTGATGTCGAACAGCGACGGCCACTGCTCAAAATTCCTCGGAGCCCGGATGGCGCGGCATGCCGTAATCCGGCGGTCGATCGACCGAGCTTTGATCGCCGCTCCCGATTTCACTTCGCTCCGATCCAAGCTACGAAAGAAATAAATAAAAGGAAATGGAACGCCGGCAGACGCGGTATTCCACGACCTGTACGCAAGCGGCGCACAGGGCGCGCCACGGAAAGGCGGCTTGCGCCGCCCCTCCGCTATCGGGCGCGCTCGCCTGTCGGCGTTCCACCACGGCACTTGCGGCAGCGACCGAACGCCACCGCTCAGCTCCAGTTCACGCGCTTCCTGGGACGGAACTAGGTAGGAGCGGGTGTTACCCGCTCCCGGCCGTCCCAGTGCAGCGGGCGATATGAGCCCGCAGGCCGGTCATAGTGCCGGCCGGGCGTTTTGGCCCGGAGCCGCCCGGGAGCGGGGCTGACAACCCCGCCCGCGGGAACCGCACTCGCCCCTGTCCGCCGATGTCACCCGGCGGCGTCCTTACGGGCGAGATGGGCGGTATGTAACGGTAATAGGGACGAATGTCAAGAGACCGTCTCCATCGCAGTGACGATATTTTCAGTCTCATACGCGGGTCTGGCATGATCTAGATACTATCCATTGACAACCTATCGTGTGTGGGTTACATACCCAAGGATCGGATAGTGGAGGTAGGTATGAGCCCTGGTGATCTGGCCCGTGCGGTCCGCGAACTGCCAACGACCGCTGCAAAAATTCGCGCGCTTGCAGCTAAGGGACAGACGCGCGCCGACATCGCGCGGGCGCTCGGCATTCGCTATCAACACGTGCGTAACGTCCTTGTTCGCGAAGAAGCAAAAGCGGCTAAGGAAATCAAAGAATTCGGTTCGGATGCGAAGCGAACCAAGATTTCGCGTCGGGCCTGATCGGCAGGTCGTTTTGCCGCTGGCGTTAAGCGACGCATTGGCGCTCAAAGCCGGCGACGTGCTGTTCGCGCGTGTCAATGACGGCGAAATTCACTTGCTGACGCGGCAAGCGGTCACACGCCGTGTGCAGGCGCTGGCGCGCGAGTTTGTGCCAGAGGGCGTAAGCCTCGTTGACGAATTGCTTGAAGATCGGCGGCGGGAAGTCGAAGCAGAGTTTAGACATGGCTAGGATTGTGCTCGATGCCTCCGCCCTACTTGCATACATCCACGGCGAGCCTGGAGCGGAACGAGTAGCTGAGGTTCTCGGGGAAGCCGTTATATCCACAGTAAATCTTGCTGAGGCCGTCACCAAGCTCGTGCTGACGACTGGATCGCGTGACCGCACCCTTGAGCTTATTGAAGAGGCGGAGGTGGACGTCGTCGATTTTGACCGCGCCCTTGCCGAGGCGGCGGGCCTGCTCGCGGTCCGCACCCGCGGACAAGGACTGTCGCTCGGCGACCGAGCCTGTCTTGCGCTGGCGCGGCGCGAAGGTGCAACCGCAGTCACGGCCGACACTGCTTGGCGCAAGGTCGATCTAGGAATTGATATTCAATTCATCCGATAATCACGTGTGAACCACGGTGACAGTGCATTTAATTGCACTTCCGCGACTTCGATTTTTGGTCGGCGCTTACTTGGCCGTGCCAGGCAAATGTCAATTAAGTGCACTGTCACCGTAATTCCCGCTGAAGAAACCGCCAGGGCGGGACGCGGCGAAGCGGGATGCGGCGTGATGTGTGAGTAGCCTGCATCGTTATCCGCGCGTCGGCATTGAGTGCACTGTCACCGTAATTCGGTAATTCGTAATTCCCCCATTGGCCGCGCCTGAGATCATGTCGCTCGACGCTTCACGCCGCCGCGTCGAGCGGCTTGGCGCGTCCGATCCGTTTGCGCTGGCGCGGATTGTTCATCGCCTCCCATAAATCGGTGCGCCGCTGGACGTTGAGCCAGAAGTCGGGGCTATTGCCGAAGACGCGCGCGAGGATGAGTGCGGTCGCGGCCGTGATCTTCCTGCGGTCATTGCACAGCTCGTTGACATGCTTGCGCGCAACGCCCATCGCCTTGGCCAGCGCGGCCTGGGTCAACGCCATCGGCTGCATGAACTCTTCGACAAGAATCTCGCCGACTGTGGCCGGCTTGCGTTTGGTCATCAGCATGGTTTGGCCTCATCTATAGCTATGGTCGTCGAGATAGACGCCGTCCGCTTCGCCGCGGCCGCCATGCCACCGGAATACCAGCCGCCACTGCTCGTTGACGCGGATCGAATGAAATCCCGCCAGGTTGCCGCGCAGCTTCTCGAAATGGTTGCTCGGCGGTACCCGTAGATCTTGATCGGTTCTCGCGTCATCGATCATCTGAAGCTTGCGGAAGAGCCGGCTTTCGAGATCCGGTGGGATGTTCCGCGACCGTACATCGGCGACGAAGAACCCGCGCAGCCACTCGTCACGAAAGCTCACGATCATGGCCGCCCCCGCTGTAACTATGTACCACCCTGTGGTACATAAGGCAAGCGCGTAGGATGGGTGGAGCGAAGCGATACCCATCATGGGGCGACGAGGCTGCATGATGGGTTTCGCAAGGGCTCAACCCATCCTACATTTTTGCTCACCCCAGCCTCCGATCAAACTCCAACACCGCGTTGAGCAACACCTGCGCGCCGGCGGCGCATTCGTCGAAGCTCGTCGATTCCGCTTCGTTGTGCGAAATGCCGCCGGCGCAGGGGACGAAGATCATCGTGGTCGGCGCGACGCGGGCGACGTAGGCGGCGTCGTGGCCGGCGCCGGAGATCATGTCGCGCGAGGTGAAGCCGGCCTTCTCGCGCGCCGATGCGCACGCAATCGATCAGCTCGGGGGCGAATTTGACCGGCGGCGCATTCCAGATGCGCGCTTCGCTGTAGGTGAGTTGCAGCGGCGGCAGAATTTCGGCGAGCGCGGAGCGCAACTTCGCCTCCATGGCGTCGAGCACTTTGTCGTCGGGATGGCGGAAATCGACGGTGAAGAACACTTCGCCGGGAACGACGTTGCGGCTGTTCGGCCGGTTCTCGATCAGGCCGACGGTGCCGACCGCGTCGGGCGCGTGCTCGCGCGCGATGGCGTCGATGCGCTCGATCATGCGCGCGGCGCCGAGCAGCGCATTCTTGCGCAGCCGCATCGGCGTCGCGCCGGTGTGGGCCTCCTGGCCGGTGACGGTGACCTCGTACCAGCGCATGCCCTGCACGCCCTGCACGATGCCGATCATGCGGCCTTCGTCCTCGAGGATCGGGCCTTGCTCGATGTGCAGCTCGAACATGGCGGAGAACTTGTGCGCGCGCCGGCTTTTTCCTCGCCCTGGTAGCCGATGCGCTTGCAGTTCCTCGCCGAAAGTTTTGCCGTCGCGATCGGTGCGCGCATAGGCGTAGTCGCGGCGTGAACACGCCGGCGAAGACGCCGGAGGCGAGCATGGCCGGCGCGAAGCGCGAGCCTTCCTCGTTGGTCCAGTTGACGATCTCGATCGGCGCGTTGGTCTCGTAGCCGGCCTCGTGCAGCGTGCGCAGCGCTTCGAGCGCGGCGAGGACGCCGAGCACGCCGTCGAACTTGCCGCCGGTCGGCTGGGTGTCGAGGTGCGAGCCCATGGCGATCGGCGGCAGCGCGGGGTTCTTGCCGGGCCGGCGCGCGAACATGTTGCCGACCTCGTCGACCGTCACGGTGCAGCCGAGCGCCTCGCACTGCGCCTTGAACCAATCGCGCACCTGGCGGTCGAGATCGGTGAGGGTCAGCCGGCAGATGCCGCCCTTCGGCGTGGCGCCGATCCGCGCGGTCGCCATCAGCGCGTCCCACAGCCGCTGGCCGTCGATCTGGAGGTTCTGCAAGGCGAGGGCTCCGATGGCTGCGGCGGGGCAGGGCAGCGCATAGTCCCCGATTTTGCCTTGAACCAAGATCGATGCGGTTGCGACAGTTCAGGTGGAACGAGGCGAGGTTGGCGATGGGCAGATCGCTTTGGCGGCAGGCATTATCACCGCGCTGTCATCGCGGCTCGGGCAACGTTGACCCGCGCGTCCACGCTGAGGCGCCGCGATCGAAGACCGCGGCTAACGTTAGGGCGTCATCGCAGCATGGATTGCCGGGTCAAGCCCGGCAATGACGAAGTCTGGCTAAGCCAATGACCGAGCTGCCTCGGCCTGATGGTCCATTGGCGGGCCAGTGCGGAGGCGGACTAACTCATTGAATCCACGACGAATCAGCTATGATGCGCAAGCGCCAAAGCTGGGCAAGCCGCGGAGCAAGCGCATGCTGCGCGTGCGATTGAAAGCGGACGGACGTTTGGTCGAAGTGCTGCCCGGACGGCAGCGAGCGCGCCATTCGCCAGCGATCCGCGTGCCATTGCGACGGCGGCGCATCAACGCGGCGCGCTCGGCCGACGGCGCGCTTCAGCGACGCCAGCTATGCCCGCAACGTGCGCGGCCGGACCGGCCTGACGCAGGCCGCCTTTGCGGCGCGCATCGGCGTGCCGGTCGAGACAGTGCGCAACTGGGAGCAGGGCAAGCGCTCGCCGCGCGGGCCGGCCCGCGCGCTGCTCAAGGTCATCGAAGAGGCGCCCGAGGCCGCCTTCGCGGTGCTCGGCAAGCGCGCTAAGCGCTGCGCGAAGCCGGTAGGCCGGATTGCGCAACGCGCAATCCGGGATTTCGCTCAACGCGACATTTTGCCTCCCGGATTGCATCGGCAATCCGGGCTACAATGCACATGAGCGCAATCGGCCCATCCCCAGCGTCGAGGCCAACGGGGCGCAAATTCCGCTGCTCGGGCTCGGCACCTGGGACTTGCGCGGCCGCACCTGCGCGCGCGTGGTCGAGCAGGCGTTGCGGCTCGGCTACCGCCACATCGACACCGCGGAGATGTACGACAACGAGCGCGAAGTCGGCGAGGGCTTGCGCGCCTCCGGCGTCAAGCGCGACGACGTGTTCGTCACCACCAAGATCTGGCCCACGCATTTCGCCCCGCGCGACTCGAACGCGCCACGCGCGACTGCCTGGAGCGGCTGCGCCTGAGCGAAGTCGATCTGCTGCTGCTGCACTGGCCCAATCCGCAAGTCCCGCTTGCCGAAACGCATCGGCGCGCTTGCGCAAGGTCAAGCGCGACGGGCTCGCCCGCCATATCGGCGTCTCCAACTTCACCGTGGCGCTGATCGAGGAGGCGCTGAAGGTCGCGACCGAGCCGCTGGTCTGCGATCAGGTCGAATGCCATCCCTATCTCGACCAGTCCAAGGTGATCGCGGCCTGCCGCGCGCACGGCATGGCGGTGGTCGCCTATAGCCCGCTCGCCCGCGGCAATTGCCAAGAACGACGGGTGCTGGCGCGCATCGGCGCCGCGCACAAAAAGACCGCGGCGCAGGTCTGCCTGCGCTATCTGGTGCAGCAGAACATCGTCGTCATTCCGCGCACCGGCAAGCTCGAGCGGCTGACCGAGAACGCCGCGCTCTTCGATTTCACGCTGAGCGAAGGCGGAGATGGCCGACATCGCCGCGCTGGCCACCCCGACGGCCGGATCGTCGATTGGTCGTATTCCGGCCAGGCCAAGTGGGATTAGGCTCTCCGTAACCCGGATTGCATTCGCAATCCGGGTTACTCACGCCGCCTTGCTTCCGCCGCGACGTGCGCGCCATGAAACCGGCGAAGACGCGCGCGATCTCCGGCTCGTAGGCGCCCCAGTCCGGGAACGGAATGAGCGGCACGTCCTGATCTTCGATCGGCAGCCGATGCAGCTTACTGCCGGCGATCAGCTCATGGGCGACGAGGCCACTCTTGCTGGAATGGGTATTGTCGTTGCCGGGAATGACGATGGTCGGGACGCGGATGGAGCGCAGTTGCTCGGCGGTGACGCCCATGACCGGGTAATGCGCGCCGGCGACGAAGACGTCGTTCCACCGCTTCATCACATCGAGGAATTGCTTAACCGGCAGCCGCGCCATGTAGTCGGCGCCCGCCGCATTGGCGGCGAACCGCTCTTTCCAGGCATCCATGGCGCAGACCGCAGCCATGCCGCCTTGCTCGGCCGCCCGGATGAACTGTCCATAATACTGCTCGGGCAGCCGGCCGGCGGCAAAGGGACCGCCGGTGACGCGCAGCAACATCAGCCCGCGCACGGCTTGCGGATAACGCAGATAGAACAGCATCGAGGTGCGGGCGCCGGCCGAAGAGCCGCTAAAAAACGCCGGCAATGCGTTTTGCTCGGAAAGGAGCGCGTGCATGTCGCGCGTCCAGATCACTTCCTCGCCCTCGTCGCCAGCAATCAGAATGTCGGAAGCGCCGGTATTGCGGCGGTCGTGCAGCATGACGCGATAGCCATAAGCGGCAATCTTTTCGGCGAGCGGGATGAACTCGTCGTGGCCGCGCCGGCCGCCCGTGGTCATCACCACCCAAGGATGATTATCCTTGCCGCGGTCGCCGACCGTGCGCCAATTGATGTTCACGCCGTTGATTTTGCTGACCGGCATCGTGCGCTCCTCCATTTTATGGCGGGCAGTTCATCATATGTCAGGGAGCGACGGATAGCCGGCGGGGGCCGTCGTGGCGAGCCCGTCAGAACTCGACGTCGAGCTCCTCGAGCTCGTCCGGCTCGGCTTTGGCGCCGTCGATCCATTCCGCCATGTACGGCAGCGCCATGATGGTGCGGCAATAATCCTTCGCGGTCGGGTCGAGCTGGACATCGTAAGTGACAAAGCGTGAGCACACCGGCGCATACATGGCGTCGGCGGCGCAGGGCTTTCCCCCGAACAGATAGGGGCCGCCATACTGGGCGATGCATTCGCGCCAGATCGCGGTGATGCGCTCGATATCGCCCCGCGCCCCGGCCCAGGATTTAAAACCGGGGAAATGCGCCTTGATATTCATCGGCATCGCCGAGCGCAGATTGGAAAAGCCCGAATGCATCTCGCCGCAGATCGAGCGGCAATGGGCGCGTTGCGCCTGATCGGCCGGCAACAGTCCGGCCTGCGGATTGATCTCCTGCAGATACTCGGCGATCGCCAGCGTGTCCCACACTTTCATCGCGTCATGAATCAGGCAGGGCACGAGGAAGGACGGCGACAACAGCAGCAGTTCGGCGCGCGTCGATGGGTCGTCGGTCGAGACATGCTGCTCCTCGAAGTCGAGGCTGGCCATTTTGCATAGCAACCAGCCGCGCAGCGACCACGAGCCGTAATTTTTGCTGGCGAGCGTCAGTTTGGCCTTTGACATCCCATTGCTCTCTTTGAAAATCTCATCCTAACTCAAGCAGTTAGCGACCGGGGGGTGGTTTTGCGGCGGCGTGCTGGCTGTTATTTGAGCAGTCCCGCCTTCGCCCCCTTCCCCGATTGTGCAGGATGTTCACATTCTTGTCGCAGTGCAACAAGAAATGCACTAGCTTTCACACGTTGGGGGTCGAAGTGTGCTCGCCGCCAGGCGGGCTATGGCGCCCGTGGACCGGAACTGAAGTCTCGGGATGCTGTATCTCGCTTACCAGTTGCAATCCGATTTCATGACGCCGATCCGGGCTTGGGCCAACATGGCGGCCAGTTCCGGCGGCGCGCCGCTGTTGTTCGACCACCCGGCAATGCGCAATCTGACCGCGGTCTATGAATTGATCGCGCGCGCCGGGCTGACCCACACGCGGCCGCCGTTCGGCATCCAAAGCGTCACCGTCGGCAACCGCGAGGTCGAGGTGCGCGAGGAGGCCGTGGCGACGACGCCGTTCGGCACGCTGTTGCACTTTAAGAAGGACATCGCCACCGCGCAGCCGCGCATCCTCCTGGTGGCGCCGCTGTCCGGGCACTTCGCGACGCTGTTGCGCGCCACCGTGCGCACCATGCTGCCGGACCACGACGTGTTTATCACCGACTGGCACAACGCCCGCGATGCGCCGCTGACCGCCGGCCGGTTCGGCATGGACGAATATACCGATCACCTGATCAAGTTTCTCGAAACGATGGGGCCGGGATCGCATATCCTGGCGGTATGTCAGCCTTGCGTCGCGGTGCTCGCCGCCGCCGCGGTAATGGCGCAGGCCGGCAATCCGGCGCAGCCGCGCTCGATGACGCTGATGGCGGGACCGATCGACACCCGGGTCAATCCGACCAAGGTCAACGAGCTCGCCAAGAAGCGCACCATCGAATGGTTCGAGCGCACGCTCACCGCGTCGGTGCCGCTGCGCTATCCCGGCGCGTTCCGCCGCGTCTATCCCGGCTTCGTGCAGCTCGTCGCCTTCATGAGCATGAATGTCGAGCGCCACGTCAAGGCGCACAAGGAGCTTTACGACAATCTCGCCAACGGCGAATTCGAAAAAGCGGCGGTGACCAAAGCGTTCTATGACGAATATTTCGCGGTGCTCGATCTGACCGCGGAATTCTATTTGGAAACGGTGCAGCTCATTTTTCAGGACCATGCGCTGCCGCTCGGCAAGCTCGAATGGCACGGCCAGCGCGTCGATCCGAGCGCGATCCGCAAGACCATGCTGCTCACGGTCGAAGGCGAGCGCGACGACATCTGCGCCGTCGGCCAGACCGTCGCCGCGCACGACCTGTGCAACAAGCTGCGGCCCTATCTCAAGCGCCACCACATGCAGGCCGGCGTCGGCCATTACGGCGTATTCTCCGGCACGCGCTGGGAAAAGCAGATTTATCCGATTTTGAAGAACGTGATTTTGTCGAGCGATTGAGACTGGGCATAGCCGACTGTCTCAAGGGCTTCTCGCAAGCTCCCGCTCGATTACAGCGCGCAATTCGGGAATGTCTTCGGCGAGGGTTTTCCACACACGCTGCGGCAGCACATCCTCATAATCATGCCGGTAGAAATTGCCGGCTGCCGCCATTTGCGGCCAGGGAATTTGACCGTGGCGGGCCTTTAGCTCGTCAGACAAACGCCGCGACGCTTCTGAAATAATCTCGAGACAACGGGTCACGGCATAAATCGGCATCAGCTCATCGCCGCCGCCTTCGCGCTCACGCGCTCGGCCGAATCTCTCCGCCAGATCAATGTGGCGAAGCATATCGCGTAGCGTGGCGATATCCGTCTCAGAAGGCATAGACGGCATTTTGCGCCGTCGGCGCGCGCAAATGAGGCTTGAGCGCGGCGCGGTCGATCACGTCGACCGGTCCTTCGAACAGACTAGCGACGTATTCCTTGAACCGAATGTAATCGTAAACCGAGCCTTCGGAGCCGGGCGCAAACTCCACCAGAATGTCGAGATCGCTGTCCGGGCGGTTGTCGCCACGGGCGACGGAGCCAAACACGGCGGCGTGCGCCACGCCGCGCTTGCGCAAGGCAGTCTCGTGGCGGCGAAGGGTGGCAATGGCGTCCTGGGCGTTCATCATGCAAATATAGCATAATTCCGCCGCCCAGCCACGCTCGCCGTGTTGTCAAACGCAATTTGTGCAGCGCCACCACACATGCAGGCCGGTGTCGGCCATTACGGCGTGTTCTCCGGCACGCGCTGGGAAAAGCAGATCTATCCGATTTTGAAGAACGTGATTTTGTCGAGCGATTAGCTACGGCTGTATGTAGCAGGGCGCGCTTCTTCACCGTGCCATTCTGGAATTTCGAAGTCGATGCCGATCCCTTTCCCGGCAAAGCAGCTTACTATCAATGTGCCGAGCCCTCCGCCTTTGCGTTGGTGGTGGCAGGGTTTGGTTCGCTCGCTGACGATCCAGGAATTTCGTCTGACTTGTTGGCTTGAGCGCGGCGCGTTCTTCGCGAGGCGAAGAATTCTTGCAATTTCCGACCTCTCTTTTGCCGACAGTGAGTTGATGAGGAACCTGACATTTTTTCTATACATGCGCTTAGCCAAATTCGGAGCAATCTTCTTAAGAAGCTTTCCTCGCTCTCCGAAGTATAGAAAATGTTTGAACGCCAGCCTTGGTTTCGGACCAGCATCGAGCCTGCGGGGACCGATACCAATCCACGTTAGCTTGTATGCGATGGCATGGCGCTGAGGTTCTGATCCTGCGCCCCCAATGCCGATAACCGCGTCAAATCTCCATCCCCGCATCATCCCCATGCAGTCGTGATTACCAAATACGCCTGTGTGAGGATCGGGATCGCCGGAGTGGGTCCTTTTGTAGATCAGCGTCCGCATTCGCTTATCTCAGTCTCAATCTGGACGGTTCGAAGCCATTCTAGGTCTTGCTTGATGGGTATATCCCCAACGGCCCACCAACTAAGGCGCAACAACAGCGGTACCGACAACTAATCAACTATACTCACCGCATCGCCGCGGCAATATTGCCACCGTCCACGGTGGTGACGCTGGCGGTGGTTTTCAGCTCCAGCGCCTGGTGCAGAAAGGCCTGCGCCACGTCGTCGGCGGTGACTTCGCGGCCGAGCAGATTGCCGCTCATGTAATCCTTCTCGGAAAGCCCGCGCGCGCTCGAGCGCGAGGCGATCATGTCCGGCGTCAGCAGCCCGGAGCGGATGCGGTCGGCATTGACCGCGTTGGCGCGGATGCCGTCTCCGCCGTAATCGAGCGCGTATTGCCGCATCAAGGCGAGCGCCGCGGCCTTCGGAATGCCGTAGGGACCGAAATTCGGGCCCGGGTTCACCGCCTGCTTGGAGACGTTGAACAGCAGACACCCGCCGGTGCCTTGCGCCAACATGATTTTCACCGCGGCCTGCGCCACGCGCTGGTGGCCGTAAAAATTCAGCTCAAAACTTTTGCGCATGACGTCTTCGGCGACTTCGCCGATGCGTCCCTGCCACGCGGCGCCGGCATTCGACACCGCGATATCGACACCGCCGAAGTATTTCACCATTTGGTCGAAGGCGGTGTGCACCGACTCCGCGTCGGTCACGTCGCAAGCGACCGGCAGCGCGGTTGGCCCGATCTTCTCGGCCTCCGCCTCGGCCGCGGTAAAATTCACGTCAAGCAGCGCGACTTCGGCGCCGGCCGCGGCGAAGGCTTTGGCCGTCGCCGCGCCGATGGCGCCGCCGGCGCCGGTCACGGCGGCGATCTGACCCGCGAGCGGCAACAGTTTTTCCAAGTTTTGGCGCGCGCCGAGCTTGGCCTGTTCGAGCGGCCAATATTCGCAATCGAACATGTCGGCCTCGGAAATCGACTCGAATTTGCCGATCGCCTCGGCATCGCCGACGCCTTCGATCCACGCCTGCGCGATATCGGCGGCGATGATCGCATCGCGTTTGCCGCGGCCGAGACCGAATAGGCCGAGCCCCGGCACCAAGACGACGCGGGGCAGGGGATCGAGCTCGTGCTTGATGTGGCCGACGCGCTTGTTGTGGCGCGCGAAATAGTCCCGATAGCGTCCGGCGAATTGGCTCGCCCGCTCGCGGGCGATGCGGGCAAAGTCGTCGAGCTTGCCGCTCTCCGGCGCCGGCAAAACCAGCGGCCAGTTCTTGGTGCGGATGGTGTGGTCGGGCGTGATGACGCCCAATTGGCTCACCCGGTCTAAATCTTTGGCCAAATCTTTGGCGTTGACGAAATTGCGCACCGCCTCGCCGCCGCGGAATTCAAGCACCAGCCGCCGCCAGGCGCCCTCGACCGTCGCGTCCTTCTCGCTGCAGGCGCCGCGCACGATCGGCGCGACATGGGATTCGCCGGCGATGTTGTGCGGCTGCACGGGGATGGCCGCGGTCTTGCGATGGCGCGCGATAAAATCCTCGGCGAGCGTCACCATCTCGATCATGCGCTCGTAAGCTTCGCGCGCACTGTCGCCGAAGGTGACGATGCCGTGCTTGCCGAGGATGAGGCCGTCGCTCGGCTTGCCCTGCTCGAAAACCTCGATCGCTTTTTTGGCGAGGCCAAAGCCCGGCATGACATAGGGCACGAAGCCCAAGCGGCGGCCAAAAACCTGTTCGCACTTTTTCTCGCCGTCGGGCTGGTCGATCAGGCTGAGCACCGCGGTGGCGTGGGTATGGTCGATGAATTTATGCGGCAGAAAGGCATGCAGCATCATCTCGACGGAAGGATTTGGCGCCTTGGCATCGATGAGATTGGCGCGTTCGATCGGCGACCAAATCTTCGTCGCCGATCGATTCGCAGCGCGCGCAGCTTGCGCATCGGATCGAGCCGGACGGCGACGAAACCGTCCGGTCCGATCGAGGCCATGTCGGAGCCGGAGGCCTTGACGCGCAGCACCTCGGCATCCTCGCCGAGACGGCCGCGCATGCGCGTCTTCAGCGAAGTATTGCCGCCGCCATGCAAGACAAGTTTCGGATCGCGGCCGAGCAGCCGCGTTGTGTAGATGCGCAGCGCCAGCTCGCGATCGATGCCGGCTGCGCCGTGCGCGCCCGATCTTTGGCCAGCTCGGCGACGATCGCTTCTGCGTCACGATCCGACCCGAAGCGCTTTTCACGGGCTGCGATCCGCCGTTCAGCCGCCGGCGAAACGGCGCGACCACCATCCGGTGCGGCGCGGCCGATCGGTCTCGGCGGCCTCGCTGATTTCGGTAACGACGGGCTCGGGGCTGGGCGAGACCGGCAACTGGGATTGCGACGGCGGCAGCGCGTCTTGTTCGCTGCGGACCCCTTGCGCGCCGCCGATCGGCGCGCGCTCGCGCACCGTCGAGCGCCGGCGCACCGGCTCTTCCAGCGGCACTGGCGCGCGGCGCCTCGGCGACGAACGGCGTCTGTACGGCCGGGCGGGGCGCCGCATCGAGGTCGGCGACGGCCTCCTTGAGCTCGGGTTCGGTCGGGGCGGGCTCGATCAAGCCCTCGGCCTGCAGTAAATTCTTGCGCCGGTGCATGGGACTCGCGTTCGTCGCCGCCGTGCACCGCCTCGCCATTGCGGTGGCGATTGCGCCGGCCGCCCCGGCGACCGCGCCGCCGCCGCCCGCCGTCACGGCGCGGTTCGCCGGCACGGTCCTGCGAGGCAAATTCACCCGGCTGCTCGGCAAGCTCGTCATCGGCCGGCACCTCGTGATCCGCTGCCGCCGGGCGTCGATCTTGGGCTTCGCCGGCGCCGACTTGATCGTGGGGCTCATGCGGCTGCTGCTCGTAGGGCGCCTCGAGCGCGTGCTCGTGAGCGCCTTCGCCGCCATCGCGACCGCCGCCACGCCGCCGCCGGCGCCGCCGCCGCGGACCGCCTTCGCCCTGCTCGGGCGGCATTTGGTCTGGTGACATGGCCGGCGCGGCCTCGGCTTCCACCTCCGGGGCCTCGACTTCCTCGCCTTCCGGCGCGCCGAAGTCTTCGAGGTCGTCTTCCTCTTCGAGCGGCGCCGGCAGCGCCTGCGGGCGCTCGGCGATCGCTTTGGCCGCTTCGGCCGTATGCACCAGCTCGCCGCGGTCGATGATGAAGGCTTGCGGCGCCCGCACCGATTCATCCGCGGAGATCGTAATGGTGATGACGAAGCGCTCTTCCAGCGCGCGCAAATGGGCGCGCTTCTGGTTGAGCACGTAGAGCGCCACGTCGGGGCGCGTTCGCACGATGAGATTATGGGTGGCGCCCTTGATGAGTTGCTCCTCGAGCGCACGCAGCACCTGCAAGGCCAGCGAGGACACCGAGCGGACATGGCCGCTGCCGCCGCAATACGGGCATTTCTCCGTCGAGCTTTCCAGCACGCTGGTGCGAATGCGCTGGCGGGACATTTCGAGCAGGCCGAAATGCGAGATGCGGCCGACCTGGATGCGGGCGCGGTCGTGCTTGAGGCATTCCTTCAGCCGGCGTTCGACGGAGCGATCGTTGCGCTTCTCCTCCATATCGATGAAGTCGATGACGATCAGCCCGGCGAGGTCGCGCAGCCGAAGCTGGCGGGAAATCTCGTCGGCTGCCTCCAGATTGGTCTTGAGCGCGGTGTCCTCGATGTGGTGCTCACGCGTGGCGCGGCCGGAGTTCACGTCGATGGCGACCAAGGCTTCGGCCTGGTTGAGCACGATGTAGCCGCCGGAACGCAGCTGCACGACCGGCGAGAACATGGCGTCGAGCTGATTTTCGACGCCATAGCGCGACAACAGCGGCTGGGTGTCGTTATAGAGGTGAACGTTCTTGGCATGGCTCGGCATGAGCATGCGCATGAAATCCTTGGCCTCGCGATAGGCCTCAGGCCCGGCGACGGTCACCTCGTCGATATCTTTGGTGTAGAGATCGCGGATCGAGCGCTTGACCAGCGAACCTTCCTCGTAAACGAGCTTCGGCGCGGTCGATTTGAGCGTCAGGTCGCGGACCGTCTCCCACATTCGCAGCAGATATTCGAAGTCGCGCTTGATCTCGATCTTGGTGCGGCTGGCGCCGGCCGTGCGCAGGATCACCCCCATGCCTTCCGGCACTTCGAGGTCGGCGGCGGCCTCCTTCAGCCGCGCACGATCTTCGGAATTGGTGATCTTGCGGCTGATGCCGCCGCCGCGCGCCGTGTTGGGCATCAGCACCGAATAACGACCGGCGAGCGACAGATAGGTCGTCAGCGCCGCGCCCTTGGTGCCGCGCTCTTCCTTGACCACCTGCACCAGCATGACTTGGCGGCGCTTGATGACCTCTTGGATTTTGTACTGGCGGCGGTGGCGGGACGCGCGATCGGGGACCTCCTCCATGGCATCCGCGCCGCCGACCAATTCGACGATCTCCTCAGCGGCTTCCTCGTCCTCGCCGTTTTCGGCCCGTAAGGGCGTGCGCGGTCTGACCGGCTTCGTTTGGCTCGGTGTCGAGATGCTCGGTTTCGACATGCGCGTCGTCGGCACCTTCGGCCGTCGTCGCCGCCTCGCCACGCTCGGTAGGCGCCTCGTCCGGCTCGGCATCGCTGCCCAAGGCGGCGTCGCCGGTATCTCGACGATGTCCGGCGCCGATTCTGCGCTTTCGCCTTCGGACGCCGTCGCCGCGGCGGTGCCGGCGAGCATCTCCCCTTCCGAACGCTCGACGACCTCATCAGCCTCATCGTGTTCGGCTGGTAGCGGCGCTTCCTGGTCCAGGCTTGCCGAATTCGCCGCGTGGCCGATTCGGCTGGTTCGCTGCGCATCACCGCGTCGCGGCGGCCAGCGGAATGGCCGCCATGGTGGCGATGTCGTCGCGAACGCCGATCGGCTTCATCATCGGCGGCGCGCTGCGCGCGCTCTTCTTCGTCGATCAAGGCTTGCCGGTCGGCAACCGGGATCTGGTAATAGTCGGGATGGATTTCGCTGAATGCGAGGAAGCCGTGGCGGTTGCCGCCGTAATCGACGAACGCGGCCTGCAGCGACGGCTCGACGCGCGTCACCTTCGCCAGATAGATGTTACCTCTTAGCTGCTTGCGGTGCGCGGATTCGAAGTCGAATTCTTCGACGCGGTTGCCGCGCAAGACGACCACCCGGGTCTCCTCGGGATGGGTCGCGTCGATGAGCATTTTGTTGGCCATTGGCAAATCTCTTGGGGGTCGGCATGCCCGCTCGCGCCACGCCGCGTCGGCGAGGGGGGAGGGCGTGCGCCCGATTCTCGGTGAATGGAACGGATCGGAAATCGCGAGCGCGGCAAGCTGGCAGGGCGCCTGGTCCGACGGGCGCCGCAAGGACGCCGCCGTGTTTCGTAAAGCGACCCTGGCCGTTTTGAACTAAGACTTGCGCCTCGACCATGAACTCCAAACCGCGATGAGGCGGCAGCGCGAGGCGCGGCCGCAATTTCTTCGTTCGCTCACGGCATGGCGCGACACCGATACCAGCAGCTTTGGCGCGCTACTGGCACGCGGGTCGAGCACGAGGTTCCGGCTGTCCTCATCTTCGAGGGCGTCGGCGTTGCTTTGCGCCGTCTCGTCGCCCGGTCCGTTGGAGTCACTTGACGTTATGACTCAAAACCAACACCTGGCGCCGAAGCGGTTCGAAAGCGGCGTCCGCCTCGCTCCCGTCATCATTCTCGGGGAGCCAAACACTCGCGGACGTAGCCGGATGCCCTAACGCGACACAACCGGAACCTTTCACCGTCAGCACCTCTTCATAAGGCCCCCGGCACTGAATTGGCAAGTCACCTGTGAGGTTTGGCGGACAAAGGGTGATATTGGCGGTGACTAAAGGACAATCTGGCCACAATTAGGTTTCGGTTAACCCTGCGTCCCTAATGCAGTAAGAGGGCCTCGATGGGGTGGAATCCGATGCCTGTCCGAGCCGCACGCTGGGCTCTCCTCGGTGCTCTCTTCGCCGGTACGGTGGCCGCGGCTGGCCGCGCCGGCCACGGTTCCGGTTGCCGACTCATATCCGGTGGCGACCGAGGTGCGGCTCGGCGGCGACGGCAGCCAGACGCGATTGGTCATGGACCTCGACCGCAAGATTGACTTGCACGTCTTTACCCTTGCCGATCCCTATCGCGTCGTCCTCGATACGCCCCAGGTGACGTTCCAGCTGCCGCCCCATGCCGGGGAAACCGGGCGCGGCCTGATCAAGGCCTTTCGTTTCGGGCTGGTGATGCCCGGCGGGTCGCGGATGGTGTTCGATCTGACCAAGCCGGTGCGCGTCGACAAGGCGTTCGTCATGGATGCAGCGCCTGGGGTACCGGCGCACCTCGTGCTCGATCTCGTCGCCACCGATCGCGAGACTTTCCTGCGCAATATGGCGGTCGAGGAAAAATTCGCTCGCAGTGAACCCCCGCCGGCGGCCGCGGCGCCGCCGCCGTCCAGCGATCCGCGTCCGCTGGTCGTTCTCGATCCCGGTCACGGCGGCATCGATACCGGAACGAGAGCGCCGAACGGCGAATGCGAGAAGGACATTGTGCTCGACTTTGCCAAAAGGCTGCGCGAACGCGTCGAGAAAACCGGCAAATACCGCGTGCTGATGACGCGCACCGACGACACTTTCGTGCCGCTCGCCGATCGTGTCCGCATTGCACGCCAGGCCGGCGCCGCGCTGTTTATCTCGATTCACGCGGATTTCCTGCCGCGCAAGGAAGGCGATGCCGAGGGCGCCACCGTCTACACCCTCTCCGACACGCCGTCCGATCCGCAAGCCGCGCGCGTTGCCGCGGAGGAAAACCACGCCGACGTCATTGCCGGCGTCAATCTCAAGGACGAGCCGGATGACGTCGCCGGCATCCTGCTCGACCTGGCCCAGCGCGAGACCAAGACCTTCTCGGTGCAATTTGCCCATAAACTCGTCGCCGACCTCAAGACGGTCACGCGCCTGAACAAGGACCCGGCGCGGTCGGCCGGCTTTCGCGTGTTGCGCGCGCCCGATGTGCCTTCGGTGCTGATCGAGCTCGGCTATGTTTCGAATAAGCAGGATCTGCAGTCGTTAAATTCGGACGGCTGGCGCGACCGCACGGCGGATTCGATCGCATCCGCCGTCAATGACTACTTTGTGACCCACCTCGCCGGCGTCCATGCGGGAGCGGGGGCTAACTAGGCTATCCGCACCGGCCTCAGTTTGAACAAAAACCGGAGCGACGAGACGCAATGAAAAGAGTAGTGTATGCGGGAAGGGGCCAGTACCGCCGCACTGGCTGGCCGGTCGGGCCGGTTCCTCGGCACCACGCTAATCCTTGAACCGAGACGGGGCGGGCAATCGCAATGAAATCGGTGTCGCGGTGAAATTGCTTCTGCGCTTTTTGGGCTTCCTGTTCGCGGCGGGCACGATCCTGTTTATCGCCGGTATCGCCGCGACCGCGGGCATGTTGTGGCATTACTCCAAAGATCTTCCCGACTACACCCAGCTGCAGGACTATGAACCGCCGGTGATGACGCGCGTTCATGCCGCCGACGGCTCGCTGCTCGCCGAATACGCCAAGGAACGGCGTCTCTATCTGCCGATTCAGGCGATACCGAAGCTCGTCACCAACGCCTTCGTGGCGGCCGAGGACAAGAATTTCTACTCCCATCCGGGCATCGATGTTTACGGCATCATGCGCGCCGGCATGCTCTATGTGGAGAACTACGGCAGCGGGCGGCGGCCGCAGGGCGCCTCGACCATCACCCAACAGGTCGCCAAGAACTTCCTGTTGACCAATCAGGTGTCGTTCGAGCGCAAGATCAAGGAAGCGCTCCTGGCTTTGCGCATCGAGCACACTTATTCGAAGCAGAAAATCCTCGAGCTTTATCTCAACGAAATCTATCTCGGCTTCGGCGCCTATGGCATAGCCGCGGCTTCGCTTCTGTATTTCGACAAGTCGGTGCACGAACTGAGCATCGCGCAGGCCGCCTATCTCGCCGGCCTGCCCAAGGGACCGAACAATTACAATCCGTTCCGCCGCAAGGACGAGGCGGTCGCGCGGCGCAATTACGTCATCGACCGCATGGTCGAAGACGGCTTCATCTCGGCGGCAGACGGCGCCAAGGCAGAGAAGGAGCCGCTCGACGTCACGGTGCGGACCGCGAGCCCCCACGTCTTTGCCGCCGAATATTTCACCGAAGAGGTGCGGCGCTATCTCTACGACAATTACGGAGAGAACAAGCTCTACGAGGGCGGACTCTCGGTGCGCACCACGCTCGATCCAAAGCTGCAAATGCTGGCGCGCAACACCATGGTCGATGGCCTGGTCAATTTCGACGAGAAGCAGGGCTATCGCGGACCGGTCGCGAAAATGGACGTGACCGGCGATTGGGGCGTCAAGCTCGCCGACGTCAAATCGCTCGACGATATCGACCCCTGGCGCATGGCCGTGGTGCTCCAAGTGGACGATCAGTCGGCGCGCATCGGGCTGCAGCCGGGTCGCGACCCGTCCGGCGCCGTGCTCAAGGATCGTGAAGTCGGCATCGTGCCGCTCGACGGCGTCAAGTGGGCAAAGCCGGCGAGCGGGCCATCGAAGCCGATCCAGCATGTCGATCAAGTTCTTTCCCTGGGCGACGTGATTTACGTCGATCCGATGGAGCAGCAGGGCCAATACCGGCTGCGTCAGGTGCCGGAAATCTCCGGCGCCTTGGTGGTCATGGATCCGCATACCGGCCGCGTGCTGGCGATGGTCGGCGGGTTCTCGTTCGATCAGAGCCAGTTCAACCGCGCCACCCAAGCGCTCCGCCAGCCCGGCTCCTCGTTCAAGCCCATCGTTTACGCAGCAGCGCTCGATAACGGCTACACGCCCTCGACCATCATCATGGATGCGCCGATCGAAATCGACATGGGGCAGGGCGGCGGCATCTGGACGCCGCAAAACTACGGCGGCAAATTCTTCGGCCCGTCGACGCTGCGCTTCGGTCTTGAAGAGTCGCGCAATGTGATGACGGTGCGGCTCGCCCAGGATATCGGCATGCCGCTGATCTCCGAATATGCCAAGCGCTTCGGCGTCTATGATGAATTGCCGCCGTATTTGTCCTACGCGCTCGGCGCCGGCGAAACCACGGTGATGCGCATGGTCACCGCCTATTCGATGTTCGACAACGGCGGCCGCCGCGTGATCCCGACGCTGATCGACCGTATCCAGGACCGCTACGGTCATACCATCTACAAGCACGATCAACGCCAATGCGACGGCTGCAACGCCAAAGACTGGCAAAACCAGCCGGAGCCGACGCTGGTCGACAAGCGCGAGCAGGTGATCGATCCGATGACCGCCTATCAGATCACGTCGCTGATGGAGGGCGTCGTGCAGCGCGGCACCGGCGCTGCGGTGCGCGCGGTGGGCAAGCCGATTGCCGGCAAAACCGGCACCACCAACGACGAGAAGGACGTCTGGTTCATCGGCTATTCGCCCGACATCGTCTGCGGCGTCTATATGGGTTACGATAAGCCGCGCCACATCGCCAACCGCGCCACCGGCGGCAGCCTCGCCGCGCCCGTGGTGCGGGACTTTTTGAAGGTCGCGCTCGTCGACAAGCCGCCGATTCCGTTTTCGGTGCCGCCGGGCATCAAGCTCGTCCGCGTCGATGCCAAGACCGGAATGCGCGCCGGACCGGGCGATCCCCGCGTCATTCTGGAAGCCTTCAAGCCCGGCACGGCGCCGCCCGACAGCGAGACCGTGCTCGGCGCCGATACCACCAACGGCGTTTCCAACGTGCCGCAGGGCGCCCCGGACGCCGGCAATGTCGTTCGCACCGGCACCGGCGGATTCTACTGAGGCCAGAAGTCAGTAATCAGTGGTCAGTAATCCGAATAGGAATTGTGAAAGCCGCTGAGTTCCACTATCTGATAACTGATTACTGACCTCTGAAACCTGAATACATGCGCGCCGAAATCACCGCCATCGTCGAACAGATCAAGCAGTCGCTGTCGCTGCTGAGGAGGCATCTTTGACGTCGACAATGCGCGCGCGCGGCTTGCCGAGCTCAACGCTTTAGCCGAAGACCCGACGCTGTGGGACGATCCGCAGCGCGCCAGCCGCGTCATGCAGGAGCGCACCGCGCTCGACGACAATCTCAGCGCGCTCAGCCGCATCGAGCAGGAGCTTGACGATCAGGTGATGCTGATCGAGCTCGGCGAGGCGGAGAAGGACCAGACGGTCGTTGCCGAGGCGGAAGCCGCGTTGCGCAAGCTAAAGGCCGAGGTGGCGCGCCGCCAGCTCGAAGCCCTGTTGTCGGGCGAAGCCGATAACAACGATAGCTATCTCGAAGTGCACGCCGGCGCCGGCGGCACCGAGAGCCAGGACTGGGCCTCGATGCTGTTGCGCATGTATACGCGCTGGGCCGAGCAGCACGGCTTTAAGGTGCAATTCATCGAAGAGACCCAAGGCGAAGAGGCCGGCATCAAGTCAGCCACCATCGAGATCAAGGGCAAGAACGCCTATGGCTGGCTCAAGACCGAGAACGGCGTGCATCGGCTGGTGCGTATCTCGCCGTTCGATTCCAATGCGCGCCGCCATACCTCGTTCGCCAGCGTCAACGTCTATCCGGTGATCGACGACCGCATCAAGATCGACATCAACGAGGCCGACGTTCGCGTCGATACGCTGCGCTCCGGCGGCGCCGGCGGTCAGCACGTCAACAAGACGGAATTCGGCGGTGCGGCTCACCCACATCCCGACCAATATCGTGGCGTTTTGCCAGAACGACCGCTCGCAGCATCGCAACCGCGCGCAAGCCTGGCAGATGCTGCGCGCCAAGCTCTACGAAGCCGAACTGAAAAAGCGCGAGGAGAAGGCCATCGCCGACCAGGCCGCCAAGACCGATATCGGCTGGGGCCACCAGATCCGCTCTTACGTGCTGCAGCCCTACCAGATGGTCAAGGATCTGCGCACCGGCGTCTCGACCTCCAATACCGGCGCCGTGCTCGACGGCGATATCGATCAGTTCACCGAAGCGGCGCTGGCGCAGAAGGCGTTCGGCACCGCGCCGAAGCACGTCGAGGACGTCGAGTAGGCGTGGGCGGCAGCCCCGCTTGTTTCACGCGTCTGTCACCTGCAACTCCAATTGTTGGGCAAGGCGCGACATTCCGGTCACAGGTGTTCAAAATTTTACAGTGACGATTGAACGTCCGCGGCGTGCGTGCGCAGATACCTCCGGCGACAAAATTTTCTGAAATCAGCACCAAACGATGTTCGTCCTCGATCACGGATGGCAATGAGGAGCCTAATTGTGCGCTGGAGGCGCGGCATAGTTGCGACCGAGCGGCTGTCGACGGCCCCGGCGCGCCGGCTCATGCTGGCGGCGCTCGCTTTGGTTGGCGCTGCCGCGATGCTGCCGACATCGGAAGCATTGGCCGCATGCGCCCCCGCTACCGGATCGAACATCACGGTTACGTGCAGCGGCTCTACTGTAAATCAAGGTCCTGGAATTAATACTGGCTATGGCGATAGCACGCAGAATGGGCTGACGCTCAATGTTCAATCTGGGGCATCGGTCATCGGTACGTCGATCGGCATCGACGTCAACAATAACAATACAATCAACAATCTCGGTACCATTGCGACGAATGGCACCGGTATCGGCAACGTGTTCGGCATCAATGGCAACGGGCCGCTGACGGTCAACAATTTTGGAACCATCGGAATAGCCGATATTCCAGATAATATTTTTGATCGAAGCCGGGATCAACGCCGGAAGCGGTCGTCTCGGTAACCAATAACGCCGGCGGGGTGATCCAAGGATCCTATGGCATCCTGGGCGTTGGCACCGGCACCGTGGTCGAATTCCGGCCTCATCAACGCCATCGGTGGTGGCGGCGATGGAATCGATTTCAACTCCAATAACAGCAGTATGGTGACGGTTGACCAACAATGCATCGGGTACGATTACCGGTGATGAATCCGGTATCAACGCCAATAGCCGCTACCGTCGCGAATTACGGCACGATTTCGGCTCCTAGCCTCAGCGGCACTGCAATCCTGGCGAATACGCTGATTCTCACCAACTACGCGTCCGGTGTCATTAGCGGCGATGGCGGCGCGGTTTCGGGATCGCAAACGCCCACTCTCACGATCACGAACTTCGGCGCGATTTCGGGCGGCATCGACGCGGCATTCCGGCGCTATTTCCGGCAACGTCGTCAATGTCACGAATTCCGGCGCCATATCGGTTGCGACCGGCAGCGGCGGCCCCGCGATTGTCGATGGCGAGCGGCACCGTCACCAATAACGCCGGCGGCTCTATCACCGGCGATTTCAACGCCATCGCGACCGACGGCAATACCACGATATTCAACGCCGGGCACAATTTCTACGGCGAATGGCGGCCCGCGATTTTCTTTCAGTCGTTGCGGCGTCTGCATCTGGCGGCAATACGCTGACCATCGCGCCGACCAGCGTCATCAACGGCAACGTGGTCGCCACCGGCACCGACACGTTCCAGCTCGGCGGCACCGGCAGCGGCACGTTCGACCTCAGCACGATCGGTCCGGCCCAGCAGTATCAAGGCTTCGACACGTTCAACGTGATCGGCGCGACATGGACGGCGACAAATACCTTCGCTCAGAACAGTCCTTGGACCGTGCAGAGCGGTACGCTTGTTGGTGAACGGCGATCTTTCATCGGCATCGAGCCTCACCGTGACCGGCGGCACGCTCGGCGGCACCGGCACGGTCGGCGACACTCAGATCGACGGCGGTGGCACGCTGGCGCCCGGGAGCGGTGGTCCATCCGGCACGACCCTCACCGTCGGCGGCAATCTTCGGCTTCAATTCCGGCAGCTTCTATGGCATCCAGATCGCACCCGGCGGGCGGGCAACAATTCCAAGACCGTCGTAAACGGCACGGCAGCTCTCGGCGGCAACGGCACGGTCGTGGTGACGCCCCAGTTCGGCAATTACAACGCGACCATCTATCAAATCCTGACAACTCCGGCCCCCGTCGATCTGCACGGGTACCTTCGCCGGGCTTGACTATTAACGGCAATTTCACCGGCACCGTCGATCGCTCGATTACGCGACCAATCCCGGCGATGTCGATCTCGATATTTCCGGGACCTACGCCTGCTCGTGACGCCGGCCGGCGCGAACCAGAACCAGCAAAACGTCGCTCAACGGCATCAACAACTGCATCTCATTGCCGGCGATCGCCATTACCCTCCAACTTCCAAAATCTCGCCAATCTTTCCAGGCCCGCGTCTTGCTGAACGCGCTGACGCAACTCGACGGCGAAGACGCGACCGGCGCGCAGAAGAGCGCGTTTCAGTTGATGACGCAGTTCCTCGACCTGATGCTCGATCCGACGACCGCCGGCGGGAGCAGCGGCCGGCGGCGGAGGGGCGAGCGGTTTTGCCGACGAAGAGCAGCAGAACCTGCCGCCCGATGTGGCGCTCGCTTATGCCCGCGCGCTGCATAAGGCCGCCGCCGCAGCAAACATTCGATCAGCGCTGGAGTGCCTGGGGCTCCGGCTTTGGCGGCTCCGGCACCTACTGACGGCAATGCCACCGCCGGTTCGACCAATGTCACCGCCAGCGTTTACGGCTATGCCGCCGGCATGGACCTATCACGTCATGCCGGGGACCGATTACGGTTTTGCGCTCGGCGGCGGCGGCACCAATTGGAATCTGGCGCAATCGCTGGGCAGCGGGAGGAGCGACAGCTTTCAGGCCGGCGTCTATGCCACGACGCATTTGGGCGCGGCCTATCTGTCCGGCGCGCTCGCCTTCGCCAATCACTGGTTCACCACCAACCGCATCGCGGTTGGCGATCAGCTCACCGCCAATTTCCACGGCCAGAGCTATGCGGCGCGCGGCGAGGTCGGCTATCGCTATGGCCTTCCGGTCACCGGCTACATTATCGGCGTCACGCCCTATGCGGCGTTGCAGGTTCAGGACTTCCACACGCCGGGCTACAGCGAAACCGATCTCACCGGCGGCGGCTTCGGACTGACCTACAATGCGATGAATGCCACCGACACCAGCAGCGAGCTCGGTGCCCGCTTCGACGATCTCACGATGTTCAATGGCATGCCGCTCGTTCTGCGCGGACGGCTCGCCTGGGCGCATGACTGGGTCAGCAATCCCGCGCTCGGCGCGGTGTTCCAGGCGCTGCCGGGCTCGAACTTCACCGTCAACGGCGCCGCGCCGCCGGAAAACTCCGCGTTGACCACCGCCGGCGCGGAACTGCATCTCACCGCGAATTGGACGGCGATGGCGAAATTCGACGGCGAGTTCGGCCCCGGCTCGCAGACTTACGCCGGGACCGGGACGCTGCGCTATTCGTGGTGAGGTGGGTCAGTCCTGAACTACGCTGTGGCTGCTGCGGACGATTTGCCCCGTCGCCGAACAGCTTTGCGCCGGCTTCGAGAAATTTCTCCGGATTGACCGGTTCGCCGTCGACGCGCGTCTCGTAATGCAAATGCGGTCCGGTCGAGCGACCGGTCGAGCCGATCGAGCCCGATGATCTGGCCGATGCGGACTTCGTCGCCGACGCGAACGTCGATCTGCGACAGATGGCCGTAGCGGGTCGCCAGTCCGTTGCCGTGATCGATCTCGACCAGATTGCCGTAACCGCCGTCCCAGCCGGCGATGGTTATTTTTCCCGCCGCCGTGGCATGGACCGGTTCGCCGATCTCGCCGCGGATATCGATGCCGGTATGCATCGCCGCGCTCATGCACGAACGGATCTACGCGGACGCCAAACGGCGAGGTTTCGTCGATTTCGCCGCTCAGCGGCTTGCGCACCGGAACGGTGCGCAGCGTGTCGGTTAGCTCGGCCATTTCGCGATCGCGCCAGATTCACCTGGAACAGCTGCGCGCGCAAATCCTCGCTCGCCGGCGGCAGCTTGACGGGGACGAAAGGGCCGCCGGCTGCCGCCGCGCGGCGTCGTCCTTCAGCCCGAGTTGGCGAGCACGCCGCGGATCCGGCTGGCGTTGATTGGTAGTGGTCCTGCCAGCGCGCCCAGCACGATGGATTGCCGCCTATCGACGCGATCGAGCGAAGCTTCCATGCGGTCGAGCGTTGCTCCGACGCTCGATTGCCGGCCGCGATCGCTTGGCGACGGTAGCGCGATCGGGTCTCGGCCAAGTCTTGGCCGCGGCGTTGCCGATCGAGCCGGTCGCCGCCGGATCGGCGAGGTGCTGCCCAATGCGGCGGCGCGCTATTCCAATGTCGCCTGGCGGCGCGTCAGCTCGTCGAGCTTTTGTTCGAATTGCTCCTGATCGAGCAATTGGCGGCTCGTGGTGCGGTCGATCTGGGCGCGCAATTCGGCGATGCGATCCTCATAGCCGAATTGCTGTTGCGCCTGCCGCGCGATCAGCGTTCGCAGCACGTCGTCGCGAAACGCGAGATAGGTCGCCGCGGTGATCGACCACCCCGCCATGATGACGACGGTGCCGACCGCGATCCAGAAGGCGACCGGACCGAATCGGACCTGGCGTCCGGCATGCGCGATCGTGTAGGCGCCGCCGGCCGGCTCGCCGGCGCCCCGCAGGCGCGCCTCTTTGCGGCGAATGCCGTCACGCGAGGCATGCGCGGCAATCGGCGGATGAGCGCTGATGATGCGCCGAATGCTGCGCTGGATGCTGCGCTGGATGGTGCGCTTTTGCCGCCTGTGCCGACCGAGACGCTGTCCACTGCGACATTGCCGCTCCCACCCAAGCCGGGCGGGGATTTGAGCGGCTTATGGTTAATTTTCAGGAAATTGCAGGCCTCAACTTGGCGCCATTTTGCGGATTTCGGTAAATGCTTCGGCAACGAATCGCGCGGCCGCCTAAAGCGCCTTCACGGCTGCCAGAACCGCCGCGGCGTGGCCCTCGACGGAGACCCTCGGCCAAACTTGCGCGATGCGCCGATCCGGCCCGATCAGGAAGGTTGAGCGCACGATGCCGAGGAATTTCCGGCCGTACATCGATTTTTCCTGCCAAACGCCATAGGCCTCGAGCATTTTATGCGTCTCGTCCGACGCCAGCGCGATGGTCAGCTTGTGCTTCCGCTTGAACGCATCCAGCGCTTTGACCGGATCGGCCGAGACGCCGAGGATGTCGGCTCCGGCGCGGCTGAACTGCCCTTTCAGCCGGGAGTAGTCGATCGCTTCCTTGGTGCAGCCGGACGTATCGGCCTTGGGATAGAAATAAAGGACCAGCTTGCGGCCGGCGAAATCGGCCAGCGAGGCGTTGCCGCCGCCATCGCGGGGCAGAGTGAAATTCGGCGCATTTTGGCCCATAGCGGCGGTCGCATCGAGCCCTGGTCTGGCCGGTTTGGTGCGCGCTATCCCTTTGCTTTGGGCCGTGTTTTGGGCTTTTCGGCGCGCCCCCTTGGGTGCTGTCTTTTGTGCCATGTGCCTTCCTTTCGACGCTTTCGGAGGGCCTTCTCTACCTCCGGAATAGGCCTGCGGGCAGGGGTGTCGATCGCTCACGGGGAATTATCCAGTAGGCTGCAGTATCGTTGATTCCGAAGTTCGCATCTGGCGGGCCGCCGAGATGTGCGAACTTCGGGATCGGGACACTAGGGGGACGCCCGACCGGGCATGACCAACCAAGACAGGCAGGGTGCGCCGCCCCCGCGATGGGACCGCACCGTTCATCCGCGACGCCGGGGTAACCTCGCCGCAGCTCACCGTGGTGAACGCTGGGGAGACGGCCGCTATTTGGCTGCCTATCGGCGGCTTCTGGCGCGGCATCAACGCCTCATCCGGCGCGTCGGCATCGGTACGGCAGTCGTTGTCGGCGTCCTGGTGGTGGGTTGCGGCGGGCTGTGGTGGCGGCTTTCCAGCGGGCCGATCCAGCTCGATGTTTTCACCCCCTGGCTGGTGTCGGCGATCGAGGAAAATTTCGGCAGTCGCGAGCGTGTCGAAGTCGGCGGCACCCAGTTCGAGCGCACCGAAAACGGCGGCGCCGCGGTGCGCGTGCGCGATATCGTGGTGCGTGACCCCGACGGAACCGTGGTCGCGAGCGCGCCGAAGGCGGAAATCCATGTCTCCGGCCTGAGTCTATTCAGCGGCCATATGCGCGCCGAAAGCCTCAATCTGGTCGGCGCCGCGCTGGCCGTGCGTATCGAGCCGGACGGCAGCGTCACGGTGTTTGCCTCCGGCGCCGACAAACATCCGATCGCTACCGCCGGAGGTTCGGCTCCGGCCGCCGCTCTCGTTACGCGCCAAGCCGTCAAGCAGGACAAATACGACGCCGACGCGGCCGCGCCGTCGCCGCCGGTCGCCGCGCCATCGCAGCCGCGATCCGCCCTGCCGCGCCCGCCGAGCGAGAGCATTGCCGCGCTGTTGTCGTGGCTCGACGGCATCAGCCAATCCGGGCTCGACGGCCATGATTTGGGCGAGCTTGGATTAAAGGACGGCACGCTGACCGTCGACGATGCGCGCACCGGCAAGCGATGGACTTTCAACGACATCAGCCTGAGCATCCGGCGGCCCCGCGGCGGCGGCATAGTGGTGACGGTCGGCTCGGACAATCCGGAACGGCCGTGGGGCTTGACCGCTTCCATCAAACCGATGGAGGACGGCTACCGCAGCATTGCGCTCGAAGCCCGGCAAGTTTCCGCCGACGACCTGTTGCTGGCGTCGCGCTTGGGCGACGGATCGTTGCAGCTTAATGTGCCGTTGTCGGCGAGTTTGCGCGGCGTGATCGGTCCGAACGGCGTGCCGCAATCGCTGACCGGCCGCGTCGTCGCCGATGCCGGCTATCTCAACGACGACGAGGGCGAAGACGGCCGGCTTAGCCTTGACCACGCCGAGTTCAAGATCAATTGGGATGCCGGCAGCCGTGTTCTCACGGTGCCGTTCCAGATCCTTTCCGGCGGCAATCGGATCACGCTGCTCGGCCAGGTCGAAGCGCCGGCACAGTCGCCGGGACCATGGCAATTTCGCATCGGCGGCGGCACCGTCGTGCTCAATTCGCCGGATGAACAGGGCGACCCGCTCGTGCTCAACAATATCGCGGTCAGCGGCCGGTTCGATCCGGTGAATAAGCGCTTCGTGGTCGACCAGAGCGACATCGGCAACAGCGACGTCGGCGTCGCCATGTCCGGCAATGCCGACTATTCGAGCGGGGAAGTTCGACTGGCCGCGGGTCTTGCCGCAACGCGCATGTCGGCCGATGCGTTGAAGCGGCTTTGGCCGGTGTTCATCGTTCCCAAAGTCCGCGACTGGTTCGAAGAACATCTGGTCAGCGGCAACGTCGAGCGCGTGGTGATCGGCGTGAATTCGCCTCTGGAAAACCTCAAGGCGAGCGGTCCGCCGGTTCCGGACGACGGGCTCACGCTCGATGCGCTGGCGACCAATTGCGTGATCCGGCCGGTCGCCGGGCTGCCGGCGCTGCACGACGCCGATCTCACCGTTCACATCGTCGGACGCGATGCGCAGATTGCGCTTGGCAAAGCGACGGCCGACCTGCCCTCCGGACGCAAGCTCGTTCTGTCGTCGGGTCTGTTCGAAGTGCCCGACACCGCGCCGCACGACGCCGCCGGCGCGCGTGCACTTTAAGATCGACGGCCCGGTGCCGGCCGCTGTCGAGCTTTTGGCCATGGACCGCCTGCGCGATGCCGCGCAGATGCCGTTCGATCCGGCGACGACGCACGGCACGATGAGTGCGCTGGTCGCTTTGGCCATGCCGCTCAAGCCCGATCTGCCGCCGGGATCGACGAACTACGCCATCACCGTCGACGCCACGAATTTTTCCGCCGAACACATGATCATGGGGCAGAAGGTCGAGGCCGCGGATCTGAAAGTCAGCGCCAATAATCAAGGCTTTGCGCTCAAGGGCGACGTCAAGATCGGCGGCTCGCCGGCCAGTCTCGAATACCGCCAACTGCGCGGCGAGCCTGAAGCCGACGTCCATATTCAAGGCATGCTCGACGAGGCGATGCGCAACACTCTCGGGCTCGATCCGTCGAACGCGATCAGCGGCGCCATTCCGATCGACATCACCGGCCGCGTCGGCACGGCGGCCGAGCGCGACGGCCGCTTCGCGGTGGCGGCCGACCTGACGTCGGCCCAGATCGACGGTTTCTTGCCGGGCTGGGTCAAGCAGTCGGGCAAGCCGGCGCGCGCGACCTTCACCGTGACGACCAAGCCGCAATCGGTCCGCATCGACGATCTGTTGATCGAGGGCGCCGGCGGCGGCGTGAAAGGCACGATCGAGCTCGACGGCTCGGGCGCGCTGCAATCGGCCGATTTTCCGTCCTACGGTTTCTCCGACGGCGATCACACCAGCCTCAAAGTCGACCGCGGGCCGCGGACGGCGCGCTGCACGTCGCGATGCGCGGCGATGCTTACGATGGCCGCGGTTTCGTCAAGGCGATGACCGGCGGACCGAGCGATGCGCAACCGGGAAACCGCAAAGCCGCCGGATATCGATCTCGACATGAAGCTCGGCGCCGTGCGTCGGCTTCAACGGCGAGGCGCTGCGCGGTCTCGATCTGAAATTGTCGCGCCGCGCCGGCGAGGTTCGCAGTCTCGGCCTGTCCGCCAAGATCGGCCGCGATGCCACGTCTAACCGGCGACCTGCGCGGCCTGCCGGCCGGGCGGCGCGCGATCGACCTTGAGACCACCGACGCCGGCGCGCTGTTTCGTTTCACCGACGTCTATTCGCGCATGGATGGCGGTCAAATGACGACGGTGATGGACCCGCCGTCGGCGAACAATCCGGGGCAGCTCGGAACGCTCAGCGTCCGCAATTTCACCGTCCACGACGAGTCCCAGCTCGAGCAAGCGGTGTCCAACGGCAGCCCGCTGCCGCGCAACAATATGTTCTTCTCGGGTTTGAAGATCAATTTCACCCGCTCGCCCGGACGGCTTGCGCTGCACGACGGCGTGGTGCGCGGGCCGGTGCTCGGCGGCACCATCGACGGCTTCATCGATTATGCCGCCGACGACGTGCATCTGCGCGGCACGCTGATCCCGCTCTACGGCGCCAATAATCTGCTCGGCCAGCTGCCGGTGGTCGGCCTGTTCCTCGGCGGCGAAAAAGAAGGGCTGGTCGGCGTCACCTACGAAGTGGTCGGCAAGCCGGGCAATCCGGTGCTCCACGTCAATCCGCTCTCGGCACTGGCGCCGGGACTGCTGCGCAAAGTGTTCGAATTTCCGGCCAATCCGAGTCAGCCGCATGCCGGCCGCCGCCAATGCCGATGACGCATGACCGGCACGGTCGACGGGACCAATCAGCAACAATTCACTGAGAGCAGATCGACGTCAGACCGGCTTGAGCAGGACGTGACGCTTGCGGCCGAGCGAGAGTTTGATCACGCCGTCTGCCGTGACGTCCTTTCGCCGATCGCAGCATCTTGTCATCGGTGACCGGCGCGTCATTGACCATGATGCGCGCTGTTGGCGATTGCGCGGCGCACCTCGCCGTTGGACGCGGCAAGCCCGGCTTTGACGAAAGCAGCCGCGCACGCCGATCCCGGCCTTCAATTCCGCGCGCGGCACCTCGACGGTCGGCAGGCTCGCGCCGAGCGCCGCCTTCCTCGAAGGTCGTGCGCGCGGTTGCCGGCCGCTTCCTCGGCGGCGGCGCGGCCATGCACCAGCGCGGTCGCCTCGGTGGCGAGAATCTTCTTCGCCTCGTTGATGTCCGCGCCTTTGAGCGCGGCAAGCCGCTCGATCTCGTCGAGCGGCAGCACCGTGAACAGTTTGAGGAAGCGGACGACGTCGGCGTCCTCGGTGTTGCGCCAGTATTGCCAATAGTCGTAGGGGCTCACCAGATCGGCGTTGAGCCACACCGCGCCGGCCGCGGTCTTGCCCATCTTGGCGCCCGACGACGTGGTGATCAGCGGCGAGGTCAGCGCGAATAATTGCGCGTTGTGCAGACGGCGGCCGAGATCGATGCCGTTGACGATGTTGCCCCATTGGTCGGAGCCGCCCATCTGCAGCACGCAGCCGCAACGGCGATAGAGTTCGACGAAATCGTAGGCCTGCAGGATCATGTAATTGAATTCGAGGAACGACAGTTCCTGCTGGCGCTCGAGCCGCAGCTTCACCGAATCGAAGGCCAGCATGCGGTTGATGGAAAAGTGGCGGCCGACGTCGCGCAGGAAGTCGATGTAGTTGAGCGTGTTGAGCCAGTCGGCGTTGTTGGCCATCACCGCGTTGCCGCCGGCATCTTCGAATTTCAGGAATTTGGCGAAGACCGCGCGGATGCCTTTGAGATTTTCGTCGATCGCCGTCGTCGGTCAGCAGCCGGCGGCTTTCGTCCTTGCCGGACGGATCGCCGACCCGCGTGGTGCCGCCGCCCATCAGCGCGATCGGCCGGTGGCCGGTCTGCTGCAGCCAGTACAGCATCATGATCGGCAACAGCGAGCCGACATGCAGCGACGGCGCGGTGCAGTCGAAACCAATATAGGCGGTGATCGTTGACGAGCGCGCCAGCGCGTCCAGCGCGTCGGGCTCGGAGACCTGATGGATGAAGCCGCGCTCGGCAAGAACGTTGAGAAAATCGGACTTGTAGGTGCTCATCGATGTCCGGCTAGACTGGTTGAATGCGGTCGCGCGGCGGCTCGCCGCGGCGGCGCGGCTGGTGTAACAGGTCTCGACGGCCAATTCAAAGAACGCGATCAGGCATTTGCCGAATGTCCGAGCAAATGACACTGGATTTGCCGCAGGCGGCGTCGCCGGCCGCGCCTCGGTGCTGGCGATCGGGCTGATGAGCGGCACCTCGCAGGACGGCGTCGACGTCGCCTTGATCGATACCGACGGCGAGCGGATCGCGCAATTCGGCGCCACCGCGTGCCGGCCCTACACCAAGGCCGAGCGCACGCTGCTGCGCCGCGCCACCGCCGCCGCGGCGAACCTGACCGAGCGCACGGCGCGGCCGGCGATCGTCGCCGAGGCCGAGCAGCTGGTCAACGATGCGCATGCCGAGGCGGTGGCGAGCTTTCTCGCCGCCAACGACCTGCAAGCCGGGCGCCGTCGCCGCGATCGGATTTCATGGCCAGACCCTGCTGCATCGGCCCGAGCGCGGGCTGACGCTGCAGATCGGCGACGGCGCCGCTTTGGCGCGGCGGCTCGGCATTCCGGTGGTCTATGATTTTCGCGCCGCCGACGTCGCCGCCGGCGGGCAGGGCGCGCCGCTCGCGCCGATCTATCACCGCGCGCTGGTGCGGCGTTTGGCTCTGCGCGCCGCCGGTCGCGGTGCTCAATATCGGCGGCGTCGCCAACGTCACCTATATCGACGGCGATGACTTGATCGCCTGCGATACCGGCCCCGGCAACGCGCTGCTCGACGATTTTTTGCGGCTGCGCACCGGGCAGCCGCTCGATACCGACGGCCGCAAGGCCGCGGCCGGCGCGGTCGACGCGGCGAAGATCGCGCGCTCTGATGGCGCATCCGTTCTTCGCTTTGCCGCCGCCGAAATCGCTCGACCGCAACGACTTTCGCGGCTTCGTCGGCGACACGCTCGACGGCATCGGCGTCGAGGACGGCGCGGCGACGCTCACCGCGCTCACCGCAGCCGCGGTGGCGCGCATCGTGCCGCTTTTGCCGCGGGCGCCGAAAACCTGGATCGTCGCCGGCGGCGGCGCGCGCAACCCGACGCTGATGCGCATGCTGGCCGAGCGCCTCGCGCCGGCGCAGATCGAGCCGGCGCATGCGGTCGGCTGGTCGATCGATTCGCTCGAAGCGCAGGCGTTCGCTTATCTCGCGGTGCGCAGCCTGCGCGGCCTGCCGATCAGCTTTCCGGGCACCACCGGCGCGCCCGGCCCGCTGACCGGCGGCGTGCTGGCGCGGCCGTAATTCACTGCATCAAGAACACGCCTTTGCCGCTGGTCTGCCGATCGAACAGCCGGTAGGCCTCGTCGGCTTGGTCGAGCCGCCAGCGGTGCGTGAACAGATGATCGATGTCGATCTTGCGGTCGGCGACAAAGCGCGCGCAATCGGCCTGCACGGTGGTGGAAAAAGTCCAAGAGCCGATGATCGTGAGCTGCTTGCGCAGCATCTGCGGGCTGACGTCGATGGTGACGTCGCCGCCTTCGCCGACAAAGCAGGCTGTGCCCCAAGTCGCGCGTGCCGCGCACCGCGACCAGTCGTCCGTCGGCGGTGCCGGAGGTGTCGAGTGTCATATCGGCGCCGGCGCCGTGGGTGAGCGTCCTGATGGCGGCGATCGCATCGTCGGCCGTCGGATCGATCAAGGCCTCGGCGCCGAATTCCTTGGCGCGCGCCAGCCGCTCGGCGCTGACGTCGAGCGCGATGACGCGGGCGCCCATCGCCGCGGCAAGCTGCGTCGCCGACAGGCCGACCGGCCCCTGGCCGACCACGGCGATGGTGTCGCCGCCGGCAAGCTTCATGCGCCGCAGCGCCTGATAGGCGGTGCCGGTGCCGCATGAAATCGCAGCCCCGGTGGCAAAGCTGCAATGCGTCCGGCAACGGCACCAGCGTCGTCGCCGGGACTTTCATGTAAGGCGCATGCGCGCCGTGGCCGGTGATGCCGTAAACCGTGCTGCCGCTGGAGCACATCTGCGTCCAGCCGGTCTGGCAGTGCCGGCAGGTGCCGCAGCCGGCATAGTGATGCACCATGACGCGCGTGCCGATGCGGGCCATGCGCTCATCGACCGCGCTGCCGGCCGCCGCCACGACGCCGCACGGCTCATGTCCGGCGATGACCGGGCCTGAGACTTTGCCGAGCCCGAGCGCCGCGGAGCCGCCCGAGGCGCGATAGGGTTTCAGATCGCTGCCGCACATGCCCGACGCCTTGATCGCGACGACGACATCGTGCGGCCCCGGCGTCGGGTCCGGAAATTCGGCGAGCGCAAGCTTGCGTTCGCCGAGGAAGGTTACGCCGCGCATGGCGCCGCGCCGCCTACTTCGCCGCCGCCTCCTTGAGCGGATCCTTCACCGCCGGGAAGGTTTTGAACTCGATCGCCCAGGGCTCGCCATTCACCATCTGGACTTTGCGGATATAAATGTTCTGCACGATGTCGCGGGTCGCCGGATCGATCGAGATCGGGCCGCGCGGGCTTTCCCACTTCATGCCTTTCATCGCGCCGATGACCGCGTCGGCGTCGGTGCTGCCGTTGGTGGCTTTGAGCGCGGCGTAGATCAAATGCATGCCGTCATAGCCGCCGACCGAGATGAAATTGGCGCGATGGCCGGTGGCCTTTTTGTAGGCCGCGACATAGTCCTTGTTGAACTGCGAGGGGTGCGCCGCCGAATAAAGCCCCGCGGTGACGACGCCGAGGAGCGTGTCGCCGGTGGTCGGCAGATCGTCGTCGTCGGCGATGTCGCCCGGTCCGATGAGCTTGATGCCCGATTTTTCCAACCCGCGCTCGGCGAATTGCTTGGCGAAGGTCCCGGCCTGGCCGGCCGGCACAAAGACGAACAGCGTGTCGGGTTGGAGATCGTGGGCGCGCTGCAGGAACGGCGAGAAGTCCGGATTGGCGAGCGGCACTTTGAGCGTATCGAGCACTTGGCCGCCGCCCTTGGTGAAGTTGCTGGCAAAGACCTTGCCGGCTTCGGCGCCGGGCGCCCAGTCGGACAGGATCATGACCGCTTTCTTGCTGCCGTTCTCGATCGCCCAATCGGCGATGATGCCGGACTGCTGGCCGAGCGTGAAACTGGTGCGCACGTAATAGGGCGACTTTTCGGTGACGACCGAAGTGCCGGACACCATCACCACCGTCGGAACCTTGCCCTCGGTGGCGATCGGCGCCATTGCCATTGAGCTCGGGGTGAGCCCGGCGCCGAGGAAGCTGACTTTGTCGTTGACGATCAGTTCCTGCGCCAGCCGCTTGGCGTTGTCGGGCACGCTGGCGTCGTCTTTGACGATCAGCTCGATCTTCTTGCCGGCCACCGTGTCGCCGTGCTGCGCCATATAAAGGTGGGCGGCATCGGAGATTTCCCGCCCGACCGCGCCGGACGTGCCGGTCATCGGAATGACGATGCCGATCTTGACGGTGTCCTGTGCGGCGGCGCTGCCGGCGCCCAAGCCGATGACCAGACTGGCAGCCGCGATGGTCAGACAGCCGGCAATAAGACGCGTGTGACGCATGATTATCCCCCCGATCCATTTTTGGGTTTCTGTTCAACCCATTGAACGGCGGGGGCGCGCCAATTGCAAGCGCACCTGGGATGCGCGATTGAATTACGCCGCGGTCGTCGTCCGCCCGGTCTTGCCGAGCCGCTTGTCGAGATAGCCGCTGATCGACTGCATCAGCGGCTCGATCTTGCCGTCGATGAAGCGGTTGACGCCGAACACGACCTTTTGCCCGATGACGATGCCAGTTTTGCTCTTGTGTTTCGCCATCGCGCGCTGCTCTTGAAATGTCCGGTAAAATGCCGTACATTAGGGTGAGCTGAGAGAATCCGTGATGCCTCCAGAGCGCACCCGCACCGCCCGCATCGAAGCGCGCATCGTCCCCGATGCGCTCGCGATCGTCAGACGCGCCGCTGAAATTCAAGGACGCAGCGTCAGCGACTTCGTGGTCGCTGCCGCCGAGGAAGCGGCCAACCGGACCATCGAACGGGCGCACATCATCCGGCTTTCGGTCGAGGATCAACGCGCCTTTGCGGCGGCGATCCTCAATCCGTCCAAGCCGACACCCGCGCTGCGCCGCGCTTTCCGCCGTCACCGTGAGTTGATCAAAGAGTTGCGGTGAAGCAGCGGTTCGTCATCGAGCCGCTCGGCGCTCATGATCGTTCGGCCTTCGCTTGCGGGGCGCCGCCGCTTGACCGCTATTTGCGCGAACAGGCCTCGCAGGACGTGAAGCGGCTCATGGCGAGTTGCTTCGTTGCCGTAGAGGCGGCGACGACCAGGATTGCCGGCTACTACACACTTGCGGCAACAAGCGTGCCGGCCAACGACCTTCCGGCGGAGGTGCGCAAACGCCTACCGCGTTATCCGATCTTGCCGGCGGCGCTGGTCGGCCGCCTTGCCGTCGATCGAGGTTTTCATCGCCAGGGGCTTGGCAGCGCGCTGATCGCCGATGCGGCGTTGCGCGTTCTCAACGGCGACGTGAAAGCGTTTGCGCTAATCGTGGAGGCGAAGGACGAAGATGCGTTTGGCTTCTACCGGCACCAGGGATTTCACTCATTTGCCAGTCGGCCGCTCTCGCTTTTCTTAGCCGTCGGGAGCGTCAAAAAGGCAGCGGCAATGTCATGAGGGATCCAAGCGCGGTTTTAATTGGCCGCGCTCATACGCACTCTGGCTTGCTATGCCAGCGCCCTACGCCGCCGTGGTGCGCCGGTCGCCCTTGAGCCACTTGTCAATGGTTGGCGCCTAAGCCCCGGGAGACAGCCGTTGCACCTCACGCCGCCTGCGAGCATCACGAGCCTGAATAATCGGCTGAACGCGCGCTTTGAGAGCATCCAAAATAGACAATTTCTCCGCAAAGCTGAGGGCGGCACGCTGCCGTCGTCTGGAAGCTTTCAGAGCGAGAATGTCTGAAATATCCGGATATCTGGGCTGAGGCTTCTCCATGAAGAGAAATTAGGCTTCCTGCAGCTCGGGTCTATGCCGCGCTGTTGGCCCGTCCGCCCTTGGTGCCGAGCCGCTTGTCGAGATAGCCGCTGATCGACTCCATCAGCGGCTCGACCTTGCCGTCGAAGAAATGGTTGGCGCCGGGGATGACCTTCTGCTCGATGACGATGCCCTTCTGGGTCTTGAGCTTCTCGACCAGCGTGGTGACGTCGCGTGTGCGGCACCACCGCATCCTTGTCGCCGTGGATGATCAGGCCCGACGACGGGCAGGGCGCCAGGAACGAGAAGTCGTAGAGATTGGCCGGCGGCGCGATCGAGATGAAGCCTTCGATTTCCGGCCGGCGCATCAGAAGCTGCATGCCGATCCAGGCGCCGAACGAGAAGCCGGCGATCCAGCAGCTGCGCGCCTCGGGATTGATCGTCTGCGCCCAGTCGAGCGCGGAGGCGGCGTCCGACAGTTCGCCGATGCCGTGGTCGAAGCCGCCCTGGCTGCGGCCGACGCCGCGGAAGTTGAAGCGCAGCGCCGAAAAGCCGCGGTGCACGAAGGCGTAGTAGATCTGGTAGACGATCTGGTGGTTCATCGTGCCGCCGAACTGCGGATGCGGATGCAGCACGATGCCGATCGGCGCGTTCTTCTGCCGCGCCGGATGGTAACGGCCTTCGATGCGGCCGGCGGGCCCGGTGAAAATGACTTCGGGCATGTTTAGGAACCTCGATCGGTGCGAAGCCGCTCAACGGCCGTTGATCCTGCTCGCAAGCCGGAGCGGATGAAGGGCGGGCGCGTACGCTTGACGTTGCCGGCTGCTGCACGTAAGCTATTTATAACCACTTCATATTTTCGCAACTGGCGACGTGCCTGGACCGGCGGAAGCATTGGGTCGCGACTTCTAGCACAGAGCCGGGGGACAAAAAGCAAGCATAACCAGCATGGCCGGAGCGCAGCTATTTCGACTGGAACGCCACCGCGCCGCTGCGGCACGAGGCGCGGGAGGCGTTGGCGGCGGCGCTTGCGGTTCCCGGCAATCCGTCTTCGGTGCATGCCGAAGGCCGCGCCGCGCGCCGGCTGGTCGAGGCACGCGCGCGAGCAGGTCGCGGCGCTGGTCGGCGCGCGGCCCGGCGACGTGTTCTTCACCTCGAGCGGCACCGAAGCCAACATGCTGGCGCTGACGCCGGCGATCGAGAGCGCAGGCGACAAGCGGCCGCGCGCAACGGCTTCTGGTCTCGGCGATCGAGCATGCCTCGGTGCGCGCCGGCGGCCGGTTTGCCCGCGAGGCGATCGAGGACATTGCCGGTCGATGCGCGACGGGCCGGCTCGATCTCGCGGCGTTGCGCGCGATGCCGTCGCCAAGATCGCCGCGGCCGCTGGTGTCGCTGATGCTCGCCAACAACGAAACCGGCGTCATTGCAGCCGGTCGCGGAGGCGGCAGCGATCGTGCATGCGGCCGGCGGCTTGCTGCATGTCGATGCGGTGCAGGCGGCCGGGCCGATCGCTTGCGATATCGCTGCGCTTGGCGCCGATCTGCTGACGCTGTCGGCGCACAAGATCGGCGGCCCGAAGGGCGTCGGCGCGCTGGTGCGCGCAGCGAGGACATTCATCTGCCCGAGCCGCTGATCCGCGGCGGCGGTCAGGAGCGGGGCTGCGCGCCGGCACCGAGAATGTCGCCGGCATTGCCGCCTTCGGCGCCGCCGCTGCCGTGGCGCGCCGGCAGCGCGCCGCCGAGGCCGCGCACATGCTGGCGTTGCGGGACCTGCTCGAAGCCGGCCTGCGGGCGATCGCCCAGGGCGGTCATTTTCGGCGCCGACGCCGAGCGGCTGCCGAATACCACCCTGTTCGCGGTCGCCGGGCATGAAGGCGGAGACCGCCGTCATCGCCTTCGACCTCGAAGGCATTGCGGTGTCGTCGGGCGCCGCCTGCTCGTCGGGCAAGGTCCAGCCCTCCCATGTCCTTGCGGCCATGGGAGTTTCGCCGCCGCTCACGCGCGGCGCGGTGCGGGTCAGCCTGGGCTGGACCACCACCGAAGCCGATATCGAGCGCTTCCTGAGCGCTTGGAGAAAGCTCGCAACTGCACTATCTAAGGGACAGCCAGGCGTTGCCGCCTAACTGGCTGCATAACTGAACGATTTATCCCGAGTTGGAATGATTCAACGGCAGAGGGACGATCCGAAGCAGGACACTGACCATAACCGACTTAATCCAACCCGCGGTCCTTGAAACCGTGAGCGGAGGGACGAATGCCGGCAGTACAAGAGACCGTCGATCAGGTCCGGCGGATCGACGTCGATCAATACAAGTATGGATTTGAGACGCTGATCGAATCCGACAAGGCCCCGAAGGGCCTGTCGGAAGATACCGTCCGTTTCATCTCGGCGAAGAAGAACGAGCCGGACTGGATGCTGGCGTGGCGGCTCGACGCCTATCAGCGCTGGCTGACCATGCGCGAGCCGAAATGGGCGCAAGGTCGAGTACGGCCCGATCGACTACCAGGACCTCTATTACTATTCCGCGCCGAAGAAGAAGGACGGGCCGAAGTCGCTCGACGAGATCGATCCGGAAATTCTGCGCACCTACGAGAAGCTCGGCATTCCGCTGCGCGAGCGCGAGGCGCTGCTCGGCATCCAGAAGCGACGGCGAGCGAGGACGGCGAAGGCGAGGGCGGCAGCGGCTACGGCCGCGTCGCGGTCGACGCGGTGTTCGATTCGGTTTCGGTCGCGACCACGTTCAAGGCGGAACTCGCCAAGGCCGGCGTGCTGTTCATGCCGATCTCGGAAGCGATCCACGAGCATCCCGAACTGGTGAAGAAATATCTCGGCACGGTGGTGCCGATCTCGCGACAATTTCTTCGCCACGCTCAATTCGGCGGTGTTCTCCGACGGCTCGTTCGTCTACGTGCCGCCGGGCGTGCGCTGCCCGATGGAGCTGTCGACCTATTTCCGCATCAACGAGAAGCAATACCGGCCAGTTCGAGCGCACGCTGATCATCGCCGACAAGGGCTCCTATGTCAGCTATCTCGAAGGCTGCACCGCGCCGATGCGCGACGAGAACCAGCTGCACGCCGCGGTGGTCGAGCTGGTCGCGCTCGACGATGCCGAGATCAAATATTCGACCATCCAGAACTGGTATCCGGGCGACGCCGAAGGCAAGCGGCGGCATCTACAATTTCGTCACCAAGCGCGGCGATTGCCGCGGCAAGAACGCCGAAGATTTCCTGGACCCAGGTGGAGACCGGCTCGGCCATCACCTGGAAATATCCGAGCTGCATCCTGCGCGGCGACAATTCGCGCGGCGAGTTCTATTCGATCGCGATTTCCAACGGCCACCAGCAGGTCGATTCCGGCACCAAGATGCTGCATCTCGGCAAGAACACGACGAGCCGCATCATCTCCAAGGGCATCGCCGCCGGCCATTCGCAACAACACCTATCGCGGGCTCGTCACCGCGCATCGCCGCGCCACCGGCGCGCGCAATTTCACCAATTGCGATTCGCTTCTGATCGGCGACCAGTGCGGCGCGCATACCGTGCCCTATATCGAGGCCAAGAATTCCTCGGCCGTGTTCGAGCACGAGGCGACGACCTCGAAGATTTCCGAGGAGATGCTGTTCTATTGCGTGCAGCGCGGGCTGTCGGCCGGAGGAGGCGACGGCGCTCGTGGTCAACGGCTTCGTCAAGGACGTGCTGCAGCAACTGCCGATGGAATTCGCGGTCGAGGCGCAGAAGCTGATCTCGGTCTCGCTGGAGGGCTCGGTCGGGATAGGTCACCAGACGCCGGCTGCATCCTGTCGAGGGCGCGCTGCGCGGCCGCCGTCGATGGATGACGGATTGCGGAATGCGTAATCGTCCGTCATCCTTCGAGGTGCGCAGGCCGTTCAGGCGCAGCCTCGAAGGCATGACGTAGCCGAAAGAAGGTAGAACATGTTCAATGCCGTTGCTGGAAATTAAAAATCTGCACGTCGAGATCGACGGCAAGGAAATTCTCAACGGGCTCTCGACCTCACCGTGAACGCGGGCGAGGTGCACGCCATCATGGGCCCGAACGGCTCCGGCAAGTCGACGCTGCGCCTATGTGCTCGCCGGCAAGGCCGGCTACGAAGCCGACCGCGCGGCGAAGTCCTGTTCAACGGCGAGAACATCTTCGACATGGCGCCGGACGAGCGCGCCGCCGCCGGCCTGTTCCTGGCCTTCCAATATCCGCTGGAAATTCCCGGCGTCGCCACCATGACGTTCCTGCGCACCGCGCTCAACGCGCAGCGCAAGAAGCGCGGCGAGGCGGAGCTGTCGACGCCGGAATTCCTCAAGAAGGTGCGCGAGGTCGCCGGCAAGCTCGGCATCGAGCAGGACATGCTGCGCCGCGCCGTCAATGTCGGCTTTTCCGGCGGCGAGAAGAAGCGCAACGAGATTTTGCAGATGGCGCTGCTTCGAGCCGCGGCTTGCGGTGCTCGACGAAACCGATTCCGGCCTCGACATCGACGCGCTCAAGATCGTCGCCGACGGCGTCAACCGGCTGCGCTCGCCGGACGCGCGCCTTCGTCGTCATCACCCATTACCAGCGGCTGCTGAACTACATCGTGCCCGACGTGGTGCACGTGCTGTCGCAAGGGCCGCATCGTCAAGACCGGCGGCAAGGAACTGGCGCTCGAGCTCGAAGCGCGCGGCTATGCCGAGTATCAGGAAGACGCGGCCTGGCGTGAACGCCGATGATGAATCGCGCATCGATCAAAGACCGCGGCGGAGACCGCGCTGGCGCAGACGTCTTCGCAGGCGCGCGCGGCGGCTGCCCGGCGACGGCGCGGTCGCCGGCGCAGCGCGAGGCGGCGTTCGACGCTGTTCGCCAGCGACGGGCCTGCCGCATCGGCGCATCGAGGACTGGAAATACACCGATCTGCGCGCGCTGATGCGCGAGGCCAAGCCGCTGGCGGCGCCGCCCGACGCCGCGGCCAAGGCGCGCGCGAAGACGGCCGGCGCCATGCTCGGCGACGTCGAGACGCGCCGGCTGGTCTTCGTCGACGGCGCGTTCGTGCCGGAACTGTCCGATCTCGGCGAGTCTGGAGACCGGGCTTGACCGTCGGCTCGCTGGCCGACGCGCTCGCCGACGGCGATCCGGCGCTCACGGCGCATCTCGGCAAGCTCGCGCCGGCAAGCGACGTCGCGGTCGCGCTCAACACCGCGCTGATGGGCGACGGCGCGGTGATCCGCATCGCCGCCGGCGCGACCATCGAGCGGCCGCTGCATCTGCTGTTCGTCGCCTCGGACAAGCCGGCCGCGACCTTCATGCGCTCGCTGGTGGTGGTCGAGCAAGGGCGCCCGCGCCATGCTGATCGAGAGCCACGAAGGGCCCGGCCGGCAGCGACTATCAGGTCAATGCCGCGCTCGAATTGTTCGTCGGCGACGACGCCCATGTCGATCACGTCAAGATCATCGGCGAAGGCGCCGATGCGCTGCATGTCTCGACGCTCGCCGCCGCGATCGGCGCGCAAGGCGCGCTTCAACGCTTTTACCTTCACCACCGGCGGCGCCGTGGTGCGCAATCAGCTGTTCCTGCAATTTCGACGGCGAGGACACCGTCGCCGGCATCCGCGGCGCCACCCTGCTCAAGGGCCGCCAGCACGCCGACACCACGCTGGTCGCCAACCATACCGCGCGCGGCTGCCAGAGCCGCGAAGTCTTCAAGTCGGTGCTCGACGACGAGGCCCACGGCGTGTTCCAGGGCCGCATCATCGTGCGGCCGCACGCGCAGAAGACCGACGCCAAGATGATGACGCGGGCGCTGCTGCTGTCCGAGCGCGCCGAGGCCGACAACAAGCCGGAACTCGAAATCTTTGCCGACGACGTGCAGTGCGGCCACGGCGCCACCGCCGGCGCGCTCGACGACGAGCTGAAATTCTATCTGATGGCGCGCGGCATTCCGGCGGCGGAAGCCGAAGCGCTGCTGATCCAGGCCTTCCTCGGCGAGGCGATCGAGGGCATCGAGCATGCCGGCCTGCGCGAGGCGCTGATGGACAGCGTCGCGGCGCTGGCTGAAGGCGCGCGAGGCATGAGCATGCATCCAGCAGTCGACGAACGGCGCCTATGACGTGAACCGGATCCGCGCGGATTTTCCGATCCTGGCGCATGCAGGTCTACGGCAAGCCGCTGGTCTATCTCGACAACGCCGCCTCGGCGCAGAAGCCGCAGCGCCGTGCTCGACCGCATGCAACGAGGCCTACACGACGCAATACGCCAATGTGCATCGCGGCCTGCATTATCTCGCCAATGAGGCGACCGAGGCCTACGAAGGCGCGCGCGAGAAGGTCGCCGCGTTTCTCAACGCCGGGCGCAAGGAAGAGATCGTCTTCACCCGCAACGCCACCGAGGCGATCAACCTCGTCGCCTACACCTTCGGCCGCGAGCGCATCAAGCCGGGCGACGAGATCGTGCTCTCGATCATGGAGCACCACTCCAACATCGTGCCGTGGCATTTCCTGCGCGAGCGCCAGGGCGCGGTGATCAAATGGGCGCCGGTCGACGACGAGGGCCATTTCCTGCATCGACGAATTCGAGAAGCTGCTGACGCCGCGCACCAAGCTGGTCGCCGATCACCCAGATGTCGAACATGCTCGGCACCCTGGTGCCGGTGAAGGAAGTGGCGCGGATCGCGCATGCGCGCGGCATTCCGGTGCTGATCGACGGCGCGCAGGCGGCGGTGCATCTCGACGTCGACGTGCGCGACATCGATTGCGATTTCTACGCCTTCACCGGCCACAAGCTCTACGGCCCGACCGGCATCGGCGTGCTCTACGGCAAATACGAGCATCTCGCCGCCATGCCGCCGTTCAACGGCGGCGGCGAGATGATCCGCGAAGTGTTCGAGGACCGCATCACCTATGGCGAGCCGCCGCACAAGTTCGAGGCCGGCACGCCGGCGATCGTGCAGGCGATCGGGCTCGGCGCCGCGATCGACTATGTCGCTTCGATCGGCAAGGCGCGCATCCGCAGCCACGAGCAGGGCCTGCTGCGCTACGCCCACGACCGGCTGCGCGAGATCAATTCGCTGCGCATCATCGGCACCGCCAAGGACAAGGGGCCGATCGTCTCGTTCGAGATGAAGGGCGCGCATCCGCACGACGTCGCGACCATCATCGACCGCTCCGGCGTCGCGGTGCGCGCCGGCACCCATTGCGTGATGCCGCTGTTGGCGCGGTTCGGCGTCACCGCGACCTGCCGCGCCTCGTTCGCCATGTACAATACGCCGCGAGGAAGTCGACTGCCTTGCGCAGGCGCTGCTCAAAGCGCAGGAATTCTTCTGCATGACCGACGAACCGAAAACCGGCTGCGGCCGAAGCGCCGAGCCGCGATCAGCGCCGCCGGCCGCGATGCCGCGGAACGGCCGTCCGGCATTCCCGCCGGACGAGATGGCGCGGCTGACCGACGAGATCGTCGCCGCGCTGAAGACCGTCTACGACCCGGAAATTCCGGCCGACATCTACGAGCTCGGCCTGATCTACAAGGTCGACATCGACGACGACCGCATGGTCAACATCGACATGACGCTGACCACGCCGAACTGCCCGTCGGCGGCGGAACTGCCGGCCAGGTGGAGAATGCGGTCGCCGAGCGTGCCCGGCGTGCGCGAGGCCAAGGTCACCATCGTCTGGGATCCGCCGTGGGATCCGAGCCGCATGTCGGACGAGGCGCGCACCGTGCTCAATATGTGGTGAGTATGCGTGAGTTGCGCGCGACGTGCGGCGCATTACATGAAGTGATGTGAGGTCGTTAGTATTTTTGAGTTATTCTAGATCGCAACAGCGTCGCCAACTGCGACGCGAGGAGTGACGAACATGGCCACTGCCCCGGCCGAGACCTCAAGTGATGCGGCTCACCGAAGCCGCAGCCGAGCGCATCAAGGCGGTGATGGCGAAGGCCGAGCGCCCGATCGCGGCCGTGCGCGTCGGCGTCAAGAACGGCGGCTGCGCCGGCATGAGCTACTTCATGGAATATGCCGAGACGCGTCAATCCGCTCGACGAGGTGATCGAGGACAAGGGCGTGCGCATCCTGGTCGATCCCAAGGCGGTGCTGTTCCTGCTCGGCACCGAGATGGACTACAAGGTCGACAAGCTGTCGGCGCAGTTCGTCTTCAACAATCCGAACCAGACCGCGGCCTGCGGCTGCGGCGAATTCGGTGCAGATCGAGCCGGCGCCGGCGGAACGACGCCGAGCGCAGTAGCAGTCAATTCGTCAGTCAATCGCACGTGCGCAGCATGTTCAGCTGTCGACTATGGCGACGCGCGCGCTGCGCCGCCGTGCCGCTGGCGCCGTCGGCTTCCGGATCGGCCTCGCAGATGACGCGATTGCGGCCGTGGCGCTTGGCGGCGTAGAGGCAGTTGTCGGCGCGCTCGATCAGCGATCTGCGCCGTGTCGCCCGGTCGCAGCACCGCCGACGCCGATCGAGATCGTCACGCGGCCGAGACGCTCGCCGGTCGATCGCTTCATCAATTCCTTGGTCATGACCGCGCGGCGGATGTGGTCGGCGACCGTGATCGCCGATCGCAGCGCCGTGTTGGGCAGCGCGATGACGAATTCCTCGCCGCCGTAGCGCGCGGCGATGTCCTGGCCCTTGACGTTCTGCTTCACCGACATGCGCGACCAGCCGCAGCACCTGGTCGCCGGTGAGGTGGCCGTATTTGTCGTTGAAGCTCTTGAAATGATCGATGTCGGCCATCAACAGCGACAGCGGCTCGTTCTTCTCTTGCGCTTCGGCGATGCGCCTTGGCCAGCGCGGTATCGAAATATTTGCGGTTGCGAGAGCGTGGTCAGCGGATCGGTCAGGCTTTCGGTGCGCACCGCCTCGAGATTTTGCTGAAGCTGCTCGATTTCCTGCTCGCGACGCCGCCAGCCGCGCTTCGAGCTTCTTGTTGTTGAGCTCCATCTCCTTGGCGCCCTGCACCAGGTGCTCGATGACCGACGCGCAGCGCCTCGCCATCGTTGGCGTTGTGCGAGCTTCTCGCTCGCCAGTTCGGCCAGGCTTCCGAATAGCTGGTCGCCGAGCCGGCGGCGGCGTCGATCGTGGCCATCACCTGCTTGATCTCGTCGAGCACGCGCGAGCCGACCGAGTCGATGCGGTCGCCCAGCCGGCTCGCGGCGATGTAGGTGTCGTAGATCTGCTCGAGATCGGCTTCGCTGAGCGCGCCCTTTTTGGCCAGCGCCTCGTTGATCGACTGGTTGAGCGGCTGGTTGTAGCCGGTCGCGTAATTGTACCAGATTTCGAAATTGCGCGGCGATGCCGGTCTGCCCCAAGGCGCGGATCTGTCCGAGCGCGATTTCGGCGAATGCGAGCGTTCGTTCGTGCTCGTCGTGGGGCACGGCCATGACGTCTCCAATCGCCCTGGAAAGTCTCAAACCCGCGCCGAGCGGCGCGGCACGCGTCCGCAATTCACGGTAAATGCTAGGAGATAGCGATGAAGGACCGGTAAACGAACGTTGCTTGTAAGGAAAATCCTGACGCCGCAGTCGCGTCGCGGCGCCGATGGCCTGGAGATTCTGCCGATTAGGCCTTCAGCGGTCACCGGGCGCAGCAGGAAAGCGGGCAGGTGCGAGGCGTCGGCATCGTCGTCGGTGCGGACGCGCGTGGTGCGGGCGCTCTTGGCGCGGGCGTGCCGGCGGCGTGCGGGCGACGGGATCGTGCGTCGTCGATGCGCGCCACCGGGCGGCCGGTCGCTGCGAATGCCGCCGATGATCGGCACGCGTTCGCGATGCCGCGCGGGCTGGTGCGGCGCTGCGCTGCGCTCGGTGCTGTCGTTCGCCGGCGCGGCTGCGGGCTGGTTCGTCCATGCACGGGATGGGCTGCCCGATCAGCTTCTCGATCGCCGCGACCGCCTTGGCGTCGTTCGAGCCCGCCACGATGGTGATCGCGGTGCCGGTGCGGCCGGCGCGGCCGGTGCGGCCGATGCGGTGCACGTAATCGTCGGCATGGATCGGCACGTCGAAATTGTAGATGTGGCTCACGTCGGGAATATCGAGGCCGCGGGCGGCGACGTCGGAGGCGACCAGCAGCGTGACTTCGCCCTTGCGGAATTGCTCGAGCGCGGCCGTGCGCGCCGGCTGGTCCATGTCGCCGTGCAGCGCCTGCACCGAAAAGCCGTGCCGCAGCAGCGAGCGGTGCAGCGTCGCGACGTCGCGCTTGCGGTTGCAGAAGATGATGGCGTTCTTCATGCCTTCGGCGGCGCGGATCAGGCGGCGCAGCGTGTCGCGCTTGTCGTGCGGCTCGCGGCCCGATTTCGCCAGCAGCTGTGTCGTGGCGGCGACGGTCGTGGCCGGACGGGACACTTCGACGCGAACCGGATTGTGCAGGAATTGCTCGGTGATGCGCCGGATTTCCGGCGGCATGGTGGCGGTGAAAAACAGCGTCTGGCGGGTGAACGGAACCAGCTTGCAGATGCGCTCGATGTCGGGGATGAAGCCCATGTCGAGCATGCGGTCGGCTTCGTCGATGACCAGCAATCTCGACGCCGGTGAGCAGCAGCCGCCCGCGCTCGTTATGATCGAGCAGCCGGCCGGGCGTTGCGATCAGCACGTCGACGCCGCGGTCGAGCTTGGTGTCCTGATCGTCGAACGAGACGCCGCCGATGATCAGCGCGACGTTGAGCTTGTGGTTGACGCCGTATTTGATGAAGCTCTCTTCCACCTGCGCCGCGAGTTCGCGGGTCGGCTCGAGGATGAGCGTGCGCGGCATGCGGGCGCGGGCGCGGCCCTTTTCCAGCATGGTCAGCATCGGCAGCACGAAGGCCGCCGTCTTGCCGGTGCCGGTCTGCGCGATGCCGAGCACGTCGCGCCGGGCAAGCACGTGGGGAATGGCCTGATCTTGGATGGGGGTGGGAGTTTTGTAACCGGTCGCCGCGACGGCGGCGAGAACCTTTTCGGACAAGCCGAGATGAGAAAACGGCATAGACCCTCTATCTAGGACGGCCCTCGCATGAGGCGCCGCCGGCAGAACCGTTTCGATTGAAAGCGGCAAACACGCGCGAACGCGGTCGAATCTGCCTTTAATAACGTTGCGCGCAACATAAGATCGATTGGCCGAAAGTCAACGTCAAACGCCCCGCCGCCATGCAGTAAGTTAATCGGATTCCTTCACTTTTCCTCGACACCGGCTATTCTCGGCGCCCGCTTAAAGGAACGATCAGATGACAGGGCCAGGATCGCTGCCATGACCGCTGCCATGACCGCCGCCATGACCGCTGCCGCTTCCGATCCATTGCCGGTTGTCCTCATCCCCGGACTGACCTGCACGGCGCGGCTTTATGCCGAGCAAATCCCTGCGCTGTGGCAGTTCGGGCCGGTCACGATTGCCGACCACCGGCGCGACGACAGCATGGCGGCCATCGCGCGGCGGATTTTGGCCGCGGCGCCGCCGCGCTTTGCGCTCGCCGGGCTGTCGATGGGCGGCTACATCGCCTTCGAGATCATGCGGCAAGCGCCCGGCCGCGTGGCAAAGCTTGCGCTCCTCGACACCGGAGCCCGCGCCGACGTCCCGGAGCAGACCGAACGGCGGCGGGTCTTGATGGCGATGGCCAAAGAAGGCCGCTACGCCGAAATTCCCGATCTGGCTTTTCCGCTCTATGTGCACCGCAATCGGCATGGCGACGCGGCGCTGAAAGCCATCGTCCGCGACATGGCCGCGGCGACCGGCCTTGAGGCTTATCTGCGCCAGCAACAGGCCATCCTGAGCCGTCCGGATTCGCGGCCCGGCTTGGCCGCGATCGCCTGCCCGACGCTGGTTCTGGTCGGCGAGGGCGACGAGGCGACGCCGCCGGAACTTGCCCGCGAGATCGCCGCCGGCATTGCCGGATCGCGACTGGTATTGATCCCGGACAGCGGTCATCTGTCGACGCTGGAAGAGCCGGCCGCCGTGACCGAGGCGCTCCTCGACTGGCTGCGGCCTTAAGGGCAGGGCGCACTTGGCCGGTTTGTGCTAACTGTGCGCCGCCGGTTGAACAGTAAAAACACTTGGAGGACACCCTATGAGCGCTGGCCACTTCACACGCCGTTCGATCTTGTCCGCGGCGACGGTGCTGGCGGCATCGCCCGCGGTCATCGCGCCGGCGCGCGCGCAGAGCGAATTCCCCACCCGGCCAATTCATCTCGTCGTCGGCTTCGCCGCCGGCGGCGGCAACGATATTTTCGCGCGATTGGTCGGCGCCAAGGTCTCCGAAATCCTCGGCCAGTCGGTCGTGGTCGAGAACAAGCCGGGCGCCGGCGGCCGCATTGCGCCCGAATATGTCACCCAGCAGCCGGCCGACGGCTATACGCTGTTCGTCGGGCCGAGCGGCGCCATGGCGATCGCCGCCGCGATCTACACCGATCTCAAATACTCTCCGACCAAAAGCTTCGTGCCGTTGGCGATGATCGCGCACTTTCCGCTGATCATGGTGATCGGCGCCGACAACCCGGCAAAAGACGTCAAAGACTTTGTCGCCTGGATGAAGGCGCATCCGGACAAGGCGAATTACGCCAGCTCGTCGCCGGCCTTCACCATCACCACCGAGCTGTTGAAATTAAAGAGCGGCATGCCGGGCACCATGATCCCCTACAAAGGCAGCGGCGAAATGGTGCTGTCCGTGATGCAGGGCCAAACCGCCATGACCATCGCCGACGGCCCGCCGACGGTGCCGCAGGTCAAGGCCGGCAAGGTGCGGGCCATCGCGGTGACCGGGAAAGAGCGCTCGGATCAATTGCCGGACGTGCCGACCATGGCGGAGGCCGGCTATCCCGAGGTCGACGTTCAATTGTGGAGCGGCGTGTTCGCGCCGACCGGAACGCCGGCGCCGGTGGTCGCCAAGCTGCAAAAGGCCTTCGGGCAGGCGATCGCCGATCCCGGCGTGTCGGGCAAGCTCAAGGCGATGGCGGTCAATCCCGGCGGCGCCACGCCGGAAGAATTCGAGAAGATCATCCAGGGCGACATCGCCAAGTTCGGCGCCGTGGTCAAAGCCGCGAATTTGAAGTTCGAGGATTAGCGGATTTTCCAGCGCGCTTGGCCTTGTCGCTTTATTTGCGACGCGACCCTTGACATCCGTCCCCGGTATAGTTACTTGAGGGCAAGCTCGCTCGTTGCGAAGGGCGTCACCGGTGACGGCCGAATGACGAAAGCGAGTGCGGTGCCCGCGGGCGGGGCTCGTAACCCCGCTCCCGGGCGGCTCCGGACACCGCCCGGCCGGTAATAACGACCGGCCTGCGAGGAGCTCGCTGGACTGGGACTAGGGGAAGATGCGGGTGACACCCGATGACGCCGAAACCCAGGAAGCGCGGCTGGAGCTGAGCTGAGGCGTTAATTCGCCGAAGCGAGTCCGCGGTGGAGCGCCGGAAGGCGCGCGCGCCCGAAGCGCTGAGCGAGTGGCAACATTCGCTTGGCGTGGCGCGCGCCGCACCCGCCGGTGCGGCCCGTGCAGTCTGCGCCTTTCGGCGCTCCGCCTCCCTTCATCGGGAGGGCCTACGTGCAGTGGCTTAGAGCAAAGCTCGGATGCCAAGGCGCATCGCGAGAATGGATCTTCAGCAAATTAGCGCGGCGCTTGAGCCGATAGAATTGCGAATAGGTGATATGCTGGCGGAGTGACGCCCAATCGACGAAGGATGTAGCGCTTGCAACCCAACAGGGATGGTACGTGATTAAGAATTAGGTACGTCATTCAGACTCGTTCCCTACAGCTGCGCGAATCGCTTTGCGCACTTTCCGCCGCCATTATGCTCGATGTTCCGTCGAAGATGATTTGACCAATGGAGCGGAATTTATCAAACGTATCTGGATATGGTGAATCGAAACGGCCAGTAACTGTCCCTCGGAACGTTACATTTTGGACCGCAACACGAATTGCGAAATCGATGAAACGAGAGAATTGGATAGAATCAGTGACGATATTCGACCTCGCCGGACTCAAACGATCTTCGGTTCTATTGGAGACAGGTTGATGTGTTGGCTCTGTGGCAGGTAGTCGCATCACAGCAAAAGAGACGGGTTCGTTATCTTGGCCATCAACCGAGCAATTAGCAAGTCTACTTTGCAGAAGGGCTCGCGATGAAGGAACGGCTAGCATTCCAAGTGGAAAATATTTGCGCGTTTACGGTGTCAGAACATGCCGACAAGCAAACCTTAGCAGGCCATGCTCGTCAGCGAGCTATTAAGGGAGGATCTTGGAAGGTTGCATGCCACCGTCGCGTAGATCGTCTGTTGAGCAGCTGGAGCCGGTCGGTCATAGGCGGGCTCTGGATGCTGCCTCATCGCAAGCTGTCGTCATGATACTCTTATAGGGGACGGCTGAATTGACTGAGAAATTGCGCCGTCCGCGTTATTCGGTCCGTAACAAATCTCGTCTGCGGCTGCACGGACTCACACATCCAGCGCCGCGTCGTCGGCGAACTCGGCGCGCTCCTGGATGAAGGCGAAGCGCGCTTCGGCCTTGGTGCCCATCAGCCGCTCGACCGATTTGGCGGTGTCCTTGCGGTCCTCGGCCAGCAGCACCACGCGCAGCAGGGTGCGCTTGGCCGGGTCCATGGTGGTTTCCTTCAGCTGCGCCGGCATCATTTCGCCGAGGCCCTTGAAGCGGCCGACATCGACCTTGGCGTTGGCGTTGAATTCGCTCTTCAGCAGCTCGTCCTTGTGCGCGTCGTCGCGGGCGTAAACCGTCTTGCCGCCGTGGGTCAGCCGATAGAGCGGCGGCACCGCGAGATAGAGATGGCCCTCGTCGATCAGCTGCGGCATCTGCCGGTAGAAGAACGTGATCAGCAGCGAGGCGATATGCGCGCCGTCGACGTCGGCGTCGGTCATGATGATGACGCGGCGTAGCGCAAATCCTCTTCGCGATAATGCGCGCCGGTGCCGCAGCCGATCGCCTGCATCAGGTCGGCGAGCTGCGGGTTGTGCGGCGAGCTTGTCCTTGGTGGCGGAGGCGACGTTGAGGATCTTGCCGCGCAGCGGCAGGATCGCCTGGGTCTTGCGGTCGCGCGCCTGCTTGGCGCTGCCGCCGGCGCGAGTCGCCCTCGACGATGAAAATCTCCGAGCCTTCGGCGGCGGTGTTGGTGCAGTCGGCGAGCTTGCCGGGCAGGCGCAGCTTCTTCACCGCGGTCTTGCGCGAGATTTCCTTCTCCTGGCGGCGGCGCAGCCGCTCGTCGGCGCGCTCGATGACGAAATCCAGCAGCTTGTTGGCCTGCAGCGGATTGCCCGAAAGCCAATGGTCGAACGGGTCCTTGATCGCCTGCTCGACGATGCGCTGCGCTTCGGCGGTGGCGAGGCGATCCTTGGTCTGGCCCTGGAATTCCGGCTCGCGCACGAACACCGACAGCATCACGCCGGCGCCGACCATGACGTCTTCGGAGGTGATGGAGGCGGCGCGCTTGCCCTGGCCGACGCGCTCGGCGTGATCCTTCAGGCCGCGCAGCAGCGCGCTGCGCATGCCCGATTCATGGGTGCCGCCGTCCGGCGTCGGCACGGTGTTGCAATAGGAAGAGAGAAAGCCGTCGGCGTCGGCGGTCCAGGCCACCGCCCATTCGCACGGCGCCGTGGGCGCCGATCTTGCCGGCGTTGCCGGAGAAGATGTCGGGATGCACCAGCGTGTCGCTGGCACGGCGGCGGCGAGATAATCCTTCAAGCCGCCGGCGAAGTGGAAGGTCTCCTCGGCGGGCACGTCCTCGATGCCCTTGAGCAGCGCCGGTCGCAGCGCCAGCGGATTTCGACGCCGCCGAACAGATAGGCCTTGGAGCGCGCCATCTTGAACAGGCGCTGCGGCTTGAAGTGCGCCTTGGCGCCGAAAATCTCGGGTCGGGCTTGAAGCGGATTTTGGTGCCGCGGCGGTTGGTGATCTTGCCGACGTCCTCGCAGTTTGCCCTTGGGATGGCCGCGCTCGAACGCCATGCGATAGAGCTTCTGGCCGCGCGCGACCTCGACCTCCAGCCGCGAGGACAGCGCGTTGACCACCGAGACGCCGACGCCGTGCAGGCCGCCCGAGGTCTCGTAGACCTTGGAGTCGAATTTGCCGCCGGAATGCAGCGTGCACATGATGACTTCGAGCGCGGACTTCTTCGGAAATTTCGGATGCGGATCGACCGGAATGCCGCGGCCATTGTCGGTGACGGTGAGGAAGCCGTCGGCCTCCATCTCGACTTCGATGAAGTCGGCGTGGCCGGCCAGCGCCTCGTCCATGGCGTTGTCGATCACTTCGGCGAACAGATGATGCAGCGCCTTCTCGTCGGTGCCGCCGATATACATGCCGGGCCGGCGGCGCACCGGCTCGAGGCCTTCCAGCACCTCGATGTGCCGGCGGTGTAGCCGGCCTCGGCGCTGGTGCGGGTCGACGCGCCGGTGACCCGGCGCGCGGTCGCCGCGCCGGCTTTCGCCTGCGTCGGCGAAGAGGTCCGGCGTTTTGGAGGATTTCGACGATTTGGCGGCTTTTCCCACGGCTTTACTCATGTGGAGTTTTACGCTTTCCCACGCAACGGAGACCGGCGAATCAAGCCGCACTATGCGCCCGACTATGCCATTTAGGCGGCAAATCCATCAGCACATTGACGATCCCAAACGCGGGCCCTATATCGCCGCCCATGAACAGGTCGTTAGCGACAGTTTTTTCGGCTCGATATGACCGCCGCCGCCGTATCCCCACGGCACGGATGCGCGCCCGCGCGTAAATTCATTCGTGCCGCCGGTTCCGCGGCACTCTCATCCTGATAGTCTGCCTGCGAAATCGGCCTGAGTTCTCCTCAAGCCAAGGGTTTGACTATGCCTGATGCAAAAGCGAAAATCGGCGTGCTCGGCGCCTCCGGCTATACCGGCGCGGAACTGGTGCGGCTGCTGCTGCGCCATCCGCGCGTCGAGATCGTCTTGCTCACGGCCGATCGCCGCGCCGGCAAGACCATGGCCGACGTATTCCCGCAATTCTTCCCCGTATGCGCTGCCTAAACTGACCGCGGTCGAGGCGGCCGATTGGCCGGCGCTCGGGCTCGATCTTGCTTTCTGCGCGCTGCCGCATGGCACCACGCAAAAGGTCATCAAGGATCTGATGGCGCGCGCACCGCGGACCAAAGTCGTCGACCTGTCGGCCGATTTCCGCCTGGCCGATCCCGCGGCTTATGCGCATTGGTACGGGCATGAGCATTTTGCGCCCGAGCTGCAGCAGGACGCGGTCTACGGCCTCACCGAGATTTATCGCGACAAGATCAAGACGGCGCGGCTCGTTGCCAATCCCGGCTGTTACACGAGTTGCGCGGAACTGGCGCTCATTCCGCTGCTCAAAGCAAGGCCATCGATCCCGACGAGATCGTCATCGACGCCAAGTCGGGCATGACGGGAGCGGGCCGGGCGGCCAAAGAGGAAATGCTGTTTTCGGAAGTGTCCGAGGGCATCCATGCCTATGGCGTCGGCCACCATCGCCATATGGCCGAGCTCGATCAGGAATTCTCCTTGGCCGCCGGGCGGCGAGGTCGTCGCCAGCTTCACGCCGCACCTCGTGCCGATGAATCGGGGCATCCTGTCGACGATCTATGTGTCGTGGGCTCAAGGCCTCGCCGCAGGATCTTCACGCATTGCTTTTAAAGTCTTACGCGAAGGAGCCGTTCGTCCACGTGCTGCCGTTCGGCACGCTGCCGCAGACCCGCCACGTGCGCGGCTCGAACATGACCTTCATCGGCGTCGCCGCCGACCGCATCGCCCGGCCGCGCCATCATCGGCGCCGCGCTCGATAATCTCACCAAGGGCGCATCGGGTCAGGCGGTGCAGAACATGAACCTGATGCTCGGCTTCCCGGAGACGATGGGCCTGGAACAGGTGGCGCTGTTTCCGTGAACGGACTGGACTTCTAACGCGCGCCGCGTCCGCTCATTCTCAGTCCGCGCACCTTCACGTAACTTCCCGGCGCGTCCTCGATTGCCTTGAGCGCGCCGGCCCCCCGGAATGCGCGCTGGCACTTCGGTCGGGCTTTGCCGGGTCAGCCAAACGAGCCAATCCGGCCACCACGAGCCGGGATGTTCCTTGGCCTTGGCGAGCCAGCCTTCGATATCGGCATTGCGCGGCTTGGGGCCGGTCCAGAACTGATATTTTTGCTTGGCCGGCGGATTGATCACGCCGGCGATGTGGCCGGAGCCGGCAACGACGAACCTGACGTCGCCGCCGAACAGCTTCGAGCCGACCATGACCGATTTGGCCGGCGCGATATGGTCTTCGCGCGTCGCCAGATTGTAAATCGGCACCTTCACCGCTTTGAGATTGATCGGCGTGTTGCCGATCGTCATCTTGCCCTTCGCCAGCTTGTTGTCGAGATAGCAATTGCGCAGATAGAAGGAGTGATTGGCGGCGGGCAATCGGGTGGCGTCGGAATTCCAATACAGGAGGTCGAACGGGAACGGCGCTTTGCCTTTGAGATAATTGTTGATGACGTAGGGCCACAACAGGTCGTTCGACCGCAACAGATTGAACACCGTCGCCATCGACTTGCTCTCGAGATAGCCGCGCTCGGCCATGCGTTGTTCGAGCGCCGCGACCTGCTGTTCGTCGACAAAGACCTTGAGATCGCCGGCATAGGTGAAATCGACCTGGGAGGCGAACAACGTCGCCGATACGATACGGTCGTCTTGCCGGGCCGCCATGGCGGCAAGCGTCACCGCGAGCAGTGTGCCGCCGACGCAGTAGCCGATGGCATGGACCTTATCCTCGCCGGTCGCTTGTTTGATGGCGTCGAGCGCCGCCAGCGGGCCTTGCCGCACGTAATCGTCGAAGCTTTTCTGCGCGAGATGCGCGTCGGGATTGACCCACGAAATGCAGAACACCGTCAGGCCCTGGTCGACGCACCATTTGATGAAGGATTTCTCGGGGGTGAGGTCGAGCACATAGTACTTGTTGATCCACGGCGGAACGATCAGCAAGGGCCGCATCAGCACGGTCTCGGTCGACGGCGCGTATTGAATGAGCTGCATCAGCTCGTTCTGGAAAATCGACCTTGCCGGGCGTGGTCGCGAGATTGCGGCCGACCTCGAACATCGAGGCGTCGGACTGCCGGATTTTCAGATTGCCGCCGCCGTTTTGGATGTCCTCGGCGAGCATGTGCATGCCGCGAACCAGGTTGTCGGCGTTCGAGGTCAGCGTCTCGCGCAACAGTTCGGGATTGGTCAGGACGAAATTCGTCGGCGACAGCGCATTGGTGATCTGCCGCATATAGAACTCGGCCTTCTGCTTGGTATGCGGATTAAGGGCGGCGGCGTCGCGCACCAATGTGTCGGCCCAGCCCGCGGTGAGGAGATAAGCCTGCTTGAGAAAGTCGAAGAACTGGTTTTGCGTCCATTCGGGATCGGAAAAACGCCGGTCGCTCGGCGCCGGCCGCACTACCGGCGGCGCTTCTTCGCCGGCCAGCCGCTTCACCGCGGAGGCCCACAGTTCGAGATAGGCCTTGCCCAGCCGGTTCTGCAGTTCGACGGTGCGCTGCGGGTCGGCGAGCCAGTATTCCGCGACCTGACCGAGCGTCTTGACCACCTCGGTCACTTCATCGGCGAATTCGCTGTCGTCGTGGCCCGCTTCGCGCGGCTTGAGATAGGCCGCAAGCGCCCGGCCGCCTTCCTCGACGAGACGCGCCAGATTGCGCGAGAACGCCTCGACGTCGACCGACCCGATCTTCATCGGGGATTGCTGCGCCGGTTGCTGCTTTACCGGCTCTTGCGACGGAGCCCGCACGAGCGTTCCTCAATGGCCGAACAGAGAAAAGAGCCAGCCTTTCGCCAGACATGGCTGGTGCGGCTCTCCTGCACAAGGCGTGCCGGCACGCCCTATTCTCAACGCGTTTTGCCAGCCTATCGCCGGTGAGGGACGGCGGCAATGTCCTTGTTTCGACATATTAGCACGCTAGCTTTGTCGCTTGTGTGATCTCTGAGTTGGTCTGGATAATATATTGGGGTGTTAGGAATTTTCGGGATTCTTAGGGGTGGGTGAGGCGGATTTTCGGACCCCGCTCGGGGACGAAACGGGGCGCTTTTCCCGACAGTCGGAGACCAGTGTGAAGCGCCGGCGAAGGGTGACGACGCGTATGTTTGCCGTTGTGGCCGTCTTGGCCCCGGCGGCTCTTGCCATGTCCGGTTGCTCGCCCGGCGCCGATTACCCGTCGCTTTTTCCGGCTGTGCACGATATGCCGCCGCCGCGTGCCGATACGCCGATGGATGACAATCAGGTTCAGCAGGCCACCGAAGACCTTATCAGCGATCGCAACCGCTTGAGCGCCGAAGCGCAAGGCGATGGCCAATCGGCCAACGCCGCCGCCAATGCCGCTGCCAAGACGCCGCCTGCTGCCGGTTCCGGTACTGTGCAGGGCGCCGGCGGAAACGGTGCGCCGGCCGCCGGCACCGAAACCAAGTGATAAAAGTCCGCTTTTAGTATAGTGTTTGATCGAGACGCTCCGCCGGGGTTTCCCATGGAAGAATTTTATCGCATTCGCCGGTTGCCGCCCTACGTGTTCGAGCAGGTCAATCGCGCCAAGGCAGTCGCCCGCAACGGCGGCTCCGACATTATCGATCTCGGCATGGGCAATCCCGATTTGCCGACGCCTGCCCATGTCGTCGAGAAGCTGAAGGAGACTGTCGGCAAGCCGCGAACCGATCGCTATTCGGCATCCAAGGGCATAGCCGGGCTACGCCGCGCCCAGGCCGCCTATTATGCGCGCCGTTTCGGCGTGAAGCTCAATCCCGAGACCCAGGTCGTCACCACGCTCGGCTCGAAGGAAGGCTTTGCCAATGTGGCGCAGGCGATCACCGCGCCGGGCGACATCATTATCGTTCCCAATCCGACCTATCCGATCCACGTTTTCGGCTTCCTGATGGCCGGCGGCGCGATCCGCTCGGTGCCGGTCGAGGCCGACGACAAGTTCTTCGGCGCGCTCGAGCGCGCGGTGCTGTTTTCCATCCCGAAGCCGATCGCGGTGGTGGTCTGCTATCCGTCGAATCCGACGGCCTGCGTCGCCAGCCTCGATTTCTACCGCGAGCTTATCGCGTTCGCGAAGAAGCACTCGCTTCTGGTGCTGTCCGATCTCGCCTATGCCGAGGTCTATTTCGACAACAATCCGCCGCCGTCGGTGTTGCAGGTGCCCGGCGCGATGGACGTCGCGGTCGAATTCACCTCGATGTCCAAGACCTATTCGATGCCGGGCTGGCGTATCGGCTTTGCCGTCGGCAACGAGCGCATCATCGCGCGCTTTGGCGCGGGTGAAATCCTATCTCGATTACGGCGCGTTTACGCCGGTCCAGGTGGCGGCGACGGCCGCGCTCAACGGTCCCGACGACTGCATCCATGAAATGCGCGCGACCTATAGGCGCCGGCGCGACGCGCTGGTGGATTCGTTCGGCCGGGCCGGCTGGACGGTGCCGCCGCCGGCGGCTTCGATGTTCGCCTGGGCGCCGATCCCCGAGCCGTTTCGGCCGCTCGGCAGCGTCGAATTCTCCACGCTTCTGGTCGAGAAGGCCGGCGTTGCGGTGTCGCCCGGCGCCGGCTTCGGCGAGCACGGCGAAGGCCACGTGCGCATCGCGCTGGTCGAAAACGAGCAGCGCATCCGCCAGGCCGCGCGCAACATCCGGCGCTTTCTTGAAACAGGCCCGGAAATGCTGCACAACGTCGTTCCCCTGGCGACGCGGCGTTAGTCGAGCGTCGCTTCACCTCCTTCAGGTTGGCGACGTTTTATGGCTGAGCCGCTGAAAGTCGGTCTTGCCGGGCTTGGAACCGTCGGCAGCGCTGTGGTCCGACTCCTGGACCAGGGACGCGACACGCTTATCGCGCGCTGCGGCCGCCCGATCGAGGTCGTCGCGCTGAGCGCCCGCTCGCGCCAGAAGAAGCGCGATTTCGACGTGAAAAAATTTCGCTGGTGTCGCCGATCCGGTGGCGCTGGCGCGCGATCCGTCGATCGACGTCTTGGTCGAGGTCATCGGCGGCGAGGGCGACCCCGCCAAGCGCGCGGTCGAGACCGCGCTTAATGCCGGCAAGGCCGTCGTTACCGCGAACAAGGCGCTGCTCGCCCGCCATGGCCAAAAGCTCGCGGCCCTGGCGGAACGGCATCAGCGTTGCGCTCAATTTCGAGGCGTCGGTCGCCGGCGGCATTCCGATCGTGAAGACGCTGCGCGAAGGACTCAACGGCGCGTCGTTCACGCGCATCTACGGCATCCTCAACGGCACCTGCAATTACATCCTCACCCGCATGGCGCAGGACCGCCTCGCTTTCGACGAGTGCCTGCGCGAGGCGCAGCGGCTCGGCTATGCCGAGGCCGATCCGACTTTCGACATCGAAGGCCACGACACCGCGCAAAAGCTCGCGATCCTGGCAAGTCTCGCTTTCGGCACCAAGGTCGATCCCGACGCGGTCTATGTCGAAGGCATTTCGTCGATCACGCTGGCCGATCTCGATGCGGCGGCCGAGCTCGGCTACCGGGTCAAGCTCTTAGGCGTGGCGGTCAAGACCGAGGCCGGCATCGAGCAGCGCGTGCATCCGACCATGGTGCCGAAGGACTCCGCCATCGCCCAGGTCATGGGCGTCACCAACGCGGTCACGGTGGACGCCGACGGTCTGGCGCCGATCACGCTGGTCGGCCCCGGCGCCGGCGGGGCGGCGACGGCCTCGGCGATTGTCGCCGACCTTGCCGATATCGCGCGCGGCGTGCGCACCGCACCGTTCGGCCGTCCGACGGCGCGCATGACGGCGATCCGCAAGGCGCCGATGCAGCACCACGAAGGCGGCTACTACATTCGCCTTTTGGCGCGCGACCGGCCCGGCACCGCGGCGACCATCGCGCGGCGTCTGGCGCAGCAAAAGATTTCGCTGGAATCGATCGTGCAGCGGCACGCTGCGGGCTCGCGCGGCGCGGCGCAGCCGGGCCGTTCCGGCGAGTCGGTGCCGGTTATCATGATTACCTACGCCACCAGCGAGGATGCGGTGCGCAAGGCGCTGGCCGCGGTGCGCCGCGACCGGGTCGTTTCCGGACGGCCGCAAGTCATCCGGCTCGAAAGAGCATGATTGGAGATTCAGCTCGATGTCATCGAAATCCGGCCGCACGCAACCGGGCCTTGAGCGCGCGCTGTCACTCGAAATCGTCCGCGTCACCGAGCGTGCCGCGGTCGCCGCGGCGCGGTTGCGCGGGCGCGGAGTGGAGAAGAAATCCGACCAGGCCGCCGTCGACGCCATGCGGCGCGAGCTTGCGACACTCGCCATCGACGGCACCGTCGTGATCGGCGAAGGCGAGATGGACGAGGCGCCGATGCTGTTCATCGGCGAGAAGGTCGGCACCAAACGCGGACCGAAAGTCGATATTGCCGTCGATCCGCTGGAAGGCACCACGCTGTGCGCCAAGAACATGCCCGGCGCCATCGCCACGTTGGCGATGGCCGAGGCGGGCACGATGCTGCACGCGCCGGATATCTATATGGACAAGATCGCGGTCGGCCCCGGCTATCCGAAAGGCGTCGTCGATCTCGATGCGCCGGCCGACGACAACATTCGCAAGCTCGCCAAGGCCAAGGGCGTCAAGCCCGAGGCGATCACCGCGATGATCCTCGATCGGCCGCGCCACGCCGATCTGATCGCCGCCGTGCGCAAGGCCGGCGCCGCGGTGAGCCTGATCACCGACGGCGACGTCGCCGGCGTCATCCACACCGCCGATCCGGACAAATCCGGCATCGATATTTTTCTCGGCATCGGCGGCGCGCCGGAGGGCGTGCTGGCGGCGGCGGCGCTGCGCTGCATCGGCGGCCAGATGCAGACCCGGCTGATCGTCGATACCGACGAGAAGCGCGAACGCGTCGCCAAGATGGGCATCAAGGACCCGCGACGCAGATACGAGATCGAAGACATGGTGAGGGGCGACTGCCTGTTCGCCGCGACCGGCGTCACCGACGGCCGCATGCTGCGCGGCGTGCAATTCGGCAAAGACGTGATCGAGACCGAGACCGTGGTGATGCGCTCGGCGAGCGGCACCGTTCGCTGGATCAGGGCCGAGCATCGCAAACTTGATAAGTTCACTTAAGCTCTTATCTGCGGGCGGCTGACGAGGGGTCCTTATCTCCAGTTTTGCCGTCAAATGCATTCTACAATCGGTCAGATGGCTGAGAGTCGCCTATTCCTTGGCGTCGAGAACTCGGCGACCGGACGCGCTTGGCGCGACCGGCTCGACGAGCGCGGCGCCGCGCGTGCGCTCGCTATCGCGCAGCGCCACGATCTGCCTGAGCTGTTGGCGCGCATCCTTGCCGGCCGCAATGTCGAGGCCGATGCGGTTGAGGCGTTTCTCGATCCGACCGTCAAGCGCGCGATGCCCGATCCGTATGTGCTGACCGCCATGAAGGAAGCGGCGGAGCGTCTTGCCGACGCGGTCGACGCGCGGCGAGAGCGTCGCCATTTTCGGCGATTACGACGTCGACGGCGCCACTTCGGCGGCGCTGTTGGCGCGCTATCTGCGCCAATGCGGCATCGAGCCGATCATCCACATTCCCGATCGCCTGTTCGAAGGCTACGGCCCGAATGTCGAAGCCGTCCGCGCGCTCGCCGAACGCGGGGCAAAGCTTTTGGTCTGCGTCGATTGCGGCACGACCAGCATCGAGCCGCTCCAAGAGGCCAAAAAGCTCGGGCTCGATACCGTCGTCATCGATCACCATCAGGCCGACGAAGACGCTGCCGCCCGCGGTCGCCATCGTCAATCCGAACCGCCGCGACGATCTATCGGGGCTCGGCCATCTAGCCGCTGTCGGCCTGACTTTCATGACGGTCGTTGCGCTTAATCGGGTGCTGCGCGAACGCGGCTTTTGGACTGTGGAGCGTCGCGAGCCTGACCTCCTCGCGTTTCTCGACGACGTTGCGCTCGGCACCGTCGCCGACGTGGTGCCATTGATCGGGCTCAATCGCGCCTTCGTCGCCAAGGGCCTGATCGCGCTGCGGCGGCGCGAGCGGGTGGGCCATGTCAGCCTGATGGACGTGGCGCGGCTTTCCGGGCCGCCGGAAGCCTGGCATCTCGGTTTTTTGCTTGGGCCGCGCATCAACGCCGGCGGGCGCATCGGCCGCGCCGATCTCGGCGTCAAGCTTTTGCTCGAAGACGATCCGATCGAAGCCGCTAAAATTGCCGGCGAGCTCGACCGGCTCAATCAGGAGCGCCAGGCGATCGAGCAAGGGACGCTGGCGCAAGCCGAGGCCGAGGCGAGCGCCGCGCTCGGGCTTGAGGAAAAGGGCGCCGTCGTCGTGACCGCCGCCGAAGGCTGGCATCCCGGCGTCGTCGGCATCGTCGCGGCACGGCTGAAGGAAAAATTCGGCCGTCCGGCTTTTGCCATCGCGCTCGAGCCGGGCGGCATCGGCACCGGCTCAGGCCGCTCCATCGCCGGCGTCGATATCGGCCGCGCCGTGCGGCGCGCCGTGAGCGAGGGACTTCTGCTCAAAGGCGGCGGCCACGCCATGGCGGCCGGCGTGACCTTGCGCAAAGGGGCGCTTGCGGAATTGCGTGCTTTTCTTGAGGCCGCGCTCGGCTCTGACGTCGCGGTGGCGCGGCGCGCCAATGGCCTCATGATCGACGGCGCCGTCACGGCGGCCGCGGCCAACGCCGATCTCGTCGCATGATCGAGCGCGCCGGGCCGTTCGGCTCGGGCAACCCGGAGCCGATGATCGCGCTGCCGGCGCATACGGTGACCTATGCCGAGGAGGTCGGCCAGGCGCATATGCGGGTGCGGCTGAAATCGGCCGATGGCTCGGCCGTAAACGCGATCGCCTTCCGCTCCGTGGGCCAGAAACTCGGCGCCGCGCTCCGTAACAGCCGCGGCCAGCGCGTGCACGCTGCCGGCACCTTCGCGCTCGACCGCTGGCGGGGCGAGGAGCGGGTGCAGTTCAAGCTCGCCGATATCGCGCCGGCGGAACCGTTTGCGGGACGGTGAGCCTACAGATCTTCAGGAGTAAGACCTGTGCGTTTGGCGATTCGGGCCAACATGCGCGGGCCGATTTCATCTCGATCGTGAAATGCAAAAACGAAGTCTGCCGACCCTGTCCGCCGCAATACGCGGTGCGAGCCCGATTGTCGTTTGACCGTCCAACCCAGACGCAGCAGCGCGGCAAAGACACGCTGCGCCTTTGCTGACGGCCATTGAGTCATGCCGCTTCAAAAAAATCTGCGATTTCGCGCGGTAACTGTTCGCCATTTTCCAGACGATCGGCGATGACCCGAAGGGCTAACGCTTTGGCCTTCGCGGCTGCTTCCGCTTTAGTGGCCCCGTATGCCATTACGCCGGGTAATGCGACGATTTCGGCGATCCAGCGGCCGTCCTCTTCCTGTTCGCTCTCTATAAGCAGCATGAAAATCTCTGCCCGTCAGCTCAGTTGGTCGCGCATGCTTATAATAGCATAGCCTGCGAAGTGCCAGTCGCCCATTTCCATCTACGACTTCACGGCTTAGTCGCGCACCACGCCCCGTGCGCCTGCCGCACCATGTCGTCTGGATTGTCGAACTCCCCAAGAGGTCCCAGCTCCTTCTTACCCGTCGGATCGTAAAGCCAATACCAATCGTAGCTGCCGCCGAGCAGGAAATAGCGGTGCGCCAGCACGACGAGATCGTCCTTGTATTTGTTCGGGCAGAAACTCAAGCACCAGAACGTCGTTTGCCGGCATGACGAAACGGTCGTCGCCGCTGTGCGTATCGAACACATGCAGCGCGCCCGAGGTCGCCCAGCCCGGCGTGAGGAAATAAAGCCGCCGTCCGTCCGAGCTGAACTGCTTCTGACGAAAATCGCAGAGCTGAGTTTCGGGGCCGCCTTTACGGCCCCGAAGCAAAAGCTTGTCGCCGCTGCCGTCGGCATTGATCTGGCGCAGCTCGTCGGGCCGCGGCTCGGTGGCGCAGACCTGGCTGGTATCGTAGCCATGGACGGTGCGGCCGCGGCCCTGCCGGGTATAGACGACATAGGCGCCGTTCGGCGCCAGCACCGGATCGACGTCCATTTCCGAGGCGGTGAGCTTGGTCTTGGTGCCGCCGCGCCGTTGCCTCGATATAGATGTTGCCGGCGTCGCTATAGACGTGCGCTGCCGCCTCTTGGGCCCGCGCGGCGCCTCGTTGCGCCGGCAGAACAGCAGGATCGCCGCAACCGTCAGGAAGAAACGGTGCCATTTCATCACGAATCCCGGCAAAGCCTTGGGTGGACGGGCGAATCCTTGAGTAGCATCTTGGCACGGCCCGCCGCAGGCGGCTATCTGTCGCGACCGAGCCACCGTGCAAGTCACTGTGGATGGCACTCAGGGAAGCGAAATGGCCAAGCTCAATCTCTCCGTCGCGGTCGGCGATTACGACCGCACCCGCGCGCTGATCGACGGCAGCGTGCAAATCGACGGCGTCGATCCGGTCTATATGACGCTCGTTCCGGAAGAAATCTTTTTCCGCGCTTTCCGCGCGGCGGAATTCGACATCTGCGAATTGTCGCTGTCGAGCTACACGGTCAAGACCGCGCTGAAGGACTGCCCCTATATCGCGGTGCCGGCCTTCGTCTCGCGCGCCTTCCGCCACACCTCGGTCTATGTCCGCACCGACCGCATCAAGAAGCCGGAAGATCTCGAAGGGCCGCAAAGTCGGCGTGCCGGAATATCAGCTCACCGCCAATGTCTGGGCGCGCGCCTTTCTCGAAGACGATTATGGCGTCAAGCGCTCGGACATCCATTGGATTCGCGGCGGCATCGAGGAAGCCGGCCGGCCGGAAAAGATCAGCGTGAAATTGCCGCCTGGCGTGCGGCTCGATAACGCGCCCGAGGGCAAGACCATTTCCGGCCTGCTCGAAGCCGGCGAGATCGACGGCTTCATCGCGCCGCGGCCGCCGACGCTTCTGGAAAAGGGCCATCCGCATATCGGTTGGCTGTTTGCCGATCCGGTCGCGGTGGCGAAGGACTATTTCAAGCGCACCGGATTTTTCCCGATCATGCATGTGGTCGGCATCCGCCGCGAACTGGCCGAGCGTCATCCGTGGCTGCCGGGCGCGGTGTTCAAGGCGTTCGAGCAGGCCAAAGAGGCGGGTCTGAAAAAGCTCTCCGACACTTCCGCAACCAAAGTGACGCTGCCGTTCGTCGAGGAGCGGCTGAAAGAGGCGCGCGACCTGATGGGTCACGATTTCTGGTCCTACGGCGTCGGGCCGAACCGCAAGGTGCTCGATTATTTCCTCGCCCAGCATCACGCCGAAGGCCTGTCGCCGCGCCGCGTCGCGGTCGACGAACTGTTTCATCCGGCGACTTACGAGACGTTCAAGCTTTGAGAAGCGTAGGGTAGGGTGGGCATGGCGCGCCGCGCGGCATGCCGGCGTGGGCAAAATCGAATGCGCGCCTTGCCCACGCGGGCCGGTCGAGCGACGATTTTGCCCACCCTACGCCGCCTCATTCGATCACCTCGTCGGCGAGCGCAAGCAAAGTCGGCGGCACGGTGAGGCCGAGCGCTTTGGCAGTCTTGAGATTGATGATCAGCTCGAACTTGGTCGGCTGCAGCACCGGCAGGTCCGCGGGCTTGGCACCTTTAAGGATGCGGCCGACATAATCGCCGACTTGGCGAAACGAGTATGAAAAACTGGCGGAATAGGTCACGAGGCCGCCGTCGACGACGAAATCGCGCTCGAAAAAAATCGCCGGCATCTTGTGGCTGATCGTGAGCGCGACGATGTGCTTGCGGACGCCGATGAAGAGCGGGTCGCTGGCCTCGAAAAGCGCCGCAGCGCCCGATTTTGCGATGTCGTCGAATGCCGCGTCGAGCTCGTTGTCGCTGCTGGCACGGGCAATGTGCACCGCCAAGCCTCGTGCCTGTATCGCCTCCTGAATCTCCCGCACTTGAACCGCCGTTTGGATGCCGGTTGGATTGATCAGCATGCCGATTGTCGTCGCGTGCGGTACAAGCTGCAACAGGACATCGAGGCGCTTTGGCGCCAATTCCAAGGTAAGCCTTGTTGCGCCGGTGATGTTGCCGCCGGGCCGATTGAAGCTCGCGACTAGTCCATCCTCGACCGGGTCGCTGCCGGTCTGGAACACGATCGGAATGGTGGAGGTTGCAGCCTTTGCCGCAAGCGCCGGGGCGGGACTGCGGGTGGCGGCAATTACTGCGACGGGGCGGCGCACCAGTTCCGCTGCGAGCCCCGGCAGCCGGTCGTTTTGGTTTTCGGCCCAGCGATATTCGACTGTGACGTTCTTGCCTTCGACGTAACCGTTTTCGGCCAGTCCCTTGTGAAAACCGGCGAGATTGGCCGCCATGCCCTGCGGAAGACCGCGATCGAGAAAGCCGATCACTGGCATTGGCGGGTTCTGTGCACGTGCAGCAAGCGGCCATACGGTCGCCGCGCCGCCGATCAGCGCGATGAACTTCCGTCGTCTCATTCGATCACCTCGTCGGCGAGGGCGAGCAGGGTCGGCGGGATATGGATGCCGAGCGCCTTAGCGGTTTTCAGATTGAGCACGAACTCGAATTTGGTGGACTGCATCACCGGCAGATCGTCTGGCTTTTCACCTTTGAGAATGCGTCCGGCATAGACGCCGGCTTGGCGATAGAGCATCGGCAATACTGGGCCCATAACTCGTGAGGCCGCCGGCGTCCGCGCCTACACGCACATCAAAACTCAATGGCAGGCGATATTGTGTCGCGAGTGCCACGAGCTGCTTCCTGTTCGAGAAAAAGAATGCGCCGGCGCCAGTCAAGACTGCGCCAACGCCGCGCTGCGTAAATGTCGTAAATGCCGTATCGATGTCACTGGCACTGCGGACATCGGCGATAATGAGCGGCTGTCCGCTCGAAGCTGCTGCGGCCTGTACGTCTCTCCGGTTGGCTTCGTTATCGGAAGAATTTGGGTTTACCAGGACGCCGATGGGCGCCCCTTTGGGCGTCACTTGACGCAGCAGCTCCAGGCGTTTGCCGCCGAGCGAACCACCGAGAAACGTCACCCCGGTGACGTTCCCGCCCGGCCGGTTGAGGCTGCTGACGAGATCGTCCTTAACCGGATCGAAGCCGGTGACAAAGAGGATTGGTACCGTCGTGCTCGCAGCTTTGGCCGCGCGGGCGGCCTCGGTGTTGCCGAGGAATACCGTCACCGGCCGCTGAATCAGCTCTTCCGCGATCCGCGATACTTGCTCCTTGTCGCCTTCCGGCAGAGTGAAGCTCGATCAAGACATTGGCACCGTCGGCAAAGCCCAACCCCTTCAAGCCCTGGCGGAACCCGGCGATGAGGCTTGCGGCATCGGAGAATGAGACGCTACGAACCCAACCGATCACCGGCATCGGTGCGTGTTGCGCGAACGCGGCGAGGGGCCATGGAACGGCCGCGCCGCTGGCGAGCGCGATAAATTCGCGCCGCCTCATTCGATCACCTCGTCGGCGAGCGCGAGCAACGTCGGCGGCACGGTGAGGCCGAGCGCCTTGGCGGTTTTGAGGTTAATCACAAATTCGAATTTGGTCGGCTGCAGCACCGGCAGGTCGGCTGGCTTCGCGCCCTTGAGAATGCGACCCACATAATTGCCGACCTCGCGATAGGCATCGGCGAGATCGGCGCCATAGCTCATCAGGCCTCCGGCCACGGCACTGTTGCGCAGCGGATAGAGCGCCGGCAACCGGTAACGTGCCGCGAGATCGATCAGCAGTTTCCGCTTCGATGTCAGGAACGCGCCCGGCCCGATGAGGACCGCACCGGCGCCGCGCTGCACGACCGTATTGAAGGCTTTTTCAATACCGGAGTCGTCGGCGACCTCCAGGACGATGAGCGGTTGCCCGGATTTTTGCGCAGCCGCCTCCACATCCTTGCGGTCCGTCGCGGTTTCAAGCGTATTGGGATTCACCAGCGCCGCGATCGTCGATCCCTTGGGCGAGACTTGGCCCAGTAATTCCAGACGTTTCGCTCCGAGCGCTCCCGAAATAAAGCTGACGCCCGTGGCATTGCCGCCGGGCCGGCTGAAGCTGGCGACGAGACCATCCTTTTCCGGATCGTCGCCGCTGGCGAACACGATCGGGATCGTCGTGGTCGCTGCCTTCGCCGCAATTGCTGCCACGCTGTTGGCGGCAATCACCGATACCGGGATGCCAATCAACTCGGCGAGCAATGCGGGCAGGCGATCGGGATGATTATCGGCGGCGCAAAATTCGATTGCGACGTTCTGGCCTTCGACATAGCCCTCTTCTTTTAGGCCTTGGCGAAAGGCGGTGACGAAGGCTGCCGCATCGGTGAGCGTGGCACTGCGCAAAAATCCGACCACCGGCATTTTCTGCTGCTGCGCGCGAACGGCGAACGGCCATGCAGGCAAGCGTCGCAGTGCTTCCCAGAAGTGCGATGAAGTCACGGCGTTTCACAGCTATCCCCTCGTGGAACTAGCGCGGTTCGCCTTACACCTTCGGGCAGAGTAGTCGAGCTGTACGCCGCGGCAGATATGCGTGACAAATTATCCCGCGCCACGGAACTTACTTCTCGCCGGCCGGAGCCGAACGTGAATATTCTTCTCCTGCGTATAGGCGAGCATTTCCTCAAAGCATTCCTCGCGGCCGATGCCGGACTGCTTGAAGCCGCCGAACGGCGCGCCGAGGAAATGCTTGGAGACTTCGTTGATCCAGACGAAGCCGGATTGCACCGCGGCGGCGGTGCGGTGCGCGGTCGAAAGATCATTGGTCCAGATCGAGGCGGTCAGCCCGTATTCGACGGCGTTGACCTGTTCGAGCATTTTGGCTCGTCGCCCCATTTGAATACCGCGAGCACGGGGCCGAAAATTTCCTCGCGCGCGATGCGCATAGTCGGCTGCACGTCGGCGAACACCGTCGGCTCGATGAAGAAGCCCTTGGCGAGCGCCGGGTCGGATGGCCGGCCGCCGCCGGTGAGGAGCCGCGCGCCTTCCTGCTTGGCGCTGTCGATGAAGCCGAGGATGCGCTCGTACTGCGTCTTGGAGATGATCGAGCCCATGGTGGTCGCCGGATCGGTGGCGATGCCGGGCTTGTAATGGGCGATCTTGGTTTTCACCTTGGCGAGCACGGCTTCGTAGATTTTCTCGTGGATGAAGGCGCGGCTGGTCGAGCCGCAGGATTGCCCGCACCAGGTGAAATTCATGCCGCCGATGACGCCGTCGGCGACTTCGTCCGGATCGGCGTCCGGATAGGCGATCAGCGCGTTCTTGCCGCCGAGTTCCAGCATCACCGCTTTGAGCGTGTCGGACGCCGCCTTCATCACCGCGCGGCCGGTCGGCACCGAGCCGATCAGCGCGATCATGGCGACGTCCTGATGCGAGGCGAGCGCCGAGCCTGCTTCGCGGCCGCCGGGCACGAGATTGAACACGCCGGGCGGCAAAATATCGCCGATCAGTTCGGCAAGACGGAGCGACGACAGCGGCGCCTGTTCCGGCGGCTTCATCACCACGGTGTTGCCGGCGGCGAGCGGCGCGCCGGATTTGCCGGCGCAGAACATGAAGGGATGATTGAACGGAATGATGCGGCCGACCACGCCGCGCGGCTCGCGCACCGAGAAATTCACCACGTCCGGCCCCATCGGGATCGAGGAGCCTTTCATCTCGGTAACGAGACCGGCGTAGAACTCGATCTGCGCCGCCGCGATGGTCGCGTCGCTTGACCATTTCGGCGACAGGGATTGCCGCAATCGGCGGCGTCGATCATCGCCAGTTCCTCGGCATGCTCGCGCAACACATTGGCGATGCGCTTCAACAGCCGCGCGCGTTCCAGCGGCGGCGTGTCGCGCCACGCCGGGAACGCCGCCTTGGCCGCGCTCACCGCGGCGTCAATATCGGTCTGCGCCGCAATCGGCCACCGGGCCGAGCGATTCACCGGTGCCTGGATTGATGGCGTCGGCGGAGCGGCCGGATTTCGCCTTGTGCCATTTGCCGCCGTAGAAGGCGTCGCGATGCTGGGGCAGTTGCAGCGGCTGCATCTTGAGCGACTTGAGCGGGACTGCCTCGTTCATGATGTCTTCTCCGCGGTTTAGCCCTCGCGCTCAACTTACCCGCGCGTGTCATCGCCGCGGTCATGACCGCGGTATAGCCTGGCTCGACGCGCACATCGACGACGGCAACCTGGCCGGCATCGACCGCGGCGATGGCCTTTTCGAGGATGGCGGCGAGATCGCCGGACTTGGTGACCGGACCGAAGCCGACCGCGCCTTGCGCGCGGCCCATGGCGGCGAGATCGACTTCCGGATCGGACATGCGCTGGCCGATCCACTTGTTCTCGACCGGCCGGTTGCGTGCCCGCGCCATCCGTTCCTGGTGCAGTTCGTCGTTATAGAACGAGCGGTTGTTGGCGAGCACGAACAGCAGCGGAATTTTGTAATGCACCGCCGTCCACACCGCGGTGACGCCCATCAGAAAATCGCCGTCGCCGCAGATCGCGATCGGCAATCGCCCGGAGCCTTTGAGCGCCAGCGCCGCGCCCACGGAAATGCCGGGGCCGCCGCCGACGCCGCCGCCGCCGTCGGACCCGACATAATCGAGCGGATGGCGGAGCGTGACCCAGCTGTCGTCCCAGGATAGCGGCAGATGCGTATAGGTCACCGGCCGGTCGCCCAAGACTTTGCGCAAGGCGCGCGCGATATGCTCGTTGGTAAAGCCGGTCGGCTCCTTGTCCGAGATTTTGCGCGGGCTCGGCATCGCATGCGGCTTGGCGCTTTTGCCGACTTCCTTGACCAGTTCGGGCACGACCAGATCGGGATCCGCCGAAAGCAAAAGATCGACCGGCGGCAAAGCCTGATGGTCCATGCTCCAGCCGTTATGAATGCGGTGGTCGAGCGAGACCTGGATGACCTTGACCGCCGGCATCGGGCCGAAGTAACGCAACGCACCGGCGAGATCGACCCAGTCGAGGCTGAGAACGACGTCGACGTTCTTTAACCCCTCGACGCTTTCGGGATTGATCGCGCGCGGCGAGCCGACATAGAGCGGATGATCGGTCGGGAAAGTCGCGCCGATTTTCAGATCGGTGACGACGCGCGCATTGAGCGCCTCGGCGAGCGCAACGCGCGCGTTCCAGGCGTCGATGTCGCGCGAGGCGCGGCCGGCGAGGATCAGGACTTGCTTGGCGCCTTTGAGCAGCGCGGCCGCCTCGCGCACCGTTTCGGCCGGCGCTGCGGTCGCAACATTCGGCATGTAGCGCGCCACCTCGATCGGCGGCAGCTGGTCGGAAACCTTCATCTCCTGCAGCTCGGCGTCGAAATTGATGTAGACCGGGCCGTGCGGCACGGTATTGGCGATCCAGGTGCCGCGCAGGATGGCTTCGCGCGCGGCGCCGGGCGACGCCGGCTGATCGTCCCATTTGGTAAATTCGCGAACGAGTGCGCCCTGGTCGCGCGCGGTATGGATCCAGTCGATCCACGGCCGGCGCTTGACGGCGTCGACCGGGCCGGTGGCGCCGAGCACCACCACCGGCATGCGGTCGCACCAGGCGTTGAACATCGCCATCGACGCGTGCATCAGCCCGACGTTGGAGTGCACGGCGGTGGCCATCGCCTTGCCGGTCACCTTGGCGTAGCCGTGGGCGATGGCGACGGCGGCTTCCTCGTGCAGGCAGAGCAGCATTTGCGGCTTGGTATTGCCGAGATAGTTGACGATCGAGTCATGCAGGCCGCGATAACTCGCACCCGGCGTGAGCGCGATATAGGGAATATCGAGCGAGCGCAGCGCCTCGGCGATCACGTCCGAGCCGAAGCCGGGCGCATTGGCGCCGGCGGGCGTCGGGCGCTCGACGGCGGCAACGGTGGGGTCGGCATCGGTTGTAGCGCGAGCGGTCGCGGATTGTGACGGCGTCATGGCGGGCATTTCCTCATGGTCAGGCTTGGAGGGGCTGGGTCGCCCTCATCCAACCGGATCATGAGCCTTCGCGCAACCGGGCGAGAAGTCCCAGGCCTGCATAGCCGTCCGCCGGATCGATGCCGGCTTTGCGCTGATAGTTGCGCACCGCGAGCGTCGTGGCGAGGCCGAGGCGGCCGTCGGCGCCGCCGGTATCGAAGCCGAGCGCGGTGAGCCGGTGCTGGATTTCCTCGATGTCGGCGAGGGTAGGCGGCGGCTCGCTGCCCGGGAACTTTTGCAAGAAGGGCGCGCCGCCGACGCAACGGTCGCCGAGATAGCAGAGCGCGAGCGCATAGGCCGTCGACGGATTGTAGCTCTTCGCGGCGAAGAAATTCGCACCCAGAGGAACGCCGGGCCGCCCGGCACCGGCACCCAAGGCCGCGCCGTCGCGTTCGGTTGCGGGAACGGCTCGCCGTCGGCGCGCGTCACGCCGCGCGCCTGCCATGCCGCATAGCTGCGCGATACGGCTGGCCGTACGAACTCGGCATTCGCACTTCATAGCCCCAGTGCTCGCCGCGCCGGTAATGGCCGCGCTCGACAAAAAACCGCGCGGTCGAGCCGAGCGCGTCGTCCGGCGGACCGTAAGGCGAGATCTTGCCGTCGTGGTCATAGTCGATGCCGATATGGAGCCAGACTTCCGGCATCCATTGCGTGGCGCCCATGGCGCCGGCCCAGGAGCCGGCCATCTCTTGCGGAGTGCTCCAGCCGCGCTGGACGATGGTCAGCGCGTTGATCAGCTCTTGCTCCCAGTAACGGCGACGGCGCGGCTCCGCCCAAGCCAGCGTTGCCAGCGACGGAATGACCGGCCGCATGTGATTTTTTGCGACGATCGGATCGCTGAACGCCGACTCGATGCCCCAAACGCCGAGCATGAAGGCAGGCTCGACGCCAAAATCCGTTTCGATACGGGACAACAGCGGCGCGTATTGCTTGGCCTTATCTTTGCCGGCGCTCACCTTCCAGTCGGAGACCGCGCGATTGAGATATTGCCAAAGCTTTTGATTGAATTCGGCTTGATTGCGGATCGCCTCGAGCCCGGTCGGATCGGGCTTTATGCCATTCATGACGCGGGCATATGTCTCGTCGGCGATGCCGTGTGCGACGGCCTTGGCGCGAAACGCGTCGATCCATCGATCGAACGGCACGGCTGCCGCGCTTGCCGCTCGCGGCAAAATCAGCGTCGTAACGGCGGCAGCGGCGGCCTTGAGCAATAATGCGCGCCTCGTCGTGACTGCCGTCACTGATGCGCAGCCTGAACCACCACAGGCTGCTCCAGCTTTTCGGCGAGGCGGTCGAGACTGCCGGCGAAGCTGTCGATATCGAAATTCAACGGATCGTCGTGACCGTCGGGAATTTCGGCGTCGATGGCGGCATGGAACGCCGGAATGAGCCATTGGCCGCGGCGTACGCTGGCAATCGTATAGAGCAGCGCCAGCCGGTCGTATTGCGCCGCTGTAAAGGCGGGATCGGGCGATTGCGCGTCGTTGCGCCCGCCGTGGCCGGGCGCGCTGCGGCGCGGTTGGATCAACTCGTTGTGCAGGAAAAGACCTTGCAACGCGCCGCCGAATTCGGCCGCTTGCTCGAACTTGGTTTCGCGCCAGGCAATCGAATAATCGTGCGCCACCAGCATTTCGCCGGTGCGGTTGACGAAGATGTGGGCGCGTCCCCAGCCGTCCGAGCAGGCGTAATCGGCCAGGTTTTCGTACTGCGGATCGGTGTCGATGTTGTCGGGAAAGCCACGGTGTCCGTAATTCGGCCCGCTGGTATCGTGGATCACGAAATAACGCGCCATCGGCGCATCGGGATCGTTGTCATTGGCGCGCGATACCGGTTCCCACAGATGCGCGGCAAAATCCGTTTCCAGATTTTGGCCGGAGAGAAAGCGCGACAATGCTTCACGCGACGGCAGGCCGGTTGTCTGGCCGATGCGGGTGGCGAGCCCCGGTGGCAGCGACTGCAGCGGCGGTCCGAGATTGCGCGTCGCGTCCATGCCGCGCATCAGACACATCGCCTGCTCGACCGGCGTGCCGGCATAGCTCAACGTCTCCGGATCGAACGCGCAGGCGCCCATGCTTTTGATGAAAAACGGCGCTCTGAAATGGTGCGGCTTGCATTCCGTGCTCAAGCCGGCATGCACGGAGCCGAGCAGCATCGCCCAGGCAAATCCAGTGGCGAGCAGACCGTGATAACCGGCGGCGATAGCGCGCACGCGTTCAATCCCGAATTCGAGATCTCCTACTATCGCTAGGAACGCACGCAGTGCCAAGCGGTGAAATGGGAGGAGTAATAGGTCCGAATGAACAAATATTCAGAAACAATGCCGCTCAGCGAAGGAGGCGCCTAACATTGATAAATAGGAATATGGAGCGCTTGTGCGGCAAGCAGCATGCGGTTATCGAAGCTCGCCAACTCGACATCGATGCGACGGTCGCGCAGGAACTCAATCGAAGCAAGATGCAAAGCGTCGAGCGTGCGGACGACGACCGGAAATGGTTCGAGCGCTCGGCCGAGAGACTGGGAATCCAGTTCGATGAGATCGATGCGACCGAGCAATTCGCGCACCGCATCATAGAAACGGGTCAGCCCGCGCGCGTGGATTCGATTCCAGACCTCGTATTCAAGCAATCGGCTCGATACCAGCCGCTCGTTCCAAAACGAATCCGGCACGCTTCGAGGCTCGACAAAAACACGGGCGAGCGCAACCGAGCTGTCAAGGTAAATCACGGTCGGCGCGCGCCTCGTCGAGGTCTTTCAGTAATTCTTCCAGTGTCATGATGGGATGGCGTGGCGGCGGACCTTTGCCGACGATGGTTGCGGGCGCGACAAGCCCCTCGCGGATCAGTTCGGCGTAATTGGCGTCGGCCCCATGGCGGCTACGCCCCGGCTGCGGCGGTACGATTTCGGCCACCACGCGGTCGCGGTCGGTGACGAGCACGGTTTCGCCGCCCGCGGCCAAGCGGACGTATTCACTGAGTTTATTCTTGAGAACCTTGAGGCCGACCGAGCGCATGACCACAAAGTAGCTTCCAGAAGCTACTTTGTCAAAAGCTACCGTATTTAGGGCTATTTAGCCCGCTCGACGTAGCTGCCGTCGGCGGTCATCACCACGATCTTGGTGCCGGTGGTCACGAACGGCGGCACCATGGTGCGCACCCCGTTCGACAGCACGGCGGGCTTGTAGGACGAGGCCGCGGTCTGGCTCTTGATGGTCGGCTCGGTCTCGACCACTTCGAGCGTCGCCTTCGGCGGCAGCTCGATGGCGACCGGGACGGCGTCGTGCATGCTGATCGTTACTTCCATCTCGGGCTGCAAATAGGCGGCCTGATCGCCGATGATATCGGCCGGCAGGGCGACCTGGTCGTAGCTTTCCATATTCATGAAATGAAAGCCGTCGCTGTCCTGATACATATATTGGTGCTTGCGGTCCTCGACGAAGGCGCGTTCGACTTGGTCGGTGGTCTTGTAGCGCAGCGCGACTTTCACGCCGTCGGCGATCCGGCGCACGTCCATCTGGGTGACGGGGGTGCCTTTGCCGGGATGGATGTTCTCGACGGCCATAATGACCCCGAGTTTGCCGTCGATTTCGACAATATTGCCTTTTCGCAACGAGCTAGCGATGACTCTCACGGCTTCCTCAATGGTGATGGCCAGATTCGGCCTGCAACATACCGATCCTGAGCGTCACCGCTAGTTATTTCGTCAAGGTCGCTTAAACAAGGACATGCTAACAAGGATATGGCCGCCGATCCGCCCCGCTCCTCGCCCTTCTGGGCCCCGCACGTTCATGCCGACCGCCGGCCGATCCTGTTGACGCGAGGCCGGATCGTGGCGGCGTTGCGGGCGTGGTTTGCCGAGGAGGACTTTGTCGAGGTCGACACCGCGGCGCTGCAGGTTTCTCCAGGTAATGAAATTCACCTGCACGCCTTCGCCGCCACGCTTGCCGCGCCGGACGGTACGCCGTCGCGCCGCTATCTGCGCACTTCGCCGGAATTCGCCTGCAAAAAGCTGTTGGCGGCGGGAGAGCGGCGTATCGTCGAATTCGCCAAAGTGTTTCGCAACCGCGAGCGTGGCGCGCTGCATCATCCCGAGTTCACGCTGGTCGAATGGTACCGCGCCGGCGAGCGTTATGAGACTTTGATGGGCGATTGTGTCGCGCTTGTGCGCGCCGCGGCGCGCGCTGCGGGAACCCGGCAGCTGACATTTCGCGGCCGCTCCGCCGATGCCTTCGCCGAGCCCGAGCGGCTTTCCGTCGCGGACGCTTTTGCGCGTTTTGCCGGCATCGATCTATTGGCGACGCTGCCGGACGGCGTACCGAGCCGCGAGCTTTTTGCTCGCGGCGCAGCCGCGGCCGGCATCCGCATCGCCGATGACGACAGCTGGGGCGATATTTTCAGCCGCGTCCTGGTGGAGCGGATCGAGGGCAATCTCGGCATCGGCCGCGCCACCATTCTCGACGAATATCCGGCCGCGCTTTCGGCGCTGGCGCGGCCGGCACCCGATCCACGCGTTGCCGAACGTTTCGAGTTTTATGTCTGCGGGGTCGAGCTTGCCAATGGTTTTGGCGAACTCAACGATGCCGGCGAGCAGCGCCGCCGCCTCGAACGCGAAATGGCGGAGAAAGAGCGCATCTACGGCGAGCGCTATCCGATCGACGAAGACTTCATCGCAGCGCTGGCGCAGATGCCGTCCGCTTCGCGGCATCGCGCTCGGCCTCGACCGCTTGGTCATGCTGGCGACAGGAGCTTCGACGCATCGATCAGGTTTTATGGACGCCGATGGCGTAATCATTGCCGCCGAGTGGGCCATGCTTACTGCTTCCCATCCGACGCAGAAAGCGAAGAATGCATTGCGCTTTTACAGTCGACTACGTGGCGATGCAGGCTACTTTCTTCCGACGTTTTTCCGCCGCCGCAATCGCCTGGGCGACGACGGCAAGCGGCAGAATGAGCTTGAGCGGATCGTCAAGAAGCGCCAGCGCGCCGAAGCGCTCGTACCATCGTGCCGCGCTCTCGTCTTTGGCATCGATGGCGAGCGCGACGCCGCCGACCTCGGCGGCTACGGCCAGTGCGCGTTTGCCGGCCGCCAGCAATAAATCGCCGCCAAGTCCTTGGCCTTGCACCGAGCGGTCGATGGCGAGACGCCCGAGCCGAAAAACCGGTACGTCATAGCGTCCAAGATTTCTGACGAGTCGCTCAGGGACGCGGTCGAACTCTATAGAGCCTGGGCTGATCGAATAATAACCTAGTACGCGCGCCGGCGCGGTGGGTGACACCGCGACAAAAGTTTTCGCGCCGCCGGACTCGTGGTTCTGGCGGGCGTAGCGATCGAGATATTCGTTGAGCGCGGGCGCGCCGCAGTCGAAATTCCTACGGTCGTGATGCCGCCGGATCGCCTCTTCGCGCCAATCGAGCACCGATGCTATTTTCTTCGCGCCGCCCAGCGCCGCGCCGCAGCAATGAGGGCGGCAGTCGGTTTGGGCGGATTCTCCAAAAGCTCCATTACGCGGGTGCTGTCGCGCGCACTGAGCACGATGCGCTCGGCACGGTCGACGGCGTCGCGCGCGGCCGGCAGCGCAGAGCGCATGATGAAGCTTGTCACGTCGAGCCGCTCGTAAGCGGCAGCCGTGGCCAAGAGCCGCTTTTCCTCCTTGGTCGCGCGCAATTCGATCCGGTCTTCGCGAGTGGCGGTGGTCTGCGACATTGCAGGTTCCTTCAGCGCATATGCGTACGTACTGTATCCGTACATACGAAGGAAAGTCAATCCTCGGAAATTTTAGGGCTTTTGGTCATCGCGCCGCTGCCACTGTGGTCCGCGGTTTCCCGCCAACCGCTTGCTTGCATGTCGCCACTTCACGCATAAGGGCTCGATCCCAGACCGAGAGGCCGGCCATGACGGCAGTCGCGAAAACCTTGCGCACCCCATCCGAGCTCGCCGCGGCGGAACTTGTCGGTCCTGACCGGCTCGCGGCGCTAGAAAAAGTCGCCGCGCGCTATGCGGTCGCGATCACGCCGGCGCTAGCCGACCTGATCGATCCGTCCGATCCGCACGATCCGATGGCGCGGCAATTCGTGCCGGATGCGCGTGAACTGGAATTGCAGCCGGAGGAAAGCGGCCGACCCGATCGGCGACGCAGCGCATAGCCCGGTCGAAGGCATCGTTCATCGCTATCCCGACCGCGTCTCTGCTCAAACTCGTCAATGCCTGCGCCGTTTATTGCCGGTTCTGTTTCCGCCGAGAAACGGTTGGACCGGGACGGGGCGGGCTATCCCGCGCGGCGCTTGCGGCGGCACTCGACTATATCCGCGCCGCACCGCAAATCTGGGAAGTGATCCTGAGCGGCGGCGACCCGCTGGTGCTGTCGCCGCGGCGTCTCAAGGACGTGATGATGCGGCTTTCCGCGATCGACCACGTCAAAGTGATCCGCGTGCACACGCGAGTACCGGTCGCAGCGCCCGAGCGCGTGTCGCCGGCCTTGGTGCGCGCGCTGCGCGGCGCCAAAGCGACCTTTGTCGTTCTGCATGCCAATCACCCGCGCGAACTGACCGAAAGCGCGCGCGCGGCGATTGCGCGTTTCATCGATGCCGGCATACCGGTGCTGAGCCAGTCCGTGCTGTTGCGCGGCGTCAACGACGACGTCGAAACGCTCGGCGCGCTGTTGCGAGCGCTCGTGGAATGCCGGATCAAGCCCTATTACCTGCACCACGCCGATCTGGCGCCGGGCACGGCGCATTTGCGCACCACGATCGCAGAGGGCCAAAGCCTGATGCGCGCGCTGCACGGCCGCTATTCCGGCCTCTGCCAGCCGGCCTATGTGCTCGACATTCCCGGCGGCTACGGCAAATCGCCGATCGGCCCGAGCTATTTGAGCGCAGATTGCTTCGTCGGTCGAAGATTTCAACGGGCAGCGGCACGCCTATCCGCCACGACCGCGCCGGGCGATTACGCGGCCTCGGAAAAAACACCGCGGTCTCGAACTGATAGCCGCAAGCCTCACACGACCAAGTGTGCCGCACGCAGCGATCGTTGAGATATTCGGACCAGTCGGGGGCAAGCAGCCATTCGCTGCATTGCGGGCAGTTGTTCTTGCTGTAGGTGGCGAGCCGCGCCCGTACCGCTGTCTCGGCATGCAGAGCCATGAGTCTTCCTCCCTGATGCCCCTCTCCGGCGGGTATGAACGCTAGGGGCAGTCTATGGCGTCGCCGTGACGAAATCTTGGTCGCCGCCGTGGACGTTGCGGGGAGAAATTCCGGTTGCCCTGCAACAGTGGTGTGAATTGTGCGCTGCGATACGGAGGGAACCGACGCATTTGATGAGCGTTTTAGACATGAAGGTGGAACGGTGAGAACTCAAGCTCCGCCGCCGAACCACGTAAAGGGAATGATGGGGAGATTGCCATGCGGATGCGACGCGTTGAGCAAGCTGCAATGACGGCTTTTTTTATCGCCGCCTGCACCATGTTTTTTATCGCCGCCTATGCGGCGGTCGCACATGCGTAAAACCCTTCGGCCTCGTTGACCGTTCCGCAGCAGTCAGAAGTCGGCGTCGATCCGCGTGCCGCGACGCCGGCCGCGGTGGCGATTGTTCTCGACAGGGTAGCCGGAAGGTACCCGGCTACAAAAAGAGGTATCGCGCTACAAAAAATGGACGGCAATTAATTCTCCGGACATCGGCGCTCCACGTCGGCGCGCCTAACTTTTGCGACGTAGTGTTTAGGGGACTCTCCACGGCGGAAGCCGAACATTGAAGGAGGTTGCCATGAAGTCGCTCTCCAACAAATCACGCCGTCACCAAGTCTGTTGTCCGTACCACGATTATTGTCGCCTCGCTCGCGCTCGCCGGTAATGCCTTCGCGGCCAACGCCGGCCACGTTGCGGCAAAGACCTCGCATACCACCCATCACGCCGTTCACCACGTCGCGGCCGCCAAATACCCGCAGTTCACGCAGCGGCAATTCGATCTTCCGGGTTTCATTGCGGCCACGTTCGGCGGGTTTGCGGTGCCGCTCGTGACCCACGCATCGCGGGCTGCCGGCACACATGCCACGGCTGCGTCCAGTGACGATAATTGGCAGGTGTATGATCAAGGTCCGGCACCGGTCGAGGTCGATAATAGTCAGTCACAGGCGGCCATCGACGCCTCGGACCAAGCCATGCAGCAGGAAGACCAGTCCCTCCAGGACATGAATGCCAGCAATGCGGCGGCCGAAGCGCAAAACGATGCGGCGAACGCCGCGACGGAGCAATACTTGATCAACAACGGAATGTAAGTCGTGCGCGTAGGCGTGAGACGAGGGCGCCGGCTTTAAGTCGGCGCCCTCTTTGTTTTGGGGATGTGACAGGCTATGCCGGGAAGCGCGTGGCGATTTCGCTCAGCGGCGGTCGCGGCCGGTCTTCCGGCGGGCCGGGCGGGCGGCCAATATGGATGAAGCCGGCGATCCGCTCGTGCGGCGCAAGCCCAAGCGCATCGAGCGCCATGCGATCGTACGCATACCATTCGGTGATCCAGTTCGCGCCGTAGCCGAGCGCATGCGACGCGAGAACCAAATTCATGGCGGCGGCGCCGGCCGACAGCACTTGCTCCCATTCCGGAATTTTTACATGCGGGGCGGCGCGGCTCACCACCGCCACGACCAGCGGCGCGCGCGTAAACCGTTTGCGCTCGGCCTCGATATGTTCCGGCTTGGCGTCCGGATATTTGGTGCGGAAGGCATCGGCGATAGCATCGCCCGCGGCTTGGCGCGCATCGCCCTCGAACACGATAAAGCGCCACGGCGTGAGCTTGCCGTGGTCCGGCACGCGGCACGCGATCGTCAACAGCGTGTCGAGTTCGGCGGCGGATGGGGCGGGGCCGCCAAGTTCGCACGGCCTTGAATGAGCGCCGGGTGGTGAGGAGTTCGAGGGCGTCGGACATCGGGTGCTTTGATAATAGGGGTGTGCGCGATGGTGATGGCGCGCCCTACGGGACTCGAACCCGTGTTACCGCCGTGAAAGGGCGATGTCCTGGACCGCTAGACGAAGGGCGCGGATTGAGCGCAATGGCGCTCAGAGCCTTAAAAGCGCGCGACATATAAAGTGCTTTGCCGGAAGCGGCAAGGAAGCCGTCCACAGAAGGGCATCACCATTTGCCGACATTGGGCATCGACAGCCACGGCTCCTTGGGCGGCAGTGGCGCGCCCTTTTGCAAAAGCTCGATCGAATGCTTATCGGGCGAGCGCACGAAGGCCATGTTGCCGTCGCGCGGCGGCCGGTTGATGGTGACACCCGCCTTCATCAGCCGCTCGCAAAGCGCATAGATGTCGTCGACCTCGTAAGCGAGATGGCCGAAATAGCGCGCCTCGCCGTAGTCCTCGGTGTCCCAGTTATAGGTGAGTTCGACGAGCGGCGCCTGCCGGTTCGCAGGACCCTTGGCGACCAGTTCGTCGTCGGCCGGCGCCTCCAGGAAGACCAGCGTATATTTGTTCTTGTCGTCGACCCGGCGACGAACCTCCTTCAGGCCGAGCTTGTTGCAATAGAAGTCGAGCGCATCGTCGAGATTGCGCACGCGCAGCATTGTGTGCAGATACCGCATGTTGGAAACCTCCGCTGGTCGGTCAATGATGTCGGTCTAGAGTCCTTGGGTCGGCAAGGGCCGATAAGCGCCGATAAGCGCCGGAAGCTAATGTATGACGGGCCCCGGTGGGGATGAAGCGTCGCTACCAAGAATGATCTCGCCCATTCGCGATAGTGCCGCAACGCGGCTCCACGAGATGGTCCACGACGCCGGCATCATCGTACCGTTCACCGGGGCGGGACTATCGACCGAATCCGGCATTCCGGACTTTCGCTCCCCGGGCGGGCTATGGACCCGGTACCGGCCGATCCCGTTCGACGAGTTCCTCGCCAGCCAGGAGGCGCGCAACGAGGCTTGGCGGCGGCGCTTCGCCATGGAGGAGCAGTTCGGCGGCGCCAGACCGGGCCGGGGCCATCGCGCGATCGCGAGCCTCTACCGGTCCGGCAAGGTGCCGGCGGTCATCACGCAAAACATCGATAATTTGCATCAAGCCTCGGGAATTGCGCCGGAACACGTCGTCGAATTGCACGGCAACACCACCTTCTCGTTATGCCTCGACTGCAACGAACGCTATGAACTGGCCTGGGTACGCCGGCGCATGGACGCCGCCAACGGCTGCGCGCCGGATTGCCCGGCTTGCGGCGGCTTCATCAAGACTGCGACCGTCTCGTTCGGTCAGGCGATGCCGGATTCCGCAATGCGGCGGGCCCAGGAACTCGCTCAGTCCTGCGATCTGTTCCTGGCGATCGGCTCGTCGCTGGTGGTTTGGCCGGCGGCCGGCTTTCCCTTGATGGCCAAACGCAATGGCGCGCGGCTCGTCATCGTCAATCGCGAACCGACCGAGTTCGATGAGATCGCCGATCTGGTCGTTCACGAGGATATCGGGACCGTTCTCGAACCCCTGATCGTGCACTGAATAAATTCCGCTTTGTGCACAGGCCATGACGCTTTTAGGCCAGTGTTGCATTTTTACCCTTTCGCGTCGGATTGTCGGTGTTATCTTCGATTCAAGAGATTCGTGATGCGCCCGCAGGGCGCCAGCACAACAGCGGCGGCCACGGCGTCATGGCGTCGGACGGGATCGAACCAAAATCCACCAAACCGGGTCTCGGACCCGATGTCGCGCTTCCTGATGAAGCTGCGCGCGTCATCGAGATATCCGGCGTCATCAAGTGGTTCGACGTCGCCAAGGGTTACGGTTTCATCGTTCCGGACAATGGTATGGCCGACGTGCTGCTGCACGTCACCTGCCTGCGTCGCGACGGCTTTCAGACCGCTTATGAGGGATCGCGGGTCGCTTGCGAGGTGGTGCCCGGCCCGAAAGGCCTGCAGGCCTTCCGGGTTCTGTCGATGGACGAATCGACGGCGATCCATCCGGCGCAGATGCCGCCGCCGCGAACTCATGTTACGGTGGCGCCCACAAGCGGTCTCGAACGGGCACAGGTCAAATGGTTCAATCGGCTGCGCGGGTTCGGCTTCCTGACACGGGGGGAGGGGACGCCGGACGTATTTGTCCATATGGAAACCCTGCGCCGCTTCGGCATGACCGAGCTGCGGCCCGGTCAGTTCGTCCTGGTACGGTTCGGGCCAGGACCGAAAGGCCTGATGGCGGCCGAAATACGTCCCGAGAGCGGTCCGCTCGGTCCAGCCTCGCACTAGCCCTAGGCGCCATCCTTCGCTCGACGCGGGTCATTCTGGCCGCCGGTCTTGCCGCGGTCGTGCTTGTCGCCGGTTGCGCGCTGCCGGTGGCTCAAACGCCTGCCAGCGCGGCCGCGCAAGATACGATCGAGATCGTGACCAGTTCCGGCGTCCATGCCTTCTCGGTCGAGCTTGCCACCAACGATGCCGAGCGCGCGCGCGGCTTGATGTTCCGCAAGTCGCTGCCGGAAGGCCATGGCATGCTGTTCGATTTTCAGACCGAGCAGCCGGTGCAGTTCTGGATGCGCAATACCTACATCGCGCTCGATATGATTTTCATCCGGGCGACGGACGGCATCCTCAACATCGCGCAAAACACGACGCCGATGTCGGATGCGCTGGTTCCGTCCGCGGGTCCGGTGCGCGGCGTGCTGGAGGTGATCGCCGGCACGGCGCGCAAATTTCACATCGCTCCCGGCGACCGTGTAACGGGCTCGATTTTCGGCGCGCACTGATTGGCGCTTGCGGGCTTTAGCGGGCTCGGCTTGCTGGGTGCCGGAGAAACAGCTATCCAGTGCCGCGACCGGCGGGGTATAGCGCAGCCTGGTAGCGCGGGAGTTTTGGGTACTCCAGGTCGCAGGTTCAAATCCTGCTGCCCCGACCATCCGCCTTCGCTGCGCGACGGCGTCCAAGGGAAGCCGTTTATGACCGCCCGAATCTATAAACCAGCCCGCACGGCGATGCAGTCCGGCACCGCCAAGACCAGGGAATGGGTGCTGGATTACGAGCCCGAACAGCCGCGCGCCGTCGAGCCGCTGATGGGCTGGACCAGTTCGGGCGACATGAAGCAGCAGCTGCGGCTCGGTTTCGACACCAAGGAAGAAGCCATCGCCTATTGCGAGCGCAACGGCATCGCCTATGAGGCATTCGAGAGCAAGCCGCCGGCGCGGCTACGCATTTCCTATTCCGACAATTTCGCCTATACGCGGCGCGGCGCCTGGACGCACTAAGCGCAATACGCCGCCTCAAGCCGGCCGCTTCTCCATCGCACGCGGCGCGGCCGCTGCCGATCGCACGTTTGCGCCGGTGCGCTGGCGCAACAGCGACACGAAACGTTCCTCCGGCATCGGCTGGCCGAGCAGGAAGCCCTGGCCATAGTCGCAGCCCATGCTGACCAGAGCGAGCGCGTCGGACGCCTTCTCGATGCCGATCGCCACGGCGACGCTGCCGAAATTGTGCGCGAGGTCGATGACTGTCTTGCACAATGGGGCATTGACCTTGTCGGTGCCGCAGTCGGTCACGAAGGCGCGGTCGAGCTTGAGTTCGGCAAACGGCAATTCCTTAAGCCGCGCCAGCGAGGAATAACCGCGGCCGAATTCGTCGATCGCGAGCTGGACGTCAAGGTGCTCCAGGCGTTTGGTGATGTCGCTGGCAAGCGCCAGATCGGTAACGATCTGCTCCTCGGTCACGTCGATGATCAGTCCCGGCCATTTCTCGAATTGCGGGCGATAGGTCTGGACGATGTCGGGCACGGCAAGCTTCACCAGCGCGTTGACCGGGATATTGACCGCCATTCGCAGATTGACGCCGAGCTTGGCGAAATTGACGGCGGCGGTCAGCGCGTTGGCGAGCGCAATCTCGGATAGCGCGATCAGGCTCGCCTCGTTGGCGCCAGGCATGAACGCGCCCGGCATGAGTATGCCGAGTGTCGGATGGCGGGCGCGGGCGAACGCCTCGGCGCCGACAAGCTGTTTCTTTCGCAGATCGATCTTCGGCTGGTACCAGAATTCGATCCAGTTCTTCGCCAAGGCCTCGCCAAGATCGATGCGCCCGGCGACCGTGGGCGGATGGCCGAGCTTGAGGTCTTGCAGCAATTTAAGGATCGCGTTGGTCTCAAACGGCTTTCGCAATACCGGCAGCATCTGCAGCCGCTGTTGTTCGCCGATGCTGTTGACATGGGCGAGCACGGCCGAGCCGCGATTCGACATGAGCTGCACCCGCCCGCGATAGTTTGCGTTGCCGAGCGCGACGACGCAGGCGATCCCTTCGGCAGATTCGAGCGGGATGTCGAGGAAGATCACATCGGGTGCGCCGCGCGACAGCGCCTGGCGCAGTCCCTGACCGTCGGCAAATTCCTGGGTATCGATGCCGGCGCCGTGCAGAACGAGCGACAGGAAGTGACGGATGCTGCCATCGGCGTCGATGACGAAGCACAAGGGCGCCGCCCCGCGCGCGCTTGCTTCAATGGGTAGGGCGGTTGGTGCCTGCGCCGGTCTTGCGCTCATGGTCTTGGTCGGTACGGCGGCCGCGACGGGTTGAGACGCCCTCAACGGGAAGCCGCATCTTTGATGCAAATCATTAATCTGCGGTTTCAGCGTCGCCGCGATTCCTCGCAAGGAGGGGAAATGATCATCAATGACCGCAACTTTACGCTGATTTGCAAGGCAGATTTCCCGACAGCCAAAAGCACGTCGCCATGTCGCAAAGTCGCGCGATTGGCTTGCGGGCAGGGCCCCGCCAAATGGGATAGTTTAAGTTGCCCGCAAGGACTTGCGGGAAATCGGAGCTACCATATGATTTAGATCAGACGCCTCGGGCACGCGACGCTGACCACGCCCGATATCGAGCGTCAGATTGGGTATTACACCGACATCGTCGGTCTCACTCTGGTCGATCGCGCCAAGGATCGCGCCATTCTTGCCTGCAAGCTCGGGCTTGAAGCGATCGCGCTCGAGCCCGGTCCGGCCAATGCGCTGTCGCGGCTGTCGCTTTCAGGTCGCTCCCGGAACCGATCTGACCGTCGTCGCGCGTGAGCTCGCAAAGCACGGCGTCAAAAGCGAGCGGGCGAGCGGCATTTCGCCGGGCGTTGCCGAGGCCGTCGTGTTCAGTGACCCCAAAGGCACGATGGTTGAAGTCTTTGCCGACTATGTCTTCGCCAAGGATGACGGGCGGCAAGCCGGGGTCATGCCGCTCAAGCTCGGTCACGTCGCCTATCGCGTCGATGACGTGCAGAAGCACGGTAAAATTCTATTGCGATGTGCTCGGCTTTCGCGTCTCCGACTGGCACGCCGACCACTTTGCGTTTCCTGCGCTGCAATACCGACCATCATACGGTGAATTTTGTCTATGACGCCGAGCCGCAGCTCCACCATATCGCCTTCGAAGTGAAGGACTGGGCGGAAATCCAGCGCGCGGCCGAAATTCTGGCGCGACACGACATCCGTCTGGTCTGGGGCCCCGGCCGCCACATCATCGGCCATAATGTTGCGATCTATCACCGCAACGCCGACAAAATGCGGGTCGAGTTCTTCTGCGAGATGGATCAGATGAAGGACGAGACGCTCGGCTATTTCGATCCGCGGCCCTGGCACCAGGACCGGCCGCAGCGGCCGAAAGTGTGGGCCGGAAGACGCTGCGCAATTATTGGGGCTTTGGCTCGGAGACGGTCATCCGCGGCTATCAGACGATCGAATAGCGCCGTCGCTAATGGCCGCTGCTCGAACACGAGGTCGTGAGCGTGCCGCGTGCGTCGTGGCGGCAATTGTGATTGGCGCGTGTCCCGCCATTGACCTAATAGCCATTGGGCCGAGGACCTGCGCCAATGCCGCCAAGCGCCGGGCGCAGTCGGAGGGAACAGATGGCACGCATTAAGATCGCAAAAGCGCTGATTGCTGGGAGCGTTGCTGTGTGTTCCGCTCTTCGCACTGATCACCCGACTTGCCAAGGCTGCCGAGCCGGCCGTCGCCATTCCGCCGCCGGCGCTGGACGCCACGGCCCCGGCCGCTGCGGGTCTGCAGACCGTGGTGCTGGCCGGCGGCTGCTTCTGGGGCATGCAGGCGGTCTACGAGCATACCAAAGGCGTCACCCAGGCGGTGTCCGGCTATTCCGGCGGCCAGAAGGATACCGCGCACTACCAGATGGTCAGCACCGGACGCACCGGCCATGCCGAATCGGTTTCAGTGACGTTCGATCCGCGGCAGATTTCCTACGGAAAAATTCTGCAAATCTATTTTTCCGTCGCGCACAATCCGACCGAGCTTAACTATCAGGGGCCCGACAGCGGGCACTCATATCGCTCCGCCATCTTCTATGCCAATGACGAGCAGAAGCGCGTCGCCGACGGCCTATATCGCGCAGCTCGGGCAGGCGCATGTCTTCAGCGCGCCGATCGTGACCAAGCTCGAGCCGCTATCGGGGTTCTATCCGGCCGAGGACTATCATCAGGACTTTGCCGTCACTGCATCCGAGCTACCCCTATATCGTCTTCAACGACCTGCCGAAGGTGGAAAATCTCAAGCACCTGTTCGCGGACTATTATCGCGACACGCCGGTCACCGTGTTGGCGTCGAACAAGCCGACCCAGTAGATCGAAGCGGCTCGGCGACTGCGAAGCTCCAAATGCTTCCGCGCGATTGTTTCGCTGCACTGCATCAAAAGCCGACGAGGGTTGTGAATAACGCTTCTGTCTGTAGCCACGCGCCGACCTCTGCGTATATCCTCGCCGCAGGAGGCGGGTCCATAAGCCCGCTCCGCAAAACGAGGAAACCGGGGGAGGTATGCCATGGCTATGGCAACGACAGTAGGGGCACTGCCCGAAGCCGAACACAGCGCGCAACTGCGCAAGGCGGTGATCGCGTCGACGGTTGGCACGGCGATCGAGTGGTACGATTTTTTCCTCTACGGCACGGCGGCCGGCCTGGTTTTCGGCAAGCTGTACTTCCCGAACCACGATCCGCTGTCGGGGACGCTTCTGGCGTTCGGCACCTATTTCATCGGCTTTGCGGCTCGACCTGTCGGCGCGGCGATTTTCGGCCATTACGGCGATCGCATCGGCCGCAAGGCGACCCTGATCGCGACGCTGTTGTGCATGGGGCTGGCGACCTTCGCCATCGCCTTCGTGCCGACCTACGATTCGATCGGCATCTGGGGCGCCGTGCTCCTGACGGTGCTGCGCGCGATCCAGGGCATCGGCGTCGGCGGCGAATGGGGCGGCTCGGTGCTGCTGGCCATGGAATGGTCGCGCACCCATAGCCAGCGCGGACTTGTTGCCTCGTGGCCGCAATTCGGCGTTCCCTGCGGTCTTCTGCTGTCGACTCTTGCCGTGATCGTCTTCAGCGCATGGGCGGGAGCCGATTTCATGACTTGGGGCTGGCGCATACCGTTCGCGCTGTCGATCATTCTGGTCGGCATCGGATTGTGGATTAGGCTCGGCATCCTCGAGACGCCGGTGTTCCAGAAACTCCTGGACACGAATAAAATCGAGAAGGCCCCGATCCTCGAAGTCATCAAGAAGCAGCCGAAGGAAATCATCCTCTCCGCCTTGCTGCGGATGTCCGAGCAGGCGCCGTTCTACGTGTTTACCGCGTTCGTCTTCGCCTACACCGTCGGCACGCTGAAGCTGGCGCGGAACTTCATCCTCAGCGCGGTCATGGTGGCGGCCTGCGTGTCGTTCTTCACCATCCCGCTCGCCGGCCATATCTCCGACCGGATCGGCCGCAAGAACATGTACCTGATCGGCGTCGTCGCCATGGGCCTGTTCGGCTTCCTGTATTTCGGCATGGTGGATACGGCGGCTCCGGTCGCTGGTGTTCATCGCCATCGTGCTGTCGCTCATTCCGCACGATTTGCAGTACGGACCGCAGGCGGCGCTGATCGCGGAATCGTTCACGCCGCGACCTGCGCTATAGTGGCGCGTCGCTCGGCTATCAGCTGGCATCGATCATCGCCGGCGGCCCGGCGCCGATCATCGCCACCGCGTTGTTCGCCGCCTACCACACCGGCTATGCGATCGCCAGCTATATCCTCGTCCTCGCCGTGATCAGCTTTATCGCGGCGGCGATGATGCCGGACTACACCGGCAAGGATATTTCGGCCGAGGCCTATGGCGAGGATTAGCGGATCTGCCGTGCCCGCGGGCCGGAAGCTCGCGGCCCGCGATGATAAAAAGAGAGCCCGCTTCCGGTAGATTCCGGAAGCGGGCCTTTTCTTTGATCGAAGCTTAAAGCACCACCGCTCTGCGGATCGATCAGGTGCATGCGGTCCATGTCGGCGTAGAGCCGCATGGATTCGCCGGGGCCTTTGGCGCTGCCGGGATCGACGCGACCGCAGACTTCCTGGCCGTCGACGGTGAAATAGACCATCGTCTCCATGCCCATCGGCTCGACCACGTCGAGCGTTGCGTCGAATTCGCAATTCGCGTCGCGGTCGTTGCGCCGCGGCTCGGTGATGTGCTCGGGCCGCAGCCCGAAGATCAGTTCCTTGCCGGTCAGCGGTTGGAAGCGCGCCGGATAGCGCCGCCGGCACCGGCAGGCTGATCGCGTCGGAAATGCGCACGCGCAAGCCGACGCCGTTCTGCTCCAAGCCGGCAGCGCATGAAATTCATCGCCGGCGAGCCGATGAAGCCGGCGACAAAGCGCGTCTTCGGATGGTGGTAGAGGTCCTGCGGCGTCGCGATCTGCTCGATCGAGCCCGCCGTTCATGACCACGACGCGGTCGGCCAGCGTCATCGCCTCGACCTGGTCGTGGGTGACGTAGACCGTCGTGGTCTTGACCATCTGATGCACGCGCTTGATCTCGGTGCGCATCTGCACGCGCAGCTTGGCGTCGAGATTCGACAGCGGCTCGTCGAACAGGAACACCTTCGGATTGCGCACGATGGCGCGGCCCATCGCCACGCGCTGGCGCTGGCCGCCCGACAGCGCCTTCGGCTTGCGGTCGAGCAAGCTCGGTGATGTCGAGAATGCGCGCGGCGTGGTCGACGCGCTTTTTGATCTCGTCCTTGGGGAATTTGCGCAGCTTCAGCCCGAACGACATGTTCTCGAACACCGACATGTGCGGATAGAGCGCGTAATTCTGGAACACCATGGCGATGTCGCGGTCCTTCGGCGGCAGATCGTTGACGACTCTCGCCGCCGATATAGATGTCGCCGGCGCTGATCTCTTCGAGGCCGGCGATCATGCGCAGCGTGGTCGACTTGCCGCAGCCCGACGGGCCGACCAGCACGACGAATTCGTTATCGGGAATGTCGAGACTGATGTTGCGGACCACTTCGACATTGTCGAAACGCTTGACGACGTTACGCAACGCGACTTCGGCCATTTCGCAAGACCTTTTGTCAGCAGACCTTTTGTCAGCCTTTGGTGGCGCCCGCGGTCAGGCCGGCGATGTAGTAGTCCATCAGGAAAGCGTAGATCACGAGCGGCGGCGCCGCAGCCGACAAGCGCGCCGGCCATCAGCATGCCCCACTTGTAGACGTCGCCGCGAATGAGGCTCGTCACCGTGCCGACGGTCAGCACCTGCTGGTCGGCCGAGTAGAGGAACGCCATCGGATAGACGAAGGCCGCCCACGACACGGTGAAGGCGAAAATCATCGCGGCGATGATGCCGGGCAGCGCCACCGGGATGAAGATCTTGGTCAGCATCTGCAGATGGCCGGCGCCGTCGATCAGGGCCGCCTCGTCGAGCTCCTTCGGGTATCGACTGGAAATAGCCGATCATGATCCAGGTGCAGAACGGCACAGTCAGCGTCGGATAGACCAGCACCATGCCCCAGTAGGAATTGAGCAGCCCGAGCGCCTTGACGATCTGGAACAGCGGGATGAACAGCAGCGTGTCGGGCACGAGATAGGTCAGGAAGATTCCGGTCGCCAGGATGCCCGAGCCCCAGAATTTCATGCGGCCGAGCGAGAACGCGGCGAACACGCTGACCACCATGGTGATCGCGACCACGCACACCGTCACGATGACGGTGTTCTTGAAGAACATCAGGAAGTCGGTCTGCGTCAGCAGGATTCTGAATTGATCGAGCGTGATGCCGTCGGCGATGATCCACGGATTGGTCGCCATCCGCGCCATCTCGGCGTCGCTCTTGAGCGCGGTGACGACCATGTAATAGGGCGGGATCAGGAAGAAGATCGCGAACAGGATCAGGAACACATAGGACGTGATCAGCGCCCAGCGCCGATTGCGGCTCAGGCTGGCGCGAAGGCCGACCCGGGGGGCGGGCGGCGAGCGCGGCCGTGCTCATCCGATCTCCCTGCCGCGCTTGCGAACCCCGCGCAGGATGAGGACCGCCGCGACGGCGAGGATCGGGAACATGAACAGCGAGGTCGCGGCGCCGAGCGGCAGATCGCCGGAGCGGATGCCGAGCATGAAGGCGTAGGTCGCAAACACGTGCGTCATGTTGCGCGGCCCGCCGGCGGTCATGATCTGCACGATGTCGAAATTGGCGAAGGTGACGATCAGCGAAAACAGCACCGTGATGGCGATGATATTGCGCATCATCGGCAGCGTGATGTGGACGAATTTCTGCCAGGCATTGGCGCCGTCGATGGCGGCGGCCTCATAGAGCTGCTCCGGCACCGATTTGAGCGCCGCCAGATACATGATCAGGAAGAACGGCGCGCCGTACCAGACATTGACCAGGATGACGGAAAAGCGCGCCCAATACGGGCTGCTCAGCCAGCCGACTTCGCCGAAACCGAGGCTGTCGAGAATGTAGTTGAAAGCGGAGTGGGTGGGATCGAACAGCCACCACCAGCCGAGCGAGGACAACGCGAGCGGAATGACCCATGGCACCAGCATCATGCCGCGCCATTTGCGCTGGCCCTTGGCCGGCAGGTTGTTGATCAGATGCGCGGTGATAAGCCCGATCAGCGCTTTGAAAAACACCGCGCGAGAGCGCGAAGATCGCGGTCTGTTCGATCACCATCCGGAACACGTCGCGCGACAACAGAAATTCGAAATTGCGAAAGCCCGATAAAACGCGTCTGCGCCTTGTTCAGCATCGACAGATAGATCGAATAGAACGCCGGATAGATCACGAGGCCGGTGATGATGACGATGAGCGGCAGGCACATCAGAAACGCGATGGTCGAGCGCCGGCGCATGAAGAGCTGGAGGCTGTCGGCCCCGGCGGCGCCGGCGAACGCAGGCCGACGCCCGGCAATCGGCCCGGCAGACCCATGTCTGGACGGTATCGGCCATGGCTATCCTATCCAAGTCGTCATTCCGGGGCCGAGCGAAGCGAGGAGCCCGGAATCCATAGTCCCTGCGCTTGGGGTTATGGATTCCGGGCCCGCGGCTTCGCGCGCGTCCCGGAATGACAATCTAAGCGCGCAGCGTGCCTTCGAGCTCGTTCTCGGCCCACTTGATCACGTCGTCGATCTTCTCGTTGCCCTGCGTGACCTTGGCCACCATGACGGTGTTGATCGCCTGGTTGTAGATCTGGGCGCCGACTTCGGAACGCGCCGGCGCGCCGGCGATCGAGGTCTGCTCGTCGCCGCGCGGCGGATAGCCGTACACGGTGCCGACCGGCGGCTCGACCGTTTGCCAGGTGCTGAAGTCGTACATGGTCTTGAACGACGGCAGATCGTAGCCGGACGAGGCCTGCACGAGTTGCGCTGCGGATTCCTTCTGCGAAATGTAGAGCCAGGAGATCCTTCGCCGCCGGCTTGTTCTTGGAGAAGTTCCACACGCCGTAGAACTGCGGCAATTGCCCGACGAAGCGGCCCTTCGGTCCGCGCGGCATCGGATGCGTCCAGCAATTCGCGGCGACTTCCGGATGGTCGCGCTTGGCGACGGCCCAGGCGCTCGGCGGGTTCATGATGCTCGAACCCTTGCCGGAAATGAGCCAGCGGTTGTTGCCGGCGTCGTCCCAGGCGTAAACCTCCGGCGGATTCACCGCCATCAGCTTCTTGAGATATTCCATTGCCGGCGGGTCTCGTCGGAGTCGATCTTGATGTTGTCCTTGCCGTCGACCATCACCACGCCGAAGGAATTGAACAGCGCGCCGACCCAGTCGACCGCGTCGCTGGTCTGGCCCATCGCCAAGCCGACCGGGAAGCCGGCCTGGAACAGCTTTCTGCGCGGAGGCGAGATAGGTGTCCCAGTTCCAGTTATCGACTTTCGCCGCGTCCCATTTCGAGGCGTCGGCGGGGAAGATATCCTGCACGTCGATGCCGGCATGTTGCTTGTAGAGATCGAAGCGCGAGCAGCACGGCTTCACCTGGCTGCCGACCGTGGTTGGCATGCCGCGCCAGGTGCCTTTGATCTTGGCGAGATATTCGGCGACCGGGCTGATCGGGCCGTATTGTTTGATCAGTCGCATTGACCACGTCGTCGATCGGTTCGAGCTATTCCTCGTGGATGCGGATGTTCCAGTCGCGGTGGGACATGATGTCGTGGCCGGTGCCGGCTTGCGCTTCGGCCGCGGCGGTCAATTTGTCCTTTTCGCCCTGCGAGGTGATGTAATCGATCTTCACTTCGCAATTATTCTTGGCGCCCCATTCGTTGCAGAGCTTGGTCAGCGTGTTGTTGGCGCCGGGCACCCAATGGTCCCATACGCCGAGCGACAACGAGCCGGCGGCATAGGCGCCCTTGACGTAAGGGGCGGCGAAGGTGGCGGCGGAGCCGAGTGCTGCGGATTTGAGAAGGCTGCGGCGGCTCTGCGGTGACTGAGAATAGGCGTGAGTGGGTCATGGAATCCTCCCTGTCGGCGCCACGAATATTGTTGGTTTTGGTTGGCGTGGAGGAAAACATACTCTTATCGCGCGAAGCCGGCTAGTGTCTGGGTTGCCAGATCAAGGTGCGGTGGGCAGATTTCCACCCGGCCGTGTGGCGGACGGGTCAATCTTGCGAGCGACAGTAGCGACCGTTCGTAGACGCGTTTCGAACTCTTTTGTCGGCTCTAAGTGTCGATATTACGCTGATTTTCCAGTAACTTCGTAGAGAAGTTTATTTCGATAAGATTACGGGCATGTGGGGTGTGCGCGCTCAGTGCAAATTCCGCGGCGGCGCGGCCGGTGTCGCAGAGCGTTCACTTATGAGACTTCGATCCGGAGTTTTTCGCGAGGCCATTTTTGCGGACGCGGCGCGCGACTTTCGGCTTCTTTGGCGTCTTTGCGGCCGAACTCTTGCTTTTCGGGGTTGCGGCGCGCGGGGGTTTGGACCGTCGCGCTGTCTTGGTGTTCTGCCTTTTGCGGCTTGCCAGTTTGCCGTATTTTGCCGGGCCTACGGGCTGTACCGGCTTGATTGCCGGCATGACCACGCCTTCTTCATCAAAGAGTTTTGCAAGCTGTTCTCTGGTCGGCTTTTCGGTCCGTTTAAAGTCCCGTCGCTGAAAGCCTGTATCTGTTAGCCAATACAACGACGTGAAGGAACGGGAGCCGCCGTAGCCTTCGCGATGCTTGCGTCCACCATGTACTTCCTTGGCGCCGGTGACGATCCAGACGGGCTCAAGCTTCTCGTGTTTCAAGAACGCGATAAAGGCGTTCCGATCAACCAGGGCCGCACGTGGGCCGGGCTCCTTGGTCGAAGGATCGAAGAAAATAACCCTCCCGGTTCTGTCCGCATATGTGAGGTCGCGGCCGTTTGAGAGGTGAAGGTCCATCCCGCCAACGAGCCCAGGGCCGGGTACATTGAATTCGAATGTGTCTTCTATCGAATAATCGTGTCCGCTTCGTTCGGCGAGGTAGTTAGTCACGGTTGGCTGGATCGATACGCCGTAACTGTTCCAGGAATTTGCATCGATCCAGGCATCTACTTCTTATAAAGTGGGTGCCACGGGTACTCGCCGATATAGCCGTCCGATGGCTTTATCGAGCTCCAAAGCCACTGTGGCTAGGGTTTACCTGCTTCTTCGCAGAGAGCATCGATTAGCGCTTGCGCGATCACCGCTTCCCGTACAAGCAGGCACTTCAGGTTAACCCATGTTTGCCGGTCAAGGGTGCGCTCACCCTCGCGCATTCCCCATTGGATCCAGCCTTCATACTCGTCGATCACTAGCCAGGCGCGGTTGTCCTTTAGGGTTGACTACGCTGATCAGCGTTTCGCTATTGATCAAATCCTCTGGCCCTTCCAGCCATGAGAGCCGTGCATGCGGTGACATCGGCTTCGAGCGTTACCTGAAATGGCATCCACCATGTGCGATCGCTGTGTCTCTTCTTTTCCAAAGGCCGGGCGACAAAGAGCGAAGGATCAATGTCGCGGCGATTGACCTGCCATGGTCCCTGAAATTCGCTCATTCCGTGCTCGCGGGACCATCCGATAAACCCGGCATTGTCGCCGAGACGCGCAAGCAGTTCGTGGAAGGCGAGCCATTGGTACTTCTTACCAATGCGTTCAACTTGATGATCATAACGATCGCTTCCGCGCCCGCGGTGACGATCAAACTCCGCCAAAGAGCTCGGCGTCCACCCCACAGTCATGGGCGCGCTTGCAAATCCACCTTCGTGCTTTTCCGTATCGAATGAAGGCGGCCATTGATAGCGGTGGCGCGCCCAATCTAATCCCCGGCGCACGTAATGGCGTGCCTGATCGTTGTAGTTTTCCCATTCGAGCTGCCCAAGTGCTTCGTGCAGACGATCCTCGCATCTTCGATCGCCTTGTCGAATACGTCTTCGTTCGTCTTCATCGACTTCATCGTCTTTTCCTCTGGCCCGACCAATTTCAACAAGACTTCCATACGGCCTGCGGTGTCTTGTTTTGAGCGCCAGTCCTCGCAGGCTGCGATCACACTGCCTCAAGCAGGCTGTACGCTTCGGAGGATTCGAGGTTCGAAGTGCGTCCGCCCATGCAGCGGTAAATGTCCTCCTCGGATCGCCCGATCCACGCAATCGGCAGGCTGGCTAAACTCGCGGACGGGGTGATCCATAACGTAGCGGGCGAAGTCACCGTCGTTGACGGCTGAACTAACAATATCATCGGTAAAGCGATGGCCGCCAGGATAATCCTCCTTATATTGTTCGACTGGCCTCCTTTGAGACGTCTTCTATGGGCCACGCGCTTCGGTAGGGCGGTCTCGCCCGTGCAATGTCAACAGCATACGGAAGGACGCCACGCCGGTCAGCCAGTTCAATCACGCCGCGCGCGTAGTCACGGATCAGGACATGAACCACATGCCTCGTTCCGGTCGAACACGCAACGATAGGCTTCTTCCGCAAGTGCTCCCAACCCTTCCGTTTGTAAGAGCCTTGTAGTGCGGCGCCGTAGGCTGCCGCCAGAAGCCGCTCCAGTACATAAGGATCGTCTACCGCCTTGTAAGGCGCTCCACCAGCTTCGCCGCGAGCGCGAGCCGCGGAGCTAGCAGCGCAGCAAGAGCCTTCGTGGCCCGATCACGGACTATCCGGTTACTCGTGGAGAACAGCCATGTTAAATCGAGTGCGGCAAGTCCCGGCACGATCTTCAGCGATCGTTTCAAAGCCATTTTGCGCCGTCCACGTGATAAGCGTTTCGATTGGACTGTCGTCTTCGAACACTTCATGCGCGACGTAAATCGACCAAACCTTGTCACGTTCCGGCATCGTCAATTTACAAGCCGGTCGTGAAGATACTCGGCATTGAAGATGTTTTCAGGCTCGGTTGCGATGGCAAGCATCGTCTGCAGGACTTCATCGCGCCCCGTCAAACCATGATGCTTCCTTCAGGAGCTCCATCGTGCGCTTTCGTGAAGGCCTTCTGCTCGCGCCATAGCACGCTGTCATCGGAACGCTTCGTTGCACGAGATGTCGGTTTTTGGCGCCCTTTGGCAATGCATCCGGAAGTTCAAGACCACAACGTTCCGGCAACTGAATTGCTAGGGCCTCAATCACCCCTTGGTGCTCGTAAGCGTTGTCGCGCGTGAGATAGGTATGTAATAGAGGTTCCAGGCAAAAAAGAATTCGCAGGGGAGGCGTGATCAAGCGCCCGATCTAGCAGCTGGCGCGCAATACGATGGTCGCTGAAGCGCTCGAATGAAAAACGAACAATTTGAGCGACGTTTGCCGTTGTCGTCGGTGACCGGTTCCTCTGCGAGAACTCCTTCGCTGATAAGTTGGGCAAGAAGACTCTTTTCGAACTGGCCGGCCGAGGGATGCAAGGGTTCGAGCAGATCGGCGGCATTTCGATAGTCGAGCCAGCCGCGTTCGCCTTCGTCGAATGCCTGTGCCAGCAATTCAAGGGCGCGCCCCACGATGCCGAGATTATGATCAAGCCCGAAGCGGAAGCTCGACAGATTTGGCGACTGCTTGCGTGTAAAAGGTGAAGATTTCAGTAACGCCACGTAATCCGCGCGGCAATTCGTGCAAGCCTTCCTTGGCGAGATAGTCGCAGCATGTTTTTAAGAAAAGCGGGTTTTCAAACTCCGGCACGAGGTTGGGCGCAGCCATACGGACAATGCCGCGCCGGTCGAGGTACAGGCGCGCCGCTTCAGCTGCGCGCCCGGCGAAACCCGCATGCTGGAGTTGTGGAAGGTCCTTGTCTGCCGCCATTGCGCAAGATGAACGGCAGATACGTGGAACGGCAGGACAGCGCCACGGCGACGCGCGGAAAAGGGTTCAATGGTTTTCAGAAAGGCAGCGAGACGCTCGGACCAGATTGCGATTCCATCGCCGTTCGTTTATGGCATCGATGAAGATCACGGCGCGTGTTCCGGCCGCTTCAGCGGCAGCATCCAGGGCGCCGAGGAAGAGCTGCGACCGAGATCGTCAATCCAAGTTGTTGAACGATTTGGGTCCAGATATCGCTGTCGATCAGCGTGCCGCCCAAGATCAGAAGCGCCGGGCGACCTTGTTGTACCTGATGATCAACAGCGTCCCCGAAAAGATGTGACTTGCCAATACCGGCGGGTCCGGTGACGAGAACTCGCCTGTGAATTTACGATGCGCCATGGCTCGCTATTGAGGCCGGTGAAAATATGGTCCAATGCTTCTTCGAGCTTGCTTAAGCGATCTGCGCAAATAACCAATGGGATCATAGTCGCCTTGTCGTCTGGTTTGAGATTCCAGACGGACCTCGTGGCACTGGGCCGTGGCGACCAGCGCGGCATCGGTATGCGCCTTCAACTCATCAACGGGAAATGTCCAGCTCGGGTCAGGAGGCGTTCCGGACAGCAGTGAACTGAGAGCTGACGGTTGCTTCTTCGAGACTTATGCTTTTCCGCACTCAGGTCGGCGGCCGAACCCAAGGCGCTCAATATCGCCGAGGACCTCGTGGCGCGCTTCCTCCAGCTTTTCACCCCACCGCTGTACCTTATCGAGTAGGGACGGGTCACGGCAGAAAGCGAGTATGGCCTGCCGGATCGGTAACTGCACGTTGGTTTCTGGCGAGTAGCGTTCGCCGAGGCTTGCGCGCGCTTGTTCGAATCGATCCGCAAACCACCGTGGCGTAAGCAACGTCGCATCGAACCAAAAGGCCGCCCGGCCTGAATAAAGGGGATTGTCGCGGCCGAGGCGTTCGACGAAGAGAGCTTTTGCTCCATAGCTCAATCGACAGGGCCCGTTTTTTCCGTCTGGTCTTCGTCTTCCATTTCCTCTTCCAATTCTCCCAGCGTTGAAGCTGCGATTGACTTCCTTCGCACACGCGCCGTCGGGCAAATCAAACGGAATACAGACGATATAGCGCGTGAGCCGTGGGTGCTTCGCGAGTGCCTGGTCGATGGACTTGTCGAGTTGACCGGAAATCCAGTTCGAAGAAGTATTTGGCTTGCCACCCGGTTTCCGAGCCGCCGCGGTGACGCAAATAACATTCGACGCCCGCATCGCCCCCGATACCCTTCCGATGAAAAAGATCGCCGTCGATACGTGGCTCAAGCGCCGCGAGTTGTGAGCACAATTCCTCAAAGGCGTGATTTTGTGACCCGCCGAAGGATCGTATTGCGCGGAAGTCGATGGATAGAGGGATCACGTAGGCACACTTGCGGGATTTTGGTTTGGATGCCACAGGGACAAGGACGGAAGGCACAATTACAGGCCGAAAGAGGCGCTCCTTACCACCGATATTAGAGCGTTTACGAATGTGAATTTGCAAGGACGAACTTGAACCAAAAGGGGAAAATCGTGGCAACCCCGGCTGGATTCGAACCAGCGACCTTCAGCTTAGAAGGCTGTTGCTCTATCCCCTGAGCTACGGGGCCACGCAGGGGCGATTATATAATAAATTCTGCGCCGAAATGCCGGGTAAATTGCCCGTGGCCACGGATAACCGTGGCGAATGGCTCAGCTTGGCGTAGCTAAACGGCCATGACCGCGACACGATCCTTCATCACCCCGGCGTTGGGCAAAGGCGATAGTGGCGCTTCCCCGCTTCGGCGTAATTCACTATTGTCAGCCGGCATTTAGGACAACATGCCGAAGGCCGTCAGGCCGGGCTCAATCCCGGCTTTCTGGCGGTATTCGGATAAATGATGCGTCGACGATAAGCGGCAGACGATAAGCGGCAGATGAGCACGACCAGCAGCTGGGGATCGCGGTCCGACCGGCCGGCCAAGGGATTGACCGCGCTGTTCGATTATGCCGCCGGCTCGCACCGGCGGGCGGCGGCTGTCTTGGTGCTGATCGCGCTGTTGGTGTTCCTTCCGGGCTTTTTCCACATCCCGCCGATCGATCGCGACGAAGCGCGGTTCGCGCAGGCCACCAAGCAGATGGTCGAGACCTGCGATTTCGTCGACATCCGCTTCCAGGACGACGTCCGTTACAAGAAGCCGGTCGGCATCTACTGGCTGCAGGCCGCGGTGGTGGAACCGCCGAGTGCGCTGGGGCTGCCGCGGTGCGCACACACGGATCTGGCTCTATCGCGTGCCCTCGCTGATCGGCGCCCTCGGCGCGGTGCTGCGACCTACTGGCGGCGCTGGCCTTTGTGACCCGGCGCGGCGCGGTATTGGCCGCCCTCATGATGTGCAGTTCGGTGTTGCTCGGCGTCGAAGCGCGGCTCGCCAAAACCGACGCCATGCTGCTGCTGACCGTGGTCGCGGCGATGGGCGCGCTGGCGCGGGTCTATCTTCCTGGCAGCGCGGCGAGGACCCCGCGCATCCGCCGTGGGCTCTGGCCCGCGATGTTTCTGGACCGCGCTGGCGGGCGGCATCCTGCTCAAGGGTCCGCTGATCCTGATGTTCGTCGGGCTTGACCGTCGGCGACCTGGCGATCCTCGACCGCTCGGCGAGCTGGCTGTGGCGCTCCGCCCGGTGTGGGGCCTGTGTGGATGTTTCTTCTGGTGCTGCCCTGGTTCGTCGCGATCTTCTGGCGCGCCGGCGACGCCAGTTTCTCGTCGCTTCGATCGGCGAGCGACATGCTGGGCAAGCTCTCCCACGCGCAGGAGTCCCACGGCGCACCGCCGGGGCTCTATCTGCTGCTGTTCTGGGTCACCTTCTGGCCGGGCGCGCTGCTGGCCGGAATGGCGGCGCCGGCGGTGTGGCGGTGCGCGGCGCGAACCCGGCGCGCAATTTCTGCTGGCCTGGCTGGTGCCGTCCTGGATCGTGTTCGAGCTGGTGCTGACCAAGCTGCCGCATTACGTGCTGCCGCTCTATCCGGCGATCGCTATTTTGATCGCCGGCGCCGTGGAAACGCGCGTCCTGTCGCGACGGGTGTGGCTGGTCCGCGGTATTTTATGGTGGTTCCTGGTGCCGGTGATCGTCAGCGTGATCGCGGTGGTCGCCGCGGTGGTGATCGCTCGCGATCACCACCGCGGCGACCACCGCGATCACGCTGACGATCACCGGCACCAGGAACCGCCATAAAATACCGCGGCCCCAGCCACACCCGTCGCGACAGGACGCGCGTTTCAGCAGCCGCCGGCAATGAAAATAGCGATCGCCGGATAGAGCGGCAGCGCGTAATGCGGCAGCTTGGTCACCACCAGCTCGAACACGATCCACGAGCGCGCCCGCCAGGCCAGAAGAAAGCGCGCGGCAGGTTCGCGGCGCACCGCCCACACCGCCGGCGCCGCCAATCCGCCGCAGGCATCGAGGCCGGAAAGAAGGTGGCGAAGAACAACAACAAATAGAGGCCCGGCGGTCGCGGTGTGCCTCTTGCGCGGTTCGGCGATACTTGGCCAGCCGTCTCCTCGCCGACCGAAGCGACCAGAAACTGGCTGCCGACGCGCCAGTAGATGGCGATGAACCAGGTCAGCACCAGAAGAAACATCCTTGAGACAATCCCCGGCGCCGGGCGGAGCGCCGCAGCCGCGGCGTTTCGGTCGAGGATCGACAAAGTCGCCGCGGCCAAGCCGATGACCATCAAAATGAGCGGACCCGACCAAAATGCTGACCGCAATTGCCATCCAAAACACCGCGAGAAGAGCGAGCCCCGGATGGGGGTCGTCGCGGCGCCACGCAAGATAGACGCGGGCCAATACGCTCATGGCGAGAACGACGGTGCGGAGCGGCACGGCGTCGGTTTTCGCCTAAGCCAGCCCTCGACACAGACGAAAAGTAGAGACCGCCCATCATCAAAGCCGACGATACCGCGCCGCGACAGGCTGACAAAGGCGAGCGCACACCAATAGGTCGCCAGCGCCGCGCCAAGGGCGCCGATCAAGGATGGCGCGCGGCAAAATGCCGAGGCCAGATGGTGGTGTCCGCATTGGGCAGCCCCAACGCACTCGCCGGGTCCCACCACGGCGGCCTGCATCCAGTAGATGCCGACCGGCTTTCGATAACACACATGGTCCTGGTAGCGGATATCCACATAGTCGCCGGTTTTCGATCCCGGGACTGGTGGCTTGCGCGAAATAGGCTTCGTCGCGATCAACCGACGTAATGCTGAAAAAGCCCGGACGGACGAGGGGGGCGCGAGCAGCACCAGGACACAGCCGCCCGCCGGTGCAAGCAGACAGCATAATCGAACAGCGCGGTCGAATCCCTTGGCCGGCCGGTCGGACCGCGATCCCCAGCTGCTGGAAACCGTTCTCATCTGCCGCTTATCGTCTGCCGCTTTATCCATCGAGCATTGCGGTTTTTATCCGAATACCGCCAGAAAGCCGGGATTGAGCCCGGCCTGACGGCCTTCGGCATGTTGTCCTAAATGCCGGCCGAGGCGAGAGTGACCTGATTGCGCCGAAGCGGGGAAGCGCCACTATCACCTTCACCCGACGCCGGGGTGATGAAGGATCGTGTCGCGGTCATGGCCGTTTCACTACGCCAAGCTGAGCCATTCGCCACGCTTATCCGTGGCCACGGGTGAATTTACCCGGCATTTGGGCGCAGAATTTATTATATGATCGCCCCCGCGTGGCCCCGTAGCTCAGGGGATAGAGCAACAGCCTTCTAAGCTGAAGGTCGCTGGTTTGGATGCAGAGCCGGGGTAGCCACTATTTTCCCCTTTTGGTTCAAGTTCGTCCTTGCAAATTCACATTAGTAAACGCTCTAATATAGGCAATAATTATCACCTATTTCAGCCTGTAATTGTGCCTTCCGTGCTTGTCCCTGTGGCATCCAAACCTACCCAAAATCCCGCAAGTGTGCCTACATAATCTGTCTATCTATCAACTTCCGCACGATACGATGCTTCGGCGGGTCAACAGAAACACACCTTGGAAGGAGTTTTGTCCACAACTCGCCGCGCTTGAGCCGCGCGTTGACACCGACCTCTTTCATCGGAAGGAAAAAAAGTCCAATGTTATGTGCGACACCGCCAAACAGCTCAGAGATTGGGTGGGGAGCCAAATAAATCTTCGATCTCGAATTCCGGCCAACTCAACAAGTCCATCGAGCAGGCGCTGAGCAAAACACCCGCCGGCTTACACACTACATCGTCTGTATTCTTTGAGCTTGCCCGACGCACGTCTAGCGATTTCCCAGGTCGCAGCTCCAGCGCTGGGAGGCCTGGAAGAAGAAATGGAAGACCAAGACGACCAATTGCCACAGACGAGTAGCTCTCTATCGAGCTATGGAGCAAGAGCGCTCTTCTCGAACGGCTTGGCCGCGATGATCCTCTTGATTCCGGCGGGGCAGCCTTATTGGTCCCGGAATACGAACGTCACTGTCTTTTCGATGGTTTGGGGATCGATTTGAACAGGCGCGCGCGTGAGCCTCTTTTTGCACAATTGCGCCCGAAACCAATGTGCAGTTACCGATCCGGGCAGGCCAGTCTCACTTTCCTGGAGTGGGACCCTTCCCTTCTCGATCAGGTGCCAATTAGGTTTAGTGGGAGAAAAGCTGGAGGAAGCGCGCCACGAAGTCCTCAGCGACATCGAACGCCTTGGGGTCCGCTGCCGATCTGAGCGCGGAAAAGCATGATACTCCAACAAGCCACATCAGCCCTCAGTTCCCTGCTGTCCGCAACACCTTGTGATGATCCGAACTGGATATTTCCGGTTGATGAGTTGAAAGCACATGGCGATGCCGGGGCTGATTGCCGTGGTCGTGCGTCAAGGTCCGTCTGGCATCTCAAATCAGAAGGAGTGAGTCGACCCAAGATCACATTGGTTATCTGCGCCGCTCGCTGAGCAAGCTTGAAGAGGCATTGGACGGTATCCTCACCGGCCTCAATAGCGAGCCATGGCGTATCGTGAATTCACGACGGGTTCTCGTCACCGGACCCGCAGGCATTGGCAAATCACACCTTTTTGGGGACATTTCTGAGTACAGCAAGGCCGCCCCGCACTTCTCATCCTGGGCGGCACCCTGATCGATAGGGATTCTAGGACCCAGAAATCATTTTTCAACAACTTGGACTGACGATCTCGGTCGCGGTCTTCCTCGGCCGACTGGATGCTAGCCGCTGAAGCGGCCGGAACACGCACAGTGATCTTCATCGATGCCATCAACAAACAGCAGTTGGAATCGCAATCGGTTCGAACGCCTCGCGGCGTTTCTGAAAACCATTGGAACCCTTCCCGCGCGTCGCCGTGGCGCTGTCCTGCCGTTCCACTTATCTCCCGTTCATCCTCCGCAACACGGCGGGTGGGAGACCCCTCACAGCTACAGCACATAGGTTTTGCCGGGCGCGCAGCCGAAGCGGCGCGGCTGTACCTCGACCGGCGCGGCGGTGGCCACTGGCTGCGCCCCAATCTCGTGCCGGAGTTCGAAAACCCACTTTTACTGAAAACATCCTGTGACTACCTCACCAAGAGGAAGGCCTGCACGAGTTGCCGCGCGGGCTGCGTGGCGTGACCGAAATCTTCACCTTCTATACGCGGGCAGTTGCGAAATCTGTCGAGCTTCGCATGGGGCTTGATCATAACCTCGGCATCGTGGTCCGCGCCCTCGAACGGCTAGCGCAGGCATTCAATGAGGGCGAACGCGGCTGGCTCAACTTCTGCACGGCGGCCGAACTGATCGAAACTTTGCATCCCTAGCGCCGGCCAGTTCCAAAAAAACCTGATTGCCGAACTTATCAGCGAGGGGTCCTTGCGGAGGAACCTGTTACGGATGCAGAACGGCAAGGTCGCTCAGATGGTGCAACTTATGGGTGAGACACTTGAGGCAAACCGCCGACACTGCGCGCCCAACTTTTAGATCGCGCGCTTGACCCCCGAGTCCCCACAAAGTCGTTTTTGCCTGGAACCGCTGTTACATACCTATCTGACGCGCGATAAAGCTTACGAGCACCAAGGGGTGATTGAGGCGCTAGCAATTCAGTTGCCAAGAAACATTGCGGAGTTGAACTCCCCGACACCGCATTGCCAAAGGAGCACCAAAAATCGACATCTCGCCTAACGAGCATTACGAGGACAGCGTGCTGTGGCGCGAACAAAAGGCCTTTACAAAGCGCACTATGGAACTCCTGGAAGGAGGCGGTCTCGGTTTGCCGGGCGCGATGAAGTCCTGCAGACGATGCTAGCCATCGCAACCAAGCCGGAAAACGTCTTCAACGCCGAGTATCTTCACAGGACCGGCTTGTCGAGATTGCCGATGCCCGAAGTTAAGTGACAAGGGATAGTCCACTAACGTCGCGCAAGAAGCGTCCGAAGACGACAGTCCAATCGAAACGCTCCATCACCTCGAACAGCCCCCAATGGCTTTGAAACGATCGCCGACGATCAGTGCGGGACTTGCTGCGATGGTCACCTTGTTTTTCTCCACGAGCAACCGGACAATCCGTGATCGGGCCACGAAGGCTCTGGCCGCGCTGGGGGCCCCGCGGCTTGCGCTCGCGGCCAAGCTGGTGGAGCGCCTTTACAGACCATAGATCATCCTTACGTACTGGAGCCGGCTTCTGGCGGCGAACAAACAGCGGCGCACTACAAGCTCTTACAACGGAAGGGTTGGGAGCACTTGCCGAGGCACCCTATCGTTGCGTGTTCGACCGAGACGAAGCATTGGTTCACGTCCTCATCCGCGACTACGCGCGAGGAGTGATTGAACTTGCCGATCGAAGCGGCGTGCTCCCGCTTGCTGTTGATATTGCACGGGCGAGGCCGCCCTATCGAAGCGCCTGGCCTATTGAGCAACTTTCAAAGGAGGCCATCGAGCAATATAAGGAGGATTATCCTGGAGGCCACCGCTTTACCGACGGCATCGTTAGTTCAGCCGTTAACGACGGTGACTTTCTCGGTACGTTATGGATCACCCCGTCAGCGAGCTTAGCAGCCTGCCAATTGCGTGGATCGGACGAGCGGAGGAGGACATCTACCGTCATGGGCAGGACAACTCCGAATTTCGTTCCCGCAGCGTACAGCCGGCTTGAGGCAGTGGCCGTAGCCTGCGAGCACTGGCGCGCTAATCAAGATCTCGCAGCCCTATGGAAATCGTGTTGAGAATGGTCAATCCGGGTGACGCAGTCGACGAAGAGGAACGTAACATTCGACAAGGCGATTGATGACGCAGAGGATCGTCTGCACGAGGCGCTTGGGCAGCTAGGATGGAGGGCTACAACGATAAGGCACGCCATTACGTGCGCCGGGGCCTAGAGTGGGCGCGGCACCGCTATCTATTACGCCTCACCCCGACATCGGAAAAGCACGTCGGTGGATTTGCAAACGCGCCCATGAATGTGGCGGACCCGACGCTTTGGCGAGTTTGACCGTCACCACGGACGAGGGGACCGCTATGATCATCACGTCGAACGCATTGGCGCGAAATACCAATGGCTCGCCTTCCATGAACTGCTTGCGCGCCTTGGCGATAATGTCGGTTTCATCGGATGGTCCCGCGAACACGGAATGAGCAAATTGCAGGGGCCATGGCAGGTCAACCGCCGCCATATTAATCCTACGCTCTTCGTCGCCCACCTTTTGGAGAGGAAGAGGAACGGCACGATGCGCACTTGGTGGATGCCCTTTCAAGTAACCCTCGACCGAATGTCGCCCCACGCCACGGCTGACATGGCTGGAAGGGCCGGAGAGAGCGGGTATCAACGAGACGCTGATTAGCGTAATCAACCCTAGAGATAAGCGCACGTGGCTTGATGATCGACGAGTACGAAGGCTGCCATTCAATGGGAAATAAGCGAGGGTGACCGCACCCTTGATCGACAAACATGGTTTAGCGTGAAGTGCCTGGTTGTACGGGCAGGCGGCCATGGCCCAGCGCTAATCGATGCTCTCTCGAAGAAACATATAAACCCTAGCCACAGTGGTTTGGAGATCGAAAAGCCATCGGACGGCTACATCAGAGAGTCTCCATGGCATCCACTTTACAAGAACGTGGAGTCCCTCAATCAATGCGAATTCCTGGAACAGTTTCGGCGTTTCGATCCAGCCAACAGTAACTAACTACCTCGCCCCGAAGCGAAGCGGACACCGCTTCGATAGAAGACACATTCGAATTCAATGTACCCGGCCCTGGGCTCGTTGGCGGGAGTAACCTTCACCTCTCAAACAGCAGCGACCTCACATATGCTGACAGAACCGGGGAGGGTTATTTTCTTCGATCCTTCTACCAAGAACCAGGCCCGCGTGCTGCCCTGGTTGATCGGAACGCCTTTATTGCGTTCTTGAAACACCAGAAACAAAAGCCCGTCTGGCTGGCACCGGCGCCGAGGAGGTATCATGGTGGACGCGAGAGCATCGCGAAGGCTACGGCGGCTCCCGTTCCTTCACGTCGTTGTATTGGCTGACGGATACAGGCTTTCAGCGACGGAGATTAGGAACGGACAAAAAGCCGACACCGGATAACTTTTTCTTTTTGATGAAGAAGGCGTGGTCATGCCGGCGCTCAAAAACTTCGGTACAGCCCGTAGGCCCGGCAAAATACGGCAAACTGGCAAGCCGCAAAAAGGCAGAAACACCAAGACAGCGCGACGGTCCGAACCCCCGCGCGCACCAACCCCGAAAAGCGAGAGTTTGACCCGAAAGCGCCCAAGAAACCGAAAGTAGAGCCCCGCGCCGCCGTCAAAAATGGCCTCGCGAAAAACTCCGGGATGGAAAATCTTATAAGTGAACGCTCTGCGACACCCGCCGCGCCGCCGCGGAATTTGCACTGAGCGCGCGCACCCCACATGCCCGTAATCTTATCGAAATAAACTTCTCTACGAAGTTATTGGAAAATCAGCGTAATATCGACACTTAGAGCCGACAAAAAAAGAGTTCGAAACGCGTCTACGAACGGTCGCTACTGTCACTGGCGAGATTGACCCGTCCGCCACACGGC
>CAVQOD010000017.1:0-165004 GCA_963714345.1 uncultured Alphaproteobacteria bacterium | reverse complement strand
TTTTTTTTTTTTTGCGCCTCTACTCGTTCAGTTACCTGTTGTCGCCAATCCCGGAAAGCTTGCAGTGCTCGGCGCTGGCGATGGCGGTTTCATGATGTCGATATCGGATTTGGAAACCGCCATTCGGCTAAAGCTGCGCCTGTGCATCCTCGTCTATAACGACAGCTCCTACGCGGCGGAGGTGCATTATTTCAGTCGTCAAGGTTTTTCGACCGATATCGTGCGCTTCCCGGAGACCGATTTTGCGTCCATCGCCCGCGGTTACGGCGCGCGTGGGGCCACGGTGCGCGCGCTCGCCGATCTAGAGCCGGTCAAGGCCTGGATCGCCGAGGGCGCACCGGGCGTGTTTGTGATCGATGGCAAGATCAATCCCAATCTCGAAGCCGACTGGCACGCCGAGCACTTTCCGAAAGACACGCACTAGATGGAGAGAAATTGAGCAAAGGTGTGCACGAATGGATGATGGCTCCGACCGGTTCGCGCTACACTGGCTCGTCAGCCAGCGCCCGCTGCATCAATAAGAAGATATTGAAGATGAATTTGCCTTCCCGACCTTGGACGCAGCCGCATCAACTGAGAAAGGCGAATTCGGCCGCCTTGATCGCGCCGGCTCCAATCCCCAAATCCGACGCGCCATGAACATTCCTATCCGCGCTCCCGAGGGCGCACCGCCTCAGTCAGCCCTCGCCACTGAAGTCGAGCGCCGCCGCACCTTTGCGATCATCTCGCACCCGGACGCCGGCAAGACCACGTTGACGGAGAAGCTCCTGTTGTTCGGGGGTGCAATCCAGCTTGCCGGGCAGGTCAAGGCCAAGCGGGCCCGGCGTTCAACTCGCTCGGACTGGATGGCCATTGAACGCGAGCGCGGCATTTCCGTTGTGACCTCGGTGATGACCTTTGAGTATGACGGCCGTGTCTTTAACCTGCTTGATACGCCCGGCCACGAGGACTTCTCGGAAGACACCTATCGGACCCTCACCGCGGTCGACTCGGCGGTGATGGTGATCGATGCCGCCAAGGGCATCGAGCCGCGGACCCGCAAGCTCTTTGAAGTGTGCCGGCTGCGCGACATTCCGATCATCACTTTCATCAACAAGATGGATCGTGAAAGCCGCGATCCGTTCGAGCTCCTCGATGAGATCGAGAAGACACTGGCACTCGACGCCGCACCGATCACCTGGCCGGTCGGGCGCGGCCGCGATTTCATGGGCACAATTGACATTGCCACCGGTGGCGTGCGCTTGCTCGACGGCGATGCCGGCGCCGCGGGCCGGCTGCGCGAAATGACAATCGCCGAAATAGCCGCTTTGAACCCGCAGCTCGACGCCGCGGCTGTCAGTCATGAACTTGATCTCGTGCGCCATGCTTGCAAGCGCTTCGATCCGCGGGCTTTTTCCGAAGGCCACATGACGCCGATCTTCTTCGGCAGCGCGCTGAAGAATTTTGGCGTCGGCGATCTTCTCAATGCGCTCGGCGCGATGGCGCCGCCGCCGCGGGCGCAGACGGCCGACAAACGGATCGTGACGGCGACCGAACCGCGCATGTCTGCATTCGTTTTCAAGATTCAGGCGAACATGGACCCAAATCACAGGGACCGTATCGCCTTCGTGCGGCTGTGCTCCGGCAAGCTCAGCCGCGGCATGAAGGTCAAGCAGGTGAGAACGGATAAATCCATCAGCCTCCATGCGCCACAATTCTTCTTCGCCCAGGATCGCGCGCTCGCCGAGGAAGCTTACGCCGGCGACGTGGTTGGCATCCCGAACCACGGCACTTTGCGGATCGGCGATACGCTGACCGAAGGTGAAAACCTCAACTTTATCGGCGTGCCGAACTTCGCGCCGGAGATCCTCCGCCGCGTTCGTTTGCCCGATTCCATGAAGGCAAAGAAGCTCAAGCAGGCGCTCGAACAACTGGCCGAGGAGGGCGTCGCTCAGGTGTTTCGGCCGGTCGATGGCTCCCCAGCTTTGGTCGGCGTCGTTGGGCCATTGCAACTCGACGTGTTGAAGGCCCGGCTTGGCGATGAATATGGGCTGGAAATGGATTGGAGCGCTGCCGAGTTTCAATTCGCCCGCTGGATCGCGGCGCAGGACCCTAAAATGCTCGATCGTTTTGTAGCGACCTACCGCTCCGCCATCGCCGAGGATTTCGATGGCGATCTCGTCTTCTTGGCGCGCCGTGCTTTCGACCTCGAGTACACGGGTGAGCAGAATCGCCTTATTTCCTTTACCGACGTGAAGGACATTCACCGGCGCGAGCCGAGCGGGAAGGTTGAATAGGCGGGATCGCAACCAGAACCACGAACGCGTTCATGCACTCAAGCCCGCCATCCACCATCAAGCGGCAGCCGGTGGTAAAGCTACTGGCATCGGAAGCCAGATACAGCACAGAGCGGGCCACCTCGTCGGCCCGCACATGCCGTTTCAGCGGGATGATGTCGTTGAAAAACGCGGTCGCGTCGCGGCCGAGCACGTCGCTCAAATTTTTCTCGACGTTCAATTGGAAATCGTTCTCGACCGGGCCGGGGTGGATAGTATTGACGCGGATATTACGTCCGGCCGCCTCCTTGGCGAGCACCCGCATCAAGCCGACCTGAGCGTGCTTGGCGGTGATATAGGCGCAAACGCCTGGATCGCCCTTAACCCCGACAATGCTGGACGTGATGATGATCGAGCCGCCGTCGTTCATCAGCGGCAAGGCATGCTTGGCGGCAAGGAACGCGCCTTTGACATGAACGGCCAGCACCGAGTCGAAAACGTCCTCCGGATAGTCGATGACCGGCGCGACGACGCCGAAATTGCCGGCGTTGCTGAACAGCACGTCGATCTTGCCCCACCGCTTCACGGTTTGCGCGACGCAGTCCTTGACCTCTCCGACTTGGTGACGTCGGCCACGCACCAAGCGAGGTTTTTGCCATCGGAATCCTTGCCGACATCCGCCACGGCGCTGCGCAAAGCGGCCTCGGCCAGATCGACCAGCATCACTTTGGCCCCCTCGGCGGCGAGCAGCCGAGCCGCCGCCATGCCGATACTGCCGGCGCCGCCGGTGATCAGGCATATTTTGTTTTCCATCTGCTTTCGCATCGCGGTGTCCATCCCTTGCTGCTTAACGTGTGGTTGAAGCTGCACTTGATCTGGTTTGGCTTGAGGCGCAATCTTTTGTCAAACGGAGGAAACGCCCGTGAGCATCGCCGAATTGCGGCCGGCATCCACGCCGGGAAACATTCCGAGCGCCGAAAAACTCGTGGCGCAGGCGCGCGCTGGCGCCGAAATTGCGCGAACGCGCGGTCATTGCGGCCGGGCTTATTCATACGCTGCAGCCGAAGCGCTGCGGTGCTGAGCACTACCGATCCGACGCAGGGCGAAAAAACATGAAGACGCAGATGTCGTTTTCCACCTTATGCCGAAGCCGGTAATCGAATGCCGTCAGGGTTAGCTCAATATAATCTTGCGAAAATGCAAATGCTTCGAACCCGTTCGAGCAATTGAGCCTGACAAAGTCCTTCGACTTTGTGATCTGCTCGACCGCTATGCGGCAACCCTTGTAATATTTAAGTCTCGCTTGTGTCGCTCGTTCTGTTGTGTTGAACAGGGATAGCACGATATCCTTATTCCAGCGGGCCACATGATCGAGGAGCCGCAGGGGCTCGTCCGCGGTTCCCAAGAAATTGAATGATAGGATAGAGACGACGCGGTTACCGAATGTGCGGCCGATCCTGTCCTCGATTTGGGAGTTGGTGAAGAATTTTCGTGCGTCACAGCGGATGATCGCACCTTTCTTTTCCGGAATTCGGGTACGGCAGGGGGGGTTGATGTCTACTCCGAGATAATGGCACTCGTCCGGCTTGGCATCGATCAGCCTGAAATTGCTGCAGCCGACCTCGATCATCAGGCGATAATCGTGCTTATTCGTCACGCGACTGCAGAATTTCTCTTCTTCAGCATGAAACATCAGAATGTCGTCAGTGAAAAAATTTGACTGCATGAGGCTAATTCCCTCCTGCGCCAGATAAAAGTCGCGATTTGCGGTTTGCAGCATTCTCGCCCCCTTGGTTCGGCTCGAGCCTGGCATTCAAGGCATTGTGAAGAGGCGGCGGACACGCCGGCCCAGCCCGCAGAGCGCTTGGTCCCCGATCATGCCCGCGGCCTCGGCAAATTGCGTTACGCTCTGGTGAGGGCCGATCAGATCGACCAGGGTGCCGGGGCGGGTCGCGTCGTACGGCAGTTCGGAAACGTCCAGGGTGATCAAGTCCATGGATACCGAACCGACGATCGGCAGAGCGCGAGCGCCAAGATGCGCGACGCCCCGGTTGCCGAGGCTGCGTGGAAAGCCGTCGGCATAACCGATTGCAACCGTTGCAATGCGGTATGCCCTTTCAGCCCGGAAGGTCATGCCATAGCCGACGACATCGCCAACCCCTATGTCTCGGGTTTGCACAATGCGGGCCTGCAGCCGAACAACGGAGCGCGGCGAATATGTACCGCCAGTCGGACGCCGCAGACCATACAGGGCGCCACCGGGCCTGACGATGTCAAAGTGGTAATTCGGATTGACGAAAATTCCGGCGGAGCTGGCAAACGATGCCGCACAGTATGGCAGACGGCGACGCGCCTCCAAGAAGCGCGCGTATTGAGTGGCGCTGAAACTGCTGGACTGCTCTGGACATGCGAGTTGGCTCATGACCAAACAGACTCTGAGGCCATCGAGCATTTTCGGCTCCGCCGAGATCCTGGTGAGCTCGTCCGGCGATAAACCGAAGCGGGACATGCCAGTGTCGATCTGGATTGCAGCGAGCAGCGCACGATTATAACGACGGGACAGTCCCACCCAGCGGGCAATTTGCTCTCGTTCGTTGAGAACCGGAATCAGTTGGTGCGAAAGCGCAAGCTCCTCGCAGCCTGGCATTACGCCGTGCAGGATGAAGACCCTGGCGGTTGCCGACAAATGTGACCGCAAAGCGATGCCTTCGTCGAGATGGGCGACGAAAAAATTCTTGCAGCCCGCTTGCGCCAGGACTTTGCTTACCTCAATAGCGCCAAGCCCGTAAGCGTCAGCCTTGACGACGGCGCCGCAACCGACGTTGCCGAGTTCGTCTTTCAATTTCAGATAGTTATCCTGGATGGCTGCAAGATCTACGATCAGGCTCGCGCCGCTGCTGTCGGCAATTTCGGCCGGCGCTCGCAGCGCCGGGTCATTTTCAGTGATCGCAAGGAAGCTTGAAGATCTCATATGAACCCGCCTCATCGGCATGCATAAGCCGCGCGAATTACTCAGTCATGGAGATTGCTCAATCATGGAGATTGCCCGCGAATTCGATGCAAGGCGCCACGGCCCGTCGACTCAGTCTCCGAGTCGGAACGCCACAACGCGCCGATCGCGTCTTCGGCGCACGGCGGAGCAAATCGGAAACCGTTTCCTGAACCGCCGCCGAGGAACACCACGTTGCCGCTGGTTCGGTGTGCGGCGACGAATGGCAGTCCGTCCGCCGGATAGCAGTCGCAAAACACCCGCGTCGACAGGATGGCGGGGGTGTCGGTGGGAAACCATTTCTTCAAGATCGCCATGCCGGTGGCGAGGTCGGCTTCGTCGACGCCCAGCGTGCTTGCGACCGGACGCACGTCCCAGTGCGGCGATGTGAAGCTGAAAAGCCAATATCCATATTCGATCATCGGGATCAGGAAAGCATAATCTTCTTGCAGCGCAATCGCCGGGCAATCGGGTGTCGGCTTGCGATCGAGATGAAATGCCACGATTTTTTTTACACGAGGCGGCGACGGCAGCAGAGCTTTGTCGAGCGTGCGGAATCCGGGCAGCCAGGGGCCGATGGCCACGATGACTTGCCTGCTCTGGAGCATCCTGCCGTCCCGGCCGTGAAGCTTGACCGCGACGTTGTCGGTGATGATATCGACGACCTCGAATTCCTCGTGGATTTCGCAGCCCATTGCGGTGAGCCGCCGGGAGAGTTCTTCGACGATGTGGATGACGGGACTATAGGAACAGCGATCCGCCAAGATTGCGCGATCGTGCGGGATACTGGCAAGGGCAAGCCCGGAAAGACGCGCTTGCAAGCGGCCGCAATCCGACGGCGTGGGACCATTTGCGACATGCCAACTGCGGAGGCTGGCAACGTTGGAAGCGATCCAGAACAGTTCGCAGCTGCGACCGACCGGCCAACTCGCTGCCGGGAACAGGCGATCCCACCCTCGCAATCCCCGCCTCGCCAGGTCGCGCTCCGCTTCCGTCCTCCCAACGGCGACCTGTATCCCAGGGGCGTGGCGGCTGGCGCCAGCGCCAATCGTCGTCCGATCGACAATGCTGATCCGGCGCTGCGGCTGCCGCCGTTTTGCTTCCAGTGCGGCGCAAAGTCCCATGATCCCTCCTCCGACAACGGCGAGATCGCGTGATTCGGCACTCATGGTCTGTTAGTCCAATAAACCGAGAGCGCCGAAATCGGCTCGCCTCCCGTGTTCTCTATCTGGTGAGTTTCACCTGGACGCAGATAGACAAAGTCTCCGGCTGTGACGCTGATTTCGACCGTGCCGCGTCAGCACGCAACCGCGCCCGCGGGTGATATACCAAATCTCCGCTGCCTCATGCGCATGCGGTTCGGTTGCGCAATTCGGCTCCACGGAAAATTCAATCAAACCAAATGGGCACGCTACGTTCGGATCGTGCGGCGCAGATACATTATGCATGACCGCGCCCGCTCCACAGGGCTCAGGTTTTGCGATTACCAAGAGCTGAACGATGTCGGTCGTCATGGTGGATGCTCTTGCTTGACCTCTCGGGCGACTTTCATTTTGTTCGGATCGCGGCCATAGCCTTCACGCCTGCGCGACGAACAGCGGTGTGTCGGCCTCGCTTTCCTGCCAAGTCAGTGCCCCACTGACCGGGCTGCAATCGAAGACAGGCCTGCCGAGGATCGCGTTCAGTATTGTCGCGCTTCGCCATGCAAGCAGGCTAAGATTGGAATTGGCGATGCCGTGCTGCGCCCGGGCGCCGTTCTGCACGAAGAGCTTGCATCGTGCGGGGCCGTCCCAATCGGCGGAAAAGTCGTCGCACAATGCGAGCTCGGGTTGCCCCTCGCCAACGTCTACGAATTCTCATGCGCGGACGCAGATTTTCCAAAAAGCCGGGCAGCTCGAATTGATAGCCGGTGCACAAAATCACCAAGTCGGCTTCGGCATTGCTCTCGCCCCCGGTCGCAAGATCACGAAACCGCAAGCATTCTCCCGATGGCTCGTGCCACACGGCTTCCAGCGCGGTGTTGGTTCGAATTTCAATGTCGCCGTGTTTGGCGGAGCCTTGGACCTCGCGAATGTAGAGCAGCTCGTAGATCGAATTGATCGTTGCGGCGCTCACGCCGTTGCCGGCGAGATTTTGCGCTTCCAACAATTGGCGGCGGATGAGTGGCGGCTGCCTGTTGAACCACCGGCTGTATTGCGGGGAAAACCATTCATTGACGAAACGACTATCCTCCAGAGCAAAGATGCTCGGACGTCGGCTGACCCAGCGCAGTGAGGCCACCCTACCGTGACTTCCCTTCAACAGCTCCTGGAACACCTCCGCCCCGCTCTGACCGCCGCCGACGACGGTCACCCGGCGACCAGTGAAATTGCGGGGCTCGGATAGAAACTCGCTACTGTGAAACACATTATGTCTAAGCCGGAAGCGCGCGCAGTGCGGGATTGCAGGAACCCTGCCAACGCCGAGGACGACTGTGTCGGTCCGAAACCGACGCCTCTGCGTCTCGACCAGAAAGGATTTGTCGTCGATGGCGATGCTCTCGACCTGCTCGCCTAGGTAAACATGGTTCAGCTTTGCCGTCGCCCAGCGCAGGTAATCTTCAAATTCGATTCGGCTGACCTTGGCCGAGGCCCTGCACGATGGCGCGATAGAGCCGACCCTTGTCCTTCAGATAGGCGAGAAAGCCGAACCTGCTTGTCGGATCGACCAGCGTGACAAGGTCCTTAAGCGCATGGGTCTGCATCAGCGCGCCGTCGACCAGAAGACCATTGTGCCAGCTGAGCTCGGTCTTGCGTTCGATCAGGATGACGCTGAGATCGGGCAGCGGATCCGCCAGCGCCGCGAAGCTCAAATTGGACGGTCCAGCGCCGATCGCTACCGCGGACTTCACCTGAATTGCGTGTGTCATCGACGACTTTTTTATGGACAGCCGATGCGGCTGCGTCGCTTGGCTGTGACGCCGCCTGGGCTGCGATTGTGCGAAAAGCTCGCCTGAGAAATCTCATGCTGCGCGCCCCCGGGGCATGCACAAACTCAGATCGGAAGTTGACACGCGTCTGCCGGGCAGCTGCGGTGGTGCCGTAGACCTGATTTTCGGACGCTGCAGAAAGGCTTCGGCCATCGGGACACCGTCGAGACCGAGCCAACGCCACAACTCTTCCGCGAGTTCAGGCAAGATGGGAGAACCGAGCAGCGCCAGACCCTTGAGCCAAGTATATGCGACGGCCGCCGACGGATCGGTCCCAAGCGCGGCAAGCCATTCGATGATCGGGGACGCAGCGCGAGAAACGCGCAGGCGATCGAGCGACAAGGTTTTGCACTGAAGCGCGTAGAGGCGGCACAGCAGGTGCAACAGGGTCTCGTCGAACGGCGGCAACGCGTCGCGGCTTGCTGCCGAGTTAAGGGCTCGGCAGCAAGTGTCAATTTTCACCGAGAACTGCATCAGTAACTCGTTATGCCGCGCGATTAGATCGGAAATACGAAGGTCGGTTTCAAATTCTTCGGGACAATTTCGGATAGATAAAGCCGCAGTAGATCGACGTTGACTGCGCCGAGCTTGACGATGTCGCCCGTCCAGATGACGTGGTTCCGGCTAGTCGAGAACTTGTGGCCTTCAAGACGAAGAAAATGATTGAAATAAATCCGGTCGAACGGCCTGAAGGTGGACTGCGCCAAGGCGCAGCCGCAGACCCCGACAAGCATCGGTATCGTATTATCGATGCCCGTGGCGCCGATCAGGAACGTATCGTCGCCGACTATAAAGGGATTGGGATTGCCGTTCATCTCCGCGACACAGTCGCCGCTATAGAGATGATGGGCATACAGCAGCGACGAATAGCTGAAGCAAATCTGACGCGCCGGAAGTTCGTCCGACGGCCAGCTCAGGCCGTAGAGTCCGGGCACGGCCAACCGCATCGTTTGGCCCTTCAAATCGACATATCGCTGCGCAATGGCGGCAAATGGCGCTTCGATGGCCATCGTGCGCCACAAATCGGCGAGATGGGTTCGTCCAGACAACTGGAGGTAAGGCGACTTGTTGCGGCGCCACTCGACGATCTTGCCGCGACGCGACGCGGGGGCGGTTGCTTCGCCAGGCTCGAAGTGATGGCCGCAAGCTTCGCAGAAAAAGCTGCCTGCCGGCGCATTACACTGTGGACATTGCGCGGCAAGCCAGCCGCCGATGCAAATGCGGTTTTCTATCGGAACATCGATCGGCAGGGCGTCGTCGACGGGAAGTTTTTCCTCGCGATAGACGACCCCACCGCCGAGCTCGAGGCCGACTACAAGGTCGTCTTTCAACCTATTGAAACGGTCAAGGTTCTCGGCATGGCCCGGATTGTCAAAGCAATCGAAGCCGATGCCGATTGAGTTCAGGTCATCCTTTATCTGCCGGTAATAGTCATGGGCGAGCTGTGCCGGATCGGTTTTCTCCGCCGTGGCTTTGACCAAGACGTGATTTTCAAAGCCGTCTACCGTTAGGCCGGACGCGACGTGATGGCCCGACCGCCGCAAATGTCGAGCGAGTATGTCCATCCGCAGGAAGGGACCACCGGCATGACCGAGATGAGCTCTGCCGTTTGCGGTCAGATTGACGGGAGCGATGAAGACATTCGCTCTTTTGCCAGGAGTTTCTCCCACGCCGGAAACGTTCACAGACTGACTCATTCAAGGGCCCTGTACGCGCATCCCGCTGGCTGCCTCGGAATACAACTACCTTACAGTATGGTCGTTCTGGCTTCAATCTTGACGTGCAAGCCTCTCGGCACTGACGATGTTGAGTTGCCCTCGCTCGGCGGCCGCGGTGGCGCGTCGCAACGCCATTGCCGCGGTGGGTGCCTGCGCGATAATGGCGGCAAGCCGATCCTCATTCGCTTGGGGCGGCCCAACCGGTTCTCCCGGCTGTTTCAAGACGAAGACATCCGTTATCCCCGGCAGGCTGCGTAACTCCTGCTCGTTTCTCAAGCCCAAGAATGCCCCCTCGCACGGCGCCGAGATGTATCGGATGGCCGCCCCGCGCGAAAATGCGCGAGACCAGGGAATGTCCTTGCCAAAAGCGATGTCTATGACGTTCTGCACCGGGTTTACGCCGGTCGCGAGTGCCACGAGATGGCTGCCGATTTTTCCGCCGGCCAATCGCGGATTAACTTCGATGATCTTAACGCCGGTCGGGGTGATGCGGCATTCGGTGTGAATAACGCCGCAAGTGACGCTCAACGCATCGAGCGCGGCGGAAACTTCGGCGAAAATCAGGTCCGTATCCGCGTCGTCCAGGGGAAAGCAATGCGCGGCCTCGACAAAATGGCCACGCTCGATCCCGGTCAACGTCTTGCCGGTGACGCCAATGAGATGACGCGTGCCGAGGTGCGCTTGTGTGGTTTCGACGCTTACTTCGATGCCGGGAATAAAAGCCTCCATCAAAAATCCGTCTTCGAGTTTCTGTTTGGCGGAATTTGTCGACCACGATTTCGACCAGGCCCAGAATTCCCGCAACTCGGTGTCGCTCGCTATGAGCTGCACGAAGTTGCCATTGTTGTTATTCAGCGGCTTGGCGACGCACGGCAAACCCACGGTAATCCTCGCCTGCGAAAGCTCCTTATCGCTGATGACGCGGGCGTAAGCGGGATTGAGATGCGGCAATCGTCGCTGCAGCAGCTCGCGCATTCGGAACTTGTTCCGCGCATTCAGCGCCGCCTCGTAAGACAGGGCCGGCAGGCCGAGCGCGTTGGCGGCCGCGGCTGCTTGCGGCACATGAAAGTCCGCTGTCGTCGTTATGCCGTCGAATGGAAAGCTGCCGTGCAGCTGCGCAACGGTTCGGGCTAGTTCGACATGGTCGTTCGTTTCGGTCACGACCACTCGATCGCCCAATGCGGGAATGTAGCGGGCATAGCTGTCCGGGTCGCGCGTGATAAAGGTCACCTCGTGCCCGGCGGATTTGGCGAATTCGATTGCGAGGTGGCCGGCCCCGGTGATGCTTGCTTCGACGAAGCCAATATGTGCCATCAGCGTGATCCGGCATTCTTGGCGACCGGCGGTTTGGAGTGTTCGGAGGCCTCGCTGGGAATGAACAGGGTTCGATATTCGAAGTGAACGAAATCAGGTCCAACACGCGCGGCGACAACGATGACGCGGCCTTTGAACGGAAGGTCGTCGATCGCAAACGCAATACGACCGCCATTCCGAGGCCAAACAATCACCGGCGCTGCCTTCGTGCGGTGAATGAAAAACATGCCGAGTTCGTCTGCAGCCAGACCGCAGGCATCGATCGCAATTGCCGCCGCCGAGAGCTTGATCTTGATGGCGCCGCCGGCCCGCCGGCCAAGCCACTCACGGAGCGTCCCCCGCACGCAGCAATCTTCTCGGTTCACGGCAAGCAACCCCCGGTCCACCGGCCGGTAGTGATGCCGCATGACCAGGGAGCTTTTCGGTCCGGCGCCAAGCTGTCGCGATACGCGCGGTCGGGATACCGGCGCGTAGCATATTTCGAGCCAGCGAATTTGCTGAATTTTGTCGCGAAGCTCCGCAAGCAGTGCGGCGCGGAGCGTCGCTGCCGCATCTCGTGCGATCGCGGCCGTGTCGTCGACCTCCTGTGGGGACAACGATTGAACGACATGCTCGTGATGCAACGTCAAAGCATAGCGCGCGATCTTTCCAAAGCGTTTATGGCTGGCTGCCAAGGTGTCGGATGGCTCAAACCAACTGGTGATGGTCCGAACCAGACGTTCGGCCGAAACGATATTGTCGGCAATCGTCTTTGCGGTGCGTGCGGTGGTGACAATGTTGCGCGCCAGATGAACCGGCCGCGCTGGCGCCTTGATGCTGGGATTTCCCAAGATCTGATATGGCGGAATGACGGCTCCGTTTGTCATCGCGCAGGCATTAAGGTTGCGCAGCACGCTGCCGAGCGCCTCGCCCGAGGCGAGCCCCTCGACGAACAGGCGTGGCAAGTCCGCCGGAGCGTGCAAATTGCGGAACGTTCCGGCCACCACACTGCCCTGCGCATAGAGCGTTGCAGCGAGGGAATGTGCGATGGGCACTTTTTAGTCTGCCATCCGCAGAGAGGCGCAGGAGTTCAGAAATACGAGCGGGCTGCGCAGGTCCCGCGGATCGACGATCGGCCCCGGCAATCGCGCATTCGCATCCGTACATAGCCAAAAGGAACCGAATTGCACGCAGTGTTCTGCGCCGTGCCCGGTTATGACCAGCACCACGGGCGAGTGCTCGTCTTTGGCAAGTTCAAGTGCTTCACGATCCGTGCAGGACCGGACGGTGCTGGCGCGGACCAGAAAACTTCCGGTCGGTTGGATGACGACGATGTCAGGTCGTGTGAGCCATCGCCGGAGAATTTGCTCGCGAAGTTCTGATTTCACATCGAACGGCAAGACAGCGGAGGCGCGGCCTGGGCCGTCGATTGTCCAGGCCGCAAGAGCGTATTGCACGTCGGCGGTCAACTCCCGCCAGCGGCCGTAGAAAGTGAAAGTCCCGTCACTGATGGAGCGAAGGACATCCCGAAGCTCGCGGTTCGATTTGAGTTCAATGCAATTCCGCGGGAACTGACGCGGAGTTTTCGCCTGATTGGCTTCCTTACTGAGAATTACGGTTATTGACCTGCCTTGGTGTTCGTAAGGCCCGTCATTGCCGGATAATGCAGGTCGACGAACGCCGACACGGGTCATGGTCTCTGCGCGGGACTTACAGCTGAACGGATGCAATCAGCGAAGAGGCGCGCTCAATATGCTGCGTAAGCTCCTGAAGTTTATCTCCCTGCAACTTCGCCTTCACTTTTTCTAGTTCTTTCTTCGCGTTGCGCAGATTTTCTTTGTGTTCCGTGGTGAGCGTTGTCGTGTTCATTTGCTAACTCCTGGGTGGCTGGGAGGATACACCCGCTAATTGTAACAGAATCGTAGGGTCGCGCAAGACGTAGTTGCAATTGGTCCAGTCCCACAACCCAGGAGCAAGGTGCCTGTCGCGGCGACCCGTTCTGTTCGGTGGCATTTCGGCGCGAGGCTTGATCTGACCGGGGTCTCGGCGCAATCTTTTGTCAAACGGAGGAAACGCCCGTGAGCATCGCCGAACTGCGGCCGGCATCCGCGCCGGGAAACATTCCGAGCGCCGAAGAGCTCGTGGCGCGGGCGCGCGCGCTGGCGCCGAAATTGCGCGAGCGCGCAGTGGGCGCCGAGCGCGACCGCAATATTCCGCAGGAATCGGTCGACGAATTCATCGCCGCCGGGCTTATTCATACGCTGCAGCCCAAACGCTGGGGCGGTTATGAGCACGACCACGAAGTAGCGTTCGATATCGCCGTCGAGCTTGGCAAATCGACCTGCGGCTCCTCGGCGTGGTGCCTGAACTATCTTGCCGACCACGCCTGCATGCTGGCGCTGTTCCCGGAAGAAGCACAGCACGACGTGTGGAGCCGCAACAACGCCGCCTGCATCGCCACCTCGGCGGCGCCGACCGGAAAGGTAGCGCTTGCGCCCGGCGGCTATCGCCTCGACGGCCGCTGGTCGTGGTGCTCCGGCTTGCGGCATTCGCATTGGATCATGATCGGCGGGCTGGTGCAGCGCCCTGGGGAGGATCATCCCGATATGCGGCTCTACCTGGTGCCGGTTTCGCAGGTGAAACAGGACGACACGTGGTACTGCGCCGGATTGCGCGCCAGCGGCTCCAACACGGCCGTGCTCGACAATGTGTTCGTACCCGAGCATCGCAGCGTTTCCTTCTCGGTGCTGCGCGAGGGTTGTTCGCCGGGATCGAAGGTCAACGCCAATCCGATGTACCGGGCGCCGTTTATCGCCGTGCACAGCTATGCGCTGCTCGGTCCGGTGCTCGGCGTGGCGCGCGGCGGCTATGCCGAATTCGTACAGTGGACACGGCAGCGCTATCTGACTTACACCCAGCTCGCCATCGCCCAACACGTCCCGGTGCAGATCCGCGTCGCCGAGATCGCGGCGCAGATCGATGCCGCCGAGCTATTGGCGCGGCGCGCCTTCGCCACGGCGCGGGCCGATTACGCCGACATGTCGCTTGCGACCCGCGCGCTGTTGCGGCGCGATTTCACTTACGCCGTGCGCAGCTTGCGCGAGGCGCTGGACGATCTGGTCAAGATTTCCGGCTCGAGCGGGCTAATGGACGACAATCCGGTGCAGCGCTGCTGGCGCGACGCCCACGCCATTTCCTCCCACGTGGTGATGAACTGGGACGTGCCGGCGGAGAATTTCGGCCGGGTGGAATTCGGTCTGCCGCTCAACCCGGCATACCCGATGTTCTGATTGCCGACATTGACTGCCCGATCAATGTTGCTACGCTCTTAAAGCCTCCGCGCCGATTGCGCGCGAACACGTTTCCGTGCGGCTGGCCGACGAGATTTAGAAATAACAAAAAATATTGACGCTGTTACGGGGAAGGGAAGCTCCAATGCCAATGGCGAGCGCTGCGAAGGACGACATCAAATCCGTTGTCATCGGCAAGGTGACGCGGCGTTTGTTCCCGTTCATGATCCTTCTGACGATGGTCAATTTCATCGACCGCGTGAATATCGGTTTCGCGGCGTTGACGATGAATAAGGATCTTGGCATCGATCCGGCGGTATTTGGCTTCGCCGCGGGCATCTTTTTTCTCGGCTATGTCCTGTTTGAAGTGCCGAGCAATGTTCTCCTGCATCGGATCGGCGCCAATATCTGGCTCGCCCGCATCATGTTTACGTGGGGCGTGGTGGTGATCGGCTTGGCCTTCGTCAATGGCGCGACCGGACTTTACGTCATGCGGTTTCTCCTCGGCGTGGCGGAGGCCGGATTCATTCCGGGCATGACCCTCTATATCTTGCTGTGGGTTCCCTTGCGGCACCGGGCGCGCCTGACCGCTTATTGGATCCTGGCGACGCCATTCGCCGGCATTGTCGGCGGGCCGCTGGCGGGGCTCCTCTTGCAGCTCGATGGCGTGCTCGGCTTCAAGGGCTGGCAGTGGCTGTTCATTGCCGAGGGAATTCCGGCGGTGCTGCTTGCGATCGTCACCTATTTCTATCTGACGCCGACGCCGGCCAAGGCGCGGTGGCTGTCCGATAATGAGCGGCAATGGCTGCAGCGCACACTTGCGGCGGAGGACGAGAAAATCCACGCCGAGACGCGGCAGAAATTCTCGCTCGCGACCGCGCTGCTCAATTGGCGCGTCTTAGTGCTGGGTCTGCTCTATATCGGCATGAATATGGGCTTGTCCGGCATCAACAACTGGATGCCCACGATCATCAAATCGCTGGGCACGCTGAGCAACTTCGAGGTGACTTGCGTGTCGGCCATTCCATGGATATGCGCCGCGTTTGCCGCCATTCTCTGGGGCCGCCACTCGGATCGCCGCAATGAGCGCTATGTCAATCTGGCGATACCGCTGATTATCGGCGCGCTCGGCTTTGCCGCCAGCGCCTTTGTCGGCTCGCCGCTTCTCGGTATCGTTTGCCTGTCGGTCGCCGTGATGGGCGTCATCGCCGGCTATACGGTGTTTTGGGTCGTGCCGGGAACATTCCTGACCGGTGTGGCGGTGGCAGGCGGCATCGCGCTGGTGAACAGCATGGGCAACCTCGGTGGTTTTATCGCGCCGTTTGCCATCGGCTGGATCAAGCAGGGCACCGGCTCGTTCACCGACGCGCTGCTCGTCCTTGCCGGCGCGATGGCGGCATCGGGAGTCATTGCCTTCCTCATCCGTCCGGCCCGCGATGAAGTGGTTCTAGCCGGCGAATCCAGTCAACCGGTGTGAGCGAAAAATGAGCGAAGGCACCGGCGGCTACGTCATATTGGTGCGGTTGCGGGCCAAAGCAGGTCACGACCGGCAAATCGCAAAACAAATGCTATCAGCCGTTCCGGCGACGCGGTCGGAGCCGGGCAATCGGCAGTTCGAGTTCTACGTCGATCAGGACGACCCATTGAACTTCATGCTCTATGAGGAATTCGTCGACGAGGCGGCGCTGCAGGCGCATCGCGAGCGGCCGGAAATGGCAGCGAATCTCGCGGCCATCAAGCCGATGCTTGATAGCGCGCCCGATGCGACGTCCTGGACGCAGACGCTGACCAATGCCGGTACAAACGGCGGCAACCGCGGCGAAGTCGGTCACGTTACGCTGGTTCGTTTCCGGATGAAGTCCGACACCGTCGAGGCGACGCTTAACGCAATCGGGGGCGATCTCGACGATATGCAGGGCAATATCCGCTTCGATCTCAATCGCAGCCGGGCCGATCCGCTCGACTGCATGATCTGCGCCCGCTGGCAAAGCCGTGCCGTCTGGGAGGCGCATAACGCCCGGCCGGAATTCAAGGAATTTGCGGCGCGCGTCGGGCCGCTGCTCGATCAGCCTATGCGTCGCATGCTTTGGCGGCCGGCGGCGCCTTGAGCGGCGGTGGAGGAACGCGGTGAAGATCGGCGACGCATTGAGCATCGGCGATATCGAGCGCTTGGCCATGCGGCGTTTGCCGCGCGTCGTCTATGAGGGTATCGCCAGCGGCGTCGAAGACGAGCACGGCGTTCTTCGCAACGAGGAAGAATTTCGTCGCTACCGCCTGCTGCCGCGCCATCTGGTCGACGTAGCCGCAGCGCGATCAGACGACCTCGCTCTTTGGCCGCACTTATGCCTGTCCGTTCGGCATCTCGCCGACCGGCGTCGCCGGAATTTTCCGCCGCGACGCCGAACTGATGCTGGCGCGGGCTGCGGCCGACGCCAACGTGCCGTTCGTCATGTCGGGCGCCAGCATGGTTTCGATCGAACGCGTGGCGCGGATCGATCCGGGCAATACCTGGTTTCAGCTCTATGCCGCGCGTGACGCAAAAATCTCCGACGATTTCCTGCGTCGCGCACGCGACGCCGGCTTCGGCACGCTGATGCTGACGGTCGACAATCCGGTGCTGCCGAAACGCGAGCGCGATATGCGAAACGGCTTCCGCTTGCCGCCCAAGCTCGCGCCCTTGGACTTGCTCGAGGCGCTGCTCCATCTGCCCTGGGTGATCGATTATTTCCGGCAGGGCGGCATGCCGATGATGGAGACCTGGGCGCCCTATGCCGCGCCGGGCGCCGGCGCGGCCGAGGTCGCGCGGTTTTTTCGCACGCAGAGTCCATCGGTCCAGACTTGGCGCGATCTCGATAGTTTTCGGCGCGCCTGGCCGGGCAAGCTTATGGTCAAGGGCATCATGCGGCCGTCCGATGCGGTGCGTTGCGCCGAGCAGGGCGTCGACGGCATCGTGATTTCCAATCACGGCGGCAAGGCGCTCGATCGCGCTCCGGCCTCGATCGAAATTCTGCCGCACATCAAGGCTGCGGTCGGCGACCGGCTCATCGTCATGCTCGACAGCGGCGTGCGGCGCGGCTCCGATATCATTGTTGCGCGCTGCCTCGGCGCCGATTTCGTCTTTGTCGGGCGCGCGACGCTTTACGGCGTCGCCGCCGCCGGCCTGGCCGGCGCGACTCGCGCGCTCGATATATTGCGCGAAGAAATCGACATTAATCTCGGCTTGATCGGTTGCCCGCGATTTGCAGACCTTGGACCGGACTTTCTCATGCAGCGATGGCGGCGAGGACGCGGCGCCGGTGAGCGTCCCGAGCATCGCCGAAGCCGTCTAATTCCAGCGCCAGACGCCGTAGGCGTGGCCGTTCTGCATTTGCGGCGCAACGTAGGTCGGCTTGCGGTTGCCGATGGCGCCGAGCATGGCGATCCAGTTCAGCAATTCGCCGCCGACATTGCCGGCTTTGAGCAGCTGATGTTCGGTCGACTTCGGCGATCAGCCGGTCGATCTGTTGCTCTTCGAGCGATTTGATCACGCGCATCGCCCAGTCCGGATCGGGCACGCCGTCGGAGCGGCCCGGCGCCATGCGCGGCCCGCCGACTTCGAGCGAGAAGCTGCCGGAGCCCATGACGACGACGCGCAGCGGCTGCGGCCACGACTTCGATAGCGCGGGCGACCGCTTTGCCGAGGTCGTGACAGCGTTGCGCGGACGGCAAGCGGCGGCAGGTGGCCGCTGACGAAGAACGGAATGACCGGGATTTGCATCTCCGGGGTGAGGAAATGCAGCGGCACGGTGATCGAATGATCGACCGAGAAATTCTGCGTCATGCCGACGTCGTAGCCGGCGCCGACGGCGGCGGCGCGGATATGCGCAGCCAGCGCGGGCAGCGATTTGACGACGTAATTCGGCACGTCGCGCGGCTCGTCGTTCGGCGCCTTGAAGCTCTTGTCGATGCCGACGGCGAAGATCGGCAGATCGTTGAGGAAGAACGTGTTGAGATGATCGGTGTCGAACATCACGATCAGATCGGGCCGCGTGGCGGCGAGCTCTTCCTTCTGGGCGCCGAACAGTTTGGCGATTTCGCAATCGGGCCCGTCGCGTTTGACGAAATGCGGAAAAATCGGCGTGTGCGGCACGCCGAAATCCGGCAACGATCTGCGCCATGTCTATTCTCCCGTTAGCCGCGGCCGCTTCACGCCACCGGCTGGCCGATCTCGTCGACCTTCACCGCGCGCATGCGCTCATTGTAGATCTCGTACGTTCAGTCCGCAGACTTCGAAGCGAGCCAGATAGCCCATGAGAAAGCCGTTGGCGCCCATGCGGAATAGCGCGCCGACGTCGCCGGCAATCAGCGCGCGCCGTTCGTCGTCGGTCAGGTCGAGCGGCGCCAAGCGCCTTGGCTGGATCGGCCTTCATGGCGGCGCGGAAGGCGTGATCGCGCAACACCTCGCGGCACAGATAATTCACGGCAAAGATCGACATGACCGGCTCCCGTTGCGCTTGCGACATATAATCTTGCACGACCGCGCGGCGATTGCCACCGCGACATTGCCGTGGCTAAGCTTGCAGCCCTGTTCGTGAGGAATGGCGGAGGAGTGCCATGGATGCAGTCGTGAGTGCGCGGCAAGACCGCCGCCGGACCAACCCGGTCTTCAACGACCGCAAGCTCAAGCTCGGCACTTTCGGCACCAATCTCGACCGCGGCTGCGCCATCTCGACCATCGATGGCGTGCTCGAGATCAATTGGCCGAACACGCTGGAACTGGCCAAGACGTCCGAAGCCATGGAATTCGAGGCGCTGGTGCCGATCGGCCGCTGGCACGGCTTTGGCGGCGTGACCAATTTCAACGGTCCGGGCTTCGAGTGCTTCTCCTGGGCTTCCGCCATCGGCGCCTCGACGCACTATTCCGGCATCTTCGCCACCTCGCATGTGCCGACCATTCATCCGGTGATGGCGGCCAAGCAGGCCGCAACCATCGATCACGTCACCGGCGGCCGCTTTGCGCTCAATATCGTGACCGGCTGGAACCGGCCCGAGATCGAAATGTTCGGCTCGCCGCTGATGGAGCACAACGACCGCTACGATTGCGCCGCCGAATGGCTGCACATTTTGAAAGAACTGTGGACGCGCGACGAGCCGTTCGATTTCGAAGGCCGCTTCTACAACATCAAAAAGGGCTTTCTCGAGCCGAAGCCGATCCAGCGGCCGTTTCCGGCGGTGATGAACGCCGGCGGCTCGGAGAAAGGCCAGCACTTCGCCGCCAAGCATTGCGACATGGTCTATGTGGTGTTCGGCTCGCACGACTTCGACGACTGCAAGGCCAAGGTCGATTCCTATCGCCAGCTGGCGCGCCAGGAATACGGCCGCGAAATCCAGGTCTGGAGTTACGCCTATGTGGTGCAGGGCGAGACCGAGAAGGAGGCGAGGGACTATTTCGAGGACTATGTCCAGGAGAAGGGCGACTGGGAGGCGGTCACCAACCTGGTCGACACCATGATCGCCAATGCCAAGACGCTGCCGTCAGCCGTGCTCGCCGAAATGAAGAAGCATTTCATCGCCGGCTGGGGCGGCTATCCGCTGATCGGCACGCCGGAGCAGATCGTGGACGGGCTGATTCGCATGTCGAAGATGGGCCTCGACGGCACGCTGTTGAACTGGCCGCGCTACGTCGAGGACCAGCACTGGTTCAAGGATCACGTCTATCCGCTGGTGGTGCAGGCGGGGCTGACGGTGAGTTCAAAAATACGGCCGGCTGGCATCGCGGCCGAGGCCGAGCTCCATGCGGCCGTAATGGCGTGAAGTTGGTTTCGGTGTTCAGGCTGATATGCATGGACATGAAATGGATGTCGCGCCAGGCCCGCTGCAGCGGGTGCGACGAGGCGAAACCCGCCGTGCCGCTGAGCGCAACAAGCGTGTCGATCGCCGCGACCGTCAATTCGGAGATGCGGGCGAAATCGCGCACCGAGCGCGCCAACAGTGTGCCGGCGAATAGGCTTCCGGCGTGTCGGTCACACCGACCGCGCGGCGCAATAACAGCTCGGCGGCATCGATGTCGGCCGCGGCGCGCGCCATCCGCACCTGGACCGACGTCTGTTCGGCAAGCGGCCTGCCGTCCTGGGTCTTGCGCGTTTTGGTCCATTCGCGGAACATTTCATAGGCGCCCTGGGCCGCCCCGAGCATCGGCGTCGCGAACGAGATCGGCGCATAATAGAAAAACGGCGTGTGAAAGATGACGCCGTTATAGATGGCGCCGCCGGGGGTCTTGGCGTCGCGCAAGTCGGTCAGCCGCAACACGCGGCTTTCCGGCACGAAGGCGTTGTCGACGACGATGGTCTTGCTGCCGGTGCCGCGCATGCCGGCGGTGAACCAGGTGTCGCGGATGGCATATTCGCCGGGCGGCACCAGAAAGAATTTCCATTCCGGCGCCGGACCGTCGTGCGCCATGCCGCCGAGCATGACCCAGGAGCAATGATCGACGCCGCTGGCAAAGGGCGAGCCGGCGCTCGAGATGCGGTAGCCGCCGTTTTCGGCCACGGCTTTCACGCTCGGCGCAAACGAAGCCGCAATCGGCACATCGAGGCCTTCGGCCCAGACCGCCTTCTGCGCCGGCTTGCGGATACTGCGCGATCAGGTGCGCGTGGTGAATGATCAGGCCGGCGCACCAGCCGTGCGATGCATCGGCCTTGCTGAGTTCGCGCGTCACCTCGTACCAGGTATCGAAGCCGAGACCGTAGCCGCCGATCTCTCGCGGCAGCAGGATGCGGGCGAAGCCGGCATCGAGCATGTCGCTGCACCGAAGCTTCCGGAATTCGCCGCGCCTCTTCCGCCGCCGCGGCGCGCTCGGCAAAGCGCGGCGCCAGCGCCTGTGCGCGTTCGACGATCTGTTGGGCGGTCAGGTTTTGCGCGGGCGACGGGGAGGGCGGCGGCGAGGGCGACATGTCGTGCTCCTATCGCTTGGACGGTTCGTCCGCCGGCGGGGCAAGCTTCAGCCGCCGGCCGACCGGGAACAGTTGCAGGTCGTAACGGTTGATCACCCAGCCCCAGATTCCCATCGGCGCCTTCAACATGATGGCGATGGCGAGAACACCCAGCAGGATCAAGTAGTAGGTGCCGTAATCGGCCAACAGCTCGCGCAGCACGATATAGATCAGCATGCCGATGAACGGTCCCTCCAGCGTGCCGATGCCGCCGATCACGACCATGAAAATGACGACGACCGTCCAATCGTTGATGGAAAAGCCGGCCTCGGGCGAGATCCGCAGCTTTTGCAAAAAGATCAAGCCGCCGATCAGACCGGTGCAGGCGGCGGTCGCCACGTAGATGATGAATTTCGTGCGGAAGGTATTGACGCCGAGGCTCGCGGAAGCCGGTTCGGAATCGCGTATCGCCGTCAGCGCCAGGCCGTGACGCGAGCGCAACAGCAAATAGACGATGGCGAACACGAACAGCGACGTCGCCAGCGTCATCAGATACAGCATGGTATCGCGCACGTCGCGGTCGGCGGAGATTTCGCGCAAGATCGGAACGGTGAGCGACATCCCGGAGCCGGCGCCGAGCACCAGAATGAGGCTCGCGATCAGCGAAAAGACCTCGGACACGACCCAGGTGCCGATGGCGAAATAGGCGCCGCGCAGGCGAAACACCGCGAACGAGACCGGGAATCGACATCAGCCCCGCGAACGGACCGGCGAGCAGCAAAGCGAGGTACACGTTCATGTTCCAGACGCCGGTCAGATAGAACAGCATATAGCCGCCGAGTCCGACGTAAGCCTGCTGGCCGACCGACACCAAGCCGGCATAGCCGGCGAGCAGATTCCACAGCTGCGCCAGCGCCACGTAGTAGGCCATCTCGGCAATAAGCCGCATCCAGCCGGCATCGCCCCACCACGGCAGCGAGACCAGCGCCGCCAGCACGACCGCCGCCAAAACCGCGAAGACGCGACTGGCCTTGGTCGCGCGCTCGACGCGCACGGGCTCCAAATCGGCAGCCGCATCCGCGGCTCCATCGCCAGCCCTATCACCGGCCATATCGCCAGCCATGTCAGTCCCTCGTGCGCGGAAACAGCCCGTTCGGGCGAAGGATCAGAATGGCCAGAAACGCCAAATGTCCGGCGAGGATTTGCCAGGTCGGATCGAGCGCGGCGCCGACGGCCTGGGCGATGCCGAGCACCATGCCGCCGATCAGCGTGCCCCACATGCTGCCCAGCCCGCCGATGATCACCGCCTCGAAGGCGAGAATCAGCCGGATCGGTCCGGCCGCGGGATCGAAAATGGTGCGGATGCCGAACAGCACGCCGGCGATCGCGGTGAAGATCATCGCGATGCCGAGCGCCAGCGCGTAGAGCTTGCGATTGTCGATGCCCATCAGCTCGGCGGTGTCGGCATCGTCGGAAACGGCGCGGAAGGCGCGGCCGAGGCCGGTGCGGTAAAACAAAAACTGCAGGCTGGCGATGGAGAAGACCGCGACCGCAAAAACCAACAGCGGATAAACGCCGACGTCGATGCCGCCGGGCAAGTGCAGGCTCGCGGTCTCGATAGCGCCTTCCTGGAGCCGATGGTCGTAGGCGCCGAAGCCCTGCAACAGCCCGTTCTGGATGATGATCGAAATGCCGAAGGTGACGAGAAGCGGCGGCAACAGTCCGCCGCTGAGCGTCTGATTCAACAGGCCGCGTTGCAGCGCGTAGCCGAGCGCAAACATCACCGGCACGACGATCGCCAGGCTCGAGAACGGATCGAGGCCGGTGCCCTGGGTGACGACCAGCGCGACGTAGCCCGAGAGCACGATGAAGTCGCCATGGGCGATGTTGACCAGCCGCATGATGCCGAACGACATCGACAAGCCGATGGCGAACAGCGCGTAGATGCCGCCGAGCAGGCTGCCCTGGATGAAGATGTTGAGCCATTGCATGGCGGCCGTCCGTCTTCCGTTACATGCCGAAATAGGCGGCGGTGAGCGCGCCGCGGTCGAAATTCTTGGTCGGCGCGCTCAACGCCAGGCGGCCTTCCTGAAGGCAGTAGAAACGCGCCGAGGCATCGAGCGCCCGATTGATGTCCTGTTCGACCAGCACGACCGTGGTGCCCTCGGCGGTGATGGCGCCGAGGCATTGATAGATGTCGCGGATGACGACCGGCGCCAGCCCGAGCGACAGCTCATCGCAGAGCAACAGCCGCGGATTGGACATCAGCGCGCGGCCCACCGCGGCCATCTGCTGTTGTCCGCCCGACAGCGACGGCGCCGGCAGCCGGCGCAATTCAAACAGCCGCGGGAACAGCTCATAGACGCGCTGCGAGATTCCACGGTCCGGCACGCTCGCTGTGGGTGCCGAGCAGGAGGTTCTCCTCGACCGAAAGGCTCGGAAACAGCCGGCGCCCTTCCGGCACCATGGCGATGCCGAGCCGCACGATTTCATGCGGCGTCTTGTGCCCGATCGGCTGCGCCGTCGAACAGCACCGTCTCCGGCGCGGTCGCCAGCGCCCCGGCAATCGCGCGCAAGAGCGTGGTCTTGCCGGCGCCATTGGCGCCGATAATGGCGACGGTCTCGCCTTGCTCGACCGTCACGTCGATTCCGAACAGCGCCTGGAAGTCGCCGTAGAACGCCGACAGGTTCTGCGTGCGCAACAGCGTCATGACACCGGTATGCCCATATAGACTTCGCGCACGCGCGGGTTCGCCATCACCTCGTGCGGATCGCCCGCGGCCAGGATCTGGCCGAAGTTCATCACGATCAGCCGGCTCGCCACCGAAACCAGCGCATGCACGATGTGCTCGATCCAGACGATCGTGGTGCCGCGGGCGTGAATGTCCTTGATGGTCTTGACCAGCTCGCCGCACTCGTACTCGGTCAATCCGCCGGCGATCTCGTCGAGCAGCAGCAGCTTGGGCGCCATGGCCAGCGCTCGCGCCATTTCCAGCCGTTTGCGCTGCAACAACGTCAGCGTGCGCGCCGGCATATTGGCTTTGTCGTAAAGTCCGGTGACTTTGAGGACTTCGCTGCAGCGCCTGTAGCTTTCCCGCTCGCTGATGCCGCCGCCGAAGATGGCGCCGACCAGAAGATTCTCGAATACGCTCATATTCGCGAACGGATGCGGAATTTGATACGAGCGGCCGATGCCCAAGCGCGACCGCGCGTGCGGCGGCATCGCCGTCATGTCCAGCCCGCCGAACTCGATGCGTCCCTTGGTCGGCGCCGCATCGCCGGTGATCAAATTGAACAAGGTCGTCTTGCCGGCGCCGTTGGGGCCGATGACGGCCAAGGCTTCGCCGCCGGCGACGGCAATGCTGACGTCATCTACGGCTTTTAGCGCGCCGTAATGCTTGGATACCGCCTGAAGCTGGAGAAGGGCCGCCATGAACAGCTTTCATGCACAATTGTCAGCCGTGGCCGCCGCACCGTGGTGCGGCGGCCGTACTTCGTTTGCTCAAGACTTATACTTCGGCCTTGGCGGTATCAGGAATAGGAAATCGCAGAGAACGGTCGGTCGAGCGGGATCTGCGGTGCGCTGCTTGTTGAACACGATGTTCAGGTCGTACTTCCACTTCGTGCCCTTTTCCCACTGGCCGCCGACGATCGGCGTCGTGCAGACGTTCGGCACCGGATTCTGCGGGCCGGGGCCGGCCTTCCAGGTGATCGGACCGACGATCGACTGATAATCGGTCTGGGCGATGGCGTCGCGGATCGAAGCGGCATTGAGCTTCTTGGCGCGCTTGAGCACGTCGATCGCGACTTCGAGGTTGGCGTGCTTGAAGCCGAGCGGCTGGGTCCACTGCTTGCCGCTCGCCTTCTCGTAGGCGTCGCAATATTGCTGCGCCGTCTGGCCGGTCAGGCCCGACTTGAACGGATGGTGATGCGACCACCACACCTCCGTCGACATGCCGGCGCCGCGGTCGCCGAGCGCCTCGACGGCGGTCGGGAACAACAGCGCCTTGGGCGGCGTCACGATCTTCGGCTGAAAGCCCTGCTGCGCGCATTGCGTCCAGAAAATCGCGAATTGCGGCGGATTGAAAATACCGCAGGCGATGTCGGCGTTCATGCTCTTCAATTGGCCGATCTGCGCCGAGAAGTCGTCGGACAGCGGCGGATAGAGACCGAGGTAATGCACGTCGAAGCCGTGGCTTTTGATGGTGGCCGGCAGGCCGTGCTCGGGATTGCTGGCCGCGATGCCGTCGGGATCGTTGGTCAGCATCACGCCGACGATCTTGTTGCTCGGCAGGGTCAGCCACATCTCGGCGAACATGTTGGCGACCATGTCGAAGCCCCAGAAGAAATGGTAGGTCCATTCGAAGCCCTTCTTCGGATCGCCCTTGCGGCCAAAGAACCACGACTGCCACGGATCGTCGGAGGTGATGCAAGGCACGCCGGCGAGCTCGCATTGGTCGGCGACCGGATTGGTCGTATCGCCGGTCGACGAGGCGATCATGATGTCGACCCTGTCGTTATTGATGAGCTGCGCCGCTACTTCCGACGCGCGGTTTGGGTTCGACTGGCTGTCCCTGTTGAGAATTTCGACGCGGTGCTTCTCGCCGGCGACGACGATGCCGTCACCCAAAAACTTGCTGACCTCCTCGGCAACCCACTTCGAGGGTTCGCCGAATGCGGCGATCGGGCCGGTTTCCGGCGTGATCTGTCCGATCTTGATGGTTTTGGCGCCGCCGCGCGACGACTGAAACGTCCACGGCGACGTGATAAGGCCGGCGCTGCCGGCGGCGGCGAGCTTGAGCAGCTTGCGGCGTTGCTGATCGACCTTGTTGGCGTCTTTGGCTTGCGGTCCCCATGTGATGGTCATGAATAACCTCCCTGCTCCCTTGGCGTGACTGTTCTATTGTAAACCGGGTGGGCGGTGCCCCACAGTGGACCCATCATCGCAGACCGGCCTGCGCAAGGCTACAGATTTGCCGCGCCGAAGCTTCCCCGTTGCTCGTGTCGCGGCCTGTAGGGCGTGTGAGCCATAGGGTGGGTTTCGCCCAACCGGGGCCGCCATGCGATCCAGTTTCGCTTAGCACAAATATAGCCTCGATCGGCTCGACGGCAGATGAAACGTACCGCCCGGCGCGGCGATTTAGGTGAAATCTTGCAGCATCGCTTCGCGGACGAATTTCGGCAGTTCGGCGAGATCGCCGCTGCCGTAGTCGTTGGCGACCGCCGCCGAGAGCGAGACCAGCGTCGCCGCCGACAACGGCATCGGCACGCCGGTGAGCGCGCCGGTCGCAACCGCCGACATCAGATCCTTGCGCAAGGTCCGGATGTCGAGCGTCATCTCGGCTGGCGCGCCCTTGATCACATCGACTTTGCTTTTGAGCCAGCCGCTGGCGTAGGGCGCTTCCTGCAACACGTCGAGCATCTGGTCGAGGGTGAGGCCTTGCTTCAAACCGAGCGCCAGCGATTCTGCGATCGCCTGGATATAGGCGCCGAGGCCGAGATTGACCGCAAGCTTCATCGCGTAGCCGGCGCCGTTCGGCCCCATATGGACGATGCGGCGCGTCATTTTTTCCAATACCGGCCGCGCGCGGTCGAGATCTTCGGCGCGGCCGCCGATCATGGCGAATAGCGTGCCCGCCCGCACTTGCGGGATGGTGCCGAGGACGGGCGATTCAATGAGGCGCGCGCCCTTGGCATCGACCAGCGGCGCCAGCTCCCGGCCGGTCATCGGTTGCAGCGTGCTCATCTCGATGAACAGCTTGCCCTTGACGTCGCCGGCAAGAAAGCCGTCCGGCCCGTTGAAAATGCGCCGCACGCCGTGATCCTCGGTGATGATCGAAATCACGATTTCCGATTGGGCGGCGATCTCGCGGGGATTGGCGGCGATCCGCAGCCCGTCCGCCGCAAGCGAGCGGGTGACGTCGGCGTTGTGATCCCAGCCCACGACGTCAAAGCCCTGCTGCCGCAGGCGCTGCGATATCGCCGCGCCCATCCGGCCCAATCCGACAATTCCGAGATTCATGACGTACTCCCTGATCCGCACAACGAAAGGTTATGATGCGACCATTGCGGTGTCGCACTCTTGTCGCACGATAATTGACAGCAATTTGTGCTGGGATACTCTGTCGCCGTCAACGCCACCATCACTCTGCGCGGCGGCGCGAATCGAGAATAAAGATAATGATCGCGGGAAACCGCCGTTGTCCGGGGGAGGGCATCATGCGACTTCGCGTACTTCTTGCTTTGATTCCGTTTGCGCTGGGGATACCGCTTGCCTTCGTGGTCGTGCCCAAGGCCGTTTCGGCAGCTCAATACGTGATCAAATGGGGCTTGGTCACGCGCGGCGACATGCAGGAAAAACTCGGTCGCAAGCTGGGAGAGATTTTACCACAGGCGACCAACGGCCGTGTCGAAGTACAGGTCTATCCCGGCGGCCAGCTCGGCACGCCATCTGCGATGCTTGAAGGCATTCAGCTCGGGACCATTGAGGGCTACGCGATCCCGGCGGATTTCTATGCGGGGGCCGATCCGCGATTTGGCGAATTCAGCATTCCATTCCTGTTTAAGAGCGTCAAGCAAGCCAACGAGGCGCTCGGCGATCCCGACTTCAATAACTACGTGCTGAACATGGCCCAGGATAAAGGTCTGGTCGGCGTGATGCTGGGGGTGGCGGCGGAATCGCTGTACTTCGGCGCCAAGAAGCCGCTGCGCCATCTCGCGGACTTCAAAGGATTGAAGTTGCGCGTCAATGCGACGGAGGCGGAACGCGCGCGCATGGCGGCGCTTGGCGCGACGGCTGTGCCGATGGGCCTGCAGGAAATGATCACCTCGCTTCAGAACGGGGTCATCGACGGCACTATGAGCGGCATTTCCATCTACACGAACTTCAATTTGCAGAACGTCGGCAAGACGCTACTGCAAACCCATGACACACTGCTGATTTCCTTCGCTTGCCTGAGCAAGGCCTGGCTCGACAAACTACCGCCCGATCTAAGCAAGATCATCGTCGATCAAGCGCGCAAATTGCAGCCATGGGCGCGGCAGACCGCGGTCGACGAGATGGCCGAGCTGGATCAGAAGTGGATCGATCGCGGCGGCGAAATCGTGACCCTGCCGCCAGACGAGCAGGCCGAACTCGAGAAGCGTCTGAAGCCGATCGGGGCGGAAGTGACCAACGGCAATCCGGTCCTTAAAGCCTTCTACGAAAAGATCGAGCAGACCTCGGCCAAGTACTGAGCCGCCCGCGATGCGGCCATCCGACGCGTCTCGCTTGAATGTGCGACGCGTCGGCTTTGCCCGGTGGGCCATCGGGGAAGGCGATGCGAGCACGGCCCCACGCGAAAAAATGTTCAGCTCTTCGAACTAGAGGCGGGCATGAGCGACAAGCCAATCCCATCGCCGCGCAAGCGATTTGAAGAGTTGCTTTTCGTCAAAATGCCCTATGTGGTTTCCGGCACGCTGTTTCTGATCGCGGCCGGAATCAATATCGTCAACGTTGTAGCGCGTTATGTGTTCTTCACGCCGATATTCTGGGCTGAGGAAGTTCTAATCTTTATCGTGATTTGGACGGTATTTGTTGTCGCGGGATCGATTACCTATCGCGGTGCCCACCTGTGCATGGATCTCATTTATAACACCTTGAAGCCGCGATCGAAGATAGCGATCAATTGTCTGATCACCGCCACTTTCCTGGTCTGCACCATTTTCACTGCGGCGCAGTCCTGGAAGGTGCTTACGCTTCACTACCACAATCATTCCGTGACCGCGGCGACCGGAATACCGCTGGTGATTCCCCATAGCGCCGTGCTGTTCGGATTTAGCTTCATGGCGCTCGCGGTAATTGTGCGCTTACGCGCCTACATCGTCGGGAAGTTCGACTGAAGGAGCCGCGGCGATGTATTGGGTGATGGGGATATTGCCGTTCGTGCTGCTGTTGCTGGGTTTTCCGATTTTTCTGCTTTTGCTCGCGAGTTCGCTGGTGATTTTGGCGTTCTTTTTCAGTGTGCCGATGACGGTGGTTGATCAGGACATTTTCAACAGCCTCAATAAATTTCCGCTGCTGGCGGTGCCGTTCTTCATCTTTGCCGGCGATCTGATGTCCCACGGCGGTCTTACTGTGAGGCTGTTGAACTGGGTGGCGTCGATCGTCGGCGGACTTCGTGCGCATATCCCGTTGACGTCGCTTGGCTTCGCAGCACTGTTCGGCGCCATCTCTGGCGTGACTACGGCAGGCACTGCGGCGGTCGGCACGTTGACCTATCCGCGCATGCGCGAGGCCGGCTACAGCGAAAGCTTTGCTGCGGCGCTGGTTACGGCCGAAGGCGCGCTTGACAATCTTATTCCGCCGTCGATCGCGATGATCATTTACGGCATCGCGTCCGACACTTCGGTCATCCAGTTGTTCGCCGCCGGGATCGGTCCGGGCCTGCTGCTCACTGCATTATTCGGCGTTTATATCTACTGGCATTCGATCAAGGTCGGCATTACTCAGACGGGAATATTCTCGTTCAAGAAATTTCTCACGACGACGCGAGAGAGCGTCTGGGCGCTGGGCGCGATTGTCATTATTTTCGGCGGCATCTACTCCGGCGTGTTCTCGCCGACCGAGGCCGCCGGTGTCGCCAGCGTCTATGCCATTTTCGTCAGTTACGTGGTCTATCGCGAAGCGGACTTGCGCAGCATCTTCGACAGCGGCGCACGCGCAATGTATCTGACCGGGCTGATTTTCATCATCGTATCGGTGGCCGGACTTTATGCTTGGCTGCTGACCATCAGCGGGATCGCGCAGCCCGCAGTGTCGGTGATCGTGGGGTTGCACTCCGACCGCTGGGTGGTGCTGCTGGTCATGAATCTCTTTCTGCTATTCGTCGGCTGCTTCCTCGATCCGGCTTCGGCGTTGATCATGCTGACGCCGCTGTTGGCGCCGGTCGCCACTTCGCTCGGTGTCGACCCGATCCATTTCGGCGTCATCGTCGTCATGAACCTGACGATCGGTACCTTCCATCCGCCGTTCGGCTTGAACATTTTCGTCTGCCAGGCGCTGTTCAAGACGCCGTCGGCCACGCTTTATGTTGGCCTAATACCGTTCGTGGCGCTGGCGCTTCTCGCGTTATTGCTGGTGACCTATATTCCGGCGATCTCGCTCGCGATCATGCACGTGCTAATCCGATAGCGAGACGCAACGCGCCGGTGCCGCGTGGCTCTCGATCATCCCGGCGACGTTGTTGAGCGCGGCGCGCAGATTGTCGAACATCGCGATGCCGTCGGCCGTGACCTTGCGCTTGACCGCCTGACCGCGTGCGCCGGGCAGGCGCGGCGGCTCGGCGCCGGCCATCGGCTTGGCTTTGCCGACCATGTCGGCGATATGCGCCATGCGCGCCTCGTAGCGCTCTGTGCCGGCAAACCCTTGCGGATTAAGCGCCAGGAAGAAATGGCAGATATTGCTCGGCCGCTTGACCACGTTCTCGTAAGTGACCTGAAAGCCCGGCTCGCCGTCGGACAGCGCGCTGCAGAAAACTTCGACCATCAAGGACAGCGCGTAGCCCTTCGGTCCGCCGATCGGCAGCACCGAACCTTTCACCGCTTCGCCGGGGTCGGTCGTCGGCCGGCCCTGCGGATCGAGCGCCCAACCTTCCGGAATGCTCTTTTGCCCGGCCGCGAGCATGTGGCGGATGCGCGAACGCGCCACCGTGGCGGTCGCCATGTCGGCAATGATCGGTTCGGCATCGTGCAGCGGGAAGCCGACGCCGATCGGATTGGTGCCGAACAGGCCTTCGGTGCCGCCGGTCGGCGCGATTGCCGGACTGGCATTGGTGAAGGCCAATCCGATCAGGCCAAGCGCTGCGGCATGGTCGACGTAATAGCCGGCGGCGCCGAAATGGCTTGAGTTGCGCACCGTGACCGCGCCGACGCCATGGCTTTTGGCAATCTCGATCGCCAGATCCATGGCGCGCCGGCTCGCCACCAGGCCCAGCGCATGATCGGCGTCCATCACGGCAGAGCAGGGCAGCGCCTGCGTGATCGAAATCGCGGGATTGCTCTTGATGGTGCCGTCAAGCAGCCCGCGCGTATAGAGCGGCAAATGCACGACGCCGTGCGAATCCGAGCCGTGGGTCTGCGCCCAGAGCGCGACTTCGGCGCCGATTTCGGCGTCCGTCCGCGGCACGCCGCAATACGTGAACACGTCGACGACCAAGGCCGCAAGCACGGCCGGCGTCACCTTGTCGGTCGCCGCCATCTGCCGGAGTTTTGCCGCGAGGGCGCTTGCGTCTTGCATGGGTCTGCTCATCACTTCGGCGCCGCGCCGGGGAAGAATGCCTCGGCGTTGCGGTGGAAGACTTTCTCATAGACCTCTTCGGAATAGCCGAGCGAACGCCAATCGTCGACCAGCCGCTCATGCGTGAGGGTCGGCCAGTCCCAGCCGAACAGGATGCGGTCTTGCAGCCGGCCGCCGATTTCCTTCTTCAAGGCCGGCGTAAAATATTTCGGCGACCAGCCGTGCAGTTCGTAACGGACATTGGATTTGTGCAGCAGGATCGCGATCATGTCGTCCTGCCACGGCCAGGCCGGCCGGCCGGCGAGTATTTTCAGCTCCGGAAACCGCGCCGCCACGATATCGACATGGCGCGGATGGCCGTCCTCAAGGACGACGCCCATGCCGCCGGGCATGCCCTGGCCGATGCCGGTGAGGCCGGTCATCAGCAGCACCGGCACGCCGGCCTCGATCGACAGCTTGTAGAACGGATCCCAGATCGGATCGCTGGGCGGAAACCGCAAACTGTTCTGGCTCTGGCAGAAACCGAGAAAGCCGCAATCGGTCGCGGCGAGCCGCACATATTCCTTAAGCCAAAAGTCCTTCATTGCCGGGTTGGCGGCGAGCCAGTTGCCGTAAACCACGTCGCGATGATCGCGGGCAAATCCGGTCGCATAATCGTTGGAGGCGCGGATTTCGTCTTCGTCGGTCATCCGCCAGGTGCGGTAGATATCGAGGATGCTGCGGACATTGCGCTGGCGAAAGCCGTCGGCCATCTCCGCTTCGGTCTGAAAGCGTGCGCTTGCGCTTGAAAATGCGCTCGGCATTGGCGAGTTCCTCGGCGCTGCGGTGATGCAGGCCGGCGCGCGTGGAGAAATGCGAATGGCAATCGAAATAGCGCACGGCGCTCACTTCTTGTCGTAGCGCTGATCGAGGATCCGCTTCGGCTTGCCTTCGCGGCCGCGATTCGACCATTCCATCGAGCGCGTCCTCGGCCACCAGCTCGACGTTGAGCTTGAGCCCGAGATCGGAATGCAGCCGCTTCTCGATATGATCCTTGAGGCCCTCCCAGCCCGGCGCGTCGTCGCGCACCTCGACCTTGACCGTCATCTCGTCGCGGATGACGTCGTCGCGCACATTGCGCTCGGCGATGCACAGCCACTCGCCGGTGGTGCGGTTGTCGCTCTTGATGGCGGGCAGGCAGGCCTGCGGCCAGATGCTGACCCCGCGGATGCGCACCATGGTGTCGCTGCGGCCGAGCATTTTCTGCATGCGGCGGAAAGCAGCTGCCGCATTCGCAGCGGTCGGTGGCGACGATGCGGGTGAGGTCGCGCAGATTGAAACGGATCATCGGCTGCTGGCGGCGATGCAGGATCGTGCACACCATGTTGCCGATCTCGCCGTTCGCGACCGGCTCTATTGTCCTCGATGCCGACGATTTCGAAGAAGGTGGAGTCCTCATGGAAATGCAGGCCGGCCTGGTGCTGGCACTCGAAGGCGCCCATGCCCATCTCATGCGTGCCGTACATGTCGTAGACCTTGCAGCCCCATAAATCTTGCAGCTGATTGCGGAAGGTGTTCTCGGTATCGGGCCCGAGGCCGCAGCCGAGGAATTTCGTTTTCAGATCGCGCACGTCGAATTTGAGTTCGTCGCGCGCCACTTTGGCGAGCTGGGTGGCGTATTCCGGGCGCACGTACCAAACGTTGGTGCCCCATTCCTGCGCGATCTCGATCTGCCGCCGCGATGACGTTACGGCGCCGGTTCCGGTGGTGATCGGCAGCGCGCCGAGATAATCGTGGGCGCCCTTGTAGGCGCACCAGCCGGCATTGCCGAGCGAGCAGGTGTGCGGGATTTGCAGTCGGTCGCCGGGACGCACCCCGCAGATGTAGAACACCCGGGCGATGGTGAGTCCGTTTAATTCCCATTCGAGCGGCGCATAGAGCGTCGGTCGCGGTTTGCCGGTGGTGCCGCCGCTGGTCTGCAGCTTGAGCGGCTGGGTCTTGAGTATCTCATCGACATTACCGTTGATCAGGCCGAACGGCGGATTCTCTTCCTGATCTTTCTTGATATCGGCGGAATTGAAGGTCGGCAGCTTGACGATATCGTCGATGCTTTTGATATCGTCCGGCTCAAGGCCGGCGGCTTTCCAACGCCGCTTGTAGAAGCCGTTCTGCCAGCCGGTTTTCATCAGGTCGAGGAACTGCTCGTTCTGAAATTTTCGGATTTCGTCCGCCGACCACTTCCACCGCGTTTTAGCGAACACGTCCGGCACCGGATAGCGCTTATAGAGCGCGTCCCAGTCGATCGAGCGGTGATAGATCGGCAGCGTCGTCTCGGTGACGCTGCGCTCCATGACGGACATTTTCGTCTCCATATTTATTCCGTGCAGCGGCGCGGCGGGCGCCGCGGCAGCGCAACAGACCGGCCGGGTACGGACGGTCAGGTTTTGTAATCGGGCGCGTCGCGGTCGAGCTTGCGCAACAGCGCCCGCCAGGTCATCTGGTTGAACGGCTCATTGCCGTTGGTAATGATTTTGGCCTGGCCGATCGTCGCGTCGAGAACCGCTTGCGGCGGCACATAAGGCTTCACCGCTCCGGCCGCAGAGCGGACTTGCGTCTCGCAGGCGCGGATGACGAGAAACGCCAGCATATAGGCTTCGTGCACGCTGTGGCCCCACAGCACGAAGCCGTGGCCGCGCTGCAGGACGATCTGCTTATTGCCGAAATTTCGCGCCAGGCGCTGGCCTTCCTCGGCGGTCGACAAGAGGCCCTCGTAATCGTGATAGCCGACCGGCCCGAGCCACAGCGCGTATTGATTGCCGGGAATGAGCCCTTGCTCCTGCATCGCCACGGCGGTGGCATATTTGGTGTGCAGGTGCATAACGCACTGCGCCTGCGGAAAGGCGTCATAGATGCCCTTGTGAAACGGGAAGGCGAATTTGTGCGGCAGCTCATCGCTCGGCTCGACGTGATTACAGTTCTCGTCGAGCTTATGCAGCTTGGAGGCGGTGACCTCCTCGAACAGAATAGCCGCCGGGTGCATCAGAAACTGGTTGGGGTGGTTGGGCACCCGGGCCGACAAATGGGCGAACAGCAATTCGTCCCAGTCCTGCATCGCCGCAAGCCGGAAGGCGGCGGCAAGGTCGACGCGAACTTTCCATTCGGCGGGGTCCATGCCCGGCTTTAGCGCGCGGGCGGCGCTGGTTGCGGCGTTCACGGCATCTCTCCCTCAATGGCGCCGTTCTGCGGCGGGTCTCTGTTGGCGCAAAGTATGTCCGCGCGACGCCATGTTGTCCATTGCCGTCGGGTTTGGACCGCGCAACGCGCAATGCAGCTTCTCCTATAGTGTAATGGGCGATTGCCCCGCGGGATTGAACCGATCTTCAGCGGCCGTTCTGGCCGTGCTAAAAGCCATGAAATGACAGACACGACAGTGCTCGATCGTCCATCGCGCCGTGCTCCGCCGCGGGTTGATGAAAGCAAGCTTTCGCAACCGCTGCAGGATTTGTTCGCGACCTGGCGGCAAGCGTTGCAGCAGGAATTCAAGGGCCTCACCGCGAACGGCGAAGTCGAGTCAAACCTATTTCCGCTGCGCGCGACCGGGGCGTCGACGCAACCGTTGTTCGCTGCCGTCGGCGATTTTCTGGCCGCGCTTGACGACAAGCAGCGCACGGCGGTGAACTTTCCCGTACGCAGCGAGGTGTGGCGGCACTGGAGCAATATCCACCGCAACGTGATGCGGCACGGGCTGTGCTTTGCCGAGCTGAGCGATCGCCAGCTTGAGCTTGCCTACGGCATCATGCGCGTCGCGCTCGGTCCGCGGGCTTACGAGACCGCGCGCAACGCCATGCGGCTCAATGAGCATCTGGCCGAGCTCACCGGACTGCCCGACGAGTTCGGCGAGTTTTTCTACTGGATCAGCATTTTCGGCACGCCGTCGGCCGTCACACCGTGGGGTTTCCAGATCGACGGCCACCACTGCAACATCAACTGCTTTGTGCTCGGCGACCGAGTGGTGCTGTCGCCGATGCTGCTCGGCTCGGAGCCGGTTCTGGCGGAATCCGGAAAATATAAGGGCACCACGGTGCTGCGCGAGGAGGAGGCGCGGGGCTGGGCGTTCATGAATTCATTGACGTCCGAGCAACGCGCCAAGGCGACCATCGGCTACGACCTGCCGTTCGACGGTTACGCGTCGGGCTTCAAGGATAATGTCATTATCCCTTATGACGGCCTGCGCGTTGCCGATATGACGCCGGCGCAGCAGGCTTCGCTCGTCGATCTGATCAAGCTCTACGCCGACCGGCTGCCGCCGGCGCACGCGCAAATGCGCCTCGACGAAGTCACGGCGCATCTCGATCGAACGATCTTTGCCTGGATCGGCCAGTTCGATCCGGTCGCCCCGTTTTATTACCGGATCTACAATCCGGTGATCTTCGTCGAGTTTTATCACCAGCCCGGCGTGGCGCTGCCGGATACCGGCTATAACCGCCGCCATGCGCACGCGCTGGTGCGCACGCCGAACGGCAACGACTACGGCCGCGCGCTGCTGCGGCAGTTCGAGGCGAATGAGGGCGCGGACTGATTAACGCGCAGCCACAGCCTGACGGGTGTGCAGTTCACCCAGCATTCGGGGCCGCCAGCCCGCCGCTTTGTGCGATAGATTGGCTAAGACATCCTGGCGCCCATCCGCGCGAGGCCCGTGAGTGAAAAGGCCGCAATCCAAAGCACCGGACCAAGCAGGCCCGGCCACCACGGTGCGTATCCGGGGATCAAGACGAACAGAATGAAAGGAATGTCGGCGATGCCGACCATCACCCCGTTGACCCAGAGGCCGTTGCGGTCATTGCGCCAATTCAGCGTGAGTGCGAACACGATCGCGATCGCAGCAAACGTCGCCAAATAAAACGCCGTCTGCATCAAGCGCCCTTGAGCCATGTTTGCTGGCGAATTCTGCGCCAACTTGTAAACGCCATAGGCCGCGGTGAAGTGCAAGAGCCCCCAACATACGTAAAGTACGGCGCCAAGCCTGGCGGTCATTTTTTCCATAATGTGCTCCTGCGAAAGCCGCCACCCTACACTGTGCGTTTTTGAGCCTGCGTCTGCACCAGCGTCTCGCGCAAATGCGGGAAGCGCTCTGTCAGAAGCGACCCCGGGTAATAAGTTCGGGCGAAGGCCGGATGGGCGGCGATTGCCTCATACCAAGGTTCAACGTGCGGCAGATCGCGCCAGTCGGCAGCACGGCCGAGGTCGGCCATGCGAACAATCGCGGGCATCAGCATGACGTCGGCGAGTGAAATATCGGCGCCGAGAAGCCACGGTCCGCCGCTCTTGGCGATTTCGGCATCCATGCGCTCGTAAGTGCGCCGCAGCCGGGCCAGTGCTTCGTCCATGTCCTTCTGCGGAAAGCCGCTGCGGCCCATTGCCAACATGAATTCGCGCCGCAGCGGTTTTGACTCGGCAAACGCCTTAAACGCCTCCTCGCTCATTGCTGCAAAGCGCGGTAGAAAGGCTAGATTGAACGTTGGCACCCGCACCGCCGCCGCTGCCATTTCGTCGATGAAGTGCATGAGGGCCCGCATCCTGGCCCGGAGCACGGGATCCCCCGGCGTGAAATTCGGGGGTTCCGGCGCAATTTCGTCGAGATATTCGATGATGACCGAAGAATCGGTGATGATCGCGCCGTCATGGTCGAGAGTCGGTACTACGCCGTTCGGATTCAACACGAGATAATCCGGTTTGAGTTGATCGCCGGCGAGCAAGTCGAGCTTGATCTCGTCAAACGGAATATCCTTGGCGTTGAGCGCGAAGCGCACGCGCTGGCTGCAGGTCGATTGCGGTGCGTTGTAAAGTGTAAACGTCATGCGCGCCGTCACGCCGCGACGGCTGGCACGACGGCTGCGGCCGACCTGACAGCGATGCCGAACTGCTCGACTGCTGATTCACCTGTGGCGCCGGCGCGTGCGCGGTTAGCCAGGATGATCTCGACGTCGCTGATCCCGATCCAACCTAGCACTTGGCGAAGATAGCCGCTCGCCTGATTGTATTTCTCAACGGGCGAGCCGGGGCTGAAGTCGCCGCCGCTTGCCAGGATGACAGTCGCCTTCTTGCCGGTCAGCAGGCCGACATTATTCGGCGACACTGTCACGCCGACCCGAACGATCTGGTCGATATAGGCCTTGAGGACCGCCGGGATCGAGAAGTTGAACATCGGCGTCCCGATCACGATGTGGTCGGCCGCCTTAAGCTCGGCGACAAGGTCGTCGGAGACTTTAATCGCGGCTGCGCTTTCGGGCGAATGCTGCTCACGCGGCGTAAAGGCGCCGCCGATCCAAGCAAGATCGACAAACGGCGGCGGCGTCTTCATCAGGTCGCGGACGACGACAGCGGAGCCCGGATATGCGGCTTTCCACCGTTCGATGAAAAGCGCGGTGAGCTTTCGGGACGTGGAGAAATCATGGCGAGGACTGACCTCGATGGCGAGCAGGGTAGGCATTTGGGGCCTCCGATACGGCTGAATGCTCCGTCCAGCATTTAGGACGCAATGACGATCAATAAAAGAGATGAAGTTTCGATAGAGATGTTCTATAAATCTGATTATGATCGACTCGCTGACCCTGGACCAAATTCGGATATTCCTCGCAATCGCTGACACCGGAAGCTTCTCGAAGGCAGCGAAACGGCTGAACCGAGCCCAGTCGGCGGTGACTTATGGAATCCAGAAGCTGGAGGCGCAGGCCGGGATTCCGCTGTTCGACCGCACCGCCTATCGCCCCGCGCTGACGGAAGCGGGGCGAGCGCTCCTGCCGCGGGCGCGCCGGATCGCCGAGGAGACAAATGCCTTTCGCGATACCGCGCGAAGTCTGGCCCGCGGATTGGAAGCAGAGCTGACGATCGTGCTCGATTCCATGTTCCCGATGCGCGCGGTCGTGGAAGCGTTACGCGCTTTCACTGCAAAGTTCCCGACCGTTACGCCGCGCATCTACGTGCAGTCGCTCGGCGCGGCCGCAGAGCTCGTACTCGACGGCACTTGCATGATTGGATTGTTGCCGGTTTTTTTCAGCGACATGGCGAACTTGAAGCGCTTTCCCTTGCTTACTGTCGATCTCGTCCCGGTGGTGGCGCCCGATCATCCACTGGCGGCGCTTGACGGCCCGATTGATCGAGACATCCTGCAGCAGCATGTCCAGCTTGTGCTTACCGATCGCTCGTCGCTAACCGCAGGACGCGACTACGGCGTATTGTCGAGCCGCACGTGGCGCCTTGCCGATCTCGGCGCCAAGCACTCGATGCTGCTGGCCGGTCTCGGCTGGGGCAACATGCCCTCTCATCAGGTTCAAAACGATCTTGAGCAGGGACGACTAAAAGCCATTCGACCGATGAAGTTCGATTCGAGGGCCGCCCAACTCCCGATGTGTGGCGCCTACCTTGCTGACCATCGGTTAGGCCCGGCAGGGCAATGGATGATCGAACATTTGTCGGCCGTCGCCGGCAGCTAAAACCGAGCGCGTGCATCTCCATGTCGCTTGTTGGCGCATCGCTGCATTCGCTGTGCTGCAAAAAATTTGGTCGCTATTGGGTGTACAGGAGACTTTGCCGTCGAGCTCACGTACATTTATGAGTTCACGTATGAGTTCACGCCCTAGTTTTTGCCAGCCGGGTTGCCGCCCAAGACTTCCGCGATCCAGTCGCAAATGAATTCGCGCGTCGGCGCCACGTTGTCGACGCCGCAATGCTCGGCGCCGCCGTCGGCCAGCGTCTGCACGTGCAACTCCGCTTTGGGACTTGAGGTGCATTCGGCAATAAGCTGTTCCGCCTGGCTCAGCGGAATCTGGCGATCGTTCTCGCCGTGGACGCACAGGATCGGACATTTGATCTGGTGCAAAATGCCCCGGAGCGACAATTTCTCCGAGACCGCGACCACCTCCTCGACCGAGGATTTACCGAACACCCAGCCGACATGGTCCCAGTAATGCGGCACCGGCAGCCGCTGATCTTTCGATTCATAGCGCCGCCGTTGCGTCTCGCCCCAGTCGTAATTGGCGCCCCAGGCGACGGCGCATTTCATGCGCGGCTCGAACGCGGCGACGCGCGGCGCATGATAGCCGCCGAGCGACAGCGCCATGATGCCGATCCGGTTGGCGGTCGATGCCGGGCGTCGCTTGCAGGAAATCGACCGCGGCCCCGGCCGGAATTTCGGCCTCGGGACCGTTGTGCAGCCCGCGCATGCGCAGCGATTCGCCGACGCCCGGATTGTCGACGACCAGCGTGGCAATGCCGCGCTCGGCCAGCGCGCCGGGCACGCCGACCAGATAGATGATCTCCTTGGTGACGTCGAGACCGTCGAAATGAACCATGCAAGGACTATCGCCGCCGGCATTTCGCGGCGTGACCAGAAGCGCGGGCAGCGACGTGTTCAGATACGGCACGTCGACGCGCCGGCAATTCTGCCGCGTCAGCGTCAGGAAGCGCGAAAAGCAATCGAGCGCTTCGCGATAGGCGTCCTGGCGCGGCGCGAAATCCGGGCGCTGCATGCGTTCCGCCTGAATGTAAGCGATAAACGCGCGGCGATATTTGGCGCCGGCGCTGAGCAAGCGGCCGCGCGCTTCGTCCGCCGCCGCTTGCCGCTTGAGCTTGGCGCCGAGCGCGGTCCAACTCTCGAAGAACTTTTCCGCCGCGGCGTCGTCGCGCTGCTTCGCCAGCGGACGCAGCGCGCGGGACGCATCGTCGATGTCGCCGATGCTGCCGCCCATGCCGAGCGCGAGATTGACCGCCATATTCCAGGTGTAGTTGTCGTCAAAATACTCGAACATTTCCATTGATGGCGCGGCAGTCCGCGCACCATCCCCCGATTGCCGACTAAGCCGCCATAACACGATCCAGGTCCCCCAGCATCGACAAAAGCGCATCGCGCGACTGCAGGACCGCCAAGCTGGATTGCCATAAGCGCTCGGCGTCGTCGTCGCCGAGGCAGTGTGCGACGCAGCGCCGGAATTTTTTCCGTACGGCGTCCGCGGTGAAGGGCCGCGCCGGATCGCCCGGAACGTCGTCGACGCGATGCTCGTGCCGGCCCGATGCCGTGGTGACGACGATCCGCGCCGGCCAGGAGCTTCGGGTAGCCGGCAAGAAGAGCTTCCTCGCCGGCGATCCGCACGCGCGCCATGAAGGCTTGCAACGCCGGCAATGACTGTTCCGCCGGCTGATCGAGGTCGAGCATCCGGTCGGGATGCAAGGCGGCAAGCGCCAATTGATAGGGCAGGCTGGTAAGATAGGACGCCCGATTGCCGGGACTGACGCCGTGGTCGATCATTTTCAGATGCGGCGGCAGCACATAAGCGGTGATTTCGGAAATCTCGGCCGCGGCAACTCCGCCATCGAGAATTTCGCGCAACGCCTGCGTCGCCGCCATGGTTTGGCGCGCCGCGCACCATGGCTTGAAGGAGACGCGCAGCACCGCGGCGGCTTCGTTCGCCGCGGCCATCGCGCCGAGGTCGGGCTCGATGCCGTAAACGTCCGGGAACAGGCGCGAGCGCAATACGTCGGTATCGGCGGTAAAGCCGGCCTGCGCCGCGCGCGCGGCCGTCAATCCGCCGCGCGCGGCATTGCCGACCAGAAACCAGCGCGCCGTGGTTGCGGCGTGATGCTGGCCGACCGCGGGCGAGGCCAAGTTCAGCGCCAAGGCGAGCGCATGGGCGGTTTGCCGTTCGTTAAGGTGCAAAAGCCGCGCCGCCACGGCCGCAGTGCCAAAGCCGGCGCCAAAATAAGTCGGCCAAATGCCGCGGTAGAGGATGTTCGGCCCTTTCATCGCCAGGCCAAAGCGGATCATCGCCTCGTAGCCGGCGAGCATGGCGGGCGCGACGTCGCGCTCTCGGCCTCGGGCAACGCTCCGCCAACGTCATTGCCGCGGGAACGACGATCGAACCGGGCGTCATCATCGACGCCAAGTGAATGTCGTCGATCTCGCTCAGGCGGGTCAGTGCGCAAGCGGCGGCGAGATTATCAGCCAATTCGTCGCCGCTGCCGCCCGAATGCCACCGGTTGCGATAAGACAGCAGGAGTTTGCCTTCGGGTGTTTGCGTAGCCGCGATCCAGGCGCCAATCGTGTCGGTGACGTGCAGGCGCAGCACGTCCAGCACTGGCGCGGCAACGTCTTCGGTTCGCAACCGCACGATAAGGGCGGCAAGTTCGTCGATTCCGTTCATGACGGCGTGCCGGCAAGGCGTTGCTTGAAGGTCATGGTCGCTCAGAACTCTTCGGAGCCGCCAGCGTCGCCGAGATCGGTGTCGGCGAAAAGCGCGTCGAGCGGCGTGAGTGCGCCAATCAGGCCCTGTTGCTGGCAGTAGCGCTGCACCGTCTGCAGATTTTTGCGGTTGGCCGGGGTCAATCCGTAGGACCACGGGTCCTTGCCGAGCGTCGCTTCCTGCTCCTCGACCGCGGTGCGCACGAAAGCGAGCGGCACCATGCGCGGGTTGGCGAGCCGCCGGTAAGCAAGCTGCTTTGCCGCTTCGAACGCCTTGACCAGATTGGTCGCCACCCACGGATATTTGTCGGCGATCTCCTGCTTGAGCGTGGTGACATGCATGATGGGGAAAATGCCGGTTGCCTTGAAATAGGCAAGCTCGACGTCTTTGTAGTTCGGAAACAGGCGCGCGATGCGCCGGTCGCCCTCGACGAAAGGCCGCGGCAGCGTCGGCGAGATCATCGCCGGAATATCGCCGTCCGCCAGCATGTCGCTTAACGGCTTATCGGACGTCTTCACCTCGATGCGCAAACCGGGCGGCGGCTTGAACGCGACGTCTTCGGTGCGATCGACGAGCCAGGTGATCGAGCGGTGGTCGAGCCCATAATGCTCGTCGAGAATACCGCGCATCCAGATGTTGGCGGCCGGCTGGAAATTGGTGCCGCCGACCACCTTGCCGTTGAGATCCTTCGGCGTCTTGATGCCGGCCGCGGCGTTGACGAAGACGAAGCCATGGCGGAAGCGGCGATGCAGGAATACCGGAATGGCGGTGAGCGGCTCGCCTTGGTCGCGGATCATGAAATAGGCGCCGACGTTTTCCTCGCAGACGTCGAATTCGTGCTTGCGGCCCATGCGCCAATGCCGTTCGCGCGGCCCCATCTCGGAGAGAAAGATCAGTTCGAGGCCGTCGGCCTCCACCGTTCCGTCCTTGAGCGGACGTACGATGTCATAGTCGCCGCACGCCACCGTCAATCTAAGCTTGCTCATTTGGTTTCCCGCCCGCGCATCTCAATCGCGCCAACGCGCATAATGCAGTTCGGCGCGGCGCACGATCGCGTTGAGCCCGATTGCGATCGCCGCCAGCATCGAGACCAGGCCGATCAGCTTCGTCGGGTCGAAATTCTGAGTGAAAACGCTGGTGAAATAACCGATGCCCGCGGTCGAGACGTAGAGTTCTGCCAACAGCACGCCGAGCAAAACGCCGCTCATTGCCAAGCGCATGCCGGTGAAGAAACTCGGTATCATGTGCGGGAAAACCACATGGCGGAGCAATTGCCATCGGTTCGCGCCCATGGAGCGGGCACTGACAAAAAGCACCGGCTCGATCTTCTGCACGCCCGCGGCCACCGCGATCATGATCGGGAACATGCCATGGCTGACGCCGAAAGCAATCTTCGAGGCGACGCCGATGCCGAAGATGAGGACGAACAGCGGCAAGATGGTGATCTGCGGAATGCCGTAGAGCAAGAGCACGATCGGCATGAAGCTTTGATGGGCAAAACGGTTGAGCCCGACGGCAAGGCCGACGCCGGCGCCGACGATCACCGACAGCACGAAGGCAATGGCGATCTCGTATAATGTCAGCCACAGCGCCGACGGCACTCCGGGGGTAGCGAACAAGTCGCCGAGCGACGTCAGGACGACCGAAGGCGGGCTGATGAAATCGCGGTCGAGAAAGAAACGCGCCGCAATTTCCCAGATCATGAGCAGCAGGATGACGACGCCGAGCCGGGCAATGCCGGGTCGCCGCGCCAAGCGCCGCAGGGCGGGCGCGCGCCGCGCGGTCAGGCGCGCCGCATCGCTGTGGATCACCGCCATCGCGCCCGTCCTTCCAGCTTCGATACGACCGCGTTGAGGAACACCACGATGGCGATAACGAAAACGATGTAGGCGAACATCCGCGCCGTATCCATGTTTTCGGCGAGGTCGACGATGCGATGGCCGAGACCGGCAAACGAAGCGATGGTCTCGCTGCCGATCACCGACAACAGCGCGACCGTGAAGCCCATGCGCAGTCCGGCGGCAATGACGGGCAGGGCGGCCGGCAGCAGCACATGACGGAACAGTTGCAGATCGCTCGCTCCCATCGAGCGGGCCGCGGTGACCAGCGTGCGGTCGACATAGCCGAATCCGGCAATGGTGCTGAGCACGATCGGAAAGAAGCTGATGGTGGCGCCGAGCGCGATCTTGGAATTGGGGCCGAGCCCGAGCAGCAAGACGTAGAGCGGCAGGAACAGGATGATCGGGATGGCATAGATCGCCGCCAGCAGCGGCTCGAAGATCTTTATCAGGTATCGGGAGCGGCTGATCACATAGCCAAGCGAGACGCCGAGCGGAATCGCTATGGCGAACGCAACGGCGAGTTCGCCGAGCGTTACCTTGAGGTCCGGGATAAACGCGCCGGTGGCAACGACGTTGATCAGCTGGTGCCAGACATCGATCGGCTTGGGCAGCAAAATACGGCTGACGCCCCACACCGTGGTAGCGAGCGACCACAGCAGCAGCACCGCGCCCAGGAATGCGATCTGCACCAGCCGGCTCCAGAGCCGGTCTTGCTTGCGCTTTGGTCCGTCCGCGTTCATGCCCGATCTCCGCCGGTAGCCGCGGGGCCGACCTGGTCATAACGCCGGCGCGACTGCGCGGTCTCCGACATCGCCTTGCGGATTTCGTCGTGCAGCAAGCCGTAGAGCTGGTCGCGCAGCGCGTGAAACTTGGGCGCGGTCATAAACGACGGCTTGCGCGGGTGCGGTTCGTCGACGGCGATGATTTGCTTGATCGTTCCGGGCCGCGCCGAGAACACCGCCACGCGGTCGGCCAGAAACACCGCCTCGCCGAGACTGTGCGTGACGAAGACGATCGTTTTCTTCGAGTGCGACAGCAGCACGGAGAGATCCTCGCCCAGCACCATTCGCGTCTGCTCGTCGAGCGCACCGAACGGCTCATCCATCAACAGAATGTCGGTTTCCAGGCTGAGCGCACGCGCCAGCGCGGCGCGCTGGCGCATGCCGCCGGACAGCTGAGCCGGGTAATGCTCGGCGAAATCGAGCAGACCGACCGCCTCCAGCGCGCGGCGGGCGCGCTCGCGCCGTTCGGCCTTGGCGACGCCTTGGAACGTCATGCCGAGCACGACGTTTTCGTAAACCGTATTCCAGGGAAACAGCGCGCTTTCCTGGAATACGAAGGCGAGGTCGTGCGGCATCGGGCCGCGCACCGGCTTGCCGGCAACCGCGACCGTGCCGGTGGTCGGCGCGATCAATCCGCCCATGATGCTCAGCAATGTCGACTTGCCGCAGCCCGATGGCCCGATCAGGCACTGCAATTCGCCGTGCGCGACGTCGAGCGAGGTATCGAGCAGCGCCTGGACATGGCGCGCCTCGCCGGCTTCGCCGAACCGATGCGAGACGCTGTGAACGGCAATGGCGGATTGCGCGGATGTCATGCGGTCTCGGCAAAAATGCGCGGCCGGATCCACCGGGAGCCGAAACCGGCCGCAACAGGCTACTGCGGGAGGAACTGCTCCGTGTAGAGCGTCTTGAGATCGGGCGGCTCCTTCAGCATTCCCAATTGGATCCAGGATCGCGCCAGCACGTCCAAAGCCTTCTGCGAGAATTTCCCGTCGGCGGAGAACATCGGCATGACCTCGTCATAGGTCCTGCTCGAGACATCCTCGTCCTTCTGCATGACCGCGCCCGCGATCTTCACCGTTTCCGCCTTATGCGCCCGCATATAGGCGATGGTCTCGAACCAGCCTTTGAGGAAATTGCGCAGATCGTCGGGCTTGCTGGCGATATCCTTGTCGGTTGCATAGATGACGTGGATCATGAAATCCTTCATCTGGGTGAAGCGCACCAGAATGCGGCCCTCGCCCTTCTTCTCCAGATTGAAGGCATTGCCGACGTCCATGATGATGCCGTCGATATCGCCGCGCTTGAGCGCCGCGATCTGGCCCGGCATTGCGCCCATCGGTTCGATGTCGATCCCGTCCGGGCCCCAACCCTGACTGCGCGCGGTCTCGCTCACCAGAAAGTAGGTCAACGATCCGGGGGTGGAGACGCTGACCTTTTTTCCCTTGAGATCGGCGACCGTCTTCGGTCCGTCGGGGCGGACAAGGATCGCCAGCAAGAGCGGCGGACCGGCCATGGCGGCGATCGCCTTGACCGGAGCGCCTTTGACGATGAAGGCCATCGCCGGCCCGGAACCGAGCCCGATGTCGATGCTGTCGGAGGCCATGCCCTGCTGCAGCTTGGCGTCGCCGGCGAAGGCGGTCTCCTGGATGTCGAGCCCGTGTTTCTTGAAAATGCCGGTCTGCATCCCGACGTCGAGCGGCGTGAACGAGAAGGCTTCCGGCACCGCCTTGCCGACCCGCAGCGTGTCGTCGGCATTGGCGCCGGCGGAAAGTCCGATCGTGGCGACCGCAATGATGACCGCTACGGCAAGGCAACTCGGCAGCTTGAATGTCCTGTATGGATTGCGCATGGTCTGGGCTCCCCTCCGGTCACTTTATCTTATTCCTTATCTTTTCGCCGCATTTCGTCACGTAATGCATCGGTCGCGGCGGTGTCGAGCTTGAAATCCTCGCTCATCACGACGCCGTACAGCTCGCGCGCGGCGCGGCGGCTGATGAACTCTTCGCGCACATCGGCAATGACCTCGGCTGGATTGCGGTCGCAGGGGTCGCCCCAGCCGCCGCCGCCTCCGGTGCGCACGATCGCGGCAGCGCCGACCGAGACCGGTATCCGGGCGCCGGCGAGTTGATGGAAGTCGGTCTCATCCGCCTGCCGCAGCAGATAGCCGCCGCTCTCGCCCGGCGTGCCGCCGCGCAAGCCCCATGGCGGACATTGCTGGCGCCGGGTCTGCTCGAAATTCCACAGACCCTCGACGAGGTTGCGGACCCGCATGTCGATGCCGAGGCCGCCACGGTATTTCCCGGCGCCGCAGGAGTCCGGGCGTAACGCGCGGCTTTCCACCAGCACCGGACATTTCAGCTCGATGCCCTCGATGGAGCCGTTGCGGACATCGCCCTGGCACACCGACACCGTGCCGGATTCGCCGTCCTCGTAAGGCCGCCCGCCCCAGCCGCCGCCCTCGATGCTTTGCACCACAAAGCGCCTTCCGGTTTTCGGATGCAGCCCGAAGAACACCACTGCGCCGCCGAGGAGGCCGTGGTGCCCGGCCGGCACGCGATCGGGCATGGCTGGCGCCAGCGCCGCTACGATGCAGTCGACCACCGTCGGGACGATCGCGCTCCAGCCCGCCATCGGCGCCGGGAATCGCGCCATCATGATGTTGCCTTCCGGGATAATGACATCGAGCGCCCGGAACGACCCCTCGTTGACCGGGTCGACCGGCCCGGTCAGCGCTTTATAGGCGACGCGGGCGCCGGCGAGCGTGCGGGAATTGATGGCGGCCTTGCGCTCTTTCGAGCAGCCGGACAGGTCGATGGTCATCGACGAGCCCTTCACCGTAACCTTGGCATGGATCGGCACCGGCTCGCCCTTGCGCACGCCGTCGTCGTCGATCGAGGCCGAGGCTTCATAGACGCCGTCGGGAAGTTGCGCCACGACGTTGCGGCACTTGCGCTCGGTCTCGTCGAAAATGCGCACGATCGCCGCCAAAATCGTATCGCGGCCGTATTTGTCGAACAGCTCGTCGAGGCGGCGGGCGGCAAGGCGGCAGGCCGCCATCTGCGATTTCATGTCGCCGAGCGAAGATTCCGGAAAGCGGATGTTGTCTTTGATGACGCGATAAAGTGTCTCGTCGAGCTCGCCTTTGCGATAGATCTTGAGCTGATCGAATTGCATGCCCTCGAGCCATGGATCGGCGACCTGCGGACCGGCGCCGAAGCCGGTCGACGTGCCGCCGACATCGATCCAATGCGCCCGCACCATGGCGAACATCAAAAGCTCGCCGCGGTAGAAATACGGCATGTAAATGACGATGTTATTGAGGTGCTGGCCGGCGACCGCCTGATGATTGGTGATGATCGCGTCGCCCGGCGCAAAGCCGGCGGCGCCGTAGCGTTGCATGCCGTCGGTGATGATCACGCCAAGGTCGGCGACGAAGTGCGATACGCCGCCGACATTCTGCGAGATGAGCTGACCTTTGGGATCGACCAGCGCGGTGCAGAAGTCGCGCACCTCGTAGATCATCATGTTGTAGGACGTGCGTTGCAGGTCGGCGGCCATTTCGTTGGCGATCGCCGGCAGCGCATTGCGGATCACTTCCAGCGTCACCGGATCGAGCGATACGCCGCGCGCCGCGCGCGAGCGCCGCGCCGGCTTCGCCGCCTTCTTCGCTACCTTGGCCTTGCCGCCATGTGTTTTCCGCCTCATCGTCCGCGCCCCACCGCAATAATCAATTCGCCCGACGGCGCCACCCGGCAAGTGTCGCCCGGATAAAGCAGCGTCGTGGTGCCATGCTCCTCGATCAGCGCCGGCCCGTTGATGCGCGCGCCGGCTGCGAGCGCATCGCGCGCATGAACCGGACAGGCGACGGGCTTGCCGCCATTGCCGAGATAGACCGGGCGGCGCCGCACCGGCGCCCGCTTGCCGCCGCCTTTGCGCGGGAATTTCAGTCTTCGGCCGCTTGCCGACGACGGCGAGACGGATATTGACCATCTCCACCGGCTCCTCCGGCGAGTGGTGGGCGTAGCGTTGCTCGTAGAGGCGGTCGAACGCAGTGCGGATGCCAAGGCGATCGCCCTTCTTCAACTGCGCCAGCGTTACCGCCACCGGCAAGGTGAATTCCTGTCCGGTATAGCGAAGATCGAGATGGATTTGCCGCACTGCGCCGCGCGCGTGACGCAATCCGGCTTCGCGCCTCCGCCACCATCTCGTCGTGGACCTTGATCAGATTGGCGAAATCGATTGCGGCAAGATCGGCGTAATAGGTGCGGATGAAATCGTGGCGCTCGTCGGCGAGCAGCATGCCGAGCGCCGAGAAGTGCGAGGGAAACAGCGGCACGATCACGGTCGGAATGTGCAGTTCGCGCGCGATATCGAGGACGTGAAGCGGACCGGCGCCGCCGGAAGCGACCAGCACGAAATCGCGCGGATCGTAGCCTTTCTCCACCGAGACTTCGCGCACCGCAAGCGACATCTTGTTGACTGCGATTTCGAGGATCGCTTGCGCGGCTTGCGTCACCGACATGCCAAGCGGCTTGGCGATTTTTTCGTCGATGCCGCGCGTCGCGCCGTCGGCGTCGAGCACCATGGTGCCGCCGAGAAAATTGTGCGGGTCGAGCCGGCCGAGCGTCACATTGGCGTCGGTGATCGTCGGTTCGCTGCCGCCGCCGCGATAGCAGATCGGGCCCGGGTCGGCGCCGGCGCTGTGCGGGCCGACCTTGAGCGCGCCGATCTCGTCGCGCCAGGCGATGGAGCCGCCGCCGGCGCCGATCTCGACCACGTCGATCATCGGCACCATGACCGGATGGCCGCTGGCATAGCCGCCGACGTAATAACCCGGCGCCATGGTCGGCTCGCCGCCGCGAATGAGGCTGGTCTTGGCGGTCGTGCCGCCCATGTCGAAGGAGATGACGTTGCCGTAGCCGAGCTTTTCGCCGACCCGTGCCGACGCGATGATGCCGCCGACCGGGCCGGATTCCATCATCGCCACGGGGCGTTCCTGCGCCACTTCCGGCGTCATGACCCCGCCGTTCGAGCGCATGATGGAGAGATTGCCTTTAAAGCCGATCGCCTCGAGCTTGCCCTTCAAGTTGCGCACATAGCCGCCGACCTTGCGGCCGACATAGGCATTCACCACCGTGGTCGAGGTGCGCTCGAACTCGCGATATTCGCGAAGTATCTCGTGGGACAGCGAAAGGTAGGCGTCCGGCAGCGCGGCGCGGATGATCGCGCCGGCCGCACGCTCGTGGTCCGGGTTCACATAAGAGTGCAGGAAGCACACGGCGACCGCTTCGACGCCCTCGGCGGCGAGCGCCCGCGCCGCCGCCTCGACGCCGGCGCGGTCGAGCTTCTGGTGCACCGCGCCGGACGCCAAAACGCGCTCGACCACCTCGCGGGTGAGATGCCGCGGCACCAGCGGACGGTGCCGATGAAACAAAAGATTATAGGCCTCCGGCCGGTTGCCGCGGCCGATGATGTAAATGTCGCGCGTACCGTTGGTGACGACGAGGCCGGTCTTGGCGCCGGTGCGCTCGATCAGGATATTGATGGCGATGGTCGAGCCGTGGATCAGTTCATCGATAACGCCGGCGGCGAGGCCGCTCTTGTGCAGACAATCGATGATGCCTTGGACGAGATCGGCCGGCGTCGTCAGGCTCTTGGCGTCGACGAAGCGCCCGGCGCGGTCGTCGAAACCGACCAGATCGGTAAATGTGCCGCCGATATCGATGGCAACGGCAATCACGCCTTGATCTCCCTATGGCGCGCTTGCCGATGGATGGCGGCGAGGCCCCGGTTGAGGGCATTGACTATAACCTCCTCGCGACTTTGACCAGCTACCGCGGCGATCGCCGCAACGACGTCCGTCCTTATTGACTCTGTGGCGGACGCCGACCGCGGCGAGGGTGGCTGCGATGCAGGCGATGATGCTGGAGCAGGGCGCCGCGGTGTTGGTGCCCTAACATTGCTTCAATACTGCGCGGGCGCTGGCCAATGTCTGTTGCGGCGAGCCGGATGCATCGACTATCGTCCACGTGACCGTGCCGATATCGAACTCATCCTGCTGGCGTGCAACCCTGGCGTCGGCATCCGACGCATCGGGACCGCGCGTTTCGACCCGGGCGAGGCGTGTCGGCAAATCGGCGACCAGGAACAATCCGCAGAAATCCGCTTTCGCCGTCGCGGCTGCGGCTTCAATTGCGGCGCGCTCTTGCGGTCTGGCGAAAACCGCGTCGACGACGACCGAGTGACCGGCGCGCGCGACGCGCTTGGCCTTGTCGGTCAAGCGGCGATAGATTGTTTCGGATATTTCGGGGCGATAGGCCTCGGCCGGCAAACGATCGTGCTCGGGGGTGTCGAAAAGCGCTTTGCGCTCGACGTCCGAGCGCAACACCAGGGCGCCCGGCGGTGGCGGCAACAGCGGCGCCAGCGCGCGCGCCAAAATCGATTTGCCGGTGCCCGATAATCCAGCGCTGCAAGCGATCGTCGGCTTTGTCGGAATAAGCAGTTCGAGCGCAAGATCGAAGTAGCGTTGCGCCGACTGCGCGAGATCGGCCTTGTCGGCCGCGGCGGCGAGATCGCGGCGGGCGGCCGTGACTTTGGCGCGGATCGCGGCGCGAAGCGACATGAAGAACGGCAAAGCGGCGATGCCGTCGCAATCTTCGTCTCGCCGCGAGGCCGCAAAATATCCGTTCAACACCACGTTGGCTGGACGCGATAGCCCGCGTTCGATCAAATCCATCAGCAGAAACGCCAGATCGTAAAGAACGTCACCTTCGGCGATGATCGGATCGAATTCCAGCGCGTCGAAGGCGACCGGCTCGCCGTCGAGCACCGCGATATTGCCGAGATGAAGGTCGCCATGGCCGCGCCGGATCAGGCCCGCGGCGCCGCGCGCCTCGAGGAGCGGACGCAATTTTGCCAAGGCGGCCTGCGACTTTCGCTCAAGCTCGTCGACCGCGTCAGGCGAGAACAGTCCGCCGTGCTCGCGAAACGCGGCCGTATTGTCGCGGATGAATTGCGCAATGGCGGCGAGCCACGGCGCGGCTTCGACGCGTTCGGCGCGCGCATGCATGGCGGCGACGGCGATCGCGAGCTTGGCGCTGAGCGCCTCATCGAGCTCGCCGCGCTCGGCAAGATGGTCGAGCGTCTTGTCCTCGTCGAAGCGCGTCATCTCGACCGCCCATTCGACGGCGGCCCCGGCGCCGTCCAAGGCGAGCGAGCCATCGGCTTGGCGCACGATCGGCACGATGCGGCGATAAAGTTGCGGGGCAAATTTGCGGTTGACGTCGAGTTCGGCCTGGCAGGCGGCCTTGCGCTTGTCGAGCGTCGAGTAATCGAGAAACCGATAGCGCACCGCGCGCTTGACCTTGAGCGCGCGATCGCCGGCCAGGAACACGACCGCGGCATGGGTTTCGCAGCGCCGCACTGCGCGCCCGCCATAGGTTGCCGGATCGCAAAGCAGGGCGAAGACGGCATCCTGGGAATCGGCTGGTTTCGCGGCCGCTGCCATCCCAGACGATAGCCGCAGGCGCGAGACTCCAAAAGCAGTGTGCAGCGCCCCGCGGGCGCCTACCGGACCTAGCGATCCGCCGATTGCGACTGAGATTGTGCAGGGCCCACCTCTTCGGCGCGGCCGGCCCCGTCATTTCGCTCGGCCTGATCGGCCATTTTGAGCCAGTCCCGGGCCATGTTGAGCAGGAAGACCCTGCGATCCAACTCGGGAATGTGCTCGGCAAGTTCGATGCAATTGGCGGCATAGAGCCGGTAACAGGCCATGGCTTCGCGACTCACAGACACTCCCCACGATGTCTTTCACGCCCAGACGTCTTCGCCCCCTATGTCTTTTTGCATAAGCGCTAATTCCGACATTGGTTCCGCACTGAAAATCCGCCGCAGAGACGCCGGGGTAACCCCGCAAGAATTTTTTCACCTTTGTGGGCTTTCGCCGGAACCATACCTATCCAACCGCGTTTGGGCTCAAGGCACAGAAGGTTGAGGCCCGACAGTGAGGGGGATTCCACGTCGGCTTAGGAACTGCGCGCCGCGGGATTTGATCCCGCCGGGCGCGCTTTGCCGCGCCCCTTCATACCCCGTGGTGCGTCGCGGGCTGCCAGATCAAATCTCTAGCTTTGGAGAGAATTATGCAGCCGCTGAAGACGTTGCTGGCTCGGCACCCAACGGTTCCGCCCTTCCTGCCGCCCCGGCGGCCGAGCGCCATGTCAACGGCGACGCCCAACCCCAACCCGGTGCCCAGGTCGATGCGGTCGATGCCGGCGGCCTGACGGAACTCCTTCATGCGCTGCAAACCATGCGGGTCGGCGACTTTTCCGTCCGCATGGCTGGCGACCGCGTCGGCATCCTCGGCAAGGTCGCCGACACGTTCAATGAAATCGTTGCCACCAACCAGCGCATGGCCAAGCAGCTCGAACGGGTCGGGCAGGTGGTGGGCCGCGACGGCCGCACCCGCCAGCGTGTCCGCCTCGGACTGTCCGACGGCGCCTGGGGCGAGATGGAGGCTAGCGTCAATTCGCTGATCGACGATCTGTTGTGGCCGACCACGGAAGTGACGCGCGCCATCGCCGCGGTGGCGCAGGGCGACCTCTTGCAAACCGTGCAGCTCGACGTCGACGGCCGGCCGTTGAAGGGCGAATTCCTGCGCTCCGCCGAGATCGTCAATACCATGATCAAGCAGCTCAACGTGTTCACCTCGGAGGTGACGCGCGTCGCCCGCGAGGTCGGCACCGAAGGCAAGCTCGGCGGCCAGGCGCAAGTCGGCGGCGTCACCGGCGTGTGGAAGGACCTCACCGAGAGCGTCAACTCGATGGCGTCAAACCTCACCGCGCAGGTCCGCAACATCGCCGAGGTGACGATCGCGGTCGCCAACGGCGACTTGTCGAAGAAGATCACGGTCGACGTGCGCGGCGAAATTTTGCAGCTCAAGGAAGCCATCAACACGATGGTCGATCAGCTGCGCTCGTTTGCCTCGGAAGTCACCCGCGTCGCCCGCGAAGTCGGCACCGACGGCAAGCTCGGCGGCCAGGCCATCGTGCCGGGCGTCGCCGGCACCTGGAAAGATTTGACCAACTCGGTGAACGCCATGTGCGGCAACCTCACCGACCAGGTGCGCAACATCGCGCACGTCACGACCGCCGTGGCGCGCGGCGACTTGTCGCGCAAGATCACGGTCGACGTGCGCGGCGAAATTCTCGAACTGAAAGACACTATCAATACGATGGTGGACCAGCTCAACTCGTTCGCCTCGGAGGTCACCCGCGTCGCCCGCGAGGTCGGCACCGAAGGCAAGCTCGGCGGCCAGGCGCAGGTGCCGGGCGTCGCCGGCACCTGGAAGGATTTGACCGACAGCGTCAACTTCATGGCCGGCAACTTGACCGCGCAAGTCCGCAACATCGCCGACGTCGCCACGGCAATAGCCGGCGGCGACTTGTCCAAGAAGATCACGGTCAACGTCTCCGGCGAAATTCTGCAGCTCAAAGAGACCATCAATACGATGGTCGATCAGCTCAACGCCTTTGCCGGCGAAGTGACGCGCGTGGCGCGTGAAGTCGGCACCGACGGCCGCCTCGGCGGCCAAGCCAATGTGCTCGGCGTCGCCGGCACCTGGAAGGACCTGACCGATTCGGTGAATTCGATGGCGTCGAACCTGACCGCGCAAGTGCGCAACATCGCCGAAGTGTCGACGGCGATTGCGTCGGGCGACTTGTCGAAGAAGATCACGGTCGACGTGCGCGGCGAAATTCTCGAGTTGAAGGACACCATCAATACCATGGTGGACCAGCTCAACGCCTTTGCCGGCGAGGTGACGCGCGTCGCCCGCGAGGTCGGCACCGAAGGCAAGCTCGGCGGTCAAGCCCTGGTGCGCGGCGTCGCCGGCACCTGGAAGGACTTGACCGATTCCGTGAACTCGATGGCGTCGAACCTGACCGGTCAAGTGCGCAACATCGCCGAAGTCGCCACCGCCGTGGCGCGCGGCGACTTGTCGCGCAAGATCACGGTCGACGTGCGCGGCGAAATTCTCGAGTTGAAAGACACGCTGAACACCATGGTCGACCAGCTCAACGCCTTTGCCGCGGAAGTGACCCGCGTCGCCCGTGAGGTCGGCACCGAAGGCAAGCTCGGCGGCCAGGCCAACGTGCCGGGCGTCGGCGGCACCTGGAAGGATTTGACCGACTCGGTCAACTCGATGGCGTCGAACCTGACCGGCCAAGTGCGCAACATCGCCGAAGTGGCGACCGCAATTGCCGGCGGCGACCTGTCGCGCAAGATCACGGTCGACGTGCGCGGCGAAATCCTTCAGTTGAAGGAAACGCTCAACACCATGGTCGACCAGCTCAACCGCTTCGCCGGCGAGGTGACGCGCGTCGCCCGCGAGGTCGGCACCGAAGGCCGCCTCGGCGGCCAGGCCAACGTGCCCGGCGTCGCCGGCACCTGGAAGGATTTGACCGACAGCGTCAACTCGATGGCCGGCAACTTGACGGCGCAAGTGCGCAACATCGCCGAGGTGACCACCGCGGTCGCCCGCGGCGATCTCGGCCGCAAGATCACCGTCGACGTGAAAGGCGAAATTCTGGAGCTGAAGAACACCATCAACACCATGGTGGACCAGCTCAACGCGTTTGCCTCGGAAGTCACCCGCGTGGCGCGCGAGGTCGGCACCGAAGGCAAGCTCGGCGGTCAGGCCGGCGTGCCCGGCGTCGCCGGCACCTGGAAGGATTTGACCGACAACGTCAACTTCATGGCCTCGAACCTGACCGCGCAGGTGCGCAACATCGCCGAGGTGGCGACCGCGATCGCCGGCGGCGACTTGTCGAAGAAAATCACGGTCGACGTGCGCGGCGAAATGCTGCTGCTCAAGGACACGCTCAACACCATGGTCGAGCAATTGCGCTCGTTCGCCGCCGAAGTGACGCGCGTGGCGCGCGAAGTCGGCACCGACGGCCGTCTCGGCGGTCAGGCGGTGGTGCCGGGCGTCGCCGGCACCTGGAAGGACTTGACCGACAACGTCAACCTGTTGGCGGCGAACCTCACCACCCAGGTCCGCAACATCGCCGAGGTGACGACCGCGGTGGCGCGCGGCGACTTAAGCCGCAAGATCACGGTCGACGTGAAAGGCGAAATTCTGGAGCTGAAAAACACCATCAATACGATGGTGGACCAGCTCAACGGCTTCGCCTCGGAAGTCACCCGCGTGGCGCGTGAGGTCGGCACCGAGGGACTGCTCGGCGGCCAGGCGCAGGTGCCCGGCGTCGCCGGCACCTGGAAGGATTTGACCGACACCGTCAACGTCATGGCGGCGAACCTCACCGAACAGGTTCGCGGCATCGTCAAAGTGGTGACCGCGGTCGCCAACGGCGACCTCAAGCAAAACCTCGCGGTGAAGTCGAAAGGCGAGGTGGCGGCGCTCGCCGAAACCATCAACAACATGACCGACACGCTCGCCACCTTCGCCGATCAGGTCACCACGGTGGCGCGCGAAGTCGGCGTCGAAGGCCGGCTCGGCGGCCAGGCCAACGTGCCCGGCGCCGCCGGCACCTGGAAGGACTTGACCGGCAACGTCAACCTGCTCGCCGCCAACCTGACGACGCAAGTGCGCGCCATCGCCGAAGTTGCGACCGCCGTGACCAAGGGCGACTTGACGCGTTCGATCCAGGTCGAAGCGCGCGGCGAAGTGGCCGAGCTTAAAGACAACATCAACACCATGATCGACAACTTGCGGCTCACCACCGACCGCAACACCGAGCAGGACTGGCTGAAAACCAACCTCGCCAAATTCACCAACATGCTGCAAGGCCAGCGCGATCTCACCACGGTCGGCCGGCTCTTGCTTTCCGAGCTTACGCCGCTGGTCAATGCCCATCAGGGCGTCATCTACCAGATGGAAGGCGAAGAGAAGAACAACAGCCTCGCTTTGCTGGCGGCCTATGCCGACGACGGCACCAAGGGTCACCCGCAGTCGCTGGAACTCGGCCAGGGCCTGATCGGCCAGTGCGCGCTCGATAAGCGCCGCATGCTGATCACCGATATGCCGGAAGACGCCGTGCCGATCAGTTCGGCGCTGCTCAAGGTGCGGCCGCGCAACAATATCGTGCTGCCGGTGCTGTTCGAGAACCAGGTCAAGGCGGTGATCGAGCTCGCCTCGATTCAGGAATTCACCGCGCTGCAGACCATGTTCCTCGAACAGCTGACCACCTCGATCGGCATCGTGCTCAATTCGATCGAGGCGACGATGCAGACCGAAGGCTTGCTCAAGCAGTCGCAGCAGCTCGCCGGCGAATTGCAGGCGCAGCAGAGGGAGCTGCAGCAGACCAACGAGCAGCTCGAACAGAAGGCGCAGCAGCTCGCCGAGCGCAACGTCGAGGTGGAACGCAAGAACCAGGAAATCGAGCAGGCCCGCCGCGCGCTCGAGGAAAAGGCCACCGAGCTCGCGCTCACGTCCAAGTACAAGTCGGAATTCCTGGCCAATATGTCGCACGAGTTGCGCACGCCGCTGAACTCGATCCTGATCCTCGGCCAGCAGCTGACCGACAATCCGGAAGGCAATCTGACGTCGAAGCAGGTCGATTTCGCCCGCACCATTCACGGCGCCGGCACCGATCTGCTCAACCTGATCAGCGACATTCTCGACCTGTCCAAGATCGAATCCGGCACCGTCACCGTCGACGCCGAGGAGGTGCTCTTCTCCAACCTCGTCGACATGGTGGCGCGGCCGTTCCGCCACGAAGCAGACACCCGGCAGCTGTCGTTCGAGGTCCATGTCGATCCCAATCTCGGCCGCAGCATCACCACCGACACCAAACGGCTGCAGCAAGTGCTCAAGAACCTGCTGTCGAACGCATTCAAATTCACCGCCCAGGGCGGCGTTCGCCTCAGCGTCAACGCCGCCGTCGGCGGCTGGAGCGGGGATCATCCGGTCCTTAATCAGGCCGCCGGAGTCGTCGCTTTCGAAGTCACCGACACCGGCATCGGCATTCCGCAGGAGAAGCAAAAGATCATCTTCGAGGCATTCCAGCAGGCTGACGCATCGACCAGCCGCAAATACGGCGGCACCGGCCTCGGCCTTGCCATCAGCCGCGAACTGGCCGGCTTGCTCGGCGGCGAAATCCATCTGCGCAGCGTGTCGGGCGCCGGCTCGACCTTCACGCTCTATCTGCCGATTAAATATGTCGGTCCCAATGCCACGATCCACGCCGCCGCGGCTGCCGGCGCCACGGCGTCGACGCATCAGGGCTTCCACATCATCCCGGAGCGCACCATCGAGCCGATCCCCGACGACCGGCTGGACATCCAGGCCGGCGACGCCATTCTCCTCGTCGTCGAGGACGATCCGCACTATGCCCGCATCCTGGTCGATCTGGCGCGCGACAAGGGCTTTAAGGCGTTGTTGGCGATGCGCGGCGACGATGCGCTCAACCTCGCCAAGCAATATCAGCCGACCGCGGTCTCGCTCGACGTATTCCTGCCCGACATGCTGGGCTGGAACGTGCTGAGCCAGCTCAAGCAGAACCCGCTCACCCGGCATATCCCGGTGCAGATCGTCTCGCTCGACGAAGACCGCCAGCACGGCCTGGCGCGCGGCGCCTTCGCCTTCGTCAACAAGCCGACCACGCGCGAAGGCATCGACGAGGCGCTCTCCCGCATCAAGGAGTTCGCCGAGCCGCGCAAGAAACGTCTGTTGATCGTCGAGGATAACGCGGCCGAGCAGATGAGCATCCGCGAATTGCTCGGTCATGACGATATCGAAATCGTCAACGCCGACACCGGCGACGAGGCGCTGAGCAGGTTGCGGGAGAGACCGTGCGATTGCGTGGTGCTCGATCTGCGGCTGCCGGATATGTCGGGCTTCGAGGTGCTGGAGCGCATGCGCGCCGACAGCGGGCTTGCCGACATCCCGGTGGTGGTCTTTACCGGCCGCGAATTGTCGGCCGAGGAGGACGCCCAGCTGCACACCATGGCGCGCAGCATCGTGGTCAAGGGCGTCGAATCGCCGGAGCGGCTGCTCAACGAGACGGCGCTGTTCCTGCACCGCGTCATCACCGATCTGCCGCCCGAGAAGCAGCATATGCTGGAGCGGCTCAACAGTTCCGACGAGGACTTGGTCGGCCGCACCGTGCTCCTTGTCGACGACGATCCGCGCAACATTTTCGCCTTGTCGAGCGCGCTGGAACGCCGCGGCATGAACGTGCTCACCGCGACGACCGGCGCCGAGGCGATCCAGATCATCGAGGAGACGCCGGCGCTCGCCATCGTTCTGATGGACATCATGATGCCGGAAATGGACGGCTATCAGACCATCGAGAAGATCCGGCAGAACCGCGCCTACCGCCGTCTGCCGATCATTGCCTTGACCGCCAAGGCGATGAAGGGCGACCGCGAAAAATGTCTGCAAGCCGGCGCGTCGGATTATCTCGCCAAACCGGTCAACACCGAACAGCTGTTATCCGCCCTGCGGATGTGGCTGCATCGTTAGGCGGAGCAAGAATGAACAAAAACGGCGCGACCGATAAAGTCAACGTTCTGCTGGTCGACGACCAGCCCGACAAGCTGCTCGCCTACGAGGTGATCCTCGGCGAGCTTGACGAGAACCTGGTCAAGACAGCATCGGCGCGCGAGGCCTTGCAGTTTCTTCTCAAAAACGATGTCGCCGTCGTTTTGATCGACGTCTGCATGCCGGAGCTCGACGGCTTCCAGTTGGCGGCGATGATCCGCGAGCATCCGCGGTTCCGCAAAACGGCGATCATCTTTATTTCGGCGATTCATTTGACCGACGTCGATCGGCTGCGCGGCTATGAAATGGGCGCGGTCGATTACGTGCCGGTCCCGGTCGTGCCCGAAGTGCTGCGCGCCAAGGTGCGGGTGTTCGCCGAACTGTTTCGCAAGACGCGCGAACTCGAGCGGCTGAACGCGACGCTCGAGCGCCACGTTGCCGAGCGCACCGCCGAGCTGCAGGCCTCCAACGCGCGGCTCCTCGAAAGCGAGCAGCAGCTGCGGCTGGCGACCGAGGCGGCCGAAATCGGCTTGTGGGACGTCGACAATGTGACCGACACACTGTTCTGGCCGCCGCGCGTCAAGGCCATGTTCGGCATCTCGCCCGACGTCGCCGTGAGCCTGGCGGACTTTTATGCCGGATTGCATCCCGACGACAAAGAGGCGACCAGCGGCGGCCTATGCCGGCGCTTGCGACCCGCAAAAGCGCGCCCTCTACGACGTCGAGTACCGCGCCGTCGGCAGGGAAGACGGCGTTGTCCGTTGGGTCGCGGCTAAGGGCCGCGCCGTGTTCGATGACGATGGCAAGTGCGTGCGCGTGATCGGCACCGCCATCGACATCTCCAAGCGCAAGGAGGCCGAGGAGCGCCAAGTCCTGTTGGCGCGCGAGGTCGATCATCGCGCCCGCAACGCGCTGGCGGTGATCCAATCGATTATCCGGCTCACCCGCGCCAAAACCGTCGACGATTACGTGCAGGCGATCGAGGGCCGCATCAAAGCGCTGGCGCGCGCACACACGCTATTGTCGGATTCGCGCTGGCACGGCGCCGACCTTGCGACTCTGGTCACCGAAGAGCTTGCGCCCTATCGCGCCGGCGACAAGATCACAATCCGCGGTCCGGATATCTCGTTGCAGCCGGCGACCGCGCAAGGGCTAGCGCTGGCGGTCCACGAGCTCGCCACCAATGCCGCCAAGCACGGCGCGCTGTCGTCGCCGAACGGCAAGATTACGCTTGACTGGCAGTTGCGGGGCGACTCCTTGACCCTGAATTGGGCGGAAAACGGCGGCCCCGTCATTGCCGAGCCGTCATCGCGCAGCTTCGGCCTGAAGGTCATCGTCGCCAGCATCGAGCAGCAGCTGAGCGGCAAAACGGCCTTCGATTGGGATCCGGAGGGCCTGCGCTGCGAATTTTCCATACCGCGGAGCGAGCTGACGAAGTCGCGGGCGTTGCATGCTTTGCACGGCAACGGTCAAGCCAATGGCGCAGTCGTCGGCCTCAAACGCAGCGAGAAGCCGCGCGTGCTTCTGGTCGAAGATGAGGCCCTGGTCGCCATGATGATCCAGGAAACGCTCGCCGAATTCGGTTTCCAGGTGATCGGCCCGGTCGCCTCCGCGTCCGAGGCCTTGGCGGCGGCGCGCGACAGCCCAGTTCGACGCCGCCGTGCTCGACATCAATCTCGGCGACGGCATGGTCTACACGGTCGCCGAGATCTTGGGCAAACGCGGCGTACCGTTCGTCTTCGTCACCGGCTACGACGCCGACAGCGTCGATAGCCGATTCGCCGGCGTTCCGATCCTGCAAAAGCCGATCGAACGCAACATGCTGCAGAAGGTTTTTCTGCTCGGCGCCGCCCATGCGGCGGCCGCCGACGAACCTCGTTCGGCGGTGCGCGCCTGACGGCTTCGCCGTCTAAGTGCGTCCAATACCGCGCGCACCTTGGCGGCGAGTTGGTCGAGCGTGAACGGCTTGGAGATGAAATTGACGCCGGCGTCGAGCACGCCGCCGTGCACCACGGCATTGGCGGTGTAGCCGGTGGTGAACAAGACTTTCAGGCCGGGCCGCCGCCGCACCGCCTCGTCGGCAAGTTTCTTGCCGTTGACGTCCGGCATCACCACGTCGGTGAAGAGAAGTTTCACGTCGGTCACGCGGTCGAGGGTCGCCAGCGCATTGGCGGCGCCGTCGCAGTCGAACACCGTATAGCCAAGCTCGTGCAGCGCTTCGGTCGCGAGCCGCCGCATCAAGGGATCGTCCTCGACCACCAGGATGATTTCGTTGCGATCGCCGGTGCGCATCGGTTCGAGCGCCGTGCGCTTGATCTCCTTGGCGTCGGCGACGAGGCGGGGCAGATAGATTTTCACCGTGGTGCCGGAGCCTGGCTCGCTATAGATCTTGATGTGCCCGCTCGACTGCTTGACGAAGCCGTAGACTTGGCTCAGCCCGAGCCCGGTGCCTTTCCCTGTGGGTTTGGTGGTGAAAAACGGATCGAAGACGCGCGCCGCGACGTCGGCTGTCATGCCAATGCCGGTATCCGTCACGGCGATCAAGGCGAATTGTCCCGGCCGCACTTCCGGATTGTGCGCGCAATAGGCTTCGTCGAGATAGGCGTTGGCGGTTTCGATCGTGAGCTTGCCGCCGTCGGGCATGGCGTCGCGGCCGTTGATCGCGATGTTGAGGATGGCATTCTCGAGCTGCTGGGAATCGACGTCGACCGTCCATAGGCCGGCCGCGGTCACCGTCTCGATCTGGATGTGCTCGCCCAAGGTCGAATGCAAGAGGTCCGACATGGCGGCGATCATCTTGTTGGCGTCGAGCGGCTGCGGCGACAACGGCTGCTGGCGCGCGAAAGCGAGCAGCCGCTGCGTCAGCGTGGCGGCGCGCTCGCTGGCGATGGTGGCGGCATCGAGAAAACGCTCGATGCCGTAGTCGCCCTTGGCGAGGCGGCGTTTGACGAGGTCGAGCGCTCCCATGATGACGCCCAGCATATTGTTGAAGTCGTGGGCGATGCCGCCGGTGAGCTGGCCGAGGGCTTCCATTTTTTGCGCCTGGCGCAGTTGACTCTTCGGCCGCTTCGCGGCGCGTCACTTGATCGAGCAATTGCCGGTTGGCAAGCGCCAGCCGGTCGCGGGCGGCGGTGAGTGTCGCAAAGGAGTCGCGGGTAAAGCGGGCGATCAAAAATCCGACGCCGCAGATCAGCAGAAAGGCAATGGCGACGCCCGCCTGGAGCAGCATGCCGGAGCGCGCCGCGGCTGTCTGGCGCGCGGTCAGCAGCCGGTCCTCCTCTGCCTGCATGCCGTCGATGCTGCCGCGGATTTCCCGCATCAGCCGGAAACCCTGGTCGCTATTGACGATGGCCAGCGCCGCGTCGCTGTGGCCGGCTTTGTAGGCTCATCCACGGTAGCGCCCAGCTCATCGAGCTTGTCGTTGATGAGCTGGCGAAGTTGGGTGAGATTCTTGACCTGCTCCGGGTTGTCGCTGACCAAATCCTGCGCGCGCTGCAGCACGTCGCCGGCAATTGCTCAAGCGCCATCTGATAGGGGCCCGAGATAAAGGTCTTGCCCGGTCAACAGATAGCCGCGCTGCCCCGTTTCCGCGCTTTGCACGAGGCTCAGGACGTGCGTCAACTGCGCGCGCACTTCGAGCGAGTGCCGCACCCACTCGTCGTCGTTTTTGTTGCGCGCGCCGAGCCAAAATGCGGCGGCCACGATGAGCGCCGCGAGCGCCGTGGTGACGACCAGGCTGCGGTTCAGCAGAGCCAGGGGTTTTGGCTCCGATCTTGGCTCCGATCTTGGCTCGGGTCCTGGCTCGGGTCCTGGCTCGGTCAAGATCGCGCCTGGGTGTGATTGGCCTTCATCCAAAGCATGAAAGCCAAGTGGAAGCGAAGCCCGCAATGGCCCCACGCTTGGGCGCCCCAGCGGCGGTGCGGAACATTATCGTAGGCGGTTCGAATCTGCCTACAGCAAAAGACGTAATGCGCATATTCCAGATGTGGAACTCTGTCCGGCGCCGTGCGTTTTCCCTCGGAACTGCCGTGTAAGAATTGATTTTCTAGGCGTCACTGCAATTTATCCGCGCAATGTTCGGTCTCTGACATACCGAATTTCAACAGACGCTTTTGAGGACCGCTGGGGATGCAGCTCAGTTGCTACCAATGTGCATTGCGAGCCTGTGGCCTGTTCAAACCGGTCACGCCGGAAGAACTCGCCACCATCAACGACATGAAGAAGCAGCACATCAAGCTGCCAGCCGGCGCCGAAATCATTCGCGCCGGGCGAGGACAGCCCGGAGCTTTACACGCTCTATTCCGGCTGGGCGTTCCGCTTTAAGACTTTGCCTGACGGCCGCCGGCAGATTTTGAATTTCCTGTTGCCCGGCGACTTGCTCGGCCTGCAAGCCGCCATGTTCGACGCCGCGCTGCACGGCATCGAAGCGTTGACCGAGGTGCAGCTGTGCGTGCTGCCGCGGCGCGATGTCTGGGCGCTGTTCGGCGAAATGCCGGGTCTTGCCTTCGACGTCACCTGGCTCGGCGCGCGCGAAGAGAGCATCGTCGACGAAAACCTCGCCAGTGTCGGCCGGCGCAGTGCGGTGGAGCGAGTCGCCGCGCTGATCGTTGCGCTCTACAAGCGCGCCAAGCTGTTGGGCCTCGTTAGCGACGACAGTTTCGCCTTTCCCCTGACGCAGCAGCATGTCGCCGATGCGCTCGGTCTGTCGCTCGTCCACACCAATAAGACCCTGGCGAAGTTGCGGCGCATGGGCATGTTCACAAGCGCCAATGGAACGTTGACGCTTGGTCAATCCGCGCGTCCTCGAGCGCGTCGCGCAATATTTCGAAGAGGAAATCCCGAAGCGGCCCCTGATCTGATTGCAGCGAAAAAAGCCCCGGCCAAGGCCGGGGCTTTCGTAGGACAAGGCGTGCCTCCGTCCTATTTGCTGGACGTATCGGGCACCCAGGTCGTCTTGTTGCTGTCGTATTTGAAGCCGGGCGCCTTCTTGAGCGCGTCCTTGGTCGTGTCCATCGTCAGATAGATCTTGTCGTTCTTCATGCCTTGTCGTCTTTCTTGGTCTGTTTGATGGAATTGAAGCTCACGGCGACGTCTTTTTCGCCGGCGCCGAGGAAGCCGCCGACGCCGACGATCGCGGCCTGAACTTGCCCGTCTTTGCCGACCAGCACGTCCATGACTTCGCCGATCTTGTCGTTGGATCGATTATAGACGTCCTGTTTGTACCAGTCGGTGACGGTGAGGCTCGAGGATGGGACGCTGGTCATGAGACCGGAGCCGCCGGCGGCCATCGGTTGGGCGAATGCCGCGGTGGACAGCAGCAGCGCGCCGGTAGACAGAGCAACAAGCATTTTCATTGGGTGTAACCTCCGAGGGGGATGGGTGATACGGGACAACGCGCGAACGCGTTGTTTCGGTCCATGCGTGAGCAAAAATTTTTCCCATTCGGAACCGTGATTTGGCGAATTGCCGGCTTGGCGCCTCAAGCGCCGTTACCGCCGCACCGCTGCTTGACCAAAGCTGCTGACTGCTAGTGCGTTGTTTTCCCCGGAAATTCCTCCGCTGGGAGGCTGGTGGCGGCCGGCGCAAATCCGGCCGTCGTGGAGGTCGCGTCGATTTTCCATCCACAGAACCTGAAATCCTCGGCCGCGGAGGCGGGATTTTTTTGGCCAAGGCTCCTACTCTTGCCAAAGGGAGGAACGATTCGGGCGCGGCGACGTATTCTATCGGCAACGCGCAAAATCGAAAACCTACATGAAGCTCTTCAAGTGTCAGCATTGCGAGCAACTGCTCTACTTTGAAAACACGGTGTGCGAAAAATGCGCGCACCGGCTCGGCTTTATTCCGGAAATCATGAACCTGTCGGCGCTGGAGCCGGCAGGAGACGCCTGGCGCGCGCTTGCAGTGGACAAGAAGCTCTACCGCTTCTGCGCCAATAGCCAATTCAACGGTTGCAACTGGATGATCGAGGCCGACACCGCCGAAGCTTACTGCGCGGCGTGCCGGCACAACCGCACCATCCCCGACACCGGCAACCAGGATCGTCTCGTCGCCTGGCAGAAGATCGAGGTGGCCAAGCATCGGCTGTTCTATACGCTGATGAAGCTCAATCTGCCGCTCGACGAGCGCAACGAGAATGGCGGCGAGCGCCTGGTGTTCGATTTCCTGGCAAGCCCGCCGCAGGTCGGCGGGCCGCGGGTGATGACCGGTCACGATAATGGGCTGATCACGCTTGCGGTCGAAGAAGCCGACGACGCCGAGCGCGAGAAGCGGCGCACCATCATGCACGAGCCGTACCGCACGCTGCTCGGCCATTTCCGCCACGAGGTGGGACATTATTTCTGGGACCTGCTGGTGCGCGACGGCGGCTTGGTCGAGGACTGCCGCAAGATTTTCGGCGACGAGAGGGTGGACTATGGCGCGGCGCTCCAGGCCTATTACGCCAACGGCGCGCCGCCGAACTGGCAGTACAATTTCATCAGCGCCTATGCGACATCGCATCCGTGGGAGGATTTCGCCGAAACCTGGGCGCATTACCTGCACATTGTCGATACGCTGGAAATGGCGCGCGCCTTCGGCATGTACGTGCATCCGCGGCTGGCGCGGCCGGGCGAGCTCGACGCCCAGGTCGATTTCGATCCCTACACCGTGCGCGATCCGTCGCCGTTGATCGAAACCTGGATTCCGTTGAGCAATGCGCTCAACAGCCTCAATCGGACGATGGGGCAATCGGATATCTACCCCTTCATCCTGTCGCCGCCCGTGGTCGAGAAGCTGAGCGCGATCCACGATCTCATTCACGGCAACAAGCTGCCGGTGCGGAAGGAAAAGGCTGCCTAAAGGCCGCATCGCCGGCGCAAAACGCAATTCGGCGCGGTCCCGACCACCCGCCTCAATGATGCCTGGCGGCCCGCGCCGGATCGCCGGCGCAGGCACGCCATGGCGCTCGGTCTTTTGCTTACACCGGAATAACGTCGACGATTTCAAGCGTATCCGGATCGATGATCAGGATGTTATCGCCGACCACGATGTAATCGAAGCCCTCGAACTGGGGAACGATTTCCACGATGTCCTCGGGCAGAACTTCGACATGCACGTTGCGTGGCACTTTCACGCCGACCGCAACGTCGAAGTTCACATTCGTCGTCGCGCGCGCCGCGTGGCTGCGGCCGACGACGGCCTGGATTTTACTGCGTTGCGTCTGCGACAACTGCACCGCGCCGCCGCCTGGGCCCTTGGTCTTGCTGGCGTTTTGCTCATCGGCATTCACGCCGGACTTGGTGTTCTCCTGCTGCGCGCCGCGCTGCTCTTCGGTGCCGCGCTTCTCGTCCTGGGCGCCACGCTGCTCCTGCGCGCCGGATTTGTCTTCCTGTGCGCCGCGTTGCGGCGTCGCCTGTTTTTCCTGGTCCTGACCGAGTTGCTGGTCCGGCTTGGCGCCCTGTGCGGGTGCTTGCGCCGACTTGGCAGCGCCGGAACCGTTGATGTTGCCTTTAAGTGCGCCGCCCATGGCGCCAGGGGTCTGGTGTTCGGTGCTTTCCGATTTCGCGGCGCTGCCGCCGGCCGGAGCTTGCGTCGCGGGACCCTGCATGGTTTGCGCCGACGCCAAGCCGGCCACTCCCACGACGGCCGCCGCGGCGACTGTCGTCAACAACAACTTCCTCATCGTGCGTCTCCTGTTCTCCCTCAAAATCGAGTGACGACGGTTTGCATCGCAAACCACGTTCCGCTCGATCATGCACTGCTGCTCCAACTCGGCTGCGACGTTGGCGTTCCGACTTGCCTGCAAGGATTTGGCCTGCAAGGATTTGCGGCACGGTGCCGGCAAGCGCGGGCGGAACTTTCGTTCGATGGCCGACGTTATTTCAACGACACCCCAATTCGGAGGCAATTGGGGGAGTAGCTCTTCGGCTGTTTGCGATCGCAATTTGCTATTGAGCATGAAGGAGAATGCAGATGAGCTCTTCCTCCGACCGGCACCCGGTTGAGCCGCACCCGGTTGTGCCGACCCAGCAGGCTAGGCAAGGCGTCACCGGGCACAATGTCCGCTACGTGCTTGGCTTCGGCACTGCGGCCATCGTCATTCTGTTCGTGATTATCTGGCTGATCTATTTCGGCTGAAGTTTCTCTAGTCGCTGCGTTCGACGAGCGCAGTGCGCTCCTTGCCGACTTCGTCGGCGCTCACCGCCGGCGCGGCATTGCCCCAGGAATTGCGGATATAGGTCAAGAGCGCGGCGGTCTGATCGTTATCCATGACCCAGGCGAAAGCCGGCATCGCCGCCGCAGTCGGCGCCTGTTTGGTGCCGACGCTCAGTCCGCCGCGCAGCACGATGTGAATGAGAGTCGTCGGATCGGTCTGCTGTACGACCGGCGTAGCGGCGAGCGATGGGAACAGCCCGGGCGCGCCTTTGCCGTTCTCCAGGTGACAGCCGGAGCATTCGTCGGCGTAGATTTGCGCACCGACCTGCATTGTCGCTTGATCGGGGGCCGGCGGCGGGTCCTGCGCGGCGTTCGGCGCGCCGTTCTGCGCCACGTTCTGGTGCTTATCTCCCGGCCGGTCCTTCAGATAGGTCGCGATTGCCTTGAGATCGACGTCGCTCATCTTCGAGGTCGAGAGATTGATGGTTTCCGCCATCAGGCCGTTGCCGGCGGTGGTTTTGTTGTGCCCGGTCTTCAGGTAGGCGGCGATGTCGTCGATCGACCACGAGCCGAGCCCGCGGCGCGGATCGTCGGTGATGTCGGGGGCGAACCAGCCCTGCAAGGCATAGCCTTGCAGCGCTTCGCCGGCTTTGTCCGCGCCGAGCACGTTCTTCGGGGTATGGCAAAGGCCGCAATGGCCGAGCCCTTCGGTGAGATAGGCGCCGCAATTCCACTGCGCGCTCTTGCTGTGGTCGGGCATGAACGGCCCCGGCTGGAAATTCAGCTTGTCCCACACCCGCATGCTGATGCGCATATTGAGCGGAAACGGCAATTGATCGGCCCTGACCGGATTGTGCACCGCCGGAACGGTGTTGAGGTAGGCGCGGATGGCAAGCGCGTCGTCGCGCGTGAGCTTGGTATAATAGGTGTAGGGCATCGCCGGATAGAGACGCTCGCCGTTACGCCCGGTGCCCTTGGTCAGAGCGTTGACGAATTCGGCGTCGGTCCAGGCGCCGATGCCGGTGGTGGGATCGGGCGTAATATTCGGCGCGATGAGATTGCCGAACGGCGTCTCGATCACGCGGCCGCCGGCGAAATCGTGGCCGCTTCCCGGCAGCGTATGGCACGCGGCGCAATCGCCGGCGACGGCGAGGTAATGGCCGCGCTCGATCTGGTTGAAATCCTGCTTGTCGATTGCGCCGCCGGCGTAAGCGGCATGGGCGCGCAGCTTAGCGCCGCGCCGAGCAAGAGCGCGCGCGACAGTATCGGAAAATATCGTCGTGCCTCAGGCATGGACCAGCGGACCCGGGTTTTTAAGATATTGCGAGCGGATTGCGGCGGCCGACCAGAATGCCAGCGCGCCGACCGTGCCGGTTGGGTTGTAACCGGCGTTCTGCGGAAAGGCGCTGGCCCCCATCACAAACAAATTGGGTACGTCCCAGCTCTGCAGATAGCGGTTGAGCGCGCTGTTGCCGGGATTGTCGCCCATGATGGCGCCGCCGTTGAGATGCGAGGTCTGATAGGCCGTGACGTCGTAGGGCGCCTTGCGCGGATGCTTGACGATTTGCTTGGCGCCCATTGCTTGGAGGATTTCGGCGAACTTGTCGGTGAGGAAGGCGCTCATCTTGATCTCGTTGTCGTGGAAATCGAGCGTGATGCGGAGGAGCGGCCGGCCGAAGCGGTCCTTATAGATCGGATCGAGGCTCAGATAATTGTCGCGATAGCTGTACATCGAGGCGTGACATGCTCCGGGCGAATTGATGGTCGAGAGATAATTGTCCTTGAGCGCCTGTTTCCATTTCGAACCCCAGGCCGGCGTATTCGGAGGCACCGCGGTGGTCTGGATCGGCCGCCCGCCGGTCTGCACTTGGCCGATATAGCCGCCGCCGACAAAGCCAAGCGGGCCGTGGTCGAAATTGTCGCCGTTGAACTCATCGATGATCATGCCGATCGCGCCCGACGCCACGAACGGATTGAAGTTGTATTTGTCCTTGTCGAAGAAGCCGAGCGCGTCCGACATCGTCTGATGCGTGAAATTGCGCCCGATCTGGCCCTGTCCGGTCGCCGGATCGTACGGCGTGCCTATCCCGGACAACAGCAACAGCTGGACGTTGAACAACGAGAAGGCGCACAGCAGCACCAGATCGGCCGGCTGCTCGAACTCCTCGCCCGAGGAATCGACGTAGGTGACGCCGGTTGCCCGCTTGCCGGTATTGTCGAGATTGATGCGGGTCACTTCGCATTCCGTGCGGGCCTCGAAATTCGATTTCCGCATCAGCACCGGCAGCACGCTGGTCTGCGGGCTCGCCTTGGAATAATTGGCGCAACCGAACCATTCGCAAAAGCCGCAATAGGTGCATTGTCCCATCGCGACGCCGAGCGGATTGGTGTAGGCGGTCGAAAGATTGCCGGACGGCTGCGGGAACGGCTTGTAGCCAAGCTGTTGCGCGGCTTTCGCAAACAGCATGTGGCCAAAGCCCTGCTTTTGCGGCGGCGTCGGATAGGGACGCGACCGCGGCCCCTCGAACGGATTGCCGCCCTCTTGAATTTGGCCGTTGAGATTGCCGGCCTGGCCGGACGTGCCGCACAGATATTCGAAGGCGTCGTAATGCGGCTCGAGGTCGTTGAAGGTGACGCCCCAATCCTGAATTGTCATGTCGGCGGGCAGGAAATTCGCGCCGTAACGCTGCGTCAAATGGCTCTTGAGCGTAAAATCGGTCGGCAGGAAACGCCACGTCTCGGCATTCCAATGTACGCCTGCGCCGCCCGCGCCATTGCCGAGCATGAACGCGCCCCAGGTTCGCACCGGCAATGCTGTCTCATTCGCATTGTTGCGGAACGTCACCGACATCTGCGAGTTGCGCAGGAACAACTCATGCTGGATCCGGTAACGCAACTCGTCCTGCATGTAGGAGATCGGAAAGTCGGTCGCGGTGTCGCGCCACGGTCCGCGCTCGATCGCCACCACGTCGAGCCCGGCATCGGTCAGCTCGTTGGCGAGGATGGAGCCGGTCCAACCGAGCCCGATGATGGCGACATCTTTAGGGGGAAGTTTCCGCGGCATGGTGGTTCCTCGCCGACGCTCGTCGGCAAACGAGCGTCAGGATTTCTGCGACCAATTCGGATGATTATTGATGCCGACCGTCGGCAACGTCACCGGCTGGTTATGCTTGTCGATCCAGTCGCGATAGTCGTAATGCGCGCCGGGAAAGCCGATCATTTTCCACGACGCCATGTCCTTGTTGCCGCCGTAGATCGGATCGGCGAGGAATCCGGTCTGAGTATCTTTGAGAATGAGCTTGAAGAAGTCCTGCGCATCGATGCCGTCAAGCTTGAGCGAGCCGTCTTCGAGACCCTTGATGGCATCGTCTTTTTGCTCATCGGCAAGCTCGGCGAAGGCTTTACCGGAATATTTGGCGCGGCAGGCGGCATCGAACGCGGCGAGCGCCGTGCGGTAGTGCTGCGCCGGCGTGACTGGCGATTGCGGTCCCTGCTGCTTCGTCCCTTTCTGGAAGGGACCGGCCAGGTAATAGCCCCCGAGCCGGCCATAGGGTCCGGCGAGTTGGCGATCGATGTAAATGGCGCAGCCGCACTCCTTGCCGCCGGGCGACAATTCGTCGGCCGGAATGAGCCGGTCGACGAATGCCTCGACCGTCGCGGCTTCTTGCGGCGTGAAATATTTCCAACCGCCCGGCGTCACCTGCTCCGGCGGATCGCCGGCGCCGGGCTTCCACGGGATGCCGCCGTGGATGACGGCCGCGCGCGCCGCGCTCGAGCTCAACAGCAGCCAGATTGCGCTGGAGCCGAGAAGCCGTCGCCGATTCACCTGATACACGAGAGTAAGTCCCGGGTCAGAATTTACCGCCGCCGCGACAAACGCAGTCGCAGCCGTGAAGTTCCGTCGCAATCGGAGGAAAGTTGCCAGCCGCTAAACCGTCCGCATCGTGCCGGCGACGGCGGCGACGACGAACAAGAGAAGCGCCACCAGAAACACGATCTTGGCGATGCCGACGGCCGCGGTGGCGATGCCGCCGAAACCCAGCACCGCGGCGATCAGCGCGATGATCAAAAGCGTCACGACCAGATTAAGCATGGCTATTTCCTCTTCGTCCGCTGGGCCGCGCCGCTCACTGCGGCCGGTTTCAATTTCCTTCGCAATGAGAAATGCCGGGCGGCGAAAAGTTCCGCGAACTTGTTTGTTGCGCTGCCGCGAGCCGGCTAAGTCTCGGCGCACGGGAACCGGAACTGCGTTCGCGGTTCACAAGGCGAACCGCGGCAATTGGATGGCGGAATTCGTATTGCATCCGCCATTTGATGATTGCCGCCCGTCGTGCACCGAACCTTGCCGGGAGAGAAGATCATGGACGACACCACAATCGTCGGCGACCGCGTCGCCGTAGTGAATCGCCGCCAGGCGCAGCCCGGCTGGGCCGCGGCGTGGGGCGGCATGTCCTGGAGCGCAGTCATTGCCGGCGCGCTGACCGCGATTGCGGTCTCATTTATCGTGATTGCACTCGGCACCGGGATCGGAATGGAGCTGGTCTCGCCGTATTCGTATTCATCGTCGCCCTCGGCCAGCACGATGACGGCCATCGGCGCGGTGTGGCTGGTGTTCGCCCAAGCCGTCGGTTTTGCAACCGGCGGCTATGTTGCGGGCCGGATGCGCCGCTCGCCCGCCCATTGCACACCGATGAAGTGAAATTTCGCGACGGCGCCAATGGGCTCGTGGTTTGGGCGATCGGCGTGGTGGTGACTTCTTCATTCTCGTCGCGGCCGTCGGCAAGGTCGGCTCGGCGTCGGCAGCGCCGCCGCGAGCCTCGGCGCGCGGCGTCGGCATCGCCACCGCGAGCTCGCAATCGCCTTCGCTGGACTATTTCAGCGACGCGCTGTTGCGGCCGAATCCGCAAAACGGTGCGCAAAGTGGTGCTAATGGCGGCAATGCCGCCGGGTCCACAGGCGCGGCCGGCGGCGCAGCGGCGGGAACGCCGGCAGCGGGCAATGAAACAAACGGTGCTTCGACCGGCCAAGCCAGCGGCGGCCGCCAGCAGCAGGCGCAAGTCAACCGCATCCTGGTCACCGCCTTGGCCCCCAGCGGCTTGTCCAATGACGATCGCACCTACCTGGCGCAGCTCGTCGCGGCGCAGACCGGGCTCAGCCAGGACGAGGCCCAGCACCGGGTCGACGCCGTGACCGCCCAGATGAAGCAGGACGCGACCGCGGCCGCCGAGACCGCGCGCAAGGCGGCGGCTTATCTGTCGTTCTGGACCTTCATGTCGCTGCTGTTCGGCGCCGTCTGCGCCACGTTGGGCGGCGTCCTTGGCGGCGATTTGCGTGACGAGTTCGCAACGCGCACTGCCGTTGCAACCGCGCCCCGCTAATCGCGGCAAGTTTCCACTTCGCAATAGGCCGGCGCCAACGCGCCGGCCTTTTTTGCTTCTGCCGGAACTTATGAAAAGACACATTGAAAAACACATGACATGCCGCGCGCGGTTCCCGGAACGAGTTGCCGCGGGCGTTCGTTGGCGTTGGTAGCGGGCGTCAGCATGATCCCGAACAACTCTGGCCTCGGACTTGATCCGGGGCGGGGCGGCTTTGGAACCAAGATCGATGCTGGAAAGGCCCGTCACCACCACAAACCAACAAGAGTAGGAAACCACGGCTATGGGACTGTTCACCAAAGACATCAAGACGATGGAAGATCTGTTCACGCACACGCTGCGCGACATCTATTATGCGGAGAAACAAATCGTCAAAGCGCTGCCCGACATGGTCGAGAAGGCGAGCGATCCGCAGCTCAAGCAAGGTTTCCAGACGCATTTGCGTGAGACCGAAAACCACGTCAAGCGGCTGGAGCAAGTGTTCACCATCATCGGCCAGAAGGCGCAGGGCGTCGATTGCCCGGCCATCGACGGCATCATCAAGGAAGCCAAGGAAGTCGCCGGCGAGGTCGACAGGAAGTCGGTGCTCGATGCCGCGCTGATCGCCGCGGCGCAGGCCGTCGAGCATTACGAGATGACGCGTTATGGCACGCTGATCGCCTGGGCCAAGGAGCTCGGCCGCAACGACGTCGTCACGCTGCTGAACCAGACGCTCGACGAAGAGAAGGCGACCGATAAGAAATTGACCTCGATGGCCGAGAGCCAAGTCAACCGCAAGGCGGCTTAGCCCACGCACGGCCGTTGTGACGGCAGCGCCGCGCCAGCCCGCGGCGCTGCTTGTCTTCTGCCGCAACCCTCTTGAGCCTTTGCCAATTCCCTGTTCTGTTGCGGGCACAATTTGCGACAGGTGAGGGACATGCTCAAGTCGACCCGTGAAAAATCATCGCATAAGGCCATCAAGCAGCAATTGATCGCCGCCGGCAAAGTGCTGGTGGCGCAGGGCCAGGACGATTTTACCCGCGGCCATATCTCGTTTCGGCTGCCCGACGATCCGGGCCGCTTCTTCATGAAGGCGCACAGTCTCGGGCTTGACGAAATCACGCCGCAAAACATCCTCACCATCGATCTCGACGGCAAGGTCGTCGCCGGCACCGCGCGCCGCCACAGCGAAGTTTTCATCCATTCCGAGATCCTCAAAGCGCGCGCCGACGTCAATTGCGTGATCCACACCCATCCGACCTATTCGATCGCGCTGTCGGCGACCGGCCGGCCGCTCAAATGCTACAGCCAGCCAGGCGCGCTGTTTTATGAGGCGCTCGGCACCTATACCGACACCATCAACCTGATCCGCAGCTCCGGCGATGGGCGCCGGCGTCGCCCGCGCGCTGGGCCAGGGCAGGGCGGTGCTGTTGAAGAACCACGGCGTCGTCGTCACCGGCGCCAGCATCGCCGAAGCCGTCATCGGCACCATCATGCTGGAGAACGGCGCGATGGTGCAATTGCTCGCCGAAGCGGCCGGCGAGGTGGCGCCGGAATTCCCGCGCGCCGACATCGAAAAGCTCAAAGCACGACATCAGCCAGACCGAGCAGTTTCAGGTCAATTTCGATTATCTGGCGCGCCGGGTCAAACGCGGCGGCAAGTAGCGGTCAGGTGCCGGCAAGCGGCATGACGCTCAATTCACACCAAAAGGACCGCCGCGACACCAACCCCGCGCTGGGCCCCCGCAAGCTCAAGCTCGGCACCTTCCAGACCAATCTCGATTCCGGCTGCGTGATGTCCGATCTCGACGGCCGGCTCGAAATCACCTGGCCGAATACCGTCACGCTTGGCGCAGCTCGCCGACGAGATGGAGTTCGAGGCGCTGGTGCCGGTGGCGCGCTGGCGCGGTTTTGGCGGCGCGACCGATCCGCAGGGCCCGGGCTTCGAGACCTTCACCTGGGCCGCCGGCATCGCCGGCGCAACGAAAAATTCCGGCGTGATCTCGACCTCGCATGTCGCGCTCAATCATCCGATCATCGCCGCCAAGCAATCGGCCGTCATCGATCACATTTCCAATGGCCGCTATACGCTCAATGTCGTCAACGGCTGGAATTTTCCGGAAATGGAAATGTTCGGCGTCTCGCTGCTTGAACACGAGGACCGTTACGCCTGCGCCGAGGAATGGCTCGCCATCGTCAAACGGCTGTGGAGCGAGGACGAGAAATTCGATTTCGACGGCAAGTTCTACCGCATCAAGGGCGGCTATTTGCAGCCGAAGCCGATCCAGACGCCGTATCCGGCGATCATGAATGCCGGCTCCTCGGAGCGCGGCCGCCACTTCGCCTGCCAGCATTGCGATCTCGTCTTCACCAATATCCGCAGCCACGACATCGCGACCAACATCGCCCATGTCGCCGCCTACCATAAGCTGGCGCGCGAGACCTACGGCCGCGAGGTGCGAGTATGGAGCAACGCCACCGTCGTGCAGGCCGAGACCGAGAAGGAGGCCCGCGACTTCTACCATTATTATGTGCACGAAAAGGGCGATTGGGTCGCGGCGCGCAACGTCATCGACACGATGGCGGCCGAGATCAACAAACGCGACTATCCGGAAGAGCGACGGAACGCCATGGCCGAGATGATGATCTCGGGCTGGGGCGGATTTCCGCTGATCGGCACCAGGGAGCAGATCGTCGATGGGCTCGCCACGCTGTCGAAGATCGGCCTCGACGGCGTGCTGTTGTCGTGGCCGCGTTATATCGAGGGCATGCGCGAATTCCGCGACGCGACCTATCCGCTGCTCCAGCAGGCGGGGCTGCGGGACCCGGTGTGATGGTCACCAGCTATCGGGTGGCGCACAAGGGCCAGATCCCGTGCAGATGTTGCTGCAAAACGGGGATGCGTCGGCGAACAGCCGCCCCCGCCGCCACCGGGGACCATGTCATAAAGCGGCGGACGAACGTGGGTGACAGCATGATGCTTGGTCGCGGCCGATGCCGAAAAGGTGGTGCTGAGAACAATTGCGGCGGAAAGCGCAATTTTTGTCTTGTGGAGCATTTTCGTATCTCGCGGTTGGACTTTGCGACTTAGCTCGAAATTGGTTGGCATAGCCGGCCAACACAAAACGAGACCCCAAAACGCGTCGTTTGTTCCCGTGTGTAAAATTAAGTTGATAGGTGTCGCAGCACGGCTTGCCTCTGCCCTCCGACATCGAGCGTGCCAACAGCAAGTTAAACCCGCCAGGCTTTGACTTGCTCGCACCATGTTCCAAATGAGCGGGTCAAGATCGACGCCCATATTGGTTACCCGGGTGTTGGTGAAGGCCGCCCAGCAGAAGCCAGAGTGCGGTGCGCACCGCAATCGTCTCGGTGCCCGACAAGGTGCCGTTGTGCCACCAATTATTGGCGGTATTGACCTCCCAGCCCTTGGCATAATGCGGATTGGCCGATGGACCCCGTGGTCATGATCGCAAGCGTCTGCGGTGTGAGAATATTGGGCGGCGCGGCAAAGCCGTCGACATGCATGAAAAATTGCACGAAATCGGCCGGTCGCGCGATCCAGCCGCCGTGCGAGTCCATCCGTGTGATGTTCATGTCGTATGGATTTTCGCGGCCTTGGCCGTAATATTTCACCTCGCCAGGCTTCCGTTGCGCAAGCGTATTGCCGGCGATGGTCATGTCGGTGATGCCGCAACGGTCCAGCACCGCGGTCCGCACATAATCGGCATAGGGCCGGCCCGTGATTTTTTCGATCACGCGCCCGAGCACGCAATAGCCGAAATTGGAATAGGCGTAATTCTCTCCCGGCGGATGATCGAGCGGCCGGGTGCGCAGCGTAAACGCGATCAGCTCGTGCTGGCTCATTTCCGGATTGTGAAACATCGGATCGTGGCCATCGTTGTTGGGCCAGCCGCCGGCGGTGTGCGTGAGCAGATGCTCGATCGTGATGTCTTCAATCCCGGGATTAAACGGCGGCTTGCCGTAATCGGTTCCGGTGATGGCGCCTTGGCCGAACACCTTGTCGGAGAGCTTGATATGTCCGGCTTCGATCAGCGAGAAAATGGTCACCGAGGTCAGCGTCTTGGTGACGCTGGCGATGCGGAACAAATTCTCCGGCGTCGCCGCCACGCGGTTTTCCCGGTCGGCGAAGCCGAACGCCTCCTGATAGACAAGCGTGCCGCCGTTGCCGATGGCGATCGACAGCGCCGGCACGTCATATTTCTGCATGAAGGCGCCGGCGAGCGCCGCCATCGCCGCGGTTTCGGCCGCCGTCGGCTGCGGGACATCGCTGGCCGGTTGGGCGCGGGCGGCCAATGGCCAAGCCAGCCGCGGAAGCGCCAATCAATGCGAGAAATTGCTCGACGCCTCATGGGATGCCCCGTTCGAGGATTCGAAGTCTGCCACACTTGTAACGTGTTAGTCGTATTGGGCGTGACAAAGGTTTCGGCCGTCTTGCAGCGTGAAGGAAAAGTTCGGATGCGAAGGCGCATCGCGAGAACGGGTGGGCTCGCCCTCATCCTGAGGCGCCCGCGCGAAGCGCGGGCCTCGAAGGATGCGGCTGAGCGGCCCGGGCCGTCGTCCTTGCAGGCTCGCGGAGCTTGTCGATCGGGCCGGCCACTTCGGGCCGGACCCGTTGGCTCGCACCCCAGGATGTAGGGTGGGCTGAGCGGAGCGAAGCCCATGCGGAAATGCGCGGCGAGGACGTGGCCACGGCGCTCCGCGCCTTCGCCCACCCTACGCTTGCCGCATGCGGAGTGTCTCTTTTATGGAGACAAACCCTTGACATCCGTCACTCGTATAGTTACATCGTCCCCATCTCGTTCACGGAGGGACCTTTCGCGAGGGTACTTTCGAAAGTGGAACGAGAGCGGTCCCCGCGCGCGGCGTTACGACCCGCGCCCGGGCGGCTCCGGGCACCAGTCCGGCCGGTATACGGCCGGCGCTGCGAGGTGCAGTCCCTGGACTGGGACAGGTGAAGATGCGGGTAACGCCCGCTGACGATCCGCGTCCCAGGAAGCGTGGCCTGGAGTTGAGCCGGTTGGCCTTCAGTCGCCACTGGCGAGAGCCGCGGTGGAGCGCCGAAAGGCGAGCGCGCCCGAAGCGCAAGCGAGTGGCAACATTCGCTTCGTGTGGCGCGCGCCGCATCCGCTTGATGCGGCCTGTGGAGTTGGCGCCTTTCGGCGCTTCGCCTCCCTCCATTTTTGTCGGAGAGAGGATTTGGGACGGGCTTTCTTACGGTGGCGTGGCAAGGCTCGGATGCGAAGACGCGTCGCGGGAACGGAGAAACGTTGCCGCGAGCAAAAGCTGCGCTCGCTTGTCATGCCCCGCGCAGGCGGGGGCATCCAGTAAGCGCGGCGAATGAACTGAAACGCCAATGGTCGTGAATACTGGATCACCCGCTGGAGCCTGTCATCGGGCCGGCCGAAGGCCGGACCCGTTGGCGGGTGATGACACCGAATGAGGCGATTTGTATTGTGCCGGCGCCGACAACCTCTCAGGAGTACACGAATGCCACGCATGAAGGGCGCCGAGCTTATTACCGAGTATCTGGTTGCCAACGACATTCCTTATGTCTTCGGCATTTGCGGGCACGGCAATGTCGGCATGCTCGATCCGCTGTATGAGGCGCGCGACCGCATCAAGCTTATCTCGCCGCGCCACGAGCAGGTCGCAGCCCATATGGCGGACGCCTATTTCCGCATCCGCCACAAGCCGGTGGCGACGCTGACCTCGTGCGGGCCGGGTTCGGCCAATATCGTCATGCCGCTGGCTTGCGCGCTGACCGATTCCTCGGCGGTGTTTGCGATTACCGCCAATGTGCCGACCTCGCAGTTCAACCGGAGTCCGTTCCAGGAAATCAACCGGCACTATCAGGCCGATTTCGTCAATGTGCTGCGTCCGGTGGTCAAGCGCAGTTTCCAGCCGACCCGCGTCGACATGCTGCCGCTGGCGTTGCGCCAGGCGATGACGACGATGCTGTCGGGCCGGCCGGGGCCGGTGAATATCGACGTGCCGTTCAACGTCTTTCAGGAAGAGGACGAGGTCGAGCTGCCGCCGCCGGCGCCGCCGTTTAATTCGCAGCGCAGCGGCGCTTCGCCGGAAGACATTGCGCGTGCGCTCGACATGATCCTTGGCCGCGCAGCGGCCGGTGATCTTCATCGGCCACGGCGTGACGCTGTCGGAGGCGAGCCGCGAACTTACCGAGTTCGCCAAAAAACTCGGCATTCCGGTGATTTCATCTCCCAATGGCATGGGTTGCCTCGACATGACCGATCCGCTGTCGCTCGGCTTTATTGGGCGGAACGGCGCGTTTCCGGCGAACGAAGCCGGCCGCCGCGCCGACGTGGTGCTGGCCATCGGCGCGCGTTTCGACGATCGCTCGGCGTCGTCGTGGATGCCGGGCTATTCGTGGAATTTTCCGTCGACCAAGCTGATCCATGTCGACGTCGATCCGTCCGAGCTCGGCCGCAATTATCCGCCCGATCTCGGCATCCTTGCCGATTCACGCACCTTCCTGCGCCAGCTTCTTGGCGCGCTCGAACAGCGCAAGAGCAAAGGTGAGGGCACCAAGGAATGGCTCGCCGACATCGCAAAATGGCGCGCCGAATGGGACAAATTCGTCGCGCCGAATTTCGAGATCGCATGCGATGCCGATGCGGCCGGAGCGCGTGGTCGCCGATTGCCAGGCGGTGATGCCGCCCGACGGCATCCTCTGCTGCGACGTCGGCGTCAGCCATAACTGGTACATGCAGTTCTGGAATGCGCGAAAGCCGCAATCGATGCTCAATTCCTGGGGTTTTTCCGGCATGGGTTTCGGCGCCTGCGGCGCGCTCGGCGCCAAGCTTGCGGCGCCGGACCGGCCGGTGGTCGCGGTCACCGGCGACGGCTGCTTCACCATGGTGCCGCACGTGCTGTGCACCGCGGTCGAATACAACATCCCGGTGGTGTGGGTGATCTGGAATAATTTCGGCTGGGTGTCGATCCGCGACATTCAGCTCGGCATGTTCGGCGGCCGCGAATACGGCACCATGTTCCACCAGGGCGCCAACAAGAAGCCGTACAATCCGGATCTCGCCGCCTGGGCGAGGGCCGCGGGCGTCGATGCGCTCACGGTGACCAAGTCGGAGGATTTCCGCGGCGCGCTCGAACACGCGATCAAGGCCAACAAGCCGTTCCTCATCGACGCCCATGTCGACGCCGACGTCCGCCCGCCCTCGACCGGCGCCTGGGAATTGCCGCCGACGCCGCACAAGGAGCCGGTGTTCGGTCACCGCTTTATTCCCGATGCCGCGCCGGTGAAGTGAGACGCCGCTCAAGCTAAAAATCGAAACAAAAACGCATCGCGCGTCGCCGTTCCTCAATGTACGACGGCGCGCAATACGTCGGCGCAAGCTGTCCTCGAATTAATCTTCTGGTCAGGTCGCCGTAACACGCGATGGCCCATTCATGCGTTGTATTCGCGTAGGGCCGCACTTGCAGAGACCCTGGCCGTTCACAAGGAGATATCACATGACTCAATCCACCCCGCCGCAATCCGGAAAGTCCAGGGTGCTCAATGGCCGCCGCATCGTGCTGTTGGCTTCCGTCGCTGCTATCGGCGGCGCTTTGCTGCTGGCCGGTCCGAGCGGCTATTTGGGCAACGTCTTCGGCACGCCGACCGCAAGCGCAGCCGATTCGACTGCCGCGGTGCAGCAGCCGCTGCCGCATCCGCAAGGCTTTGCCGATCTCGTTGCCAAAGTAAAACCGGCGGTGATCTCGGTCCGCGTCAAGATTCCCGCCTCCGCCGAACCGGCGCTGGCGCAGCAAATGGGCGATAACGACGAGCAGCAAATTCCGGCGCAGCCCGGCTCGCCGCTTGACAAATTCTTCCAGCAATTCGGCGATCAGTTCGGCCACCAATTTGGCCAGAACGCGCCGGGCAGCCAATCGCCGAGCCATCAGACTATCGTCGGCGAAGGCTCCGGCTTCTTCATCTCGCCGGACGGCTATGCCGTGACCAACAATCACGTGGTCAATCACGCCAGCTCAGTGCAGGTGACCGCCGACGACGGCACAATCTACACCGCCAAGGTGATCGGCACCGATCCGAAGACCGATCTCGCTTTGATCAAAGTCGAGGGCAAGAACGATTTTCCCTACGTTAAATTCGCCGATCATCCGCCCAAAGTCGGCGACTGGGTGGTCGCGGTCGGCAATCCGTTCGGCCTCGGCGGCACCGTGACGGCGGGCATCGTCTCGGCGCGCGGCCGCGATATCGGCGCCGGACCTTATGACGATTACATCCAGATCGACGCGCCCATCAACAAGGGCAATTCCGGCGGCCCGGCGTTTGACGTCGACGGCAATGTGATCGGCGTCAACACCGCGATCTATTCGCCGTCCGGCGGCTCGGTCGGCATCGGTTTCGACATTCCGGCCGATACCGCCAAGATGGTCGTGGCCGAGCTGAAAAAAGACGGCCACGTCACCCGCGGCTGGCTCGGCGTGCAGATTCAGCCGGTCACTCCCGGCATTGCCGACAGTCTCGGGCTGAAGAAGGTCGAGGGCGCGATGGTCGACGAGCCGCAGAGCGGCAGTCCGGCGGCCAAGGCCGGCATCAAATCCGGCGACGTCATCACCGCGGTCAACGGCACGCCGGTCAAGGACGCCCGCGATCTCGCCCGCACCATCGGCATGATGGCGCCGGACTCTGCGATCAAGCTCGACATCATCCGGCAGGGCGAGCAGACGACCGTGTCGGTGACGCTGGCGCAGATGCCGAATAGCCAGCAGGTTGCCAGCAACGATGCCGGGCAAAATGTGGAGCCGAGCGGCGTGCCGCATCTCGGCCTGCAGGTGGCGCCGGCAAAAGATGTCTCCGGGGCCGGCAGCGAGGGCGTCGTCGTCACCGGCGTCGATCCAGACGGGCCGGCGGCCGAGCAGGGCTTCCAGACCGGCACCGTCATTCTCGACGTCGGCGGCAAGGCGGTCGCCAATGCCGGCGACGTGCGCCAGGCGCTGGTCGAGGCCAAAACGCAAGGCAAGCACGACGTGCTGATGCGAGTGAAGACGGGCGACGTCACGCGCTTTGTGGCGATGCCGCTCGGCAAGGCGTGAATGGAGTTCGCTAGTGTCCGCGCCCGTTGCGGCGCCGTTGTCTCCGGGCATGCCGCCGCGGGCCGGTCGTGTGGGGACGGGTTTCGACCCGTCCCCATTCGTTTGCGGTGCCGCTTCGTTCAGGCCGCCGAACGGGTCAGCCGGTGGCTGTTGGCGTGCACGCAATCGGCCAATGGCGCGTAGGCCCGTGCGGCGGCGGCATAGAGGTCAAGCCCTTCATCCAATGCCCGCTCGGCGGCAAGTCCGGCCTTGGCGAAAGCCAGGAATTTTTCCGTCACCATGTTGGTCGCTTCTTCGATCACCGTGTCCGGAGCGCTTGAGGCAAACAGCATGAGCCGCGCCGAAATGACGTTCTGCGCCTCGCAGGTGAAACGGACGGCCTCGAACCAATTATTCCAGAAATTGTTCATGTCATCCTCATCGCAGCGGCGCGGCCCAAAAATCCGCCAATGGCATTGCCGCTCGATCGGAACAATGTCGCCCAAATTATCTAAAATTGCCGCGCGCGATTCGATAAAATTGCAGCGATCGCGGTAACCGCCATGCTGCGGCGCTCGCGGCTTGCGACCGTGGCGATACCTAACTTCCCGGGCAGCGCTTGAAGAAATGATAGATCTCCGGAGCCTGCAGCCACATCAGTGAATAGGTCAGACCGCCATTCTTGGTGATCCAAGCCTGGATATCGGGCGGATAGTCTTTCCACAGGCTCGGCGTCACGAAATAGGGAAACGCCAAATGGAATCCGAGCGACCCCTTGGGCGTGGCGCAGATATTGTCGCGCGGGATGTAGCCGGCCAGCACGGTGCAGGCGGACACGCAAGGTCCGGCAATGCGCACATTGGCGTGCGCGTCGGCGAGCTTTTTCCATTTCGCTTCATAGGCGACAAGGAAGCCGCCGTAGTCGCCGGAGACTTCTACGGTCTCCGCGCGCGCCATCGACATCGCCAAAGATAAAAAGACGATCACGAGGGCTTGCCAAGCTCTCATCGCCAGCTCCGTTCCGCTCGGGAAATTGCACTTTTGACGTATTGGAACCGAAAGCCGGCGGAAGGCCCCGGCCGCGGTTCCATACTAACACAAATCTTCGCCGGCGGACGAACCGCGCCATTGATTTGTCCCGATCGCATGCTCACGTGCCGCCGGCATGGGGATCGCCATAAAACTCACATGTTCGATCGCCTATGCCGAACGCTCGCGGCACCGGCTCGATATCTGCCGCCCCGGCGGCGCCGTCGCGGCGCCCGTGGTGGTGTTCTTCTACGGTGGCGCGTGGCGCAGCGGCAATAAGGCGCTGTATCGCTACGTCGCCAAGGCGCTGGCGCGCCGCGGCTATGTGGCGGTCGTTCCCGATTATCGCATCTATCCGGAAGCGCGTTATCCCGACTTCCTCGAGGACGGCGCCAAGGTCGTGCGCTGGGTCAAGGACAATATCGGCCGCTTCGGCGGCGATCCAGACAAGATCTTTCTGAAGGGCCATTCGGCCGGCGCGCATATCGCGGCGATGCTGTCGATCGACAAGCGCTGGCTGGACAAGGTCGGGCTCGCTCCGGGGCGCGACATCGCCGGCCTGATCGGCCTTGCCGGTCCCTACGATTACCTGCCGCTGCGCGACGAGACGCTGAAAGCGATCTTTGGCGGCGCCGACCGGCCGGAGACGCAGCCGATCTTCCATGTGGCGCCCGGCGCGCCGCCGGCGCTGTTGCTGACCGGGAGCCGCGACCGCCTGGTCGACCCCGGCAATTCCACTCGGCTTGCGGCGCGGCTGACGGCAGCCGGCAATGCCGCGACGGTCAAGACCTATGCGCGGGTCGGCCATTACGTCATCATCGCCGCCGTCGCGCCGCTGTTGCGTTTTCTCGTTCCCGTATTGCGCGACGTCGATACGTTCATTGCCGAAACTCTGCATTTGCAGGCGTCGGCCAAGGAAGCGGCGCCACCGGTCGATTATCCAATCGACGAAACGATTGCGACCGCCAGCGCATAACGGCGCGCGGCGGCGTCGCGGCGGCGACGGCCATGTTGCGGCGCACTGTTGCTGCCTTGCTAACGGACGCCAACAGGTAAAAGCTAGCGCGTGCGAGTCACGCCTGCGCCGCCGCGGGACGCCATAGCGTCAACGCGGCGAGCAGAATTAGCGTCGCGATGGCGACACCGTCGCGCAACAAAAAAACGGGAGAACGTTCATGGCCGTCACGCTCGACCCATTGGGCGCGCAACAAAGCGCGCAACAAAACTTGGCCGATGCCGCCGCGGCCCAGCGCGGCTCGAATGAGCTGGTTAAGCTCATTCGCAAACTGCGTTGGATCGGCATGGAGGAAGAGGCCGAGCGGCTGCAAGCGGAGCTGACGGAGCGGCACGCTCCGGCCGCCGACAGCGTCGTCGCGTTGTCGGGCGAGACGGATTGATAACCCAGCCATTAGCGCGATCGGCAAAGGCTCGAACGTCGGAGGAAAGTCGGCGCCAAAGGGAGGGATCACAATGATCGCAATCGAGGCACTCGCCACGCTCGCTGTGATGTGGGCTCTGGTGCTCTGGGGCTCGATCTATTTCAATAGCAACGTCGTCTGAAACGGCAACGTTGCTTGAAACGAAACGTCACTCGGCAAACGGCAAGCGGGCGTTATCGATTCTGATTTGATCAGAACCGATAACGCAATCGGAAAATCGATATCGCAGCGCGTCCCTCAATGAAGCGATGAGGGCTGCTCCGAAGCATGCCCGCGCGGCCGCAGCGGCGGAATCCGGGGGTCGCCTGCCCCGATCGCGGTAATCGCGCGATAGACCATCCAGATCAAGTTGAGCGCCTGGGTATAGTTGCGTGCGGCAAGAAGCTGCGTCGCCTGGGTGACGATGGGGACGCAATTACTCAGGCCCGCGTTTTGGCCGGCATTGGCCTCGAGGTAAGCGGAGAGCGAACGCAGCGCTCCGGCGACCATATCCTCGACAAGGCTGCCAGCGGCCTGATGATCGATGACCGCCTCCGGCACCGCCAATCCCAGTTGGAATGGCGATTTCAAAACCTGCGACTGAAAGCGCAGAAGAAGCGGCATTAAATTGCCGAGCAGCCCGACAAGCTGCTGGAGATCTGGCGGTTGCGATCCGGCAGCCGGGCCGGAACGGCCGGCAGCGGACGGGTTCGATGATTTCAGACATTGGTATTCTCCATCAAAGAAGAAAGCTGCACGATGCGTGCCGGCGGCCGCCGCCACGCCATGCGCGACGGCCGCCGACTGTGCATATCGCGGCGTCAAATCATCCGCTGCTGATTTTGATTTAGCGTTTGCAGATTGCCGATGACCTGGGGAATGATCCCGACCAGCTGGCGCGTGATGTCCGCGACGTCTTGTTGGGTCAGTTGACGCTGCGACTGTCCCCATGGCGTTGCACCGCCAAATGCCGACTGGAATTGCGGGAATCCATGCAGCCCGAACGGATTGCCCTGCATGCCCAACGATTGGAACTGCGGTTGACCCTGCAGCATGCCGGCGATCTGCGGCACGAAGGGTAAAATTTGCCGAACCACTTCGTTGACATCCTGCTGGCTCAGTAGCCGCGGCGTTTGGCCGTACGCGGCGTAGCCGAGTGACGCCGGCGACTGTTGCGCCTGCGCAAGGATTTGGGGCAGTGCCGGCAGCAATTGGCGGACCACTTCGCCGACATCGTTTTGCGACAGCTGACGTTGCTGTTGACCCCACCATTGCGGTTGCGAACCCCATCCGACGTTATGGCCGAAAGCGCCGATCGGCGGCTGAGCGCCGTATTGGCCGAATTGCTGCCCATAAGCCGCTTGCCCCAATCCGGAACCGGCGCCTTGCCAAAACTGCGGACCGAAAGGCGTCCATTGCTGCGGATTGAACTGCGGATTGTGCATCGGATATTGCTGTTGGGTCTCGTAGTAATTCATCGCAGAACTCTCCTGTGCTCGTTTGCTCGTTGGCGCCCCGCAGCCCGCAACGACCAAGATCGGTTGCCCTCGCACCCGGCGTCAGTCCGGGGTGCAAGAAAAATTCTGTCATCTCACTCAATACGGCTAGGCCGCCGCATTGCTCGGGTAGGCGAATGCATGGAACCGGACGAATTGAGTTGGATCACGCGACTAGCCAGATTGTCGCGGTGGAACTCACGCAAGCGCCGTGCCCTTCATGGTGCCTGCGGCCGTGCTCTACCTCCCAAATGTTCGCTGTCGAACATTTGATTTTGCAATGCCTGAACCGTTGAATTGGTTGCGAGGGTGCTACGATTTTTTGTGCGGAAGTTTTAGGCGTTGAGTGCCGCAAGCTGGCGAAGTTCCGGCGCGGTCGGTAATGCCATTTGGCCACCGCAATTTGAACATCAATGCGCGAGATCAATGAGCAAGACTGAGCAAACTGTCGACCCGCTCCGCTGTCGCGGGGTGGCTGCGCAGCAGACGCGAGCCGTCGTCGATGGCCGCGCTGGACATCACCGGATAACCAGTATGGTGGCGTTCCAGCTTATCGAGCGCCGCGACGAGTCCGTCTAAGTCTTCGGTCAGCTCGAGCGCCGTCGCGTCGGCATCCAATTCGCGGATGCGGCACAAAGCCAAGCAAAGCAGTTGACCGATTGCCGGAGCGGCGCTCAACAGTGCCGCCAGCGCGCGATGCGCAGACGGAAGTCCATTGCGCGTGTGCAATAATGCAAGCCCGGTCAGCGACGTCGATTCGATGGCACGCCGAAGCTCGGCCATCCAATCCATCGCCCAGCTATCGTTATTGCAGATGTGGGCGATTTCATGGGCCAGAATGCCGGCGAGTTCGCCCGGCGTCATGCCGTTGAGCAATCCCCCGGTCAGTACGATGGCCGCGCCGTCCGGACCGCCGATCGCGTAGGCGTTCATGTCGCTGCGCGCCGCGACGTAATAGAGCTCGGGCAATCGGCGCAAGCCGGCCCGGCGGCAAACGTCCGCCAGGAGATTGAACAGTCCCGGCATTTCGGCGGCCGTCAGCAGTCGCGCGCCGAACCAGTTGTACATCGCCTCGCGCGAAATCGCCCGGCTATTCGGTTGTGGACCGCCGTTGGCGACCACCCGGTACGCCCCGTCGAAGCCTTCGACGATCCAGCCGCATAACGCGAGCAAAAGCTGCATCCCCGCGATAGCCCATGCCGACGAGCGGTGGTTCACGACGCGATTCAGGTCGCGCCGCAAGCGCAAGAAATCCTGGGAACTCGAAATCGATGCGGCAGCGGAGCGCGAGGCCGGGCCGATTTGTCGGCAAATGCAAATCGAGCAGGTCTCCATCGCGCCGGAAGTACTGCGGTTCCGGGAAGCGCGATCGAATAGGCACCAGTGCAAAGGAAACGCAGGGGCTGCCGCCGGGAATGGCGAATCGCCCATCCCAACCCTGCTGCTCACCGCGGCGCCCGCATAAATGTCGAACACCCCATCCCCAATGGCGGCACTTGCCGACTGCTCACCGTGCTGCCATGCCAATTCCATGCCAACGACACAGAATTGTCAAACGATAGCGGAATTTGTCGACAGGAATCGATCGGGTGGGAATTATGGCGATACGGCCGCCGCCACATTTGTGATTTTGGCGCTCGTGACGCAGCGCGATGAGCCGCTAGCGGCTGGCGCCGATAAGCGCCATCGAGATCGCCGGCACGTAGGTGATCACCAAGAGCGCCAGGAAATTCACGACGACGAACGGCAGCACGCCGCGATAGATCACGCCCATCGGCACGTTGAAGACGGCGCGCGCGGCGAACAGGTTGAGCCCGAACGGCGGCATGTAAAGGCCGATCGACAAATTCACCGCCATGATGATGCCGAAGTGGATGGCGTCGATGCCGGCGGTTTCGACGACCGGGAGAAGGAGCGGGGTGAGGATCAGGATCGCCGGCGCCGGCTCGAGAAAGCTGCCGGCGACGAGCAGTCCGGCATTGACGAACAACAGCGTCTGCCAGTGCGGCAGGTGCAATGCGGTGACGCCGTGGATGACGTTTTGCGGAATTCCGCTCGTGGTCATCAGCCAGGAATAGACGCCGGCGGCGGTGACGATGATGAGGATTTGTCCGATCAGCACCACCGAATTGACGATGATCTGCAACAATTCGACGACGCCGACCGTACGGTAGACGAACATCGCCACGAACAGCGAATAGACCACCGCCACGCCGGCGGCCTCGGTCGGCGTGAAGATGCCGCCATAGATGCCGCCGAAGATCACGACAATGGTGCCGAGCGCCCAGCTCGCCTCCTTGGTCGAGGCCCAGATATTCTTCCAGCGCGCCGGGGCCGACAGCGGCACCATTTTGATCCGCGCGTAGACCATCACATAGACGGCGTCGACGACGCCGATCAAGAGACTTGGCAGAATGCCGGCGGTGAACAATTTGATGGCGGAGACCTCCGCCGTCATGGCGTAAAGGATCATCGCGATCGACGGCGGAATGATCACCGCGACCGCGCCCGAGGAGGTAATCAGGCTGATGGCGAAGCGCTCGCTGTAGCCGTGCCTGGTCAGCGACGGAAACAACAGCCGTCCGATGGCGACGACGGTGCCCACCGAGGTATGCGCCATGGCGCCGAACAGCTCCGAAGACGCCACCGTCGTCACCGCCAGCGAGCCGCGCACGCCGCCGATGATCGACACCACCCAGGTCACGACGCGCTCGGCGATGCCGCCGCGGCCCATGATCTCGCCCGCCAGCACGAAGAACGGCACCGCCAGCAGCGGAAAATTGTCGAGGCTGCCGAACATATAAGTCTGCACCGCGTCGGTCGGCACATGAGCGACGAAGACGATCGCGGTGAACGAGGTCAACAGCAGGACGACGAAGATCGGCAGGCCGAGGATCAGTAAAATCACCGGCAGGATGAAATAGACGAACGTCGCCATTTCAATGCTCGACGTCCCGGCTCGCGATAATGTCGTCGTGGCGGACGCCGACCGCGATCAGCCGTACGGCGATCAACAGCGCCATCAGCAATAGACCGATCGGCACGGCGGACTGCGGAATGACGAGCGGGATGTTCGCGGTCTCGCTGCGCTGGTCGAGCTCGTAGAACATGGTCATGACCGGCCAGGCGAACACCGCGACCGCAACGCAGGCGGCGATGGTGACGATATCGGACAGCACATCGCAGATTTTTCGCGCGCGCGGCGGCAACAGCGAGATGACGACGTCCATGCGGATGTGGCGGCCGAGCCAGCCGGCCTGGGCGGCGCCGAAGAAGACGCAGCCGATCATCAGGAACAGCATCGCCTCTTCGGCCCAATACAGCGATACCGAGAAGACGTAGCGGCCGATGATGTTGGCGAAGTTGATGCCGACGCTGAGCATCAGCATGGTTCCGGCGGCGATGCGCAGCACGACGACGAGAGCTGTGGCGCCACGCAGAAGAATTTGCTTCATGAAATCCACCCTGAGTTGGTCGGCGCATGGACGACGAGCCTCGAAGGCGATCGCGCGAGCGCACTGAATGTTCGTCATTGCGAGCGAAGCGAAGCAATCCAGGCGGTAGTGCAGAGCTGGATTGCTTCGTCGCTACGCTCCTCGCAATGACGGCGAGTGTGATCGTTCAGTGTTTGGCGACCGCTGCGCGCACCGTTTGCAGCATGTCGTGCACCGCCGGCTGATCCTTGGTTGCCTGGTCGGCGACCGGATCGAGCAGCGTCTTGATCTTGGCGAGGTCGTCGTCGGGCAGCGTATGCACGGTGCCGCCAAGCTTGGTCCAGGTCTCCACCAGATTCTTGGTGAAGTCGACATTATACTGCTGCGCCTTGGCCTGCGTGTCCTTGCCGGCGTCGATGACGATCTTCTGCAAATCCGGCGGCAACGTATCGAACCAGGGCTTGCTGATGACGGCGAGCGAAATGATGTAGGTGTCGTTGGTGACGGTGATCACCTTGAGAAGATCGTTCATCTTGAAGGAGACAAACACCGAAAGCCCGGAAATCGTGCCGTCGATCGTGCCTTGATCGAGCGCCGGCACCACGTCGGACAGCGGCATGCCGATTCCGGTGGCGCCGAGCGCCGCCATCTTCTTGCGCTCGAGCTCGGTGCCGTTGATGCGCAGTTTCTTGCCTGCGAAATCCGCCAGCCGCATGATCCCCTTCTTGGCGCCGTAGTCGGACGCTCCGATATCCATGGTGGCGATGCCGACCATGCGTTTCGGCGTCAGCATGTCGAACATCGCCTTTTGAATCGCCGGATCCTGCACCGTCGCAATGGCGTTTTCATTGCTCTTGAACAGCATCGGCGCCGAGAACACGCCGAAGCGCGGATCGACGCCGACGAAGAAATCGACCGGGCCGATATAACCCTGGACGGTGCCGAGCTGTACGCCCTGGATTTCGGCCGGAATCGGGCCAAGCTGGCTCGCCGGGTAGATTTGCACCTCGATGCGGCCGCCAGAGGCCTTCTCGACCTCTTCCTTGTAGAACTTGATGAACTGGTGCTGGGTCTCGTTCATCGTCGCGGTGCCGAATTTCAAGACGAAGTCGGCGGCAGACGCCGGAACGGTCAGTGCGACCATGCCGAGCGCTAAGGCGGCGCCGAGCCCCAGGCATTTGCCGGCGCAGAATCCGATTGTTCGTGCAGACATTGATCCCACCCTCTGTGTGAACCCGACGCGTCTTTTTGGACCGATGCCCGCGCGTTTGCGGCGCCGACTATAAAGCAGCGGGGGGCGTTGCCAAGCGCGGGCAGGGAGGCTTAGTGTCGCGTCACAAAAGATGAGACGCTCCGGCGCAAGCCGCCTTCTCCGTGGCGCGACCCGCGTGCCGTTTGGTGCGGGACTGACGACAGTGCACGGCCGGCGTTCACCGGTCACGCATGCGGTCCATCAGCACCTTGTCCTGGCCGCCGTCGATTTCGATCATGGTGCCGTTGACGAAGAAGGCGAGGTCGGAGGCGAGATAGGCGACGAGATTGGCCACTTCTTCGCATTCGGCGATGCGGCCGAGCGGGATCGAGGCCGGCGCCAGTTTGTCGGCTTCCTCGTAGGAAAGTTTCATGTCGCGCGCCATCGCTTTGACCAGGCCGGCCCAGCGTTCGGTGCGCACCGGGCCGGGATTGACGACGACGAAGCTGATATTGTCCTTGCCGTATTGGCTGGCGAGCGATTTCGTCAGATTTTGTCCGGCGGCGTTCGCCGCGCCCGGCGCGATCTCCCAATAGGAGACTTTGACGCCGTCATTGCCGATCAGGTTCACGACGCGGCCTTTCTTCTGCTTTTGCATGATCGGGAGAACGTGCTTCATGCAGCGCACATAGCCCATGAATTTGAGCTGCAGCGATTGCGCCCAATCCTCTTCGCTCAAATGATCGAGCACGCCGCCGGGCGACGAGCCGGCATTGTTGACCAGGATGTCGATGCGGCCGAGCGCGGCATGGGCCTGCTTTGACGAAATTCTCGGCGTCGGCCGGCTTGGTCAGATCGGCGGCAATGGCGACGATCTTGCGGCCGGTGGCTTTGGCGATTTCGGCGGCGGTCTCTTCCAGCGGTCCTTTGCGCCGCGCGCAGATCGCGACGTCGACGCCTTCGCCGGCGAGCGCCCGCGCGATCGCCTTGCCGATGCCTTCGCTGCCGCCGGTGACCAGCGCCGTCTTTCCGGTCATTCCCAGTCCATCGCAGCGTCCCCCGTCTATTTGTTTCACGCGGCGCCCGGCCGCGGCGCGGCCGAGCCTACGGCTTTGTCAGCGCCGTATTGAAGTACTTGGACCTTTTCGATGGTGACCAGTCCGCTCGTCATCATGCCGTCCAGGATCGGGAGAAACGCGTCGATCCTTTCCTGCGAATTGACGATTTCAACCACCACCGGCAAATCCTGCGACAGCCGCAAAATCTTGGTCGTATGAATGTGGCTCGAATGGCCGAAACCGACATGGCCGCGCAGCACGGTCGCTCCGGCAAGGTGCATTTCGCGCGCTTTCAATACGATCGCCTCGTGCAGCGGCAACCGATTGAACTTGTCGTCCTCCCCGAAAAAGATGCGAAGCAGGACGGCGTCGCGCGGAATTTCCATGGTCATGTCCATTTTAGCGCGTTAATCGTACCGGCGAGGAGCGCGCCGGCCCAAACGGCAATCAGACAAAGCACCACCGATAAGCCGATATTCGCGCCGGCGCTAAACCATTCGCCGTCGTTCATCAGGTTGAGCGTTTGCAGGCTGAACGAAGAAAAGGTGGTGTAGCCGCCGCAGATGCCGGTCATGAACAAACTGGCGGCCAGTCGATGCCGACATAAAGCCTGCCATCCGGCCCGGTGAGAGCGGCAAAGAAACCGATGATGAATGAGCCGGTCACGTTGACGATGAGTGTGCCCCACGGGAACGTCTCCCCGATCAGGCGCGCCGCCACTCCGGATAAGAAGTAGCGCCCGGTCGTCCCGATCGCGCCGCCGAGTGCGACAAGAACATATAGTCCCATTGAGTCTTATGATCTCCATCAATTGCGATTGAGCCTGACTCTCATGGTCGTCGCTCCCTTGGCAAGCGCGCCTATACGGCGCTTTCCTTGCCGTCTCGTTTTTTGGCCGCAGGACACGACGATCGCAGCGGCGGTTTCTCACTGTTACGACTTCAATACAGCACGAGCGCGAGAATGACGATCAGCAATGCATGCCGATCAATGCCAAATAAAAATTCAGCTTACCGGATTGCAGCGCTTTGAACCGGTCCGGCCACGGCGTAAACGGCGCGGGTGACCGGCGCGAAACAGGTAAGGCCCAAAGATCGGCGCGACGTCGTGGGTGAATACCAGACGATGAACGAAGTAATGGACGCCGTTCGCTTCCCGTTTGGTGTCCTCCCTTCGGCCGATAGACGAAGCTGTAGAAGGTTCGCAGCGCATTCGAGAAGGTCAGCGCCGTGGTCGAGGCTTGCGCCGGATCCTGGTCGAAGCCGCCGTACCAGACCGGAACGCGGCGTATGGCGAAGCGCCGGTTTGCGATCACCAGCGCGATCGGGATGATGGCGAGTAACGGCATGACGACGACCAGCATGGTCGGCGAGATGAAGGCGAATTTGGCGGTCAGCGGCACCAGCAACAGGCCGTCATGCATGTCGTGCGCGGCATTGCGTGCCGAATTCGCGCGGTGACCGCGCCTTGCAGCGAGTCAAGCCAGACCGGCATGCCGACGGCGAGCGCCAGAACGCCGCAAGCCCAAGCAGGCCGACGGCCAATCCGCAGGCCGGCCCGATCGGCGCGAATTGCCGCGCCGTCCGGCCGAGCAGGCCGATGCCGAAGACCTTGACATAGGTCGCGAACGCGATGGCCACGGTCAAGGCGAGGCCGGCGCCGGCCAGCGCCATGACCAGCCGGCCGGCCAGCGTGTCGAGGCGAAAGCCCTGGAACACCGTCTCGAACATGTACCATTCGCTGACGAAGCCGGCCTGCGGCGGCATGGCGGCAAGGCTCATCGCGGCAAACAGCGCGCCGAAGCCGAACAGCCAGGAACTGCGCCGCAACAGATCGGTGTGAATGATGCTGTAGCGGCCGGTGCGGCGATAAACGCCGTCGGCGGCGAGGAACAGGCCGCCCTTGGCCAGTGCGTGTCCGGCCAGATGCAGCAAGGCCACCGTCCACGCCAGGCTTGCGAGTTCCGGCATGCCGTGGCCGCGGAAAATCAAGGCGGTGCCGAGCATGGCGACCGCGATCGAGGCGTTCTCCGCCGACGAGAAGCTCAGCAGCGTGCGCCAATCCTCCTGCTGGAACGCGTAGAGCGCGGTGAGCACCGCGCTGAGCACCGCAACGGTGATGAGAAAAATGCCGATGCCGGCGGCAACGCTCGCATTCTGGCCGGGCGCCCATTCCAGCAGGCCGCGGCTCAAGCCGTAGAACGCCGCATTGAGCACCACGCCCGACATCAGCGCGCCGGTTGCGCCGCTGCCGGCGCCGTAAGCGGCCGGGAACCATTCGTAGAACGGCAATAGGCCGAGCTTGGCGCCAAAGCCGATGATGAGCAATACGCCGCTATGGCCGCTAGCGTCGGCGCCGGCGAGATTCGCCGGCGCCCGCGCCGAACGCATCCGAATGCGAAGGAATGGCTGCTGACAGCGAGGAGCAGAATCGCGAGGACAAGCGCGACCGCGCCGACCTCGAGAAGGCCGAGCATGAACAGATACCGGCCGGCCGGCTCGGCGACAGCTTTTCGCAGAGGATCATTACCGCGCCGCCGAAGCTCATGATCTCCCAGGCGATCAGGAAGCCGGCGCCGTCGCGCAAGCCGAAAACGCCGAGCGCGCCGATCAGACTCATGGCGGCGCCGAACAGCCAGCCGGCTTGGCCTTGCACGCGCCGGGGTCGCCAGCGCGCAGGCAAGCGCCGCCGGCACCAAGCCGAAACCGAGAAGCCATAGCGCCTTCGCGGCGCGATCTGAAAGGCGACCGGCCGCGCCGGCAAGCTGGGTCGGCAATGCGACGGCGATTGTGCCGTCCGGGCAATGCCAGGATCGCCGCGAGGAATGCCGGCGACGCTGCCAAGGACCAGCAATGTGCGCGTGAGCAGCGGCAGCCGCGTGCCGGTGAGCGCGATGAGCGCAGCTGACAAGCCAGGCGACGAACGCTGACGGTCAGGAGGTCATTCGACAAGCCGGCCTCCTTTCACCCGTTGCGGCGCGCGGTCGAGAAACATCAACAGCGCCTGGATGATCGCCGGCGGGATTGGGCGGACAACCGGGCAGATAGATGTCGACCGGAAGGACGCCGTCGAGGCCGTGGCCGGACGCATAGCCGCCTTCGGCGATGCCGCCCGAGACGGCGCAGGTGCCGACCGCCATGACCCAGCGCGGCTCCGGCATCGCCTCATAGGTCGCGCGCAGCGGATCGAGCATGGCGTTGGTCACCGGTCCGGTGACCAGCAGCAGGTCGGCGAAACGCGGCGACGCGGTGAAGAAGATGCCGAGCCGGTGCAGGTTGTAGAACGGATTGTTCAACGCCTGCAGTTCGGATTCGCAACCGTTGCATGAGCCGGCGTCGACGTGGCGCACATGCAGGCTGCGCCGGAACGCGCGCCGCGTCTCGCGCGCCGGCAACGGGCGGCGGCGGCCGCGGCTTCGCCCAGATCGAGATCGTCGCGCGCGCGGACGCCGAACGCCCAGTCGGACGACGGGCTCATCGCGCCGGTCGGGCACGCCTCGGTGCAAAGCTGGCAGACCACGCAGCGGCCGTAATCGACGTCGAGCCGGCCGCCGGGTCCGGTCGCGGCGCGCATGGTGATCGCCTTGGTCGGGCAGATGTCGGCGCAGGCTTTGCAGTCGTCGCTGCACAGCTCCGGTTCGTAGCGCGGCATGCCGAGCAAGCCTTCCTGACCGTCGGTACCTTCGCGCCAGCGGCCAGGGCGCCGTCTCGCTTGCCGTGCAGCAAGCCCAACAAGTGTCCATAGCGGCATCAGCGGCTCCTAGCGATCGCAACCGGCGATGGTGAGGCCGAAGCTCGCCTCGTTGATCGCGTAGTCCATCATGTTGCTGTCGTGCACGGTGAACGGAAACACCCGCCAGTTCGAAAACGACGGCGACTTGATCTTGACGCGCGTAAGCTTGCCGTCGCCGTCGATATGCACCGCATAGAACAGTGTGCCGCGCGGCGATTTGGTCCAGCCAAGTCCTTCGGCTATTCGGCAGCGGCATCGCATTCCGCGCGCACCGGACCGTCGGGCAGCAGCATCGAGCGCGCGCTGCATCAACGCGATGCTGGCTTCCACCTCCGCCATGCGCACCTGCGCGCGGGCATGGGCATCGCCCGCCTCGCGCACCGGCGACGGCCGGCGGCAAGCTCAGCATAGGCGGCATAAGGATGATCGCGCCGCAGGTCGCGGTCGACGCCGGAGGCCCGTTCGACCGGGCCGGTTGCGCCCTGATCGAAGGCGAGGCTGCGATCGAGCTATGCCGGTCGTGATCAGCCGGTCGAGATGGCTCGTGGTATTCTCCATGTGCCGAGCATAGCGCGAAAACCGCTCGCGCAGCGCATTCGAGCGCCGCGCCGAGCCATGCCTTCGGCGACAGATCGCGGCGCACCCCGCCGGGCGTCAGGACGCTGCGCAGAAACCGGCTGCCGGTCAGCCAGCGTATTGAGTTGCTTGGCGTGCTCCTCCAGAAACTTGCCTTCGGCCTCGCCGACCTTCAGCGTGGTGGTGTGGCAGAGGTGGCCGAGATAATGCAGATGGTTGTAGAGCCGCTCCAGCTCGGCGAGCAGGACGCGCAAGACATTGCGCGCGCGGCGGCACGACGCAATTCGCACGCGGCTTCCACCGCCTGGCAATAGGCCAGCGCGTGCGCCACGCTGCCGACGCCGGATACCCGCTCAGCCAGCACGATGCCGCGCGCTGGCGTCAAGCCCCTCGAACCGCTTTTCCATGCCGCGATGCTTGAAGAACAGACGCGGATGGTAGTGCAGGATGGCTTCGCCGACATAGAAGAACAGAAACTCGCCGGACTCGACGACGTCGGCGCGCACCGGACCGAACGGCAGCAGCTGCACGTCGGCCTCGGCGCCGGCGAGTTCCGGAACGGCCTGCTGCGTTCGCTGCCACGCGCAGCGGCGCGATCCGGCGGATAGTCCGGCGCGAACGGCGGCATGCCGAATCGACGCCCTCGTGCAGCACCAGCCGATGCGGCTGCGGGTGATCGAGAAAACGCAAGCCCGAACAGATCGATGATCTCGCGTTCGTACCAGCTCAACAGCGGCGACACGCCGGCCAGACTCGGCACCGGCTCGTTCGCGTCGCAGCGCCAGATCGCGAACGGCGCGTTGGCCGGCCGGGCTTGCGATGTAGCGCAGCTCGAGCCGCTCGCGGCTCCGGATACCAGGCATAGGCCATCTGCATGCGGCCACCGGACGCGAGCAGACGGTTGCGGCGTCCTTCAATTCCGCCGGGCGCAGCGAGATTGCGTGCGCGGCAGGGTCATGGCGCAGGCTCCCGTCAAGCAGCCTGCGGCGATCGCCGATGAAATGGTCCCACAGCTCGCTCGGCCACCACACGCCGAACACCAGGAAGCGGCACCAGCGCGAGCCACATCGGCGTCACGCACCAGCGGCTCAGCGCTGCCGGCCGATCGCCGCGGCAGCGCCGTCGGCGTCGAAATACATGGCGCGAAAATGATTGAGGAAGCCGATGAAGATGACGATCAACAGCACGACCATGACATAGACGGCCCAGTCGTAGCCGTGCTCGAAGCCGGCGCGCAGGATGACGAGTTCGCTGAGAAACAAGCCGAATGGCGGCGCGCCGGTGATGGCGGCTGCGCCGGCGAGCCACAGCGCGCCCTGCACCGGAAAGCGCGCCCAGACGTCGTGGATGCTGCGCGATTTCCTTCGTGCCGTAGCTGCGCATGACATTGCCGGCGCCGAAGAACATCAGCGACTTGTTCAGCGAATGATTGAGCATGTGATAGAGCGCGCCGGCGACGCCGAGCGGTCCGCCGAAGCCGAAGCCGAGCGCGATGCACGCCCATGTGCTCGACGCTGGAATAGGCCATCAGTCGCTTGATGCCGTTCTGACGAACGATGAAAAGCGCGCCGACGAACAGCGACAAAGATGCCGAAGGCGACCAGCGCGGTGCGCGCGAGACGGCCCGCTCTGCGCGGCCTCGGCGATCGCAAGATAGCGGACGATGCCAAGCATGGCGCTATTGAGCAGTGCGCCGGACAGCATGGCCGAGACCGGTGCCGGGCTTTCGCTGTGCGCGTCCGGCAGCCAGGTATGCATCGGCGCGAGGCCGACTTTGGTGCCGTAGCCGACCAGCACCAGCAGATAAGACAAGCGCCGCCAGCGCGGGATTCATCTTTGGCGCCGCCTGGCGCAACGTGTCCCAGGTCATGTCGTAAGTCGGCCCAAGCACGAAGCTGCCGCACCAGTAGAAAAGAACCGTTCCGAGCAGTGCGAGACTGATGCCGGCGGAAATGATGATGATGTATTTCCAGGCCGCCTCGATGCTTTCGGCCGCGCGCTCGAAGCCGACCAGGAAGGTGCTGACCAGCGTCGTCAGCTCGATCGCAATCCAGTAGAGGCCGATATTGTTCATCACCGAGCTCAGCAGGATGGTCAGCGCGAAGCCGGAGAACAGCGCATAGAAGCTCTACAGCCGCTCGCTCCTCGCCGAGCAGGCGCATGTAGCCGATCGACGTAGATCGAGGCGAGCAGATAGACCATCGGCGGTGCACAGGATGACCCAGGCGCCGGTGCATGTCGACGATGACGTAGTCGTGCCAGATAATGATGAGGTCCGCCCGCGCTCAGGATCGTCAAGCGGAATGGCGGCGGCAAACACGACGAGGCCGGCGGCGAGATTGAGACCCTCCGCGACGCGCGGCGCGCGGATCAAGCATGCAGCCGACGGCGGCGGCCGCCGGAGCAATCATCGATCGCGAGAAGGAGCGCGGCGATCATCGTCAGCCCACCAGCCGCTTGAGGTCGCGGCTGCTCGTGCTGCCGACATGGGCGACGAGGTAGCGCACCAGGACGCCGAAGCAGGCGACGACGACCAGTAGATCAAACAGGATCACGATTTCGATCAGCATCGGCATGCCGGGCACCAGAATTTGGGCGCCGAGGAAGATGCCGTTTTCCAGAATGAGGAGGCCGAGAATCTGGCTCAGTCGCCTCGTGCCGCACCGTCAGCATCAGAAAGCCGATCAGTTTCATCGACAGCATGACGGTCAGCGCCAGAACGGCGACCGTGCCGGCAAGGCCAAGCGATTGCCCCGATGTGATACGAGACGACGAGCGCGAAAAGGACGCAGACGCGCGCCGGCGACCAGCGTCGAACTCGGCTCCAGGATTTCGTGGATTTCGCGCTCGACGTTGAGCCGCCGGATGATGCGCCAGATGAGATAGGGCAGCAGCAGACCGCGAAACAGCGCGGTGAGGACCGCGATGAGATAAAGTTCGGGATAGCTGCCGTAGAATGCCGACCGCCGCCGACAAGCGCGGCGATGATCCAGGACTTGGCGGTGAAAGCGTAGAGATAATCGTTGAGCCAGCGCGAGCCGAGCATCACGAAGGCGAGCAGCAGGCTGGCGATGGCCATCAGGCTGAAGAGCGACGCGGCGAGCGGATCGAGATGGGCGACCAGCATGGTTACACCAGCTGGTTCCGATGATGGCGAGGATGGCGAACACGAACGAAGCCGCGAGCAGTTCCTGGTAGCGGTAGAAGCGCAGGCGCGATTGCGCGGTTTCGACGACGACCACGGCACACGGCGACCATCAGCAATTTGCCAGCAAGCGCGACGACCGAGCCGAGCACGCCAAGCGCGGTGCCCTCGCGCGACAGTCCCCATGGGCATCAGCAGAACGTTGCAGAAGATCGTGTAGAGGATGAATTGCTTCATCATCGACGCCCAGCTGAGCAGCGCGAGCAGCGGGCCGGAATATTCGAGGATGCGGCCTTCTTCGATCATGTAGACTTCGATATGCGTGCTGGAATGGATCGGCAGGCGGTCGGTCTCGACGATCAGCAGGATGAAAAATGCCGAAATCAGAAACAGGTGGGCCGGGCTCCAATACACGGCCGGGTTGCCGACCAGCAGATGGTTGACGACGAACGGCAGCATCGCCTTTGCCAAGCAGCGTGATGCCGACGAAGACGAGGATCAGCGTCGGCTCGGCGAGGATTGCCACCATCACGGCGCGGCTCGAGCCGATGCCGCCATAGGCGCTGCCGGAGTCGAGGCCGGCCAGCACGACCATGAACGATCCGAGCGTGAGGATCAGGCCGCCGCCGAGAATGTCGCCCATGTCGGACAGCGGCAGCGGAAAATCGGTCAAGACCGGAATGAGGATCGGCACCGTCAGCATCGCGGTGAAGGCGACGAACGGGGCGATCCAATAAATCCAGGAGGCGGTTTCGGGAACGACGATCTGCTTGTGAAACAGCTTCCACAGATCGCGATACGGCTGGAAAATGCCGGGCCCCTGCGCGAGCTGCACGCGCTCTTCGAATTGCTGGATCGATGCCCTGCAGCAGCGGCGCCAACAGCAGTACCGGCAAGCACCTGGCAAATTTGCAGGACGATGTCGCGGAGCATCACGGTCGACTCCGCACCTTTGAGCCGCATGCAGTCGGTGACCGAGCTTGTACCGTACCGCGGCCGCGCACATGGCTGCCGTCTTCAGGCCGTCTCGATCGGTAAAGTGGGGATTTCAAACGAGAATCCTTTCGTCCGCGATTGGATGAAAGGAGTTATCAGCCCTTGGGGCAGTTGAGGCGAACTCCATCGCCCTGCCGGAACGCTACCGAGCATCTGCATTATGAATAGGGATAACGGACTCCCCCTGTCAAGCGTGGGACGAATTCACCGCCAAATTTTAAGGCATTACCGCGAAGCGCCGCTATCGTGCCCTTCGGCTTCAGCCGGCGCGGCGCTCGAGCGTGGCGCGGCGTCGTCCGGGAACAGCCGATCCGACATCGCGCCGCTATAGCGGAATTCGCTTTGCACGATCTTGGAATCGTTCCTCTCGCGCAACGCCGCATCGGCTTCGCCATAGAGGAAGGCCAGGAAAGCGTAGCGCTTGCCGCGCGTCACCGGCGTCACCTGATGCAGCGCGCCGCAAGAAAAGACGATGGCGCCGCCATGCGGCGCGCGATAGCTGCGGCTGCCGAATTCGGGAAAGACCAGATCGCAGCCGTCATAGTCCTTGTTGAGGTTGATGGTGACGGCAAAGCGGCGATGCTGCGCGCCGACATTGACGTTGTCGCGGTGCCGATGGAAATGGCCGCCGATGCGCGCTGTCGTAGCAGGCGACGATATAGCGATCCATCCGGGTCGCCGAGAACTGAAAGAAGCGCTCGATCGCCGGCACCAGGCGGCGCACGATCTGGCCGCGGATCGTCTCGCGCACCTCCGGCACCAGGATGCTCAGATCGTTGCGGCGTTTGAGACGGTGGTCGACGAGGGTCGATGTATTGCCGTCGCGGTCGAACAGAAAGCCGGAATCCTTGCCGCCGATCTTGTCGTAGACCTGGACGAGGAAGTCGCAGAGCTCGAAATCGAACACCCGCGGCACGATCAGCGCCGGCGCGGTCAGCGGCACGCCCGCGGAATCGTCGACCGCCGGCAGGCTCTGCAGGACCCGTGCACCGTCTCGGCATGGCCGGCGGCGATGGTCCCAGGGAATATCGGCGATCGCGCGCAGCATCGGATCGAGCACGACGGTGCGCGGCAGTTCGTCGGCGCCGAACGATCGGCTGATGGCGCCGTCATAGTCGGCGAGAAAGGAGATCGCAGGCGTGCTCATCGCCACATAAGGCGTCGCGTCTTGCGGCGGCGCGGTGAAAATGCCGCAGAAGACGATCCGGTCCTCATCGAAAATTTGCATGTCGCGCAGGAGCTTCGTCAGTTCGCGGTCCGCTTGGGGATCGGCTGGCGAGCCCAAAAAGCTCAGCACGATCCAGCGGCCGGCCGCGACCTGGAGATTGAAGGCGCCTTCGCCGATCAGCGGCGCGCCGAACCACGGCGCCGGATCGCCCAAAACGATGCTGTTGCCGGCCGCATTTGTCGCCATGGCGGAGCCTTTGCTGTCGGATTTCGCTTGCCGGCGGATCGTCCTCCGTCATGGTAAATTTTGTTCTAATCCGGCGCTTTGGACGCCGGCGCCCTCTTATTATCCTCGCTCAACGCCGCTGATTCGCCGCGCCGGAAAGGACCGCAGCGTCCCGTGATCGAACGTTTGCAACGCCTCGACCGGAGCCTTCGCATCGGCGAGCTTGATCGTGCGCTGGAGCGCGCTCCCGACGATATTGCCGCGCGCTCCGAACGCGCCGGACTGTTGCGCGAGCAAGGCCGGTTCGAGGAGGCCAAGCGCGATTACCTTGAGGTTCTTCGCCGGCGCCCGACCGATTTTGCAGCGCTGAACGATTTCGGCATGCTCGTCCTCAATGCCGGCTATCGCGAAGCGGCGCGCTCGCTGTTTCGCGAGGCGGTGCGGCATCATCCCGGCAATCCGGCCGGCCACGTCAATCTCGCCAATTTGCTGCTTCTCCTCGGCGAACGTGATCAGGCCCGGCATCACTTCGAAGCCGCGTTGCAGATCGATCCCGGCCATATCCACGCCCATCGCGGCATGGGCAACCTGTTGGCCGAACTCGGCGATGCCGCTGGCGCGCGCCGCCATCGCGACAGCGGCTTTAAAGACAACTTTCTGACGGCCTTGGATTATCGCGGCGAAGGGCAGGGCATTGCGGTGTTGCTGCTCGTCGCCGCGGCCGGCGGCAATATTCCCGTGAAATCGCTCCTCGACGACCGCTATTTCCGGACCACCGTCCTGGTGACCGAATATTACGATCCCAAAGTGCCGCTGCCGCCGCATGACGTCGTCTTCAACAGCATTGGCGATGCGGATCTCTGCCGCGACGGCCTCGACGCGGCGCGCGAGCTGCTCGCCCGCACCAGCCGGCCGGTGATCAATCATCCCGCGCAAGTGCTCAAGACCGGCCGCGTCGCCAATGCCGAGCGCTTGCGCGGCCTGCCAAATGTCGTAGTGCCGCGGATGATGCCTTTGCCGCGCCGCGCGCTCGCCACGGCCGACGGCGCCGCAGCGGTCGCCGCCCAGGGATTTTCGTTTCCGCTTTTGGCGCGCGCGCCGGGCTTTCACACCGGCCATCATTTCGTTCGCGTGGCAACGCCAGCCGAGCTTGCCGCCGCCGTGGCGCATTTCCCCGGCGATGAGGTCTGGCTGATCGAGCAGCTCGACGCCCGCGACGGCGGCGGGATGTTTCGCAAGTTTCGCGTCATGTTCGTCGATGGCCGGTTATATCCCCTGCATCTGGCAATCTCGCCGGACTGGAAGGTTCACTATTTCACCGCCGATATGGTGCAGTCGGCCGAAAATCGCCGCCGCGACGCCGAGTTTCTCGCCGCTATGGCAGGCGTCATCGGGCCGCGCGGCATGGCGGCGCTCGAGCGCATCAATGCCGCGCTCGGCCTCGACTACGGCGGCATCGACTTTGCGGTGAACGCCGAAGGCGACATTTTATTCTTCGAAGCCAATGCGACGATGGTCGTGATGCCGCCCGCGGCCGACGACAAATGGGCTTATCGGCATCCGGCCTACGCCAATGTGCTTGCGGCCGTGCGCACCATGCTCGCTGCGCGATCGATCGCGGACAGTGCGGCGTAGATCGCGCGTTTCGCGCGTTTTCACGACGCCGCCGGTCTTAGCATCCGTCACAGCTTTTGCGATAGACCGACGTAATAGCCGCGGCGCGCGCCGTATTGCGGCGCGAACACGCCGATGCCGGAACCGTCGCGCAATTCATAAATCTGGTCGAACAGATTGACGACATCGAAACGGACGGTCAGCGGTTTGTAGTCCGACGACCATTTGAAATCGTGCGCAATGCCGGTATTGATGACCGCGTAGGGCGTAGTGTGCAGCGAATTGGGCACAAAATCCGGCAAGTCTCCGGTACGCAGGCCGCTGCCGTAGATCATATCCGCGGTCAAGGTCGTATCGTAGACGCGATAGGAAACGCCGGCCGAGCCGGTCATGCGCTGCATGTCGTCGGTGTAGTGATAATTGTTTTGCAGATAAGCAAGCGTCGCGGCATCGAACAGATACTGGTTCGATTCCACGTCGATGGCGCGGGTGATGTTGTAGGCAAAATTGGCATAGGCGTTGAAATTGCCGTTGGTGTATTTGAGCTTGAATTCGCCGCCTTCGCTGTAGCCGCGCGCATAATTGAACTGCGTCAGCACCACGGCGGCGCCGAACTGGCCGTCATCGATCATGTCGCGCGCCATCTTGTAATAGGCGTCGAGCCCCATGGTGAGGCCGGGCAGCACGGTCTGATCCACGCCGACGTCGAAATAGTGCGAGCGTTCGGGCTTCACCGGATCGGCGGTGAATTGGTCCGGTTGATTGGTGGTATTGGCAAACAGCGCGACGTTGGATTGCGTGGCCTGCGCCTGATAGGGCGGCGTGAAATAACGCGCGTAGCCGGCGTGGAAAGTCGTGCCGTCGAAGGGCTTATAGACGATGGCGAACCGCGGGCTGAGCTGATTGGCGTCGACGAATTGATACAGTTGGTCGAACCGTAAGCCCATGTTCAGCGTGAGCTGGTTCGTCAACCGCCACTCGTCCTGGACATAGGTGCCGATGTTCCAGCCGAGCAGGGAAGTCTGATCGGTAACGTTGAACGGCGTCGATCCGGGCGGGACGCCGCCGCCGCCGGGATCCGGTAGCACGGTGGAAGTATTGGTGACATTGGTTTGCTCGCCGCTCACGGCAAATCCGGCGCGCAGCGTGTGCTGGGCGTTGACGATATAGGACCCGTCACCCTGCATGCCGGTGAGCGTGCTTTGCCGGATCACGTCGGAGGCCACGTCGTTGAATACGAGATCGCCGAACACGTCGGGCACGAAGTGGACTTCGGCATAGCGCGAATAGACGGCAAGCTGCGCGTCGCCATCGATCGTATGTCGTTGCAGCGCCGCCATGGTCATATAATAAGAATCGTATTCATTTTCATTGAGCGTCGATGAATCATAGGTCGCCGGGCCGAAATCGCCGAGCGGCGTCTGGCCGGGATTATTCGGAATCTGGAACGCGCTGTAGGACGCGGCCGAGATCACGCTAAGGCGGGTCGATTCATCGAGTAGCGTCGATACGTAGCCGAAGAACTTGCCTTGCTGAGTCTCGTCATGGATGGCGTTGAGGCCCGGCGTCGGATTCTCGATGCCGAGACCGTTCCAATCGCCGCGCGCGGAGACGAAGTATTCCGAATTGCCGACGCTGCCGCCGTAGTCGAAGCTCGGCGTAAAGGTTTGCCGGCTGCCGCCGTAGAGACTGACTTCGCCGCTCGGAGCGGCAAAGGCGCGGCTGGTGATGTCGAGCACGCCAGCGGTGCGCAGGCCGTATTCGGCCGGTAGCGCTCCGGTCAGGAGCGACATGCTGCCGATGAAATTGGTGTCGAGGAACGGGCCGAGGCCCGAAACGCCCTCGGGCACGACGACGCCGTTGATCCTGGTCTGGACGTTGGCGTATTCGCCGCGCACGTGGAAGCTCGGATTGGAGGCGGCCGAGTCATAGGACACGCCCGGCATTTGCAGGATGACTTTGTCGATCGGCGTATTGTCGGCCTGCGGCAATCTCTCGATCGTGTCGCGAGTAATGGTGTAAGTCGATGCGCCGATTTTCGGCAGGAGATTCTGGTCGCGCGCCTGATCGAGTCCCGTCATTTTTGTGTCGAGAGCTCTTTCGGCGGCGGTCGTCGGATTAATTGTGGCTGCGGCAGTCGTGGGCGCCTGTGGCGCATGGCGCTGCACGGTCTTTGGTTTTTGCTTTGGCGCACGCACCACGATTTGCGGCAACTGCGGATGGCTGGAGCCAGGCGCCGAAGGAGTGACCTGCTGCGCGGAGGGTGCGGCTGTGGACGGTTGAGGCGTTTGTTGCTGCGCCGGAGTTTGCGCATCCTGCGCTAGCGACGGCTGTTGTGCCTGCGCATGGATTTGATGATCGCCGGCTAAGCCGAACGCGGCGGCGAGTGCGAAGATCACGGCGTCACGGCGAAATATTCGCCACAACCTTCGCGCTCCGAACAATCGTGATAATGAGAGCCGCCTGGACACAGTTTAGAACCATGAAAAAGTACAGATATTTCAATATCTTGTTAGCAGGCAGAAAAAACAGCGCCAAGACAAAAATGCATTTCGATCGTCGAAGATAATTCTTCTAATTCTAAACTGCGGACGGCGGTCTTTTTATAGCGATTCCTAACGCGGTCGCGGCGCGAGGAATTTCTCTGATAGTTCAAGTGGGCAGCCGCCGATAACGCGCATAGAGCGGCTCCCACATCTTGGCGCGCACCGCGGCGGCAATTCTCGTCGGACATGGGCTCCGCCAATCCTTCGGCCTGCGCCTCTTTGGCGACGGCGAGCGCGACATGGAACGAGAGCTTGCGAATTTCGACGAGCGGCGGCAGCAGGTTCGCGGCCGGGTCGCGCTTGGCCGGCGACAACTCGGCGATCGTTCGCGCGGCGGCAAGAAACATTCCATCGGAAATGCGGCGCGCGTCGGCGACGATCGCGCCAAGCCCGATGCCGGGATAGACATAGGCGTTATTGGTCTGGTCGACGCGGAAATCCTTGCCGTTGCGCTTGAGCGGCGGAAACGGACTGCCGGTGCCGATGACGGCGCGGCCTTCGGTCCAGGCATCGAGATCCTGCGGCGTCGCCTCGGCGCGTTCGGTCGGGTTCGACAAGGATAGAATCACCGGCCGGCGCACGCGCTTGGCCATGCTGCGCACGACGGCTTCCGAGAACGCCCCGGCCTGGCCGGACGTGCCGATCAGCACCGTCGGCTGCGCATTGGCGACGACGTCGGCGAGGCCGATCCAGCCCGGGCGATTCCAGCGCCCAGTCGGCGAGGCGATCGCGGCTTGCGCGAACGGCGCCTGAAAGGGTTGCAGGCCCGCCATGCCTTCGACCAGCAGTCCCTGCCGGTCGACGAGATAGAAGCGGCGCCGCGCCTCGGCTTCGCTCAAGCCCGCCGTCGACCATGGCGCGAAGCAGCAAGGCGCAAATGCCGGTCCCTGCCGATCCCGCGCCCAACACGGCGATGCGCTGCTCGGTGAGCGGCATGCCGGTCACGTTGATGGCGCTCAACAGCGTGCCGACCGCGATAGCGGCCGTGCCCTGAATATCGTCATTGAAGGTGCACAGCCGGTCGCGATAGCGCGCCAACAGCCGGTTGGCGTTGCCGAGCGCGAAATCCTCCCAATGCAGCAGGACGTGCGGCCAGCGTTCGCGTACGGCGGCGACGAAGATCTCGATGAACTCGTCGTATTCGGCGCCGCGCACGCGCTCGTGCTGCCAGCCGATATAAAGCGGATCCGCCAGGTGTTTCTGATTGTCGGTGCCGACGTCGAGCAGGATCGGCAGCGTGGTCGACGGATGCAGCCCGGCGCAGGCGGTGTAGAGCGAGAGCTTGCCGATCGGAATGCCCATGCCGCCGGCGCCCTGATCGCCGAGCCCGAGGATGCGTTCGCCGTCGCTGACCACGATGGCTTCGACTTTGTCGTAGCGCGGATGGCCGAGGATGCGGCGGATCAAGTCCTTGTGCGGGATGCTGAGAAACAAGCCGCGCGGCTTGCGAAAGATATGGCTGAACAGCTCGCAGCCGAGACCGACCGTCGGCGTATAGACGATCGGCATCATCTCTTCGATGTTGCGGGTCAACATCGCGTAGAACAGGGTCTCGTTGGAATCCTGCAGGCCGCGCAGGAACACGTAGCGCTGGATGTCGCTGCCGAGCCCGCGAAAGGCGTCGAGCCGGCGCATGACCTGGTAATCGAGCTCGGCGACGTGCGGCGGCAAGAGCCCGTGCAGGTCGAACGCGTCGCGCTCGTCCTCGGTGAAGGCCGTGCCCTTGTTGAGGATCGGATCGTTGAGCAGCTCGTAGCCGCTCAGCGCCGTCTCGACGTATGGCGACGTATGTCTTGCGCATCGGTCCCGGCACCCAAGCCGCGTTACGATACAGGCGAACGGGAACGTTCAACAGGATTTTTGCGACAGCGCCGTCACAAGGCGGGACTTGCGGCGGCGCGCGGTCCGGCGTCGCCATTGCCAAAGGCCACCCCTTTGGCTTCGGTGCCGATGGCGGTCAGAATGACGATCACGACCGCGACCGTGCCGGCGACGGCAGCAAGCGCGATGGCATAATTGCCGCCGTAATGCACGGCGATGCCGGCCTGCAGCGTGGCGTTGACCGAGGCGATCAGGTTGCCGAGCTGATAGACGAATCCCGGGAACGTGCCGCGCGCGTCGTCGGGCGACAATTCGTTCAAATGCACCGGGATCACGCCCCAGGCGCCCTGCACCATGACCTGCATCAGGAAAGCGCCGACGGCGAGCCAGACGGCGCTCGTCGAGAACGCCCATAGCGGCAGCACGACGAGCGACAGCAGCGCGGCGATGATGATGATGCGCCGCCGGCCGAACCGCTCCGACAGCGAGCCGAACGAGATGCCGCCGATGATGGCGCCGATATTGTAGATGACCGCGATCAGGCCGACCTCGATGCGGCGAAAGCTCGTGCTGGACCTGCAGGAAGGTCGGATAGAGATCCTGCGTGCCGTGGCTGAAGAAATTGAACGCGGTCATCAGCAGCACGGCATAGATGCCGAGCCGCCAATGCGACTGCACGATCGCCAAGGTATTGCTGCGCGCGGTGGTCGGCCGCCAGCTCGGCGATTCCGGAACGTTGCGGCGGATATAAAACACCAGCAGCGCCGGGATGACGCCGACCATGAACATGCCGCGCCAGCCGATATACTGGAACAGCAGGCCGTAGACGATCGAAGCGAGGAAATATCCGGCCGGATAGCCGGATTGCAGCAAGCCCGACACGAAGCCGCGCGCCTGCGGCGGAATGGATTCCATGGTCAGCGATGCGCCGACGCCCCATTCGCCGCCCATGGCGATGCCGAAGATCGCGCGCAGGATCAGGAGCGCGGTGAGATTCGGCGCAAAGCCGGAGGCGAATTCGATCACCGAATAGAGCAGCATGTCGACCATCAAAGTCGGCCGGCGGCCCCAGCGATCGGCGGCGCGGCCGAACATGAAGGCGCCGATCGGCCGCATCGCCAGCGTCAGCAGGATGGCGAAGGTGACGTCGGTGATTTCGGTGCCGAATTCCTGCCGCGATGTCCTTGAGCACGAACACCAGCAGGAAAAAATCGAAAGCGTCGAGCGTCCAGCCCAAGAAGCTTGCCGCGACGACGTGTTTTTGTTCGCTGGTCCAGCCCGAAAGCGCTTCGATGCGCATGGCGGCCTCCCTGGGCGCGGGCTAGCCCTCGACGTCGGTGTCGGGCCGATCGTCGCCGCGCGCCAATTCTTCGTGCCATTTTCCATCCTTGTCTTCCCAGGAGATCGCCCTGGTTTCCCCCGGCACGTGTTGCTCCTGAGCGGCGCGCTGCGCCGCTTGGCGGGCGGCATCGTGGGACGGGAAAGGCTCGGAAAACACGCCGTCGACCCGATAGGCCCAGCCGCCGTCGTGCTGCGACGATGTGATAGGTGACCTTGGCCATTTCGCACCCTCTCTTTGCGGAATAATAGGATATGGGACGAAAGTTCCAGTCAGGCAGCCGGCGCTGCCGCGGTCTCGCGGCTGCGCCGCGCCTCGTAAGCCTTCAAATGCGTATAGGCGATCCGCAGCAGCGGGTAGTCGCGCTCCAGGCCGCGCCGCGTTGCAGCAAATCGCCGATGATGTGATCGGCCTCGATCGGCGCGCCGCGCTCGATGTCGCGCAGCATCGACGCGGCAAAACCGGAGCCGGGCGCGGTCAACATGGTTCGGCTGCGCGCCAGGATCGCTTCGCTCGGCGCAAAGCCGCTGCCCCGCGGCAATGGCCGCGCACTCATCCAGCAGCGAAGTCGTCAGTGCGCCCGCCTTTGCCGCGACGATGTCGCCGACCGTCGCCCGCATCAGGCAGGTGATGCCGGCGGTGGTCGCGATGAACACCCACTTTTCCCACATTTCCTGAAGGATCGCGGTGCTCAGCCGTGAATTCGAAACGGGCGCCGGCCAGCGCCGCGGCGATCGCCTCCGCGCGCGCGTTCCGCGAACCGTCGCGCTCGCCGAATGACAGCGAGATGCGTGTCGTTGAGATGGAGAATCCGGCCTTCGGCGTCGAGCGTCGTCGAGATCACGCATTGGCCGCCGAGCACGGCGCCGGCGCCGAACCGGCTCGCAAGGAAATCCAGATGCGCCATGCCGTTGAGCAACGGCAAGATCGCGGTATTCGGTCCGACGGCCGGCGCGAAGGAATTGGCGGCCGACAGCAAGATCGTAAGCCTTGCAGCTCAGAAGAATGAGATCGAACGGCTCGCGCAGATCTGTCGGCCATGACGGTCGGCGGGTTCGGCAGGCTCGGCATCGCCGAACGGGCTGCGAATGACCAGCCCGGTCTTTGCCAGCTGCGCGGCGCGCCGCGCCCGCACCAGGAAGGTCACGTCGCGGCCGGCTTCCAGCAGCCTGCCGCCGAAATAGCCGCCGATCGCGCCGGCGCCGACCACGAGAATACGCATTGCAGACCTATCCGCTTGGTGGCGTTCGCCGGCCGGCGCGGCACCAGGAGATTGCCGGTGAACATCATGACCGGTCTCGTCGTTCTGATTGAACGTCGTGGTGCGCACCCGGATCATGCCGCGGTCGGGGCGCGATTTCGACGGCCGCACTTCCAGCACTTCGCTTTGGCATGCAATTCGTCGCCCGGCCGCACCGGGCGCGGCCAGCTCAACTCGTCGAAGCCGACGCCGAGAATGCCGCCGGCCGGCTTGAATTCGCCGTCGACCATCAGCCGCATGGTCAGCGCGGCGGTGTGCCAGCCGCTGGCCGCCAGGCCCTGAAACGGCGATTTGCGCGCCGCTTCCTCGTCGAGATGAAACGGCTGCGGATCGAATTGCCGCGCGAAGGCGAAAATCTGTTCCTTGTCGACGCGCAGTCGGCCGGTGTTGAAAACCTGGCCGGCGGCGAAATCTTCCAGATAGCGTACCGTCATTTTTTCGCTGGCTCCTGTGCCAGCGTACCGATGGCGGACGCGTGCGCGCCGCCGGTCTTGAACCATACGCCGCTCGCGACCGCAGCGGCATTGATCAGGCCGAAAGCGGCGAGTGCGACCGCCAAGCGCGATGAAAACATCGGTCAAGTTGCCGCTCCAGCGCAATGCCAGCCAGCCGCCGCCTGCCGCAATGACGAGCCGCGCCATATTGGCCAGCAACGGCCACAACAGGCGGCCGGCGCCTTGCGAGGCGAAGTAGAGCGCCATGCCGAGGCCGAACAGGCCGTAAACCGGACCGACCGCGTGCAGATAGCGCGAGCCGGCATCGATCATCGCCGGCGCGGTGTCGAACAGCGACAGCCAGGCGCGCGGCGCGGCGGCGGCGGCAAAGCCGATGATCTCGCAGAGCCCGGCGGCGATCGCGGCGCCGATCCAGGCCACGCGCAGCGCGCGGTCGCGGCGGCCGGCGCCGATATTGGTGCCGACCATGGCGACGAGCGGACCGCCGAGACCGAACACCAGCGGAATGAGCAGATATTCGAGCCGCGAGCCGGTGCCATAGCCGGCGATGGCGGCCGGACCGAACGCGCCGACCAGTCCGGTGGCGATGGCGATGGTGAGATTGGTCTGCACCGTGATCAGCGCCGCGACCAGACCGACGCGAAGGATGTCGGCGAACAACGGCCAGCGCAGCCGGATGCCGCGAATGGCGAGCCGCGACGACGCTGCGGCCCGATCGCAGATAGCCGGCAAGCACGACGCTGCCGAGCCGCGTAATAGATGACGACGGCGACGGCGCCGCCGGCGACGCCGAGCCTCGGAAACGGTCCCAGGCCGAAGATCAGGCATGGCGACAGCGGAATCAGCACGACGACGCCGGCGCAGGTGACGAGCGCCGGCACCATCATGTTGCCGGTGCCGCGGATGACATTGGCGAGCGAATTGAACAGCCAGACCAGGATGGCGCCGGCGAAGACGACACGGGAGTAGGTCAGCGCCGCTTGCAGCGAGGCGCCGCTGCCGCCCATCGCGCGCGTAGAGCCAGCGGCCGCCGCCAAGCAGCGCAACCGTGAACGCGAGCCCGAAGACCAGCGCGATGACGAGCGCGTGCACGACCAGCGCATTGGCATCGGCGCGGCGGCCGGCGCCGAGCGCGCGCGCGATCGCCGACGAAATGCCGCCGCCCATGGCGCCCGCCGACATCATCTGCATCAGCATCAGGAGCGGAAATACCAGCGCGACGCCGGCCAGCGCATCGGTGCCGAGCTTGCCGACGAAATAGGTCTCGACCAGCCCGACCGAGGACTGCGCCAGCATCACCAGCATATTCGGCGCGGCGAGCCGTGATCAGCGTCGCCGCGATCGGCCCTTCGATCAACGCGCGGGTGCGCGGATCGTAGCGCAATTTTCTCGCTCGCGCCGGCGGCAGGCGTGGCCGGCAGCGGTTCGGGGACGGCGACGCTTGTGTGCGGACATTCGGTGCGCTCCGACCGCGCTCGATCGCCGGCCTATTGAAGATCAGCCGATATAGGAGTATATACGCCTATATCAAAGACAAGGGACCGCAACAGCCGCCGGGATGGAGCAGCCATGCTGCCCGTGACCGTCAATCCCGGCGGGCTGCAATTGCCTGGCGCTGCGCCAGGCGGCCCGCCATGTCACGCAATTCTATGATCAATTTCTGGCGCCGAGCGGGCTGCGCACGACGCAATATTCGATTCTTGCAAGGCTGCAGCGCAAAGGGCCGATGACCATCAATGCGCTGGCCGCCGAGCTGGTGATGGACCGCACCACGCTCGGGCGCAATATCCTGCCGCTGCGAGCGTGACGGCCTGATTGCCGTCGGCCCCGGGAAATCCGACCGCCGCAGCAAGGAGCTGCGCTTGACCGGCGCCGGCGCCGCCCGGTTTCGCGAGCGCGCTTAAGGGCTGGCAGGAGGCGCAGGCGCAGTTCGAAGCCACTTTCGGCGCCGGGCGCGCCGAGAGCTTTGCGCACGCTCTTGCAACAAGTCGCGACCGACGAAATGCCGGCCGACAACGGCCCTCATGCATAACGCGAAAAATCGCGGCCCTCTTTGACCACGAATTCGAGCAGGAATGGCGCGCCCGTTTCCGTGACGGCGACCGCCTCCTTGATCGCGCCGACGATAGCGGCCGGCTTTTCCACGCGCGTTGCCGCGACGTTGAGGCCCTCGGCCACTTTGGTGTAATTGCCGCCGACCGTCATGGCGCCGAATTTCGCATCGGAAATCTTCAGCACGTCGCGCTCGGCGCCCATCACGCCGTTGTTGAAGACCACGGTGAGGATCGCGATGCGGTTGCGCGCGGCGGTCTCGATATCCATGCCGGTCATGCCGATCGCGGCGTCGCCCATGACGTTGATGCAGAGTTTCTTCGGCGCCGCGAGCTTGGCGCCCATGGTGATGCCGAGCCCGTAGCCGAGCTGGGTCGACTTGCCCCAGCCCATATACGATCCCGCGGTGGTCGTCTCCCAGAACGGGATCATCTGCTCGCGCGGGCTTCCCGAATCGTGCGTGATGATGACGTTGTCGCGGTCGAGCGTGCGCATCATGTCGCGGATGACGCGGTATTGGTTGAGCGGCGTCTCGTCGGAGTTGAGAAACTTGGCCCATTCCTCGAGCCACGCCTTCTTGCCGGCGGCGATTTCCTCCTTGAGCGAAGCGAGCGCGTTGCCGCCGCCGGGGCCTTTCTGCTTGGCGATTTCGGCGATCAGCGCTTCGATGACGAGCGCGGCGTCGCCGACCACGGCGTGATCGGCGCGATATTCCTTGTTGATATCGCCGGCATCGTTGGTGGAATGAATGATGGTCTTGCCCGGCGGCACCGCAGGCCCGAAATTGGTGATCGTCAGACTTGAGCCGATGGCCATGACGACGTCGGACTTATTCATGAAATCGGCAAAGACTTTCGAGCGCGAGCGCGTCGCGCCGCCGAGCGCGAGCGGATGGCTGTCGGGGATGGCGCTCTTGCCCGGATTGGTGGCGACGACCGGCGCCGGCAGGAATTCGGCGAGCGCCGCAAGCCGGTCGCCGGCTTCGGCATAGTGCACGCCTTGCCCGGCCCATAGCAGCGGATGCTTGGCCGCCAGCAGCATCTCGGCGGCTTTCTTGATCGCCGCCGGATCGGGCGCGGCGCGCTGCACCGGGACCGGCTCGGTAATCGAGCGTGCCCTTGAATTCGGCGTCGAACACCTCGTCCGGCACTTCAATCAGCACCGGGCCGGCTTTGCCCGTGCGCATGGCGTGATAGGCGCGGCGCATCAGGTCGGGCAGTTCCTGTACGTTATGCGCCAGCGCCGACCATTTGGTCACCGCGCGATAGACGTCGGCGGCGCGGAAGACGGGACGCACGTATTGTCGCGCCAGCGGCAGGCCGCCGGAAATGATCAAGGAGCGGCACATTCTCGGAATAAGCCTGGGCGATGCCGGGAAAAGCGTTCTCGATGCCCGGTCCGGCCTGGGCGGCGAACACGCCGTTCTTCTTGCCGCGCTTGATGCGCGAATAGCCGTCGGCGATGCCGACGCCGACGCGCTCCTGGCGGCACAGGATCGGGCGGATGTCGATTGCCGCGCACGGCTCGATCACCGGATTGCGCGGATAGCAGGACAGAAATTCGGTGCCCTCGCGCTTGAGAATTTCGGCAATTAGCGCGGCGCCATTCATGTGCTCGCTCCCCGGTCGGCAAAATTTATCTTGCTCATCATAGGCCGGAACCGATGCGCTGTACCATCGCAAGGCCGCCAAGGCGCCATCGCCGTGAACGGCATTCCTTCTCCTGCCGCCTTTGGTTATGATTGCGGCCGTGCCTGCGGAGCGCGCGCAATGAACCGGCTTATTGCCCTTGGGCGGTCTTCTCGCTTTCGCCTGCCTGGCCTCGCCGGTGGCGGCGGGCGAATACGGGCAAATCGAGAATACCTGCTACCAATGCATGCGCGACGCCATCTATGCGGACGTCAGATTGATCAATCGTCTGGAGGCCAATCCGGATATCGATGACGGTATCAAAGGTCCGCAGATCATCGCGGCCCGCGCCGATATTCACCGCTTGCGCACACTCCTTGGTCCGCTCGAACTGCAGGGCACCGAGCCGTGCTGCTACACCCGGCGGCCGCTTTACATCCGCTGAGCGATCACACCCTCATTCGGCCGGCGTCATCGGCGGTGCGTCGAACAGGCCGGGCAGCAGCCGGCTGCGCGTCCGCAGCGACCACTGGCCGAGCCGATCGAGATAAAGATAAACCACGGGCGTCGTGTAGAGCGTCAGCAACTGGCTGATCAGCAGCCCGCCGACGATCGAAATGCCGAGCGGCCGGCGGATTTCGCCGCCGTTGCCGAAGCTCACCGCGAGCGGCATGGCGCCGAGGATCGCCGCGGTGGTCGTCATCATGATCGGCCGGAAGCGCAACAGGCAGGCCTGAAAGATCGCATCGTAGGAACTCAAGTTCCCGGCTCGCTTCGCTTCGATGGCGAAGTCGATCATCAGGATTGCGTTCTTCTTGACGATGCCGATGAGCAGGATCACGCCGATCAGGCCGATGATGCTGAACTCGGTATGGAACAGCATCAGCGCCAATATCGCGCCGACGCCGGCCGACGGCAGCGTCGAGAGGATCGTGATCGGGTGGATGTAGCTCTCGTAAAGCACGCCGAGCAGGATGTAGACGGCGGCGATCGCGGCGGCGATCAGCACCGGCTCATCGGCCAGCGACTCGGCGAAGACTTGCGCGGTGCCGGCAAGATTGCCGTGAATCGACGCCGGCATGCGGATTTGCTTTATGGCGTCGTCGATTTCGTTCGCGGCGTCGCCGAGCGCCGCGCCCGGCTGCAAATTGAACGAAATAGTAGAGGCGACGAACAACCCCTGGTGACTGACCGAGAGCGGCGCGTTGCCGGCATTGTAATGGCTTAACGCGGCAAGCGGCACCATGGTCTCCACCGCGGTCGACACCGCGGCGCCCGAGGATGTGGCGCTTCTGCCGGAATTGGCCAGCGCATTGATGGCGGCATTGCGCGCCGAATTGTTGTTGGCATTGGCCGCCGCGGTTGCGCTTGACGTTGCATTGGCGGCCGCGGCTTTGCCAGCGGATCACGGTGCCGGCCGGCGCGTTCGATTGCTGCGTTCCCGACGCGCCGCCGCCGGACGTCGCCACGTAAATATCGCGCAGCGACGCCGGATATTGCGTATAGCGCGGATCGATCTCCATGACGACGTGATACTGATTGATCGCGCTGTAGATGACGGAAACTTGGCGCTGCCCGAAGGCGTCGTAGAGCGTGTTGTCGATTTGCGCCGGCGTGATGCCGAGCCGCGAGGCGGTCGGTCCGGTCGATAACGAGATCGGACTCCAGACCGCGCTGCTGCTGGTCGGAATTGACGTCGGCCATGACCGTGGAGTGTTCGAGCGCCTGGACAAGTAACGCCGTCCATTTGGACAGCAGGTCCGGATCGTCGGCCTGCAGCGTATATTGATATTGCGCGTTGCTTTGCCGGCCGCCGGCGCGGATGTCCTGGACGCCGAACAAGAATCAGCCGGCCGCCGGGCACGTGCGCCAGCTTCGGCCGCAGCCGCGCGATGACTTGATCGATCGACGGACGCTGATCGATCGGTTTCAGCGAGACGAAGACCGAGCCGGTATTGATCTGCCCGAAGCCGCCGCCGGAGCCGACGCCGGTATAGCCGACGACGTGTTCCACCGCCGGATCGGCTTGCACGATCGCCATCATCTGCCGCAGCTTCTGCGTCATCAGTTGAAATGAGACGCTTTGATCGGCTTGCAGCGAGCCGATCAGGCGTCCGGTGTCCTCCTCCGGAAAAAATCCTTTCGGCACGATGTCGAACAGCACGACGTTGAGCACGATCGCGCCGAAGAAGATCAAAAGCACGAACCGGCTGTGCTGCAACGCCCAGCCGAGCGAACGCTCGTAGCCGGCCAGCACGCGATCGAACAGGCCGCGGCGGCGCGGCGGTTGCGGGCGCTGCGGCGTGCGCAAGAACAGCGCGCACATCATCGGCGTGGTGGTGAGCGAAATCACCAGCGAGATCATGATCGCCAAGGACAGCGTCATCGGTGAATTCGCGAAACAGCCGGCCGAGGATGCCGCCCATCAGCAAGATCGGCAGGAACACCGCGATCAGCGACAGGCTGATCGACAGCACGGTGAAGCCGACCTCGCGGGCGCCGAGAAGCGCCGCCTGCAGGCGCGGCATGCCGGCCTCGAGATGGCGGGAAATGTTCTCCAGAACGACGATCGCGTCGTCGACCACGAAGCCGGTCGCGATGGTGAGCGCCATCAGCGACAGGATGTCGAGGCTGTAGCTCAAGAAGATACATCGCGCCGAACGTGCCCAGGATCGAGACCGGCACGGCAACCGACGGAATCGCGGTGGCGCGAATGTTGCGCAGGAACAGATAAACCACGACCGTGACCAGCGTGATGGCGATCACCAGCGTCAGTTCGGTGTCGTGCAGCGATTGCCGGATCGTCGTGGAGCGATCGATGGCGATGGTCACGTTGACGTCGGCCGGCATGGCCGCTTCGAGATGCGGCAATTCCGCCTTCACGCTGTCGATGGTGTCGATGATGTTGGCGCCGGGCTGGCGGAACAGGATGACCAGTACCGAGGGCTGGCCGTTGGACAGGCCGAGATTGCGGACGTCCTCGACGGAATCGGACACCGTCGCGACGTCCGACAATTTGACCGCCGCGCCGTTGCGATAGGCGATGACGAGCGGCGCATAATCCGCCGCCTTGGTCGACTGGTCGTTGGTATAGATCTGAAAGCGCTGGTCGCCGTCGTCGATGGTGCCCTTCGGGCTATTGGCGTTGGCGGCTGCCAGCGCGGCGCGCACGTCTTCAAGGCCGATGCCGTATTTGAACAACGCCTGCGGATTGAGCTCGACGCGCACCGCGGGCAGTGCCGCGCCGCCGAGGATGACCTGGCCGATGCCGCTGATCTGCGACAGCTGCTGCTGAAAGACGTTGCTCGCCGCGTCGTAGATCTGGCCTTGCGTCAGCGTCTTCGACGTCATCGCCAGAATGAGGATCGGCGCATCGGCCGGATTGACCTTGCGGTAGGTCGGATTGCTCTTCAGGCTCGCCGGCAGATCGGCGCGGGCGGCGTTGATGGCGGCTTGCACGTCGCGCGCCGCGCCGTCGATGTCGCGGTTGAGATCGAATTGCAGCGTGATGCGGGTCTGTCCGATGCCGCTGCTCGAGGTCATCTCGGTGACATCGGCGATCTGGCCGAGATGGCGTTCGAGTGGCTCGGCGACGCTGGTCGCCACGGTTTCCGGGCTGGCGCCGGGAAGCTGCGCGCTGACCGAGATGGTCGGAAAGTCGACCTGCGGCAGCGGCGCGACCGGCAATTTCGAGAAAGCGAGAACGCCGGCGAGCGCGATGCCGAGCGTGAGCAGCGTGGTCGCCACCGGCCGGCTGATGAATGGCGCGGAAATATTCATTCGGCCGGCGCTTCGGGAACGATCGGATTCGCCGGCCGGCGGCCGGTCAGGCGCACCGCCAGGCGGTCGAAGTAGAGGTAGATGACCGGCGTGGTGAACAGCGTCAGCATCTGGCTGACGATCAAGCCGCCGATAATGGCGATGCCGAGCGGCTGGCGCAGTTCGGAGCCGGTGCCGGTGCCGAGCATCAGCGGCATGGCGCCGAGGATCGCGGCCATCGTGGTCATCATGATCGGCCGGAAGCGCAGCAGGCAGGCCTGGTAGATCGCGTCGCGCGGCGGCAGGCCCTCGACGCGCTCGGCCTCCAGCGCGAAGTCGATCATCATGATGGCGTTTTTCTTGACGATGCCGATCAGCAGAATGATGCCGATGATGGCGATGACGTCGAGGTCGTAGCGCAGCAGCCATCAGCGACAGCAGCGCGCCGACGCCCGCCGACGGCAAAGTCGAGAGGATCGTGATCGGATGGATGAAGCTCTCGTAGAGGACGCCGAGCACGATATACATCGCCACCACGGCGGCGATGATCAGAAACACCTCGTTGGCTCAACGACGACTGGAATGCCGCCGCGGTGCCCTGAAACGCGGTGATGAAGCTCAGCGGCAGGCCGGCCTGCGCTTCGGCCTGCTGGATCGCCGTGATCGCGGCATCCGAGCGAATAGCCCGGCGCGGTGTTGAACGAGATCGTCGTCGCCGGAAATTGACCGAAATGCGTGATCAACAGCGGCGCGGCGCGCTGATTCGATATGCGCGATCGCCGTCAGCGGCACCTGGCCGTTGGTCGTCGACGACGACGACGGCAAATACAGCGATGTCAGGCCGGTCAACGACTGCTGCAGCGTCGGATCGACCTCCATGATGACGCGGTACTGGTTCGACTGCGTATAGATCGTCGAGACGATGCGCTGGCCGAAGGCGTCGTAGAGCACATTGTCGATCGTCGCCGGCGTGATGCCGAAGCGGCTGGCGGTGGCGCGGTCGATGACGATATCGACGGCCAGGCCCTGCTGCTGCAGATCGCTCGCCACATCGGTGATTTGCGGCAACTGGCTGAGCTTGCTGCACCAGTTTCGGCACCCAGGTGTTGAATTCGGACGGCATTGGCGTCTTCCAGCACGAAATGATAGGGCGCGCGGCTGATGGTCGAATCGATCGTCAGGTCCTGCACCGGCTGCATGTAAAGCGTGATGCCGATGACGCCGGCGACCTCGCTCTGCAGCCGGCGGATGATCTGGCTGGCGGTCAGGTTGCGCTCGTCATGCGGCTTGAGCGAGATCAGGAAGCGGCCGGTATTGAGCGTCTGGTTGGTGCCGTCGACGCCGACGAAGGAGCTTAGATTGACGACGTCGGGATCCTTCGAGCACCGCTTCCGCGAGCTTGCCCTGCAGGTCCGCCATGTCCTGGTAGGAGACGCTCTGCGAGGCCTCGGTGATGGCCTGGATCATGCCGGTGTCCTGCACCGGAAAGAATCCCTTCGGGATCAGGACGTAGAGCAGAACGGTCAAGGCGAGCGTCAGGACCGCGACCAGCAAGGTCGCCGGCTGGCGGTCCAGCACCCAGTTCAGCGCCCGGCCATAGCGCGCGATGACGGCGTTGAAAACCTGTTCGGCCTTGAGATCGAAGCGCGGCCGCTCGCGACTCCGGGCGATGGCGGATGAGCTTGGCGCACATCATCGGCACCAGCGTCAGCGACACGACGGCGGAAATGACGATGGTGACCGCAAGCGTGATGGAAAATTCGTGGAACAGCCGGCCGACGACGTCGCCCATGAACAGCAGCGGTATCAGCACCGCGATCAGCGAGATGGTCAGCGAAATGATGGTGAAGCCGATCTGCTGCGGAGCCGCGCAGCGCCGCTTCGAGCGGGTCCATGCCGTCCTTCGACGAAGCGGGCGATGTTCTCGATCATGACGATGGCGTCGTCGACGACAAAGCCGGTGGCGATGGTCAGCGCCATCAGCGACAGATTGTCGAGGCTGAAGCCGAGGAGATACATCGCCCCGAATGTGCCGACCAGCGACAGCGGCACCGACAGGCTCGGGATGATGGTGCCCGGCAGCGTGCGCAGGAACACGAAGATCACCAGCACGACCAGCACGACGGCGAGACTGAGCTCGAATTCCACGTCGGCGACCGAGGCGCGGATCGTCACGGTGCGGTCGCTGAGCACGCGGACGTCCATCGCCGGCGGCAGCGTCGACATGATCTGCGGCAACAGCGCTTGAATGCGGTCGACGACCTGGATGATGTTGGCGCCGGGCTGCCGCTGCACGTTGACGATGATCGCCGGCGTCGTGTTCGCCCAGGCGCCGAGCTTGGTGTTCTCCGGGCCGCTGACGATGGACGCCACGTCGGACAGCTTGACCGGCGCGCCGTTGCGATAGGCGACGATCAGATTGCGGTATTGATCGGCGCTGGTGAGCTGGTCGTTGGCATTGATCGTCAGACGCCTGGGTCGGGCCGTCGAAATTGCCTTTCGGCGTATTGACGTTGAGATTGCCGATCGTGGTGCGGATGTCGTCGACGTTAAGGCCGTAGGCGGCGAGCGAATCCGGGTTGAGCTGAATGCGCACCGCCGGCCGTTGCCCGCCGCTGATGCTGACCAGACCGACGCCGGTCAGTTGCGAAATCTTTTGCGCCAGCCGGGTCTCGCTGTAATCCTCGAGGTCGGTCAGCGCCAGCGTCTTCGAGGTCACCGCCAGCGTCAGGATCGGCGCATCGGCGGGATTGACCTTGGCATAGATCGGCGGCGCCGGCAGATCGGCCGGCAGCAGATTGCCCGCGGCATTGATCGCGGCCTGCACCTCCTGTTCGGCGATGTCGAGTGAAAGATCGAGGCCGAACTGCAGCGTGATCACCGAAGCGCCGGCGGAGCTTGCCGACGTCATCTGGTTGAGTCCCGGCATCTGCCCGAATTGCCGCTCCAGCGGCGCGGTGACCGAAGACGTCATCACTTCCGGGCTGGCGCCGGGATAAAGCGTCTGCACCTGGATCGTCGGATAATCGACCTCGGGCAAGGTCGACAGCGGCAAGAAGGTATAAGCGACGATGCCGGACAGCATGATCGCCGCCATCAACAGCGTGGTGCCCACCGGGCGCAGAATGAAGGGTTCGGAGACGTTCATCGCACCGCTTTACCGCCGCGCTCGATCGTGACCACGCGCACGCCGGCGTTTCACTGCCCGCCGTTCGGCAGGCTTATTCTGCGAGTGGCCGGAATTGTGGCCTTGCTGGCCGCCCGGCTTATGATTTTTCGCCGGCGCAGCGCCGGCTGCGGCCGGCTGATCGGCGCCGGAGCAACGGAAACGCGCAGCCCGTCGCGCAGCCGGTCGGTGCCGTCGATGACGACACGCTCGCCGGCGGTCAGCCCGGAATTCACCTCGGTCAGGTCGCCGTCGACCGCGCCGGTCTTGATCTGCCGCACCGAAACGGTGCTGTCGGCATTGATGACATAGACATAGGTGCCGGGCGAGCCGCGCTGGATCGCCGAGGTCGGCACCGTGACGACGTTTTGCAGGGTCTTCACCAGAAGCCGCGCATTGACGAACTGGTTCGGGAACAGCGCATTGTCGGTGTTGTCGAATTGCGCGCGCACTTTCACGGTGCCGGTCGTGGTGTCGATCTGATTGTCGACGGCCGAAACCTTGCCGGTGGCCAAGCTGATGCAGATTGGCGCGGTCGTAGGCGGTGACGATCAGCGGGGTGCCGGCGTTGAATTGCGGCATGATTTCCGGCAGATCGTCCTCGGGGATCGAGAAGATCACCGTGATCGGCTGCAACTGGGTGATGACGGCAATGCCGGTCGAGCTCGCGGTCTGCACGTAATTTCCCGGATCGACCAGGCGCAGGCCGACGCGGCCGGTGATCGGCGAGACGATATGGCAATAGGAGATATTCAGCGCTTCGGAATCGACCAGGCCCTGATCTTGCTGGACCGAGCCCTTGTATTGCTGGACGATGAAGACCTGATCCTCGGCCTGTTGTTTTGCGATCGAGTTCTGCTGGGCGAGCTTCTGATAGCGCGTGAGATCCATTTGCGCCTGCGCCAGCAAGCCTTCGTCGTGCGCGAGCTGGCCCTCGTATTGCTCCTTTAAAATCTGATACGGCCGGGCATCGATCTGCGCCAGGAAATCGCCCTTCTTGACCATCTGGCCCTCGGTGAAGCCGACGTCGGTGAGCTGGCCGTTGATCTGGGTTTGCACGGTCACCGTCGCGATCGGCGTGACGGTGCCGAGCGCATTGACGATTTCGCGGATGTTGCCGGTCGCGACGGTCGCGGCGCCGACCGTTTGCAGCGCGCCTTGCGGGAAACGTCCGCCTGACGGAGCCGATCTTATCCAGCGTACGGTTTCGTAGACGGCAAGCGCGAGCAAGATCGCAACCAGCGCGATGCCGATCCGGAAGCGCCAACGCGGCGCGTACTTACGGCCGGACTTGGTGGCGCCAGGTCCTTATCAGTTCTGCGCGTTCGCTCGTCCATGATGGGCGTTTATCGGTCCCGACATTTCGACTTGCTTCGACTTATAAAATGCGCCGGCATCGCCCGCCTAATGAATATTCGCTAATGACCGGCGGCTGGCCTTCCTCACGCACAGCGGCTGAGCCCCTATAGGAGCTCTTGCGCCCGCCGCCAGTGTCGTCGGAATCGGCTGTTGAATCAATAGTTTGATGATTTGTGAAAAAGCCCGTTGGCCATGAATGCCGCAATATGACGTCCGAGCCGGGCCTGAGCCGGCGGTACCCAAATCTGGGCCGAAGGTGTCGCTTGATTCGCAAACCGCGATCGGCACTCGTTCCTGGATTCGGCCGCTATTGTCCCGCCGGCGCGGCGGCCGGCGGATTCGGCATCGTCGCATCGGCGGGCGCGGACTCGACAAGAGCCGGCGGTGTCGGCGGCGAGTTTCTGCAACAACGAAAAGCCCTTCTGCAATTGCACCTGGGTCGGCAATAGCGTCGTGTCCCAGCCGCCGCCGAGCGCCTCGATCAGGCTGACGCTGGCGAGAAAAAGGTTCTGCCGCGCGGTCAATTCGGATTCCTCGTCCGCCAGCAACGCGACCTCCGCAACCACGACGGTCGTGAATGCCACCGTGCCGGCCTGGAATTGATTCAAGAACACGTCCACGGCTTTGCGCTCGTCGGCGACCGCGCGGCGCTCCGCCGCCAATTGCTGCGAGATGAAATGGATCGCCGCGAGTTCGTCCTCGACCTGCTGAAATGCGGTGAGCACGGTCTGCCGATAATTGGCGACGCTTTCCCAATACACCGCGCGCGCGGCGTCGACTTGCGCCGCGGTCAAGCCGCCGTTGAACAAAGTCTGCGTACCGCTGGCAGCGATCGACCCGATCGAACGCGCCGCGGAAAACGGCAGCGGGATCGGGCCGAGATATTGGATCATGCTGGACAGCGAAATGTCCGGGAAATAGGCCGCCTCGGCGACGCCGATCAGCGCATTCTCCTGCTGCATGGTTCGCTCCGACGCGGCGATGTCGGGACGCCTTTCAAGCAGTGTCGAAGGAACCGTAATCGGAGTTCTCGGGATGCCGCCGCCAAGATCGCGCGGCGCGATGCCGAGTTCGGCGGGAGGCCGGCCGATCAACATGGCGATGGCGTGTTCGAACTGCGCGCGTGACGAACGCGCGGTCGCAAGTTGCGCCTCCGTGGTGCGAATGTTGGCGTCGGCGGTCGCCACGTCGCCTGCCGTGACCGAATAACCGGCTTTGAATTGGTTATTCACGATGTCGTAGGTTTTCTTGTATTCGGCGACCGTGCGTTGCAACAGATCGATCAGCGCATCCGATGCGCGAAGATTGAAATAGGCGGTGGCAAGCATTGCCTGCTCCGACAGCTTCGCATTGTCGAGATCGGCGGCGCTCGCTTGCGCGGCGGCGGTGTCGCTTTCGACCTGGCGGCGCAGCTTGCCCCAAACGTCGAGGTCCCAGTTGCCGCTGATCGGCGCGCTGTATTGCGTCGTGTATCGGGTGCCCAGCCCAGCGCCGACCGCGCTTCCGCCGGTCGTGCCGGCGCGCGCGCCGGTGCGGGTGCGGGTCGCGGTGTAGTTTGCGGTCGCGGTCGGAAACAGTGCGGACTGCGCTTCGCGGATGATCGCGCGTGCCTCTTCATAAGCAGCGGCCGAGGCGGCAACGGTCTGATTGGAAATTTCGACCTGGGGAACGAGCACGTCGAGGCCGCGATCGCGATAGACCGTCCACCAATCGCCGCGATCCAGGTTGTCGCTCGGATTGGCGAGCTTCCAGCCCTTGAGCTCCTTATATTCGGTCGGCACCGGCGCCGGTTCGCGGGAATAATCGGGCCCCACCGTGCAGCCGGCGAGCGCGAAGCCAAGGCAATACGATCCGAGGCCGAACGCCAAAGCCTGGCCGCAGGCTCGCGGAGGTGAGAAAGCTCTGCGTCGCACCCAACTACCCCGATGCACAACAGCATGGGCCAACGCGAGCACTGCCAAAAACCCGTTGCTGTAAGCCCCAATAACGCAACCCGACATTATGGCCGACCCGGACCGGCCGAAGCATCGTCGATATCGATATGAGAGTGGATGCCGCTGGAGGGCATGGCCGGCAGCGGATCGCTCACATTGTGTTCACCCGACCTCCGGCCCCCAGGCGATCGGTTCGATCCAGATCATATCCTGCCCAATTGGCATGGATAAATCCTCGATACCCGAGTGAGCATGCATAACTCATGGGTGAAGATCAACCGCGCGAGGTTTGGCCTTAGGCGATGCCCATCGTTCGGCGGGGCCATGTGATATTCGGGCGACAGTGCGGCGCAGCATCACAGTTACGACGGTTTTGGAACGCAGCGGGCGTTGGGGCGTTTGGCGCTATGGAGGGAACCTCAATGCGAACAGTGCGGCTGAAGTTTGCGGCGTGGAAATCCGTAACGGCTCTTGCCTCGGCGAGCCTTTTGCTTTTCGGTTTGGCAGGGGCCGCGGTCGCAGCAAAGCCGGTTCCAGGCCGTCCTGCCGGGCAAGGGCACCCCCCGCCCGCGCATGTTGCGATACCGCATATCACTCCTCGTCTCGCGACCCCTAGACCCACTCCGCAGGTCCGCAACTTCCATCCGTCTGCGCGGCCGCACATCAGTGCCCAGCAGCACTTCAAGCCGCATTTTGGCGCGACGCGCGGCCACTTCGCGCACGTTTCCGCTCCTCAGGGCCGGCACACCGTAAACTCCTCGGTAACGACGAATGCCGCTTCGCAGTTCATGCGTGGCCGTAACGGGCATGGTCGCAATGCAACTAACAACCTGAAGGCCACGAACAACTTGAAGACCACGAACAGCGCACTGACGAATGCGCGTGTGCGGCCGCTCGCTCAAGCGGCCGATCCGAGACGTTTCGAGGAGCGGCGTCGGAATTTTGCCGAGAATGCCGCGTTTCGTCCGTTTTTTGCCCATGACTGGTCGAGCCACGGCTGGCATCCCTACCGTCATCTCGGCTGGATCGGGCCGCTGTTCTGGCCTTATGCCTATGGCGATTTCTTTTATTATGCGCTGTGGCCCGACGACTACGAATATGTCGATCCGTTCTGGGCCTATGGCTACGGCGACATCTACGAGGCCATTTTCTCTCCCTATAGCTATGACCAATACGTAGCGGGACCGCAGGCGCCGGAGCGCATGGCAACGCTTGCTCAGGGCATGGCGCAAAGCTGCGACGACGAGGCCGCCGAGGTCACCGGCTGGCCGATCGATCAGATCCAGAGCGCCGTGCAGCCGAACCCGCAGCAAACCGCATTGCTTGACGATCTCGGCAACGCCATCGTCGAAGCAAGTCACCAGATCAAAATACACTGCCCAACCAGTGTTGCATTCACGCCGACCACGCGTCTCGGCCAAATGCGCCAACGGCTGCAAGCGCTGGTCGATGCGGTGAACGTCATTAGTCCGCCGCTGACGAAGTTCTACGACTCGCTCTCCGACGAGCAGAAGGCGCGGTTTAACGATATCGCTCCGCCCGCGCCGAAAAACGCGACCCATGGCAACGAGGGCACGCCCAGCGTGCAGGCGCAGTGCAACGCCAATGTCATGGCGTGGCCGACGGATCAGATCGATAACACCGTGCAACCGAACGACGCGCAACGCGCCAAGCTCGATGCGTTGAAGTCGGCGTTGTCGCAGGGGGCGGACACCATCAAGGCCGCGTGTCCGACCGAGGTGCCGCCGACCCCGCCGGACCGTCTCGCCGCTATCGGCAACCGGCTAAAAGCCATGCTCCAAGCAGTCGGGACCGTGCAGCCGGCGCTGGCGGATTTCTACAATTCGCTCAGCGACGATCAGAAAGCGCGCTTCAACAGCATGGGCAAGCAGCTGTTTGCGCAAAACCAATAACGCGCGAATAGCGAAATGGCGAGCAGAGAGCGTCCCCAATGGGCGCCAGACACGCGCTGGAGCTCGCCTACTCGATCGATTGTCTCCAGACCGCCGCGCAATCCGCGATAGCGCTGTGCCGCCGCAGCGCGCGCTATGCTGTTATCGTGCTGCTGAATCTCAACAAAACGGCTATGAATTGGCGGCATAGGCGTGTCAAGCTGACGCGTCTTTATCTACTGCGCGGCCGGTTGGGCCGCTTAAAGTCGGGAGCACTTCGTGAGCATTCCCAAGCCCAACTACAATCCACCGTTCAACGTCACCCGCGCCAGCCACGCGGTGCTGCACGTCAAGGATTTGGCGAAGAGCCGCGCCTTTTATGTCGATCTGATCGGCTTGATCGTCAGCGACGAGGACAAGGATACGATCTATCTGCGCGGGGTCGCCGAGGCGTGCCATCACTCGCTGGTGCTCAAGCGTGCGAGCGTGGCCGAAGCCGAGCGCGTCGGCATGCGTTGCTTCACCGAGGAGGATCTTGAAAAAGCGAAACACTATTTCGAGAAGGCCGGCCTGCCGGCGCAATGGGTGGAGCGGCCATACCAGGGCAAGACGCTGCACGTCAGCGATCCGGGCGGTGTGCCGCTGGAATTCTGCGCCACCATGACGACCAAGCCGCGGCTCCTGATGGATTTCGGGCGTCATCGCGGCGCCGTGCCGCAACGTATCGATCACTTCCAAATTTTGGTGCCGGACGTGCAGCAGCAATTGGAATTCTACATGGGCCTCGGCTTCCGGCTTTCGGAATACATCTCGCCCGATGGCGGCGACGAGCCCCTGTTCGTCTTCCTGCAGCGCAAGGGCAATCCGCACGACATCGTGTTTGCACCCGGCGCCGGGCCGCGGCTGCATCATGCCGCGTTCAGCATTCCGGAATCGTATCACTTCTTCTACGTCTGCGATCTCGCTTCCGAATTGGGTTTCGCCGAGAATATCGAATATGGCCCGGGGCGGCATGGGCCGGGTCTGGCGCTGTTCGTCTATATGCGCGATCCCGACGGCCATCGCATCGAATTGTTCAACACCCACTATCAATGCATGGATATTGAGGACGAGCCGGTGCGCTGGGACGCCTCCCTCGCCGGCAAGCGCCGCTGGCAATTGCCGGCGCGCGCCATGTGGTTCGCCGAGGCGAGCCGTTTCGCCGGCGTCGAGCCGCGCGAGCCGGCGAAGAAGGGCAATCCGATGACGCTGGAGCGGTATGTGGCGGCGAACTAGGAGCGTCCGTCGTGGCGGTTTCGCTGCCGACGCGCTCGATGGCCGTAGCGGCGGGATTAGTCATCGCGTTGTTTGCTGCTGTGGTTGCGGCGCAAGCGGATCCGAACGCGCTTTGGAACATCGTGCACGGCCAATGCGTGCCGGACGAACGGCAGCACGGCGATCCGAAGCCGTGCGCCGAGGTCGAACTCGGGAGCGGTCTCGCCGGAGGTTACGCGGTCCTCAAGGACATCAGAGGAGCAACGCAATATTTGCTGATACCGACGAGGCAAATCGGCGGCATCGAAAGCCGCGCGCTGCTTGAGCCGCACGCCGCCAATTACTTCGCCGACGCCTGGCGGGCGCGGCACCTGGTCGACAAGGTGCTCGGGCACTCGATGCCCCGCGACACGCTCAGCTTGGCCATTAACTCAGAATTGGCGCGGTCGCAGAACCAGTTGCATATTCATATCGACTGCGTCCGCGCCGATGTGCGCGACGCGCTACGCCGCGAGCGTGCGGCAATCGGCCGGAGCTGGAAGCCGCTGCCTGTATCGCTTGCCGGTCATCGCTACAGCGCCATGCGTATTACGGGACGGTCGCTTGCCGGTCACGATCCTTTCAAGCTATTGGCGCGGGGCGTCCCAGGAGCGGCCGCGGATATGGGACAGCACACGCTGGTGGTTGTCGGCATGCAATACGCCCATAGTGGTCCCGGCTTCGTCATCCTCGACGATCACGCCGATCCCGGTCACGGCGATGACGCCGGCGGCGAGGAGTTGCAAGACCATACTTGCGCGCTGGCTCGTCGGAAAAGCTAAACGCGCCGATGCAGTCGGTGCTCGATCCACAGCAGGATCGCGTTGGCGACCGCGGCGAAGGCGAACAGCACCACGGCGATGCTGATCATTTCCTTGGTCTGCAGCAGCGTCATCGCGTTGATGATGAGGAATCCCAGACCGTCCTTTGACGCAAACATTTCGGCGAGCAGCACGCCGAGCAGCGTGACGGTGAAACCGATGCGCAGTCCGGCCAGGACTTCCGGGATGGTCGCCGGCAACAGCACGTTCCAGATCGTCTGCCACGGCGACAGATGCAGCGTACGCGCGGACTTCAGATAAACCATCGGGATATTGCGGATCGCCGCCATGGTGAGGAGCGCGACCGGAAGGATGCCGTGGATCGCCCCGAACACCACTTTGCCGGACAGCGTGAGGCCGAAAATGAGCAGGATCACGGGGTAAAGCGTGATTTTCGGCAACGAATAGAGCGTGATCAGGATCGGCTCGCCGACCTCACCCGACAGCCGCTGCGCGCCCATCCAGACGCCGATGGCAAGGCCGAGCCCGTAGGCGAGCAGAAGCGCCAGCGCGAACGCGGTGGCGGTGGCCGCGGCGTTCGCGGCAAAGCGCGCTGATGGCACGAAGTGGGCCAAATAAGACAATGTCGGCGCCGGGCCGGGCAGGGCGGTGTCGCCGACCCAATGGGCGAGACCCTGCCAGAGCAACACAATGGCGATAACGATGATCGTCGTGTCGAGCGCGCGCCGCGTTGCCGTCATGACGGCCTCGCGCCGCGCCGTTTGGCCCAGCGCAGATCCCAGGCGTGCAGGCCCGCATTGACCACGGTCGCGATCAACAGCACAAACAGCATCAGCGCGTACATGCGCCGATTGTCGAAGTCGGCGTAGGCATTGGCGATGGCGCGGCCGAGACCGGCCGGCGCCAGGATAAACTCGGCGGCGATGACGGCGATGAAGGCATAGCTCACCGACAATTTGACGCCGGTGAAGAGGTAAGGCGCCGCCGCCGGAAGCTGCAGTTGCAGCGCGGTCGCGAACGCGGTTCATGCGATGGACGCGGGCGACTTTGGTCAGCACGCGCGGAATCCGGTCAAGGCCGTTGAGCGTGGCGATGATCATGGCGACGATGGCGGTGGCGACGCCCATCAGCACGATGGGAATGAGCGACAGGCCGAAGATCGCGATCATCACCGGATAGAAGATGAAAACCGGCACGGCATAATAGGTGGCGAAAAACGGATCGAGTGCCGCGCGCAGGCGCGGCAGCGCGTGAATAACGAGCCCCAGCGCGAAGCCGAACACGACCGACAGCGCGACGGCGATGCGCAATAACGCCGAGCGTGCGCACAATGTCGTCATTGAGCTGACCCGACGCCAACATGGCGACCAGCGCGGTCGCCATTTCCGACGGCGGGATCATCATGCGATGATCGATGAAGTCGAGCCGGCACGCCAGTTCGAGCGCGCCGATCGTTACGACGATAACCGAGAAGCCTGATCCGGCCGGCGCGGCTCATTCCGCCGCCGATGCCGCCCGCGGCGGCAGATCGGCATGGCCCAGCGCCTTGAGTGATTCGCCGCGCAATCGCTCCCACAGCCGTCCGGTGATTTCCCCGAATGTCGGCTCGGCGACGATGGTCGAATCGCGCTCGCGCGGCCAGTGGGTTTCGATCATCTCGATGAAGCGGCCGGGGCGCGCCGACATGGCGCCGACGCGGTCGGCCAGCATGGCCGCCTCGTCGAGCGCATGGGTGATGAGAAGCACCGTCGCGCCGGTCGTGCGCCACAGCCGCAAAACCTCGTCGCCCATCAAAAGCCGCGTCTGCGCATCGAGCGCGCCGAACGGCTCGTCCAGCAGGATGAGACGCGGCTGCAGCACCAGCGTGCGCGCGATGCAGACGCGCTGCCGCATGCCGCCGGAGAGCTGCGACGGATAAGCCTTGGCAAAATCCCTCAAGCCCATGAACGCCAGCGCGTCGTCGACCCGGCGGCGCACTTCCGCCGGCGCCGTGCCCTTGCGCTGCAAGCCGAAGGCGGCGTTGTCCCACACCGTCAGCCAGGGAAAGCTGGCGTCTTCCTGGAAAACGACGCCGATGCCGTCGGGGACTTCGCCGGCGACGGCGCGCCCCTCGAACGTCACCGTGCCGGCGGTCGGCCGCTGCAGACCGGCGAGCACTTCGAGAAAGGTCGACTTGCCGCAGCCCGACGGCCCGACCACGGCGAAGAACTCGCCTTTGTGGAGATCGACGTCGATCGGACCGAGCGCGTGCACCGGCGGCTGACCGCCGGCGCCGGGATACACTCGCGTCACGCCGGCGAATTGCGCGTGAACATCGCCGTGCACGGCTGCGGCCTTACTTCTGCAGATCGCTCGGCAGGAACGACGTATCGACCATCTTGTTGAGATCGAGCGGCTTGTCGGTCATACCGACATATTTCATCGCCCGCTCGGTCGTCTGCAGGAGATCCATCTCCATGTTGCCTTCGCTCCAGAACTTGGCCGCGATGAGTTCATGCACCATGGCGGCGACCTGATCGGGCGGCAGCGGCGCGTAGAGCTTCGACAGAATCTCGATGGCGTCGTCGGTGTGCTCGTAGATGTACTTCACGCCTTCGCGCCGGCCGGCGAGCAACGCGCGCAATTTGTCGGGATGGTTTCGCATCAGGTCGCCGGTGGCGATGCCGATGGCGGGCGGCAAATGCGGCATATCCTGCGGCCCGAGGATGACCCGGTATTTGCTGGCGCCGTCCTTCAAGCGGAACAACACGGTGGGGATCGCGGTGACATCGGCGGCGCCGGTTTCGACCGCCGTCAGCTGCGCCGGGCAGGCTGCCGAATACGACCCGCTGCATGTCCTCCGGCTTGAGGCCGGCCTTCTCCAGCACCAGCACGGCGGTCATCTCGCCGAGCGATTTCGGGTTCGCTGATGCTGAACTTCTTGCCCTTGAGATCATTGATCGACTTGATCGGCGAATTCGGCATCACGACGATGTTGAGGTCGAGAAGCCGCGAGCCGATATTGACGATCCGCAGGTCTTGGCCTTGGTCGATCGCGGCAAGCACCGGCGGCGGAGAAACGTCGCCGTAGCCGAGCGCGCTCGCCATCGCGGCGCGCACCGAGGCGCCGCCGCCGGCGCCGGAGATGACGTCGGTGATGTCGATGCCGGCCTTCTTGAAGAAGCCCTTCGCTATGGCCACCGCGAACGGCGCGCCCGAGGGATCGGCCTTGTACTGGGTGACGAGCACCTCTTCGGCCGACGCCGGAAACGGCGCGGCTAAGCATAAAGCGACGACAAGGCCCAAAAATCTGCGCTGCAACATACCAACCTCCCCCTGGTTTTCGTTTTGACGCGGCAAGTCGGATATTATCCCACATGCGTTCGATGATGAAATGAACCATGATTGCCGCATGATTGGTGCTCTTCATAGTGTGAGATTTGCCGCCGGAGATTGCATGACGGCCGCAGGTCCGAGCGAGGCCACGCGCCGCCGACATCAATGGGCGCGAGCCCGATCTGGCTCGCCTCCTATCCCGCCGGCGTGCCCGCGACCATTGATGCCGACGCCTACCCGTCGCTGCCCGGCGATGCTGATCGAGGCCTGCCGGCAGCATGCAGCACGGCCCGGCCTTCGAATGCCTGAGCGCGCAGATGAGTTATCGCGGAATGGGAACGCGACAGCCGCGATTTCGCGGCGTTCCTGGTCGAGGAGGTGAATTGCCGTCCGGGCGACCGCGTCGCGATCATGCTGCCGAACATGCTCGCTTATCCGGTCACGTTCCTCGGCGCGCTGCGCGCCGGCATGACGGTGGTCAACGTCAACCCGCTCTACACGCCGCGCGAATTGCAACAGCAGCTCGCCGATTCCGGCGCCGCCGTCATCGTGATCATGGAGAATTTCGCCCACAAGCTGCAGGAAATCCTCGCCGACACGAAATCCGCCACGTCGTGGTGGCCCGTCTCGGCGATTTCGTGCCGATGCTCAAGCGCTGGGCGTTCAACTTCGCGAACTCCTATATCGCGCACGCCGTGCCGGCCTGGCACTTCGAGACATTCACCATGCTGCAGGACGCCTGCGAGTCGGGCGCCGAGCGAGCGCTACCGGGACGCGCCGGTGCAGGCGAGCGACGTCGCCCTGCTGCAATATACCGGCGGGACGACCGGGCGTCGCCGAAGGGCGCCATGCTGACTCATCGCAATCTGGTCGCCAACACGCTGCAGTGTCTGCGCCTGGACCGGCGCCGGCGTGCGGCCGAAGCACGAGCGCGTGCTCACGCCGCTGCCGCTCTATCACATCTTCTCGCTGACGGCGAACCTGCTGAGCTTTGCGGTGCTCGGCGGGCTCAACTTCCTCATTCCCGATCCGCGCGATCTGCACCGGCTCATCCGCACCATGCGCGACGCCAAGATTACCTGGATGTCCGGCGTCAACACGCTGTTCAATGCGCTCGTCAATACGCCCGAATTCGCCGGACTGGATTTCAGCGCGTTGCGCGTCGCGATCGGCGGCGGCGCCGCCGTGCAAAGCGAAGTGGCGCGGCGCTGGCGCGAGATCACCGGCAGCGAGTTGGTCGAAGGCTATGGCCTGACCGAAGCTTCGCCGGTCGTCTGCATCAATCCGTTTCTCGAACCCGAAGCTCGGCACCGTCGGCCTGCCGGTGCCCTCGACCGAAGTGAGCATCCGCGACGATGCCGGCGACGCGCTCGCGGTCGGCGAGGACGGCGAAGTGTGGGTGCGCGGCCCGCAGGTCATGCAGGGCTATTGGCAGCGGCCCGACGAGACGGCGCTGGTGCTGACCGCCGACGGCTGGCTCAAGACCGGCGATATCGGCGCTTTCGACAGCGAACGGATTCCTGCGGCTGCTCGACCGCAAGAAGGACATGATCAACGTCTCCGGCTTCAAGGTGTTTCCCAATGAGGTGGAGGACGTCGCCATGCTGCATCCCGGCGTGCTCGAAGCGGCCGTGATCGGCGTGCCGGACCTGCGCACCGGGCAGGCGGTCAAGCTCTTCGTCGTCAAGCGCGATCCCGGCGCTGACCAAGGCCGATCTCGAGCAATTTCCTGCACGACCGCCTGGCCGGCTACAAGACGCCCCACGACAATCGAATTTCGCGACCAATTGCCGAAAAGCAATATCGGCAAGATTTTGCGCAAGGAATTGCATTGAGGGCATGCCGCTCGAGCAGCCCGCCGGCCTTCCTGCCTGACGGCGCGCATGCTAACCGTAGCGCCGCGTAAAAATATCGGAGGAAGCTGCGCTCATGCCCAAGTTGCAGTTGTCGTTTGCGTGCGGGCTCTATGACCGGATGCTGGCGCTCTATACCGGAGAGGTTAAGCCCGACGGCATCGACCTGAATTTCATCGCCATCGATCAGCCGCGCCCGATCTTCGACCGCATGTCCGGCGGGCAGGAATTCGACGTTGCGGAATATTCGAGCTCCGAATTCGTCCAGCGCTTCGCCAACAAAGAATGCCCGTTCGTCGCCATCCCGGTGTTTCCCTCGATCGCGTTCCGGCTTGGCTTCATCGCCGTCAATCGTAAATCGGGAATCAAGACGCCGAAGGACCTCGAAGGCAAGCGCGTCGGCGTGCCGCTTTATACGATGACCGCCGCCATCTTCATCAACGGCATGCTGCAGCACGAGTTCGGCGTCGACCTGTCCAAAATCCACTGGGTGCAGAGCGCGATGAATACGGCGGGCTCGCATGGCAGCCCGACCGTGCTGCCGCTCCTGAAAAAAGTCTCCATCGAGAACAACATGACCAAGGAAGACGCTCGGCCGGCTTCTTGCCGACGGCGAGATCGACGCGACGCTGGGCACCAGCCTGCCCGAGGAAATCCGCAGCGATCCCGACATCGTGCGGCTGTTTCCGGATTACGTCGAGCGCGACAAGGATCTCTACAAGCGCAAGAAAATCTATCCGATCATGCATCTCGTCGCGATCAAGAAGAGCGTCTACGAACGTTATCCGTTTGTCGCAACGAGCCTTTACGACGCTTTCGTCAAATCGAAAAAGATCGCGCTGGAGAAGCTCTTCAATCTGCGCGCGGTGCGCTACATGACGCCGTTTTTGATGCGCGAGATCGACGACATCTGGGAGGTGTTCAATGGCGACCCGTGGCCCTACGGCGTCGAGCCCAACCGGGAGACGCTGGAGGCACTCATCACCTATCAGCAGGACCTCGGCCTGATTGCCTCACCGGTAAAGGTCGACGATCTGTTCGTGCCGACCTACGGCTGACCCTCGCGCGGCCGGCGCCGCGCATTGGTATTCGTTTTCTCAGATGGAACAACCGACATGAGCCAACTTGACGATCTCCTGCGCGACCTCGTCGTCGCCAACCGCATCCTCTCCAACGAAGACGTGGTCGATGCCTACGGCCATATCAGCGTGCGGCACCCCGACAATCCGAAACGCTTCTTCCTGTCGCGCTCGCGCGCGCCGGAACTGGTCGAGCGCCACGATCTTATCGAGTTCGACCAGGAGGGCGAGCCGGTCAGCGACAAGCGCCAGCCTTATCTCGAGCGCTTCATCCATGCCGCGATATTTGAAGCGCGGCCGGAGATCATGGCGGTGGTGCATGCGCATGCTGAAGATACGCTGCCGTTCGGCATCATCAACAAGCCGCTCGAGCCGGTGATCCATTCCGGCGCTTTCATCGGCGGCAAGGTGCCGGTGTGGGATATCCGCAAGAAATTCGGCGAAACCGATCTGCTCGTGACGCAATATGGCGCAGGGCCGCGACCTGGCGAAATCGCTGGGCAAAGGCAATGTCGCGCTGATGCGCGGCCACGGCTTTGCCTCGGCGGCGCGCTCGATCATCGAGGTGGTGCGGCTGTCGGTCTATCTGCCGCGCAATGCGCGGGTGCAGATGAACTCGATGCGCATGGGCGGCAAGCCGAAACCGCTGTCCAAGGGCGAGATCGCGGCGCGAGCGTCCGGCTATAAGCCGCATTCGCACGAAACCTGGCGCGCCTGGGAATATTGGGCGACCCGCGCCGGCTGCGGCGACATGATCGGCGAACCCCACGCCCATCATGCCGAAAAGCACAATCAGGCGCCGAAGAAATAGGCCACGTTGCAAGCACCGCCACGCGCAGACCCTGGCTTTCCTTCGGTGGGCCCGCGTGGCAGACTTTGGTGTATCGAGACATATCGCGGCCGTCGACCGCGGCCGCCCAAGCCTGAACAATCGAAAAGTCAGTCGCACAACAAGAGGATATCAGCCATGACTACGCGTTACGTCGGTTTATGCGCCGCCGCAGTCTTGGCGGCTCTCGCTCTGCAAGCAACTTCCGCCAACGCTCTGACGATGACCGAATGCAGCGCCAAGTATAAGGCGGCAAAAGCCGCCGGCACGCTCAACGGCATGAAATGGAACGACTTCCGCAAGGCGCAATGCGGTACCGAAGCGGCTGCGCCTGCGCGCAGCTCCGGCGCCCGCAACCGCCTCAGCGCACCGCCGCCGGCGCCTGCGCCCAGCCCATGCGCAGCGCCGGTTGCCGTCGGCAACGCCGTGTTCCCGAGTGCGGTCGATTCCAAATATTCGAAGGATTCCGCCGGCAAGGGCCGGATGCTGACCTGTCTCGATCAGTACAAGGCCAATAAAACATCCAACGGCAATGGCGGCCTGAAATGGATTCAGAAGGGCGGCGGCTACTACAGCGAATGCAACAAGCGCCTGAAAGGCGCGTAATCGATTGTCGCTGCACAACAAAAAAAGAACCAAAAATATGAAAAGCGTAATCGGTGCAGCACTGCTGTTGCTTGCGATGGGGATTGGCGGCGCGGGCGCGCAAACTCCGGCGCCGACAACGCCGGCTCCTGCCGCACAGCCGGCGCCGACCGCGAAACCGGCGGCTCCGGCCATGCGAAACCGGCAGCTCCGGCCAAGGCCGCGCCGACGACAAGAAGGCGATCTCGAAATCCTGCACCGATCAGGCCAATGCCAAGGGATTGCATGGCAACGCCCGCAAGAAATTCCGATCCGAGTGCAAGAAGAACGGCGGCAAGGCGTCGTAGCGCAACGCTTCACGTCAAGCGCCGGCCAATAAAAATCGGAGCGCGGGGTGCCGCGCTCCGATATTATTTTGGACGCCCAACGGCCGGTTAGGGCCAGCTTTAGTGCAGCACGAGTTCCGTCACTTTGCCATTGCTTGGCGCGGCCTTGCGCGTAATATTGGCCGATATTGCGCATCAGCGCGGCATCCGACACCGAATAGATCACCGCGTCGGTCTTGCCGGTATTGATGTGGCGCCGCCACAGGAAGTTCGGCACCACGAACAGATCGTTATGGCCCCATTCGAAGCGCTTGCCGCCGACTTCGGTCGTGCCGGAGCCTTCGATGCAGACATAATAAGTGCCGGCGGTCTCGCGCTTCAATTCGGTCTCTTCGCCGGGACGCAGCAGTTGCGCCGAATAATTCAGCGTCTTGAACACCGGCTCGCCGGTCACCGGATTGACGAAGTCGACCTTGATGCCCTCGTACGGGTCGCCCTTCTCCTTGCGCAGGCTGTGCAGCATTTCCATCACGTCGGCGCCGCGATAATGGAACAGCGGTGCGGGCGCGTGGCCGACGCCGCGCTGGTGATCGACGAAAGTCGGCTTGATGCCGCCGTGGCTGTAGAGATGGCGCGAATAGCCCTCGCTCACGGTGACCGCCTGGACGTTGGTATTGCCCTGCGCGCCGGGCATGTTGTGATCGACCCAGGCGGCGTCGAGGAATTCCATCAGCGGCCAGTCCAGCGTGTCGATCCAGATCACCGGCTCGCCGGAATCGTTGCCGTGGTCGTGCCAGGTGCCGTTCGGGGTGAGAATGAGATCGCCGTAGTTCGCCGTGACCTTCTCGCCCTCGACGACGGTATAGCCGCCATTTTTGGACAGGATGGTGCGGCTCGCATTCGGCGAATGCAGATGCACCGGCGCGACGTCGCCGGGATTATAGATCGAGATGGCGCAGCGGATGGTGTTGGTCACCTGCAGGCGGCCGTTCAGGCCGGGATTGAGCAGCAGGATGCTCTGCCGGTCGGCGAATTCGATCGGCGAGACGTCGGCCTTGCTGGCGATCTCCGAGATCTGCTTGAGGTAGCCGTTATATTCGTTCCACTTCCACATATAGGGAACGGTCTTCATCTGATTGACGGCAACGCGGCCGCTGGCGAGCTGGCCCGAGCCTTCGCCGCTGGTCTCGCTGAACCACGGTTTCTGTGCCGGCGAATTGGCCTGCGTGCGCACCCAGATGTTGTGCTTGCCGGCGTCGGTATTGATGGCCTCCATCAATTCGCGCGCCTTGTTGGAAAGCCCGCCCGGGGCAGGGGCCTTCATTGTCACCGTTGCCATGACGTTTTCTCCTTAAACGAGGGCCGCTTGCGGCCCTTATGCAGCCAGGCTCGATCTGGCGGCTTTGCCTTTACGAGGTATAGTGGCTCGGCCGGCTGTTTGCAAAGCCGTCGGGACGCGCGCGGCGATGCGTGCCCCGCCGAAAAAGCATGGCGGACGCGCCGCGTCAAAGTCGACGCAGCGCCGATCAGGCGGCCAGAAAATCCCGGATGGTCGCGGGTGAATTCCGCCAGGCCGGTCCATGTTGGAGATGTGACCGGCGCCGGAAATTTCGACATAACCGCGAACCGGGAAGCTTTTCGGCAAGCTTGCGCATGGGCAGCGCGTGGCGGCGTCCTTCTCGCCGACGAGAAACAGCACCGGGCGCTTCACGGTGGCGACGGCGGAGGCGTAATCGTGGTCGGCCAGCGCCGCGGCGCAGCCGATGAAGCCGTTGACCGGCGTGGCGCGGATCATGGCGCGCACCTTGTCGACGTGCGGCGGATTTTTCGCCAGGATTTCCGGCGGAAACCAGCGCGCGACGGTCGGCTCGACCAAGGCCTCGATGCCCTGCTTCTGCGCAACCGCGATGCGCTCTTCCCATTGCTGGCTCGACTGCGGCGTCGATTGGCACGGCGAGTCGCAGACGATGATGCGCTCGAAGCGCTCGGGATGGCGCTCGGCAAGCCCGAGCGCGGTGGCGCCGCCCATCGACAGGCCGGCGAAATGCGCCTTCTTGATCGACAAGGCGTCAAGCAAGGCCGAGCGCATCGGCAAGCAGCGTAGTCGTATGAATAGCGGCCTGCCGGCGCATCGGTCGCAGCCGTGGCCGCGCTGGTCGTAGCGCAGCACGCGGTACGAATCTTTCAACGCCGCCGCCTGCTCGTCCCACATCGCAAGCGAGGTCGCGAGCGAATTGGAAAAGACCAGGCACGGCGCGCCATCCGGTCCGTCGATCTGATAATTGATGGTGATGCCGTTGGCTTTGATTTTCATGGTTGGCTTCCTCGGCTGGAGCTGTTCATTGGGGAAGAGAAATCTTCGAGCAGTGCGGCGAGCGCCTGCGGCGCTTGCGTCGGCATGAAGTGGCCGGCGTCCTCGATCAGCTCAAACCGCGCGCCGGGAATTTTTTTCGCAAGCTCGGCCGTGCCGGCATGCGGCCGCACCGTGTCGTGGCGGCCGGCGACCACCATGGTCGGGCAGCGGATCAGCGGCAGCATATGCAGCATGTTGGTGCGCGCCAGGCGCGAAAGGCGAGGCCGAAACCGACCGGATCGTTGGCGAGATAGCGCCCGAGATAGGCTTCGTAAGCGGCCGCGCTCGCCGAGGGTCGGCGGGTAGGACAGCGCCAGCGTCGTCGGCAGCGAGGCGCGCATGCCCTCGCGCATGGCGAATGCGGCGCGTTCGTCGAGCACCGCGGCACGGCTGGCATCTACTCCCGGCGCCGGGTTGCACAGGACCAGTGCGCCGACCCGGTCGGGATGCTTTTCCAGAAAGCGCAGCGCCTGGGTTGCGGCCGCGGCGACGGTGACGAAGTGATAGGGCGGCTCGAGGCCGACGCCGTTGGCCAGCGCCTCGAAATCCTCAACCAGCGCGTCGTTGGTAAATTCTTGGCGCACTTTTTCAGAGGCGCCGGCGCCGCGCTGGTCGTAGCGCAGCACGCGAAAGCGCTGCGCGAGCTGCGGCGCGACCGCGTCCCAGGAATGCAGCGTGCCGCCAAGCTCGTGCAGCAGGACGACGGAGCGCCCGCGCGCACCGGCAAGGTCATAATGCAGGCTTACGCCATTGGCGTCGATGAACGGCACGTTGGCTCCTTTCAAAATTCCCAGCCGATAAGACGGTCGAGCGAATAGGCGCCACCGCCGTGAATTAGGAAATAGAACGTCGCGACCAGCCACATCAGCGTATATTCGAGGCCGAGCTTGTTCCAAAAATATCGGCCGACGCGCCAGCGCTCGAAATTCGTCACGATCAGGAACAGCACCAGCGGCACCGCGGCGGCGCGCGTAAACAGACCGAGCGCCAGCATGGGGCCGGCAATGAGCTCGGTCGCCGCAATCAGCGGCGCCCAAAACCAGCCGGGGCGATAACCCCAAGCGTCGAGATCGACCGCCAACAGGCGCACGTTGCCCTGGCGGATGCCGGTGCCCGGGAAGAATCCGAAGGCCATGCGCAATCCGTGCGGCACCATCCACAGCCCGACGACCACGCGCAGCAACGCCTCGCTCAACGGCGCCAGCGTCTGGTAAAGCGCTCTCCATTGCGGAAAGACCAGGTGCATTTCGCTCATTTTTCGAATTGGCGAGCGGAATTTGCCGAGACAGATTTGTGCGGCGTTCACCTAATGCGCCATCAGCACCGGCAATTTCGCATTGGCGAGGATGTGCCGCGTGGTGCCGCCGAAAATCATCTGGCGCAGGCGGCTTTGCGTATAGGCGCCCTTGACGATGAGGTCGCAGCCAAGCTCGTCGGCCTTGGTGAGGATGGTTTCGCCGGCGCTGCGCTTGCCGACGGGCTTCATCGTGATGGTGTCGGCGGCGATGCCGTTCAGCTTCAGCGAGCGCGCCATTTGTTCGCCGCTCGGTCCGGCGACGGTGGCGCCTTCGACTGTCAGGATGGTGATGCGGTCGGCGAGGCGCAGCAGCGGCATGGCGTCCGCCATGGTGCGCGCCTGTTCGGTGCTGTTATTCCAGGCGACCAGGATATTGGTGCCGAGCGAGCGCGGCGAATTGGGCGGCGCGATCAGCACCGGGCGGCCGCTTTCGAACAAAGCGGATTCCAGCGTGATCATGGACGGGCTTTGCCATTCGTCGCCCGGCCGCGCCAGCACGATCATGTCGAAGACGCGGCCATAGCTGCCGACAAAATCGTGGCCGCTCGGCGCGTCGTTAAGCCACGACCAGGACAGTGAGGCCGCCGCCTCGGCGGCCCGCGGGGCGATGTGATGGCTGTCCATGAAGGAGCGGAACAGCATTTCCGCCTGCCGCACCATCTCGGCGTCGTTCTCCTTCACCGCAACCATGGTCAGGCCGCTGTCGGGGTCCATGGCGACGAGATCGGCGACCGCCGGCCGCAGCGGAAAGCCTTCGATGCAGCTGTCGAATTTCTGCGCCAGCAACAGCGCGGTATCCAACGCCGAGACCATGGTGGAACCGTGCTCGGTCGGAACGAGAATGTTTTTCATGCGCGCGCCCCAGATGGTCTCGGCTCTGCCGTCGAAAGTCCCCGTGGAAGGCGCCCCTTAACGGGGTCTTGAGCTTACGGTCATACTGCCGCGCCGAACCGTGCCGGACAAGCTCCCGCTTGCGGCGGTAGGGCGGGCAAAGATTAGGCCCATATGGTGCGGTGCAGAACGCTGCCCGACAAGCTTAAGACTTGAGGATAATTTCCGGATTAAGCACCGCCGCAGCGATGCTCATTCGTTACCTTTGCTAAGGTACCTTCGATTTCGCGCTGCGATTCGTCGCCGCCGCGCGACGGGGCGAGCGCCATGCGAAACTACGGCATCCGGCAGGTCCAAACCACCGCCCGCATCCTTTTGATTTGTCCGGAATGCGGTCAGGAAAATTCGGAATTCGCCGAGGCGCTGCGCAGGATAAGCACCTTTTACTGCTCCGGCGAGGATTGCGATTACATTTTCGACCTCGCGCCGGGCCGGCGCAGCGACGTCGGCAGGGGCTTTATCGACGCCTGCAGGCGGTTCTATGCCGCGTTCTATACGGTGCGCGGCGAGCGGGCGCGCTGATCATGCAACCGCCTGCGCGGCGGCCTGCACCAGTGCGATCGGATCGGTGAAGGCGGCAACCCCGAGCGCGCGCAGTTTTTCCACTGCCTGGTCGACGCTCATTTTGCGCGTCGCGGCGTGGCCGGCGGCAAATCCGACGAACAGCGGTTTTGGCAGCGGCTCGGCCGTGATCCAGGCGGCGAGCGCGTCGATACGCTCGGCGAGCGAACGCGAGGCGATGACGGTTTGGAACACGATCGCCTTGATGTTTGGCCGCGCCGCCAGCGCGCGGGCGATTTTCAGCCGTTCGGTCATGGTCTCGTCGGGCGCGCCGCGCAGATTGTCCATGAAGCTTGCGGCGCGCAGGCCGTGATCGGCCAACAGGTCCATCATCATCATGGCAAGCCCGGCGCCTGAGGTGACCAGGGCGACGTCGCCGTCGGTTTCGACCAGTTGGAAGCCGAGGTCGCGGGCGGAACGCTCCAGCGCGGTCATGGCCCGCTCGGCGAGCCGGCGGCTTACGGAAAACTCATCCGCATCGTGGCGAAAGTCGGCGGCCTCGTCACGAATGATTTTGGCGTCGCAAGCGATGAGATGGCCGTCCTCCGTCAGCGCCAGCGGGTTGATCTCCAAAAGCTCCAGGTCCTCCGCACGGGCGATGTCGGGCAGCCGGAGCGCATAGCGCGACAGCCGCGCCGCCAATTCGCGCGGAAAAAACCTGGCGATCGCCGGAAAAATCGCCTCCGCAGTCGTTGCCTCCGCAACCGGAATGCGCGCGAGCTTGGCCGATTGCTCGACATTCTCGCCGCCCTGCGGCGCGATCAGAAGCTCCAGCGTCTGCCGCGTGCCGTCGATGCGGACCGCCATGAAGATCTCGCGCATGATCGGCACCGCCGCTTCGAGCAGAAGCGGCGTGTCGGCGTCGTCGAGGCTCGCCAGGATCAGGCGGCGCGCGTCGCGCAAATCGGCGGCCTTGTCGAAACGCCGGACCAGGCCGCGCTTGCCGCGGCCGCCTTCGAGAACTTGCGCCTTTAACAGGAATCCGGGCCAGTCGGCTGTCTCGCTGGGCGCATTTTCGCCGGCGCCAAGGAGCAGGCTGTGCGGCACGGCAAGACCGTGACGGCGCAGCAAGGCTTTTCCGTCGACCTCGGCCAGACGCATAATGGCTGACTTCCCCTAAAGCGCCGTCCGGCGCTCTCCCCGGAGCATACCGCATGTCGGGCCCGTTACGCCTGCCGTTCCTCGATGCCGAGCCGTGGCGTGTCGCGGTGATCAGCCCGACCGGACGCTATGCGCGAAGCCAGGTGGCGGGCATGCTCGCGGCCGGCACGCCGCTCCTCGGCGGCATCGCGCTTGGCCGGGGCGGCGGCGAGATGGACGGCCTGCCGCTCTACGACCGCATCGGCGATTTGCCGCAAAAGCCGAATATTGCAGCTCGATCTATACGCCGGCCGAAGGCGTCCGCGCGGCGGTCGCCGAATGCGCCGGCGCGCGCATTGCAACCATCGTGGCGGCCGCCGAATATGTGCCGGTGCACGACGCGCTTGCCGCCGCTGCGCTCGCCCGCGAAGCGGGCAGCTGGCTCGTCGGGCCGAACACGCTCGGGATTTTCGTGCCGGGGCGGGGGCTGCTCGGCTCCATCGCGCCGAGCTTTTGCACACAAGGCAAGCTCGCCGTCGTCGTGCGCAGCGGCACGGTTGCGCTGGCCTTGGCCCGGCAATTGACGCTCGCCGGCATCGGCCAGCGCATCGTCGTCCATGTCGGCGGCGACAGCGTGATCGGGCGCAATCCGCACGAATATCTGAACGCGCTCGCCGCCGACGAAGCGACGTCGGCGGTGCTGTTTTGCGGCGAGATCGGCGGCGACAAGGAATATGCCTTGGCCGACGCCGCGCGCGGTTTCGCCAAGCCCATCATCGCCATGGTGGTCGGCCGCCATGCGCCGGTGCAAAAGCAGATGGGCCATGCCGGCGCCTTGATCGGCAGCGCGCGCGAGAGCGCGGATGCGAAGCTCGAAGCGCTCGCCGGCGCCGGCTGCCGGATCGCCAAGGGGTTGGAGGACGCCGTCGCGATGGCTGCGAAGTTTGGCGGGATGGTCTAAGCTTGGGCATCGTGTCAAATCGCCATCACCAGCCGTTCCTGAAATATCGCCGCCGGGAAGAATTTTCTCCCAGGGACCGTCCATGAAGCTGCACTGGTCGCCGCGCTCGCCGTTCGTGCGCAAGGTCATGATCGTCGCGCATGAGCGCGGGCTCGCCGGGCGCATCACCTGCGTGCGCACCGTGGCGGCGATGACCAAGCCGCACGCCGAACTGATGAAGGACAACCCGTTGTCGAAAATACCGACGCTGGTTCTCGACGACGGTACGGTGCTCTACGACTTCACCCGTGATCTGCGAATATCTCGACGCGCTCGACGGTACGCCAAAGCTGTTTCCGCGCGAGCCCAAGGCGCGGCTGACGGCGCTGCGCCGGCAAGCGCTCGGCGACGGCTTTCTGGACATGATGGTCGCGCTGCGCAACGAACGCGAGCGCGCGCAGCCTTCCGAGATCCACATCGCGAGCACGGCGGCGCGAAAAGCCGCGGTGCTGGAAAGCTTGGAACGCGAAGCGGAATCGCTCACCACGACGCCGTTCGGCATCGGCCATATCGCCATCGGCTGCGCGCTGTCCTATCTCGACTTCCGCTTCGCCGCGGAGAATTGGCGCAAAGATCATCTCCGCCTCGCCAATTGGCACGCCGCTTTCGCGGCAAGGCCGTCGGTGCGCGCCACCGAAGCGGTCGACGATTCGTAAGTAGTAGGGTGGGCAAAATCGTCCGCTTCGAAGCGTCCGCGTGGGCATCGCGCATCCGCGATTTTGCCCACGCGTACCGGCATTGCCGGCGCGATGCCCACCCTACAGCGTCGGATCGAGCACGATCTTGCCCTGGCCTTCATGCGCTTCGACCAGGCGGTGCGCCTCGGCGGCCGCCGACAGCGGCAGCACGCGCTCGATCTGCGGGATGACTTTGCCTTGCGCCGCGGCCTCCAAGCAGTGCGGCAGATCGGATGGCGTATAGCCCGGCATGCCCTTGATGGTGATGCGCTTGTGATAAAGGTGCGAGAAATCGATCGCGACATTCGGCCCGGCATGGGCGCCGGCGGTGACGAGGCGGCCGTTGTTGCCGATACCGCGGAAGGCCAGCGGCAGCACGGTGGGATTGGCGATATTGTCGTACAAGACGTCGACGCCTTTGCCCCCGGTGATATTCATGATGGCGTCGAGAATATTCTCGGTCGCGTAATTGATGCCGTGATCGGCGCCGAGCTTCTTGCCGAGCGCGACGCGCGCATCGGAGCCGGCCGCCGCAATCACGCGCGCGCCGATCACGTTCTTGGCGATCTGGATGCCGATCGTCCCGAGATTGCCGCCGGCGCCCATGATCAGCACGGTTTCGTCGAATTTGAGGTCGGCGACGTGGAACAGGAGATTCCATGCCGTCGGCACGTGGCGCAGAACGACGGCGGCGCGATGAAAGTCGAGACGCTCGGGGAGCGCCACCGCCGCGCAGGCCGGCACGGTGACCAATTCGGCAAACCCGCCGGGCCGCTTGATGCCCATCATGCCGCGCGGCCCGTTGTAGCCGGTGCCGTCCTCGGCGCAAAATTCGAGCGGCATGAAGCCCGCGGCGGCGACATGATCGCCGAGGCTGCCAGCGGCTGACCCCCGTCCCGACCGCATCGACAGTGCCGGCGCAATCGACGCCGGGAATGAGCGGCAGCACCGCGCCGCGCGCCGATTCCTTGCCGGCGCGGAGACTCACATCGAGCACACGATTGACGGTCGCGGCGTGAACTTTGATGCGGATTTCGCCGCTGCGCGGGACCGGATCCGGGACCTCTTCGAAGCGCAGGACGTCGGGCGGGCCGTATTCGTGGATGACGATGGCTTTCATGCTAGATCTACTTTTTAATCGACTTGGCTTTCACTGCGAACGGCTATCAGGCCGCCGGACATGACGTTTTTGAGGTTGATCGTCAATGGAATTAGAAGACAAATTCGCCATCGCCGAGGTGATCCAGTCCTGGGGCGTCTATCGCGATCAAGGCAAGTGGGACGAGCTGCGCGGCACCTTTACGCCTGACGGCCACATTTCCATCTCCTGGTTTCGCGGCCCGTTCGAGCAATTCGTCGACCATTGCAAGGCCAACGCCGCCGCCGGCAACACCTGGTCGCGCCATCATTTGTTCGCGCCAAGCGTGAAGCTCGACAAGGATCGCGCGGTGGCTGAAACACCCGTCATTATCCGCGTGCGGCAACAGTTCAAAGGCGTGCCGGTCGACCTGACCTCATGCTCGCGCTTTCTCGACCGCCTCGAGCGCCATGCCGCCGGCTGGCTGATTGCCGAACGCGCGGCGATCTACGAGCGCGACCGGCTCGATCCGGTCGAGCCGTCGCCGGATTACGACAATTTGTTCCTGGCCGGCGGCGCGGCGCGCTTTCCGGAGCAGTATCGCTATATGGCGTTTCGCCTCGCGCACGCGCCGGGACGCAAGCTTGCGTCCGTTGTCTATCGCGACGGCGGCGCCGAGACCGCGGACCTTTACGCACGCTATTCGATTTGGCTTGCCGGCGGGACAGCTTGACGCGGACGGCACCGCTCGGCACGGGCTAGCCGCGAGGCACTGGAGCCCTTCATGGCAGTCTATACCGATGTCGCGGCGGAGGACCTCGCCCGCTTCCTTGCCGGTTACGACATCGGCGAGCTCCTTGCCTACAAGGGTATCGCCGAGGGCGTCGAAAACTCGAATTTCCTCGTTCATACCGGTACCGGCAATTATATCCTCACGCTCTATGAGCGGCGCGTCGCCGAGCGCGATTTGCCGTTTTTCTTAGGGCTGATGGAGCATCTGGCGAGCCGCGGCATCACCTGCCCGCAGCCGGTGAAAAATCGCGCCGGCAAGGTTTTGGGCAAGCTCGCCGGCCGGCCGGCGGCCATCGTGACCTTCCTCGACGGCTTGTGGATCCGAAGGCCTACCGCAGCGCATTGCGCGGCGCTCGGCGAGGCGCTGGCGCGGCTGCATCTGGCCGGCGCCGATTTTCCCATGCGCCGCGACAATGCGCTCGCCGTCGCCGGCTGGCGGGCGCTCTACCAAGGCTGCCGCGAGCGCGCGCACAAGGTCGAGCGCAATATCGAATTGCTGGTCGCCGCCGAACTTGACGTGCTGGAACGCGACTGGCCGCGCGGCCTGCCGCAAGGCGTCATCCACGCCGATCTGTTCCCCGACAATGTCTTTTTCCTCGGCGACAAGCTGTCCGGGCTGATCGATTTCTATTTCGCCTGCACCGATACGCTGATGTACGACGTCGCCATCTGCCTCAATGCCTGGTGCTTCGAAACCGATCATTCCTACAATGTCACCAAGGGCCGCGCGCTTCTTGCCAGTTACGCCAAGACGCGTCCGCTGTCGGAGGCGGAATGGGATAAGCTGCCGCTTCTTGCCCGCGGCGCCGCCTTGCGCTTTCTGCTCACCCGGCTGGTCGATTGGCTCGACGTGCCGCCCGGCGCGCTGGTGCGGCCGAAAGACCCGCGCGAATACGCGCGCAAGCTCCGCTTCCATCAAAAGGTCAAGAGCATGCGCGACTACGGGGTAAGCGCGCCGTGACTGCCGATTTGCCGCAAATTCTGCCCCATGTGGTCATTCACACCGACGGCGCCTGTTCCGGCAATCCTGGGCCCGGCGGCTGGGGCGCGATCCTCAGCTTCGGCGATCGCGAAAAGGAACTCAAAGGCGGCGAGGCCAATACCACCAATAACCGCATGGAATTGATGGCGGCGATCTCCGCGCTCGAAGCGCTCAAGCGGCCGTGCCGGGTCGATCTGCACACCGACAGCCAATATCTGCGCAACGGCATTATGAGCTACATCGCGAAGTGGAAACAGAATGGCTGGCGCACCGCCGACAAGAAACCGGTCAAGAACATCGATCTATGGAAACGCCTCGATGCCGCGCTCGGCGAGCATCAGATTCGCTGGCATTGGGTGAAGGGCCACTCCGGTCACGACATGAACGAGCGCGCCGATGAGCTCGCCCGCGAAGCGATTGCCGAAATCCGGGCGGCGGGGATATCCTAACCGTCATTCCGGAAGCCGCATCAGCGGCTGTCCGGAATCCATAACCACAATCTGCGCAGAACTTCACCGGTCGTGATTATGGATTCCGGGCTCGCGGGCTTTCGCCCGCGCCCCGGAATGACAACTCACAACGACTTCATCAGATTGTCGGCGCCCGACACCTCGGCCTTGCCCGGCGCATCTTCGACGTTGAGCGTCTTCACCACGCCGTCCTCGACCACCATGGCGTAACGCTGCGAGCGCACGCCAAGCCCGCGCTCGGTCAGGTCGGCGGTCAGGCCGAGGGCCTTGGCCCAGTTGGCGCTGCCGTCGGCGAGAAATTCGATGGCATCGCCGCCGGAGGCTTTCTTCCACTCGGCCATCACGAAGACGTCGTTGACGCCGGTCACCGCGATGGTGTCGATGCCCTTGCCCTTGATCGCGGCGGCATTTTTCACGAAACCCGGCAAATGGTTCTTGTGGCATGTCGGCGTGAAGGCGCCGGGTACCGCAAACAGCACAACCTTTTTGCCCTTGAACAATTCGTCCGAAGTCTTCGGCTTCGGTCCCTCGGCCGTCATAACCATGAAAGTGCCGCTGGGGACGCGGTCGCCAACCTTAATCGCCATGATCGTTTTCCTCTCGCTTTCACAATAAAAACTCGTCCGCAGCGGGATATCGCTGCCGTCGCGCCATAACCTAACGTCCCGTGCGGATTAGTCGAGATGGGCCGGAACCTCGATGGCGTCGTCCTTTGACACGGCCGTGAACGTGAGTGCCGCGCCGATGGCGTGCGCGTCGGGCGGCAGCCCATCGAGATCGAATGTGAATTGCCGCGTCTCACCGTCGCCGCCCGTCGGTTCCGGCTGCGGCAGCGCCCAATCGGGCGTCGGCCCTTCGACGAACAGAGTGACCGGCGCGCCCGCCGGCGCGGCAACGTCGACGACGACATGATCGTGCGCGGCGCCGGCAATGCGATGCACCGCGAGGACGGCAAGGCCGTCGCCTGGCCCCGCATTCGGGCCGAGCGGCACGCGCCGCGGTACGCGAATTTCCGCTTGCTCGATGGCCGCATCCTCCGCGCCGTCACCGTTGAGCGCGAGCTGCAGGTTGGCCTCGGCCGGAACGCAAAGATTTCCGCAGATCGCATAACCGAGCTTGAGATGCAGGTGGGATTGTTTCGCCGCATCTATGGGAGCGACCTGCAACGGCAAAATGACATGATCGACATAGCCGATCGAAGTGCCGCCGGCGCCGTCGGAAAATCGCTCCGGCGCCGGCCATAACACGGTGGCCGACTTCACATTGTCGGACCCGGAAAAATCGAAAGTCGGCGGCACGCCGCTATCGCCGGGGTCGCGCCAATAGGTATGCCAGCCTGGATCGAGCTTGAGCTCCACGCCGGCGCGCAAAATCGGCGCGGCGGTGGATTTGCTCAGTGCGCCGGCGATCAGGCGCGCCGCGGTATGCGGCTGGCTATCCCAGCCCGAGGCGTCCTGCGCCGACGCAACCGAAGACACGCAAGCGATGCCGACGAGCACCAGAGCCGGAATTGTAAATCGAACCGCTGTCATCATCGCCGCTGTCTAGGGCGAACTGAAGGGCAGCGCCACTGACATGATCGTGACCAAGAACTACGACCAAAATAGCAAATTGCCGCGCGCCACCGGACCGCCGCAATTGCCGGCGCGGCTGATAGGCCCTAGGCATATTATGAACTTTTAGCGCGCTCGTTCGTTTGCAAATCCGGATCGATGGGCTAACCTTTCCGCATGAAATTGCCGAGCGGTACACCGGGAAAATCGAGGCGCCGAGGCTATCTCGACGGCCAAATGCTGATCGCGATGCCGGCGATGGGCGACGAGCGGTTCTCTCGCTCGCTGATCTATATTTGCGCGCATTCTTCCGAAGGCGCGATGGGTATTGTCGTCAATCACCCGGCGCCGAACATCAACTTTTCCGATTTGTTGGTGAAGCTCAACGTGATCCCGGCCGCCGACGTGATACAGCTGCCGACGCGCGCCGGCGTGGTCAAAGTCATGCGCGGCGGCCCGGTCGAGACCGAGCGCGGCTTTGTGCTGCATAGCGCCGACTTTTTCATCGAGAATTCGACGCTGCCGATCGACGACGGCGTCTGTCTCACCGCGACGATCGATATTCTTAAAGCGATCGCACGTGGCGATGGACCGGCCAGCGCCATGCTCGCGCTCGGCTACGCCGGCTGGGCGCCGGGCCAGCTTGAAAACGAGATTCAAAGCAACGGTTGGCTGCATTGTCCAGCCGATCCGGACCTCATCTTCGGTTCCGATATCGGCGCCAAGTACGATCTGGCACTGAAGAAGATCGGCATCGATCTCGGCATGCTGTCGAGCGAAGCCGGGCACGCGTAGCGGGAATTGGTGTTCAGGAATTCAGGCTATCAGAAAAGCGCGGTCGTCTTAATCCCTGAGTGTCTGATCCCTGAGAATCACGAGCCGAATACCTTCGCCCTGATCCCTGATTCCTGATGCCTGTTACCCGCTTCCGGCTCGAGCAGCGCGCGGGCCCGTTCGGCGGTCATTGGCTCGCCGAACACGAAACCTTGAGCGTATTCGCAGCCGAGTTGAGAAAGCTCGACCGCGTCGGAATCGAACTCGGCGCCTTCCGCCACGACGTCCATGCCGAGATCGTGCGCCAGCGTGATGATAGATCGCAGAATGACTGGGCGCGTGCCCTTCGACGTCATGCGGACGAAAGACTGGTCAATCTTGATGGTGTCGAACGGAAACCGCTGCAGATAAGACAGCGAGGAATAGCCGGTGCCGAAATCGTCTAGCGCCAGGCCGGCGCCCAGTTCGCGAATCCGGTGCAGCATCTGGGCCGCGTGCTCGGGATTTTCCATGACCACCGACTCGGTGATCTCGAGCTTGAGCGAGCCGCGCGTCAGCGGCGCGCGCGCCAGCACGGTGCGCAGATCCTGAATGAGGTCGTGACGCAGCAATTGGCGCGACGAGACGTTGACGCTGGCGAAGATCGGCTCGCGATGGCGCAACGAGCGCTGCCAGGTCGAGAGCTGCCGGGCCGTGCGGTCGAGCACGAACAGGCCGAGCTCGACGATGAGTCCGGTTTCCTCGGCAATGCTGATAAATTCCGCCGGCGACAGCCGGCCGAGCTTCGGATGGTTCCAGCGCGCCAGCGCTTCGAAGCCGGCGACGGAGCGGTCCTCGAGCCGCACGATCGGCTGATAAAGGATGGCGATCTCGTCGCGTTCGAGCGCCCGGCGCAGGTCGGATTCGATCGACAGCCGATCGGTCTTGCGCGCGCGCATCGCGGCCTTGAACACATCGATGCGATCGCCGCCGCCCCGCTTGGCGTGATACATTGCGAGTTCCGCGTCCTTGAGCGCCTCCTCGGCGCGTTGCGCTTCGATGTCGGCGAGCACCAAACCGATCGAGGCGGTGAGGAATATTTCGCGATCGCGGAACGTGATCGGTGCGCGCAGCGTCTTGCGGATGGTCTCGGCCAGTGCCGTGATGCGCGCCAGCTCGCGTTCCGACAGCAGGATCAGGCCGAACTGATCGCCCGACAGGCGCGCCAGCGTGTCCTGCGGCTTGATGAGCCGGCCGAGACGGCGCGCCAGCGTGAGCAGGATCGAATTGCCGACCGCCATGCCGACGGAATTGTTGACCTGTTTGAAGCGGTCGAGATCGATGACCATGACGGTCGGCCGTATCGCCGTATCGGCCTTGGCGAGGCCGATCACGGATTGCGAGCCGATCGATGAACAGTTCGCGGTTCGGCAGGCCGGTAAGGTTGTCGTGCACGGCGTCGTGCAATAGCCGCTCCTCGGCGGTCTTTATCTCGGTGACGTCGGTCAGCGTGCCGACCAGGCGAACCACCTCGCCGTCGGAACCGACGACGGGCCGCGCGCGGAGCGCGAACCACAGATAGTGCCCGTCGGCGGTGCGCATGCGGAAATCCTGCGCCACGCGTCCGCGCCGTTGTTCGAGCACGCCGTCGAGCGTGGCGCGGAAACGATCGCGGTCGAGCTGATGCAGCACCTCGAGCCAATTGGCGGCCGGACCGTCGAGCGAACCGTGCTTGAGCCCGAGCGCCGTTTCGGTCTCCGGACTGGTGAAAACCTTGTCCGAAGAAACGTCCCAGTCCCAGATCATATCGCCGGCGCCGGTCAGCGCCAGCGCGCGCCGCTCGACGTCGGAAACGATGTTGCTCGCCGCGCCGCCGGCGAAGGCGTGCTGCATCACCGTAAAGCCGATCAGCATGACGATGAGAACGAGGCCGCCGAGCAAAGCCGGTCCGACGATATCGTTGGTAAGAAATCCGAGCACCGTCAGCGCCGCGCCTATCACCCAGACCACAAGCAGCAGCCAGGTCGGGATCAGCATCACCGCGCGGTCGTAATCGTGCGTTGCGAGATAGATGACGAGCGCAAAGCCGAGTATCGCAACGAGGAACAGCGACATGCGCGCGATGCCCGAGGCGATGGCCGGCGAAAACAGCGCCACCGCGACCAGCGCGCCGAGAAACGCCAACCAGCCGACGGTGATATGGGCGTAGCGCACATGCCAGCGGTTGAGATTGAGGTAGGCGAACAAAAAAACCAGGAGCGTCGCTGCCAGGATCGCTTCGCCCGAGGCGCGCCAGATGCGCTCGGCGCTCGACGACATATCGAAGACTTTGGGCCAAAAGCCGAAATCAATGCCGATATAGATCAGCACCGCCCAGCCGAGCGCCGCCGCGGCGGGGAACATGACGCTGCCTTTGACCACGAACAAGATGGTCAGGAAGAGAGCCAGCAAGCCGGCAATGCCGATGACGATGCCTTGATAGAGCGTAAGCGAGTTGAGCTTGTCTTTGTAGGCGTCGGGCTCCCACAAATAAAGCTGCGGCAGATTGTCGGTGCGCAGTTCGGCCACGAAGGTAATCACGGTGCCGGGATCGAGCGTGATGCGGTAGATGTCGGCTTCGGGGCTGTCTTGCCGCTCGGGCGGATCGCCCGATGACGGCGTGATATAGACAATGCGCGACTGGCCGAGATCGGGCCAAATCAACCCGGAACCGACCATCCGGTAATGCGGCGCGACGATCAGCCGGTCGATTTGCTCGTCGCCGTTATTGGCGAGCGCGAACACCGCCCAATTCGTTCCGGATTGGCGCGAGCGCACTTCAATGCGGCGGATAATGCCGTCATCGCCCGGCGCGGTGGAAACCTGGATGCGGTCGCCGTCGGTGTGCTCGATCTGGACCGCGTCGGTCAGATCGATGGCCGCGGCATCGGTGCGGACATTGACGGCCTCGACGGCTTGAGCCGCCGACACGCTGAGCAGCGCTACGAAGGCAAGCGCCAGGAGCGCGCTTGCCATTCCACAAGGCGCCACGGCAAATGCAATGTTCGCGGCGATCTTGGCGGCAATTTTGGCGTAAGACGGAGTGGCGCACGCAGGAGCGTCGCAGGACGTGTTGGCGCTCAAATCGGCGGCGCGCAAAAGTGCCAAGAAACCCCTCCGAGGCCGGCAGTCGGCGCCATTTGCGCCATTCATTATCGATCCCCGGAATAAGTACCTACCGGGCTTTGCGCCGAATTCGCGACGGCTTCACCTCATCCAGCCACGGCCGCGCGTGCCACAGGCCGTTCTTAGTAGCCGTTGAGGGGTTGCGGGGCAAGGACGTTTCCCGTGTACTTTCAAAGGGTCAGGACAATTTTTGTGGCTTTGGTTGCCGCGCCTCGGGGGCGACGGTGCCGCCGCTGCCACGGTGTGACAAGCGCGGCTAGGGGCGTTAAAATTTCCGGGTCGGAGAGTACGCCATGCCCGCCGTCGACGACGACGATCGACCGAAGAAGAAGATCGTCCATGAGATTGGGCAGGATCTGACGCTGTTGTCGGCGGCCGAGCTCGCCGAACGCATTGGGCTTCTCAAGGACGAAATCGCGCGGCTCGAGGCGGATATGGCGCGCAAGCGCGCCATGAAATCCGCAGCCGACAGTATTTTCAAAAAATAAGCTTTTTCAAACGCTTGTCTCAAGGACCGATACAACTCTCGTGCTGAGTGTGAGAAAGACTTGGTAAGTTTCTGTGATTCCTTAACCTTTCGTTAAGCTTTCTCGTTCATTACAAACTGTGTCCATCTTCTGGACATTGAGTGGCTCCTGTCCACTCTGTTTGACGCCTCCCTGTTATCACCTTAAGCCGCCGGCAACGGCGGCTTTTTTTTGTTAACGATTATGACCGCCGCGACCGCCGCGCGCGAGCATTGTGGCTTTCTTTTCAAGCGATGCGTGGCTGGCAACTATGTCGGCAGGTTCAGGCGCGGCGAGTCTGGACAGCACGCACGCGCCGCGCGATGCTGTCGGCTGTGGTGTGAGGCGTACATGTCCGACAAGCGTGCGATGGAAGCCGGCGCGGTCTCGTTTAGCGAGCGGCTGGCGAGTTCCCAGGTTTTCGCGACCCTGTTTCGCGACGGCATGGCGCTGGTCGAGGAAACCGCAAGCTATCTCGACGGAGCGGGCCGTCAGGACTCCAAGAAACTCGAACGCAGCGCCAGCCTAGTTTACGCGACCGAAAGCATGCGGCTCACCACGCGGCTGATGCAGCTGGCGTCGTGGCTATTGCTGCACCGGGCGGTCAAGGAAGGCGAGATGACGCTCGCCCAGGCCAATAAGGAAAAAAGCAAAGTGCGGCTCGCCGCTTGCGAGCCGGGCGACGCGAGATCGCTTGAGCTGTTGCCGACAAAGCTGCAGGAACTGATCGCGCGATCCACCAAGCTGCAAACCGAAGTGCGCCGCCTCGATTCCACGATGCACGCCGCCGCTCCGGCCAGGGCCGCCGCCGATAATCCGGTCGAGCGGCAATTGGGGCTGTTGAAAGCGGCGTTCGAGCAGGACGCCTGAAAATCCTGCCGCTTCGTCCCGCGCAGGCGCAAATCCGCTAGATCCGGCCGTCGGCTATTTCTTCAAGAAGCCCTCGAACTTCTTGTTGAACCGCGACAATCGGCCGCCGCGGTCGAGCAGATGCTGCTGGCCGCCGGTCCAAGCCGGATGCGACTTCGGATCGATATCGAGATGCAGCGTGTCGCCGGGCTTGCCCCAGGTCGTGCGCGTGGTGAATTCGGTGCCGTCGGTCATAACGACCTTGATGGCGTGGTAGTCCGGATGAATGTCGCTTTTCATAATCGTGCGCTTTTGGCTTTGATCTGTTGACGGAATTTGGCGGCTCTATAACGCGTCGGCACAGTCGCGGCAAGCCGCCGCAATTGACCGGCAGCACGGCCGCAGGGCATTAGCTTCGCTGCCAGGTTTCGCCGCCGGGCCGTGGCGCTTGGGCCGAACCGCCGAGAATTCGACGATGGAACGACAAGAATTCCGCGCCGCCGCTTCTCTCGCGGCCGTCTTCTCGGTCAGGCTTCTCGGCCTGTTCATGATCTATCCGGTGTTCGCGGTCTATGCGCGCAACCTCACGGGCGCCAGTCCTTACCTGATCGGGGAGGCGCTTGGCATTTACGGGCTCACCCAGGGGCTCCTCCAAATTCCGTTCGGCCTCCTCTCCGACAAAGTCGGCCGCAAGGTCATGATCGTTATCGGGTTGATCCTGTTTGCGGCCGGCAGCGCGGTGGCGGCGCTCTCCACTTCGATCGACGGCGTCATTGTCGGCCGCGCGCTGCAAGGCGCCGGCGCAGTCGGCTCGGTGATCCTGGCGCTGGTGGCGGATCTGACGGCGGAGGAAAACCGCACCAAGGCGATGGCGATGGTCGGCGTCACCATCGGCGGCTCCTTCATGGTCGCGCTGGTGGCGGGCCCGATCGCCGCCCATTTCATCGGCGTCGCCGGCATTTTCTGGCTGATGGTGGCGCTGGCGCTCATTGGCATTGCGATCACCCAGTTCGTGGTGCCCAGTCCGCCGCGGCTGCGGGTGCATCGCGATGCCGAAGCCGTGCCGGCAATGATCGGCGCGGTGCTGCGCGACCGGGAACTGTTACGGCTCGATTTCGGCATTTTCGCGCTGCACGCCATGCTGACCGCGAGCTTTCTGGTGGTGCCCGGATTGCTGCGCGGCACGCTCGACTTGCCGGTGCAAAATCAGTGGATGGTCTATCTGCCGGTGCTGCTCCTGTCGGTGGCCGTGATGGTGCCGGCGATCATCGTCGCCGAGAAATACCGCCGCATGAAGGGCGTCTTTGTCGTCGCGGTGGCGGCGCTGGTCGTAAGCCAAGTGATGCTCCATTTCGGCGCCGGCAATCTGTATGGTGCTGCTCGCCGCGCTCCTCGTGTTCTTCTCGGCCTTCAACGTCATGGAGGCGAGCCTGCCGTCGCTGATCACCAAAGCGGCGCCGGCGGACGCCAAAGGCACGGCGATGGGGCTTTATTCGAGCCTGCAATTCCTCGGCATTTTCGTCGGCGGCATCATTGGCGGCTTTGCCAATCAGCGCGGCGGCGATGCGGCGGTTTTTGCGCTCACCGCGATGCATCGCGCTCCTCTGGCTTATCGCCGCGGCGACCATGGCGCAGCCGAGCTACCTGACCACGCGGCTTCTGCCGATTGCCGACGGCAAAGCCGGCGATGCGCAAAGCCTGGCGGCGCAACTGCGGCAGGTGCCGGGCGTCGCCGAAGCCGTGGTGATCGCCGAGGACAAGCTCGCTTACCTCAAAGTCGATTCCAAAGTCTTCGACGCCAAGCTCGCGGCATCGCTCGCCGGCGGTGCCCTGAGCCGCGGCGTTGCTGTCGGCGCCCTCGGCCGGCGGCGCATAGCGGGCGACGCGGTTGCGGCCGGCGCGCTTGGCCTCGTAGAGCGCGGAATCCGCCTGCTTGATCAGTTCCTCGATGCCCGCCGTCGCGGCATGGCAGTTGCTGGCGCCGACGCTGATGGTGACCGCAATGCGCACCCCGCCCGCGGTGACGACATAATCGGCAACGAGCTTGCGCAGCCGCTCGCCGGCGGCGACCGCGCTGTCAAGCGTTGCCTCCGGCAAGACCAGCGCGAATTCCTCGCCGCCCAGCCGTCCGGCGATATCGGACGCGCGCTTCTGCTTCTGCAAAATGTCGGCGACCGTCTTGATGACTTCGTCGCCGACGTCGTGGCCGTAACTGTCGTTGACCGCGCTTGAAGTGATCGATGTCGAGCATCAATAACGCCATCGGCCGGCCGTAGCGGCGAAAGCGCGTCCATTCGGCCTCGGCGAGGCAAAGGAAATTGCGCCGGTTGTTGAGCCCGGTCATGCCGTCGATGGCCGCGAGCCGCTCCAGCGCCTCGGCCTCGCGCACCAGATCGCTGACATTGCCGTAAGTCAGGAGCCGCCCGCCGTCGGGCAGCGCCTTGCAGCGGAAACGGATGACCTCGCCGTTGTTGAGCCGGATATTGAGCGCGCCGTCGTGGCCGGTGCGGATCGATTCCAGCTGCTTGGCGAGATAGTCGCCGAGCCGGTGCGGCGCCACCGCATAAGCGGCGTTGCCGCGGCCGTGATACATCAGCTTGATGAAGGTCGGCCGGCTGTCGGCGACGTCGTCGGGCACGCGCCAGAACTTGCGGAAGGTGCGGTTGACGAATTGCACGCGGCGCTGCGCATCCAGAACGACGATGCCGTAATCGAGATCGTGGACGATGGCGCGCAGCGCGGCAAGCTGCGCCGCCAAGATCCGCGTCGCTGCGTCCGCCGCTGCCGGCGGTCGGCATCCGCCGCGCACTTGCGTTTGCGCCAAGGCATCGGGTTTCATCCTGGTGCTCGGCGCGTCGTGTCGAGCAGCGCTGGTGTAGCGTCAAGCGCGGCACCAAATCGTGTTGCGCGTTTCGGCAAAATTCGTAATCGCTCGCGTTGCTAGGTGTTTGTACTTATATTTTCCCGCGATCAGCTTGTTGCGGCCGCCAGCTCATGCGGTGCACCGGCCGGCCGGAAAACGCATTGACGCCGCCGCCGGTGATGACAAAGCCGCTTCGCTCGTAAAAGCCGATCGCGCGCGCATTGTCGGTATTGACGTCGAGCGCGAGGCCGGCGGGCGACAGCCGCTTGGCTTCGACAACCAGCGCGGTGCCGACGCCGCTTCGCCAAAACTCCGGCGCCACCACGAGCTGGTCGAGATAGCGCGACACCGGATCGACGGTGACGAAACCGATCATCGCTCCGGCGTCATCGCGGCGTCTGCGCGATCACGATCTTGGCCGCGGCCATGATCTCGCTCGCCCAGCGCGCCCGCCACCAGGAAAGCCGCGCGGCGAAATCGAACTGCGGATAGGCCGCCTGCCAGGTTTTGCAGCCACAACGCGATCGCGGCGTCCTCGTCGCGCGGCTCGTAGGGACGTAACGAAAACCCTTCGCATTGCCGGGCTTGACCCGGCAATATGCTCGCTTCGGCTCTGCGTCAATTCGTTGTCGCCTCACTTCATGGATGCGCGGGTCAGCCCGCGCATGACGGGAGAATTCACGGCGCTGACGCTTCCCGGCCTTCCGCTCGCCGCGGCTTCCTTGAGAAGCCGCAGCAATTCGCGATGCATGAAATCGTTGCCGGCGACGACGTCGCCTGACTTGAGAATGTCGCCCTTGCCGTCGCAATCGCTGACGAAGCCGCCGGCTTCGCGCACCAGACAGCGAGCCCGCGGCGAGATCCCACGGCGACAGATTGCGTTCCCAATAGGCGTCGAGCCGGCCGCAGGCGATCCAGGCGAGATCGAGCGTCGCCGCGCCATAGCGGCGCAGCCCGGCGAAATTCTGCTGCGCGGCGGCGATTTCGTGGCGCGCCAGCGCAAGATCGCCGCGGCCGTAATGCGGCAGCCCGCAGGCGACCACGGCATCGGCGAGCTTTTGCCGCGCCGCGACGCGGATGCGCTTGTCGTTGAGATACGCGCCCTTGCCGCGCTCGGCGACGAACACTTCGTCGTTCGCCGGATTATAAACCACGCCGGCGACGATTGCGCCGTCGCGCTCGAGCCCGATCGACACCGCGAAATGCGGAATGCCGTGCAGGAAATTGGTGGTGCCGTCGAGCGGATCGACGATCCAGCGGTGGCTCTTGTCGCTGCCCGCGCGCGCGCCGCCTTCCTCGCCGAGAAAGCCGTAATCCGGCCGCGCCTTGGCAAGCTCGTCGCGCAACGGTCTCCTCGGCGCGGCGGTCGGCGGCGGTGACGAAATTGCGCGGGCCCTTGAGCGACACCTGCAAATGCTCGACCTCGCCGAGATCGCGCTTGAGCCCGCGCCCGGCGCGATGCGCCGCCTTGATCATGACATTGAGAACGGCCGAGTGCTGCATGGCGTGTCTGGTAACCCTTAAATGCGCGGCGTCAAGTTTTGGGGGAGGGGGCGCGCGCTCCCTCTCCCAGCGCGCGGGGAGAGGGTGGGGTGAGGGGGCCTTTTCGCTGGGTGCGGATTGGGGGCTGTGTCTGAAGCGCTGAGGCATTAGCCGCGACGCTCAGAATTGCGGAGAGGCCCCCTCACCCTCGTTCGCTACGCTCCTCGACTTCTCCCCGCACGCGGGGAGAAGTGAACAAGCTATCCTCGTTCTCGCGATGCGGCTTTGCATCCGAGCTTTGCTGCACGCTTTAAGAAAGCCCTTCCAGTGCCTCCCATTTTTCCCCGCATGATCTTGTCCGAAAACCGCAACGGCACTTTTCGGGATCATGCGAAAAAGGGAGGCGGAGCGCCGAAAGGCGCACCACGGGTTCCGCCCCGCCGCAGAAAGAAAAGCCTGCCAGCGAATGCGGCGAGCACCATCGCTTCCTCCCGCAAACGCGCGGGATCAAAGCGGCGGCGCCCTCGCCTTTCGGCGCCCCACCGCGGCACTACGCCGAGGGTTTTTATCCCTCGAACTCGGCTCCGGGCCGCGCTTCCTGGAATCACCGGATCCAAACGGGAGGACCCTCTCCGGCACCAGTGCAGCCAGCACCTGGCAGTCCGGTCACGCGCCGGACGGTCGATGCCCAGAAGCCGCCCGGACGCGGGTTACAAGCCCGCCTCCGGGAACCGCACCCGCCCCATCGATCGGCTGTCACCGGTCGACGTCCCTTCGATGGGCGAGCCTGCCCCATGTAACGATAACAGGGACGAATGTCAAGGGGGTGGTCGCCTTATCGGAGACGTGACTTGTCATCCGTCGGCTCTTCACCGGCTATGGATACCAAAGCTCGATGCGTCCCGGTGCCGCGCTGCGCTGTGCAGTTTCGGCGGGCGAGGGTCGATAGACTTTGGCAATAAACGGCGGCTGGTGGCGGCGAAGGAAGTGCTCCATCACTGGCATGCTCGTCACGAACGCGCGAGCCAGATCCGGAAAGGGCGCCTTGCCGACAATGACCAGCAACGCAACACCGTGCCGCATGACGGCATCGCGCTCATTCGGCTTGTAGCGGATGCGGCGATCGTGCGTGAGCGCGATCCAGCCGTTTTTACCAACGGTCTCCAGCCACACTTCGTCAGGCGTGTCAGGTGCGAAATGGTCGGCGTGGCGCTCGACCGTCAGTCCGCCGGCTTTGAGAATCTCGGGAAAGCGCTTACCGAGGTCGCGATCGGTGAAATAGACAAAGCTCAAGCCGCCCGCTCATAGAGGATCGCTTGTTCGATTTCCGATCGTCCAAGATCGTAATCGGCGGCGACATCTTCGACGGTTTCTCCTGCATCGATCCGCTCGGCGATAGTGAAGGTCGCTATGGCCTTACTGGCCACCACCGGGCGGCCGAAGGCGATGCGTGGGTCGATGGCGATCGGACGCGCGTCGCTCGGCGCGGCTTCGGACAGAAACGGATAGAGCCGTATTGGTATTTTTGCCGCGTCCCAATCGATGCGTTTCAGATGTGCGTCAAAGAGCCGGCGCATGGCGAGCTGGCCGGAGGCGGAAAGCTCGATCAGTTCGCCGTAGCGGTCGAGAAAAATTTTGCCGGCGTCGGCGCGGAGCTCCGGGCGGAGCAGAAGCCGGTCGATGCCGAGCGTTTTTTCGGCGAATGCGAGAGCGCCGCGCAACGCCTTGACCGGCACACCGTGCTCCGTGCGCAGCGACCGCAGCACATGCGCCTCGATCAGATTTGCGAAGGAGAGCAAGGGGGGCTTGCGGGAAGCCGGCCGGAGCAGCGGCGGAAATTGGCCGCTGCCTTCGGCCGTGGGATATTGGCGGCCAAGCAGCCATGAGCGCAGCGTCGCCGCAGGCAGCCGCAAATAGCGGGCGGCTTCGGCAAGCGTGTAAGCGGCGGAATCGCTGGCGGCGAGCTTCCTGTGGCTGACGCTCATGGTGGCATCATAGCGAGGCGGCGGCAGAATCACACGCCCGTAAAATGGGTTAGGAGAGCCAAAATGTCGAGTTCTTTTGCCGAATCGTCCGTGAAGAGGCTACGCCCAGCCGGTGAAGTTGCTCGGCTTCCGGGGAGGGACAGTCTCACTATCGCGCTCACAGACGCGCCGGGCATGACGGCGCGGGAGATCGCCGACGGCTCGCCGGAATAGCGCTGGCCTCACGCCGCCGAAGCGCGGACTTCGAGATGCACGCCGGTTTTCTTCTGCAGCACGCGGATGACCGCGGACAGATTGGCGGCGGTCGGATTGCCGCTCGGGCCGAACATGCGCATCAGGCTTTTCGGCGGTATCCGCGTCGCTTTGGCCAATGCTGCAAAGCCGAGGGTGGCGTTGATATAGGTGCGCAGCACCGCGCGCGCCGTGGCGGCATCCCCTTCGATCAAGGTCTGCACGGCTTCCTGGAACAGGGCCGCCCGGAATTCCGGATCGGTTTCGATCCTGGCTTTGACGTGGTCCTTGAAGTTGACTGTGAGAACCATAGGCGACCTCACTTAACCTGAAACACCTTCTGCACCTCGTCGCCGAAGTGGTTGATCACCTTGACGCAGATGCGGCCGTGCGCTGGGCGAGGGAAGGTGCGTGAAACCGTGGAATTCAGTTCTGCCCATGCCGTCTCGTCGATCTCGGCCTTGAGCGCGCGCTTGAGACCCTCGTAGGGGTCATCGCCGACGAAGTAGGCCTGGCGGACGAAAAACTCTCCTTGTCGTAGTCGTGATCGACGAACCAAGCGGCGATGTCGTTCATCAAATCCTTGCCGCCGGAGGAGCGGACTTCGCCGGTGGTGGGATCGAACATATCCATGCCGCGGATTTCGACCTTCAGCATGTCGTCCTTGAGTTTGTGAATCACGATATCCGGCTCGCCGAACACCACGAACAGATTGCCCGCGCCGGTCGCCTTCAGCTTGTCGGCCATGCGCAGGTCTTCATTCATGCGAGCCTTGAGCACGGTCAAATTGCCGAAATTGAGCCGCGTGTCGTCGACTTCCGGTGCGAAGGCGAAACCGCAGATGATGAGGGCGTCGAACAGGTCCGCGGCCTCGCGCGCAGCACGGCGCACGAGATCATAGCCAACGGTGTCGTATTCCGGGCCGATGCTGACGGCAGCGCGCTTGCTCTCGCCCTTTTCCTGATACCAACCCTCGAACTGGATCAGGCCGGAGCGCGACGCAAACGGCTTGAGCCACTCGAATTTCAGTGTCTCACCCTTCTTGGTGTTCTGCACGCCGGCGGCTTTAAGGTTTTCATAGACGACTTGCGCGAAATCGGTGATGACCTCGCCGCTTTTTCCGCCATGGCCGGGCTTGTCCCGGCCATCCACGTTCTCTTTTTAGCACGCGGCTTGATTGCGGATGTGTCTTCTCCCGCCGCCAGCAATTCCTCCAGATATGGGTCCTCGCCCATCGGCAGCACGCGGTGCGGCGACAGACTTTCAACCGTGAACGGACCGGCGACGCGCACGACGCTGCGTGCCTTGTGGGGCCGGTCGTAGAGAGTTTCAACGTCGGCATTGCGCGCGATGGAGTCGTCAATCTCCGTCTGCCGTGCGTGGCGCGACGCCCACACCTGCGCGTGAAGTTGCTTTACTACTTCAGACCATTTTTCATCAGCCGCGCGCGGAACCTGCCATTCTTCCCAAGTTTCCTTGAGCTCTTCGTTAATCTTTTCAGTAGTGGCTCCAGGGTCTTCTGCCAGCGATTCCAGATCACGTCGATTTCAGCATTGTTGGCGATGGATTTGAGCGTAACATGTGGCGCACGCTCATAGACGAATCCGTGACGAATGTTATTTGTAAATGGTCCGTCGGCGGGTGGCTTACCGGTAATTTCGCCTTCCCTGGCCGCCTTCTTTGCTGTCCGTCAGCAGATAATAATCGTATCGCGACCCCATCAATCGGGCGCGAGCGAGCGTTAATGCCACGCGGCTAGTATCAATAGTGATCCAGCGCCGCCCCCATTCTTCGGCCACATACGCAGTAGTTCCGAACCACAGGTCGGGTCGAGCACTAGATCGCCGGGATCAGTCGTCATAAGCAAGCAGCGCTTCACCACCTCAACGTTCGTCTGTACGACGTAGGTCGGGTCTGAACACCGGACAAGCCATCCGACAGGTTCCCCACCGCGGATATTGAAGTCTCTTCCTGAAAACGAATTTGTCGCAGCGTGTTTCCCACCTTGAGAATTCGGCCTGACCTGAGAGCACGCTCAAGTTGGGCTTTCGGAGTGCCCCACCATCGTGATCCTGGATTAAATACGTTGCCCTCAAAATTGATTTCGTACTTTGCGCCCGGGCCGGGCTTGGTCAGGGATACGTCCTGAAGAAGCGGGCCCCGGCTGGGAAAACATGGCCAGCTGCGCGCTCACTTGAATTGAGTTGTCGTCAGTCCCCGTCTTCGAACTGCGCCCACATGAATGCATGGTCTCGCTCGTGCGAGCGGACGTTGTACATGTTTGACCGGAATTTTATTTGATCAATTTCCTTACAGTACCATAACAAATAATCCAGCCGAGTTGGGATTTTATCCGATGTCCCAAGTCCAGTCGCGCCCTTAGTGAAGGCGATTTCCGCAACAAAATTGTTGGGAGAAAAGACCTCATCGAGTACGCTCCTGATTCGATGCACATTTCTCGTCGCCGATCTGAACGAAGATGCTACCAGAATTTCCCAGGAGTTCACGCGCCACTGTTAGTCGATCTCGCATGTAGCTGAGATATGAATTGATTCCCATCCTTCCAGGTATCTCGGAAAGCACGGACCACTTCCGGCTCTCGTGATAGGCCCTCTAATCTCCCGTCCTTTACATCACGAGATTTGGTAGATGGCTGCCAGTTAGAGTTGAAACGATCCGATATGGAGGATCGATATAAATACATTGAATCTTTCCTGCAGACTTTCTCGCTAGCAAGCGACGCCATGACAAGGAGCGAGTCCCCCGAGAATCATTCGGTTCGACCAATTGCCCTCGTCATGGTAGTAGCTTTCCAGAGCGTCAAATTGCCATCCCTCCGGCAGCCCATTGAAGTCTTCAAATAAATTGGCCTGTGTGCTGGGGACTGCGCGGCGAACTCTGGTCTTGGACCGCAAGTCTTGAATAATCGCGCGAGGTTGGAATCTCTCTTGGATATAAACTGGAGGGGCGCTTACCGAGAGATACTTTTCTAGATCTTCCGCGTCCTTACCTCTCCAAACCAATTGTGGATCCAAGTCCACATTTCTTGGATGAACAAGACCTTCAGTTTCTATGCTATCGCTGACAAGTCCTTGGTTTTCCGCCGTCAAATGTTCCTACGGCGCGCCTCCGAGTGCGTGTATGTTTTAACCATTCGCGTCCCAAGTTGAGTTAAGGAATTATAGATAGACGGACTCGAGGCCGTCTCGCACAAACTCTAACTCGCCCGAAGTGATGTGGGATACGGGATTGCGTATTCGCAGGAAGTCCGGAGATGAGCTCAGTGCTCGGGGAACGCAAACGATTTCGTATGCGGCCCAAGTCGCTCTGCAGTCCGAAACTCGTTCTCAGTGAAATGGAAGCTTGTAACGACACCGGTCGATGCCTTTACCTCCAAATAAATTCGTTCCTCCTAATTATCCGAATAACGCTATATCATAGCCACGATAGGGATAACTTTGACTTGTCCACTCGACCTTTTCAGCGAGCGGCTTATGCGTTTTCGTAAGCCGGTGATCTCGCGCTAAAAACCAATTGTTCGCCTCTTTTGCCTATTTCCATTTTGTGAAGAGCAAGCTTGATGCTCCTAAATAATAGTTTTACGCCTGGTTTCTCTGGAATTGTGTCGGGAGGTGGTGCGCCTGTTTCTGTCGATACGCCGACTTTGTGAAATCCTCTAGCACCTTGTATGTATTCGGCAAGAAAGCCGGGCCTCATGTAGACCTGTTTTTCATCGCCTATCAATTTGCTAGGCGTGAGCCGTACATCGTAGGATTTCACCTTCAGCGTTCCAAATGCCTCCGTGTAAACGAAAGTTGAGGCGTTCGAAGTTGAGCCACCGAAATTGAGGCGATCAAACTCTTATGCCGACAAGTTGCCCGCTCTCACGTTCTACGCCGATTACAAGATCGATAACGCCGCTCAGCGGTTTTAGCGCACGTTCGTAAATGGAAGTTATTTCCAAGCGGCGCTCATTCGGTCTGCCTCGTCCTGTACCGCCGAGTGCAAATGCAAGTATGCGAAATTGAGTGCCCTTTTTAGATTGTATCTGTACCGTCAGGCGCGTCCGAGAAAGCCGGGTACAACTGAATGTGCCTCGTGGAAGCTGTCTCTCTAGCAGCTCTGTGAATAGAATTTGAGAAGTCGTAAATCATCAGACAAACCTCATTCAGGAGGCCGTGAAGATAAATACTGGCGAATGAGAGCTTGTCCACGTCATAGGGCGCGTCAGTGAACTCTATGAAGCCCCAGTGCCCGAACTTCGGGACGCATTCACTGCAACACCCAGGCTTTGCGCATGGTGTCGGCCTTTGCTGCATCGGAGTCATCGCGCGCGCCCTTGATCTCGACGACGAGATTGAGAGGCTCGCCATTGCCATTCGCAACCCGCACGATGTAATCGGGACGATATTTGCGAGTGCTGCCCTTGTAATCGTAGGGCACTTCGAAATTCAGGCTGTGGTTCTTCACATAA
>CAVQOD010000016.1:0-237501 GCA_963714345.1 uncultured Alphaproteobacteria bacterium | reverse complement strand
AGCGATACCCATCATTTTTCCCGGAAAGGCCCAGCATTTTCGGTCGCATCGCCTGCCCAGTCGAGCGTAGCCCGGATGAGCGTAGCGATATCCGGGGTTTTCCTCCGCGCATAACCCCGCATGTCGCTGCGCTCATGCGGGCTACGACCACTATCCTGCGACGTGCAAACGCACCCCGGCCCGCTTTTGCAGATAGCCGATGACGGTGAACAGATTTTTGGCCTGCGGATTGCCGCGCGGGCCGAACATGCGGATCAAACTCTTGGGCGGCGCGCCGGTCGCCGCGCCGAGCTTCTCGAAGCCGACGGTCGCCTTGATGTAATCGCGAATGATCGCCTTTCCGGTGTCGAGGTCGCCACTGAGCATGGCGTCGATGCCTTCGCAGAGCAGCGCTTCGGCGAACTTCTTGTCCGTTTTGACGCTATGCGCGACCAAGTCTTCGAAGCCTTTTGTTCTTGCCATGTCGCTGGCCCTCGTCGCGGCCGTCACCACCGGGCTTGACCCGGTGGTCCATGCTGAAATCGTCGTTTCCTCGGTAAGTCGGCATGGACAGCGGGGTCAAGCCCGGCAATGACGAGGAGAAGGAACGTCGTCACTATTGTCGCGACCACCTCTTGACATTCGTCCCCTTTATAGTTACATCGCCAATCATCTCGCCCGCAAGGACGCCGCCGGGTGACGCTGGCGGAGAGGGGCGAGTGCGGTTCCCGCGGGCGGGGTTGTCAGCCCCGCTCCCGGGCGGCTCTGGGCCAAAACGCCCGGCCGGCACGACGACCGGCCTGCGGGCTATATCGCCCGCTGTACTGGGACGGCCGGGAGTGGGTAACACCCGCTCCTCCCTAGTTCCGTCCCAGGAAGTGCGTGAACTGGAGCTGAGCGGTGGCGTTCGGTCGCTGCCGCAAGTGCCGTGGTGGAACGCCGGCAGGCGAGCGCGCCCGAGAGCGGAAGGGCGGCGCAAGCCGCCTTCTCCGTGGCGCGCCCTGTGCGCCGCTTGCGTACAGGTCATGGAATACTGCGTCTGCCGGCGTTCCGCTTCCTTTCTTTTATTTTCGTCATTGCGAGCCAACGGGTCGGCACGAAATGGCCGGCCGATGAGAGGCTTCTCGAATCCAGTCCGGCCGCTACGTTCTGGATTGCTTCGTCGCTCCGCTCCTCGCAATGACGGCTTGGGACATCGCTGTTTGACAACGCTCGGGCGAGAATGCGCGCGAGAACGGGATCGCTTTTTCACCTCTCCCCGCGTGCGGGGAGAGGTCGACCCCCGACTTGATCGGGGGGAGGGTGAGGGGGCCTCTCCGCAATTCTGAGCGCCGCAATTCCGCGCCCAGCGGAGAGGCCCCCTCATCCCTGGCGACCGGCAACATAGGTGACACTTCTGACCGGGGACATGGGTAACACGTTTCCTGTTTTGTTCAGGTCGATAGCTGCTGTTGCAGTTGTTGCGACTGAGGACCTTGTGGGCAACGCGCAGCGTTGTCCCCAAGTCCACAGGCGCGATATTCGGGTTTGCGCAGGCGGTCGCCGCGATGTGCGATGATGCCGAGCTCGATGGGGCCGTGACCGACGGTCAGACCGCCATCATCATTTTCGGTCAGGCCGACTGGCTCGCCGACCAGCGCTGCGGTGATATAGATCGTATTACCCTGCCATCTGATCTCGCCATTATGGCGCACACGCTCGATGGCCTGGTCACCGCCATAGCTCGGCTCACGCAACACGCCGTCGAAGCGCCGCGACGAAGCAGCGTAATGTGCGGCCGGCGTATCGTTGTTGAGCGCCTGGTGCGGCCGTTCGTCATTGTAGAGCCGCTGGAAGCTGCGCAAGCGTGCGATCTGTTCGCGCAAATTACGCGCCAGCGGATTGGCTACATCCCGCAGCAGCGTCAGATGCAGCCGCTCCAGTCGGCCGTTCTGCTGCGGCTTGCCGGGCGCGATGCGCTCCGGCATGACCCCGGCCTTGATCACCTTGACCGACAGCTGCAACAACCGCCGGCCCCGCACGACGCAAACGGCGAGCCGTTATCGGAACGCAGCCGTTGCGGCAGCCCGAACTCGCGGAAGGCCGCTTCCAGAACCGGCCAGCATGATCCGTATCGGTGCGCGCCATCGCTTGGCAGCGCAACAGATACCGACTGTGCGCGTCGCTCAGCGTCAACGGCTCGCAACGGGCGCCGTCGCGGGTCGAAAACAGCCCTTGAAGTCGATGCACCACACGTCATTGGCTGCCCCGCAATGCGCAAACGGTGTGCTCGACGGCGAACTGCGGCGCCGCAACCGGCGCTTGACCGTCAAGCCCTCGCGATCAAACAGTGTGCCGATGCTGCTCGCAGCCGGCCACGCGGTCCGTGGCGCACGCCGCTCAAGCCAAGCGCGCACCTTCACCGTCCCCAACTCGGATGAGCCCGGCGGACCGCGATGCAGCGCTCCGCAATCTCTCCCCTCATCGCTGCTGGTGATGAAGCGGCGCTCGCGACTGGTCGAGCAGACCCGCAACACCGCCCCCGCCGTAGCGCGCAAGCCATTTGTAGCCGGTCTTCCGGCTCACCCCAAAGCGTCGGCAAACCGCCGCAAACAATGCTCCTCCTCCTGTCGTTTCTCAATCGCCATCACAAAGCGCATCCGTTCATCCACGCGCAGGTCTCCATCCATCCCATCGGCAAGGCCCTCCTTGCCGATCAGTGACCTGTTACCCATGTCGCCGGTCTATTCTGTTACCCATGTAGCCGGTTTGGACCATCCCACCTTCTCCCCGCGCACGGGAGACGACGCGCCAGTGGGCGTGAGACTCAAGCTTCGTTGTCGTTGCAGAAGCAAAGAACGTGACGATCAATGTGTCCGCCGTCATAGCTGCGTGCGTCGATGCCCGCGCCCCGCCTACCGCGCAAGCTGTCATCGCGCATGGGCACGCCCTGAGGGTGAGGGGGCCTCTCCGCGATTCTGAGCGCCGCAATTCCGCGCCCAGCGGAGAGGCCCCCTCATCCCGACCTTCTCCCCGCGCGCGGGGAGAAGGAGCGCGTCTGTGGAGCGTGGGAGTCAGAGCTTCGTTGCCGTTGCAGGGCAAGCAAACAACGTGAGGCAAATAAATCACCATCACCGCTTGCGTAGCGTCAAGGCCGACGCCCCGCCCACCGCCCTGCGGGCGGTCCCCCCTCCCCGCTTTCGCGGGGCGGGAGGGTTACGCCTGCGCGTCGGCCAACTGCGGCGCGGTGGCCGGCGCCTTGCCGGCGGGCTGCGCCGGCTCGAGCGCCGCTTCGACCGCCTGCTCGACGCGCTCGAGCCAGATGAACTCCATCTCCTTGCGCGCGATCTCGGGGATGTCGTCGTAGTCGCGGCGATTGCGCGCCGGCAGCATGACGCGGCGGATGCCGGCCGAGTGCGCGGCGACGACCTTCTCCTTGATGCCGCCGACCGGCAGCACCAGGCCGCGCAGGCTGATCTCGCCGGTCATGGCGGTATCGCTGCGGATGGTGCGGTCGGTCATCAGCGAGGTCAGCGCCATGAACATGGCGACGCCCGCGCTCGGCCCGTCCTTCGGGATGGCGCCCGCCGGCACGTGGACGTGGATGTCGCTCTTCTCGAAGCGCGCTCGGATCGATGCCGAGCGCCACCGCGCGGTTCTTGACGATGGAGAGCGCAGCCTGCGCGCTTTCCTTCATCACCTCGCCGAGCTGCCCGGTGAGAATGAGCCGCCCGGAGCCGGGAATCCGCGTCGCCTCGATGAACAAAATGTCGCCGCCGACCGGCGTCCAGGCGAGCCCGGTGGCCACGCCGGGAATGCTGGTCCGCATCGCCACTTCGTTCTCGAACCGCGGCGCGCCGAGGATCGGCACGAGATCGTCGCGCGCTGACGCGGATCGGCCCGCTTTGCCCTTCGGCAATGCGCACCGCGGCGTTGCGCAGCACCTGGCCGATAGCGCGTTCGAGAGAGCGCACGCCGGCTTCGCGGGTGTAGCTCTGGATGACCTCGCGCAGCGCATCGTCGTCGATCTCGACCTGGCCGGCTTTAAGCCCGTTCGCCTCGAGCTGCCGCTTCACCAGATAGCGGTGGGCGATCTGCAGCTTCTCGTCGGCGGTGTAGCCGGCAAGGCTGATGATCTCCATGCGGTCGCGCAGCGGCCCCGGAACGGTGTCGAGCATGTTCGCCGTGGTGATGAACACCACGCGCGACAGATCGAACGGCACCGCGAGGTAATTGTCGCGGAACGTGTTGTTCTGCTCCGGGTCGAGCACTTCGAGCAAGGCCGCGCCGGGATCGCCGTGGAAGCCGGCGCCGAGCTTGTCGATCTCGTCGAGCATCATCACGCAATTGCGCGAGCCGGCCTTGCGGATGGCCTGGATGATGTTGCCCGGCAGCGCGCCGATATAAGTGCGCCGGTGGCCGCGGATTTCCGCCTCGTCGTGCACGCCGCCGAGCGACACGCGCACGAACTTGCGATCCATGGCGCGCGCGATCGACTGGCCGAGCGAGGTCTTGCCGACGCCGGGCGGCCCGACGAAGCACAGGATCGGCGCCTTGCCTGCGGGGCAAGCTTGCGCACGGCGAGAAACTCGATGATGCGCCGCTTGATCTTGTCGAGGTCGTAGTGATCCTCGTCGAGGATGCGGCGGGCGTCCTTGATGTCGATCGGCTTTTCCTCGGGCAGCTTCCACGGCAGCTCGATCAGCCAATCGAGATAAGTGCGCACCATGCCGTATTCGGCGGCGCCTTCCGGCATCTTCTGCAGCCGGCGCAATTCCTTGCGCGCGGCGTCCTCGACCTCCTTCGGCATGCCGGCTTCGGTGATGGCCTTTTCCAGCTCGGCGATCTCGGCCGCCTTGCCTTCCTCGCCTTCGCCGAGCTGCTTCTGGATCGCCGCCATCTGTTCGCGCAGCAGCACTTCGCGCTGCCGCTCGTCGAGCGACGGCCTTGGTCTGGCGGCCGATTTCCTGCGACAGCCGGAGGATCTCGATGCGGTGCGCCAGCATGCGCGAGACCTTGTCCATCCGCGCCGCGAGGTCGACGGTCTCCAGGATCTCCTGCTTTTCTTCCGGCTTCACGTCCATGTAAGCGGTCGCCAGATCGGCAAGCGCCGGCGGCGTCTCGATCGACTGGATCGCGGCGAGAAGGTCGGCCGGCACCTGCGGCAACAGCTCGATCGCCTCGACGGCCTGGGCCTTCAGATTGACGAAGCGCGCCTCGATTTCCGAGGTGCGGGTATCGGGCTCGGGAATGCGCAGCACGCGCGCGACCATGAACGGCCAGCCGGAGAGATATTCGACGATCTGGAAGCGCTGCTCGCCCTGGCAGACGACATGATGGGTGCCGTCCGGCGCGGTGAGAAAGCGCAGCACATTGGCGAGCGTGCCCATGCGATGCATGTCGATCGCGGTCGGATCGTCGACCGCGGCCTCGCGCTGCAACAGGATGCCGACCTGGCGCTGTTCGCGCACCGCCTGCTGCGCCGCGGCGGCCGATTTCGGCCGGCCGAGCGTGATCGGGACCACGAGGCCCGGAAACAGCACGGTGTTGCGCACCGGCACGATGATGACGGCATCCGGCGGCAAGGGCGGCAGCGAACCGCCGCCACTGCCTTCGGAAGAACCATTCTTTGCGAGCATTTCTTCAGCCACGTCTGACCTACGCTTTCTGCAAGGTAATCAAGAGACATCCGGCGACAGCGGCACGGCGCACCGTCGCATAACGGCCCGCCGGCAGGCGCACCCGCCGGTAAAATCGGCCTTGCGGCAGTTCGAGCCGGTGGATGACCGCCGTGCGCAGCTGCTCGGGCAGAGACGCGCGTGCCGGCAATGACCAGATCGCCCTCCTCGATCACGGCCTGGGCGCTGTCGGCATCGACGCCGGGCAACGCGACCAGCGCCAAAACCTCGTGTTCGGTCTCCAGAATATCGACCGGCGGCTCCCAGGCCGGCTGCCGCTTCTCGCTGGGCCCCGGGCGAAACAGCTCGCGGTGCATGCGTTCGGCCCGCGCCAGCATTTCGCAGGCTTCGGACCACATCCAATCGCGGGCCAATCATTCACGGGCCATGGCACATCCCCTCCAGCTATCGGATGAGATATGTGTGAAGCGGGAACCCTGAAATTCAACGCCGGGCGCGGCGCGGCCGGAACTGCCGGCTGCGAGACGGCGTTGAGCCGGCGCCGCGGCTGCCGCCGACGACGGCGGAAAATTGCTCGAAGGCTGCTTTTTCCTGGGCGCAGCCGGATTATATAAAAAAGCCGGGTAGAGCCGCAGAACGTGTGGAGGTGCATATGGCGCCAGTAAGCACGGCGCGACGGATTGGCGAGACCATCCCGGCGCCCGAGAAAATCCCGATCAAACTCATCGTCAACGGCGTCGAACGGCAGCTCACGGTGGCGCCGTGGACGACGCTGCTTGACGCGCTGCGCGACCGTCTCGACCTGACCGGCACCAAAAAGGGCTGCGATCACGGCCAATGCGGCGCCTGCACCGTGCTGGTCGACGGCCGGCGCATCAATTCCTGCCTCACGCTCGCGGTCATGAAGGACGGCGCCGAAGTCACCACCGTCGAGGGCCTGGCCAAGAACGGCGCGCTGCATCCCTTGCAGCAGGCCTTCATCGACCACGACGCCTTCCAGTGCGGCTATTGCACGCCCGGCCAGATCTGCTCCGGCGTGGGCCTGATCGCCGAGGGTAAAGCGAAAACCGCGGACGAAATTCGCGAACTCATGAGCGGCAACATCTGCCGCTGCGGCTGCTATCCCAACATCGTCGCGGCGGTCGAACAGGCCATGCAACGGCGCGACGGGGCGGTCATGATCAATTTCCACTATGCCCGCGCCAATGACGTCGCCGACGCGGTGCGCCTGATTGCCGCCGACCCCAAGGCGAAATTCATCGCCGGCGGCACCAATCTGATCGATCTGATGAAGGAAGACGTCGAACGGCCGTCGCGGCTGATCGACATTTCGCGCCTGCCGCTCAAGACCGTCGAGGAGACCGCGGACGGCGGCTTGCGCATCGGCGCGCTCGTTCCGAATTCCGACCTCGCCTATCACCCCTTGATCGCCGAGCGCTATCCGCTGCTGGCGAGCGCGATCCTCGCCGGCGCTTCGGCGCAGTTGCGCAACATGGCCTCGACCGGCGGCAATCTCCTGCAGCGCACGCGCTGCTATTACTTCTACGACACCGCGACGCCGTGCAATAAACGCGAGCCGGGCAGCGGCTGCTCCGCGCTTGACGGGCTCAATCGGATGCACGCGATCCTCGGCACCAGCGAATCCTGCATCGCCACCCATCCGTCCGACATGTGCGTGGCGCTGGCCGCGCTCGACGCCAAGGTCCAGGTCGCCGGTCCGGCCGGCGAGCGCGCCATCGCGATGACCGATTTTCATCGCCTGCCCGGCGACACGCCGGAGCGCGACACCAATTTGCAGGCCGACGAAATCGTCACCGCCGTCGAGCTGCCCGCCCAGGGCTTCGCCAAGAACTACACCTACCTGAAAATCCGCGACCGGCTGTCCTACGCCTTTGCGCTGGTCTCCGTCGCGGCCGCGCTCGAATTGGACGGCGATACCATTAAGGAGGCGCGATTGGCGCTGGGCGGCGTCGCGCACAAGCCGTGGCGGGACGCCGGCGCCGAAGCGGCGCTGCGCGGCAAGACCGCGGAGCGCTCCACTTTCGTGCAGGCGGCGGACATCGTTTTGCGGGACGCCAAAGGCCACGCCCACAACGCGTTCAAGATCGAGCTGGCGCGTCGCGTCATCGTCCGCGCGCTGACGCAAGCCGCGCACGGCACGCCGCAATCGCAATCCAACAAGAAGATCCGGTGAGCGTCATGGCCGCCACGACCGCGCAATATATCGGCACGCCGACATCCCGCATCGACGGCCGCGCCAAAGTCACCGGCGCGGCGAAATATGCCGGCGAATACAACACCCAAGGCCTGGTTTACGGCGCCGTCGTCGCCTCGACGATCGCCAAAGGCCGCATCGCGCGCATCGACGTCAGCGAAGCGCTGCGCGTGCAAGGTGTACTCGACGTCTTCACGCACGACCATCGGCCGCGCATGGCCGCCAAGTCGGCGGCCTACAAAGACGACGTCGGGCCGGAACAAGGTTCGCCGTTTCGCCCGCTCTACGACGAGCGGGTCAGGTTCAGCGGGCAACCGATCGCGCTCGTCGTCGCCGAGGAATGGGAAATCGCGCGCTTCGCCGCCACCCTGGTGCGCGTCGAATATAAGAAGGAAAAATCTAACACCGATCTGCAGGCGGAACGCGACCATGCCTTCGCCGTCGAAAAGCCCGAAAAGCCGCGCGGCAACGCCGGCAAAGCCTTCGCGGCCGCCGCCGTGCGTCACGAGGCGGAATATTTCATTCCGCGCGAGAACCACAATCCGATGGAACTGTTCGCCTCGACCGCGGTCTGGGAGGGCGACGGCAAGCTCACGGTCTACGACAAGACCCAGGGCGTGCAGAACGTGCAGCGCTATCTGTGCAGCGTATTCGCGCTCAAGCCAGACCGGCTGCGCGTCATGTCGCCGTTCATGGGCGGCGGCTTCGGCGCGGGGCTGCGCCCGCAATATCAGGCGGTGCTGGCGGTGCTGGCGGCGCTGGCGCTGCAACGCTCGGTCCGTCTGGTGCTGACCCGAGCAGCAAATGTACGAGCTCGGCCATCGCCCGGCCACGATCGAACGTCTCGCGCTGGGCGCAAGCGAAGGCGGCACGCTTGATGCGGTCATCCATGAGGCGATCGCGGCCACTTCGCAATACGAAGACTTTTCCCGCAACGACACCGGCTGGTCGGGCCTGCTCTACAACAGCCCGCATGCGAAATATCTGCACAGACTGGCGCGGCTCGATCTGTCGACACCCTCCGACATGCGGGCGCCCGGCGCGGCGACGGGGATCTTCGGCGCTCGAATGCGCGATGGACGAGCTTGCGGTCGCGCTCAAGCTCGATCCGCTCGAGCTGCGGCTACGATGTTATTCGGACCGCGACCAGCACGAGGACAGGCCCTACACCAGCAAGAAACTGCGCGAATGCTACCGGCAAGGCGCGGCAGCGTTCGGCTGGGACAAGCGCAATCCGCGAGCCGCGCTCGATGCGCGACGGCAGCGAACTGGTCGGCTGGGGCATGGCGACCGGCATCTGGGAAGCGCTGCAGATGGAATTCGCCACCCGCATCGTGCTCACCGCCAACGGCCATGCCGAGGTCGCTTGCGCCGCGTCCGACATCGGCACCGGCACTTACACGATCATGGCGCAGGTGACGGCCGACATGCTCGGTCTGCCGCTCGACAATGTCACGGTCAAGCTCGGCGACTCGACGCTGCCGCTGGCGCAAGTCGCGGGCGGCTCGTGGACGGCGGCGTCGGTCGCGAATGCCATCGCCAGGACGGCCGAGGCGGTGCGCAAAGAGCTGTTGCGGCTAGCCAAGAAGCTGCCGAATTCCACGCTCGCCTCCGCCAAGCTCGACGACACCGCGCTGGTGGACGGCGAGATCGTCAGCAAGACCGCGCCGGAGCGGGCCGTTTCGATCGCGGACGCCATGAGCTACAGCGGCCTCGACCGCGTCGAGCGGGAAAGCACGTCCGATTTCAAGGAAATAAAGTCCTACGCGTGCAACACGCACTCCGCCGTTTTTGCCGAGGTGAAAGTCGACGAGGAGCTCGGCGTAATCCGCGTCACCCGTGTGGTCGAGCGCGGTCGCGGCCGGACGCATCCTCAATACCAAGACCGCGCACAGCCAGATCATGGGCGGCGTGGTGTGGGGCATCGGCATGGCGCTGCACGAGGAAACGCTGATCGATCACGCTTTCGGGCGCGTCATGAACGCCAACATCGCCGAGTATCATGTGCCGGTGAATGCCGACGTGCACGACATCGACGTCATCTTCGTCGACGAGCCCGACGACATCATTAATCCGCTCGGCATCAAGGGCGTCGGCGAGATCGGCATTGTCGGCGTCGCCGCGGCAATCGCCAATGCCGTCTATCATGCCACCGGCAAGCGGGTGCGCGATCTGCCGATCACGCTCGATAAATTGCTGCGATGACGCTAGGCCCGAACCCGCTGCGCGCCCCGTACACCGTCACTGAGCGAGCGAACGAGATCGGTCACCGCTTCTACTGTCGCCGCCGTCGGCTTGGCGTCGGGTCCGAGGCTGGTGCGCACCGCCTCGACCAGCGCCGAACCGACCACGACGCCATCGGCGCCTTGCGCGATGGCGCGCGCCTGCTCCGCCGTGCGCACGCCGAAGCCGACGCAGACCGGCAGCTTGGTGTGCCGCTTGATGCGCGCCACCGCAGCCCCGACCTTGCTCACGTCCGGCGCGGCCGCGCCGGTAATGCCGGTGATCGACACGTAATAGACAAAGCCCGAGGTGTTGGTGAGCACCGTCGGCAGCCGCTTGTCGTCGGTCGTCGGCGTCGCCAGCCGGATGAAATTGACGCCGGCTTTCATGGCCGGCAGGCACAATTCGGCGTCCTCCTCCGGCGGCAGATCGACGACGATGAGCCCGTCAACACCGGCTGCCTTGGCGTCGGAAAGGAAGCGGTCGACGCCATAGACGTAGATCGGATTGTAGTAGCCCATCAGCACCAGCGGCGTCGCGTCGTCGGCCTTGCGGAATTCGCGCACCGCGGCGAGCGTCCTTTTCATGTTTTGCCCGGCTGTGAGCGCGCGCAGCCCCGCCGCCTGGATCGCCGGGCCGTCGGCCATCGGATCGGTGAACGGCATGCCGAGCTCGATCACGTCGGCGCCGGCTTGGGGCAACGCCTTGAGGATTGCGACCGAGGTCGGCGTAATCCGGATCGCCCGCCATGGTGAACGTCACCAGCGCGGCGCGGCCTTCTTTATGGAGCGCCGCAAAGCGCCGCTCGATGCGTCCGCTCATCGCGCTTTGCTTCCCAGATGCCGCGCCACGGTATCCAGATCCTTGTCGCCGCGGCCGGACAGATTGACCACCATCAGGTGGTCCTTCGGCTTTTGCGGCGCCAGATCGAGCACCTTGGCGATGGCGTGCGCCGGCTCGAGCGCCGGAATGATGCCTTCGAGCTTCGACAGAAGCTGGAACGCATTGAGCGCCTCGTCGTCGGTCGCCGACAAGAACGTGACGCGGCCGACGTCATGAAGCCAGGCATGCTCGGGACCGACGCCCGGATAATCGAGCCCGGCGGAGATCGAATGGGCTTCGGTGATCTGGCCGTCGTCGTCCATCAGAAGATAAGTGCGATTGCCATGCAGCACGCCCGGCCGACCGCCTTCGATGGAGGCTGCATGCATGCCGCTGTCGAGGCCGTGGCCGGCGGCTTCGACGCCGTAGATCTCGATGTCCGTGTCGTCGAGGAACGGATGAAACAGGCCCATGGCGTTCGAGCCGCCGCCGATGCAGGCGATGAGCGAATCGGGAAGCCGGCCTTCGGCCGCCTGCATCTGCTCGCGGGTCTCGCGGCCGATGATCGATTGGAAATCGCGCACCATCATCGGATAGGGATGCGGGCCGGCGACGGTGCCGATGCAGTAGAAGGTCGAGCCGACATTGGTGACCCAGTCGCGCAACGCCTCGTTCATGGCGTCTTTGAGCGTCTTGGCGCCGGACTCCACCGGCACCACTTTGGCGCCGAGCATGTGCATGCGAAAGACATTCGCCTTCTGCCGTTCGACGTCGACCGAGCCCATATAGACGATGCATTCGAGACCGAACCGCGCGCACAGCGTCGCGGTGGCGACGCCGTGCATGCCGGCGCCGGTTTCGGCGATGATGCGTTTCTTGCCCATGCGCCGCGCCAGAAGAATTTGGCCGAGCACGTTGTTCACTTTGTGCGCGCCGGTGTGATTGAGCTCCTCGCGCTTGAGATAGATCTTGGCGCCCATCAGGCCGGAGGCCGTCTGAGACCTGCAATATTCGGTAAGCCGTTCGGCAAAATAGAGCGGCGACGGCCGGCCGACGTAATGCGCCAAATAGCCATCCATCTCTTTTTTGAAGTTGGGATCGGCCTTGGCCTTGGCGTAAGCGTCTTCCAATTCCAGGATCAGCGGCATCAGCGTCTCGGCGACGAAACGCCCGCCATAGATGCCGAAATGCCCGTGCTCGTCCGGCCCGGTGCGGAAGGAATTGAGTTGCTGCACGGTCATTGCAATCTTCCTCACGCTGCCGGATGGGCTTGTCTTTGCCGCCGCGCGCGCGGCGCGCACGAAGGCGCGGATTTTATCTGGATCCTTTTCGCCCGGCGCGCGCTCGACGCCCGAGGAGACGTCGACGCCGGGCGCGCGCGTGATGCGCAAGGCCTCGCCGACATTGCCGGCGTCGAGACCGCCCGAAAGCATGTACGGCACGCCGGGATCGACCTTTTCCAGAAGCTGCCAGTCGAAGGCTTTGCCGAGGCCGCCCGGCCGCGTCGCCTCGCGCGGCGCGCGGGCGTCGAACAGCAGCCGGTCGGCAACGGCGGCATAGCGGGCGATCGCCGCGAGGTCGCCTTTGGACTCGACCGCAATCGCCTTCATCACCGGCAGCTTGAACCGCGCTTTGATGGCAGCCACGCGCAAGGGCGACTCATTGCCATGGAGCTGGAGAATGTCGGGTCCGAGCGCATCGACGACGTAGGACAGAAACGTGTCGTCGGCATCGACGGACAAGGCAACTTTCATCGCCCTGCCGCGCACGCGTGATTCCAAGGCCGCCGCGGTCTTGAATGACAAGTTGCGCGGCGACGGCGGAAAGAACACGAAACCGACCATGTCGGCGCCGGCATCAAGCGCCGCGTCGAGCGCTTCGGGGGTCGAAAGACCGCAGATTTTTACTGTGAGCGACATGAATGCGCCGGATCATGAACTAGCCAAGCCAAAACTGCCGCCGTTCTACATCGCGCCGCGTGTTTTGTCTTGCCCGCGGCTAATCCGCGGCTTTACTGCACCGGCGGCTTGAGCTTGAGCCGCTCGGGCGGCTCGGTTGCCGCGGGGAACGTTCACCGGAGCGGCAGCCGCGGCCCGTTTGTGCGCCTCCAGTTCCTCGCGCAGCCTGCCGAGATCGCGCTCCAGCCGCCGCGCCGTGCGGCGCCACCGGCCGTGCCGCAGCCAGGATGCGCTGCCGCCGATCACCACGCCGAGGATCAGCACGATGATGATGAGAGCGAACAGCGGCAACGTCACCGACGCGGCGGGAGCCGCCGCATTGAACGGGTCGAACGAGAGCGTCACGCCCGCACGGTTGGCAACGGCAAAAGCAATGAGCAGGATGGCGAGCGTCGCAAGAACAAGCGCCGCAACGATCTTGCGGAGGAGACTTCCGGCCGATCGCAATGCGCCGGTCAACCCGCGCTCGGGCGATTGAGCCGCTCGCGCATTTCCTTGCCGGTCTTGAAAAACGGCACGCATTTCTGATCGACGGCGACGTGGGCGCCGGTGCGCGGATTGCGCCCGGTGCGCGCCGGGCGCTGCTTGACCGAAAATGCGCCGAAGCCGCGCAATTCGACCCGGTCGCCGCGCGCCATCGCCGCGATGATCTCCCCCAATATGGCGTTGACGATATTCTCGACGTCACGCTGGTAGAGATGGGGATTCTGCGCCGAAATATGTTGAACGAGTTCCGACTTGATCATGGCCCGCCGCCCTTACGCAAAAGTTTGGATCGCCCGCGAACGCCGCTCAGTTCATGCCGGAAGGGTGCCAAAGGGCCAATAGACCGTCAAGGCTGAAAGGCTCCACGGCTTGCCCGGCGCCCCAAAGGTCGAGGCGCCCTGCCAGCGCATTGAGCCCCGCCGCATTGAGCAGGGCCGCGGCCGCGGCATGCAAGAACGTCAAGTCGCTAAAGCGGCTCTGCAGCTGGTAGTCTCGCACCGGCAGCTTGGCGTCGACGTGCTTCTCCTTGGCGAGCCAGGCCACGGCGGTGCGTTCGTCACCCAGCTCGTCGATCAGCTTGAGCGGCAGGCCCTGGTGCCCGGTGAAGACGCGGCCGTCATCGACCGCCGCCAGCTGGTCGTCGGTTAGATGACGGCGGCTTTGCACCAGGCCTTTGAACCAGGAATAGGAGTCCTGGATGATCGCATTGAGCGCGGCGGTCGCTTCGGGGCTGGTCGGTTCGAAACCGTCCGGCGCCGCTTTGAGCGGCGTCGATTTCACCGATTCCACCTTCACGCCGATTTTGCCGAGAAGATCGGCGACATTGGGATATTGGAACAGCACGCCGATCGAGCCGACCAGCGACGTCTGCTGCGCCACGATATGATCGGCGGCAAGCGCCGTGATATAGCCGCCGGACGCCGCCATGCTGTCGACCACGACGACGAGCGGCTTTTTCTCGCGCAAGCGCGACAGCGAATCGAACAGTTGCTCGGAACCGGCGGTGGTGCCGCCGGGGCTGTCGACGTGGACGATGACGGCGCGCGCCAACGCCGAATTGCCCAGAAGATCGAGCTGCCTGACCCGATCTTGATCGCCGCGGATCAAGCCGGAGATCGTCACCCGCGCGATGTAGGGACGCACGCCGAACACGCCGATGCGGTTGCCGGCCAGCGCCGCAGCCCCGGCGATACCGACGACAACAACGACGATGGCGAGCACGCGCCAGAACGTGAGCTTGCGCCGCAACCGGCGGCGGTCGACGATCAGGTCGGCATCGAGCGACATGGTCCCTTCCTTTTGCTCCCCACCCACGGTCGGTCGTCGCGGGGCATGAATGCCCCGCGATGGCGGCTCCTCACTCCTCGGCTCTTCCTCTCCTTTTCGTTCTCGTCGGTCTCCTCGCCCTTGCGCTTGAGCGCGGTGCCCAGGATGTCGCCCAGCGTCGCGCCGGAATCCGACGAGCCGTATTGGGCGATCGCTTCCTTCTCCTCGGCGACTTCCAGCGCCTTGATGGAGACCGTGACGCGCCGGGTGCGGCGGTCGAACTGCGTGACCCGGGCGTCGACCTTCTGGCCGACGGCAAAGCGGTCGGGCCGTTGCTCGGAACGATCGCGCGCCAGCTCCGAACGCTTGATGAAGGAGGTGTAATCGGTGCCGACGATCTTCACGTCGATGCCGCCTTCCTTCACTTCGGTAACTTCGCAGGTGACGACCGCGCCCTTCTTGAGCTCGCCCGCGGCGGCATCGCCCGCAGCGGCGGCGGGTGCGCCGCCTTCCGAAAGCTGCTTGATGCCGAGCGAAATGCGTTCCTTCTCGACGTCGACGTCGAGAACCTGGGCCTTGACCTTATCGCCCTTCTTGTACTCCTCGATGACCTGCTCGCCGGGCCGTTTCCAATCGAGATCGGACAGGTGAACCATGCCGTCGACGTCGCCATCGAGCCCGAGGAACAGGCCGAATTCGGTCTTGTTCTTGACCTCGCCCTCGACGACGGAGCCTGCGGGATATTTTTCGACGAACACCTCCCACGGATTGCGCATGGTCTGCTTCAAGCCGAGCGAGATGCGGCGCTTGACCGGATCGACCTCGAGGACTTGCACCTCGACTTCCTGAGACGTCGAGACGATCTTGCCGGGATGCACGTTCTTCTTGGTCCACGACATTTCCGAAACGTGGATCAGCCCCTCGATGCCCGGTTCCAGTTCGACGAAAGCGCCGTAGTCGGTGATATTGGTGACGCGGCCCTTGAACCGCGCGCCGACCGGATATTTCGCCTCGATGCCCTGCCACGGATCGTCGAGCAATTGCTTCATGCCGAGCGAGATGCGGTGGGTCTCGTGATTGATCTTGATGATCTTGACCTTCACCTGCTGGCCGATATTGAGCACCTCGGACGGGTGATTGACGCGCCGCCAGGCGATGTCGGTGACGTGGAGAAGCCCGTCGATGCCGCCGAGGTCGACGAAGGCGCCGTAGTCGGTGATGTTCTTGACCACGCCGTCGATGACCTGGCCCTCTTCGAGGTTTTGCACCAGCTCCTGGCGTTGCTCGGCGCGGGTCTCCTCGAGCACGGTGCGGCGCGACACGACGATATTGCCGCGCCGGCGGTCCATCTTGAGGATTTGGAACGGCTGCGGATTGTTCATCAGCGGCGACACGTCGCGGATCGGCCGGATATCGACCTGCGAGCGCGGCAAGAAGGCCACGGCGCCGTCGAGATCGACGGTGAAGCCGCCTTTGACCTGATTGAAAATGCTGGCCTGTCACCTTCTCGTTGTTCTGGAAGGCTTTTTCCAGCTTGCCCCAGCTTTCCTCGCGGCGCGCCTTGTCGCGCGACAGCACGGCCTCGCCGAGCGCATTCTCGATCCTTTCGAGATAAACCTCGACGGTGTCGCCGACCTTGATCTCGGTGTTGCGGCCGGGGCCGGCGAATTCGCGCAGCGCCACGCGGCCTTCGGTCTTTAGACCGACATCGATGACGGCAAGGTCGCGTTCGATCGCGACGACCGTGCCTTTGACGACGGCGCCTTCCTGCAGATGGCCGTCGCCGAACGATTCATCGATCAGCTTGGCAAAGTCCTCGCGCGTCGGCGCAGGCGGCGGTTTGAACGGCAGCTTGAGCCATAAATCACTCCCGACCCCTTGAATGAAAATGATCCCGAACGTGCGGCGGCCGCCGGCAAGACCGGCGGATGGGGCCAAGGCCATACGTTCAGGAAAAGCTTGCGTTCCGGACGCAATCAAGCCGGCATCATGCAGACGAAGCGGTGAGCGGGCTGACCTCCAATGACGAAAGCGCTGGTTATCGGCGCTTTCGGCCCGCTCGAACGGCCTCGATGATGTCGACGGCGGCCCGGAACGCGGCGTCTATACCCAAATGCGTGGTATCGAGCAAGTGCGCGTCGGGCGCGTGCCTGCAGGGGGGCCGCGGTGCGCCGGGAATCGCGCTCGTCGCGCCGCAACAGGTCGGCCAAGACCTCCTGCTCCTCGGCGGCTTCGCCGCGCGCCCACAATTCGAGCATGCGCCGTTCGGCGCGCACTTCGGGCGACGCGACCACGAACAGCTTCACGTCGGCGCCGGGCGCGATGACGGTGCCGATATCGCGGCCGTCGAGCACCGCGCCGGGCGGCCGGGTGGCGAATTCGCGCTGGTAGTTCATCAAGGCTTCCCGCACCTGCGGAATGGCGGCGACGACCGACGCGGCCTCGGTGATGACCTGCAATTTCAGCGCATTGTCCTCGAATTTCGTCGGATCGAGCGTGATCGCGGCCTCGGTCGCATGTGTCGCATCGTCGGGCGGATAGCCGGCATCGAGCATGGCCTTGGCCACCGCGCGATAAAGCAGCCCGGTATCGAGATGATGCAACCCGTAGACCGCCGCGATCTGCCGCGCGATCGTGCCTTTGCCCGAAGCCGCCGGTCCGTCGATGGCGATGATCATGACAATTCCGCGCCCAGCGACCGCATCAATTCGACGAAACCCGGAAAGCTCGTTGCAATGAAAGTGCCATCGTCGATCTGCACCGGCCGTTCGCTGGCGAGGCCCAGCACGATCGCCGCCATGGCGATCCGGTGATCCATATGGGTTGTGACCACGCCGCCGCCGGCGGGACGGCCTTTGCCATGAACGATCAGGTCGTCGCCCTCGATGTCGGCGGCGACGCCGTTGGCGCGCAACAAGGCGGCGGTGGCGGCGAGCCGGTCCGATTCCTTGACGCGCAGCTCCTTGAGGCCACGCATCACGGTTGTGCCTTCGGCAAAGGCGGCGGCGACGGCGAGGATCGGATATTCGTCGATCATCGATGGCGCGCGCGCCGCCGGCACTTCGACGCCGCGCAAAGCGCCGCCGCGAACGCGCAAATCGGCGACGTCCTCGCCGCCTTCGTTGCGCTCGTCGAGCCGCTCGATGCGCGCCCCCATTTCGCCGAGCGTGGCGAGCAGGCCGGTGCGCAGCGGATTCATCATCACGCCGTGGAGCATCACGTCCGAGCCCGGCACGAGCAAGGCAGCGACCAGCGGAAATGCCGCCGAAGACGGATCGGCCGGCACCGCGACCGGCCGCGGCGTCAGTTCCGGCTGGCCGCCAAGCGTGATGCGGCGGCCGCTTGCCGTTTCCTTGGCCGTCCGGCTCGACCCGAACGTCGGCGCCGAAATGGAGCAGCATCTTTTCGGTGTGATCGCGCGTCGCCTCCGCCTCGATCACGACGGTCTCGCCGGGCGCCGAAAGCCCGGCCAACAGCGTCGCCGATTTCAATTGCGCCGAGGGAACCGGCGGCTTGAACACGATCGGCATCGGATCGCGCGCGCCGGCAAGCGTCAACGGCAGGCGGCCGTCCGCCGAGGCAAGCGTGCGCGCACCGATGCGCTGGAGCGGATCGAGCACGCGTCGCATCGGCCGGCTGCGCAGCGAGGCATCGCCGTCGAATGTCGCCGTAATCGGGCAGCCGGCGACCGCGCCGAGCGTGAGCCGGCAGCCGGTGCCGGAATTGCCGAAATCGAGCGCACCCGCCGGCTCGGCAAAGCCGCCGACGCCGACGCCGTGGATCGAGCCATTGCCGCTCGCCGCTGCGCTCGATGCGGGCGCCAAGCGCCTGCAGCGCCTGTGCCGTATTGAGGACGTCCTCGCCTTCCAGCATTCCGCCGATGCGGGTCGCGCCGACCGTGAGCGCGCCAAGAATAAGCGCTCGAATCGAGATCGATTTGTCGCCAGGCACGCGCGACCGGCCCGGAAAGCGGACCGTTGCGGCGGGCGGTAAGCGGAATGCGGGTGGCGGGCATTGGATTTAATCCAATCAGAGCCGTGGACCGGTCATGAACCGGTTCATGGACCGGATCATGGCGTGGCGACGGGAACAGCGCCCTCTATCACGGGCCGCGGCGGCCCGTCATCCCGTCGTTTTTTGCGTCTCGGGCCGCCCGCGAATGGCGACGATCGTCTATTGACAGCCGCGCTGCGACTAGCCAAGTGAAGCACCCGAATTGCGGGAAAGGATGCGGATCGTGGCCAAAGCCGAACTGGGCACTAAAAGGCTCTGCGCCAATTGCGGCGCCAAGTTCTATGACCTGACCAAGGATCCGATCCACTGCCCCAAATGCGGCACGGTCTATGTGGTTGCGCCGGTTGTAACGCGCGGCCGGCCGGAGACCGCGCGCCGGTCGTCCCGCGTGCGGCTGCCCCGGTCGAGGAAGTCGCCGTGCCGGAGCCGGCCGAGGTCGAGACCGTATCGCTCGAAGAGGCCGACGCCGAGGCGCAAGGCGCCAAGAAACCCGCGACCGCGGAGCCGGGGGCGGAAGAGGAAGAAGTCGAGATCGACGAGACGCTCGACGACGACACCTTCATCGAGGAGCAGGAGGAAGAGGACGCCGATGTCACCGATATCATCGGCGGCGACATCGAGAACGAAGAAGAAGGATGACCGGAAGTCAGTAATCAGTAATCAGTAATCAGAGCTTAATCTGATGGCTGCTTCTGATTACCGATTACTGACCATCTGTTCCCTGAAGGGGCCATAGCTCAGTTGGGAGAGCGCTTGAATGGCATTCAAGAGGTCGGCGGTTCGACTCCGCCTGGCTCCACCAGCCTTCACTCGCGCAGCAGTGAAGGCTGCCGCGCCGAAGCCCAGCAAGCGGCGAACGCCGCAGCTTCGGCTCGGCACGCCATGCCCATAATGCCCGCGAAGGTCGCCCACCGTAGCTCGAAGAGCGTAGGCGGGCTTCGCGTTTTCGGCTTCGCTCGTACGCCGGTACGAACTGCATATCGCATCGCCAATAGCGTGCGGCGGCTCGCCGCGGCGCCGTGCCGGGGGCGAGCCTGTCTTGGATGTGCTATATTACGCTCCGGGAGGGAACGGAGGTGGGGATGGGTGTGAGATGGATCGGCGCCGCGCCGAGTAGCGGCACTTGGTTTGATCGCTGGCGTTATGGCCGCCGGCCCATTGGCGGCGCAGCAGGGATCGGGGGCCGGCCCGGCGGTGCAGTCCGACCCAGCGCTGAGTTCGGAAGATCAGCTCGCACCGTCGCAGCTCAAGCAAAAAGTTCCTGCCGCGGTCGCGGAGCCGACCGGCGGCTCCCACACCGCGGCACATCCGGCGACGCATACCGCGGCGGCGCTGCCGCGCACCCCGCCGAGCCGAAAATGCCCCCGCCGAGCGGCGCACGTCGTGGCCTGCACCGGCATTTTCAGCAAGGATTCGAACCATCTCCGGCTCGCCATGACGTTCGACTACAAGAACGTCACGTTTGCCGACGTCGACGCCGACGGCGGCGCCAAGGTCAAGGCCTCGATCGTATTTCCGAACGACCCGAAGCGCCGGCTCGAAGTGTGGTGGTCCAATCCCGCCGAGCGCAGCGGCATTTATCTTATCGACATCAAGGGCAAATCGACCTGGGGGGCGCCCGGCGGCATGCGGCTCGGCCTCAACCTTGTACAGCTGGAAAAGCTCAATCAAAAGCCGTTCAAGCTTAAAGGCTTCGACAAAAACGGCGTCGCGTCGGTGAGCGACTGGGACGACGGCGCGCTGGCATCGCTGCCCGGCAGCTGCAAATCGGGCGTGAGCCTGGCCGCCGATCCGAAAGCCTCGCCTGACGAGGTCGGCGCGATGTCGGCGGACAAGGACTACAGCTCTTCCGATCCCGCCATTCGCGCGGTCAAACCGACGGTCAGCGAAATCCTTATCGGCTACTGACGTCCTTTACGCCCGCGCCGCTCTACGGCTTCGGCTGCGCGTGGCCCGGCGGGCGGCGGCAGGTGTTCGGCAGGTGGCGCGGCAGACTTGGCCTGGTCGCTGCGCATCGTGCGCACGTCGCGCGCCATTTCCAGGCAGGTCAGCAGCTCGGTATAGCTCGAATCGCCGCCCATCCTCGATTCGTTCGTGCATGCGGTCTTGTCGGTCGGCGAGAAGCTCGACCATTCCTTGACCAATTCGTCGCGCATGGCCTGCTCGCTGTCGAGGCAGTTCTTCTTCTCCACGGCGATGTCGGCGTCGTGGAAGGAGACGCCGCCTTGCTGGGCGATGCCCTGGCAGACCTGCTCGACATTGAGCGTGGGCACGCTGTCTGCGACCGGCATGATCAAATGCGCGCCGAGGATCAATACCGGGGGGAGGATCATCATCGTGCTCCGTCGATCGATAGCGGCGATCATATTACGACTATCACGGCCTCAGGCAATCTCCTTCAGGACCGCAGTGGAGGCCATCCCGCGGTCCGCACCGGGATTGCAGGGCTGGCTCGGCCAACCCTCGTCGAAGCGCCTCAGCGCCGTCGAGAGTCGCGCACATCCAACCTGCGTCAAACTTGCGAACGCGCGGCCGGTTCGCCGAAATCTCAGCGCTTCCCGGCCACAGCTGCCAGCTGGGGCGGCCGTTCAACCGACGATGCGGGATTCCGGTATGCCGCTTCTCAGCAACTTCGCGAACTGCTGCGGCAGGCACCGGCCGGCTGAAATAGTATCCTTGCGCCTCGTCACACTGGTGAGCCCGAAGAAATGCCAGCTCTTCCAGCGTTTCCACGCCCTCCGCAATGACCCGCAGCTTGAGGCTTCGGCCCATGCTGATCACCGCGGTCACGATGGTCGTATCGTCGCCGGCGGTGGTGATCTGACGGACGAACGACTGGTCGATCTTGAGGGCATCGATCGGAAACTTTCGCAGATAGCTCAAGCTGGAGTAGCCCGTGCCGAAATCATCGACCGCCACCTGCACCCCTCGCCCTCAGGGTTTGGAGGACGGATGCCGCGGACTCGGCATGCTTCATCAGAACGCTTTCGGTCAGTTCCAGTTCGAGCGATCTCGGATCCAGGCCCGTTTCCTCGAGGATTGCGAACAGACCATCCAGAAAGTTCTCGTCTCGAAACTCCATCGCGGAGATGTTCACCGCCATGGTCGTCGCGGGCAGGCCCGCATCCATCCAGGCCCGGCTTGCCTGCACGCTTCACGAAGCACCCAGTCGCCGATCGGCAGAATCAGGCCGCAGTCTTCCGCGACGGGAATAAATTCCGCCGGAGAGACCGATCCTCGCGTGGGATGCGTCCAGCGCATCAACGCTTCCGCGCCGGTAATCGCCCCTGTCCTCAGATTGATCTTCGGCTGGTAGTGCAGCGCGAATTCCTGCCGTTCCAGGGCGCGCCGCAGACTCTCCTCGATGGATTGCCGCTCCACGGCCCGGACGTTCATGGCCGGCTTGAAAAACTGATAGCTCTGGCGCCCATTTTCCTTGGCCTGGTACATCGCGGTGTCCGCATTCTTGATCAGCGTCTCCGCGTCCAGGCCGTCGTCGGGATAGACGCTCACGCCGATGCTGGCGGTGACGTGAAGATCGTGCTGGTCGATGGAATGAGGCTGGCCACCGCCTGCAGCATTCTTCTCGCCGTAATGGCAGCATCTTCCGATTGTTCCACTTCTGAAAGCAGCACGACGAATTCATCGCCTCCCTGCCGGCTGACCGTGTCCGAGCCGCGCACGCAATCCACCAGGCGTTTTGCGATGGATTGAAGAAGTTTGTCGCCGATCGGATGTCCCAGCGAATCGTTGATGTGTTTGAAGCCATCCAAATCCAGAAACAGCACCGCGACTTTTTTCATGTGGCGCGGCGCCAAGGCGATCGCCTGGCTGACCCGGTCGTTCAGCAGCATGCGATTGGGCAAACCGGTCAGAAAGTCGTGCTCGGCCGAATGGGCCATCTGCAGCGCCATCGCCCGGGCCGCGCTCACGTCGCGGAAAACGATGACCGCTCCGGTAGCCTGCCCTTCACGGTCGTGGATGGGAGCGACGGAGTCTTCGATCGGAATTTCAAATCCGTCACGCCGGATGAGGATACAGTTCGACGGCAGGTGCATGGTTCGGTCTTGCCGCAACGGCCATCTCCATCGGATTCGGGATGATTTCGCGGCTCGTGGCGTCCAGGATTCGGAAAACTTCGGCCATGGGCCGGCCGGCCGCTTCCTGCCGTGACCAGCCAGTCATTTTTTCCGCGACGAGATTGAGGAAGGTGATATTTCCGGAGATGTCGGTGCAAGCAACGGCGTCGCCGATGCAGTTGAGCGTGACCTGGGCGCGTTCCTTTTCCACGAACAACGCCTCTTCCATGTCTTGCGCTCGACGGCATAGCGCAGGGCTCGCAGCAGCCCGCGCGTTCTCGATTTGGCCTTTGATGAGATAGTCTTGCGCGCCTTCCTGCAGGCTTGCGCGGCCAGCGACTCGTCGTCCATGCCCGTCAGCACCACCAAGGGGATGTGGGGCGCAGCTGCGTGGGCCCGCCGTACCGCCTCCAGTCCTTGTGCATCGGGCAACCCCAGGTCGAGCAAGATAATGTCAACCGCACGCTCCGCAAGATACTTCTCGGCCTCGCTCATGGACTCCACGTGGGTCAATTCGGTGTTGTGCGAGCCCTGCTCGTTGAACATCTCGCGGAGCAAGACGGGCGTCTCCGGGATTATCTTCGACCAGGAGAAGCACCTTGATGGATTTCTTGCTCATCCGCTTCACCTCTGCTGCGGCAACTTGACCTTGGTCAGCCAGAAATCGTTGATGCTCTTCACCAGGCTTTCGAACGCATCCAACTGCACGGGCTTGCTGAGGTAGCAGTTCGCCTGGAGTTGATAGCTTTTCACAATATCCGCTTCCGCCTCGGAAGTGGTCAGGATAACGGTGGGAATCGTTTTCAGGCTCTCATCGCTCCTTGATGTGAGCCAGCACCTCGCGGCCATCCATCCTGGGCAGGTTTAGATCCAGCAGGATCAGATCCGGGCGAGGGGCGGAGACGTGGGCCCCTTCGTGTCTCAGAAAAGCCATGGCCTCCACGCCGTCGGAAGCCACGTGCAAATGGATGTGAACTATTGGCGTCGCGGAAAGCTTCCTGGTCAGCCGGACGTCGCCGGGACTATCTTCGACCAAGAGAACCTCTATGGGCATGCCGTCTCCTCCGATGATTTTCATGATCTTCCTTTCATAGCCATCCGCAGTGGCAAAGCGAAGCGGATTGTGGCCCTGGCCAGACGTTATCTTCAGCCGAAGCAAGAATGCGCGGGCCGGCATCTGTCCTCTCGGTCACGCGGCTTGCGTTCTGCTGCGGCAACTTGACCTTGCCGTCAGCCAGAAATCATTGATGCTCTTCACCAGGCTTTCGAACGCGTCCCATTGCGACGGGCTTGCTGAGGTAGCAGTTCGCCTGGAGTTGATAGCTTTTCTGCGATATCCGCTTCCGCCTCGGAAGTGGTCAGGATGACGGTAGGGATCGTTTTCAGGCTTTCATCCGCCTTGATGTGAGCCAGAACCTCGCGGCCATCCATTTTGGGCAGGTTCAGATCCAGCAGGATAAGGTCCGGGCGAGGGGCATTGAGCGTGTGCTCCTTCGTGCCTCAGAAAGGCCATGGCCTCCACGCCGTCGGATGGCGACATGCAAATGGACGGATCGATTCCGGCGTCGCGGAAGGCTTCCTGCGTCAGCCGGACGTCGCCGGGACTGTCTTCGACCAAGAGAACCTCTGTTGGTCATAGACGCTTCCTCCGATACTTCTCATGAATCCATCTCGTTCATGCATTTCGACGGCGCGAATTCGTGCCGTGCATGCCTGCAGATTCAGCCTCGCCTTTGCTGCGGCAACTTGACTTTCGTCAGCCAGAAGTCATTGATGCTCTTCACCAGGTTTTCGAACGCGTCCAACTGCACGGGCTTGCTGAGGTAGCAGTTCGCCTGGAGTTGATAGCTCTTCACGATGTCCGCTTCCGCCTCGGAAGTGGTCAGGATGACGGTGGGAATCGTTTTCAGGCTCGTCATCCTCCTTGATGTGAGCCAGAACCTCGCGGCCATCCATCTTGGGGAGGTTCAGATCCAGCAAGATGAGATCCGGGCGAGGAGCGTGGGCCGTGAGCCCCCTCGTGTCTCAGAAAGGCCATGGCCTCCACGCCGTCGGTAGCCACGTGCAAATGGATGGACGTGATTGGCGTCGCGGAAGGCTTCCTGCGTCAGCCGGACATCGCCGGGACTGTCTTCGACCAAGAGAACCTCTATGGGCATGCCTGTCTCCTCCGATGATTTCATGATTTCGTCTCACTTCCTGCCAGGGCAAAGCGAAACGTGGAACCCTGCCCGGGTTGCGACTCGACCGAGATGCTGCCGCCGTGCCGCTCGACGATCTTCTTGCAGATGGCCAATCCGATGCCGGTGCCGGCGAACTCTTCCCGCTTGTGCAGCCGCTGGAACATGCCAAAAATCCTTTCGAAGTACTGCGGGTCGATTCCCAGTCCGTTGTCTTTCACCGAAAATATCCATTTCTTCCCGCCATTCTCTGGCGGCGGAGATGTGCACTCGGGGAACTCCGGGGTTTTGGTACTTGATGGCATTGCCGACAGGTTCTGAAACAACTGAACCAGTTGCATCTCGTCCGCCAGGACGGTGGGCAGCGGATCGTGCGTCACCAGCGCGCCGCTTTCTTCGATGGCGCCGCGCAGATTGATCAGCGCCTGCTGCAATGCTTCTTCACTGGAGGTATCGAGCAGATCCTTCCTTTTGTCCCGACGCGCGAATAGGCCAGCAGATCCTGGATCAACCGCTGCATGCGGCTGGCCCCGTCCACCGCGAAGGCGATGAACTCATCGGCATCGGCGTCCAGCTTTCCCTTGTATCGTCTGGATAGAAGCTGCGTGTAACTGGCCACCATCCGCAGCGGTTCCTGCAAATCGTGCGAGGCAATGTAGGCAAATTGCCCCAATTCCTCGTTCGAGCGGTTCAATTCCTCCACCTTCTGCAGCAGATCCGCTTCGGCCGCTCTTGCGCGTGGTGATGTCGCGGATCGCCGCCGTCACCAGGATTCCCTCGGCGCTTTCCAGCGGGCTCAGCATGATCTCGATCGGAAACTCGCTTCCATCCTTGCGCCGCCCGTTGAGTTCGATCCCCGTGCCGATCTGCTGCGCCAGCGCGTCTTCCGCGGATCGCAGACCGTCCGCGATCAGCCGTTCCGCGAAGCCCTCCGGAATGATGTTCTTCACCTTCTGCCCGAGGAGTTCATCGCGGCGGTATCCGAACTGTTTCTCCGCCTGAACATTCAGCAGCACGATCTCGCCGCCCTGGTTCACCACCACCATCGCGTCCGGAGCCGCCTCCAGCAGCCCGCGGTACCTGCCCTCCATCTGCGCCAGATGCGTTTCCGCCGCCTTGCGCACGCTGATGTCGCGGATCGCCGCCGTCACCAGGATTCCCTCGGCGCTTTCCAGCGGGCTCAGCATGATCTCGATCGGAAACTCGCTGCCATCCTTGCGCCGCCCGATGAGCTCGATCCCCGTGCCGATCTGCTGCGCCAGCGCTTCTGCGGCGCGATCGCAGTGCCATCGGCGATCAGCCGCTCCGCGAAGCCCTCCGGAATGATGTTCTTCACCTTCTGCCCGAGCAGCTCATCGCGGCGGTATCCGAACTGCTTCTCCGCCTGAACATTCAGCAGCACGATCTCGCCGCCCTGGTTCACCACCACCATCGCATCCGGAGCCGCCTCCAGCAGCCCGCGATACCGGCCCTCCATCTGCGCCAGATGCTTTTCCGCATCCTTGCGCACGCTGATGTCGCGGATCGCCGCCGTCACCAGGATTCCCTCGGCGCTTTCCAGCGGGCTCAGCATGATCTCGATCGGAAACTCGCTGCCGTCCTTGCGCCGCCCGTTGAGTTCGATCCCCGTGCCGATCTGCTGCGCCAGCGCTTCGGCCGCGGATGCGCGTCCGTCCGCGATCAGCCGCTCGGCGAAGCCCTCCGGGAATGATGTTCTTCACCTTCTGCCCGACCAGCTCATCGCGGCGGTAGCCGAACTGCTTCTCCGCCTGCACGTTCAGCAGGACGATCTCCCCGGCCTGGTTCACCACCACCATCGCATCCGGCGCCGCCTCCAGCAGCCCGCGGTAGCGGCCCTCCATCTGCGCCAGATGCTTCTCCGCTGCCTTGCGCACGCTGATGTCGCGGATCGCCGCCGTCACCAGGATTCCTTCGGCGCTTTCCAGCGGGCTCAGCATGATCTCGATCGGAAACTCGCTGCCATCCTTGCGCCGCCCGATGAGTTCGATCCCGGTGCCGATCTGCTGCGCCAGCGCATCGGCCGCGGAGCGCAGTGCCGTCCGCGATCAGCCGCTCCGCGAAGCCCTCCGGAATGATGTTCTTCACCTTCTGCCCGAGGAGTTCGTCGCGGCGGTATCCGAACTGCTTCTCCGCCTGCACATTCAGCAGCACGATCTCCCCGGCCTGGTTCACCACCACCATCGCATCCGGAGCCGCCTCCAGCAGCCCGCGGTACCTGCCCTTCCATCTGCGCCAGATGCTTTTCCGCATCCCTACGAGACGCTTGTCGTGAATTGCGACTTCACCGGAGGAGTCAGCGGACGGATTTCATACTCGTTTGCCTTCGGTCGCATGCAGTCTGTCTTCATCCGCTTTGTGCGGAGGGCAGCCGCAGCGACGTCGCACTTTCAGTCAGTCCGACAGACGGTATCGCGCGATATTTCCTTCGTGGCGCCGAACGTCGGCGATGCCGCGTCCTTATAATTCTTCCGTTTTTTGGTCGCCATTTTTCCATAGATGCTTTATTGCTTTCTTCAGCTCGACAATTTCTTCTTTAAGTCGATCCACGCGCCTGTCAACGCCAGTATCGTCCGCTTTTGTTTTTGTGGCTGCACGAAAGGTGACGCCTATCTGGTCGCCATCGTACCACCGCTTCTCGGCATGAAAACTTTGCCCCTTGATCGGAATGTGCAAATCCAAAAGCTCGGTCAAAACCAGCGGCTTCTCGAATTGCAGCCGCGCACCGATATCGGAAATATCGCGCACAACGCAGTCGATAGCGGTTCCGCGCCTTCAAAATATACGAAGGCTCGCAAAAAGCATTTGTGTCGCGGCAATTCTCGTTTTTCAATTACTGGCACTGGTCGCTCGCAAGGTCATCGGCTGTCGTGCTAACTCGCGGGGCAGCTTGGCGGTGTTAGGTGATTGTGCTTATGACGAGCTGTATCTTCGTTGTTCTGGTTATTGTGTGGTGACCGGCCTTCGCGATTATCTGTGCTTCGGGCAAGGATTTGAGCCGCGAATTCTTGAGGACGGACGAAATTGATTGTTTGCCTCAGGGCGCATGGTGGGTTGCCGACGGTGGCAGGTAGCTGCGCACCGACGCGGCGAGCGTCATCGGATCGAATGGCTTGGACAACACGCCCTGCGCGCCAAGCGAGATGTATTGCTCGATCTCGCCGCCCTGCGTACGGGCGGTCAGAAACACAACCGGGATGTGAGCCGTCCGTGGGTTCTTGCGCAGATTGGCAAGCGTTGCCGGGCCGTCCATGAGCGGCATCATGACATCCAACAGGATGAGTGAAGGCGACCACTCGGCGGCCGCCACCAGCGCATCCGCGCCCGACGCGCAGGCCCGCGTCTTAATTTCACGATCAAGGCCGAGCGATACGTCCACGACCTCGCGGATATCCGGCTCGTCGTCCACGAGCAGAATGCGAATATCGGTCATACGGCCTCCTTGGCTGGGTTCGTTGCCCGGGATGCCAGGCGATCGCGCACCGTGGCCATAAGGCTATCGATTGATGTATGCGACTTGGCTAGCGCGGACGGCACCTGCGCATCGGACGCCAAGTTCGCGCTGTCGGCGGAAAACACGACCACGGGAATTACTTTGCCCTTGCTGTCGCGCAGCTCTGGGAACAGATCGGGGCCGGCGCCTTTAGCGAGCGCCACGTCAAGCACCGCAAGGTCGAAGTCGCCGGTCTTGAGCGCTTGCCGCGCCTCCTCGATCGAATTGACCGTAACGACATCGCCAATTTCGCCGAGCGCGCGCGCCACGCGATTGTCTTCGTCGACGTGAAGGATTCGCGGACGTCTGTTCGCCTCGTGCCCGACGGGCTTCGCGAGCGCCCGCACCAGGCGGTCGAGGTCCACCGGCTTGTTCAGCCAGTCCAGCACATTGAGCTTGGCCGACCGTACGTCGTCGCGCCCGCGGCCGGGATCGCCGGATACGACGACGATCGGCGTGTCGCGATACTGCGGCAGGTCGCGCAAGCGTACGATCAGGCTCACGCCGTCGCCATCCGGCAGTTGGATATCGACCAGAATAGCGTGATATTGAGTTGCCGCCGCGCGAGTCAGCGCTTCGCCTACCGAATAGGCGAAGTCGGTGGCAAATCCGACTTGCCTTAGCTGCTCGCGCAGCGTGACCGCCGTATCGAGATCGTCTTCACAAAGCAACAGGCGCGCCGCATTCGGCTTCGCCTCGCGATCGATTGCGAGGTTGGCCACGTGATCCCAGCAGGGAAGCTGGACGTGAAAGACCGTTCCGCCGCCGGGAGCATCGGCAAAGCCTACCTCGCCGCTGAGACGGTCGACGATCTCCTTGACGATGCTCAGCCCGAGACCGGTGCCACCCTTCTGCCGCGCGTCCCCGGCATCGGCTTGCGCGAATTTCTCGAAGATGAGCGGCTTGAAGTCGACCGGAATGCCCGGGCCATGGTCGCGCACCGTCAGCCGGACCATGTCGGTTCCTTTCTCGACCGCAACCACCACTTCACTATCCTTCGGGGAAAACTTGATTGCATTCGAAAGCAGATTGGTGACGACCTGGAACAGCCGGTCCGGATCGGCTCGCACGTCCGCGGCGCTATGCGCCGTCTCGAGCCGAACGCGCACGCCATAACCTTCGGCGAATCCCCGATTGGCTTCGATCGCGTGCGCCACCAATGGCCGAACTTCGACGCGACTGAAATTGAAGATCATACGTCCGGCCTGAATCTTCTCGATATCAAGAATGTCGTCGACGAGCCGCACCAGGCGTTTGCTGTTGGTGTGCGCAATCGCAAGCAAGCGCGCCATCGGCTGAGGCAGATTTCCGGCCGCATTGCCCATAAGCAGGCCGAGCGAACCGGAAATCGAGGTCAGCGGCGTGCGCAGCTCATGGCTCACCGTCGAAACGAATTCGTCCTTCAGCCGTTCCAGGCGTTTGCGCTCGGTGGCATAGCGGAGCGCCCGCAGAATGCCGCGCACCTCGATTTGGCCTTTGATGAGATAGTCTTGTGCGCCTTCTTGCAGGGCTTGCTCGGCCACCGATTCGTCGTCCAAGTTGGTCAGCACCACGAGTGGGAGACGGGGTGCGGCGGCATGGGCGCGGCGTATCGCTCCCAGTCCCTGCGCATCCGGCAACCCCGGGTCGAGCAAGATGATATCGACCGCATGCTCGCCAAGGTGCTTCTCGGCCGCACTCATGCAATCCACGTGCTTCAATTCGGTGTTATGCGCGCCGTGATCGCTGAACATTTCGCGGAGCAATCGGACGTCTCCGGGATTATCTTCGATCAGGAGAATTGCTTTGATCAATTTCGTGCTCGCTTGCTGAGCGCCTGCGCTGGCAACTGAATATTTTTGCACCGGAAGCAGCGATGCTCGTCAAAAAGCGCCTCGCGCGATCGGTCGGGGATGCATGGTCGCGAAAGAGCCTTCATTGCCGCTATTGGCATCGGCGACACTGCCGTATCACAATATAATTTTGCAATAAAACCGGCGTCAGGCGAACGCGAAATTTCCTAGGTAGGAATACTAAACACGCGAGTCAGGATGAACCAAACATGTTTGTCCGATGTACGCACAAATACCGCTTTAAATTTCATGTCGGCCGCGTGGCGTCGGCCGGCTGAGGCATCCCGATTTCAGGAAATCCAGGCGCCGGATCGAGCTAGGATAGGAGTTCTGCGGCCGATGCCTGAGGTCGTGTCGATCGACGACTATTCCAGGGGCATCGGCCATTCCGACTTGGTGCGGGAAACGACCATCAGGTCGGCGGCGCTGCCGCGCTTGAAACGCTACGGCTTCGCGCATGCGATGCGCTGTTCATGACGATCCGCATGAGATCGACCGAGTTTTTCGCGCCGAGCTTGTGCATGATCCGACCGCGATGAATTTCCACCGTCCGCGGGCTTATGTCGAGATTTCTCGCGGTTTCCTTGTTGGAGGCCGCGCCGACGATCTGCACCAGGACCTCGCGCTCGCGGCGCGTGAGACGATAATAGCCGCGGATCGCCGGCGATACCGGCGACGGCGATTCGTCGTGCTCGCGAAGCTGCTTCCACGATTCGATGGCGTCGACGACGCGGGTCACGATGGCATTGGCATCGAGCCGTTTCTCCAGATAGTCGAAGGCGCCGTTGCGCATCGCCTGGACGACGTTCAAGACGTCTTCCTGTGCGGAGATCATCAGAATCGGCGCCGGATAGTTCCTGGCGTCGATCTCTTTGAGCACATCGAGACCCGACAAGTCGGGCATGCACAAATCGAGCAGAACGCAAGCGGGCGTCTGACCGCGCGCCAGCCGGACGAAGGATCTGCCATCGGCAAAGGCGGCGGTGCGGTAGCCCTCCTGGCGAAGGATCGAGGAAAGCGCCTCGCGCATGTCGTAGTCGTCGTCGACGATGAAGATCTCGTCGATCCTGACGGTTCTGTCCAATTGACCCGTCGTGGTGACCTCTCGCGCGTTTGCCGCGAGTCCCCGCTCTCATGGAGTGACATCGGTCAGCCTGCTCGCTGTGACGCAGATCCCACCGCTGGGCATTCTTCGGCCGCCCATCTGGGGACAATGGAACTTCGCGCAATTTCTTTGTACGAAGCGCCAGCGACCCACGCGCCAAATCAGTCAGTCGCAAACCTGACACAACAACGACTAAGTAGCTGTTCAAAATTGCACAACTTATACGGAATCTGCGTACGTACTAACACGAGGAAGTGTTGCTAATAGTTTGTTTGTATGTCTGGCTTGGAGGTTTAACGTGCATTATCCGGCGCGCAGACGCGTTCCCGCTCATAGATTTTCGATTGCGTCTTCGGGATTGCCGAATTCGGCAGCCAGCACATGCGACAAGGAACGATGCACCGCGATGTCGCCGTCGTAATCGATGTAACCCAGGTTACGGAATTTGTTCATGAAATGATTGATGCGGGCCCGCGTGGTGCCGACCATCTGGGCCAGATCCTCCTGATCGAGCTTGTCGACGATTGTCTCGTCCCGGTCGCCACCGCCATTCGCCAACATGAGGAGTATTCGCGCCAAACGCTGCTCGCTGCTCTCGAAAAGGTGACTGATCAGCCGCGCCCGCAATCGCCGGGCCCGGTGCATAACGCGCATCAGCAGGAACCCGGCGAACCGCGGATCGCTTTGCAGCGCTCGAATTGCGTTGGCCTTCGCCATGCGCACGAGAACACAATCGGTCAGGCATACCGCCGTCGCCACGCGTACGCTTTCTCCCAGCAGGCAGGTTTCGCCAAAGAAGGCGTCGTGTTCGAGGGCAGCCATAATGGCCATTTTGCCCTGCGGCGACACGAGCTTGATCCGCACCTCTCCCGCGCAGATGTAGAACAGGCTGTCGGCGGGATCGCCCTGCGCATAGATCGCGATCCCCGCTTTCGTCCTGGAAATCGTCGTACCGCCGTACGCCGCGGCGAGCGCTTCAAAATCCGCTGCCTTCCAGGGTCCGAACGCTCGTTCGGCGCCAGCTGCCGTCTCTTGCGATAGACATCCGTTCCCCATCTCGCCGTTGGCCGGCGCAGCAACGTCGTCCCTGCCTCACGCATCCTGCGCTTGGCGGAAACGATTGCCGCAACGGATTTCGGCGGCCATTAACGGAGCGGCAATCCGCCGCATTGATTCAGATCAACCGCCGGAGTGCCGGCAGCAGCTGGATTTGCTCGCCAGCACGGCGCTAACAGGCCATTGCCATGCCGTCGTCGGATTCGCCAAAGCTGTCATCGTTGAGCACGGCGTTGGACAGCGCACGGTGCACGACGATGACATTGCCATCGTAGTCGATGTAACGCAGCCTGCGAAACTTGTTCATGAAATGATTGACGCGCGAACGTGTCGTGCCGATCATCTGCGCCAATGCTTCCTGGTCGACGTTGCGTACGACATTCGGCGCGCCATCGTCGCTGCCTTGATTGGCCAACAGGAGCAGTGCGCGCGCCAGCCGCCTCTCGCTCGAATCGAAAAGCTGGCTGATTTGACCTTCCCGCAATCGCGAGACCTTCTTCAGGACGACGAGGAGGAAAAGCTCGGCAATCTTTGGATCCTGCCGAACGGCGCGGATGATACTGGCGGCTTCCAATCGCGCCACCAGACTGTCCTGCTTGCAGACGGCGGTGGCCACGCGGAGCCTGTTGCCGAGCAGGCAACCCTCGCCGCAAAAGCCGCCGGGCCCGAGAACGCTAAGGATGCCTCCCTTGCCTTGGCTCGACACCACGGTGATTTGGATTTGTCCGTGCTGAAGGTAGTACATGGCATCGGCAGGTTCACCCTGGCTGTAGAGCAAGGTTCCGGACCTGAGCCCTGAAACGGTGGCGCCGCCATAGTTTGCGGCGAACGCGTCAACGTCGAACGATGTCTCGGAGTTGAGCCCGCCGCCAAGGAATGGATTGCCAGCGTTCCTGCGCTTCATGGCCTGCCCACCAAGCCAGCCAGGATGTGGGTTTTCGCTTTCACGTCGACTCCGTCGTCGCCCGCTGAAACTTGTCTTCTGTCGCCTCCACAACCCAGATGTCAGGAAATACCTGACAAAGGCTCCTCATTTCTCTCTCGACAGCTAACATTACGCACCGTCACAAGGCTATTCGATATTGGCAATTGTGACGGGTCCATAGGTAGAATTCTTATATCTTGATGATGCCATCGCACAGCGCCAGCGCGACCGCGTGGGTGCGATTGACTGCGCCCAGTTTCCGCACCGCGGTCTGCACGTGCTCGTCGACCGTTCGTTTGGTGATGTGGAGAATCTCGCCGATCTCCCAAGCCGACTTGCCATTCGCAACCCAACGGAGAACTTCGCTCTCGCGAGCCGTCAGCTTGCTCTTTATCGTTTGTGTTCGGCGCAATACGGTCCCCCGTGTTCGATGGCATATCCATCGGAGGACGGGTCGAAGCAGGCCGTAACTAATTCGCCCCCGTAATTACAATTACTTATGGAGCAAGGCCTACGGCGAGGAATTGTGATATTTACGGGTATCGCGCTTTAGTTGAGATCACAAATTGAAACAGGTAATGCGGGTATCGCCTTCTGGTTGTATAAAAAACACCCAAAATCCGCCAATAGCAGCAATTCGATAAATGCATTGCTGGCCCATCACAAACGCTGCGGTCTGCCCGCGGCGGGCGGTCGCGGAGGATTTACGTGTCGTGGGCGCGCGCCCCGGCGGTCAATCGGACCGGGGGCACGCGCCTGCCAAGACAGCTTCGCCCGACGCCCAGGGGGAGGGCTTCAGCGCGGAATCGACTGCACCGCAACGCCCGAGGCGGGATCGATGACCAGGATTCGGTCGGGCTCATAGACGTAACGATAGATGTAGGGCTCGGTGGCAAACACCGACCGCCTCCACGACGGAGTCGAAGCGCACAAACGGGGCCGCTACGGAGTCGTAGAGCGGCTGCGGGCTGTCCGCGATCGGCGCCGTCACCACCTCGTCATAGAGCGGTTGCGGCGTTGCCGGCATTGGTGCGCGCCATCGACGGTCGGCGCCGGCCCGATGCGGCGCGTGATGGTGCGCGTCGTCACGACTTGGCGGCGGGTGACTTGGCGGCGGGCGGCGCGTGCCGGCTGGATCGTGCGGACGGTCTCGGTCGTCTGCATCGTCTCCGTGGTTGCGCCACGACGGTCGTAGCCGGAACCGTGACGAGCGGCCCTTGGGTGATGACCGTCTGCGCCTGCGCAACCGTCGCCGCGCTTGCGGCCAGCGCCAGACCGAACGCTGTTGCGGGAATGACAACTCTCATCGCTTACTCCATGTGCTTAAAGCCGTCCGGGCGCATCGCCCGAGCACGAATCTCAACGCCCTGACGTGCCGACCGTTCCGGCCGCGGCGCCGTTCGCGAACCATTGCATCTTGTAAAGGGAACCGCGCCGCGAGCGCTGCGAGTTCCGCAGCCGCAAATTCGACGCGCCGCCGCCGTCGCGCAACCTTATCCGCGCGCCAATGCGCCGCGCAGCAAGGCGGACAACGGCAATGTCAGCAGCACGATCGCGGCGACCAGCGTCAAAGCGTGCCACACGCCGAGCTCGTCGCCGACGCGGCCGAACAGCATCGGCGCAACCGCGCCGGAGCCGATCATGCCGGTATAGAAAATACTCAGCGCGCGGCTCCGCCATTGCGCGGGGACCAGATCGGGCACCGAACCGTACAGCACCGACGACGTGCCATTGAGCGCGATACCGAGCAGCGGCAGCACCAAAAGTGCGGCCTCGAGCGACAGCGGATAGAGCGCGAGAATTGCGGCCGCGGTCGAGCCTTCGGTCAGCCACACCGTTCCGACCGCACCGATCCGCGCGCCGATAAAAGTGCAAGCGAGCTTTCCGGCCGCGCCGCCGGTGAAGACCAGCGTCAGCGCCAGGCCGATGGTTTGCTCGCTGGCGCCCTTATTTCTCAGCACGAACGGTAGAAACAATAAAAACGCCATGCGGGTCGCGGTGTCGATGACACCGATCGCGACCAAGACGGGAAAGGCATAGCGTGGCCGCGTGCGCTCTGGCGCCGCCCTCCGTAACGCTCTGCAGATGGACGATCTCGCCATGCTCGAAACGCGGCGTGGCGATAAAGATCAACACCGCGACGGCAATGCCGACACTGCCTAAAATCGCCAGCGCGGGACGCCAGGCCATGACCAGCAGCATCAGCGACAGCGTCGCCGGCAGCGTCATTTTGCCGAGGTCGCCGGTGAAATTGTAAGTACCGAGCGCCTTGAGCGAGCGCGGCCCGGCGAAAGCGCGCGCGACCAGCGCCGAGGCGATCGGGTGTTGCGTGCTCGAACCGATGCCGCAGATCAAGAGCGCGACGAGCAGCGTGGCGAAGCCGGCGCTCGCGCCGGCGAAGCAAAATCCAAGACCGGCGAGCGCGGTGCCGATTGCCAGAATGGCGCCGGCGCCGAACCGCTCCGCCGCGAGGCCCGCCGGAATTTGCAGGCACGCCATGGCGCCGACCAGTACGCTGCGCAACAGGCCGAGCGCCGCGTAACTGAGCGCAAATTCCGTCTGCCACAGCGGCAGCATGATGTAGATGAGATCGGTGTAGCCGTCATGCAGCGCATGCGCGACACCGGCGACCGAGACGACACGCCGCTGGTCGGCGGACATTTGCGGCGCCAGCGCCGTGAAATCCTCCCAATGGAGCTTGCGCATCAAAACCCTGCGGCTGTTTGCTTTCACGTCCTAAACAGCTGCCGACAAGCGGTCAAATTGCGGCGTGGACCGGCCTCGATTGACCGCTGCAATCGCGCGGTGCAGTGTGCCGCCCGACGGCAGGAATCAGGCAATTTTGCCAGGAGGAATCATGTTCGGCCTCGGCGATCTGTTCCAGTGGGAGCGGTTCGTGACGCCCACCGTGATCAAGGTCTTCTATTGGCTCGCGGTCGTGATTTCCGTCTTGCTCGGTTGCGCCGGCGTAGTGAGTTCGCTGACGACGATGGCGTATAATCCGTTCGTCGGCATGATCCTCTTGATCGTCAGCGTGCTTGGCGCCTTCATGGGCGTGATCCTGGCGCGCATCATCGCCGAATTCGTGCTCATCGTGTTTCGCATCAACGAGCATCTCGGCGCGATCAGGAATCAGGGATCATGCGCCTGAGAGGTCCCTGATCAGTTGGCGAAGCGGAAGTGCATGACGTCGCCGTCCTGCACGACATAATCCTTGCCTTCGAGCCGCATTTTGCCGGCATCGCGCGCGCCGGCTTCGCCGCCGCAGGCAACATAATCGTCGTAGGCGATGGTTTCGGCGCGGATAAAGCCGCGCTCGAAGTCGGAATGGATCACGCCCGCCGCCTGCGGCGCCTTGGCGCCGCGCGTGACCGTCCAGGCGCGCGCCTCCTTCGGGCCGGCGGTGAAAAAAGTCACCAGATGCAAGAAGCGCGTAACCGGCGCGCGATCAGGCGGTCGAGACCGGCCTCCTTGAGCCCGATCGCGGCGAGATACTCTGTCGCGCTCGTCGCGCGACAGCACGGCAATCTCCGCTTCGATCTTGGCGGAAATGACGACGGCGGCGGCGCCTTCCGCCTTTGCTCTGCGCCTCGACCTTGCGCGAGAATGCGTTGCCGCGCGCGGCGGAGGCTTCCTCGACATTGCAGACGTAGAGCACCGGCAGCGCGGTGAGGAGGCCGAGCATGTGAAAGGCCTTTTCCTCCTCCGGCTTGCGCTCGGTCAAGCGCGCCGGCTTGCCGTCGCGCAACAGCGCGAGCGCGCGGTTGATGAGATCGAGCGCCTCCTTGGCTTCCTTGTCGCCGCCCTTGGCTTTTTTGCTCAAGCCGTCGACGCGCCGCTCCAGGCTGTCGAGATCGGCCAGCATCAATTCGGTCTCGACGGTTTCGATGTCGGCGACCGGATCGATCCGGCCTTCGACATGGGTCACGTCGGTGTCCTCGAAGCAGCGCACGACATGCGCGATGGCGTCGACCTCGCGGATATTGGCGAGAAACTGATTGCCGAGCCCCTCGCCTTTCGAGGCGCCGCGAACGAGGCCGGCGATATCGACGAAAGTGAGCCGCGTCGGCACGATCTGCGCCGACTTGGCGAGCCTGGCCAGCGTTTCCAGCCGCCGGTCGGGCACCGCGACTTCGCCGACATTCGGCTCGATGGTGCAGAACGGATAATTCGCCGCCTGCGCCGCCGCGGTCTCGGTCAGCGCATTGAACAGGGTCGACTTGCCGACGTTCGGCAGGCCGACGATGCCGCATTTGAAGCCCATGGAGAATTCAATCCGTTTCTCGGCTCACGCCTCTTCGGGATCGCGCTTTGTCGTCGTTTATCTGATCGCCAAATCCCTTCGCCACCATGGCGAGGTGGACCTTGTTCTGAAAGCTCGCGTCCTCGCCGCGGGCGATCAGCTCGGCATTGTCGGCGATGATGCCGATCAGCGCCTCGACCCAGCCGCTGCTCGCTCTTGGCGAAATCGCTCAGCACGTAGTGCTGCACCATATCCTTGTTGCCGGGATGGCCGACGCCGATGCGCACCCGCCGATAGTCGTTGCCGATATGCGCGGAGATCGAGCGCAAGCCGTTGTGACCGGCAATGCCGCCGCCGATTTTGACCCGGACCTTGCCCGGCGGCAGGTCGATCTCGTCGTGGAACACCGTGACATCGGCGCAGCGGCAGCTTGTAGAAGTGCGCGGCCTCGGCAACGGCGCGTCCGGATTCATTCATAAAAGTACCGGGCAACAGCAACAGCGCCCGCTCGCCGCCGATCGGCCCTTCGCAGGCGACACCCTGAAAGCGCCGGCGCCACGGTCCAATGCCGTGGCGCTTGGCGATTTCCTGGACGGCCATGAAGCCGACATTGTGCCGGTTGCCGACATAGCGGGCTCCCGGATTTCCAAGTCCGACCAGGAGCCGCATCAGCGTCGTCCAAAAAGAGCGCGAACCTCACTTCTTCTCCGGCGCGGCGCCAGCGGCCGGCGCGGCGCCCGGAGCGGCGCCGGGTGCAGCACCCGGAGCGGCGCCGGGGGCGCCTTCGGCTGGCGTGCCGGCGGCAGCAGCGGCTGCGGCGGCAGCGGCGGCTGCGGCGGCAGCTTCGGCCGCGGCCTTCATTTCTTCCGCATAGCCCGACGGCGGCACCACCGTGACCAAAGTAACATCGCGGCCGGCGACCGAGCGCACGCCTTCGGGCAGCGTGATATCGCTCAGGTGCTTGGAGTGGTTGATCTCAAGATCGCCGACATCGACCTCGATGCCGCTCGGGATGGCATCGGCGCGGCAGCGCACCGCGAGACTGTGCGTGACAATGCTCACCGTGCCGCCGCGTTTGACGCCGGGCGACTGGTCGGCATTGCGGACATGGATCGGAATGTTGACGCGGATGGTGGCGCCCTCGCCGAGCCGCATGAAATCGACGTGCAGCGGCAGGTCGCGGACGGCATCGAGCTGGAAGTCGCGCGGGATCACGCGGTGCTTTACGCCGTCAACCTCGACGTCATGGATGGTCGTCAGGAAATGACCCGCATAAATGCGGTGGCGCAAATCGGCGTAATCGAGCGAGATCGGCAGCGGCGGCTTGCCGTCGCCGTAGATGATTCCGGGAACGCGGCCGGAGCGACGCTCGGACCGGGCGGCCCCCTTGCCTGCCCGCGAGCGCGCCGCCGCCTTGATCAGATTGACGGTCGCCATGATGGTATCCTCGTCTTAGGCCTTGTTATCCAATGGAAATTCCGCGCCGGGCCTCCAGGGGTGCTGTAGCAGGCGTGGAAGCGGCGCTTATAGCGGCGCAAGTCTTGAAAAACAAGGAAGGCGAGCGGCGAAACCAGGCCTCAGAATGTGGCCGGACCGGCCGGTTCGCCCGGCGGCGGACTGGCCGGGGCAGCGCTGGACGCGGTCTTGCCGGCAACGGCCGCTTCGAGCGCGCCGATACGCGCCTTGAGCGCCTCGTTCTCCTCACGCGCGATGCGCGCCATATCCTTGACCGCCTCGAATTCCTCGCGCTTGACCAGATCGAGATCGCGCATCCAGCGCTCGGCTTGCGTCTTAAACAGCGTCTCGAATTCGCGCCGTACGCCTTGGGCGACGCCGGCGGCATCGTTCATCAACCGGGCGACCTCGTCGAAAAACCGGTTCGTCGTCTGCACCATGACCGCCTCCGCGCGCGATGGGATCTGCAATGCGAGTCCCTTGAGCGTGCCCGCTTGCTATGCCCTGAGACAATGGCGATGGTGCGGCGCAGCCGCAAGGGGGCTGGCCGCACCAGCCGCGCAAGCGCCGCGATGCCACGACGGCGGCGTCGCGTCTTAAGGAAAGCCCACCGATGTACGTCGTCCTGCCGCTCATCCCCTATCCCGCGATCAATCCGATCCTGATTTCCATCGGGCCGTTCGCGGTGCGTTGGTATGCCTTGGCCTACATCGTCGGCATCATCGCCGGCTGGTTTTACGCGCGCGCGATCGTCGCCTCGGAGCGGCTGTGGGGCGGGCCGGCGCCGTTGAGCGTGCTCGACTTCGACGATTTCGTGGTCTGGATCACGCTCGGCATTATCCTCGGCGGCCGCACCGGCTACGTGCTGTTTTACAATCTGCCGCTATTTCGCCGCACACCCGATCCAGATTTTCGAATTATGGACCGGCGGCATGTCGTTTCATGGCGGCGTCATCGGCTGCGCGGTCGCCATCGTGCTGTTCGCGTGGCGGCGGCGCATTCCGATGCTGTCGCTCGCCGACGTCACCGCCGGCGTCGCGCCGATCGGACTATTTCTCGGGCGGCTCGCCAATTTCATCAACGGCGAATTGTGGGGCCGGCCGACCGATGTGCCGTGGGCCATGATCTTTCCCTACGGCGGCCCGATCCCGCGCCATCCGAGCCAGCTTTACGAAGCGGCGCTGGAAGGCGTCGTCCTGTTTATCGTGCTCGGCGTACTGATGCGCGCCGGCGCGCTCAAGCGGCCGGGCATCGTCACCGGCGCGTTCTTGCTCGGCTACGGCATCGCGCGCATCGACCTGCGAATTCTTTCGCGAGCCGGACGCGCAACTCGGCTTTCTGTGGGGCTCGCAATGGCTGACAATGGGAATGCTGCTCTGCATTCCGCTGATCCTGGCCGGGCTCGCCATTCTCGCTTTGCGCATCGCGCCGCCCAACCGACAGCGAAACATGGCTGACGAGCTGTCGCCGCTGGAAAATGAGATCCGCCGGCTGATCGGCATCGCCGGGCCGATGCCGGTCGCCGAATATATGCGGCTGTGCCTGACGCACCCGCAATACGGCTATTACATCAGCCGCGATCCGTTGGGCGCCGGCGGCGATTTCATCACCTCGCCCGAGATCAGTCAGATGTTCGGCGAGTTGATCGGCTTGTGGATGGCGGCGGTGTGGCGGCAAATGGGCGAACCGGAAGACCTGCGCATCGTCGAATTGGGTCCCGGCCGCGGCACCTTGATGCATGACGCGCTGCGGGCGGCGAAAGTCGTGAGCGGTTTCCGCGAGGCCATTGTCGTGCATCTGGTCGAGATCAGCCCGGCCTTGCAACAAGTCCAAGAGCGGCGGTTGGAGCGACCTCGACGTGCCGGTGCTGTGGCACACCGCGCTGGAGGAGGTTCCCGGCGGCGTCAGCATTGTCATTGCCAACGAATTCGTCGATGCGCTGCCGATTCACCAAGCGGTCAAAGCGGCCGACGGCTGGCACGAGCGCGTCATCGACGTCGCCCCGGAAGGTCACCTGTTGTTCGCCACGGCCCGCGATCCGCTGCCGCATTTCGAAACTTCGATGCCGCGTGGATTGCGCCAAGCGCCCGCCGGTGCGATCTACGAATGGCGGGCGGACGATTTTGCGCTCGAACTGGGACGCCGCATGCGCAGCGAAGGCGCGGCCTTGATCGTCGATTACGGCCACGACCATTACGGCCTGGGCGATACGCTGCAGGCGGTCGCCGGCCATTCCTTCACCGATCCGTTGCGTGCCCCGGGCAAAGCCGATTTGACCGCACATGTCGATTTCGAAGCGCTGGCGCAATGCGCCGAAAGCATGGGCGCGCGCATTCACGGCCCGATCCGGCAGCGCGAGTTGTTCCTCCGCCTCGGCATCGAAAAACGCGCGGCGGCTCTCAAAGCGAGCACGCCGAACAAGGCGGCCGACATCGAGATCGCGTTCTCGCGGCTGATCGCGAGCGGCGCGCATGGCATGGGCGAATTGTTCAAGGCCGTCGCCATCGCGGCTCCCGAGCTCGGCCCGCTTCCCGGATTCGATACGCCGTCATGATCATCGAAGCTCCCTCTCTGGCGCTGACCGGCATCCGCCACGGCTTCTTCACCCGCGAAGGCGGCGTCTCCGGCGGCTGTCTACGAGAGCCTCAACGGCGGCATCGGATCGCGCGACGCGCCCGCCAATGTCGCGCAAAATCGCGCCCGCATGGCGGCGGCGCTCGGCGTCGAGCCGAGCCGTTTTCTCACCGCCTATCAGGTCCACTCGCCGCAGGTCGCGGTCGCGGAGGCGCCGTGGACGAGCGAAACCCGCCCGCATGCCGACGCCATCGTCACCCGCATGCGCGCGCTTGCCGTCGGCGTGACCACCGCGGATTGCGGGCCGGTGCTTTTTGCCGATCCGCATGCCGGCGTCGTCGGCGCCGCGCATGCCGGCTGGCGCGGGGCGTTGTCGGGCGTGATCGAGGCGACGGTCGCGGCGATGGAGCGGCTTGGCGCCGCGCGCGGCCAAATTCGCGCCGCCATCGGGCCCATGATCCGCCGCTCCAATTACGAGGTCGGCCCCGATCTGATCGCGCGTTTTGCCGCCGATGACCGCGCCAGCGAGCCGGTTCTTCTCGCCGGCGCCGCGCGACGGCCATGCGCTGTTCGATCTCGGCGGCTATGTCGCGGCCCGGCTCGAGCGGGCCGGCGTCGGACATATCGAAGATCTCGGGCACTGCACCTATGCCGATCCGGCGCGCTTTTTCAGCTACCGCCGCACCACCCATCGCGCCGAGCCCGACTACGGCCGCCACGTCAACGCGATTGCGCTGATATGAGCCCTTAAACGAGATGCAACCATTCGCCCATTTGCTCGAGCCCGTTCCGCTAACAAGCCTCCATCACTCGGGCGTCGATAGCGGGCGTCGGGCGCTGTGTCGAACGCCGTGAATCACAATCTCGTCCTCCGTCGCCTGGTAATAAATCAGATAAGGATAGGGAGAGGCGACCATACGTCGTAGGGGGCCTTTGCTCGTAAGCCGACCGGCATGAGGGTGCTGCAACAGGAGGTCAATAATGACCTGCATGCGTAACTGCACGCGACGAGCACCCTGCGGTGATCGCGTCGCGATATAGGTTAATACCTCATCGAGTTCGGCAGCGGCCTGCAGCGTATAGCGTAGTCTCACAGGCCGTGTTTCGCCCAGATGGCGCGCACCTGCTCGTCGGTCGCAAATTCACCGCGTTCGGCCTGCGCGAGAGATTTGTCGAACGAGGCTTCGTCCTCGGCACTCAATCCGAGCGCCGGCTGATCTTCGCCCGCCAATTGCAGGAGCATTCGGGCAAGCTCGTCCTGCATTTCAGGGGCAAGGCCGCGCACGGTCGCGAAAGCTCGTTCCAGCAGTTTGGTCATGGGCAAAAGATAGACCTTTGTTCGGTCCCGCGGAAGGAAAATCCAGCGGGGACAAGGCCTTGATTCATATTGCCAGCCCGATGACCGGCTTGTATCAGGTTCTTGTTTTGGTCGGAGCGCGATCTTGCCAATGCCCGACCCCCGGCCGCTAGCTCCGGGGACGGCAGTCTTAAAGGTCGCGCTCCAGGGCTGGAGAGTGCAATGGCGGGCAACAACGGCGCGATCAAGCTCGTCGCCGGCAATTCCAACCCTGCGCTCGCCGGAGCCATTGGCGGCTATCTCGGCACGCCGCTGACCAAAGCGGTGGTGCGACGCTTCGCCGACATGGAAGTGTTCGTCGAAATCCAGGAAAACGTGCGCGGCGCCGACGTCTTCGTCATCCAGTCGACGTCGTTTCCGGCCAACGACCACCTGATGGAATTGCTGATCATCATCGACGCGCTGCGGCGCGCTTCGGCGCGGCGCATCACGGCGGTGATCCCCTATTACGGCTACGCGCGGCAGGATCGTAAAGTCGGGCCGCGGACGCCGATTTCGGCCAAGCTCGTCGCCAATCTGATCACCCGCGCCGGCGTCGACCGCGTGCTCACGCTCGACCTGCACGCCGGCCAGATCCAGGGCTTTTTCGATATTCCCACCGACAATCTGTTCGCGGCGCCGGTGATCATGCGCGACATCAAGGAGCGCTTCGATCTCGCCAAGGTGATCGTGGTCTCCCCCGACGTCGGCGGCGTGGTGCGCGCGCGCGGCCTCGCCAAGCGCATCGATGCGCCGCTCGCCATCATCGACAAGCGGCGCGAGCAACCCGGCGAGTCCGAAGTGGCCAACGTCATCGGCGAGGTGGCCGGCGGCGTCTGCATTCTGGTCGACGACATCGTCGATTCCGGCGGCACGCTGGTCAACGCCGCCGACGCGCTGCTCGAGAAAGGCGCCAAAGAAGTCTACGGCTACATCACCCACGGCGTGCTGTCCGGCGGCGCCATCCCCCGCGTCGAGAATTCCCACCTCAAGGAACTGGTGATCACGGACTCGATCCAGCCCACCAAGGCCATCAACGAGTCCAAAAACATCCGCGTGCTGTCGATCGCGAGCCTGATCGGCGAAGCCATCAACCGCACCGCCGCCGAAGAATCGGTGTCGAGCCTGTTCGATTGACTCCCCCATCCTGCCCGGCGATAGCGGGGAAGGGGGACCGCGCCGTTGCGCGGTGGAAGGGGCGTCGGAACTCGACGAAATTTCTGCACCGAAAGCGCAGCTCCATCTCAGAAGCCCCCTCCACCACCCTTCGGGTGGTCCCCCTCCCCCGCTTTCGCGGGGGGAAACAAATTCTCTCCCGCTGTTCGCCACGCGGCGCTCCCTCGCATCACAGATGATTGAGCCGGTTGAGACGGTCCCATTCCCGGTACATCGTCTTCGGCATCACCATTGCGGGACGCGAACCCCTTCTGTGGCGCCGAATCTTTTTCCAGCACATCTCGGGATCGTCGCTGACGCAGAGGCGGTGGCGGCGGCAGCGCTTGGCGGCGCAGTAGCGGAACGAGCCCAACAGATCGGCTTGCGCGCGCCAGATCAAACGAATGCGCGACCGCCACGGAATCTCAAGCCACTGTTCCAGCGTCAGCCGGCCGGGAAAGCCGCGCTTGCCCAAGTGTCGTTTGTCGCGGTGCATTGCGCTTTCTCCTTCGTGACGGCTCCGTTCCAACACGCTTACGAACGGACCGTAACGCCTCCTCTCCCCGCGCGGGGGAGTAAGGTCGAGGATGAGGGGGCCTCTCCGCTGGGCTCGGACTACAGCCTCGGATCGCTGAGAGGCCCCCTCATCCTCGTCGCTTCGCTCCTCGACTTCTCCCCGCGCGCGGGGAGAAGTGAATAAGCGTCCCGTTCTCGCGATGCGGCTTCGCATCCGAGTTTTGCCACGCCACTGTAAGAAAGCCCTTCCAGCGGCCTCCCTTTCGAAAAGAAGGGAGGCGGAGCGCCGATAGGCGCACCACGGGAGTCCGCCCCGCCCGCAGAACAAGAAAGCCTGCCAGCGTATGCGGCGCGCGCTATATTCGTCCCCTGCCCGCATTGGCGCGGAACTCAAGGAGACGGCGCGCTCGCCTCTCGGCGCTCCACCGCGATTATGCGCCGAAGGTTTTTATCCCTCCGACTCGGCTCCGGGCCGCGCTTCCTGGAATCACCGGATCCAAACGGGAGGACCCTCTCCGGCACCAGTGCAGCCAGCACCTGGCAGTCCGGTCACGCGCCGGACGGTCGATGCCCAGAACCGCCCGGACGCGGGTTACAAGCCCGCCTCCGGGAACCGCACCCGCCCCATCGATCGGCTGTACCCTCGCGAAGGCGTCCTTCGTCGAGCAGGGTGTGCTGGTTCAAGGGGACGAATGTAACCGATTTTGAGACAAGCATCAAGGGGCTAATATCAATATTAGGGACAATATCACACACTTGTGAATATCGGGCTTACAACTTACGCTCACACGCCGCATGATACCGAACCCATCAGGGACTTTGGGTGAAGCATGAAATCGATCGCCATTTTTAACAACAAGGGTGGCGTCGGAAAAACCACCCTTTTGTGCAATTTAGCTGCTTTTCTTGCTATAGAAAAAAACAAAAAAAATCCTCGTTGTTGATGCAGACCCCCAGTGCAACGCAACTCAACTAACTTTCGACGACAAGGAAACTGAGGAGCTGTACGAAAACTCTAAGACCTTCACGATCTATAACATAATGCATCCGCTTTTCGCTGGGGAAGGGTTTCACCCAAGTGTACAAGACTTTGGAACGCCCGGAATTTCAGTTCGATATCTTGATCGGCGATCCGCGGCTGTCTTTGAAAGAAGACTTGCTAGCGCGTTTTTAAATTACGATTGGAGCCAAGCCGTTGGCGGCGAGGGCCGTGGGCCTGAGAACTAGCTTCTTGTTATTCAGAACTCCTCACTCGGTTTAAAGACTACGATTATGTCTTTTTCGATGTCGGACCTTCCCTTGGTTTAATAAATTGATCCGTGCTTTTGGCATGCGATTATTTCGTAAGTCCGATGACGATAGATATTTTTAGCCTGAAGGCGGTGGAAAATATCAGCGTCTCTATCGAGAACTGGAAAAAGCAACTTCGAACAGCACTCGATAATCTCGGAGGATCCGGACGCCCTTCCTGAAAATGTCAGAGCCCGGGCTCAGTATCCCGAATTCGCCGGGTACGTTACGCAACAGTACAAAGCAAAGACTGACAGGCATTCTGGTGGCCTCGTCGCAGTCCAGGCATATGAAAAGATTATGCGTCGTGTCGGACCCGCTATACGGAATAACTTTATAGAAAAGCTACAGCCGGCCAAACGCAATTTGGATTATCAGCTCGGCACAATTTCCAAATCTCTCTTTAGCCTTATTCCGATGGCACAATATGCACGCAGGCCGATATTTGCTTTGCGAGCGTCTGACGGCCGTCCGAGGAGCGCACTTTTCTAAAGTCAAAGATGCATACAACTTATTCCAGGGCATTGCTTGCCAAACTGGAGAGCAATCTTCGACACCTTCCATGATCGATTGACCTCAACAACTTGTTGATGATTTTTGGCGCAACGTCGTGCGATCATTATGATCGGTTCTGGCGTATCTCGCCGAGATTCCATCAGGCCGATTCGACATGCGCCCCCCAACGTGGCACGGTTGCTTTTGTTAGAAGCGCTCCGTCTTTGCGATCCACAACCGAGGCACATCAAGGTCGCAATATTGCGCGGCCAAGTATTCTTGATGCTTGTGAGTGGCTCAAGCGTCATTTGGATGAACAATGGGTACAGCAACGCCGAACATCCTTCTATCTGACGCCAAGATTTAGACCTGCCGAGATACATGACCTGCTTTACCAGTTGGATGCGCGCATTGTGCTTAACGCCGAACTTTGACCGGATTTACGACGGACACGTATCGTCGGCATCCGAAGGCACCACACTTGTGAAGAAATATTCCGATCAAGACATCGTAGAGTATGCATTCGACAAGGTGATCGCGTTATTTTGAAGGCCCACGGGTCAATTGATGATCCGCACGGAATGATCTTTACTCGCAATCAATATGCCAAGGCGCGCACCGACTTCGCCTTTAATTATATAAATTGTTAGATGCCTTAGTAATGACCAGTACAATTCTCATGGTCGAAGTCGGTCTCGACGATCCAGACTTTCCCAACTACTTTTCGAAGACAACAGGGCTCGTTTTGAGCACGCACCTACCGCACTATATGACTTACGGTGGCAATCCCAATCCTGACTTGGCGCTGACTGTCCGCGCGACATTCGGTTACCAAGCTATTACCGTACTCCCCCCGAAGAAATCACCACGCCCTTATTACTTCCCTTTAAAAACACTGGTGGCGAATGTCTTATTGATCGAAGAACTACCTTAACGCGCACCATCGGATAATTCTGGTAATTTCATTTCAGCGTTCTATTGCCCTGAAAAGCGATCGTCGCCCTTCGAGGCCGCTACGCGGCCGCTTATAGGGCTGTTGACCCGGCGATCCATGCTGAACTGGCGCTGGGCATGGATTGCCGGGGTAAAGCCACGGCAATGACGAAGGGTGATTTTGTGGCGTCTGGTTCCTCTCGCCTGCGGCTGCAGCGCAGGCTGCATCCCCCATAGGCGCGCGGCGAATTTTCCTCCCCGCCCCCTTAGTCAACCTGTCGCAGTCGGCGCTGTGGACGGACTCATTTCGAGGATTGTGCGAGGCCGGCAAATCACTTCATGACTGCCGGGAGCGGCGGCGGCAGAGGCGCTTTTACGGGCTTTGGCGGACGGAATCAGGCCGATTATAGTCGGTGCGGCGGCTGATTCGCGGCTGTCCGTCAATCGGCCTGTAAAAGTCGTCCCTGCGTCAAATTGCAGCCGGTATTCGGATAGGTGCTGTGGCGTGCGCAGTTCCACTTCCAAGCGGCACTGTGTGGGGAGGCAGCATGGCCCTTATCGAGACGGCACGCGATCAACTCAATAATCCGCTCGACGTCGTCGAGCGGATGGCGTCCGGCAACAACTGGCCGTTCGAGCGCGCCGGCGAAGACGAAATCGGCATCGTCGTCACCGGGCGGTGGACCAATTACCAGGTCTCGTTCACCTGGATGAACGACATCGAGGCGCTGCATGTGGCTTGCGCCTTCGACATGAAGGTGCCGGACGGGCGGCTCGCCCACGTGCAGCAGCTGATCGCGATGATCAACGAGCAATTGTGGATCGGGCATTTCGACGTCTGGACGCAGAACGGCGTGGTGATGTTTCGCCACGCTTTGGTGCTGGCCGGCGGCGTCGCCGCGTCGGGGCGGCAATGCGAGGCGGTGCTCGGCACCGCGCTCGATTCCTGCGAGCGCTATTTCCCGGCGTTCCAATTCGTCATCTGGGCCGGCAAGTCGGCACGCGAAGCGATGGATGCGGCGATGTTCGAGACCTCGGGTGAGGCGTGACCGGCCGTCATTCCGGGGCCGAGCCAACGGGCCCACGCGAAGTCGCGCGGCCCGATGACAGGCTCCACGAGGAGCCCGGAATCCATAATCACAGGCGTGCATATATCTGCATCGGCAGTGGTTATGGATTCCGGACTCGCCACTTCGTGGCGATCCGGAATGACTGGGTGTGATGGCGATGAATGCCGCGAACGCATCTTCCACTGCCGATCTGCGGGATTTCCCCGGCCTGCTCGTATTGGTCGGCGCCGGCAAAATGGGCGGCGCCTTGCTTGAAGGTTGGCTGCGGCTCGGCCTCGATCCGCAACAAGTCGCGGTCTTGGAGCCGCAGCCGGCGCCGGAAATTTCCGCGCTGGCGCGGCGGGGCCTGAAGCTCAACCCGGATCCGAAAGCGCTCGGCGTCGCCGCCGCCATCGTCATCGCGCTCAAGCCGCAGGTCGCCGCCGAGGCCATTCCGCCGCTTGCCTCGCTCGTTTCCGCAGCGACCGTCGTCATCTCGATCATGGCCGGGCGGACATTGCGCTTCCTCGCCGCCACGCTCGATCGGCCCGCCGCGATGGTGCGCGCCATGCCGAATACGCCCGCCGCGATCGGGCGCGGCATCACCGTGGCGGTGCCGCGCAACGCCGGCGCCGCGCAGCGCGCGCTCGCCGACCGGCTGCTATCGGCGACCGGAGCGGTGGAGTGGGTCGACGACGAAGCCTCGATGGATGCGGTCACCGCGGTGTCGGGCTCCGGCCCGGCTTACGTGTTCCTCCTTGCCGAGGCGCTCGCCGGGGCCGGCGTCGCGGCCGGGCTGCCGGCGCCGCTGGCGGCAAAACTCGCCCGCGAGACCGTCGCCGGCTCGGGCGAGTTGCTGCATCGCTCGCCGCTCGACGCCGCCGCTTTGCGCGAGAATGTAACCTCGCCCGGCGGCACCACCGCCGCCGCATTGGCTGTGCTGATGGGCGATGACGGCTTGGCGGCGCTGATGACGCGGGCCGTCGCCGCCGCGACCGCCCGCTCCCGCGAATTGGCGAACTGAATCTCGGCGGCCTGTTCGCCGCCTTGGAACGGTGACGCTGCGGCCCTACATTGAAGCTGAGACGAGCGGCGCGTTCGATCCCTTGGCGCCGGGATTCTTGTAGGTTCAGTCGAGGAGTTCAGTCATGGCTCGCCATCCCGCCCGCAAACCCGCGCGAAAATCAGCTGCGAAGCCGGCGCGAGACGGCGCCGCCCCGCCGGCCGGCGATCGCGACAAGATCGTCGCCGCGTTCCTCGCGCTCCTTGCCGAGCAACGCATCGAGCAGATCGGCTTTGCCGACATCGCCGCGAGCGCCGGGCGTGACGCTTTCGCAACTGCGCGGCGAATTCCCGTCCGTGCTCGCGATCCTTGCGGCCTATCTCAAATCCGTCGACCGCGCGGTGCTGGCCGAGGATATGGCCGACATGGCGGAAGAGCCGCCGCGCGAACGCCTGTTCGACGTGCTGATGCGCCGGCTCGAGGTCATGGCGCCGCACCGCGAGGCGGTGCGCTCGCTCCTGCGCTCGGCGACGCGCAATCCGCCGCTGGCGCTGGCGGTCAACGGGCTCGCCGTGCGGTCGCAACAATGGATGTTGACCGCCGCCGGGATCAAGGCTTCGGGACCGCGCGGCATGATCCGCGCCCAGGGCCTTGCCGTCATGTTCGGCTCGGTGTTGCGCACCTGGGTCAAGGACGACGATCCGGGTTTGGCGCGCACCATGGCCGCGCTCGACCGGGCGCTGGGCCGCGGGGCGCGTTTTGCCGGCTTGCTCGACGAGCTTTGCCGCGTGCCGTCGCGGCTCTGCCGGCTGCGGTCGCGCTGGCGCCGCCGCGACGACCGCGACGACGATGCCGAGGAAACCGCCGCCGCCTGAGCGCCGCCGAAGTTAGTAAAAGACTTTGTCGGGCATGATCTTGATCGGGAAACCGGTTGCCGCCCTCGGACCAAGTCCGGAGGCGAGCCTTTTCAGGGATCATGCCCTTAGCCAAATTCGAGAACATTAAATCCCTATAAAGAGTTGATTTCCTTTGCAAAGTTAGAATTCCCCCTCTAGTGATATGCCGCCGATTGGACCCATCCGCCGCCGGATTCTTCCTGCAATGATTGTCTGCTCCTGCAACGTGCTCACCGACCATGATGTGCGCGCGACACTGTCGGCGGCCGAAGCCGCCCCGCGCACCACCGGTCAGGTCTACGATTGCCTCGGTTGCAGCCCGCAGTGCGGGCGCTGTGCACGCACCATCCGGCGCATCATGAACGAGGCTTTGGCTGCCGGCGAACCCGGCTGCTGCCAAAACGCCGTCGATCGGTCTTGATTTTTCCACCGCTGCAAAAATGACCGGCGCCGGCGGTCGTCGCGCGGCTTTCGGCATTCGCCGCAGCGGTTATAATCAGTCGCCCGCCTTACTCAGTGCGGAAACAATGCAGAGCGCAGGAGCACGACCATGAGAGGCGAGCCCGGAGTCATCGATTATCTCAACAAGAGCCTGCGGCACGAGTTGACTGCGGTCAACCAATATTGGCTGCACTACCGGCTCCTCGACAACTGGGGCTACAAGGCGCTGGCCAAGCAATGGCGCAAGGAATCGATCGAGGAGATGCAGCACGCCGACAAGCTGATCGAGCGCATCATCTTCCTCGACGGCTTCCCCAATATGCAGGTGCTCGACCCGCTGCATATCGGGCAGAACGTCAAGGAAGTGCTCGACTGCGATCTGGCCGCCGAAATCTCGGCGCGTACTCTATACCAGGAAGCCGCGACGCACTGCCATGCGGTCAAGGATTACGTGTCGCGCGATCTGTTCGAGACGCTGATGCACGACGAAGAGGCACACATCGATTTCCTCGAGACCCAGCTCGACCTTGTCGCCAAGCTCGGACTCGAGCTCTACGCCCAGCACCACATCGGCGAACTCGACGACGACAAAGACTGACCGCGATTCCCAATTTCGCCGGCGGCTCGGCGTCACAATCGTCAACGAATCCTTAACCGCGTTAGCGGAACGCCGGCCTTTCAAGGCCAGCCGTTGCCATGCCGGCTGACGCGAACCGCCGCAGGCTCAAGCTTGCGAAAGCCGGCATCAAGCCATGTCGGATGAATGACTATGGTTAAGAGTTAAGGTTAAGACCCGCTTAAACATTTCCTGGCTACCTTCGCTTTGCTCAACGAGCGTGCGCCGCTGCGGGCGCGCGGTCGCGTCGAGGAAAGGTCGAAGCGATGGTAAGCGTAAGGCTTCTTATCAGCGCCGCCGCGGCAGCCATGGTGAGCACCGCGGCTTTTGCCGCGGATATGCCGCAACCTCTGCCGCCACAGCCGCAATACGCCTATCAACCGCCGCTGATGGTGATAGCGCAGCCCGAGGGCGCCTGGTATTTGCGCGGCGACATCGGCATCGGCATCACCAATCAGTTTGATATCCAATGGATACCGAGCGCTCCCGATGCAGGCATTCCCTTCGCATTCGATCAGCATTCATGGGCCGACACCGTCTTCTTCGACGCCGGCATCGGTTTTGAATGGAACAGCTGGCTGCGCTTCGATGTGACGGCCGGATATCGCGACCGAACTCAGGTCAATGCGCGCGGCGTCTACGACGTGAACACCGGCCAGGGGGATGCCTATCAAGGCTATCTGCGGTCGTGGGTCGTTCTCGCCAATGCCTATGTCGATTTCGGCACCTGGAACTGTGTCACGCCCTTCATCGGCTTCGGCATCGGCGGCGCTTACAACCAGATGGCCGACCTCGTCGACATGGGGATCGGCACCACCGGCGCAGGCTTCGGCCGCAACAGCAGCAATTTAAGTCCGGCCTACGCGTTTTATGCCGGTCTCGACTACAGCGTCACCAAGAACTTCCTCGTCGAGCTGTCCTACCGCTACCTGAATTACGGCTCGGTCACCGACGAAATCGACTGTATCGGCGGTTGCAGCGCGGATTCCTACAAATTCTCCAACCTCAGCTCGAACGACTTCATGCTGGGCATGCGCTGGCGGTTCCCGATCGACACCGGGCCGACCTTCATTCAGGCGCAGTCCGCCGCGGTCTATGCGCAACCGGCGCCGCCGGTCTACACCCAGCCCGCCCCGGTCTATCAGCCCGCGCCGGTCTATCAACCGGCCCCCATGATGGTGCCGCAGCAGCAGCCGATGATGCTGCAGCCGCAGCCGCAATATCCGCTGTCGACCCGCGGCTAATTGGCGAGCCGGGGTCCCGTCAGCAGCCCCGGTAGCTAACCCTCCATTAAGGTTAATGCCCGATGATTGCGCCCACTCGGCTGCGCCATGCGCACCGACCGGATGGAGAGGGCGCGACTGTGCGTTGGGTCATTTGCGCTGTGCTGTTATGCGCTTTCGCGCCAAGCGCGGCTGCGCAGGAATTCGGCCCGGCGCTTCGCGGCACGGAAACCGTCGGCCAGCCAAGCTATCCCCATTGGAGCGGCTTCTATTTCGGCGGCGACGTTGGCGTCGACGACGGCAACGTCAATTTCAGCAACGCGAGCCAGGCGCCTCTCGCCTATGCCCTGCGCGATACCGTGGTGGAGGCGGACTTCGATCCGTCGTCGTGGCCGCTCCTCGGCAGCTCGACGGTCCAATCGACATTTCTCGGCGGCTTCGTCGGTTACGACATGCAATGGCAGGACATCGTTCTCGGCGCCGAAATCAGCTACGCCCATCCCGATGTCACGGCCACGGCGCCGGGCACCCCGATGGGACGCACGTTCACGCAGCCAGCGGATTCCAGCGGGGATATAACGGAATACGACATCGACGGCGGCGCCAGCGCCTCGCTGCATCTGACCGACTACGCCACGCTGCGCGCGCGGGCCGGTTGGGCGGTGAACAACATCTTTCTGCCCTACGGCTTTTTCGGTTTCGCCGTCGGCCGCGCCGATTACACGTCGTCATCCATCGTCTCATGGACGACGGCGACGACCTCGCCACAGACCTTTCTGGCCGGGACTCAAGTCGTAACCTTACCGGCGGCGCAGCCGGTAATTCCGTGCAACCCGGGACTGCCCGAGACTTGCGCTTCTTTTGCCGCCGGCAACGCACAGACCGGCGACGCCTGGCTCTACGGCTTCGATACCGGGATGGGCGTCGATATCGCGGTGATGCGCAATGTTTTCCTCCGCGGCGAGTTCGAATATGTGCACTTCTTTCCGATGAATGGCATCACGCTGAATTTCGTCACCGCGCGCGCCGGCGTCGGCTTCAAATTCTAAGCCGGCCAGAACATCGCGCTTGACGGCACGACCGGCCTTCCTTATTTCCGGCCGCGGGACACCCCTCCCCACCGAGGGGCGCCTATCTGGAAGGATAGATCATGACGCCAACGACGCCTCGCGTGCGGCCGCTTGTGCCGCATTTTTCGTCCGGCCCCTGTGCCAAGCGCCCGGGCTGGAACTCGCAAAACCTCAAAGACGCCGTGCTGGGCCGCTCGCACCGCTCCAAAGCGGGCAAAGCCAAGCTTAAGCGCGCCATCGATCTGACGCGCGAAGTGCTGCAGGTCCCGGCCGATTACCGCATCGGCATCGTGCCGGCATCCGATACCGGCGCCATCGAGATGGCGTTCTGGTCGCTGCTCGGCCCGTGCCCGGTGATGGTGCTGGCGTGGGAATCGTTCGGCGAAGGCTGGGTCGGCGACATCGCCAAAGAACTCAAACTCAAGGACGTCACCGTGCGCCGCGCCGGCTATGGCGAATTGCCCGATCTGACCGGCATCGATCCGGCAAGCGACATCGTGTTCACCTGGAACGGCACCACCTCCGGCGTGCGCGTGCCCAACGCCGACTGGATCGCCGCCGACCGCACCGGGACTTGCGATCTGCGACGCGACGTCGGCCGCGTTCGCGCAGGCTCTCGACTGGGGCAAGCTCGATGTCGCCACCTTCTCCTGGCAGAAGGCGCTGGGCGGCGAGGCCGCGCACGGCATGCTCATTCTCTCGCCGCGCGCCGTCGCCCGGCTCGAAAGCTACTCGCCGCCCTGGCCGTTGCCGAAAATCTTTCGCATGACCAAGGGCGGCAAGCTCAACGAGGGCATCTTCCAGGGCGAGACCATCAACACGCCCTCGATGCTGTGCGTGGAGGACTATCTCGACGCGCTCGACTGGGCGAAATCGGTCGGCGGATTGAAAGCCTTGCAAGCGCGCGCCGACGGCAATGCCAAGACCATCGCCGATTGGGTGGCGCAAGACCCCGTGGATCGATTTTTTGGCGCGCGATCCGGCACTGCGCTCCAACACCTCGGTCTGCCTGAAAGTCGTCGACCCGGCCGTCACCCGGCTGGCGCCGGAAGCGCAAGCGGCCTTCGTCAAGGGCATTGCCGCGGCGCTCGAGAAGGAAGGCGTCGCCTACGACATCGACGCCTATCGCGACGCGCCGGCGGGACTTCGCATCTGGTGCGGCTCGACGGTCGAGCGGAGCGACGTCGAGGCGCTCACGCTGTGGCTCGACTGGGCCTACGCCAAAGCCAAGGACGCACTCGCCAAAGCGGCTTGACGCCATGTTCGCCGATCCTCTCACCGAGCGGCTGGCGCAATTTGTGCGCAGCATTGGCATCGCGGTGCGCGCGGCCACCCTGCCGCACCAGACCTTCCTGCCCGGCATCGATATCAGCCATGGCGCGATCCTGGTGGACGAGGCCCGTCTGACCTATCCCGGCGACATTCTCCATGAGGCGGGCCATCTCGCCGTCGCCAATGCCGCCGAGCGAAATGCGCCGACGCTGTCACCTACTCCCGGCGACGAGCTCACCACCATCGCCTGGTCCTATGCCGCGCTGCGCCATCTCGACATCGATCCGGCCATCGTCTTTCACCCCGCCTTCAAAGGCGGCGGCGCCGCCATCATCGAGAACTTCACCGCCGGGCACTATTTCGGCGTGCCGCTCTTGCAGCTTTACGGCATGAGCTGCGAGCCGCATCTGGCCGCGCAAAACGGTGTCCGACCTTATCCCCACATGCTGCGCTGGATGCGCTGACCTCAAAGGATCTTGCCATGAGCCCCCGTGTTCTGATCTCCGATGCGCTGTCGCCTGCCGCCGTCCAGATATTCAAGGATCGCGGCGTCGACGTCGATTTCCAGCCCAATCTCGGCAAGGACAAAGACAAGCTTGCCGCGGCGATCGACGGCTTCGACGGCCTCGCCATCCGCTCCGCGACCAAGGTCACCGCCAAGCTTCTGGAAAAGGCCAACGGCCTCAAAGTGATCGGCCGCGCCGGCATCGGCGTCGATAATGTCGACATTCCGGCCGCCACCGCGCGCGGCATCATCGTCATGAACACGCCGTTCGGCAATTCGATCACGACGGCCGAACATGCGATCACGCTGATGCTGGCGCTGGCGCGGCAAATCCCGGAGGCCGACGCTTCGACGCGGGCCGGCAAATGGGAGAAGAACAAATTCCTCGGCGTCGAGATTTTCAGTAAAACGCTCGGCGTCATCGGCTGCGGCAATATCGGCTCGATCGTCGCCGACCGCGCCATCGGGCTGAAGATGAAGGTGATCGCCTACGATCCGTTATCTCTCCGCCGAGCGCGCGCTGCATCTCGGCGTCGAAAAGGTCGAGCTCGACGAACTGTTGCGTCGCGCCGATTTCATCACGCTGCATACGCCGGCTGACCGACAAGACCCGCAACATCATCAATGCCGAAACGCTTGCGGCGACCAAGAAAGGCGTCCGCCTGATCAATTGCGCCCGCGGCGAACTGATCGACGAAGCAGGCGCTGGTCGAGGCGCTGAAATCCGGCCATGTCGCCGGCGCCGCGATCGACGTGTTTCGCGAGGAGCCGGCGACGCAGAGCCCGTTCTTCGCGCTGCCGAACGTCATCTGCACGCCGCATCTCGGCGCCGCGACCATGGAGGCGCAGGAGAATGTCGCGCTCCAAGTCGCCGAGCAGATGTCGGATTATCTGCTGCGCGGCGCCATCACCAACGCCGTCAACTTCCCCTCGATCAGCGCCGAGGAAGCGCCCAAGCTCAAACCCTTCGTGGCGCTTGCCGAAAAGCTCGGCTCGTTCGCCGGCCAGCTCACCGAGACCGGCATCAAGAAGGTGCAGATCTCCTACGAAGGCGTGGTCGCGGCGATGAACACCAAGGCGCTGACCTCGGCCGCGGTCGCCGGGCCTGCTTGCGGCCGATGCTCCAGGACGTCAACGTCGTCTCCGCGCCGATCGTCGCCAAGGACCGCGGCATCGTCGTCGAAGAAACCCGCCGCGACGCCGAAGGCGATTACGACAGCCTGATCACGGTGACGGTCGTGACCGACCGGCAGACCCGCTCGGTCTCGGGCACCGTCTATGCCGACGGCCGGCCGCGCATCGTCGACATCAAGGGCATCCGCATCGACGCCGAGTTCGCGCCGTCGATGCTTTACGTGACCAATCAGGACAAGCCGGGCTTCGTCGGCCGCTTTGCCACGCTGCTTGCCGAGGCCGGCATCAATATCGCGACCTTCCATCTCGGCCGCGAGGCCGAAGGCGGCAACGCCATTGCGCTGGTCGAGATCGACGGCGCGGTGCCGCCCGAGGTGCTTGGCAAGGTGCAGAGATTCCGAACGTGCAGCAGGTCAAGCCGCTGCTGTTTTGACACCGTTACTTCCGCGTCGCGATCGTGATGCCGGCGAACACCAGCGCATAACCGATGGCGTGATAGAGCTCGAAGCGCTCGCCGAGCAGCACGATCGCCAGCACCGAGCCGAACACCGGCACCAGATGGATGAACGGCGCCGAGCGATTGGCGCCGATCAATTCGATGCCGCGGTTGAGGAACAGATAGCCGAGCAGCGACGGAAAGATGCAGACAAAGGCGAAGCTCGCCAGGCTTTCGGCGTCGAACGTGACGGTCCGGCCGCTGGCGATCTCCAAGACCACCGCCGGGATAAGCATCGCCGCGCCAAGCCCATGCCGACGGCGAGAAACGACAGCGGATGCATGGCCGGCCGCTTGCGCAAATAAGCCGCATAGAAGCCGTAGGTGACGAGCGCGATCACGAAACAGACGTCGCCGCGATTGAATTCGATCGTGAACAGGACGTCGAGACTGCCGTGACTGATGATGACGAGGACGCCGGTCAGCGACACGCAGATGCCGCCGGCCTGTCGCAGCGTCAGCCGTTCGCCGAACAGCGCGAAGGTCCACATCGCCACGAACAGCGGCGCCGACCGATTGCAGCAACAGCCCGTTGATCGCCGTCGTGTATTGCAGGCCGTAATAGGCCATCGTGTTGTAGACGGAGAAACCGATGAACGCGATCAGGATCAGTGACACCGGCGTTCTTGCGGATGACCGGCCAATCGCGCAGGACGTGCCGCGCCGCGAACGGCAGCAGGATCAGCGTAGCGCCGCTCCAGCGGATGAAGGCGAGCGTGATCGGCGGCACGTGCCCGGCAACGAAGCGCCCGAGCACGGTGTTGCCGGCCCAGAACAACGAGGTCAGCGACAGCAGCAGATATGGCTGATCGAACAACCAGCCGCCAATCCGGTGCCGACTCTGTGCTGGAGTCTGGGCGTGCGCCCCCGACATGGCATCTCTACTCCCCGACGATATGGCGCGTGAGCTAGCCCGCCGCGCGCCGCGCGACCAGTGCCGGCTGCGCATGACTGGCCGCGAAGCTGCCCGCGGGATCGGCTGCGACCCCATGTGCGGCGGGCGCAAGACTGCGACAATCCGCCTGACGGCCAAGCCGCTTTGCCACCTGGAGCAGCGGAAATAAACCCGGTATCTCGGCAACAAGGCTAACGGCAAATTCGCTGTGAAACCAAGGAATTGTCGGAACTCACAGGGACCGGCCGGAGCCGCTTTGCCTTGCTTCCGGCACCCGCATCCATTATCCGGGGCGGTCGGCTGCGGCCGGCAGCCGCTCCATCCGAGCAGTCATCTGAGCATTCGTTGGGCCTGTTGGGGGCAATACCTCATGGCAAATGTTGTCGTGGTCGGCTCCCAGTGGGGGGACGAGGGCAAGGGCAAGATCGTCGACTGGCTGTCCGAGCAGGCCGACATCGTCGTCCGCTTCCAGGGCGGCCATAATGCCGGCCATACGCTGGTGATCAACGGCACAACCTATAAGCTGTCGCTGTTGCCGTCGGGCGTGGTGCGGCCGGGCAAGCTCTCGGTCATCGGCAATGGCGTGGTGCTCGACCCGCGCGCGCTATTGGGCGAGATCGCCCAGCTTAAGAAACAAGGCATTACCGTCACGCCCGAAAACTTACGGATTGCCGAAAACACCCCGCTGATCCTGCCGCTGCATCAAGAGCTCGACGTCGCCCGCGAGAAAGCGTCCGGCAAGGGCGCTATCGGCACCACAGGCCGCGGTATCGGCCCGGCCTATGAGGACAAGGTCGGACGCCGCGCCATCCGCCTGATGGATCTCGCCGACCTGCAGATGCTCAACGGCAAGATTGAGCGCCTGCTGGCGCATCATAACGCATTGCGCCGCGGGCTCGGCATGGCCGAGATCGCGCCGCAAACGCTCTACGACGAGATGGCGGAGGTAGCGCCCCAGGTGCTGCCCTACATGGATTCGGTCTGGGCGCTGCTCGACGAGCGGCGCCGGGAGGGCAAGCGCATTTTGTTCGAGGGCGCGCAAGGCGCGCTGCTCGACATCGACCACGGCACTTATCCCTTCGTCACCTCGTCGAATACGGTGGCGGCCCAGGCGGCAATCGGCTCGGGACTTGGGCCCGGCGCGATCGGTTACGTCCTTGGCATTTGCAAGGCCTATACGACGCGGGTCGGCGGCGGACCGTTTCCCACCGAACAGATCAACGCGGTCGGCAAAACTCTCGGCGAGCGCGGCAAGGAATTCGGCGTCGTCACCGGCCGGCCGCGGCGCTGCGGCTGGTTCGATGCCGTGCTGGTGCGCCAGGCCGTGCGCACCAGCGGCATCAACGGCTTGGCGCTGACCAAGCTCGACATTCTTGACGGGTTCGATGAGATCAAGGTTTGCGTCCGCTATCGGCTGGATGGGCGCGAAATCGACTATCTGCCCGCCAGCGAGCATGCCCAGGCGCGGGTCGAGCCGATTTACGAGAGCATTGGCGGCTGGCGGGAAAAGACCGCGCACGCCCGGTCCTGGGCCGACCTTCCGGCGCAAGCGATCAAATATGTACGGCGGCTCGAGGAGCTGATCGGCTGTTCCGCGGCCATCCTGTCCACCAGTCCGGAACGCGAGGACACCATCCTCATGCAAAATCCTTTTGAAGCTTAAGGTGAAACTTTGGCGCGCGAAGCGTAAACTGAACAAATGGCAGACTATCATCCGCTCATCGCCCGGGCCGTAGAGGGCCTCGAAAACAGCACCGGCGAAGCTCGCCGGGCGCTCTATGAGCGGGCGCGCGCGGCCTTGGTCTCGCAGTTGCGATCGATCGAACCGGCGCTGTCCGAGGCCGACATCACGCGCGAGCGCCTCGCCCTTGAAGACGCCATCCGCAAAGTCGAGGCTGAGAGCGTGCGCAAGCCGCGCAGCGAACGCCCGGCGCCGCCGCGTGCAGCCCCGCCCCGAACGCCTTTTCAGCCGGCTGCGCCGAGCGCGCCGCGCCGCGATCGTCCGGGCCCGACCGCCGAGCGCCATCACGACCGCCATGCCGACCGCCACGCCGGGCGCCATGCCCTCCGCGTCACGCCCCGAATTCGGAAGTCCGGCGTCGCCACGGTCCGAACCGTCGCCGCTGCGGATGCAAACCGAGGTCGTTGCCGACGATGCGCTGCGCCCCGCCACCGCGGGCAGCGCACGCGCGCGGTTATTGAACGCACGAACCTCGCCGGTGCCGCGCGAAGGGCTCAAAAGCTTTCGCAACGTCGTCAACGAAGTCGACGATCTCGGCGCCGCGACCGCCAAGTCTGCACAATCGGCCCGCGACACGCGGAACTCGTACGGCGCCGCGCCGGCCCAACAATTCTCCGATGACGAGGAAGAGCTGCCGCCCGTTCGCGACCGATTGGAGACGCACTTCGTCGACGACGAAGCAGAAGATTTCGACGACGACACCGCACAAGCGCGCCTGATCGAGCCCGCCGACGATTTGGGCGAGGACGCGACGGCGGCGGCTTTCGCGCGACCGCACACGTCGCGCGCGCGCGAACCGGAACATTATGCGGAGCCCCGGCCGCCGCGGTCCTATCGCGGTCTCGCCAAGCTGGCGGTCGTCCTGATCATCCTTGCCGGCCTTACGGCGACGATCTCGTGGCAGTGGTCCAACATCATCGGCCTGTACAACTTCGTGTCGCACATGAGGTCGAAACCGACTCAGACGGCGCAGACCCCGGCCGCCGAGCCTAAATTTCCCGGCCGCGTGCCGCAGGAGCAATTGCCCGGTCAACAACAAGCCCCCGCCGCCGGCGCGCCCGCCGGGCAAAATGCGCTCCAAAACGCGCCGCAGGTCGCGCAACGCGTCGTGCTCTATGAGGAAGATCCGAATAATCCGCAGGGCCGGCAATTTGTCGGCTCCGCCGTTTGGCGCACCGAAACGGTCTCGCCCGGCAGCGGACTGGCGCCCGAGCTTGAAGTGCGCGCGGATGTTACGATCCCGGACCGCAACATGACAGTGACCTGGACGTTGCGGCGCAATACCGATCAGGCTTTGCCGGCAAGTCACACGATCGAAATCATGTTCAACCTGCCGCCGGATTTTCCCGGCGGCGGCATCGCCAATGTGCCTGGGGTGCTGATGAAGGATTCCGAGCAGGCGCGCGGCGTTCCGCTTGCCGGGCTCGCGGTCAAAGTCACCAACGGCTTTTTCCTGATCGGCCTGTCCGCAGTCGACACCGACGTGCAACGCAATATCCAGCTGCTCAAGGATAAGCCGTGGTTCGATATCCCGATCGTCTATAACAATGGCGGCCGCGCTATCTTGGCCATGGAAAAGGGCCCGCCCGGCGATCGCGCCTTTGCGGATGCATTTGCCGCCTGGGCGAAATAAACTCTCAGAGCCGTTTGCCCCGTCGGGTGGCGTTACGGCGATATTGCGCGGTACTGTGGAGTATAGAGTGGGGACACGGGCCAAGATGAGTTCGTCGGACGCGGGTAAGTCGAAGCCGGCCGCCAATTCCCACATCGCCTCCGCGCTGCGCACGCTCGATACCGAAGCCGAGGGCGTGGCGGCGCTCGCCGCGGCGATGTCCGACGGATTGGGCGCGCCATTCGTCGCCGCCGTCGAGACCATCCGGACGGCGCGCGGCCGCGTGATCGTCACCGGCATGGGCAAGTCCGGCCATGTGGCGCGCAAAATCGCCGCGACGCTCGCCTCGACCGGCACGCCGGCATTCTTCGTCCACGCCGCCGACGCAAGCCATGGCGATCTCGGCATGATTACGTCGGACGACGTCATGGTGGCGCTGTCGTGGTCCGGCGAGACCGAGGAGCTCAAGGATCTGATCAATTACTCCCGCCGCTTCCGCATCGTGCTCATCGCAATCACCGTGAATGCCGAAAGCACGCTCGGCAAGGCCGCCGATATCGTGCTGGCGCTGCCGGCGGCGCGCGAAGCCTGCCCGCACAATCTGGCGCCGACCACCTCGTCGCTGATGCAGCTTGCGCTCGGCGATGCGCTGGCGATCGCGTTACTGGAAAGCCGCGGCTTTACCGCGATCGACTTCGGCGTCTTTCATCCGCGCGGCAAGCTTGGCGCGGCGCTTGAAATTCGTCGGCGAGGTGATGCATCCCGGCGCCGCCGTGCCGCTGATCAAGCGCGGCGCGCCGATGTCGGAGGCGATCGTCGAAATGTCGGCCAAGGGTTTTGGCTGCGTCGCCGTGATCGAGCCAGAACGGCAAGCTTGCCGGCGTCATCACCGACGGCGATTTGCGCCGTCACATGCGCGCGGATTTGCTGCAGGCACCGGTCGATGCCGTCATGACGGCGTCGCCAAAGACCGTTCGGCCCGATCAATTGGCGAGCGAGGCCCTGCAAATTCTCAATTCATCGAAAATCACGGCGCTCATCGTCGTGGAAGCGGACCGCCCGGTCGGCATCGTGCATTTCCACGATCTGTTGCGCGCCGGTGTGGCGTGATGCGTGCTTTGATTGAGCATGATCTTTTCCGACCTTCCTTCGCCCGCCGCAGCGGGCTTCGCGAAGGCGGGAAACCGGCGGCCACCCCGGATCAAGTCCGGGGCAGGCATTTCGGGAACATGCTCTAATACAGTCCGCCCCGCACCACGCTCGAATCGTCGGAGGCGGATTGCGGCGCGGGCTCAACGCTGGGCGGCGCTGGGGCCGGCTTGACCGGTTCGGCAGACGCGGCCGGCGCCGACGGCGCGGTCTGGAACACCGGCTTGACGGGGACGGCCGGAGCGTTGGCGCCGCTCGCGGGCGGCAATACATCCTGATCGGCTTGCCCGTGGGCGACGAATTGGTTGTAGCCCGGAGCGCCGGGCCGCGGCGGCACATCGCTCGGCATGCCGCCGGCCCAATGCGGCCAATGGTCGGCGACATAGGCGGAGAATCCATCCTCGGAAGCCCCGCCGGCGCACGAGCCAAGCGTCAACCCGGTCCATACGACGATCGCCGTTGCGACAAGGCGCGTGACGATCAGGCGCCGTACGGGCCGGCCGATCCTGCTCGAATTTTGCATCGCGTGCCGTTTGCCGTTTCTGTCCGAGCGTAGCGCGGATCGCTAGCAGCGCCGCCATGCCAATGCTTTGCCTTGCAAGAGCTCGTGCGCCGCATGCGGTTTTAGAGCACGAAAGTTTATACTTTCCCCCCGCCGGGCGCATCTCCAGGTGGACGGCTTTCATGGCGGGACTGTGGTGCCGACATTGTGTCGGCGATAGCCGGATATTATTGAGCGCCGCCATGCGGCGCGCGGCGCTGGTCGCGTCACTCATCGTGTTGTCCGGATGCAGCGAATTGGCGCTGCCGAGCGAAGCCGCGCCGCCGCCCGCCCCGCCGCCGGCCTACGTTTCGCTCGCCGCCAAATATCTCTCATTGGCATTGAAAGACCGTGCGGCCTATGCCGACTTCGAGATATCGGGCCTGCGCTGGACCGATTCCATCAAGGGCTGGACCTGGCTCGCTTGCGTCCATTTTCAAGATCGCGGGCACTTGCGCAGCTATGCGATCTTCATCCAGGACAATGCCGTCGTCGACGCGCGTTACGCCGTCGAGACCGACGCTTGCGAAACGCAAACCTACACGCCAATTCGATCTGGTCACCGGCGAGCTTGGCCGGCCGACCGCGCCGGTGCAGTCGCCGCTGTATTAGCCCGCTACGCCGCCTGCCGCATCGCCAGTGCTTGATCGACCGCGGACACCACCTGGGCGGCTGTAAGCTCATCGAGACATTGGCTGTGGCTGTCGAGCCGGCGCTCGCAACCTTCCAATTGGCACGGCAGGCACGGCAGCGGATTTTGCACCAGCCAGACATTGCCGCGATGCTGGATCGTGCCGGCGGCGGCCCATGGGCGGTCGAGCCCGCCAAGCGGCCACGGTCCCCACAGCCGCGGATCGGTGGGACCGTAAAGCGCGACGGTCGGCGCGCCTGTCGCGGCGGCAAGGTGGGTAATGGCGGTGTCCGGCCCGATATAAACGCGCGCGGCGGCGATCAAGGCCGACAGTGCCGGCCAGTCGAGCTTGCCGTCGAGGCGCACAACCTTGCTGTCGCGCCAGACGTCATCGAGATAGGCGCGATCGGTCGCGGCGCCGGTCGTGACCGTGCCGAGGCCGCGCTCGTGGAGCGCCGCCGCCAGCGCCCGCCAGCCGCCGCTGTCCAGCGCTTGTAGGTGAACATCGGCGCGGCATGAACGACGGCGTAGGGCTGCGGCGGCGCGAGCGCCGGGCGCACGCCGCCTGCGGGACAGACGATCTCGGCGTGCGCGGGAATGCCGATGAGTTCGGCAAGGCGCAGGATATCGAGGACGCGATGTTGGCCGCGGTCGCTCACGATAGCGCGGCTGAGCGCGATGCGCTTGACGGCAGCTCCGGCGCCGTCCGCTTCTACCGGACCGGCGCTTTGCCGCCCGGCCATGGCAGCCAAGAATGTCGGCCGGTCGCCGGTCTGCGTCGACAGCTGCAAGATCGTAGCGCTTGCACAGCCGCGGCATCAGCGCCAGCGTTTCGCCGGCGTGCGGGCGCTGCGAGAGCGTGAGGACTTTTGCGACATCGGGATTGCCGGTCAAAATTCCTTCGGTGCCGGCAAATACCAAGGCATCGATCGAAGCTCGCGGGAACGCCCGCTTGACGCTGCGAATAAGCGGAGTGGTCAACAGCACATCGCCAAGCCGCCGCAGCGCCACGACCAGCACCCGGGGGGCATCCGGCAATGCAATCGGCTTCATTGTGACGCCACCGAAGCGCTGTCGCGCGGCAACGCAACGGCGTCGCTCAGCACGGACAGACCGCGCAAGGCGCGCACGCGGCTGCCGCCGATCACCTCATCGAGCCTTGCTTGGTTTGCAGGAAACTGCGAGCGGTCGTTCGGCGGGTGCCACAAATGCAATACGCCGGTCGCGAACCGGCCGTCCTTGCGCCGTACGCCGGCATGCAGGAGACGCACGACAAGGTCTGAATCCTCAAGGCCCCAGCCGGTATAAGCGCAGTCGAAGCCGTCGATGCGATCGAGGTCGCGCCGCGCCACCGCGAGATTGCAGGTTTGCGCGCCTTGCCCAGCTCGCGCGCTGGAGCCTGCGCCACGGCCCGAGCGGCAGCCGCAGCGTCGGCGACAAACGGTTGATGCCGCCGCGCAGCCGCTGCGCCAGCAAAGCGGCGAAATTCCACCGCTCCGCCTCGAGGCCGCCCGCGAGCACGGCGGCGGTCAGTTCGGGCGAGAGCAGAATGCGATTGTCCGGTGACGAACCAGCCCGGCTCGTAGAGCCGGCGATGCGCGGCGATGAAATCGGGCGCCGCCAGGCAATCGCCGTCGAGGAAGATGCAGATCTCTCCAGCGCTGGCGCGGATGCCGCGATTGCGGATCTCGCCGCCGCGGAAACCCCGATGCTCGTGCCGGACGTGCTTGAGCGGCAGCGGCAGCCGCGCCTGCCAGCTTTCGATCACGCGCGCGGTGTCCGGCCGTGAGCCGTCATCGGCAATAACGATCTCGAAATTACGGTCCGATTGATGGGCCAGCGCCCGCAATGCCGCGTCGAGCGCATCTTCGCGGTTATAGGTCGTGACGATCACGGAAATCAGCGCCGCGCCGCTCACGATTTGTCGCTCGTTTGAAGCGCCGCTGCGACGGCATCGGGACGACGCCGTCGCCGAAGCCGGTCGCGCAGCCGGCGCCTGCGATCCCGCAACATGCGGATCGGCAGCGCGAAGTAATATTTGCGCGCAATCTGCCACCAGCCCAAGCCGACGCGCGGCGCTTTGTCCTGCCGGCACGTACCAGCCGTTCGGACCGGTGCGCCGGATCAACCGGTAACCGGCGCGCGTCAGATACCGGTGCGTGGCGAGACTGGTGACGTGGTCTTCGACCAGAAGAAGCCGCGGGCGCCAGCGCGCCAAGTCGAAACCGGACAGCACCTCGACCTCGTGGCCTTCAACGTCGATCGAGACGAAATCGATCGGCGTCGGCGCGCCGGCCTGTTCGAGAATCTCGTCAAGCGTCCGCACCGGAACCTCTATCGTCGATTGCGCCGTCACGCCGGTAACGGCGAGTTCGCGATTGAGCGACGAATGCGGCCCGAGGACATGCAGCGTCATCGCTGTGCCCGCATTGGCCGGCGACGAGCACGCCGCGGCGACGACATGCGCGCGCCGCGACTGGCGCAAGCGTTCCGCCAGGTCCGGCTGCGGTTCCACCAAGACGCCGCGCCAGCCGGCCTGTTCGAACTGCCAGCTCTGCGAGCCTTGCTGCGGTTGATTGGCGCCGACTTCGACGAAGAAGCCCGTCTGCAACGGACCGAAAAACTCGGTCTTAAGTTCGTTCTCGACCTGCCAGGGAAATACCGTCCGCATCGGTTATTCCTCCGCGGTCTGTTTCGCCGGCTGCGCCCGCTTGACCATGGCGGTCGTCGAATGGCCGGGCACGAGATCGACCAGCATCACGGTCGCCGCCGGCCTTCTCGACGACGTCGTGGCCGACCACGTCCTCGCGCCTGTAGTCGGCGCCCTTGACCAGCACCGCGGGACGCACGCGCTTGATCAGTTCGATCGGCGTATCCTCCTCGAAGACCACGACGAGATCGACCGCTTCGAGCGCCGCCAGCACTTCGGCGCGGCCCTCGGCCGGATTGATCGGCCGGCCCTTGCCCTTGAGCCGCGTCGTCGAGGCATCGCTGTTGAGCCCGACCACCAGGCGGTCGCAGGCGGCGCGCGCCTCGGCGAGCAGTTTGACATGGCCGCGATGCAGCAGATCGAAGCAGCCATTGGTGAAGCCGACGCGCAGACCCGTGGCGGCGCCAGTCCGCCGAGCCGCTCGTCGAGCATCGACCAGTCGAACACGATCTTGTCCCCGGGCGCGAGCGAGGCGGCGGGCAGGATGCGGTGGCGCAATTCGGCGAGCGAGACCGTCGAGGTGCCGCGCTTGCCGACGACGACGGCGGCGGCGGCATTGGCGGCGCGCATGGCGGAATTCGAACGGCGCTGCCATCGCCAGCAGCACCGCCATCACCGCCGCAACCGTATCGCCGGCGCCGGACACGTCGCGCACCTTGACCGGATAGGCGGGAATGTGCAGCGGCGCATGACCTTCGACGTGCAGCGTCATGCCCTCCTCGCTGCGCGTGACCAGAACGGCTTCGCTATCGACGATGCGCGCGAGCTCGGCCGCCGCCTTGGCGATCTCGGCTTCGGTCGTCGACCGGCCGATGCACGGCCGCGCCCAGTTCCTGCCGGTTCGGCGTGATCAGCGTCGCGCCGCGGTAGACGCTGTAATCGTGACCTTTCGGATCGACCACGACCGGTTTGCCGAGCTTGCCGCGCGCGGTCGATGATGGCGCGGATGACGCGCGGCGTCAGCACGCCCTTGGCGTAATCGGACAGCACCACCGCGCCGGCACTGCGGCAGCGCCGCTTCGGCGTAGGCGATAACTGGCGGTCTCGCTTGCCGCGCTCGCCGGCTGCCGCCGTCTCCCAATCCGCCCGCATCAGATGCGCCGAATGATGCTCGGAGACGAAGCGCACCTTGCGGGTGGTCTGCCGCCCGGCTCGATGACCAGATGGGGAACGACCGAGCCTTTGAGCTTGGCCAAGCGCGTCGGTCAGCGTCCGGCCGGCCTCGTCCTTGCCGATCAGACCGACGAAAATGCAGCGCGCGCCGAGCGCCGCGATATTGCGCGCGACATTGCCGGCGCCGCCGATCTCGACTTCGCTGCGCGCGACCGCCAGCACCGGCGTCGGCGCCTCCGGCGAAATGCGCGTGACTTCGCCATAGACGAAATCGTCGAGCATCAGATCGCCGACGCAGAGCACCGTCTGCTTTGCGACACAAGCTTGAGGGCTTCTTCGAAATCGAACATGCCGTGTTCGCCGCGTTCCCTCTCGATCGTGCTCAGCGATAGCGGTCGGTGCGATCGAGATAACCATTCACATATCGCTGCACCGCCGCCTCGAGCGGCGTGAAGTCGGCATTATAGCCGGCGCGCCGCAGATTTGCGGTCTCGGCCTGCGTGAAATACTGGTAGCTGTCGCGGAGCGAAACCGGCATGTCGATATATTCGATCGCCGGCTCGCGGCCCAGGGCCGCGAACATGGCTGCGATCAGGTCGCGAAAGCTGCGCGCCTGGCCGGTGCCGACGTTGAAAATGCCCGAAACCGCCGGCGTTGCCATGAGCCAGCGCACGACGGCGATGGCGTCGTCCACATAGATGAAGTCGCGCTTCTGCTCGCCGTCGGCGATGCCGGGCCGATGCGACTTGAACAGGCGAACCGGCTTGCCGGCCTTGGCCTCGTCGAAGCGCTTGGCGACGAGGCTCATCATCTCGCCCTTGTGGTATTCGTTGGGGCCGAACACGTTGAAAAATTTCAGTCCGGCCCATTGCGGCGGCAGCTTGTCCTTGCGGCGAACGCGCTCGACCACCGCGAGATCGAACAAGTGCTTGCTCCAGCCGTAGAGATTCATCGGCTTGAGCCGTTTGAGCGCGCCGTTCGACCAGTCGTCGGAATAGCCTTGCTCGCCATCGCCATAAGTCGCGGCCGACGAGGCGTAGATGAAAGGCGTGCGCGTCGCGGTGCACCAGTCCAGCAGCCGCAGCGACAGCCGGAAATTATTCTCCATCACGGCGTCGCCATCGGTCGCGGTGGTAGACGATATGGCGCCGAGATGGATGACGGCGTCGAGCTTGCGGCCGTCGAGCCAGCGCCCAAGCTCGGCGGGCGGAACAAAATCGGCAATCTGGCGGCTTGCGAGATTGCGCCATTTGCCGTCGCTGCCGAGCACGTCATTGACGGCAATATCGGTCCGTCCGGCCTCGTTGAGGCTCGCGACAACGTTCGACCCGATAAAGCCGGCCCCGCCGGTGACCAATAACATCGACAGCAACGACAGTTTTGAGGATGCGATCGGCCTGTGCCGACCGCACCGCTCCTTTGCCCCAGTATCGCCGACTGGGCAACACTTGACCGTCGGGCGCATTTAATAAATGAATTATAATTCATTCTTAATGAAAGTGACCTCAAGCGGACAATTCGCAAAGCGGCACCGACGCCGGATATACTGCCGATCAAATCATGCAGACGGTCTCCGCCTATATCCTCGCCTTCAACGAAGCCGAGAAGGTCAAGGCCGCGGTCGAGAGCGTGCTTTGGGCCGACGAGATCGTCGTTGTCGATTCCTCCAGCACCGACCGCACGGCGGAAATCGCCACGGCGCTCGGCGCGCGGGTGGTGCAGGTCCCGTTCAATGGCTTTGGCGATTTGCGCAATCGCGCCATCGAAGCCTGCCGCTGCGATTGGATTTTCAGCCTCGACGCCGACGAGCGCTGCACCGCGGCCGTGCGCGACGAGATTCTCGGCCTGCTCGCGGGCACGCCGCCGTCCGACGCTTACCTCGTGCCGCGCCGGAGCTTCATGATGGGCCGCTGGATCCGCGGCTCGGGCTGGTATCCGAACTTCCGCCAGCCGCAGCTCTTCCGCAAAGGCAGCATGCGCTACACGCTCGAGCCGGTCCACGAAGGTTATGAGCTCCTCACCGCCAAGCCGCTCGGCACGCTGCGCAATGCAATCTGGCAGTTCCCCTTCCGCAATCTCGAAGAGGTCTTGCGCAAGGCCAACCGCTATTCGTCGCTCGGAGCGCCAAGCTCGCCGGAAAGCGCGTCTCGATGGCGGGCGCGCTGGGCCACGGCTGCTGGGCTTTCCTCAAACACTATATTTTCAAGCTTGGCTTTATCGACGGCTGGGCCGGCTTCGTCATCGCCTTTGGCAATTTCGAAGGGACGTATTACCGCTACGCCAAGCGCTACGAGCAAGCGCAGAATTGGCAGCCGCCGCCGAGCGAACCGCTGCGGCGCGAAGCAAAATCCTGAGTGCGAGTTCCCAGATAATAATGAATTAAAATTCAAATAATGGCGTAGACCGCAGTCCCATCCTCATCGTTCCGTATATGTGGATCGGCGACTTTGTCCGCTGCCATTCCGTGGTGAAACTGCTCAACGGACTTTTTCCGGACCGTCCGGTCGACATGCTGGCGACGACGCTGTGCGCTCCGCTCGCCGATTACATGCCCGGGCTGCGCCAAGCCGTCGTCACCGACCTGCCGCGCAGCCGTCTCGCGCTGTTGGAGCAATATGCGCTTGCAAAACGCCTCAAGCGCGAAGGTTACGGCACGGCGCTGGTCATGCCGCGGACCTGGAAATCGACGCCTGGCGCCGTTTCTTGCCGGCATTCCGGAGCGCACCGGTTTTGTCGGCGAGGCGCGCTTTTTCCTGCTCAACGACGTCCGCTACGGCGAGCGCGCTTTGCCGCGCATGGTCGACCGCTGCGCGGCCTTGGCGCTGCCGGCCGGCGCAAAATTGCCGCCGGATTGGCCGTTACCGGAGCTCAAAGTTCCGCATGACGAGGTCGATGCATGGCGCAAGCGGCGCGGGTTAAATGCCGACAATCGGCCTGTCGTGGCGCTTGCCCCGGGCGCCGTCGGACCGTCGAAACGTTGGCCAAGCGCCGCTTATGCCGAGCTCGCCCGGCGCCTGATTGCTCAAGGTTTCGCGGTCTGGGTGCTGGGCGGCCCCGACGAAAAAGCGCTTGCCGGCGAGATCGTCGGCGAAACGCCGGCACGCGATCTCACCGGCCGCGATTTGCGCGATGCGATCCTCGCGCTCGCCGCTGCCAGTGCGGCGGTTTCGAACGATTCCGGGCTTCTTCACGTCGCCGCGGCGCTCGGCACGCCCTCGATCGGGATATTTGGTCCGACCAGCCCATGGCACTGGGCGCCGCTCAACCCGCTGGCCGGGATCGTGGAGACGACAAGCGAGCTGCCGTGCCGGCCCTGCCATAAGCCGGTTTGCCGCCTCGCCCATCACCGCTGCATGCGCGACATCGCCCCGGAGCAGGTCCTCGCCGCAACCCGCCGCGCCCTTGCGGCCGTTTCGTCGCCTCACCCGGCCGTTTAACAGAACATTCGCCAAATCGGAGTAAGGCCACTCATCGGAAAACAGGGCGATGAGTCGCGAAAATGACGATCCTGGTCACTGGCGGAGCCGGCTATATCGGCAGCCAGATGGTGCGCGATCTGGTCGACGCCGGCGAACGCGTCGTCGTGCTCGACAATCTCTCGACCGGGCACCGCTGGGCGGTCGCCGAAGGCGTGCCCCTCATCGTCGGCGAGACCGGCGACCAGCCGCTGGTGATGCGGCTTCTGCGCGAGCACGGCATCGAGGCGATCATTCACTTCGCCGCCTCGATCGTGGTGCCGGATTCGGTGCGCGATCCGCTCGGCTATTATCGCAACAACACCGCCAATTCCCGCGCCCTGATCGAATGCGCGGTGGCTTGCGGCGTCCGCCATTTCATCTTTTCCTCGACCGCCGCGGTCTACGGCAATCCCGCCGCCGTCCCAGTGCCCGAGGATGCCCCGACCTTGCCGATCTCGCCCTACGGCTGGTCGAAGCTGATGACCGAGATCATGCTGCGCGACACCAGCCGCGCCCATGATCTTGCCCATGTGATCTTGCGTTATTTCAACGTCGCCGGCGCCGACCCTCGTGGGCGCACCGGCCAATCGGGTTCAAATTCCACGCATCTGATCAAAGTTGCGGCCGAGGCAGTGTTGGGGCTGCGGGCCAAGCTCGACGTCTTCGGCACCGATTATCCGACGCCCGACGGCACCTGCATTCGCGATTACATTCATGTCAGCGATCTCACCCGCGCCCATGCGGATGCGTTGCGCCACTTGCGCGCCGGCGGCGCCTCGCTGACGCTCAATTGCGGCTATGGCCACGGCTTCTCGGTGCTCGAAGTGATCGAGACGGTGAAGCGGGTCTCGGGCGTCGACTTCAAGGTCGAATACGCACCGCGGCGCGAGGGCGATCCGGCTCGCATCGTCGCCGGCGGCGAGCGAATCCGCGCGACTCTCGGCTGGCAGCCGCGGTTCGACGATCTTTCGACCATCGTCGCGCACGCGCTCGATTGGGAGCGCGAACTCATAACGCGCCGCTTGGTCGGTCAATTGCAGACGGCCGGTGGCCGCACCGACACAATACCGGCCGCGCGGGTCGCGGACCGCCGCGGCTGAGCGCCGCCGGTTCGCTTTCATCGTCGTGGGGCCGGCTAGTCCTCGCCGGCGAGACGCTTGAAGTCGGCGAGGACCGCGGCAATCAGCATTTGCCGCCGCGGGTCTTGTGCGGCCAGTGTCGCGGCAAACAGTTTGAGGAGGTAGCGCGCCTTGTCAGCGGCTTCGTGCCAGTTTGCCGCCGGCGCCGCCAGCAAATGCGCTTCCAACTCGTCTTGCCGTTGGCGTAACAAGGTTTCGTTGGCCTCCACGTCCGTTAAGAGACGGCGAAGATCGGTCGCCTTCTGAGCGGCCATGCCGCGATGCCGGTCGAGATCGATCGTCTTGTCGGTCACGATCGGGTACCGTGACGCCGCAACGGAAATTCGGCGCTCTCATACAGACGACGAATATCGTCGGTGCCGTATCTTTGCTCGTCGACTTCGAGAAACGCGCCAAGCAGGGATTCCGGCGGCAGGTCCTCCATGGCGAATCGGATGGCGTCCGAGGCTTGCGCAAATCGCTTGTAACTGAACGCCTGCCGCCGCGGCATCCGCTTTCGCGTCGAAAACAGCTCAGCCGTTGCACCGTAATCAAATCCCACCATGAAGCGGCCTCTGATGAAAAGAGCTAAGCATCGTCTAATAGAGCGCATAATATATGTTCAAAGCGCCGCATTACCAGCCCGCCGACGGGGGATTATATTTGTCGAAATCAAACGCTTACCGCAAAGCTTGGCGATGGTAAGCAGGCGGTGCCGCCTGAAAGCGACGTTTGCTCCGGCAGTTGCTCTGTTGGCCCTGCGGCATAAAAAAGACGCCTTCCTGTGGAAAATACGCTAATCTCTGACACCAGCCAATTCTACGATCAGCCGCGGAGAGAATTTTGAACGACGGACCGAACACCGATGCGGGCGCCACTGCGACCGATCTACGCGCCTTGACGCAAAGTCTGGCGCGCTTTCGTCAACCGAGCAATGGCCGCAGCATCATCGAGATTTTGATTACAATCGTACCATTTGTTCTGCTCTGGCTGTCGATGTGGTTCGTCTATCATGTCGGCTACGGGCTTTATTTGTTGCTTGCCGTTCCGGCCGCGGGATTTCTCGTCCGCCTGTTCATGATCCAGCACGATTGCGGTCATGGCTCGTTCTTTCGTCATCGCTTGGCGAACGATTGGGTCGGACGCGTGATCGGCGTGTTGACGCTGACGCCTTACGATTTCTGGCGGCACACGCACGGCATCCACCACGCCACGTCGGGCAATCTCGATCGCCGCGGCATCGGCGACGTCAATACGCTGACCGTGCGCGAATATCTGGCACTGCCGCGCTGGCGCCGGATCGCCTATCGGCTCTATCGCCATCCGCTGGTGATGTTCGGCGTCGGCCCCATCTACCTGTTCTTCCTGCGCCACCGACTTCCCTTGGGCCTGATGCGGGAAGGCTGGACGCCGTGGATCAGCACCATGGCGACCAATGGCGCGATCGCGCTCATCGTTACCGCAATGATGTGGTGGATCGGGGTCTGGCCGTTTCTGCTGTTGCATTTGCCGATTGCGCTGATTGCCGGAGTGATCGGAGTGTGGCTGTTCTACGTCCAGCACCAGTTCGAGCACACCGTCTGGACCGCGAACCGTAATTGGAGCTTCCCAACTGCGGCGATTTACGGCAGCTCGCATTACGATCTGCCGGCCGTGCTGCGATGGTTCACGGCCAATATCGGCGTGCATCACATCCACCATTTGTGCAGCCGAATTCCGTTTTACCGGTTGCCGCTGGCGCTGCGCCAGCATCCCGACCTGGCGGATGTCGGCCGTCTCACGCTGGGGCAAAGCCTGGCCTGCGTGCGTCTCGTGCTTTGGGACGAAACCGCCCACCGGCTTATTACGTTTCGCGAACTGCGAAGTCGGGTTGGCGCGCAAGCGCCGCTGGCCGCCTGAACTCGCCTTGTAAAGGCCACGCTTATCGACTAAGTAACGGACATCGACATTTGGCCGGACAATCGGGCCGTTTCGCCTTTGCTGACTGCCAGGCGCACGTTCAGACCCTCCAAACATCGACGGTTCGAGCTTACAGACGCGCAGTTGCGCGTCTGTCGATCATGTGCACCTCACTCAGCGAAAGGATATCTTGATGGATACGGGCACCGTAAAGTTCTACAACGACCAAAAAGGCTTCGGCTTCATTCAGCCGGATGCCGGCGGCAAGGACGTTTTCGTCCATGCCACCGCGCTTGAACGCGCCGGCATGCGCGGACTGGTCGAAGGCCAGAAAGTTGCTTTCGATACCCAGGAAGACCGCCGCACCGGCAAGATCGCCGTCGGCAACATCCAGGCAGCCTAAAGTCTGCATTGATTGCGCGCCGAACGGCGACCGATCGAAGCCGCCCCTTCGGGGGCGGTTTTTTATTCACACGGCAGCGCGCCGCCGGGCTGCGGAGTTGCAGTGACTAACAAACCCCGGCTGGCCAACGCTTGCTTCAATTGCCGCATCGCGCTGTCCGCGGTCGTGGAACTGTTGGCCTTCTCGATGTGCCGAAGAAGCGCCTTCAACGCCGGATCCTTGTCCCTGATCACCCACCGGCGCGCGAATACCCGGGCCTCGTGCAGGTTTGTGACCCGGACGACTTGAGTGGCGCCGGGAAAACTGGCATCGAAATAACCGACTGGTGCAAGGGACATTCGATCTCCGAGGGTTTAGCCACGATGGAACGGCCGAGTGAAGAGTGCAATCCAATTAGCCAGAACGTCCCCACTGTTCTTCGCCACCCGGCTCTTGTAACCAGGCGCGGCTAGCACCGTTGAGGGCCATTGCCCTAAGCGGCCTAAGCGGGCAAAACGAGGCAGCATGACAGCCGTCACGGCCAATTCTTCGGACGATTACTCGACCGTCGCACTGGTTCGCCGCCTGCTGATCGACGAAGCGCTCGAATACTGGCCGCGTTATGTCGTTGCCTTCGTGCTGATGGGGATCGCCGCCGCCGCCACGGCGCTGACCGCGTATCTCCTCGGCACCATGACCAACGAGGCCTACGTCAGTCACAATTTCCACGGCATCGTCGTCATTGGCGTGATCGCGATGGGGATCTTCGCGGCGAAGGGATTTGCCACTTACGGCTCCGCGGTCATACTGTCGTCGATCGGCAACAGCATCATCGCCAGCAACCAGCGGCGGCTGTTCGATAAGCTGTTGCACGAAGACATCGGCTTCTTCGCCGACCGGCATTCATCCGAATTCATCGCCCGGCTCACCACCGGCGCGGCGGCCGTCAGTCAGGTGATCAATCTTCTCATCACCGCAATCGGCCGCGATCTGATGTCGCTGATCGGCCTGACGATCGTCATGCTGATTCAGGATCCGATCATGGCGCTGGGCGGCTTCATCATGGCGCCGCCGGCGTTCTTTTTCCTGCGCAAGCTGATCCGGCGAGTGCGCGGCATTGCGCGCATGCAATTCACCGGCGGCACCCGCATTATCGAGACCATGCAGGAATCGCTGCAGGGCATGCGCATGGTCAAGGCCTTCGCGCTCGAAGACGAGATGCGGCGGCGGCTCGATAAAAGCGTCGCCGAGGTGCAGCACGAATCGAACAAGATGGCGCGCGTTGCCAACCGCGCCAGCCCGATGATGGAAATGCTCGGCGGCTTCACCGTGGCGCTGGCGACCATCTATGGCGGCTACCGCGTCATCGAAACCGGCGCGACGCCGGGCGAATTCGTTTCCTTCATGGCGGCGTTTTTGCTCGCTTACGAGCCGGCCAAGCGGCTCGCCCGGCTCAACATCGACCTCAACAACAGCCTCGTCGGCGTGCGTATTCTTTACGAGATCATCGACAGTCCGCCGGGCGAGCCGAACGATGACGACCTGCCGCCGCTGCATTTGACGGTGGCGCGCATCGAATTTGCCGACGTCCATTTTGCCTACCGCGCCGACACCCCGGTGCTGCGCGGCATGAATTTTGTCGCCCAGCCGGGCAAGGTCACCGCGCTGGTCGGCCCGTCGGGCGGCGGCAAATCGACGGTGCTCAATCTGTTGCTTCGCTTCCATGACGTCGATTCCGGACGGGCGCTGATCGACGGCCAGGACATCGGCGCAGTGTCGCGCGGCTCGCTGCGGCAACAGATTGCCTATGTCGGCCAGATCGTCCACCTGTTCCGTGGCACGATCCGCGAGAACATCGCGCTCGGCCGGCTGGATGCCGACGATGCCGCCATCGTCGCCGCCGCCAAGGCCGCGCATGCGCACGATTTCATCATGGGCTTTCCGGCCGGCTACGATACGCCGGTCGGCGAGCACGGCATGCAGCTTTCCGGCGGCCAGCGCCAGCGCATCGCCATCGCCCGCGCGCTCATCAAGGACTCTCCCGATAATTCTGCTCGACGAGGCGACGGCGTCGCTCGATTCGGAATCCGAGCGCTACGTGCAAGAAGCGATCGCCGAGCTCTGCAAGGGCCGCACCACACTTGTTATTGCCCACCGCCTGTCGACGATCATGCATGCCGATTGCATTCTGGTGGTCGAAAACGGGCTCGTCGTCGAATTCCGGCCGGCACGATGAATTACTGCGCAAGGGCGGCCGTTACGCCTCGTTCTACCGGCTGCAGCTCAAGGAGCAGTCGCCGCCGCAGGATCTCAGCACCTCGCCGCTCGCCATCGCTTCCTCTGCATAAAAGACGTCAGTGGAATGTCAGATTGACGCGACCACGCGCAAGCTATAAGTCCGCGCGTTCTTCCCTCCAACGGCAGACATCATCATGAGCACCGACGCCAAGAGCTATGTCATCCCGCAGCCGCCGCAGGCCGCGATCGCGGTCGCCGGCACCGGCCAATATTTTCCGGTCCGCCGGCTGTGGTGCGTCGGCCGCAATTATGTCGAGCACATCAAGGAGATGGGCAACGACGTGCGCGAGCCGCCGTTCTTCTTCGCCAAGCCGGCCGACGCCATCGTGCCGGACGGCGGCACGGTGCCCTATCCGTCGCTGACCAAGGACATGCACCACGAGGTCGAGCTCGTCGTTGCGCTCAAGAGCGGCGGCCGCAACATCAAGCCGGAGAAGGCGCTCGACTGCATCTATGGCTACGGCGTCGGCATCGATCTGACGCGCCGCGATCTGCAAATCGCCTCGCGCGAGATCAAGCGGCCGTGGGAGATCGGCAAGGCGTTCGACCATTCGGCGCCCTGCGGGGCGCTGAGGCCGGCGTCCGAGACCGGCCATCCGTCGAATGGCCGTATCACGCTTTCGGTCAACGGCAAGATGCGCCAGGACGGCAATCTCAATCAAATGATCTGGAACGTGCCGGAAATCATCGCGAAGTTATCGGAGATGGTGGAGCTTGCCCCCGGCGACGTCATCATGACCGGCACGCCGTCGGGCGTCGCCGCCACCGTCGCCGGCGACAAGATCGAGTGCGAGGTCGAAGGCGTCGGCAAGCTCAATGTCACGATCGGGCCGCCGCTGAAATAGCTCGCAAGGCCTGAAGTCGGCCGAATCCAAGCCGGCAAAGCACGCCCTGGCCGTCCTGGCGCGCAAAGGCCGGCCGAAAGCATCTTGAGCCAAGTCGTTTTTGAGCCAAGTCGTTTTTAGGCAAGTCGTTTTTTCAGGCAAGTCAATGCCTTGTCACATTACCCGGCCCATAAGGGCGCGGTTGCTTCGCCTTGATTCGATGGAACTTGAATAAATATCGCGCGTTGAAACGGAACCATAACCGATTGGAGTTCGCCATGATCCCCCGCGTCATGGGCGCCCGCCGTGTCACGTTGCGCATTCAACCCCCGATCCCGTTCGGCGACGTTGCGCTGGTGCCGGCGCCGTTGAGCGGACGGCCCGAAGCCGACATGGCGCGCGCCATGGCCGCAGCGCTTGCCGATGTCGAGGCGCCGACGGCGGCAGACGTTTACAATCGTCTGCGCCAAGCGTTTCCGCTGGCGCCGTTGAGCGCGCGGGTGGCGGCATTATCGGCGCTGATGGAGCGCATCCGTCGCCCGGCCCACTAGATTACTTTAGAGCATGATCTTTTCGGAAAACGTTTTCCACTTTTCCGGATCATGCTCTAATTGGGCCGCCTTCATAATCCGAGATAGGCGCTACGGACGCGGTCGTCGGCCAGCAATTCGGCGCCGCTGCCGGAGAGCGTGACGCGGCCGTTTTCCAAGACATAGGCGCGGCTCGCGAGCTTGAGCGACAGCGCCACATTCTGCTCGACGAGCAGGCAGGTGATGCCTTCGCGATTAAGCTCGCCGATGGTGTCGAGCACGTTACGCGCGATCGCCGGCGCCAGACCGAGCGACGGCTCGTCGAACATGATGAGCCGCGGCGCGCCCATCAGGCAGCGGGCGATGGCCAGCATTTGCTGTTCGCCGCCCGACAGCGTGCCCGCCGGCTGGCGCGCCCGCTCGGCGAGCCTCGGAAATAGTCCGAACACGCGGTCGCGGTTTTTCGCCCGAGCGGCGCGGGCGCGCGACAGCATGGCGCCGACTTCGAGGTTCTCCTCGACCGACAGCGTCGGAAACACCTGACGTCCCTCCGCCACCTGACCGATGCCGAGATCACAGACGCGATGGCTCGGCCAGCCGGAAATATCGACCCCGCAATATGAAATCCGCCCGCGCCGCTTTTGCTGCATTCCCGCCAGCGCGCGAATGAGCGTCGTCTTGCCGGCGCCGTTGGCGCCGACGATGGCGACGATGGCGCCTTCCTCGATTTCGAGCGAGACGCCGTCGAGCGCCTGGACGTCGCCATAGAATACGTCGAGGTTTTCGACGGAGAGCATCAGACGGCCTCCGCGCCGAGATAGGATTCCACGACCGCGGGATCGCGCACGATGGCTTGCGGCGTGCCTTCCGCGATCGCCACACCGTGATCGAGCACGAGGACACGCGAGGCGAGCGCCATCACCGCGCGCATGACGTGTTCGATCAAAAGGATCGTCACGCCGGTGTTGCGGTTGAGATCGCGCAAAATCCCGACCATGCGGTCGGTCTCGGTCGGCCGCAACCCCGCCATGACCTCGTCGAGCAGCAACAGCCGCGGCCCGGTCGCCAGCGCGCGGGCGACTTCGAGACGTTTGCGATCCGGCAGCGTCAAGGTGGCGGCGCGCTGGCGCCGCTTATCGAACAGATCGAGACGGCGCAGCAGTGCATGGGCGTGATCGCGCGCCGCGCCGACGTTGCGCCGATGCAGCAGCGCGCCGACCAGCACGTTGTCCTCCACGCTCAGAGCCGGAAACGGCCGTACCAGTTGGAAGGTTCGGGCGATGCCGCGCCGGCATACTGCGTCGGCCGCCAAGCCGCCGATCGGCTGCCCGGCAAAGACGATGGTGCCGTCGTCCGGGGCGGTCGCGCCGGCGATCATATTGAACAACGTCGTTTTGCCGGCGCCGTTTGGACCGATCACCGCGAATAGCGCGCCCTCGGCGACGTCGAAGCTGACGCGGTCGACCGCGACCAAGCCGCGGAAACGCTTGCTGACCGCGGTGAGCGAGAGCAGCGCGGTCATCGTTGCCGCTCCGCAACGCCGAGCCGCCGCGCCAGCCACGGCCAAATCCCCTCCGGCAGCGCCGCGATGACGACGAGGAGACACACGCCGTAGAACACCTGTTCCGCGCCCGGCAGATCGAGGCCGAACGCCGTCAAAGCGGAGTTCAGCGATTCCGCCAGCCCCGTGAGCACGAAAGCACCGAGTATCGGGCCGAACAGCGTGCCGACGCCGCCGATAATGGGGCCCAAAATCATCTGGATCGACTGCGAGATATTGAACACCTGTTCGGGGAAAAGATTGTTGTAAAAAAAGGCGTAGAACACGCCGGCGAAGGAGGTCACGGCGGCCGAGATCGTCACCGCATACATTTTGTAGCGAAAGGTATCGATGCCGGCGGCGCGGGCGGCCTCCTCATCCTCGCGGATGGCGAGCCAGAAATAGCCGATACGGCTGGTCAACAAGGCGCGGCATAGTATGAACGCGGCAAGCGTGGCGGTAAGGATCACATAATAGAACATCGTCGGATCGCCGCGCAGCCGCCACAGATCGTTATGCGCATATTGCGCGACCGGCAGGAACAGGCCTGCGGCGGCGTTGACGATGTCGAGATGGTCGAAGCCGATACGGGCAAATTCGGCAAAGGCGATGGTCAGGATGGCGAAATAGACTCCGGTCACGCCGAAGCGGAAGGCGAGAAAGCCGATGACCGCGCCGCACGCCGCCGCGACCGGCATCGCGGCGAGAAAGCCGAACCAGGGGCCGATCCCATAGCGCGTGAACAGCGCCGCCGCGATATAGGCGCCGAGACCGGCATAGATGGCATGGCCGAGCGAAAGCTGACCGGCAAAGCCCATCATGATGTTCCAGGCCTGGCCGGTATAGGCGAGATAGAGAATGAGAATGAGAACGGTGACGAGGTAGTCGTTGACGACCCACGGCGCGATAAGGAGCGCTGCGAGCAGCGCCGCAAGCCAAATCATGGCGCGGCGCGACACGTCGCCGGTCAGACGCGCGGCGAGGGCCGCCATCACGCCGGCCTCTTGCCGAGGATGCCTTGCGGCCGGAACAGCAGGACCAGCACGAGAATGCCGAAGGCGAACATGCTTTTGGCCGATGGCGTGAACAGCAGGCCGGCAAGCGCCTCGGTCAATCCGATCAAGACGCCGCCCAGAAGCGCGCCGGGCATGGAGCCGAGCCCGCCGGTAATGACGATCACGAAAGCCAACAGCGTGTAGGTCGGCCCGATCATCGGCGTGACGTCGACGATCAGGGTCATCATCGCGCCGGCGGCGCCGACGCAGGCGGCGCCAATGCCGAAGGTGAGCGCGTAGAGCCGGTTGACGTTGAGCCCGACAACGAGCGCGCCGGTATAATTGTCGGCGCAGGCGCGGATCGCCTTGCCGATCAGCGTATAGCGGAAGAATGCAAACAGGAGCGCGGCAAAGACGATCGCTGCGGCGCCGGCATAGACCTTTGTGGCGTCGACCAGCAGCGGGCCGAGCTGGAAGCTGTCGAATGCATAGGCGGTCTGGACGGTGCGGGCATCGGGGCCGAACACGATCAGGAGCACATTGACGATGATGATCGCCAGCGCCACCAACAACAGGAACTGGCTGTGTTCCGGCCGGGTGATAAAGGGATTGATCAGTCCCGATTGCAGCGCGTAACCGAACACGAACATCACGGCGGCGATCGGCACCATCATGATCAACGGATCGAGGTGAAATGCGGAAAATAGCACCACGGCGAGAAACATCGCGATCGACATCATCTCGCCATGGGCGAAATTGACGACGCGAACCACGCCGAAAATGACCGACAGCCCGAGCGCCATCAGGCCGTAGACCAGGCCCGTCAGAACTCCGCCGACGGCAACGTTCAGATAGACCTCGAACGGCACCGACGAGCTCAGCCGCGGTCCTGATATGGCTTGAGCGGCCATTCCGGGCTTGGCGTTGGCGGCGGCTTGCGGCGCGATGACCACGAGCTTGCCGCCGCGGTTTTGGATCGCGCCATCCTTGACCTTGTCGTTCTGGCCTTTGGCATTGAACTGGATGCCGCCGCCGATACTGACATTGTCGGTGATATTGGTGGTGCGGATGGCGTCGGCCAGCGCCTTCGGGTCGGTCGAGCCGGCGCGCTTGTAAGCGTCGGCGGCGACCAGGAGCGCCTCGAACGTGAAGACGTGATTGGTGTTGAGGTTGACGCCGGGATAGGCCTTGGCCAATGCCGCTTCGAGCTGCTGCGCGAGCTTCTTGTTCGGATCGTACCAGGGAACGAAGCTCAGCGGACCGTCGGACAGCTTACCCAGCGTCTTGAAATATTGGTCCTCGTACCAGCCCGGTCCCATGCTCAGAATGGCTTGCGGCGTCCAGCGCTGCTTGACCAATTCCCGCGTTATCAGCATTGCGTCATTGAGCCGGCTGACGACAAGAAGCGCATCGGGGTTGCTGGCCTTGGCCTTCGCCACTTCGACGGAAAGATCGTGCGCCGCCGGATCGTAGGCGATCTCTTCGGCTATGGTGTAGGGCATGCTGAATTTCGGCATCAGGAAGTTGATGCCCTTCGACATGGCGGTGCCGAAGGTGTCGTTGACGTGCATGAAGACGACGGTCTTCGGCGCCTGCGCCGACGAGGCCGAAGACCTCCTTCTGATTGGCGAAGGCGTCGCTCAGGATCATCCCGGCGGTGGGAAAATTCCGGAACACGAATTTGTAGCCCTGGTCGGTGATTTCCGGCGCCGCGGCGATATTGATGACGAACGGAATGCCGTTCTGTTCGGCGACCTGCGCAATTGCCAGCGACTGGCCGGAATCGAACGCCCCGACCAACAGCTGCGCCCCGTCGCTGATCATTTTCGCGGCCCGGGCGCGCGCCGTTTCGACGCTGGATTCGGTGTCGCCGTCCATGATCGTCAGCTCGGGCAGGCCCATGGACTTGAGGATCGCGGGGGCGACGGCGACGCCGCGCTGGCAATCCTGGCCGATGCCGGCCTCGAAGCCCGACCGCGGCAGCAGCACCCCGACCTTCAGCGGACCGCTTTGCGCCCGCACGATGGCGGGGGCGGCAATGGCGGCGGCGGTAACGGCTGCCCCGGCAAGCAGGCGACGGCGGGTTGTCGGCATCGGTGTGGTGGCCACGGCAAATCCTCCCTTATTTGGCGAAATGCTAGGAGACTGCTGCCGCGGCGGCAAGCCTCGATCACGCGCTAAATAGCTGCATTGTCGCCGCAGCGATGCGGAGCAGGCTGCGATCCTGGCCGTTACGCGCGATCAGCATGAGGCCGACCGGCATGGAGGTGGGCAGCGTCGGCAGCGGCAGCGAAATGGCGCACAGATCGAAAAAGTTGACGATCGAGGTATTGCGCAAGACCGCGGCATTGCGCGCCGCGAAGACCTTTTCGTCCGCGACCTCGGCGATGGTCGGCGCGACAATCGAGGTCGTCGGCATCACCAGCGCGTCGAGCGGCGCAAGCCGCGCATCCATGGCGCCAACGAGCCGGGTGCGCTCGCGCATCATGTCGGCATAGTCGGCTTCGCTCACCGCGCAGCCGCGCTCGATCCGCACGCGGACATTCGGGTCGATATCGGCGGCGCGGCGGCGCATCGGGTCGCGATAAAGCGACGCAAGCCTCCGCCGGCCCGATACCGCCTTTGGCGTTGACCGCGAGCATATCGTCGAACAGCGGCACGGCTTCGTGGCAGACGCGCACGCCGGCGCGATCGAGCCGCGCCACCGCCGAGACGAAGGCCGCGGCGACCGTATCGTCGAGCCGGTCGAGCGGCAGACCCTCGGCAATGCCGAACGACAGCCCGCCGAGCGCGATGGGCTCAAGAGGCGCAAACTTCTCCCCGGCCATGACGGCATCGGCTTTGGCGCAATCCTCGACGCTGTTGGCGATCGGCCCGATCGAATCGAGCGTCTTGCTCAAGGGAAACGCGCCGTCGGTCGGCACGCGCTGCCGGCTCGGCTTAAATCCGACCAGGCCGCACAAACCCGCCGGAATGCGCACCGAGCCGCCGGTGTCGGTGCCGATGCCGATGTCGCATAGGCCGTCGCCGACGGCGACGGCCGCGCCCGACGACGAGCCGCCCGGCACGCGCGCGCGGTCGCGCGGATTGCCTGGGGTGCCGAAATGCGGATTGGCGCCGATGCCGGAAAAGGCGAACTCGGTCATGTTGGTCTTGGCGACGATCACCGCGCCCGCCGCCCGCAGCCGCCGCACCACCGCCGCATCGGCCGTTGCCGGGGCCGCTTCCTCGGCAAGAATTTTCGAGCCGGCGCGGGTCGGTTCGCCGGCGACATCGAACAAATCCTTGATGCTGACAATGCTGCCGTCGAGCGGGCCGAGCGAGGCGCCGCGAGCCGCCCGGGCATCGGCCGCGTCGGCGGCGGCACGGGCGTTTTGCGCATAGACCGTGAGGCAGGTCCGCGCCCCCTCCCCGTTCGGATCGGCAATGCGGGCGAGCGCCTGTTCGAGGCGGTCGCGACAGGAACGATCAGTCATGGGACTATCCGGCGAAGGGAAGCATTCGGCGGCCGCCGTTGCGGACCGGGTGGCTAAGCTGCCATATCATTGGCAGAGCAAGGACGCGAGCGAGGGAATTCACCATGCCCAATGCAAGGCCGAGCATTGCCTTCATCGGCTTCGGCGAAGCGGGTCAGGCGATCGCCGCCGGGCTGCGCGAGGAGGGCGTCGAGCGGATGGCGGCGTGGGACATCCTGTTCCCGAAAAGCACGGGCGAAAGGCTCCGGCAGGCCGCGGCGGCAAGCGAGGTGCGTTGCGCGAATTCGGCAGCCGAGGCGGTGCGCGCGGCCGATATCGTCATCTCCGCGGTCACCGCGGCATCGAGCGTTGCGGCGGCGGCCTCGATCAAGCCCCACCTTGCCGGGAAGCCCTACCTGCTCGACATCAACTCGGTCTCGCCCGGCCGCAAGCAAGAGACCGCAAAGCTCCTCGGCGATGCCGCGCGCTATGTCGACGTCGCCGTGCTGGCGCCGATTCATCCGGCGCGGCATAAGACGCCGATGCTGCTCGCCGGCGCCGACGCCGAGGCGGTTGCGCCGGCGCTCGCCGCGCTCGGCATGCGCGCCAGCATCGCCGGCGCGGAGATCGGCGCTGCGGCCGCGATCAAGATGGTGCGCAGCGTCATGATCAAGGGCATCGAAGCATTGACGCTCGAATGCTTCCTCGCCGCCGCGCGCGCCGGCGTCATCGACGAGGTCGCCAGTTCGATGAAGAACAATTATCCCGGGCTCGATTGGGGCAAGATCGTGCCCTACAATCTCGAACGCATGGCGAGCCACGGCGAGCGGCGCGCCGCCGAAATGGAAGAGGTTGCCGATACGCTGCGCGAACTCGGCGTCGAACCGCTGATGACCGTCGCCACCGTCAAGCGCCAGCGCGAAATGGGCCAGATCGGCGCCCGAGAGCCGGTCCGCGCCGTGCTCAAGGAAGATCGCGTGGCCATGCTGCGCGCGATCAGCGCCGCAGCCCGCGACCGGCATTGACCCGGTGCGGCTCGCCGCTTGCCCGTTTACTTAGCGTCGCCTGCCCTTACGCCGCTCGCGCGGCGTCACGCGCGAGCGTTTCGGCACCGGCCGCCGCGCCGCTTTCGCGCTCGAGCGCCGCGGCGGCATGGCGCCGGCCGCTTCGAGCCGCATGCTCCAATATTCCCAAGTCCGGTTGACGACGTTGGGCAACGCGTTGAGCGTGCTCGCCAGCTTGACCTCGCCGGGATGTAAAGGCTCAGGCGTGCCGAGCGTGAGCGCGCGCAACTGATAATCCGCGTTCTGGCACATGAAGATCGAACGCGACACCAGCTCGCGCAAGCCGCCGCCGACGACGGTGGCGCCATGGCGATTCATCAGAACGGCCGGATGCTGCCCCAAAGCCCGCGCCAGCGAATGCCCCTCCTCCTGTTTCGCGACCAACAGATTGGTATCGCCGAACTCGCGATGCTGGTCCCAGAACGGCATATTTTCGCCGGCCGCAGCGCCAAGATGAAAAACCGGCACGATCGCTTTGCCGGCGATGGCGAACGGCATCACCGCCGGCGCATGATGATGGCAAACCGCCATCACATCGGGACGCGCCTGATAGATGCAACCGTGAATGACCCGCTCGGCGTAAAGCTGCACTTTTGGCGGCCGCACCGGTTCGGAATCGAGCGTGTATTCCAAAATGTCGTCCGGCTCGATCAGGAGCGGCGAACGCGAGCGCGACAGCAAATAGCGCCTGGGGTCCGTCGGGTGACGCGCGCTGACATGACCGAAAGCATCGAGCACGCCCTCATTGGCGAGGATGCGGTTGGCCAGAGCCAATTCCTCGATCAGATCGGTCAACTTATGATCGGACACGATTTCCCCCTGTTATGGCCGGTTCTTAGCGGGTTACTTGGCGGGCTACTTGGCGGGCCGCGTCCTTTTACACCAAAAGCCCGCGAACATTGAAGGCGCGCACCGGGCGATGCAGGCCCTTGAGGTCGAGTTCGCCGAGGGCTCCATGTCGACGATCGTTTCGACGGCAAGTTGCACCCGCCCGCCGATCAGGATCAGGCCGCGCCCGCCGGCTTGCCCGAGGCTGCGGCGTTGCGCGGCAGCACGATGGTGAACTCGGTAAATTGGCCGGGCTGCGTATCGACGGCGATCGTGCCGGCGTGCTGTTTGACGACGATGTCATGGCTGATGGAAAGCCCGAGCCCGGTACCCTCACCCGCCGGCTTGGTGGTGAAGAATGGGTTGAACATCCTTTCTTTGACCTCGGGCGGAATGCCGGTGCCGTTGTCGCGGATCCGGATCTCAACGCGATCGCCGAGATTTCTGGTTGACGCGATAATCGTCGGCTCGAAATCGGCGCCGTCGGCCTGCGACTTGCGCTTGTGCGCGGCGTAAAACCCGTTGGCAATGATATTGAGAAGGACGCGCGTCACCTCTTGCGGATAGAGATCGACTTCACCCGCTGCCGCGTCGAACGACCGCTCCAGCACGATATTGAAGCCCTGCTTCTCCGCCCGCGCGCCATGATAAGCGAGATTGAGACTTTCCTCCACCAGGGCGTTGACATTGACCGGCCGATGTTCGCCCGAGCCCTCGCGTGAATGCAACAGCATGTTCTTGACGATCGCGTCGGCGCGCTTGCCGTGCTGCGCGATCTTTTCAAGGTTGCCCTTCAGCGTCTTCGCCAAATCGGTTATCGCGCCCCGCGCGGCGGCGTCCACTTTTACTTTCCCCAACTCTTCCTCCAGCTCATCGATGAGCTCGACCGAAAGGGATGAAAAATTGTTGACGAAATTGAGCGGATTCTTGATCTCGTGGGCGATGCCGGCGGTGAGTTGGCCGAGCGATGCAAGCTTTTCGGTCTGCACCAGACGATCCTGCGCGGTGCGCAAATCCTCGAGCGATTTGCTCAAATCCTCGGTGCGCTGCCGCAATTCGTTGAGCAGCCGCGTGTTCTCGATGGCGATGACGGCCTGCGCGGCGAAGGTCTGCACCAGCTCGATCTGCTTGTCGGTGAAGGGCCGCACCTCCTGGCGATAAACGATGAAGACGCCAACGGCCTCGTCGTCTTTAAGCATCGGCACGGCGAGAAAGGTCCGTGCGCCTCCGGTTTCTACCATGGTTACAATCGCCGCATCGCGATCGATATAGGCCTGTTCGGTCAGCATGTTGGCGACATGCTGCACTTGTTTCATTCTTACGGCCCGCATGACCGGAACGTTCGGCGCCGGCCGGAACACAGGATTGCGTCGCCGCTCATCGGCATAGTCCTCTCGTCCCCCATGCAGAGCGACCGCGCGAAGCGCATCGCCCTCACATAGCGCCAGCGTGCCGAACTTCGCCTCGCAAATCCGGGTGGCGTTCTCCAGCATCGCCCGAAACACCGGCTCCAGCTCGCCCGGCGACGAGCTGATCACGCGCAGCACGTCGGCCGTGGCCGTCTGCTGCTCCAGCGATTGCCGCAGCTCGTTGAGCAGCCGCGTGTTCTCGATGGCGATGACGGCTTGGGCGGCGAAGTTCGTCACTAGCTCGATCTGCTTGTCGGTGAACGGCCGGGCTCCGGGCGGAAGATGGTGAAGTCGCCGATGAACTCTTTGTCTTTGAGCATCGGCACGGCAATGACGCAGCGAGCCCCCGTCACAGCGGCGAACTGCCGGGCTTGTGGGTCATCCTGATTGGACGCCTCGTCGCTCACATCGGCAATCTGAACCGCCCGTTTCGTGGCCACCGCCTGCGCCAGCATTCGACCCATACTGCCTTCGGGTTTGAAGCTTGGTTCTCGCTGTCGGAACTCGACATAGGCCGGCGGCGCATTGTGCGTTGCGACAACGCGAAGAGCGTCGCCCTCGCTCAGTGAAAGCACGCCGAACTTGGCTTCGCAGATCCGCGTGGCGTTCTCCAGCATCGCCCGGAATACCGGCTCCAAATCACCGGGCGACGAACTGATGACCCGCAGCACGTCGGCCGTCGCCGTTTGCTGTTCCAACGATTGGCGCAGCTCGTTGAGCAGCCGCGTGTTCTCGATGGCGATGACGGCCTGTGCGGCGAAATTGGTCAATAGCTCGATTTGGTTGTCGGCGAATGGCCGGACCTCCTGCCGATAGATAGCGACCGCACCAACCAGGGCGCCGTCCTTGAGCATGGGAACGCAAATCACGGTGCGGGCGCCGGTCTGGCTCACGAAGCTCAGGCGCTGGGGATCGGACTGGTAGGCCGGGTCTTCGGCAACATCGGAAATCTGTACCGGCCGTTTCGTCCTCGCTACCCGCGCCAGCGCCGTATCGCCGGTCATGCTCACCATCGGCGTACGCTGTCTTTGCTGCAAAAATACCGCCGGCATGTTGTGCCCGGCCGCCGTGCGGTACTCATCGCCGTCGACAACAAATAGCGTGCCGAAATTGGCCTCACAAATACGCACTGCGTTTGCAAGCATCGTTTGAAATACCGGCTCCAGATCGCCCGGCGAGGAGCTGATGACCCGCAGCACATCGGCCGTCGCAGTCTGCTGCTCCAGCGATTGCCGCAATTCGTTAAGGAGCCGCGTGTTCTCGATGGCGATGACGGCCTGCGCGGCGAAGTTTGTTACCAGCTCAATTTGTTTATCGCTGAATGGCCAGACTTCCTCACGATAGACGCCGATGGCCCCGATCAACTTGCCTTCCTTCAGCATCGGCACATTGAGTAGCGAGCGGGCTCGCAGTAGTTCGGCGGTCGCAACGCGCCAAGGATCGCCGTCCTCGTATGCCCGACCGGCGCGAGCATCGGCAATGTGAACCGTTCGGCTTGTTTCCGCGAGCAGGCGCAGTCCCGTGCCGGGTCCGGGCCGAATAGGCCCGCGCGCGAGGTACTCGGCGAATTCGGCTGTGACGCCGCGCGTGGCAAGCGCCGTGTAAGCGCCGTCCTGATAGCGGAACATAACGCCGACCGTCGCTTCGCAGATGCGCACCGCATTTTCCAGCATCGCTTGGAAAACCGGCTCCAGCTCGCCGGGCGAGCTCGAAATGACACTCAGCACTTCCGCCGTCGCGGTTTGCTGCTCCAGCGATTCGGTCAACTCGGCCGTGCGTTTCTGTTCGGCCTCAAACAGCCGCACGTTCTCGATGGCGATCACCGCCTGGTCGGCGAAAGTTTCAGCTAGCTCGATCTGCGCCTCGGTGAACGGTCGAACCGTGGTGCGCACCAATCCAAGCTCGCCGATCAACACTCCGTCGCGCAGCAGCGGCACGCCGAGCAGTGTTGCCGTTCGTCCGATCCGATATGCCTCATGCCATTGCATTTCCGGATCGGCGAGATAATCCGGAATGTGAACCGTGACCCGCTCAAGCGCGACGCGGCCCGACAGCGTTCCGCGATCCGGCTTGAGCTTGGGCAGGGCCTCCTGCATGAAGCTCTTATATTCTGGTGAGAATCCGTAATCGGCGCCCCAGGTGAAGTTCTTGCCGTCATATTGAAACAGGAATGCGCTATCGGCCTCGCACAATTGATGCGCCGACTTGACCAGCGTGTCGAACACGCTTTGCAGATCGAAAGTCGAACGGCTGATGATCTTGAGCACGTCCGCCGTCGCTGTCTGCTGCTGGAGCGATTGCCGCAATTCGTTAAGGAGCCGCGTGTTCTCGATGGCGATGACGGCCTGCGCGGCGAAGTTCTGTCAGCAGCTCGATCTGCTTGTCGGTGAACGGTCGAACCTCCTGGCGATAAATAATGATAATGCCGACCGTTCGTCGTCCTTCAGCATCGGTACACCAATAGTCGTGCGGGCGCCGCCAAGCCTGGCGGCCTCGCGCAGTTGAACGGCGTAGACGCGGCAGCTATCGGTCGGCTGTGCGTCACCACCTTCGTCAGCATGACGCTGTCAACAGGCCGCCCACGGCCGGTTTAAACGGTCGCGCGCTGCCGTTGGAACTCGGCAAGCTCCGGCGGCGTACCGAATTGAGCCGCGAAGTGGAAGTGCCGTCGCCGTCGAAACGGAACAGGGTGCCGAACTTGGCCTCGCAGATGCGCGTCGCATTCTCCAGCATGGCCTGGAATACGGGTTCCAGCTCGCCGGGCGACGAGCTGATGACGCGCAGCACGTCCGCCGTCGCGGTCTGCTGCTCCAGCGATTGCCGTAACTCGCCAAGCAGCCGCGCATTCTCGATGGCGATGACGGCCTGGGCGGCGAATGTCGTAACCAGCTCGATCTGCTTATCGGTGAAACGGCTCGACCACCTTGCGAGAAAAGATGAAAAGACCGATCAGCGCCGTCGCCGCGCAACAACGGCACGCCAAGAACGGTCCGCACGTCGGCAAATCCAGATCGAACCGTCAGCCGGAAATCGGGATCGGCTTTGCTGTCCTCGATCTGAACAATCTTGCCTTCGATCAGAACGCGGCCGGCGATCGAGCCGCGGTCCGGCTTGGCCGGCACGGGCGTCTTGGCCATGAAGTCGCGTTGCCGCGCGGTGAAGCCATAGCTGGCGAGGTGATGGAAGGCGCCATCCTTCAACAGTCGGATCGCGGCGCGGTCGGCGCGGCAGAGCTTGGCCGCCGACTTCACCAGCGTATCGAGCACGGCCTGAAGATCGAACGTCGCACCGCTGATGGCTTTGAGCACATCGGCCGTGGCCGCCTGCTGCTCCAGAGCCTCGTTCAGCTCGCGGGTCTTCGAAGCGAGTTGCGCCTGCAGGCTTCCATCGGCACGGTCGCGTCGGGCATTCGGTTTGGCAACGACCGGACGCTTGCGGCTCGCGGCTTTGCGCCGCCGCAAGTTTGCCGCCTTACTCGTGGTTTTTCCGGTCCGCTTCACGCCGCCACCCGCCGCGCCAAATACCGCCGACAAGCTTATCACAGACGACGCAGCGGCGGGCTTGAAACCCGCACTCTACTCCATCACGATCCGGGTGCCGGTGGCGCCATTCAAAAGCCGCTTGAGATGAAAGCTGGCAAGCTGATCCTCGGGCTCTTTGCCGAGATGGGCGGCGAAGGCGGCGACCGCGCCCGAATCGTTGGCCTCGAGCTTGGCGAAGGCCTCCAGGTAGCTCTTGGTCGCCGCGCTTTGGTATTGCTCGGGCGGCAACGGTTCGTAGGCACGCAGCGCTTCGGTCTTGCCGCGCAGCACCAGGTCGCCGACCGGCCGGCCCGTGAAACCGTCGACTTTGCCGGCGAGCGGCGCGCTCACGCAAATACGGGTGCCGAGCTGCTTATTGGCGTTTTCGAGGCGCGCCGCGACGTTGATGGTGTCGCCATAGGCGGTGTAGTCGAAAAAGCGGCCGCCGCCGAAGGCGCCGACGATCGCCGGCCCGGCATGCGCGCCGATCCGCGTCAGCCCGAGCGCCAGACCTTTCGCCCGATAGCGCGCGCAAATCGCCTGCGCGTAGTCGTCGAGCGCCAGCGCGCAGACCACGGCGCGAGACGCATGGTCCGATTGCTCGCCCGGGGCGCCGAACAGCACATGAATGGCATCGCCGATGATTTTCGCCACCGTACCGTCGTGGGCGAAGACGATGTCGGTCATGCCGGTCAAATAATCGTTGAGCAGCGGCCCGAGCACGCTCGGCTCCAGCGCCTCCACGAGCGCGGTGAAACTGGTGATGTCGGTGAACAGCGTCGCGATCTCACGGCGCTGCCCTTCGAGCTCGCTGGCGCCCTCCTCGCCGGCGAGGCGGAGCGCCAGGTTCGGCGAGAAGTAACGCGACAGCGAGGCATGCGCACGTTCGGCCTCGGCCTGACGGCCGCGTGCCTCGCGCAGCGCTTCGATATGGCGCAGCGTCTTGGCGATGGTGGTTTCCAGATCGCCAAAATCGATCGGCTTGGTGACGAAATCGAACGCGCCGCGATTCATCGCGGTGCGGATATTCGCCATGTCGCCATAGGCCGACACGATGATGGTGGACGGCCCGCCGTCGATTTCCTGCAGTTTCTGCAACAGCGTCAGGCCGTCCATGCGCGGCATATTGATGTCGCTGACCACGAGATCGATGTCGCTATTCGCTTTGAGCGTCTCGAGCGCTTCGATGCCGTCGCGGGCAAAGAGAAACTTCGCCGTTCCATCGCGGATCTGGCGGCGGAATTTCTGCGTAATGAGCACCTCGAGGTCGGGCTCGTCATCGACGAACAGGATGTTCATGCGGCCTTTCCGACCCGTGTCTCGATTTCGCCGCGCAGCGCGATAAAATCGATCGGCTTGGTGAGCAGCGCGTCGGCGCCTTGCTCCAACGCCTTGCGCTTGGTCTCCGCATCGCCATAGGCGGTGATCATGATGACCGGAACGTCGGGCCGCGCCGCCTTGGCCTTGGGCAACAATTCGAGACCGCTCATCCCCGGCATATTGATGTCGGACAGGATGAGAATGAGCGAGGCCGTGGCGGCGTCGCTGATGGCCTGCAGCGCAGCCGGCGCCGATTGGGCAAATTGCATGGTAAAGCGCTCGGCGCGCAGATCGCGCCGGAATTGCTGGCGAAACAGTATTTCGACGTCGGGCTCATCGTCGACCACGAGAATGAGAAGACTCACGCGCGTCCTCCTGTTGTCTTTTCGAGCGCCGCCGCCTTGCGCGGAAGAACGATGGTGAATTCGGTGAATTTTCCGGGCTCGGTATCGACCGCGATTGTGCCGGCGTGTTGTTTCACGATGATGTCATGGCTGATGGAAAGGCCGAGCCCGGTGCCCTCGCCCGCCGGCTTGGTGGTGAAGAACGGATTGAACATCTTCTCCTTTACTTCCGGCGGAATGCCGGTGCCATTATCGCGAATTCGGATTTCCACGCGGTCGCCGAGACTCCTGGTCGCTGCCGCCAGCGTCGGCTCGAAGCTTTCGCCGTCGGCCTGCGCCTTGCGCTTGGTCGCGGCATAGAAGCCATTCGAGATAAGATTGAGCAAGACCCGCGTGACCTCCTGTGGGTAAAGGTCCACCTCGCCGGCGGCCGGATCGAACGCGCGCTCCAGCGTGATATTAAAGCCCTGCTTTTCCGCCCGCGCGCCGTGATAAGCGAGATTGAGGCTCTCTTCAACGAGGCCGTTGACGTCGACCGGCCGGTGCTCGCCCGAGCCTTCGCGCGAATGCAACAGCATGTTCTTGACGATCGAGTCCGCCCGCTTGCCGTGCTGAACGATTTTCTCGAGGTTGCTCTTCAGGGTGTTCGCCAAATCGGCTATTTCCTCACGCGCGGCGTCGTCGACTTTCACTTTGGCCAATTCCTCCTGCAATTCGTCGATCAACTCGACCGAGATCGAGGAGAAGTTATTGACGAAATTGAGCGGGTTTTTGATTTCGTGGGCGATGCCGGCGGTCAATTGGCCGAGCGAAGCCAGTTTCTCGGTCTGCACCAGGCGGTCCTGCGCGGTGCGCAGTTCCTCGAGCGATTGGCTGAGGTCGTCGGTACGTTGGCGCAGTTCGCTGAGCAACCGCGCGTTCTCGATGGCGATGACCGCCTGGGCGGCGAAGCTCTGCACCAATGCAATCTGCTTTTCCGTGAACGGACGCACTTCCCTCCGATAAAAAGCCACCACTCCCACCAATGCGTCGTCCTTCATCATCGGAATGGCGCACATTGAACGAATGCCCGCGAGGTCGACGCCGGCAACCATCCAAGGATCGCGCTCGAGATAAGCCGGCTCGGTTGCCAAATCGGCAACGAGAACGGGGCGGCCGGAGGATACGGCGCGGCCGAAGGGCACGTCGGGCCGCGGCTGAAAGACGTCGCCCCTCCACCACATCTGTTCGGCGCTCTCGGGCAAATGCCCTTGGCGCGCGGCGGCCCGATAGCCTTGGCTTTCACGCAGATACATTGTGCCGTAGGTTGCGTCGCAGAGTCTGTTGGCGCTTGCCAAGATAACGTTGAAAATCGGCTCCAGTTCGCCGCGTGAGCTGGCGATTGAGCGCAACACCTCCGAAGTGGCGGTCTGCTGCGCCAGCGACTCGGTCAATTCGCGGGTACGATCGTCGACCTTCTTCTCCAAGTCGGCGTAGGATTCCTGCAGGCGGCCAGCCATGTCGTTGAACTGATTGGCCAGCGCCTCAACTTCGTCGCCGGTCTTGATGTCGATGCGTTGCGCCAGATCGCCGGCGCCGATGCGCGCGGCGCCGGCGCGTAGCGCCTGGATCGGCACCACCATGCGGCCGGCGAGGAACATGCCGGCGACAAACGCAAGCAGGAGCGCGCCGAACAGCACGTAGCCGGTGCGCTGGATCGAGCGGTAGAGCGGCGCATAGGCCTCCTCGATCGGCGTCTCGACGAAGACGAACCAGCCGAGCGGATGCACGCGCGCATAGGCGGTGAGCACCTTGTGGCCGGTGATGTCGTCGGCTTCCTGCACGTCCTGGCCGCCGCCGGCGCGCGCGCTCTGCACCTGGGCGAGTTTCGACATGTCGGTGTTGCGCAAAACCAGGCTGATGTCCGGATGCGCGATCAGACGGCCGTCACCGTCGACCACATAAGCATGGCCGTTGTCGCCGACCTTGATGCCCGAAACCACGTCCCAGATGAGCTTGAGGTTGACCTGGGCGATGCTGACGCCGTTCTCGCGCCGGCGCCCCGGCGAGCGAGATCGTCATATACGGCTCGGATTCGCGGCGAAAATAGACCGGACCGTAATAGACCTTGTCCGCCATGGCCTTGGTGAATTCCGGCTTGTCCGAGTAGTCGATGCCGCTGCCGACCACGTCCATGGTGAGCCGCGAGACTTTAAGCTGCTCGTGACCGGAGGCGTCGATCTGCGCCAGCTCGGTAATGGCGGGCACCTGGCGCAGCAGCCGCAGCGCATCGAACCGGCGTTGATCCAGCGTGCCGTCGGTCCAAGGCAGCTGCGTGGTCCAGCCGAGCTGGCTTTGGATCTGGGTGACGAATTCCTCGATCTTGTCGGCGGCGGCTTCCGCCTGCTGATGCTGGATATTGATCAGCGAAGATTTCTGCTCCTGAAAGGAAAACCAGACTTCGAAGGCGCCATTGGCGACCAGCGCCAGCACCACCACACTGACGAACAGCGCCACGTATTTGATGAACAGCCGGCTGCGCACGATCGAGGCGCCGGATGCCGGCGCGGCGGCGGCGAGCCGATCCGCCACCCCGCTTGGAGCCATGCCGGCCCTATGGTCAACGTCCGCCTTCATCGGGTCATCTTAGCAGAATTTCCGTCCACCCGGCTGCCGTTTCATTCGATGACCTCGTCGGCGCGGGCCAGCACCGTCTGCGGGATTTCCAGGCCGATCGCCTTTGCCGTCTTGAGATTGACGAAGAGCTGAAACGTCATCGGCTGCTCGATAGGCAAATCCTCGGGCTTCGTTCCATGCAGGATCTTATCGACGTAGAGCGCACCGCGCCGAAACATGTCGGAGAAGCTCGCGCCGTAGGACATCAGCCCGCCGTCGGCGACGTTCTGCCGGATTTGAAACAAACCCGGAATGCGGCTCTTCAACAGGAAATCGATCACCCGGGTCATCTGGGTCTGATGCAGCGGGTCATTCGTCAGCAGCACCACGTCGGGCCGATCGGACGACATCTGTGCAAAGACGGCATTGAAGTCATCCGCCGTTCGCGCCTCGAACGAGGAAAGCGTCATGTGAAAGAGCGGCGCAGCCTTCAAGAGCCCCTGCAAAATCGCGCCACTGGACGCATTGTCGGGATTCCAGAGATAGCCGACGCGCGAAACCGAAGGAATGACATCCTTGAGGATTTGCAATCGCTTGGTGACAACGTCGCTGCCGAGAATGGTGTTGCCGGTGATGTTGCCGCCGGGCCGCGCAAAGCCGGTGACGAGTCCCGCCGCGACGGGATCGCCCACCGAAATCGCGACGATCGGAACGGTTTTGGTCGCTTGCTGCGCCGCTTGCGCCGCCGGCGAGCCATACACCGCGATCACATCCACGGGAAGCTGCACAAGCACGTTGGCCGCGACGAACAATCGTTCGGGCACGCCATCCGCCCGGCGATACTCATACTGGATACTTTTGCCCTCGACGTAGCCCAATTCGCGCAATTGCTGGCGAAACGGATCCCAGACAGGCCAATCGTCGATGATCCCGACGCGCGGTATCCGTCCCCCGCGCTGCTGCGCATGCGCGGCAAGCGGCCAGGCGGTTGCGCCGCCGAGCAGAGAAATGAAATCCCTCCGCCTCACTCAATCACCTCGTCGGCGAGCGCGAGTAACGTCGGTGGCACGTTCAGATTCATCGCTTTCGCGGTTTTCATGTTGAACACGAACAGATAGCGCGTCGGCAGCTCGAACGGCAGGTCGGCGGGCTTGGCGCCTTTAAAAATTTGGGCGGTCAGCGCCGCGGCGCGATCGAAGGATTCTTTCAGGTCCGCACCGTATGACATCAAGCCGCCATCGCGCGCCATGAAGTCCTGCTCGTAGATTGCCGGCAGCCGGTGCGCGAGCGCGTAATCGAACACGCGCTTGCGATTAAGCAGCGTCAGCGAGTTGGAGACCATCAGGATGGCGTCCGGCGCCTCGCGGTCCATGGCCGCGAACGCCTCGTTAAAGTCGTCGGGCTCGCGCACGCCGAGCGGCAGCACCGTGACGCCGAGCTCCTGCGCGGCCTGCGCCGACGCATCGTAACGCTGCGACATGCCGAGATCGTCCTTGTTCCACAGCATCGCCACCTTGCGAAGCTGCGGCGATAATGCCTTGAGGTAACCGAGGCGCTTGGTGGATAGCGCCGCGGCGTCGTCGGCAATCCCCGTGACATTGCCACCCGGCCGCGCCAGGCTTGCAACCAGCCCGGTCTTGACCGGATCGCCGGAGCCCGTTGCGATCACCGTCGGCACGCCCGAAGCCTTGGCGGCTGCCGCCGCCGGATAGCCGACGGTCACCACCACGTCGATATTGGCGGCTTTCAGCTCCTGCATCAGATTAGCCATCTGACTCACCTTGCCGGCCGCACCGCGAGCTTCGTAGGCGAGGTTCTGCCCAAGCGTGAAGCCGCGCTGCGCCAGCCCGCCAACGAGCATCGCTCCGGTGCCTGCGGTGGGAGGAATTGGCGGCCCTACGGTTAGTGTGCCGACGCGGTAAACCTTGACGGCGGTCTGGGCAGCGGCAACGCCAGGCGTGACGAGCATTGCGCCGGTGAGCACTTTCAGGACATCGCGGCGTTTCATGAGTAATCTCCTGACGAACAAATTCACTCGATCACTTCGTCGGCGGTCGCCAGCAGCGTCGGCGGAATTGTCACGCCGAGTTGCTTGGCGGTCTTGAGATTGATCGTCAGCTCGAACTTGCTCGCCGACTGCACCGGCAAATCCATAGGCTTGGCGCCCTTGAGGATGCGGTCGACGTAGCCTGCGGCTTCGCGGTATTCATCGACGATGTCGGGGCCGTAGGAAACGAGGCCGCCGCCGGTTGCGAAGAAGCGCAGCGGATAGACCGCCGGCAGCCGGTAGCGCGCCGCGAGCGCGATGATCTCGCCGCGGGCGGCAACGTCCTCCGAGGTCCTGATCGCGATCAGACCGCCGTCGGGTGCGCTTGCGAAATCGGCCACGTCGCGTTCCATGGCGGCGGTATCGCTGACATCGATAAGCCTGATATCCACTCCCATCGAACGCGCCGCGGTCTCGATGATGGAGATTTGTGTTTCCGATCCGGGATTGCTGGCCGCCCGAAATACCGCCACCCGCTTCACCTCGGGCGTAATCTCTTTGAGAAGCTCCAGCCATTTGGCGCTCAACCCAACCTCGGCGGGCGAAAATCCGGTGACATTACCGCCCGGTCGCGCCAGGCTTTGCACGATGCCGAGCGCGACTGGGTCGGTGACCGCTGCGAACACGACCGGGATGGTCTGAGTTGCCTGCTGCACCGCCAGCACGGCCGGCGGCGCGTTCGCCAAGATGACGTCCGGCGCGAGGGCAACCAGCTCCGCGGCGTTTTTCTTGACGATCTGCGAATCGACGCCGTAGCGATAATCGACGTGAATGTTTTTGCCGTCATCCCAGCCCAACGCACTCATCGACTTCAGGAACGCGTCGATGCGCCGCTGAGCTTCAGGATCGCCATCGGGGAGATTCATCAGCACCCCGATCCGCCGCACTTGCGCGGCCGGCTGCGCGCGCGCGGCGAGCGGCGCGCCGATCGCCATGCCGCCGACAAGGGCAATGAATTCACGCCGCTTCATGCGGCCCCTCACTTTCAGGCTGGCCGCCAGGGTATCACATTTCAGGCAGCGAATGTGCCGAGCGTCGCACCCCGGAAGGGAGCGGCCAAACGCGATAATTCATCGCGTTTCTGGACGCTTAGGCCGTCTGGTCCCGGTGCGAAATTTCGACGACGCGGGCGCGCGCGGCAAGCTCATCGACCAGCGCATCGGCCTTGGCCTTGTTGGCGGCATCGAGATTGGCATCCCATTCGTCGAGCAGATACACTTGCGCGTCGGTCGCGTTGACGATCTCTTCGAGCGATTTGAGCTGCCGCTCGCCCGAGGAGAAGCCGAGCTTCTTGTCCATCGATTCCTCGACGACAACTTCGTCCTCATCGTCGCCCTCGATGTCCACCGGCACCACGCCGCCGGCGAACTGAAAGGCCAGCCGGTCCGTCGTCGGCCAATAATAGGCGCGCTTTTTCATCTCGGTCTTGAGACTCGCCAGCAGCGAGGATTTGCCGGTGCCGTTGCCGCCGCGCACATTGATCCGCCCGGTCGGCTGCGCCAGCGCGATGCGCAGGGCATCGCCCAGCGACGATACCACATTGGCGTGGTCGCCCTCGCGCAGCACCAGGCGGTCGTATTTGATGCGCTTGTCGAAATCCGCATCGGGCTCCGGCGACATATTGGCGGCGACGCCGCCGAACCGCGTCCAGATGGCGATAAAATCGTTCCAGCCGCTGGCGAGCAGATGCAGCTCGTAGGTCATCTCGATCTGCCGCGGCAGCGTCGTCGCCAGCCCGACCAGCAGTACGGTGTCGCCGACATTGTGCAGCGCGACCATCGTGATCGTGGCGAAAACGATGGCGAGGCTGACGATGCCGCTCATCGCGCTCATGCCCTCGCGCGCGACGATGGCGCGGATCTGCGCCACCAGGCCTTCGCGCAGCCTGGTCTTAAAACCGGACAGCCAAAGCCGCAGATTGTAGCTGTTGCCGGAAAACACATTGTCCCACGCGGTATAACCCTGCGCGGTGACGCGGTTGTTCATGCGCTGGTTTTCGAGATAGGCGTGCGCGATCGGCTTCTGCAGCACCCACTGCATCAGCAACAGCGCGCCGAAGGCGCCGACATAGGCGACCGGCAGGCTGGGGTCGATCTCGGCGCCGAGCACCAGCGCGTTGAACACGAGTCCTGAGGAAAAGCTTCAGCGCGAATTCCAGCTCGTACATGACGTTGAAGAAGCACTGGAAGGTCTCGCCGGTGAGGAACGGCTCGACCTGCTCGCGCGCCGGCTTCTCGTTGAGCAGCGTGACCTTATCGCGGTTCTCGCGCGCAAAGCGCAGCATGAATTTGCCAAAACCGCGATAGCCGGCCCGCTCGGCGAAAATCCAGCTGATCACGCCGACCACGTAGGAGGTCGATTGCGCGGTGAGAATCCAGACCAGGTCGGTGACCAGAAATTCTCCGACCGCCACCCTGCGGCCGGCATTGATGACGAGCCAGGTGGTCGCCGCCGCCAGCATGGCCTCGACCACCATGAGCGTCACCATCACGAACAACGACGGCGAGAGCAGATAGCTCGCCAGCTCGAAGCGTGAAATCGGCCGTCGTTTCATGCAATGCCCCGGCTTGCTTGCAGGAAGAGGGTCGTTGAGTTCGGCGCAGTGTAACGGCATCGGAGGGCTAATTTAAGCGCGGCCAGGGTGCGGCGAAGGACGAATTTACCTTTTCCATCAATATGTTTTCCGCTCCGCAGACCGCTTTCTGGGTGCAATTTCGGCTGGCCCATCCGGCTTCGAGGGCGTAATTTGGCTACCGGCTTGGTTACAATCGGGTATTTCGGGGTTGGCGTGATATTCAGCGACGCGATCGGGATTATCGCGCACTTGACCGCACCGTTGCGCCGCTTCGGCGCATCGTCGCTGGCCGGCATCGTCGTCCTTGCCGTCGGGTTATCGGCAATGACCGCCTTTACCGTGCCGGCGCTGCAAAGCGCGGCCGGCGGCTGGCTCAGCGCGTGTCTGTGGTGCTGCCTCGCCTATTTTGCGGTCGAGAGCGCGGTTCGCGCGCGAACGGCCATCCGCGCCGGTTTGGCGAGGGATCATTTTCTGTCTTTTTCGTTCTTTGTCGACGTCATCTGCCTGATGGCCGTGCCGGCCGCGCTGCTCGACGGCGCGACGGCCGCCAATGCATGGCTCTTCGCGTCTTTCTGGGTGCTCAAGCTTGCCCAGAACTCGCCCGGCTTCGCGCAGCTCGGCCGCGTATTCGTGCTTGAGGCAAAGCCGCTGGCGAGCGTGTTCGCGCTGTTCCTGATCGTGCTGTTTCTTTCGTCGGCCGCGATGTTCGTCATCGAGCGCAGAGTGCAACCGGGCGCCTTCAGCTCGCTGGCGGAAGCGCTGTGGTGGGCGGTGGTGACGCTGACCACCACCGGCTATGGCGACAAAGTGCCGATCACGCAATTGGGACATCTGCTCGGCGGCGTGGTCATGGTCTTCGGCATTGTCAGTTTCGGCCTGTCGACCGGCATTCTCGCCACCGGCTTTGCCGCCGAAACCCGGCGGCGCAATTTCATTCAGACCTGGGACCTCGTCAGCAAAGTGCCGTTCTTCCAATCGCTCGACCCGTCGTCGATCACCGAAATCACCCACATGCTGCGGCGTCTCGAAGTGCCGGAGCGCGTCGCCATTATTCGTCGCGGCAAGGTCGGCGACTGCATGTATTTTATCGCCGCGGGCGAAGTGCAGGTCGATATCAAGCCGACGCCGGTGCGGCTCGGCGCCGGAGCGTTTTTCGGCGAGCTCGCGTTGCTTGGCGATTCGGTGCGCAGCGCCAATGTCACCACGACCATGCCGTCGACGCTCCTGATCCTCGACCTTGCCGACTTCCGCACGCTCACCGCGAACCATCCCGACCTCAAGCGCGCCATCGATGCCGAAGGTCAGCGGCGCATGAGCGAAAATCAGCAGATGTGGGAACGCCAGCGCGCCGGCGGCGCGGCGCCGGCGTGAATCGACAAGGAGAAATGGCGAGACTTGCCGGCTCGGAACCTCTAGAACCCATTCCCAAGAGCCCAACCCAAGAACCCGATCGAACAAGAGCCCAATCCTAAGAGCCCGTTTCCATGACCGATCGCGTTGCATTGATTACCGGGGCAACCGGACAGGACGGCGCATATCTGGCCGAGCTGTTGCTCGGCAAGGGCTACACCGTGCACGGCATCAAGCGGCGGTCGTCGTCGTTCAACACCGCGCGAGTCGACCATTTGTATCTAGACCCGCACGGCTCCGGCGTGCGCTTCTTCCTGCACTATGGCGACATGACGGATTCGACCAATCTGATCCGCATCATGCAGGAAGTGCAGCCGACCGAAATCTACAATCTCGCCGCGCAGAGCCACGTGCGCGTCTCGTTCGAGACGCCGGAATACACGGCGAATGCCGACGCGCTCGGACCGCTGCGTTTGCTCGAGGCAATCCGCATTCTGCGTCTTGAGGACAAAGTGCGGTTCTATCAAGCTTCGACATCCGAACTTTACGGCTTGGCACAGGAGACGCCGCAGCGCGAAACGACGCCGTTTTATCCGCGCTCGCCTTACGCGGCGGCAAAGCTCTACGCCTACTGGATCACCATCAATTATCGCGAAGCCTACGGAATGCACGCCTCGAACGGAATTTTGTTCAATCATGAAGGTCCGACGCGCGGCGAGACCTTCGTGACCCGAAAGATCACCCGAGCGGTCGCCGCAATCGAGCTTGGCCTGCAAAACAAACTGTTCCTCGGCAATCTCGCGGCACGGCGCGATTGGGGTCACGCCCGCGACTACGTGGAGGGCATGTGGCTCATCGTCCAACAGCCCGAGCCGGACGACTATGTTTTAGCCACCGGCGAAGAGCACTCGGTTCGTGAATTCGTCGAAAAGGCCTTCGCTTGCGTCGGCCGGACTATCGAATGGCGCGGCGCGGGGCTTGCCGAAAAAGGCATCGATGCGCGCGACGGCCGCGTGTTGATCGAAATCGACGAACGTTACTTTCGGCCGACCGAGGTCGATGCGCTGCTCGGCGATCCTTCGAAGGCGCGGCAAAAGCTCGGCTGGCGTCACAAGGTCTCGTTCGATGAGCTGGTGCGCGAAATGGTCGATGCCGATCTAAAGGAAATGCGTCGCGAAGGCGCGCTACGCCAGGTCCACGATTAGAGCGGCAAAATCGCATGAGCGGCGCGCCCGTCATTTTCGACTTACGCGGCAAGCGGGTCTTCGTTGCCGGACACGCCGGCATGGCCGGTTCCGCGATCATGCGCCGGCTGGAACGCGAAGACTGCGATGTCATTTTCGCCGCGCGCCGCGACCTCGATCTGCGGCACGCGGAAGCGGTCGACCGCTTCATGGCGCAAGCCAAGCCCGATGCGGTTTTCGTCGCCGCCGGCAAGGTCGGCGGCATCCGCGCCAACGCCACCTTTCCCGCCGATTTCCTCACCGACAATCTCGCCATCGCGCTCAACACCATTCGCGCCGCGCATCGCTGCGCCGTCAAGAAGCTCGTCTATCTCGGCTCGTCTTGCATCTATCCGCGGCTGGCGCCGCAGCCGATGTCGCCCGATATGCTGCTGTCGGGACCGCTGGAGCCGACCAATCAATGGTACGCGGTCGCCAAAATCGCCGGCATCAAAATGTGCGAGGCCTATCGGCTGCAGCACGGCGCCGATTTCGTGTCGGTGATGCCGACCAATCTTTACGGGCCCGGCGACAATTATCATCCCGACGACAGCCACGTTCCGGCGGCCCTGATGCGGCGTTTTCATGAGGCCAAGACCAAGGGCGAGCCGAGCGCCATGGTCTGGGGTACCGGCTCACCGCGGCGCGAATTCCTGGCGGCCGACGATTTGGCCGATGCCTGCGTGTTCGTCATGAAGCACTATTCCGATCTGCCGTTTCTCAATGTCGGGACCGGGGAAGACCTGACCATCGCCGAGTTCGCCCGCGTCATCGCCGATGTCGTCGGCTATCGCGGCAAGATCGCATTCGACCCATCGCGTCCGGACGGCGCGCCGCGTAAGCTGCTCGACGTTTCGGGCATCAATGCGCTGGGCTGGCGCGCGACGATACCGCTGCGCGAGGGATTGCAGCGTATGTATGCCGACTTTCTCGAACGCTACGACGGCATCCGCACCATTGCGGAAAAACAAACGGCCCATTGACGTGGCCCACGCACAGTCTCGAACATGACAATCCCGCTCAACGAAACCCACGATCCGGCGCGAAAAAGTCTTGTCGAAAGCGCCAATGCGCCGGGCTGCGATTTTCCGATTCAAAATCTGCCGTTCGGAGTGTTCCAGCCGGCCTTGGGACAGTCGCCGCGAGTCGGCGTGGCGATCGGCGATCAGATTCTCGATGTCGCGGCGGCGGCCTCGATGTTCGCCGGACCGGCGGCGAGCTGCGGCGCGCGCCTGCACCGCGCCGGCGCTTAATGGCCTGATGTCGCTTGGGCCGCAAGCCTGGTCGGCATTGCGGCTCGCATTGTCGCGCGGGCTCAGCGTCGAGCACGGCGACGAGAGGCTCCGTCAGCACCTGACGCCGATGGCGCGGGCGGAGATGAGACTGCCGGTGGCCATCGGCGACTTCACCGATTTCTTTGCCTCGATCTTTCACGCCACCAATGCCGGGCGCATGTTCCGCCCCGACAATCCGCTGATGCCGAACTACAAATATGTGCCGGTCGCCTATCACAGCCGCACCTCCTCGATCCGCGTCAGCGGCACGCCGTTTAAGCGGCCGCGCGGCCAGCGCAAGGGCCCGAACGACGCGGCGCCAAGCTACGGGGCCTCGCGCAATCTCGACTTTGAGCTCGAGCTCGGCATCTATATCGGCGCCGGCAACGAACTCGGCGAGCCGATACCCGTCGGCCGCGCCGCCGAGCACGTATTCGGCTATTGCCTGCTCAACGACTGGTCGGCGCGCGATATCCAGGCCTGGGAATATCAGCCGCTCGGGCCGTTCCTCGGCAAGAATTTCGCCACCACGGTTTCGCCCTGGGTGGTCACGGCGGAGGCGCTGGCGCCGTTCCGGACCAGCGCCTTCGCGCGGCCTGCGGGCGATCCGGCGCCATTGCCGCATCTCGACGATGCTGAAGACCGGGCGCACGGCGGCCTCGACATCACGCTTGAGGCCTACATCTCGACCGAAGCCATGCGCCGCGCCGGCACCGCACCGACGCGCATCACGCAGACCTCGTGCGCGCTGCTCTATTGGACTGCGGCGCAGATGATCGCGCATCACACCTCTAACGGCTGCAATGTGCGGATCGGCGATTTGCTCGGATCCGGCACCGTGTCGGGACCGGAAAAATCGAGCTGGGGCTCGCTTCTTGAACTCACTATGCGCGGCGCTGAGCCGTTATCGCTGCCCGGCGGCGAGAAGCGCGGCTTTATCGAAGACGGCGACGAGATCATTTTCCGCGGGTTTTGCGAGAAATCGGGCGCCGCGCGCATCGGCTTCGGCGAATGCCGCGCGGTCGTGCTGCCGGCGGCGTGAGCCGCGCAGTCAAGCCGGCTTAGAAAACCCGGGACGGCAACTTCGGATTTAACACCTTGCGCGCGCTCTCGGCCCCGGTCACGGGCAGACCCGCGGCGTCGAGCAATCCGATCTGCGCGAGCACGCCGGCCTGATCCCAGTAAATGTGCTCGTGCGAAATTCTATCGCCCTCGAAACCGACGATCACGGCAACGGCCATCTCGACCGCCTTCCCGGTCGGCGCGACGCCCGGCAGCAGCCAGTCAATCACCGCCGTGTGGGTGAAGCTGATGAAGAGCTCCTCGACGACCCGATCCTCGCCGACGGTCCGCGACACGCTCGTCATCGTCACGTCAGGCGGAAAAAATTTGCCGACCAGGTGATCGCGGTAGAAGGCGCGGACACTCGTCTTGGCCGACGCCTCCTGCCATGGTGGGAACGTGATTGAGATGCGGGGTGTCGCTCATCGTCGCCATGGTTGTGTCGAGGTCGCCCGCGAGCTCCGCGCCGACATGCTTTTCGAACAGCGCCACCATCCGCTGCTGTTTTTCCGACAACATGAAGTTTCCCTCCGGTCTTTGTTTCAGGCGCAAACGCGAGTGAGCGCGCTAATGTATCTCCGGCTCGGCGATCGGCGCCTGGCCTTGCAGGAAATCGAAGTCGCAGCCTTCGTCGGCCTGGCCGATATGCTGCGAATACATCGCGCCGTAGCCGCGCGGATAACGCGGCGCCGGCGGTTTCCAGGCGGCGCGCCGGCGCGACAGCTCGTCGTCGCCGACATGCAGATGGATTCTTCGCGCGGCGACGTCGACTTCGATCTCGTCGCCGGTTCTGCACGAAGGCGAGCGGACCGCCGACAAAGCTTTCCGGCGCGACGTGCAGGATGCAGGCGCCGTAGCTGGTGCCGCTCATGCGCGCATCGGAAATGCGCAGCATGTCGCGCACGCCGGCTTTGAGGAGCTTTTTCGGAATCGGCAATTGGCCCCATTCCGGCATGCCGGGGCCGCCTTTCGGGCCGCCGTTTTTCAGCACCAGCACATGGTCGGGCGTGACATCGAGATCGTCGCGGTCGACCGCGGCCGCCATCGCATCGTAATTCTCGAACGCGATCGCCTTGCCGCGATGATGCAGGAAGCGCTTGTCGGCGGCGGCCGGCTTCATCACGCAGCCGCGCGGCGCCAGATTGCCGGTGAGCACCGCGGTGGCGCCCTCGGGATAAAGCGGCTCTTGCAGCGAATGGATGACGTCGGGCAGATGCACCTTGGCGCCCGCGATATTTTCGCCGAGCGGTGCGCCCGTTCACGGTGACGCAGGACAGATCGAGCAGATCGCGCATCTGCCCCATCAGCGCGCGCAAGCCGCCGGCATAGAAGAAATCCTCCATCAGATATTTGCCGGACGGCGTGATATTGGCGATCACCGGCACTTGTCGCGAGATGGCGTCGAAGCGCGCCATGTCGAGCGGCAAGCCGACGCGGCGCGCCATGGCGATGACGTGGATGATGGCGTTGGTCGAGCCGCCGAGCGCCATATGGACGCGGATGGCGTTATCGAAGGCGGCCGGCGTGAAGATCTTGTTCCGGCGTCTGATCCTCCCACACCATGTCGACGGCGCGGCGGCCGGCGGCGGCGCACATGCGCGGATGATTGGCGTCCGGCGCCGGGATCGACGACGCGCCGGGCAGCGCGAGCCCGAGCGCCTCGGTGATCGCCATCATGGTCGCCGCGGTGCCCATCACCATGCAGGTGCCGAACGAGCGCGAGATGCCGCCTTCGATCTCGTTCCATTCGTCGTCGCCGATGCGGCCGGCGCGTTTCTCGTCCCAGTATTTCCAGGCGTCCGAGCCCGAGCCGAGCGTCTGGCCGCGCCAATTGCCGCGCAGCATCGGACCGGCCGGCACATAGATCGCCGGAATGCCCATCGAGATCGCGCCCATGATCAGGCCGGGCGTGGTCTTGTCGCAGCCGCCCATCAACACCGCGCCGTCGATCGGATGGCTGCGCAACAGCTCCTCGCATTCCATGGCGAGAAAATTGCGATAGAGCATGGTCGACGGCTTGACGAAGGGCTCGGCGAGCGACATCGCCGGCAGCTCGATCGGAAAGCCGCCGGCCTGATAGACGCCGCGTTTGACGTCCTCGGCGCGATCGCGCAAATGGCCGTGGCAGGCGTTGATGTCGCTCCAGGTATTGATGATGCCGATCACCGGCTTGCCGACCCAATCGGCGCGGTCATAGCCGAACTGCCGCAGCCGCGAGCGATGGCCGAACGAGCGCAGATCGTTGTTGCCGAGCCAGCGGTAGCTGCGCAGCTCTTCGGGCGATTTTCTGTTTGCGGATGTCATTCGAGGGCGCTCACCTTGGGGCATTATCTGCAGCCAAGTGTGCGCTTAATCCACGAGAAAAGGCAATACCCACGAACGGACCCGCGCCTAGCGCACGGGCCGCTGACGCGCCGTGCATTCGCCAAATCAAAGATGCCTAATGCCGCCAGGTGGTAGTCGATGCCGACGCTCACAACGTTATCGAAAGCGCGGCCTCCGATCGTGGCGCTGCCAGGGGGCTGTACGGCAACGCTGCCGGCAGAGTCGCATTGGTTGAACCATCGGTTCCAACATAATAGGCGCTACGAGCCGCCACCCCCTGAAAACGCACATAATCGTATTCGACCTTCACGCTCCAGTTCCGATCGACCATGCGCTCGACTGCCGGCTCCCAGAAACCAACCCGCTGACCATTTGCTGCCGGGATTTGCCGTGGATATGCCACCGACACCATCATTAGCCGGTAGCACTGCCGTCCACTTCTCCGACTGCAAGGCCGCCGGCACCATACAACATGGTATGGTTGGCATCCGTCAGAACGCCGAGATGTGGGCCGATGAGAATCGGATCGACATTGGTAGTGCTGTAAACGTTTGTTAGTCGGTACCAGGTATACCCGTTGTGCTTGTACTCGAGCGCTCTCGCGGAAAGTCATAGCGCGCTTCCAAACAGGCCACGTAGACCGTCGCCGGTCTGCTGCCAGCAATAGCCGCCTTCGACGCTTGCTTCCCAGCCACGATGATCAACTCTCTGGGTAGCGACAATGCGCCGCAAGTAAAGGATCATTAGGCGTGGTGGTCGTGGTGCTGTGACCCCAACTGTAACCGACATTGACGCCACCGTACCAGCCGGTCCAATCGTACAGCGGCACTGGCGGCGGCGCCTTTACAGCCATATCGGCAGCGGACGCGGCGACGCCCGAACCGAGAAGCAAGCCGGCAGCGAAAAGCGACGCGGTCAGTGAATGACGCATGGAAGCCCCCAGTGCGATTCCCGCTATTTGAGTGATATAACGCCCGACAGACCTGAGGCAGTCCATCGTAATCCGTGGGCGGATGGCGAACTCACAACGGATTCATGGGCAGCGTGTCGTGGCGGTAACAGTACCCAGGCACCACTCTAAGCCACTGGAAATTCTCGAAAAATTGCAAAAAACCTATGCGGCAGCGATTGGCAGGTCGAGCTTCAACAGCTTCGCCGCATTGCGCCAGAAAATCTTCTCGCGCTCTTCGCCGGTTACTCTCAAACCCTCGACCAGCGCGATCGCGCGCGGCTTGAGCGAAGTCAGCGGCGGCGCGTCTGAGCCGTAGAGCACGTGATCGGCGCCGACCGAGTCGACCACGAGCTGCGCCGCCGGCGGATGATAAGTCACGGTGTCGAAATACATGCGCTTGGCGTAATGCCCGGGCTCGTGCTTGATCTTGATCGGCGTATACGGCCCGAGGAAATAGCACTCTTCCTGCAGCTCGTAGGCGTAATTGAGCCGGCCGATCACTTCCCAAATTCCGCCGCCGCCGTGCGAAGCGACGATCGTCAAGCGCGGAAAATCCTCCAATATGCCGCGCACGATCAGCCGCGACAGCGCCAGGCACAAATCCGCCGGCCGGCCGACGCTCGACGCCAGCCGATACTCCTTCACCCGCTCCTCGCCAAAACCGACATGCGGCGGATGAATGAAGACCGGGACGCCCAGATCCTGCACCAGCTCCCAAAACGGCCGGGCCTCATCGTCGTCGGGATAATGGCCCTTGTGGTTCGAATGGATGAGGATGCCCTTAAGCCCGAGCTGGCGGATGGCGCGCTCGGTCTCCTTGACGAAGGCCGGCCGCCGCACGGCAGCATGGTGGCGAAACCGTAGAGCTTGCCTTTGTGGGCGTCCTGGATTTCGGCGGCGTAATCGGACCAGCGCTGGATCGCCTTGAGCTCCTCGGCTTCGGGCTTGCCGCGCATGTAGTGCGCGGCATTGCTGAAGACGGTGACGGCGATGCCGCAGCGGTGATGCGCGTCGAGCACATTCTCCAATGTCATCGGGCAGCGGCCGGCCCAGGTCGGACCGCTCTTGCCGTCCCAGGCCAGCGCATCGGCCGCGGCTTCCTCGGGCGGATAAACGTGAGTGTGCCATTCGATGATCATGAGGACTATTGCGGCTCCATGCCGGATTCATGAACGATGCGGGCGGACGCCGCGCGATCGGCTTTCAGGAAGGCGGCGAATTCTTCCGGCGTGCTGAACACCGGCTCGAGCCCGACATCGATCATGTGCTTCTGGCGGAAGTCCGGGTCTTTGCCGACCGTGGCGAACTCGTCGGAAAGCTTGTGGACGATCGGTTGCGGGGTTCCGGCCGGCGCCACGATGCCGAAATAAAGCCGGGTGAGGTCGCCGTGATAGCCAAGCTCGGCCAGCGTCGGCACGTCGGGCAGAAGCGGCGAGCGTGTCGGGCTGTCCACCGCGAGCGGATTACGGTGCCGTTCGTGATGAACGACAGCCAGTTGGAGGCGCCGAAAAAAGCGACCGGCGTCGATCCGCCGAGCATGTCGTTAACCGCTTCACCGCCGCCGCGGAACGGCACCTTGACGATGTCCGCTCCGTTTGACTTGATCCATTGCTCCATGAACGCGACCAGCGGAATTGACGGCGCCGTGTAGCTCAAGGTTTTCGGCCTGGCCTTCGACAGTGCGGCCAGTTCGGTCAGCGAATGCACGCCGAGCTTGGCGCTCACCACCAGCACCTGGGTGGTGAAGAACGGATTGGTGATCGGTGCGAAATCCCGCTCCGGATCGTAGCGCAGCGCTTTGAACAGAAGCTTGTTATAGGCCAGCGTCTCCGGCGGCAGGATGCAGATCGTATAGCCGTCGTTCGGCGCCTCGGCGCAAGCCTCGCCGCCGATATTCATCGAGCCGCCGGGCGATCCTCCACCACGATGGTCTCGTTCCAGCGCTTGCCGAGCTCCTCGGCCATGGCGCGCATGAAAATGTCGCTGGTGCCGCCGGCGCTGGCTGCGGTGAGCGCCTGGATCGGCCGTGTCGGGTAATCTTGCGCTAGAGCCGGCATGAAGACGGCGAGCGCAAAAAGAAAACTGAGAGCGGCCAACAAACACCGCACGTCCCCGCGAAAGCGGGGACCCGGTCTGGATTCCCGCTTACGCGGGAATGAGCGGTCAAAGCCTGTCGTCATTCTTTCTACTCCGCCGTCGCGCCGGTGGCCTTGACCACCTTGGCCCATTTGTCGGTTTCGTCGGCGATGATCTTGCCGAAATCCTCCGGCGTGCCGGCGATCAACGTGCCGCCGAGCTCGGCGAGCTTGGCCTGCATGCCCGGATCGGCGAGCGCGTCGTTGACCGCATGGTTGAGCTTGTCGATGATGTCGCGCGGCGTGCCCGCCGGCACCGCCATGCCGAACAACGCGCTCGCCTCATAGCCCGGCACGGTCTCGGCGACGGTCGGCACGTCCGGCAGCGCTTTCGCGCGTTCGCCGTCGTCACCGCCAGCGCGCGCAGCCTGCCGGCCTCGATATGGCCGATCGAGGACGGCAGATTGTCGAACATCACCTGCACCTGGCCGCCGAGCATATCGATCAGCGCCGGCGCCGCGCCGCGATAGGGCACGTGCACCAGATCGACGCCGGTCATCATCATGAACAATGCGCCCGACAGATGCGACCGAGGTGCCGATGCCGGACGAAGCCATGTTGACCTTGCCCGGATTGGCCTTGGCGTAATCGATGAACTCCTTGACGGTGTGCGCCGGCACGCTCGGATTGACCTCCATCACGTTCGGCACGCGGATGAAGCCGGCGACCGGCGCCATGTCGCGGATGAAGTTGAACGACAGATTTTTGTAGAGCGTGGCGTTGATGGCGTTGGCCGGATTGACCAGGAACACCGTGTAGCCGTCCGGCGGCGAATGCGCGGCCATTTCGGTGGCGAGGTTGTTGCCGGCGCCCGGCTTGTTCTCGACGGCGAATTGCTGATGCAGATGCTCCGACAGATATTGCCCGATCAGGCGGGCGCAGATGTCGGTCGAGCCGCCGGGCGGATAGCCGACCAGCCAGCGCACCGCATGGTTCGGATAATCGTCTTCCGCGCGCGCCGCGCCGGCAACGGCGCGGCCGCCACGCCAACAAAACGCGACGGCGACAAGCCGCTGGAATAGGCGCCGCATTCGTTCTCCCTCGCATTGTTCTTGGCCGCCACCGGCGCGAACCTACGCGGCATACCGATGTCGCACAAGTGATCGGCGGCAGAGCAGGCATGGCCCGCCGCGCATCTTGCCGGACATCGCGGCGCGGCCGATAGTTTCACCGCCTTCCGCCAAAATCCAAAGAGGAAACCGAGGACATTGCCATGATCGATCTTTATGCATTGACCAGCCCGAACGTGCAGAAAATCTACATCATGCTCGAAGAAACCAAGCTGCCCTACAAGGAGCATTTCGTCGACGTGTGGAAAGGCGAGCAGTACAATCCGGATTTCGTCAAGATCAATCCGAACTCGAAAATCCCGGCGATCGTCGATCACGACGGCCCCGGCGGCAAGCCCTATACCGTCATCGAGTCCGGCGCGATCCTGATGTATCTCGCCGAAAGATCCGGAAAATTCCTGCCCAAGGACATGGCGAAGAAATACGACGTGCTGCAGTGGCTGTTCTTCCAGACCTCCGGCGTCGGGCCGAATTTCGGCCAGTTCACCCATTTCAAGATGTTCGCGCCGAAGGACAAGGATCATTCCTATTCGATGACGCGCCATCAGACCGAAGTGAAGCGGCTCTACGAAGTGATGGAAAAGCGGCTCGGCCAAGCGCCCTATCTCGGCGGCGACGAATATTCGATCGCCGACATCGCCACCTTCCCGTGGACGCGCAATCACGACGTCCAGGGCGTGAAGTGGGAGGACAATCCGAACCTGGCGCGCTGGTTCAAATCGATCGACGAGCGGCCGGCGGTGAAGGCCGCGCTCGCCAAGGTCGCCGCTCATCAAATCGAACCGCGACACCGCCAACGACGACCAGAAAGACCGCTTCTTCAACCGCGGCAAATACGCGAGGGCGTAGCGTTTCTACCCTCCCCCGCAAGCGGGGGAGGGTAAATCGCATCCGTTCCAGCGAGCGCACTCCGCGCGCGAGCGATGTCAAACAGCGGTGTCGAGCGGTCCGCGAACCTGGAGCCCCGGATGAAGCGGAGCGTAATCCGGGTACGATCGTCGAGCCTCAATGCCGTCTCCTCGATTAGCGCTGCTGCGTCATCCGGGCTGTCCCGGTAACGGGATGCCTCGATCAGCTCAATCCTCTTTTGCGGATCATACGCACGCCGGGCACTTCGCTTTCTGCTGCTGGTTCTGCGGTCAGGCCGTCCGCCTGATGGGGTTTGTTGCTGTTGTATGCTTCGGACAATTTACGGATGCTTGGTTCGGAGTGCCGACGTCCCGGCTATGCGGCCTGACCTGATCCATGGTCCCGGCGATGGCACTTCGCTTCGGGATGGCATGGTGTTGGGACCCGCCCGCAAACCTGCGTTCGCCTTGTTCGGCTGTCGCGATGCGGTGCACCTGGCGGCGGGATTGAACGCTTCGGTGTCGGCGAGCATGCGATGCATGATCACGGCGAGCGTGCGCGCCAGCGCCGCCTCGGCCTTGCGCATGCCGGCGCGCCTGGCGATCCGCATCGCCCAACTTTTGAGGGCGCGAGCAGCCTTTGCCCGGCTTGGTCAGCATCACGTGGGCGGCCCGATACGGAGCGCCTCGCGCAACGAGGCATCGCCGTTCTTGCTGATCACGCTCGGCGAAGTCGGTCTCGCCCGACTGATACTTCTTCGGCGTCACCCCGAAATGCGCAGCCGGTCTGTTTCGAGGACTTAAAGCGCGCCGGAATCGCATCGATGGCGCCCGCATAGGGCAGCGCCACGCATCGGGCCGACCGCCGGCGTCGATATCAACAAGTCTGGCTCTGCACATGCGCTGCGAGCCATGATCCGCACCCGCTTCTCCAAGCCGTTGAACTCGCGCAACAGCACCGCGTGCACCGCCAGCAGCGCCTGCCGCGATCGCCTCAAGATTCGGCTTGCGCGGCCACCAGCTCCCGGATCCGCCCGGCAAAGCGCCGCGCCGTGGTGTGGCCAACCTTGAGCCCAAAGCCACGCAGAACTCCCGCGCAGGTGGTTCTCGATGTCGCGAAGCTTCGACTGCATCAGCTTGCGCGCCGTGAGCGTGCGCGCGCAGCTCCTGCGCCGCAATCGACTTGCAATGCACCGGACGGAACCAGCCCAGCCGCATCAGTTGCGCAATCCCGCGCGCGTCGTTGCGGTCGCTCTTCACCGGCATCGCTTTGAACGCATCGTGCACGTGCCGCGTCTCCAACAGTTCGACCGCCAGACCCGCTTCCCGCAGCGCCACGTACAGCCACTGCGATAAAGGTCCCGCCTCCAGTCCGACCCGCGACAGCGCCAATCCGAGCGAGCCAAAGTAGCCAATCAGCGCCGCCGGTTCGCTCGCAACCTTGCCCTCGCAAACAATCTTGCCGGCGCCATCCACAACGCACACGCTCGACTGTTCCAATGACACGTCGATTCCTGCATAATGCACCATGGTCGTCTCTCCTTGATGCTTGGAGCAGGCTCATCGCCCGACTCCGTCACACCATCAGTCTGAGGGACGACCGCCTTCCAGCAAAGCTCGATATCTCGGCCCGTTACACCATCTACGATCCGTCAGCTGAGATCATCTGCTCGCATCCGCTTGGCCGCGTCGAGCGCGGCGGCGACGATGTTGTGGTAGCCGGTGCAGCGGCAGAGATTGCCCGAAATGCCGATGCGGATGTCTTGTTCGGTCGGGTTCGGATTGTCGCGCAGAAGCTCGATCAGCGTCGTCAGAATGCCCGGCGTGCAGAAGCCGCATTGCAGGCCGTGATGGTCGTGGAACGCCTGCTGCAGCGGATGCAGCGTCTTGCCGTCCGGCGCGATGCCTTCGACGGTCAATATCTCGTGGCCGTCGGCCTGCACCGCGAGCATCAGGCAGGAGCGCGCCGAATGGCCGTCGAACAGAATCGTGCAGGCGCCGCAGACGCCGTGCTCGCAGCCGAGATGGGTGCCGGTGAGCCGCAGCCGCTGGCGCAAAAAATCCGCCAGCGTCAGCCGGACCGGCACCTCCGCCTCGTGGCGCTTGCCGTTGACGGTGACGGCGATGGTTCGTGTCTCGCTCACGCCGCCGCCCTCGCCATCACGCGCTCGTGCGCTTTGAGCAGCGCGCGGCGCGACAGCACCGTCGCCAGTTGTTGGCGGTAGGACGCCGGCGCGTGGATGTCGTCGACCGCTTCGCGCTTGCGCAGCGGCTCGCAGAGTTCGCGCAGCCGCTTGTCGTCGATCGTCTCGCCGATCAGCGCGCGCTCGAGGTCGCTGGCGCGCAGCGGCGCCGGGCCCAGGCCGCCGAGCGTCAGCGACGCGCGGGTGACCTTGCCGGCGCCGTCCTCCTCGAGCAGCGCCGCCGCCGAGACAATGGCGAAATCGCCGTGGCGGCGGGAAAACTCGACGAAGGCAGAACCGTGCCGCTCGGACCAGCAGGGAAAACGTCGCGCCGGTCAAAAGCTCATCGGGCTCCAGCGCCGGCGTCATATAGGCGACCGGGAACGCGGCGAAGTCGATATCGCGCGTGCCGGTCTTGCCGGCGACCGTGAGCTTGGCGTCGAGCGCGGCGGCGACCGCGACCAGCTCGGCGGCCGGATCGAGATGGCACAGCGAGCCGCCGAGCGTGCCGCGGTTGCGGGTCTGGCGGTGCCCGACCTGGGCGATGGCCTCGTGCATCAGCGGGCAGCGGCGGCGCACCAGCTCGGAGAATTCGATGTCGCGCTGGCGCGTCATCGCTCCGATCTCGAGCGCGCCGTCCTGCTCGCGGATGTAGCTCAGGCCGTCGACGCGATTGAGATCGATGACATGGTCGGGCAGCACGTAGCGCATATTGAGCATCGGCATCAGCGACTGGCCGCCGGCGAGCAATTTGGCGTTGTCGAGGCTCGCCAACAGCGCGACGGCGTCGGCGGTCGAGCGCGGATCGTGATAGGAAAATGCGGGAGGCTTCATGCCGGTTTTGCGGGTCGCACAGGACGCGCCGGACTTTGACTCTGTGCCAAAATCTGTGCATCAATTCAAAAACATAGACCAACCCCACAGTTGAAACCAGCGCGATGAAGCCTGCGGCGTTTCGCTACCACGCGCCGAAAACCGTCGACGAGGCGGTCGCCATTCTGGCGCAAGTCGCCGGCGAGGACGGCCGCGTGCTGGCCGGCGGGCAGAGTCTGGTGCCGACCATGGCGTTTCGGCTCGCCAAGCCGGCGCATCTCGTCGACATCAACGGCGTCGCCGCGCTCAAGCGCCTCACCGTCGCCGACGGCAAGCTCGTCATCGGCGCCGGCGTGCGCCATGCGGCATTTCACCGGCCGGTCTGCGACGGGCCGCTCGGCAGACTGCTTGCCGACGTGGTGCGCCACATCGCGCATTATCCGATCCGCAACCGCGGCACCTTTTGCGGCTCGCTGGCGCATGCCGATCCGGCGTCGGAATGGTGCCTGGTGCTGGCGGCGCTCGACGGCGAGGTGTTGGCCAAGAGCGCGCGCGGCGAGCGCGTCATCGCGGCGCGCGATTTCTTCAAGGGCATCATGACCACGGCGCTCGCCGACGACGAGTTGCTGGTCGAGGCGCGGCTGCCGCTGCTCGCCCGCGGACACGGCTTGCGGCTTTTACGAGTTCAGCCGCCGCGCCGGCGATTTCGCCATGGCCGCGGCGCTCGGCGTCTATCGGCTCGACGGCGGCAAGATCGCCGAACCGCGGCTCGCGGTCGGCGGCGCCGAGGTCAATCCGCGGCGCATCGCGGAAGCCGAGCGCGCGCTGTCCGGCGCCGCGCCCGGCGACGCGGCGTTCCGCGCCGCCGCGCAAGCCGCCACGGCCGCGATCGATCCGATGGAGGACAACGTCACCACCGCCGAATTCCGGCGCGATCTCGTGCTGGCAGTGACGCGCCGGGCGCTGGAACGGGCGGCGAAGTCGTGAGCAGTCCCGTCCTTCCGTGTCATCGTCCGCGAAGGCGGACGATCCAGTAGACATTGACGGTCGGCGATTACTGGATGCCCCGCTTGCGCGGGCATGGCAATGGGTTAACGCGCGACATGAACGCCGAACCAAAAAGCCGTGGATCGGCCAATCGGTCGCGCGGCTGGAGGATCCGCCGCTGGTGGCCGGGCGCGGGGCGTTTGCCGGCGACATCAATTTTCCGCATCAGCTTCACATGCGCATCGTGCGCTCGGCGCACGCGCATGGCCGCATCGTCGCCATCGACACCGCGGCGGCGCGCGCGCTGCCCGGCGTCTATGCGGTGTGGACCGCAGCCGACATCGCCGAGGTGCCGCCGATCGATTTCCGCGAGGGCTCGATCCCGGCGCTCGATCCCTATCGCCAGCCGGTGCTGGCGAGCGACCGCGTGCGCTATGTCGGCGAACCGATCGCCGCGGTGTTTGCCGCCGATCCCTATATCGCCGAGGACGCCGCCGATCTGGTCACGGCGGAGATCGAGGAATTGCCGCCGCTGCTCGATGCGCAGGCCGCGCCGGTCGAATTTTCGCCGGGCCATTCCAGCGAAGCCGCCATCATCCGCCAGGGCTATGGCGACGTCGATGCGGTGTTCCGCGACGCGCCGCATGTCGTCGAGCTCGAGCTGGCCATCGGCCGGCATTCCGGCGTGCCGCTGGAAACGCGCGGCGCCATCGGCCGCTACGACGCCGCGCGCGGCATTCTCGAACTGCACGGCGCCGCCAAGGTGCCGCACCGCATCCAGGAACTGCTGTCGCGCATGCTCGGGCTTCCGCCGAGCGCGATCCACGTGCACGAATCCCATGTCGGCGGCGGCTTCGGCGTGCGCGGCGAGCTTTATCCCGAGGACGTGCTGGTCTGCGTCGCCGCCAAGAAACTCAACCGGCCGGTCAAATGGATCGAGGACCGCCGCGAGCATCTGATCGCGGCCAATCATTCGCGCCAGCAGCTGCACCAGATCCGCGCCGCGGTCGACGCCAACGGCGTCATCCTCGCCATCGACGACCGCTATTTCCACGACCAGGGCGCCTATGTGCGCACCCACGCGGCGCGCGTCGTGCACATGACGGCCGGCATCTTGCCGGGGCCCTATCGGGTGCCGGCCTATCGCGCCATCGGCCATTTCCGGCTGACCAACAAGACGCCGGCCGCGACCTATCGCGCGCCCGGCCGCTACGAGACCACCTTCGTGCGCGAGCGGCTGGTCGACGCCATTGCGCAGCAACTCAACATCGACCGCATCGAGATCCGCCGGCGCAATGCGATCACCGCCGACGAGATGCCCTATCCGCGCCCGCTCGAAGCCTTGGGCGAGGAAATCCATTACGACACCGGCGACTATATCGGGCTCCTCGATAAGCTGTTCGCCAAGATCGGCTGGGACGCGCTCAATGCCGAAGTGAAAAAGCGCAAGGCCGCGGGCGAACTGGTCGGCATCGGCGTCGCGATGTTCGTCGAGAAAAGCGGGCTCGGCCCGACCGACGGCGTCAATATTTCCATCGACACTTCGGGCATGGTCGAAGTGGTCACCGGCGGCGCCTCGATCGGCCAGGGTTTTGAGACGGTGATGGCGCAGGTCGCCGCCGACGCGCTCGGCGTCGATTACAGGAATTGCCGCGTCATCCACGGCCAGACCGACCGCATCGCGTTCGGCATCGGCGCGCATGCCTCGCGCGCCACGGTGATGACCGCGTCGGCGACGCATATCGCGGCGCTGAACGTGCGCAAGAAAGCGCTCGATATGGCGGCCGAATTGCTGCAGACGACGCCCGACGCGCTCGACATCGTCGGCGGCGAAGTTGTGCGCAAGGACCGCATCCGACGGCAGGCCCGGCCCCTCGATCAGCCTCGCCGCGATCGCGAAAAATCTCGAGCCCACGGCGAAGGCGCGCGGCGACCGCGCGCCGGGACTGTCCGCCGAAGGCTGGTTCAAGACCGAGCATCAGGTCTATCCCTATGGCAGCCACGTCGCCGTGGTGCGCGTCGACCGCGACACCGGCGGCGTCACGGTCGAGCGCTATTGCATCGCCTACGACATCGGCCGCGCCATCAATCCGGCGCTGGTGCACGGCCAGATCGTCGGCGGCTATGCGCAAGGCCTCGGCGGCGCGCTGTTCGAGGAGTTCACTTACAGCGAGCACGGCGATCCGCTCGCCGTCACCTTCGCCGATTATCTGCTCCCGGCGATGCACGAGACGCCGGCGCCGGAAGTGCTGCTGCGCGAGGACTACACCACCCCGCTCAATCCGCTCGGCATCAAGGGCGCCGGCGAGAGCGGCATCACCGGCGTCGGCGCCGCCATCGCTTCGGCCATCGACGACGCCATCGGCATTCCCGGCGCGGTGCGCGAACTGCCGGTGACGCCGCAGCGGGTCAAGGCGATGTTGGCGAAGCGCGGTTGAACGGCAATCGCGCCGCGGCGATCAATCGAGCTTGACGCCGGCGAACTTGACCACTTTGGCCCATTTGGCGGTTTCGTCGGCGATGAACGTGCCGAACTCGGCGGGCGTCATCGCCGTCGGCACGAAGCCGAGATTGACCAGCCGCGCCTTGATCTGCGGATCGGCGATGCCGGCGGCGAGCGCGGCGTTGAGTGTTTCGACGATCGCGTCCGGCGTGCCCTTGGGCGCGCCGAGGCCGAGCCAGCCGTCGACCGCATAGCCCGGCACGGCTTCGCCGACCGCCGGCACGTCGGGCAGCGACGGCAGGCGCTCGGCGCTGGTGACGCCCAGCGCGCGGAACTGGCCCGACTTGATGTAGCCCATCGACGAGACGATGGGATCGAACATGACCTGGACCCGGCCGGTCAACAGATCGCTCTGCGCCTGCATCTCGCTCGAGGCCGGCACGCTGACCATGTCGACGCCGGCCATCATCTTGAACAGCTCGCCGGCGAAATTGGTCAGGTTGCCGGTGCCGGTCGAGGTCATGTTGATCTTGCCGGGATTGGCTTTGGCATAGGCGATGAATTCGGCGACGGTCTTGGCCGGGAACGCCGCATTGGTCACCATGACGAACGGATTGCGGCCGATGGTGCGCAACCGGCGCGATGTCACGGACGAAATCGAAGGTGCAGATGCGCATAGAGCGACGCGTTGATCAGGTTCGGCGAGGCGATCAGAAGAAGCGTATAGCCGTCGGCCGGCGCGCGCGACGACCGTCTCCGTGGCGATATTGGTGCCGGCGCCGGGGCGGTTCTCGACGACGAAATTCTGGCCGAGCCGCGCCGACAGCCATTGGCCAAGGAGCCGCGCGATGACGTCGGGCGCGCCGCCCGGCGCAAAGCCGTTGATCCAGCGCACCGGACGCGTCGGATAATCGAGCGCCGACGCCAGGCGCGGCAGCAACGGAGCGACGGCGGCGCCCGCCGCACTAGTGAGAAAAATGCGGCGCGGAAATCCTTTTCATGGCTCCTCCCCCTCGACGCGTCGGCCGACGTGCCGGCAGCCGCTCACTCCGCTTTGATGCCGGCGGTTTTGACCACCTTGCCCCATTTTTTTATTTCCGTCGGCCATATATTCCTTGAGCTCGCCGGGCGTCATGATCATCGGCGCGGCGCCGAGATCGGTGAACCGCGCTTGCATCTTCGGCTCGCTCAGCGCCGCGTTGATCGCCTTGTTGAGCGTGTCGATGATCGCGGGCGGCGTCTTCGCCGGCGCGCCGACCGCATCCCAGACCGCGACGTCGTAGCCGGGGACGAATTGCGCGGCATTGGGCACATCCGGCAGCACGTCCGAATGCGCAACGCCAGTCACCGCAAGCGCGCGGAGCTTGCCGGCTTTGATGAGGCTCAGCGTTTGCAGGACCGGCGTGAAGCCGGCCTGCACCTGCCCGCTCAACAGATCGGGAATATAGCTGGTGCGATACGGCACATTGACGAGCTTGATGCCGGCCATCTCGTTGAACAATTCGCCGGCCACGTTGGTCGCGGCGCCGCTGCCGACCGAGGCATAGTTGATCTTGCCGGGATTGGCCTTGGCGTAAGCGATGAACTCCGGCAACGTCTGCGCGGGCACCGCGGGATTGATCACCAGCACCAGAGGCAATTTGACGAGGCCGGCGACCGGCGCGATGTCGCGCATCACGTCGAAGGACAGGTTGTCGTACAGCGACACGTTGATCGTGTTGGTCATCGTCAGCGTCAACAGCGTGTAGCCGTCGGCCGCCGCATGGACGACGATTTCGGTGCCGATATTGCTGGCGCCGCCGGGCCGATTGTCGACGATGAATTGCTGGCCGAAATGCTGCGACAGCGCATCCGCCAGAAGCCGCGTGGCGACGTCGGGAGCGATGCCGGGGGGATAAGGCACGACGATGCGCACCGGCCGCGTCGGATAATCCGCCGCGCGCGGCGACGCGCGTCAGTGCGGGCAACGCCGCCGCGATTGCGGCCAGGTGCAGAAGCCGGCGGCGGGGAATTCCATCGATGTCCTCCATGGATTGCGCGCGCCGACGTCAGTCCGCTTTGATATTGGCGAATTTGATCACCTTGGCCCATTTCGCGGTTTCGTCGGCGATGAATTTTGCGAAGTCGGCGGGCGTGCCGGTGAAGACTTCGCAGCCGAGATCGGTAAAGCGCTTGCGCATCGCCGGATCGGCAAGCGCGGCGTTGACTTGTTTATTGAGCGTGGCGACGACGTCCGGCGGCGTGCCTTTGGGCGCGACGAGGCCGTACCAGCCGTTCGCCTCGTAGCCGGGCAGAAATTCCGCCATGGCCGGGACGTCCGGCAACAGCTCCTGGCGCTTGGGGCTCGTGACCGCGAGCGCGCGCAGTTTGCCGGATTTGATGTAGCCGATCGACGCCGGCATGACGCCGAACATCGCCTGCACCTGGCCGCCGAGGAGATCGGGCATCGCCGCGGCTTCGCCCTGATAGATGACGTCGACCAGGTTGAGACCGGCCATCATGCGGAACAGCGCGCCGGCGACATAGAGCGGCGTGCCGCTGCCGCCCGAGGCAAGATTGATCTTGCCCGGATTGGCCTTGGCGTAAGCGATGAATTCGGGAACGGTTTTCGCCGGCACCGCCGGATTGACGTCCATCACCAGCGGGATGCGTCGCGATGCTCGCCACCGGCACGGCGTCGCGGATGAAAATCGAAATTCAGATGCTGATAGAGCGCCGGAGTTGATCGCATTCGACGACATCGCGAGCAAGAGCGTGTTGCCGTCCGGCGCCGATTTCAGAACAAGCTCGGTGCCGATATTGGTGCTGGCGCCGGGCTTGTTTTCGACGACGAACGGCTGGCCGAGTTTTTCCGACAGCCATTGTGCGATCAGCCGCCCGATAATGTCGGGCGAACCGCCGGCAGGCACCGTGACGACAGGCGGACCGGCCGCGTCGGATAATCGTCCGCGCGCGCGAGGCGCGACAGCGCCGGCAGCGCAGCAGCGGCCGCAGCCAGATGCAGAAATCGCCGGCGCGGCAGTGTCATCGTGATCTCCCGAGCGCTCAGATCAATCCGCGTTGCATCTTGGCGAATTTGACCACCTTGGCCCATTTTGCGGTTTCGGCGGCGAGGAACTTGGCGAATTCGGCGGAGCCCATCGGCTCGGTCTCGCCGCCGAGATCCTTGATCCTTGCCACGATCTGCGGTTCGGCGAGCCCGGCGGCGATATTGCTGCTGAGCGTGTCGACGATGGCCGGCCGGCGTGCCCTTTGGCGCGCAGATTCCGTCCCAGGCCGTGGCGTCGAAGCCGGGCAACGACTTCGCTCACCGTCGGCACATCCGGCAACACCTCCGCCCGTTTCGCGCCGGTCACCGCCAAGGCCCGCAATTTGCCGGTCCTGATGAATCCGATCGCGCTCGACAGCGTGATGATGAAGGCCTGAACCTGGCCGGCCAGCAAATCGGTGAATGCCGGCGCCGGCCCGCGATACGGCACGTGCACGACGTCGATGCCGGCCTGCATCTTGAACAGCTCGATCGCGACATGCATCGGCGTGCCGACGCCGGGCGAAGCAAAATTGATCTTGCCGGGATTGGCTTTGGCATAAGCGATGAACTCGGGAAGCGTCTTGGCCGGGAACGATGGATTGACCAGGATCACCATCGGCAGCTGGATCACGCCGGCGACCGGCGCGAAATCGCGGAGGAAATCGAAATCCAGATTTGCTCGTAGAGCGTGGCGTTGATCGCGTCCGCGGTGACGCAAGTGAGCAGCGTGTAGCCGTCCGGCGCCGCATTGGCGACCGCCTCGGCCGCGATATTGCCGCCGGCGCCGACCCGGTTGTCGACGACGAAGGGCTGATGCAGCCGTCCGACAGCCATTGACCGATCAGCCGCGACACCAGATCGGGCGTGCTGCCGCCGCCGAAGCCGTCGATAATCCGCACCGGCCGGGTCGGATAATCGAGCGCCGACGCAATCCGTCGGAAAGCCGGCAATCGCGCCGGCCGCCGCCAAAGACAAAAACTGTCGACGCGGATTGTCATGTGTGCGGTACTCCGGCGACGACCGCTGATTGCGCGAAGCCTATCCTGCTCGGTTGGATGTGAGAAGTGCTGCGCCCACGACAGGGCCGTTAGCTAGCGCCAAATCCTCGCAACCTTCACGCCGCAGCCTGAGCGAAGGCGCGCCTTTATCCTCCGCTCGCGATAATCGGCCGCGATCGAACACCGCGCCGCTTACGATTTCTTTTCGGCACTCGCTTGCCTTCCTTGCGCGCCTCGGACAGGGCGATCGCGATCGCCTGCTTGCGGCTCTTGACCTTGCCGCCTTTGCCGCCCTTGCCGCTTCTGGCGGTGCCGCGTCTCGAAGCGGCGCATTTCGCTTGCTCGACGTCGCTCGCCGACGCTGGGTGAGTATTTGCGCTTCTTCTTGGCCATGCGTTTTCTCCAATAATGGTTCTTGCAATAGACATTGGCTTCGAGCCGGCGAGCGCGCAACGAACGCCTTTCTCATAACCGCCGGGCCCACAATAGGTTGCGGGAGAGTGCCGGGCGCCAACGGCACTCGCCGCGTCGTCAGTCGCTGCAGTGCCTTGGTCAGCGTCGCTATGATGCGCGCCTAACCTGGTTTCGGCGAAGCGCAGCGAAACGAAGCGCTAAGCATGCCACGGCCTACGCCGCGCGCGGCAGCGCCCGGAATTCCTCCGGCGCTCGCCATCGCCCAGGCGATCTCGTATCGCTTGTCGCTGCGCTGCCGGCGAGCAATTCGCCCGGCTTCAGCGGCGGATAAAGCTCGGCGAAGCTCTTGACCTCGTTGGTGCGAGACGCGCCGCGAAAAATGCGCCGGCGCGAATTGCGTCGGATGATCGAGCCCCGCGGCCGCGACCAGCTCGGCCAGCGACTCGATGGTGGCGCGGTGGAAATTGTACACGCGCTCGGCCTTGTCGGGCACCACCAGCGCGCGCTGGCGCGATCGGGTCCTGCGTCGAGACGCCGGTCGGGCAGCGGTCGGTGTGGCAGGACTGCGACTGGATGCAGCCGAGCGCGAACATGAAGCCGCGCGCCGAATTGCACCAGTCGGCGCCGAGCGCCATGACGCGGGCGATGTCGAAGGCGGTGATGATCTTGCCGCTGGCGCCGAGCTTGATGCGGTCGCGGGCATTGATGCCGATCAGCGCGTTGTGCACGAAGTTCAGCCCCTCGCGCAGCGGCATGCCGAGATGGTCGGTGAATTCGAGCGGCGCCGCGCCGGTGCCGCCTTCCTTGCCGTCGACGACGATGAAGTCGGGATAGATGCTCCGTCTCCAGCATCGCCTTGCAGATGGCGAGGAACTCCCAGGGATGGCCGATGCAGAGCTTGAAGCCCGCCGGCTTGCCGCCGGACAGCCGCCGCATCGTGGCGATGAACTGCATCATCTCGATCGGGCGTCGAAAACGCCGAATGGCGCGACGGCGAGATGCAGTCGACGCCGACCGGCACGCCGCGCGTCGATGGCGATCTCGGGACTGACCTTGGCGCCGGGCAGCACGCCGCCGTGGCCGGGCTTGGCGCCCTGGCTGAGCTTGAGCTCGACCATCTTGACCTGGTCGTTCGGTCGCGCCTGCGGCGAATTTCTCGGCGCAGAACGTGCCGTCGCCGTTGCGGCAGCCGAAATAGCCGGAGCCGATTTCCCAGATGATGTCGCCGCCGTTTTCGCGATGATAAGGGCTATAGCCGCCCTCGCCGGTGTCGTGGGCGAAATCGCCTCTCTTGGCGCCGCCGTTGAGCGCGCAGGATGGCGTTGCGGCTGAGCGCGCCGAAACTCATCGCCGAAATGTTGAAGATCGACGCCGAATAGGGCTTCTCGCAATCCGGGCCGCCGATGACGATACGAAACGGCTCCTTCGCCACGGGCTTCGGCGCGATCGAATGATCGAGCCATTCGAAGCCCGAGGCATAGACGTCGTTCTGCGTGCCGAACGGCCGCTTGTCCAAGGCCCGCTTGGCGCGCTGATAGACGATCGCGCGCTTGTCGCGCGAGAACGGCGTGCCGTCCTTTTCGCTTTCGAGAAAATACTGCCGGATCTCGGGGCGGATCTCTTCGAGGATGAAGCGGATATGCGCCGAGAGCGGATAATTGCGCAGCACCGCGTGGCGTTTCTGCAAAACGTCGACGGTGCCGACCACCGCCAAGGCAATAAAGACGACCAGCGGGATATCGATCAAGAGCGATCTGAAACCGAGGAAGAATTCCAAGCCGAGCGCTGCGGCGATCAGGACGACGAGCGTGAATGCGATGAACCGCGGCTGCAGCGGCAACAGTAATGTGTGCATCAGATTCCCCGACTGGCAAGGCGCGGGCGGCATCCCCACCGCGCCGCGACGATTTTAGGAACAATAGTTGTCAGTTTGATTAAGCCCGGGGATACAGCATGCTGCAGCGCACACGCGACTATGACGGGCAGCCTCGTTCAGGGGCCATTCATGCGGCGGTACGTACCGCTTAATAGGACATAACGTCCAAAAAAACTTCAAAGGAGAGAGATTATGCTCAGGAACCTACTGGGGGCGGCCGCTATGGTGGCTTACTTTGCGGCGATGCCCGCGTTCGCACAGGCACCGGCACCCGCTACCCCGCCAGCAGCGGCTCCCGCCGCAGCCGCGCCAATGGCGGCTCCCGCCGCAACCGCGCCAATGGCGGCGCCCGCGATGCATCATCACCACCACCACCACCATCCATCATCATCACCACCATCATCACGCAGCGGCTCCTGCCGCAAAATAGCGGCGCCATCGAAACCAATACGACGAACTCCACATCCGTTCTGAGCCATCACCCCGGATTGCTACCGGGGTGATGGTTGGTGCGGCGCCGCGATCGGATCGAGCAACCAAATCGGTGTTGCGGAAATGATGAAAAACATGGAGTCTGTAAGCGACTTCACCCGGTAAATCCGGTCTCAGGACGATTACAACAAGAACTGAGGCCTCCGCGGCTAGCCACAATTCACGCATGACAGCATGGCTGTCGTTGTCATGTGAGCGTCATCAAGCGCCCGCAGATTGCGATCTCGTAATCGGGGGAGCTTAGGCAATGGCCAACGTCGCTGCGCGAGAAGTATACAGCCCACCGGGCAACCAACCGGTGCCGGGCAATAAAACAGTCCAGGAATATATCGACGAATTGCCCGTGTGGTCCGACGGCACCACGCTGAAATCCACGCCCATGACGGGCATGCAGTGGCGCATCTGGGCGCTCGCCGCGTCCGGCAAGTTCTTCGAGGGCTTCGTCGTGTTCATGGGCGGCGTGACGGTGCCGCTGATCACCCGTGAATTCGGGCTCAGCGCCGGCGAGGCGGGACTCGTCACCTCGGCAAGCCTCGCGGGCATTCTGGTCGGCACCATCCTGCTCGGCGGCCTGTCGGACTATTTCGGCCGCAAGCTCATGTTCATCGCCGAGATGATTATCTTCTGCCTGTTCCTGGCGCTGCTGATCATGGTCGGGGGTTTTCTATCGCTGGTGATCTGCCTGTTCGGCATCGGCATGGCGCTCGGCTGTGACTACCCGACCGCGCACATGATCATCTCCGAGAGCATTCCCAGCGCGTCGCGCGGCCGCCTTGTGCTCGGCGCCTTCGCCTTCCAGGCGGTCGGCGCCATGAGCGGCATCGCGGTCGGCGCCCTCGTGCTCGTGCTCGACCCGAGCATCGATGCCTGGCGGTGGATGTACGCGACCGCGCTGGCGCCGGCAGTGCTCATCACCATCGGCCGCTTCTTCATCCCGGAAAGCGCCAACTGGCTGATCGTGCGCGGCGCGCACGAACACGCCGAAAAGGCCGTGACGCGCCTGCTCGCCCGTAAGCCGACCTACCCGCAGAAAGTGGAGCTGACACGCCATGTCGTCGATGAGAAGAGCGCGTCGAAACAGAGCTTCTTCGCGCTTTTCAACGCGAAAAATCGCCGCGCCACCATCTTCTCTTCGGCGCCGTGGCTGTTCCAGGATCTCGGCACTTACGGCATCGGCGTCTTCACGCCGACCCTGATCGCTGCCGCGCTTGGCAGCGGGCCGGACAAGATCCGCAGCCCCGCCGACCTGATTGCGAGCGGTATCCATTCGGCCGAGGCCGCGGCCCTCACAACGTCGCTGCTCATCGTCGGCATCATCTTTGCCATCGCGCTGTCGGACAGCTTGGGACGCATCAAGTTGCAGATCTTCGGCTTCCTCGGCTGCGCGGTCGGGCTGGGTATTGCCTCCCTGTCGCATCGACGCGGACGGCTCGACCAGGCTCTACCTCATCATGGCCGGCGTGATGCTGTTCAACTTCATGACCAATCTCGGCCCCAACGCGCAAACCTACCTGCTCGCGGGCGAGGTGTTCCCGACTGAAGTCCGCGGCATGGGCGCCGGCTTCGCGGCGATGATCGGCAAGGTCGGCGCGGTCGCCACCACCTACGGCTTCCCGATCCTGCTCGTCACCATCGGTACTCGCTCGCTGCTTTACGGCCTCGTCATCAGCTCCGTGCTGGGCGCGATCGTGACCTGGCTGTTCCGCATCGAAACCACCGGCGTGAACCTCGATACCATCGGCCGCTGAGCAGACAACAACAAAGAACAGGAAACGCAGTCATGAAGAACAGACTTCGCCGCATGCTCGGCGGCGGCGCCATCGCGCTTCTCCTCGGGGTCCCGATGGCGCATGCGGCCGCAACATCACGCTCACGGAAACCGGCTCGACCTTGCTCTACCCGCTGTTCCAGTCCTGGATCGCCGGCTACAAGAGCGTCGCTCCCGATGTCGATCTTACCGCGGCGGCGACCGGCTCCGGCGCCGGCGACGAAGCGGCGCTCGCGGGCACGGCCAGCATCGGCGCCTCCGATGCCTATCTCTCCGACGCGTCGCGGCGCACAACCCGAATATCCTCGATATCCCGCTCGCCATCTCGCCCAGACGATCAACTATAATCTTCCGGGTCTCAACGGCGCGAACATCAAGATCGACGGCCCGACGCTCGCCGCGATCTATTCCGGCGCCGTCACGCAGTGGGATGATCCGGCGATCAAAGCGATGAACCCGGGCGTGGCGCTCCCGCACCAGACGATCATTCCGGTCCGTCGTGCCGAGGGCTCCGGCGACACCTTCATCTTCACCCAGTTCCTGGATTTCTCGGCCGATAAATCGGGAGAACAATCCCAGGCTATCGGCAGCACCAGATCGCTTGGCCCAATGTCGCCGCGGAAAAGACCGCGACCGGCAATGACGGCCTCGTTCAGGCGCTCGCCGCCACCCCCTACTCGATCGGCTACGTGGGCATCAGCTACGCCGACGCAGATCGCCAAAGCCGGTCTCGGCACGGCCATGGTCGAGAACCAAAACGGCAAGTTCCTGCTCCCCACGCCGCAGTCGATTGCCGATGCCGCCGCCCAGCTCGACCCGCGCACGCCGCCCTATGAGCGCATCAGCCTCGTCTTCGCTCCCGGCGACAACAGCTATCCGCTGATCAACTACGAATACGCCGTCGTTTCGAAATCGCAGCCCGACGCCGCAACGGCCGATGCGCTGCGCTCCTTCTTGCGCTGGAGCATCTCGGAAACCGGCGGTAACGCCGCGAACTATCTCCAGCCCGTCGGCTTCATCCCGCTGCCGGATTTCATCCGCGGCACTGAGCGAGGCGCAGATAAGACAGATCAAAGCGAAGTCCAGCACCGATTGAACGAAGCCGCTGGCGCGGCGACGGGCGGTCGCAGTGACCGCCCGCCGTTCGCGGAGCGCGTTCATCCCGGCGGCTATCGCGGTTTCCGGAAGGTCATGCTTTGAGAAACAAAAACCCCGGCGCCAGTTTCTAAAAAGCTGGGCGCCGGGGTTTTGTACTACGCAACTACGCTACAGAATTTCGATGATACGATCACAACTGCCCGTATTTATGCAGCACCGCGCGGCACTGGTCGCCGACGCGCCAGCTATGGGCGGCAAGCGTCGCGCCGCAGCGCAGCAGGTTGTTCCAGGTCATGCCGCCGGTCGCGGTCGCACAGCTTCGCGGCGGCCGGCCGGCACGGCGCCAGCTCGGCGAGATCGATCGCGTTCGCGGCAGTGGCGGAAAGGCTCAAAGCAAGACCCACAAAAAGTCCCGCGGCTACAAGTAGCTTCATCCTCGGTCGTCCCTCTTGTCTGCTGGAGGGCTTGGGATAACGATTGGATAACAAAAAAGCCAGTATTTTGTGCATCGCACAAGCCGAGCACAACCACCTGCAATTTCTAACTAATTTTAGTTGCTTTCAGTTCCACGAAAAGTTCCGCGCCCTGCTTGCGCCGCAATTGACGCCGGGCGGCGAGAAAAATGCCCGGCAAAAGCCGGGCATTGGTCGTCCGATCCTGCCCGCGCGGCGGGATAGCGGCAAAGCGGTCAAGCGGCCGCGGCGGTGCAGATTGCCGAAGCGCTTGAGATTTTCTTTCTGCTTGTCGTTGCGCGGCGGCAGCTTGAACAGCCGCGCCGCGGTGCCGCCGAGGATATTGTGCTTGGCCTTCTCCGACAGGAACGGCAGATCGTAGATCGTCGACGGCAGGTCGAAGTCCCAGTGCGGATAGTCGGACGAATAGAGCAGCTGCGTCTCCGCATTCATCATGCGGAACGTGCACTCCATCGCGCCGTAATCCTGAATCTCCATCGGCTGCGACGAATAGTACATGTCGCGCATATAATCCGACGGCTTCTTTTTCAGGAGCGGCGCTTCCGACGGCCGCAGCATGAATTCGTGGTCGAGCCGCTGCATCAGGAACGGCACCCAGGCGATGCCGGATTCGATCCAGACCACCGGCAGCTTGGGGAAGCGCTCGCCCATGCCGTTGATCACCCAGTTGGTGCAATGCACGACGTTGTACCAGGTGAAGCCGAGCGCATGCGCCGAGAGGAAGCGGTTGCAGCTCTTGTAGATCGGCTCGCCCCAGTTCGGGCCGGAATGGAACGACAGCACGAGGCCGCGCTCCTCCATTGCCCGATAGAGCTTCATGTAGGCATTGTCGTAGACCGCCATGTCGGAGCGCACGGTGGTGACCATGAAGCCGCCGACATTCGGGCGATCGCCGAACACCTCGACGTGGCGCAGCGCTGCTTCCGGGCTGTTGAACGGCAGGCACAGCATCGAGAAGAAGCGGTTGTCGCCTTCGGGCATGACCTTCTCGGTGAGCCAGCGATTATAGGCCCAGCACAGCTCGACCTCCATTTCCTTCTGCGGATGCAGCCCGATATTGAGCATGCCGGTCGGGAACAGGCAGGAATAATCGACGCTCATGGCGTCCATCCAGCGATGACCGAGCTGGATGTCGCGCTGCGCCGCCCTTGAGGCCGTCGGTCTTTTCCGAGCTGCGCATCGGATAGCGGGTGACGCGGCCGCCCATGTCCTGATAGCCGACCTGGCTCGCCGTGATGCCGGCGCGATTGTTCTTGGTGCGGCTCGCCAGGCTGAGCTGACGCATCACGTCGTTTTCCATGTAGGGCAGGAACTCGTCGTAGCTCTCGTTCTCGTAATGGTGGGCATCGACGTCGACGATCACCATGTCGTCGAGATTGCGCTGATGCGCCTGCTTGCGCGCATGCGACAACAGCCGGGTGGTGTTGAGTTCCTCGATCGTTACGCGGCGACCGCGATCGGCGATGAGATCCATGACGTTTTCTCCGTTCCCATTCTTTCCAATGGCGGGTTCAGCGACCCGTCCAGTTTTGCCACATGCCGAGCTCGAACACGGCGAGATCGGCCGACTTCAACAATCCGCTCGCCGTGACCATGACGTCGGTGGCGGTAATCGAATTCTTCGGCATCGGCGTGAATTGCTCGCCGGCTTGGCGCGCGCGCGGTATAGACCCGGCAAGCGGCCGCGATCAGCTTTTGCAGCGCTTCGGCCGACACGGTGTCGAGTTTGTCGTCGATGATGCTGCGCTCGAGCGTCGCAGCGACCCGCTTGGCCTCCGCCGAAGCGCCGTTGTCGGCCGCCACGGCCGGCTTGATCGCGCGCAACGCGGCGGGCGGCCCGCGCCAGGATCTTAACGCGCGGCTTTGGCGCACAGCTTTGGCTGCGCGCCTAGGCGACGACATAAAGATCTTCCCCCTTTTGCACCGTCTTGTACCTCTTCAGCTTCATCTTGCGATCGCGACACGCACTCGCCGGTCTTCATGTCGTATTCCATGCCGTGCCACGGGCAGACGAAGTGCATCTCGTCCTCGGAGAAAAACAGGCCCATCGAGGTCTTGTCCGGCCGCAGCCGCTCTTCGACCTTGGCGATGGTCAGCCCTTCGCAGGCCGGGCCGCCCTGGTGCAGGCAGAAATTACTGTAGGCGAAGAACTCGCCCTCGTGCCGGAACACGCCGATCTCGTTGTCGCCGACAAAGACGATGCGGCGGTCGCCGTCGTTGCATTTCGGAGAGTTTTGCGACGAATTTTTCGGCCATTGCGTGACGCCCTCGCGTTTTACCCTTGTTCGGTTTCGATTCGCTTCTCTGCCTCGCCCTCGGCGGGGCGATTGAGCGGCAGGACTCAAAACCGCTGCCTCTGATTAGTCCTTTTAGCACAGACCGAAGGCCTGCGCGACGGGCATAGACTCAGAGCCCAGCCATGCCGGGCGCGACGGCCGGCTATGCCATGCGGTTCTCGATCTCGCCGACGTTCTCGATCCAGATCTTCACCGCGTCGCCGGCCTTGAGGAAGGTGCCGCTCTCGGCGCCGGTGCCGGACGGCGTGCCGGTGAGGATCAGGTCGCCGGGGTGAAGCGTCATGTTGATTGAGAGTTGCTCGATCTGCTCGGCCAGCGTGAACAGCATCTTGCCGGTATTGGAATCCTGCTTGAGTTCGCCGTTGACCCACAGTTTCAGCCCGAGATTTTGCGGGTCGGCGATATCGCTTGCCGGCACGATCCAGGGCCCGATCGGGCACGACCCCTCGAAGGTCTTGTGCTTGGTCCAGTCCATCTTGAAGGGCGAGGTGTCGGGACACGCCCGGCCGGCGGCCGCGGTCGCGCGCCGAAAGGTCGTTGGAGACCATATAGCCGGCGACGTAATCGAGCGCCTTCTCCTTCGGCACGTCCTTGGCCGGCCGGCCGATCACCGCGGCAAGCTCGATCTCCCAGTCCATCGCCTTGGCGTAGTGGGAAATCCTGATAGTCGCGCCGGGATCGGCGATGGTGCGCGCGGCTTTAAGGAAATGCCACGGCTTGAGGCCCTGCTCATGCGGATCGGCCGGCGGCGGACTGCCCTCGCGCGCCGCCATCGCCGCGGCATGGTCGGCGTAATTGGCGCCGGCGCAATAGATCGTCGAGGGAACTGGACCGGCGCCAGGAGCTTGGTCTTTTTCAGCGGCTGCCGCTTGGCCCGGCTTTTGCCGGCGCCGGCGGCGGCCTTTTTCAGCGCGCCTTCGGCCGTCTTCCAGTCCGCCAGAATGCCGAGGACGGTGGCATAGGCCGGCTTGCCGGTGAGCTTTGCCGCGTCGAACACCTCCTCGCCGATAACGAGGCCGGCGCGCGGTCCCTCGCTCGATTTATAGGTTGCGAGCTTGTAGCCGGCGGGTTTTGCCAAAGCCATTGCGTCTACTCCCGTTTTGACCTTAGCGGTCTGCGACCAAACCGCGATCCCGCGCCTTGGCAAGTCCGCGAAGCCGGCCGCTTGTCAGTACTCCGCGAAGCCGGCGGTATCGCAGTGAGCTTCGCCGACGCATGCCGCGAGTGTCAGCGCGGCGGCGATGACTGGATCAGCCGCCGGCGCGGATTATGGAAACGACAGAGCGGAGAACCGCCATGATCAAGCCACGACGCATCGGACACGCCACCTTCGAGACGCCCGACTTGCCGCGCCTCGTCGACTATTACACCGAGGTGATGGGGCTCGTGCTCGCCGAGCGCGAAAAAGACCGCGCCTTCCTCACCACCAAGATCGGCCAGCTCGCCATCCAGATCGACAAAGGCGACAGTCGAACGCTGCACCACGCTGTCGTTCGAAGTGGCGCCGGATTCCGATTTCGGCGCGCTCGCCCGCGAACTCGAAAAGGACGGCATCAAAAGCGAGCTGCGCAACGATTCCATTCCCGGCATCGGGCCCGGTGCTCACGTTTAAGGACAACAAGGGCACCACCATCGCGCTGTTCAAGGAATGGAGCTATCTCGGCAAGCATCTGGCGCACCACGGCGTCGGGCCGCTCAAGCTCGGCCACATCGCCTGGGTGGTCGAAGATCCGCAAAAGACCGCGGAGTTTTACGAGCAAGGTGCTCGGCTTCAAGGTCTCCGACTGGATCGACGACTTCTTCGTCTTCATGCGCTGCAATTCCGATCATCACACCGTGAATTTCATCCGCGGCGACGACACCAAAATGCATCACATGGCGTTCGAGCTGAAGGACTTCATCCATCTGCAGAATTCCTGCGACCTGTTCGGACAAAAGAAAATCCCGATCATCTGGGGCCCGCTGCGCCACGGCCCCGGCCACAACGTCGCCACCTATCACCGCAATCCGGACGATCAGGTCATCGAGTTGTTCTGCGAGCTCGACCAGATGCTCGACGAGGAGCTCGGCTATTTCGAGCCGCGGCCGTGGCACCTCGATACGCCGCAGCGGCCGAAGACCTGGGTCGCCGGCAAGACCAATGTCTGGGGCCCGCCGCCCTTGCCGGATTTCCACCGCGCGCGGGACGCCGTCGCGGCGCAGCCCGCGCAGCACTGACGCGGGATAGCGGCGTTCTCCTTTTGCCGCGATCGCCTGCTATCGACCGCAAATCAGCTTCAGCCACGGCGCCAGGTGGAAGACGCTCATCAAGAGGTACATCGGCACCATTCCGCTAAGCGGCGACGCATGCCGCATGGCCGCGCAGAGGATATCCGGCTGGCCGCCACCGCAAGCAGTCAGTAGCGCCATGATAGCGAAGGTCGGAGTGGCCGCAAGACAGAGCCAGTCGGCCGCGACGCGGGCGGCCGACGCGCGATTGTTTCCGAACACCTGCCTCGAGCCGGCCGGCGGTGAGGTCATGAAAATATCAGACATGATCGCCCCTCAGCGCTTGGCGGTTCCGAGATCGTCCGAATACCCTGCTTTCAGGCGGGGCCACTGGACGATGGGACGTCCATCGCTACGGTAAGGGTGCTCATCTTCCGGTCGTTGTAGCCAGCCGGCCGGCAAATCCTCCCACGCCTCCTGCCGCCCGTAGACGGTCAAGTCGAGCAGCCGGTAACTGTTGTCCATCGCCTCGACGCCGCGCCGTGTCGTCCAGTACGTCTCAAAGACTTTGGATCCCTGTCGCAGATAGCAAACGATGTGCATCATGCCGACCCGGCGTCCGAGCAGGAGAGTGTCGAGCGACTCCCGCGGTGCCGAATACCAGGGCATTTGCCAGCCCAGGAAATCGCGGTACCGGGCGCTCTCAGGATACGGGCCTTGGCAGAATGTGGCGTAGGTGACGTCGCGAGAATGGATGAAGGACAGTTCGCGGACCTGCGACGTATAGAAGGTGCAGCCTTCGCACTGCTCTGGCGCGGTGCGACCGGCGTGCCACATGAAATAGTAGGCGATGAGCTGTCGACGACCCTCGAACGCGTCGAATAATGTCACCGCGCCATGTTCGCCAATAAGCGGCGTGGCGCCATTCACCTCGACCATGGGAAGCCGCCGGCGCGCGGCCGCAATGGCGTCGCCCTCTCGCATGTGAGCCTTCTCTCGGACCCGCAAGGCGTCGAGCTCGGCCTGGAAGGTGCGCCGATCAACGACCTCAGGTGCTCCAGCGTGATCCTTCTTGAGAATTTTCATCGCGCTCTCCGTCGATGCCATAGGCTCAATGGCAGCATTCGTTCTTGAGGGAATCAAACAATCGCTCCACCGAACCGGCCCCCGACGGCGCCTTGGCAACCGGCGCCGGCTCATAGCGGTCGTGGTGGCGAATCCACTCCATCTTGTACTCCACGTCTCGCTCATCGCGGCCATTGGGCGTGAGATCGAGGATGTTATAGGTGCCCATCATCACCTCCACGCCGCGTCCGTAGGTCGAATATGTGTGGAAGACCTCGTTAGCATCGCCCATGAAGAACACGCTGACGCCGGGCCACTCGTCGTACGCGTGGGGCCATTTGCCGTAGTTGTAGTCGATCTCGCCTTTGGCCACTTCCTCGGGCGTGAAACTGACGCCGAAGTCGTAGTTGAAGTCGCTGCCGTGCGACGACACCCACTTGAACCGCCACCCCATGCGTTGGCGAAAGCGCTCGATCTCGGCCAGCGGCGCGCGCGAGACGGCCACCAGCGTAACGTCGCGATGCGCCAAGTGCACATTCATGCCGTCGGTGTGATCCGCCATGAAGGAACAACTCGGGCAGCCTTGCTCCCATCCCGGCGCAAGCATGAAGTGCTGCACCAGCAGTTGGCGGCGCCCGTCGAAAAGTTCGGCGAGCGTGCGACGGCCTTCGGGCGCGTCGAAAACGTAGCTCTTATCGATGCGCTCCCATGGCAGCGCGCGGCGCTCACGGGCAATCTGGTCGCGCAGGTGAGTCAGTTCCTTTTCCCGCGCCAGCAGCGTCTTGCGCTCGGCAATCCATACGTCCCTTGATACGATGGGATGATTTTGGCTGGTTCCCTGGGCATTCGCGCTAGTTCCGGTTACGTGCGTTTTCATCGCTTGGCTCCTTCGTTCGATTACCCGTTCGCTTCTCGATACCGACGGTGGTTGTCTGTCTCGATAAACACTTAACGCCGCACATCGAAGCGGTGGGAGTGACAAATGTGACGGGATTGCCGCCCGGTTATTCCCAAGCATCGAGCTTGATCTCGCTTGGCCAGGGCGCGCCTTTGCCGGTTTCGAGGAGCGCCTTGAGGCTTAAGAGGAAGACCGCCCATTTGGTGCTGCAGTGGTGCATGAATTCCACCGGCGCCTTCCAGCCCTGGTGCTTGAACAGAACAACGATCCAGTCGCCGTTTTGTTTGAGGTCGAAGCTGATCTTGGTGCCGAGCCATTCTTCGGGCCCGTCGACCACCTGCCAGATAACGCGCTTGCCGGGCTGCAGTTCGAGAACTTTCATGTCGAAACCGCCGTCGCCAAAGCGGAACTGGAGCACGCCGCCGAGTTTGCCGTCTCCCCGCGTGTTGCTCGTCCACCAGGCAGAAAGACCATCGACCGTGGTCAATGCCTCATAGACGGCATCCAGCGACGACGATTTGATTCCGACCTTGTGCAAAATGTCAGGCATATCCATTGCTCCGTTCCGTGTTGTTGGTTGCAGACAGACGTAACCCCGGTGCGGGAACAACGGGAGTGACAAGTGTGACGGGATTCACTTCCGGCTCCATCATTGCAAAGCTTGTTCTTCAGCATCATCTACGGTCGCCGCGTCGCCTTGACCGACGGCAAGTACAGTCACAACGGCTACGGTCCACTCGACCACGGCCGTGAGAAACGTTGGGTTCAGAATCGTCCAGTCAATCATGACGGTGGCTTTCTCTCGCTGCGTATTTGTTGGTCGTTGCGTGTAGAATAGGAACCGACGTCGAAAGCTGAGAGTGACAAGTGTGACGGGATTCCGATGGACTCAGTGATCGCCGCCGCAGCGCAAGCACTGGCAAGGGGCGATCCTCTTGGCGCGTTAAAGTGGGTCGCTTTGCACAACGACGCGCCGGCACTGGCGTTGCGAGGCATCGCGATGGCGCAGCTTGGCGATCTCGTTCGGGCGAGGACGCTGCTGCGAAAAGCCGCGCGCGCCTTTGGCCCGAAAGAACCGGTAGCCTGTGCGCGGTGCATCGTGGCCGAGGCCGAGATAGCACTCGTGTCACGCGACTTGAGCTTCTCGGCCAAGGCGCTCGATACGGCTCGGGCGGCGCTTGAGCGGCACGGCGACCGGGCCAACGCCGCGCACGCCCGGCATCTCGAGGTTCGGCGCCTTGTCTTGATCGGGCGCCTCGACGAGGCCGAGCGCGCCCTGGCAACGTTCGATGCCGCGCCCTTGCCGCCGGCTTTGCGGGCTACTCATGAACTGGTGGTCGCCGGCGTTGCGATGCGGCGCCTGCAAATCAAGACAGCACGCGCCGCGCTTGCGAAGGCCGAGCGTGCCGCGCGTCTTGCGGGCATCCCTGCGCTGATGGCGGAGGTCGAAGGCACCGCCGTTATTTTGAACACGCCAGCCGCGCGCCTGATTGCGCCCGGCGAGGAGCGCCTCATCCTGCTCGAGGAGGTCGAAGCCCTGCTGGCTTCGGGAACGCTCGTCGTCGACGCATGCCGCCATGTCGTGCGCGACGCCGACACCGTGGTCTCGCTGACGACGCGCCCGGTATTATTCGCACTGGCGCGCGCGCTGGGCGAAGCCTGGCCCGCGGACGTCTCGAGGAGCACGCTCCTCGCCAAAGCTTTCCGCGCGAAGCACGCGGATGAATCGCATCGCGCGCGGTTGCGCGTCGAAGTCGGGCGGCTTCGCTCCAAGCTAAAGCCTCTGGCGGACATCAGCGCAACGACGCTGGGCTTTGCCCTGGCGTCGCGGCGTGCCCGCAAGGTCGTCGTGCTGGCGCCGCCGGTCGAAGATCAGCATGCGACGGTGCTCGCCTTCCTTGCCGACGGCGAATCGTGGTCGAGCTCGGCACTGTCGCTGGCGCTGGGAGCCAGCGCTCGCACCGTGCAGCGCGCGCTCGAGCAGCTGGCGACAGCAGGCAAGGTGCAGTCGTACGGTCGTGGCCGAGCGCGCCGCTGGATGACCCGGCCGGTGCCGGGTTTCACGACAACCTTGTTACTCCCGGGTCCGCTGCCGAGGGGCTAGGATCGAACTCATGAAACGAGCAGCAGCCGAAATCATTCGCGAATACGGCCCCTTTCCCGGCGTCAAACACGTCGCCGGGGTCACCTACGACGGTGAACACGTTTGGTTCGCGTCCGGCGATAAGCTAAACGCGTTTGACCCCAAGAGTGGGGAGACAGTACGCGCGATCGATGTCGCCGCGCACGCAGGAGCAGCGTTCGACGGTCGGCACCTTTTCCAGCTGTCCGGCGACCGCATCCAGAAGATCGATCCGAAAACCGGCCGCGTGCTCGGCACAATTCCCGCACCGGGCGGCGGCGGATCGGGCCTGGCGTGGGCCGAAGGGACGCTGTGGATGGGGCAATATCGCAACCGGAAGATCCATCAAATCGATCCCGACACCGGCGCGGTTCTTCGCACCATCGAATCCAACCGCTTTGTCACCGGAGTGACCTGGGTCGACGGGGAACTCTGGCACGCCACTCTTGAGGGCGACGAAAGCGACTTGCGGCGCGTCGATCCGCAAACGGGAGATGTGCTGGAAAGCCTCGAGATGCCGCCAGGAGTCAGTGTGTCGGGGCTGGAGTCGGATGGCGGCGATCGGTTCTTCTGTGGCGGCGAAGGCAGCGGGACAGTGAGAGCCGTCCGCCGGCCCAGCCGACGCGCCGCGTAGGGCAGCGGCTCGGTGATCCGCTCGTGCGCTCGGGTCACGCCGCTTGCGTCAATTCCTTCTGCTCGCCGTAGAGCCATTCCATGCCGGCCATGGCGTCGTCGGCCGTGCGCGACGACAGCATCATGTTGCGCAGTTCCTTGGCGACGCCCGAGGCGTGATAGAATTCGCCATAGACCCGCGCCATGATCTGCACCCGGCCGGTGCGCAGATAACGCGCCGCCTGATAGGCGCGGAACGCCGCCGCATAGTCGCCGTTCGCCGCCACCACTTTGTCGGCCAGGCACACCGCGTCCTCGATCGACATGCCGGCGCCCTGCGCCAGATATTGCAGCATCGGATGCGCGGCGTCGCCAAGGAGCGTGATGCGGCCTTTGCTCCAATCCTTGATCGGCGGCCGGTCGCACAACACCCACATGCGCCAGCTTTCGATCTTGTTGAGCAGCGTGCGCACCGGCTCGCAGGTCTGGGCAAAGCGCTCGTGCAACTCGGCCGGATCGCCGAAACTGTCCCAGCCTTCCTCGTAGCGGTTGGAATGAAACACCGCGACGAGATTGAACAATTCGCCGGTGCGCAGCGGATAGTGCACGAGATGCACCTTCTCGCCGGCCCACAGCACCATGTCGCGCCAGCGGTATTGTTCCGGCATTTCCGACGTCGGCAGCACGGCGCGGTAGGTAATATGTCCGGCGGGCTTCGGCTTGCCGTCGCCGACCAGCATCTCGCGGATGGTCGACCATAGGCCGTCGGCGCCGATCAAAGCCGCGCCGCGATAGGCTTTGCCGCTCTCGGTCGTGCACCGCGATGCCGTCATCGGTCTCGTCGACCTTGACGACTTTCTGCGAGGCATCGAGACGGATGCGATTGGACTTGCGGCAGGCGTCGAGCAGCACTTTGTGCAGATCGGCGCGATGGATGAGCGCGTAAGGATGATGGAATTTCTTGCGGAACGCGTCGCCGAGCGGAATGCGCGTGACTTCCTCGCCGGTGACCGAATCCATCATGATCAGATTGTTGGGAAACACCGCGAGCGCGCTGACCGGCTCGATCAAGCCCAGCACCTCGAACATCCGGAACACGTTGGGGCCGAGCTGGATGCCGGCGCCGATCTCCTTGAACTCGGCCGCCTGCTCGATGACCTGCGAAGGGATGCCCTGCCGCGACAGCGCCAAGCGCCGCGGCGAGCCCGCCGATGCCGCCGCCGACGATGAGGACTTGCTCGTCCTTCCAATTGGGCATGGCGCGTTTCCTCCGCCGGCATTGTAGAAGCCGACCGCTCGGCGACAAGTGCCGCGGCCGCATGCGCCGCTATGCGCGAATCTTCGGCTGGTGGCCGCTGACCTCGACGGCGGCATCGTGCGGCAACGACCAGGTAAAGGCGAGGCAGCACAGCGCCATCAGTGTCGCACCGGAAAACGCGACGATGAAATCGGAATGATCGAGCATGCCCGCGCCGCGCCAGGCGAGCGACAGGTGCAGCAGCACGGCGACGATCGCAATGCCGAAGCCGCGGCTCAACTGTTGCGCCATGCTGGCGATGCTGGTCGCCGTGCTCATCTGCGGCTGGCTCGACATCGGCGTAGCCCATCGCCTGGGTCGCGGTGAATTGCAGCGACTGGAAAAACCCGCCGACCAGCAGCAGCAGGAAGATCAGCGGCAAGCGGCGTCGCCCGGCACAAAGAAGGCGCACATGGCGATGGTCGCGGCGCTGATGACGCCGTTGATGAGGATGACATGGCGGAAGCCGAAGCGGGCGATGATCGCGCGGTCCCGCGATCTTCATCGACATCGAACCGGCCGCGGTCGCAAACGTAATGCTGCCGGATGCCGCCGCCGACAGGCCGAACACGACCTGAAGCAGAAGCGGCAGCAGAAACACCAGCGTTCCGGCGCCGGCGCGGAACAGCGAGCCGCCGTAGATACCGGCGCGAAAGGTAGCGACGCGAAACACCGAAAGGTCGAGCACCGGATGTTTGGTGCGGTGCAGATGCCGTAGCGCCAGCGCACCGACGACGAAGCCGACACACCAGCAATCCGACCGCAACCGGCACCTCGCCGCGGCCGCGGCCGAGCGCCTCGACGCCGTACATGATGCAGGACAGCGCGGCGCCGGTGAGGAGGAACCCCGCCCAATCGAACGGCCGCGGTGTGTCTTCCTTCGGATTGTCGAAGAACAGCGTCACCAGCACGATGCCGAGAATGCCGAGCGGAACGTTGACCAGAAAAATCCAGCGCCAAGAAAAATAGGTGGTGATAAAACCGCCGATCGGCGGGCCGAGCACCGGGCCGAGCTGCGCCGGCACCTGCAGATAAGCCATGATGCCGATCAACGCCGCCTTGTCGATGCTGCGGAACAAGACCAGCCGGCCGACCGGCACCATCATGGCGCCGCCGAAACCTTGCAGCACCCGCGCCGCGGTGAGTTCGACGACATTATTGGCAAGGCCGCACAGCATCGAGCCGAGCGTGAACAGCGCGATCGCGGCGCGGAACACGGTGCGGCCGCCGAACCGCTCCGCCGCCCAGCCGCTGACCGGAACGAACACCGCGAGGCTGAGCAGATAGGCGGTAATCGCCACGCTCAGCCGCACCGGATCGGTGTGCAGCGAGATCGCCATCTGCGGCAGCGCCGTGGTGATCACGGTGGAATCGATCTGCTGCATGATGATCGCCGAGCCGACGATCATGGCGATGATTTTCGGTTTCCGGTCGGGGGACATTGGGCCATTGTATAGCCTCATCCTGAGGCGCGAGCCAAAAGCGCGTTTACGCGCGTCTTTGACGCGCTATGGCGAGCCTCGAAGGATGGCCCGCCCACCGAAAATGCATAACGATTTCGAGAGGCTTAAATCTCAAGTGCCGTGTGGCTGACTTTACGGTCGCCGCCCTTCGAGGCTCGCCGCTTCGCGGCGAGCACCTCAGGGTGAGGAGTATCTTGGCCGCAATGCTGCAGCACGCGCTCCGGCGTGATCGGCATCGCCGTGATCGGCGCCGCGCCGAGCGGGCGCAGCGCGTCGTTGACCGCGTTCATGACGCAGGCCGGCGCGCCGGCGGTGCCGGCTTCGCCCGCGCCCTTGGCGCCGAGCTCGGAATCGGCGGTCGGCGTCACCACGTGGCCGATATCGATGTCGGGCATTTCGCCGGCCATCGGCACCAGATAATCCATCATGATTGCCGTTGAGGAGCTGGCCGGCGTCGTCATAGAGGCAATGCTCGAACAGCGCCGCGCCGATGCCCTGCACGATGCCGCCGCGGATCTGCTCGTCGACCAGTTGCGGATTGATCACGGTGCCGCAATCCTCGACGCACCAGTGCTTGAGCAGCTTGATCTCGCCGGTCCGGATATCGACCTCGAGATAGGACGCCTGCACGCCGTTGGTGAAGGCGAACGGCCAGGCGCGCGGCACGTAATGCCGCGTCGCCATGAACTCGGCCTGGAAGCCCGGCGGCAGCGTGTCGGGCCGGAAATAGACGACGCGCGCCACTTCATCGAGGCCCATGCGCTCGCGCCCGGTGCTCGGCATCGACCACGACGCCGGCGCGGATATCGAGCGCCTTCGGGTCGGCTTGCAGGATCGAGGCGGCGGCGGCGAGCACGTTTTCGCGCAACGCCTTGCCGGCCTGCCACGCCGCCTCGCCGCCGATGCCGGCGGCGCGCGACGCCCAGGTGCCGCCGCCATAGGGCGTGTTGTCGGTATCGCCGGTGATGACGCGCACGCGCTCGATCGGCACGCCGAACGAACGCTGGCGACGCATTGCGCCAGCACGGATTCGGTGCCCTGGCCCTGCTCGGTGACGCCGGAATGGCAGAACACCGCGCCGGTCGCGTCGAGCCGCACCGTGGCGCCGTCCTGCGACGAGATCCGCGCGCCGCCGACGCCGTAAAACGCCGCGGACGGATTGGTCACCTCGATGAAGGACGCAAAGCCGATGCCGCGATGGACGCCGCGCTCGCGCAAGCCGCGCCTGCTCGGCGCGCAGCGCCGTCGTAGTCCATCATCTTGAGAATCTTGTCGAGCGAGGCGTGATGCGACAGGCCTTCGAATTTCAGCCCGGCGGCGCTGGCGGCCGGATAGGCGTCGTCGGCAAACAGATTGCGGCGGCGCAGCTCGACCGGATCCATGCCGATCTTCGCCGCCGCCAGATCGACCAGCCCTTCGGTCACCGCGCTCGCGATCGGATGGCCGACGGCGCGGTACTGGCACATCACGTTCTTGTTCTGGAACACGACGCGGGCGCGGGCGCGGTAATTCGGGCAGGTGTAGGGCCCGCCGATGAGATTGACGACCTGGTTGGCCTCGATGCCGCTGGTGCGCGGATAGATCGAATAGGGACCGATGCCGGTGAGATCGTCGATCTCGAACGCGGTGATGGTGCCGTCGCGCTTGACGCCGATCTTGGCTTTGACGCGATGATCGCGGGCGTGGATGTCGGTGATGAAGCTTTCGAGCCGGTCGGCGACGAATTTGACCGGCCGCTTGAGCAGCTTCGACAGCGCCGCCGTCGCCATCTCGTCGGCATAGACGTGCACCTTGATGCCGAACGAGCCGCCGACGTCCTTGGTGACGACGCGCACCTGGTTCTCTTCGAGGTCGAGATGCTTGGCGAACAGGTTCTGCATCATGTGCGGCGCCTGCGTGCCCTGATAGACGGTCAGCCGCGCTTCGCCGGGATTCCAGTCGGCGACGATGGCGCGCGGCTCGTTGGTGACGCCGGTATGGCGGCCGAACACGAATGTCGTCTCGACCACCGCGTCGGCCTCGGCAAAGCCCTTGTCCGGCATCGCCGGCATTGAGCTCGCGCTCGAAAGTGAGATTGTCGCCGAGCGACGGGATGGATGACCGGCGTCTTGGCATCGAGCGCGGTTTCCGCATCGGTCACGCTGGGCAGCAATCTCGTATTCGACCTCGACCAGCGCGCAGGCGTCCTCGGCCTCGCGCGCGGCTGCGCGCCACGACGGCGCACACCGCCTCGCCCTGCCAGCAGGCGCGGTCGACCGCGATGGCGTGCTGCGGCGCCGATTTGAGGCCCTTGAGATGCGTGAGCACGCCGACCCAGGGCGTGATGACCTTGGCAAGTTCGGCGCCGGTGACGACCGCGATGACGCCCGGCGCTTGCTTTGCTGCCGCCGTGTCGATGCTCTTGATGCGCGCATGGGCATGCGGCGAGCGCACGAAGGCGACATGCGCCATGCGCGGCAGCACCACGTCGCTGACATATTGCCCGCGCCCCTGCGTCAGCCGCGCCAGATTGGGCCGCGGCACCGAGCGGCCGATATAGGAATTCGGCCGGTCGAGCGCGGAGAGACCGGACGGCTGGTCGGGGGAGATTTTCATTTCTCCCTCCCCTTGTGGGGAGGGCGGGGGGGGTCGGACGACGACAGCGTAACCTCGCGGATCACCTCGCCACCCCACCCTAACCCCTCCCCCAAGGGGGAGGGGAACACTTACAAAAACCGCGTCGGCCACATCAGCGTGCGCCACATATGCGCCGACGGCGAATTGTCGAAGCCGAGGCCTTCCTTGGGCTGCTTGAAGTTGCGGCCGATGATGTCGACGAAGTCGTCGAGATCGACCTTGGCGTTGGGATCGAACGAATAGATGTCGTTCACCGTGATCATGCGCGAGGTCATGTAGTATTTGTGGTTCTTGGCGCGCTCGTATTCGGCGACGATGTAGGGCTCGGGCTTATAATCGGCGCCGAAATAGTCGATATACATCTCCGGATATTCGTAGCCGACCGACGGATCGGCAAAGAAACGCAGCGCCTGGTGCGTGCGCACCGCCCAGCTTACCTCCTCGTCGACATAGGGCTCGATCATCTGCGCGCCCCAATAGCCGTGGTCGCAGCGGATGAAGCTCGCCACGCCGATGTCGTGCAGCAGGCAGGCGAGCACGATCTTCTCGCTGTGGCCGCCCTTGAGCGCGTGCGTCGCGCTTTGCAGAAGATGATTGAGCGAGGCGAAGCGGTTGTTGAAGAAATCGATCAGCGTCGGCTTCTCCGGCATTTTCGGCAGCCGCGGATCGGCGCCCATCAGAAAGTATTTGTCCGGATTGGCGGCCTTGAGCTTCGGGCCGCTGTCCATTGTCACCTTGCCGTCGGCCATATTGAACAGCACCGACTTGGTGGCGATGCGCTCGCCAAGCTCGTGCATCATCTGCTCTTCGAGCTCGTCGGCGGCTTGCGACAGCGGCACTGACTTCGCAGGGTTGGGATTGGCGTGTTCGTTCATGGCGAGGCTTCCTTTTCCGCCCGTTGCTTGGGCGATGGATTCGATGGCGTCGACGATGGCCTGGTAGCCGGTACAGCGGCAGTAATTGCCGGAAAGATGTTCGCGGATCATATCACGACTCGGCACGCCGCCGCGCGCCAGAAGCGCCTGCGCGCCGATCAGCATGCCGGGTGTGCAAAAGCCGCATTGCAGCGCATTGCGCCGCTGGAACGCCGTCCTGCAGGTCGGCAATGACGCCGGAATCCGACATGCCCTCGATGGTTTCGACCTCGGCGCCGTCGCATTGCACGGCAAGCACCAGGCAGCCGCGCACCACGTCGCCGTCGAGGAGCACCGTGCAGGCGCCGCACACGCCCTGCTCGCAGCCGATATGGCTGCCGGTCAGCCCCAGATCGTCGCGCAGGAAATCGACCAGCGTCTTTCGCGCCTCGACGCGCTCGCGCACGTCCTCGCCGTTCACGCGCATGGCTGATGTCGAGATGGCGCTCGGCCATGGTCGGTCCGCAATGCCGCTCAGCGCCGCTCATTGGCCGACGATGTCGCGGACGATGTCGATGGCGCGGCGCAACAGCGTCATCGAGGCTTCGAGCGTGCGGAAGGCGGCATGCGCCGAGAGCGTGACATTATCCATCTGCGCCAGCGGATGGTCGGGCTTGAGCGGCTCGGCGTGAAACACGTCGAGGCCGGCATGGCGGATGCGGCCGGAACGCAGCGCTTCGATGAAGGCTGCCTCATCGACCAGTCCGGCGCGCGCGGTATTGACGAAAATCACGCCGGGCTTCATGCGCGCGAACTGCGCCGGCCCGAGAAAGCCGCGGGTCTCGTCGTTGAGCGTCAGATTCATCGAGATCGCGTCGGAGCGCGCCAACAGCTCCTCGAGCGCAACGAGAGGAGCGCCGGGCTGCGGCGTGCGGTTCCAGGCGATCACGTCCATGCCGAGCCCGCGGCCGATGCGCAACACTTCGCGGCCGATGCCGCCGAGCCCGATCACGCCGAGCGTCTTGCCGAGAAGCTGCACGCCCTCGTGCGGCGTCCAGGTGCCGGCGCGCACCTCGCGATCCATGCGCGCGATGTCGCGGCTGGCGGCCAAGCAGCAGCGCGATGGCGTGCTCGGCGACGGCGGTGTCGCCGTAACCCTTGATGATATGGACCTTGATGTCGCGCGCCGCCATGTCGGCGAGGCTCATATAGCTCGCCGGTCCGGTGCCGAGAAAGACGATGTGCTTGAGCGCAGTCGCACCGGTCGACCAGCGGCGTCGGCATATAGGAATGGTCGTCGATGGCAGATGTCGTAGCCGCCGAGCACGCGCGGCAACTCGTCCGGCGCGAACGGCTGGCGGTTGACGTCGATCGGCGGATCGTCGGCGCGAAGGACCCGCTGCCAGACCGGCGCCAGCTGATCGTTGCAATCGAGGAACAGCGTTCTCATCTGCCTCTCCCCTATTGCCTCCCCCGCCCCGTTGACGGTTGGGGCGGCGACTTTTAACACATCACGCGGAATACGGTCATGCAACCCGTCGGGAGATTTGACATGCGCCTTGCGAGCTATGCGCTGCGCGGCCGGCCGAGTTTCGGCGCGGTCGTCGGCGACGGTATCGTCGATCTGCGCCCGCGGCTGCACCGCTTCGCCTCGCTGAGCGAGGTATTTCGCGCCCAGGCGCTCGACCAGGCCAAGGCCGCCGCGATCCGGCGTGCGCCCCGACGTGCCGCTCGCCGAAGTCGAGCTGTTGCCGCCGCTGCCGAGCGCCGGAAAAAATCCTCTGCATCGGCATCAATTACGCCAACCGCGGCGCAGGACTATAACGTCACCAATAATGCCGAAATATCCGAGCATGTTCTACCGCGCGCCGAATTCGATGGTCGGCTCGGGGCAAAATCTGGTGCGGCCGAAAATCTCCGAGCAGCTCGACTACGAGGGCGAGATCGCCATCGTGATCGGCCGCGACTGCAAGCACGTGGCGAAGGACCGCGCGCTCGACATGATCGCCGGCATTACGCTCGCCAACGAGGGCACCATCCGCGACTGGACGCGCCACGGCCAGTTCAACGTCACCCAGGGCAAGAATTTCGACGCCACCGGCGGCATCGGGCCGTGGATCGAGACCGATTTCGACCTGACCAAGCCGCTGCATCTTGTCGTGCGCAAGAACGGCGAGGTGACGCAGGACGACACCACGGCGAGCATGATCTTCTCGTTCGCCGACATCATCGCCTACACGACGAGCTTCATGACGCTCAAGGCCGGCGACGTCATCTGCACCGGCACGCCGGTCAAGAATACGCCGAAGGTCGATCCGCCGGTCTGGCTCAAGCCCGGCGACACCATCGAGGTCGAGTGCCCCGAGATCGGCGTCTTGCGCAACACCGTGGTGGACGAGGCGTGAGCGCAACCGCGCGCGCGGCCTGCATCATCGGCTGGCCGGTCGAACATTCGCGCTCGCCGCTTATTCATAATTATTGGCTCAAGCCCTACGGCATCGCCGGCGAATACCGGCGCGAAGCGGTGCCGCCCGATCAATTTCGCGACTTCGTGCAATCGCTCGCCGCGCGCGGCTATGCCGGCGCCAATGTCACCGTGCCGCACAAGGAAGCGGCGCTGGCATGGTCGCAGCCCGACGATCGCGCGCGCGCCGTCGGCGCCGCCAACACGCTGTGGCTCGACGGCGTGCTGCGCTCGACCAATACCGACGTCGAAGGTTTTTTGGACAATCTCGACGCCTGCGCGCCCGGCTGGGATCGCGGGCTAGGCAAGGCGGTCGTGCTCGGCGCCGGCGGCGCGGCGCGTGCGGTGGTTTACGCGCTGCTGCGAACGCGGCATCGAACGCATCGTGCGTCGCCAACCGCACCGCGCGCGCGCGCCGAGGCTTTGCGCGAGCGCTTCGGCGCGCGCGTTCACCCTGTCCGCTGGGACGAGCGCGATGCCGCGCTCGGCGATGCGGCGCTGCTCGTCAACACCACGACGCTCGGCATGGCCGGCCAGCCCGAGCTCGGCCTCGACATTGGGCGGCTGCCCGGTCACGCCATTGTCGCCGATCTTGTTTATGTGCCGCTGGTCACGCCGCTTCTCCGCGCGGCGCGGGCGCGGCGAGCTGCGCACCGCCGACGGGCTCGGCATGCTGATGCATCAGGCCGTGCGCGGCTTTTTGCTGTGGTTCGGCAAAAAGCCCGAAGTCACGGCGGAATTGCGGGCTCTGCTCGAAGCCGACCTCGCCCTTCCGCAGACAGGCCGATCGGAATAACGCTAGCGATCCGGGGTTATAACCCGGTGCCCTCGATCCGAGGCGAGTTGGGAGGAGTAACGATGACCCCGTTGAAGATCGACGGTGGTGAGCGCCTTGGCGTTGTTGTTCGGGCTTCGTTTGCCGCTGCACAAGCGCCGCCGACCGTGCGCGTGCGCGGCACGATCGAGAGCGTCGACGGCTCGATGCTGACGGTGAAAGCACGCGACGGCGCGGAATGAAGATCAAGCTCGCCGACAATGCGCCGGTCAACGAGGTCGTCAAAGCGTCGCTCGCCGACATCAAACCGAAGTCATTCATCGGCGTCACGCCATGCCGCAGCCCGACGGCAGCCAGAAGGCCGATCGGGCATCGCCATTTTCCTGGAGGCATGCGCGGCGTCGGCCGAGGCCATCAGTCCGTGGGACTACGAGCCCAACAGCACGATGACCAATGCCGACCGTGGATCAACAGCTGCCGAGCGTCGACGGTCAAACCATGACGGTGAAATATAAGGACGGCGAGAAGAAAGTCATTGTGCCGCCGACACACCGCGATCGTCACCTTCGCCAGGCAAATCGCATCGCCGATCTGAAACCGGGGCAGAAGATTATCATCTTCGCCGGCGAAAAAACTTCCGGACGGCACGCTGGAGGCGCCGAACCTTCAGTTCGGCGATTACGGCGTTTGGCGCGATGAGACAACGTCTAGAGCGCCTGCTTGGAGCGTGACATGAAAATTGAATGGACTTCTCGGACTGCCTGCGCTCTGCTCGCCGCTTTCGCTGCATTCGCCGGCCTTGGCGCAGGCGCCGCAGGTCGTGCACGGCGCGATCGACAAGATCGAAGGCTCGACGGTCGTCATCAAGCAGCCCGACGGCGCCGACGTGAGCGTGAAGCTCCTCGACAACGCCAAGGTATTCGGGGTGAAGGCGGCGACGCTTGCGGATGTGAAGCCGAATGATTTCATCGGCGTCGGCGCCATGCCGCAGCCGGATGGCAGTCAGAAGGCGATTCAAGTCACGATCTTTGCCGAATCGCAGCGCGGCACCGGCGAAGGTTTCCGGCCGTGGGACCGCCCCGGCTCGACGATGACCAACGGCACGGTCGGGCGACGGTCGCGAGCGTCGACGGTCAGGTCGTCATGGTCAAATACAAGGACGGCGAGCAGAAAATCGTCATCGGACCGGATGCGAAGATCCGCATGTATGTCCCGGGCAGCAAGGACGATCTCAAGCCCGGCGCGAGGTGTCGGTGTTCCGTCCCGAGAAAGCTCCCGACGGCTCGCTGCAGACCGGGCGCATCAATGTCGGCATCGGCACGATGGAGCCGTAATCTTCGCTGGACATCGCCTTGGCACGGCAATTGCTCTTTCTGGCACGGACATATTGCAAGTCGTGTCGTTTCGGGCATAGGCCATGCTCAAACGCCAGAAGGAGGTCGTCCATGACATCGACAAAGTCGCGAGCCGAACTCACCGAGAAGCTGCTCGACATCAAGCGCGAGAAGGGCTGGAGCTGGAAATATATCTGCGGCGAGATCGGCGGCATGTCGCCGGTGCTGATCACCGGCGCCGTGCTCGGCCAGATGAAGCTGACCAAGCCGCAGGCCGCGAAAGCGGCCGAATTGTTCGGTCTTTCCAAGAGCGAACAGGCGCTGCTCAACGAAGTGCCGAACCGCGGCTCGCCGATGCCGCCGACCGATCCGCTGATCTACCGCTTCTACGAACTGGTGATGGTCAACGGGCCGGCTTTGAAAGTGCTGATCGAGGAAGAATTCGGCGACGGCATCATGTCGGCGATCGACTTCGACCTCGGGCTGGAACGGCAGGCCGATCCCAAGGGCGACCGGGTCAAGATCTCGATGTCGGGGAAATTCCTGCCGTACAAATATTACGGCGCCACCGGCAACGCCCAGGCCTACGGGTATAAGGAAGAGTAACTCGTCATTCCGGGGCCGAGCGAAGCGAGGAGCCCGAAATCCATAGCCGCCGCCATGCCAGAACTGGTCAACGGCCTAGAACCTGATAATTCGTGATTATGGATTCCGGGCCCGCGGGCTTTGCCCGCGTCCCGGAATGACGGCGCCTTACCAATGCCGATTGCAGTGGCGGTGGAAATCGTTGTCGGTCCAGCAATGGCCCTTGCCGATCGAGGGGCCCCAGAACGGCTTGCCCCAGACCGCACCGACCACGCCGCCGACAACCGCGCCGGGCGGACCGGCCACCAGAAGACCGGTGCCGGCGCCAGCCACTGCGCCGACCATGTCGGCACGGGCGCTCGGCGCCGCCAATGTGGCCGTCATGGAAACGATTGCTGCGGCCAAAAGAATCTTACGCATGCTTTCCTCCTGTTGGCGACCGTCTTGCGGTCGCATCGCGGCGAGGACACACCGTAAGAACTTCCCCGCCCCACCCCTTTAGAACGCACCAGTCGCAATCTGGTTCGGTCCGAGCGGTTTCATAGGTTCATAAGGTTGACGGGAGGTGAGCGAACAGGGTTGACGACCGGTAAACGGCGTCCGGCGGCGTGAAAAACCTAGATTTGGGCGATCACGCGGCGGTCGATCTCGGCGATGCTGTTGACCCCGGTCAGCGCCATGCTGATGTCGAGCTCGTTGCGCATGATCTCGATGGCGCGCGCGACGCCCGCCTGCCCGGCGGCGCCGAGGCCATAGATGTAAGCGCGGCCGCTCATGCAGGAGCGCGCGCCGAGCGCAAGCGCGCGCAGAATGTCCTGGCCGGAGCGGATGCCGCCGTCGAACATGATCTCGATCTCGGAGCCGAGCGCGTCGGCGATCGCCGGCAGCATGGAGATCGAGGATGGCGCGCCGTCGAGCTGGCGGCCGCCGTGATTGGACACCACCAAGGCCGCCGCCCCGGTCTTGGCGGCAATGCGCGCATCTTCGAGGTCGAGAATGCCCTTGAGGATGAGCTTGCCCGGCCACAGGCTCTTGATCCACTCGACGTCTTTCCAGCTCAGCGTCGGATCGAACTGCTCGGCAATCCACTTCGACAGCACGGTGACGTTGTCCATGCCGGGATAGTGGCCGGCGATATTGCCGAAGGTCTTGCGCTTGCCCGCAACACGCTGAGCGCCCAGGCCGGCTTGGTGGCGATGTCGATCAGGTTCTTGATGCGGATCTCCGGCGGCACGGTCATGCCGTTTTTGATGTCGTTGTGGCGCTGGCCGATCACCTGAAGGTCGACGGTGAGAACCAGCGCGCTGCATTTGGCGGCGGCGGCGCGCTCGATCAGCGAGCGGATATAGCCGCGGTCCTTCATGACGTAGAGCTGGAACCAGAACGGCTTGTCGACGGCCGCCGCGACGTCTTCGATCGAGCAGATCGACATGGTCGACAGCGTGAACGGAATTCCGGCGGCTTGCGCGGCGCGGCAGGCCAGAATCTCGCCGTCGCCGTGCTGCATGCCGCACAGTCCGATCGGCGCCAGCGCGAGCGGCAGCGCCGCCGGCTCGCCGAGGATGGTGGTCGCGGTGCTGCGCTTGCTGACGTCGAACAGGATGCGCTGGCGCAGCTTGATGCGTTCGAGATCGGCGCGGTTGGCGCGCAATGTCTGCTCGGCATAGGAGCCGGCCTCGGCATAATCGATGAACGCGCGCGGCACCTTGCGGTGGGCGGCCTGCCGCAGGTCCTCGATGCAGGTCATGGTTTTCATGTGAGCTTCCCGGCCCTTAAGTCCGCTATTTGATAGCACAAACCAAGAGCTTATCCGGCCCTCATGCGCAAGGAACGGCGCCGGGTCTAAACCGTTGTTCCTAAGCGGCGGAAATGCCTCCGCCAGTGTGGCAACAACCGGAAAGGCGATCGTCATGGATGAATGGAACAAGAACCGGTCGCTGCAGCCGGATGTCGGCGGCTTTGAGCGCGAGGACGGGGGCCGCGACGCCAAGCGGCGCGGCCAAGAGGAGCGGCGCGAGCGGCTCGATGATGCGCTCGAGCGCGGCCTGGAGGACACTTTTCCGGGGTCGGACCCGGTTTCCGTCACTCAGCCGCCCCCGCAGCGCCTATGACAAGAACGAGGCGAAGCAGGCGCTAGACGGTTCCGATCCGGCGTGACGATTACGGCGGTAGCGCGTTGATTTACGCTTGCCCTTATGATGAATGCCGTGTTGCCGCGGTCGGTAAGATTACCCCATATTTTTTGAAGCCGTTGCGATCCGGAACGGGCTAGTATCGCCGCCCGGAGAGGACGGCGGTGGGGCCCCCAGTTATGGTTCGCAAGTATTTCGGTACCGACGGTATTCGCGGCCGCGCCAATGGCGTGATCACGCCGGAGCTGGCGCTCAAGGTGGGCCAGGCGACCGGCCTGATTTTCCGCCGCGGCGAGCACCGCCATCGCGTTGTCATCGGCAAGGATACCCGCCTGTCCGGCTACATGATCGAGACCGCGCTGGTCGCCGGCTTCACCTCGGTCGGCATGGACGTGCTGCTGCTCGGCCCGATGCCGACGCCGGCCGTCGCCATGCTGACCCGCTCGATGCGCGCCGACCTCGGCGTCATGATCTCGGCCTCGCACAATCCGTACGACGACAACGGCATCAAGCTGTTCGGCCCGGACGGCTATAAGTTGTCCGACGAGGTCGAGCAGAAGATCGAAGCCCTGATCGACGCCGACATGACCAAGCGGCTGGCGAAAAGCGCCGAGCTCGGCCGCGCCAAACGCATCGACGGCGTGCACGACCGCTACATCGAATTCGCCAAGCGCACGATGCCGCGCAATCTTTCGCTCGACGGATTGCGCGTCGTCATCGACTGCGCCAACGGCGCCGCCTATCGCGTGGCGCCCGACGCGCTGTGGGAGCTTGGCGCCGACGTCATCTCGATCGGCGTCGAACCGGACGGCTTCAACATCAACCGCGAATGCGGCTCGACGGCGCCGGACGCGCTCACCCGCAAGGTTCGCGAGATGCGCGCCGATATCGGCATTGCGCTCGACGGCGACGCCGACCGCGTCGTCATCGCCGACGAGCATGGCCACCTGATCGACGGCGACCAGCTCCTTGCGGTGATCGCCGAGAGCTGGGCGGAGGACCGTCTGCTGACCAAGCCCGGCATCGTCGCCACCGTGATGTCCAATCTCGGCCTCGAGCGCTATCTGCAATCGCTCAAGCTCTCGCTGATTCGCACCCCGGTCGGCGACCGCTACGTGCTCGAGCATATGCGCGAGCACGGCTACAATGTCGGCGGCGAGCAGTCCGGCCACATCATTCTGTCGAATTACACCACGACCGGCGACGGCTTCATCGCCGCGCTGCAATTGCTCGCGGTCGTCAAGAAGAAGAACAAGCCGGTGTCGCAGGTCTGCCACCGCTTCGAGCCGCTGCCGCAGGTGCTGCGCAACGTGCGCTACCGCAGCGGCAAGCCGCTCGAACATGCCAAAGTGCGCTCGGCCATCGCCGATGCCGAAAGCCGCCTCAACGGCCACGGCCGCCTCGTGGTGCGGCCGTCCGGCACCGAACCGGTCATCCGCATCATGGGCGAGGGCGACGACAAGACCATGATCGAGGAGGTCGTCGACGGCATCGTCGACGCGCTCACCGCGCACGCGGTGTAACTTCCTTGCGTCATTTCGGGGGCCGCGCAGCGGCGAGCCCGGAATCAAAAATTTACTTCCGCTTTCGAGGCGTTGCCGACATGGCGGGACTTGCTACTGGCCCCGGACCGGTCGCTGATGACCCACTGCGGACGTCCGAGCAGCGCCATGACCGCCAGCCCAGCTTCTTCAGCGCGGCGCATGCATGCTGGTCCCGCAAAGCTTGGTCCAAACCAGGTCAGGTCACACCCGTCCGGGGGCCGATCTCAGAATGGTTGAGAGCGTAGTGCTTTCACATGGCTCTTGGGATCATGCAGCAGGCTAGCGGATGGACACCACCAAATAACCGTTGCTAAAGTCGGTTCATGTGTGAGAGCGAACGTGCGCGTTGAAGACTTCATGACACGCCGGGTGGTGACGATCACGCCCGACACGACTTTGCTCGCTGCGGCGAGGCTGATGCTGGAGCATAGGATCGGCGGCCTGCCGGTGGTGGACGCGTCGGGCCGCATGATCGGCGTCTTCAGCGAGAGCGATTTGCTGCGCGAAGCGGGCACGGGCGAGGACCGCTCTCCGTGGCTGCAAATGATGGTCGGACCGGACGGGAAGCCTGCCGAGCCGATACGGCTCGACGCGCGAAAAGTCGGTGACATCATGACGCGCGATCTGATCACCATCGCACCTGGCGCATCGATCGCCCAAGCCTGCCGCCTGCTGGATGAGCACCATCTCAGGCGATTGCCGGTGGTCGAGAGCGGCAAACTCGTCGGCATGATCGCGCGGGCCGATCTTGTACGCGCTGTGGCCGTGTCGGCCGAAAAAGCTTCGCCCGCGCCGCTGCGCGATGTCTGCATTGACGAGCGTAAGGCCGAACTGGAACGGCAGATCTGGCTCAACCGCGCACGGGTGGTACGGCCGTTTTGACCATTCACGTTAGTTTCCTACAATGGGGCGTCCGCTGCATCGGCAACACTCGATCCATGATCAGGTCCACGCCATGAACGCCGGCCCCGCTCCCGCCAAAGCCCCGTCCCGCTTCACCTGGGGCGTCTCCACCTCGAATTATCAGATCGAAGGCGCCGCCAACGAGGACGGGCGCGGGCTAAGCATCTGGGACACATATTCGCGATTACCCGGCAAAATCAAAAACGGCGATACCGGCGACGTCGCCTGCGACCACTATCATCGCTACCGCGAAGACGTGGCGCTGATGCAGGAATTCGGGGTCGAGGCCTACCGCTTTTCAGTGGGGTGGCCGCGGATCATGCCGGAAGGTCGCGGCGCGATCAACGAAGCCGGGCTGGCGTTCTACGACCGGCTGATTGATGCCGTGCTCGCCGCGGGCATCGAGCCGTGGCTTTGCCTTTATCACTGGGACCTGCCGCAGGCACTGCAGGACAAAGGCGGCTGGACGAACCGCGATTGCGCACAATGGTTCGCCGACTACGCCAATGTGGTCGCACACCGCTACGGCGACCGGGTGAAGCGCTTTGCGACCTTCAACGAGCCGAGTGTGTTCACGCTGTTCGGCTTCTGCCTTGGCGGCCAGGCGCCGGGTATCGTCGACCGCAGCATGCTCTTGCGCGCCATTCATCATGTGAATCTGGGTCATGGCGCCGCGGTCGACCGGCTGCGTGCCAACGTCAAGGATGCTTCGCTCGGCGCCGTTCACAATTGCCAGCCGTGCCGGCCGGCGACCGAAAAACCGGAAGATCGGGTTGCGGCTGAAACGCTTGACGCCTATTGGAACCTCGCTTTTCCCGATCCGCAGTTGCGGGGCGTTTATCCGCCCGCAATCGCAGGATTGATGACGCCTTATCTCAAGCCCGATGACTTGAAGCACATCTGCCGGCCCGTTGATTGGTTCGGGTTGAACCACTATTCGCCAGTTTACGTAGTCGCGAGCGAGGATAATCCGCTCGGATTATGGTTCGGCTCAGCGCCTGCGGATGTGCCGCGCTCCACCATGGGCTGGCCGGTCGAGCCGGACGCGTTCCGCGAAATTCTGACAAGGATGCATAAACGCTATGGCCTGCCGGTCTACGTGACGGAGAATGGCACGGCCTTCGCCGATAAGCCTACGCCGGACGGCAAGGTGCCCGACGAACCGCGCATCTCTTATCTCAAGGCCTATACCGCGGCGATGTTCGACGCGATCGCGGCCGGCGTCGACGTGCGCGGCTATTTCGTCTGGGCGTTGCTGGATAATTTCGAATGGAGCTCGGGCTACAGCGAACGCTTCGGGCTTGTCTACGTGGACTATCCTACCCAGCGCCGGCTGCCGAAGGATTCGTTCCGCTGGTTTGCGGACCAGGTAAAGAAGCATTCGGCTTCGGCGGTTCCGACTGTTTGACCCGATCGAGCGCCAGCAGCAGCACGGCGACGCGGTCGGCGGCGGCGCGCCACTCCGACAGGCGCTGATAATTGTCGACTAGCCAGTTGAACGCCACCTGAACTGCGACGAAGGCGGCCGAGCCTTGGGTCAATTCGCCGAGCGTCATGCTACCGGCGAGATATTTCGGCGCGCACAGAAACCAGCCGAAGACCGGCGCGAACAAAAGATCCGTCTGCGAGACGAACGTCGTACCCATCAATTGCCAGAGCAGTTGACGCCAGCGCAGCAGCACTTGCGACAGCGCGTCCCAAACGACGCTTTGTCGCTTGAGATCTAGGTCGCTTGCCGGTTGGTTGCCGGACTCGCGGATTTCATTAGCTGCCGCCAGAAATTCCGCCTCGCTTTGGCTCTGCATCTGAATGACCGACGGCAGGTTACGGCCGATCAGCAGCATGAGGCCGGTGAATAAGACTGCATAGGCGACCGCGCCAATGACCAGATACCCCGGAATGGTCACCATCAGGCCGCCAACGGCAACCGTCAGCCCGCCGCCTATCGACCAGAGCACGCCGGTGAAGACGACCGCCGTCATCACCGAATTGACCAAGCCCAGCGTCAAATCGACCGGTGCATCGGTCGCCGTTTTAACGTCGTAGGAGATGCGGTATTCGCCATTCTTATATTCGCCAGGGTCCGCTTCGAGCTTGCGATAGTGATCGTCGGCAAACCAATCGCCGAGAATATTGGTGGTCAGCCATTGCCGCCATTTCCGCTGTGTAGTCATGTGCGTCCAGACCGAAATGACCGACAAGCCGACACTGATGATCGCGAGCGGCGCAAACACCGCAGCCTGGCGCCACAGCGTGTCGCCGTCGTGGCGGGCGAGCGCATTGAAGAAATCTCGATTCCAGTAGTTGAGGCGGTATTGCACGGCGAGCTGCAATACCGCGATGACCACAAGGCCGACAGTCAACGGCCATGCAATCATGGCGGACTTGCCACGCCAAAATCCGCGGGCGCTTGTCCAGAACCGGACAATTCGCGCACGATCCGAGTGGCTGGCGTCCGCCATCGCCCCTCCCTGGCCATCGTTAGGCGCGCCGCCGCGGCGCCACTGCCGTTTGCAGGATCATTTCACGGCAGCGCGGCCCATGTCGAGCGGGCATGTAAAGTGGGACAAACCAAGCGGGCGTGGCCACTCCCACCTTTTGGCCCTTCGCGTCATTTCGCGGCACTAAAGAATTTGGTCGCTATCGGGGCATAGCGTAAACGCCCCGTCCCGAGAACATCTCGCTGCAAATAGGGACTATGGAGTTCGGGTTCGCGCCTGTGGAGCGCGCCGGAATGACCGGTCACCCCCGCGCCTTTAGAAACTGCGCGAACGCCTTGAGCGTATTTTCGGAGACGTAGTGCTCGATGCCCTCGGCGTCGGCTTCCGCCGACTCGGTCGGCACGCCGAGCGCGCGCAGCAGATCCACCACCAGGCGGTGGCGCACCCGCACGCGGTCGGCCAAGGCGTGGCCTTTCTCGGTCAGGAAGACGCCCCGGTACGGCCGCGCCGTCGCCAAGCCGGCGCGCTTGAGGCGGGAAATGGTCTTGATCGCGGTGGCGTGCGACACGCCCAGCCGGCGGGCGATGTCGGTGGGGCGCGCTTCGCCGATGCTGGCGAGTAGGTCCGCGATCAGTTCGGCGTAGTCCTCAAGGAGCGCGGTCGATTGCGCCGATCGGGTTTTGCCGAAACGGCGCGCCTGGGTCAGCTCGGTGGGGAGCCCCAACACGGCTTCGCCATGTTTTTGCTTGGTCTTGCCCGATAGCGTCGCTTGCATCATCGGCGCCCCAATTCCCGAAACATCATGTTGCACAGAGAACACACTAAACATCTTAATGTCAAAATGTAGCCTAATGAACATGGCGTAGCCCATTGACAACTACAGTTTATCCATTAGTCTGTAGCCATGGCTACATCTTTATGTTGACGCTAGAGCAACACATGACCGACTTAAAGGTGCAGCCGCGATCGCTCACGGAGCGCAGCGTCGCGGCGGCACGCGGAATATTGAGCGGGGAGCGCCGCAGGCCCAGTGCGTATCTGGCTTTCGCCGGTCCCGCAGTGGTTGTTTCGATCGCCTATATAGATCCCGGAAACTTCGCGACAAATATTCAGGCGGGTGCGAAGTACGGCTACGGCCTGCTTTGGGTCGTGCTGCTGGCCAACTTGATTGCGATGTTGTTCCAGGCGCTGTCGGCCAAGCTTGGCATCGTCACCGGCCGAAACCTGGCGGAGATGTGCCGCGACCAGTTTCCGCGGCCGGTCGTCTGGGCGATGTGGATCGTCAGCGAGGTCGCCGCCATGGCGACCGATCTCGCCGAGTTTCTCGGCGGCGCCATCGGGCTCTCGCTCCTGTTCAGCATGCCGCTCCTTGCGGGCATGGTCGTCACTGGCATCGTCACCTATGGCATCTTGATGTTTGAACGCCATGGGTTCCGAGCGCTAGAGCTGATCATTGGCAGCATGGTCGGCATTATTGCGCTTTGCTACCTGATCGAGCTGTTCATAGTTCCGGTCGATTGGAGCTCGGCCGCATTACACACGGTCATGCCGCAGCTAGCCGATACCGAAGCTCTACTGCTTTCCGTCGGTATCATCGGCGCAACTGTAATGCCGCACGCCGTTTATCTGCATTCCGGCCTGACCCAGGCCCGCACGCCGGTCCACAGCGCGGACGAGCGGCGAATGGTGCTGCGCTTCTCAAATCAAGAGGTCATCATCGCACTGACTCTCGCCGGCCTGGTCAATATGGCGATGGTGATGATGGCTTCGGGCGCATTCCATGCGGGACATCCCGAAGTCGCGGAGATCGAGACGGCCTATCACACATTGACGCCGTTGCTCGGCATCGGGGCAGCGGGCGTGTTCCTGCTCTCCCTGATCGCGTCGGGGATATCGAGCTCAACGGTTGGCACGATGGCCGGCCAATTGATCATGCAAGGCTTCGTTGGGTTCCGGATTCCGATCTGGGTCCGACGGCTTGTCACAATGATTCCGGCTTTCGTGGTTGTCGGTCTGGGTGCGGACGCAACAAATGCCCTCGTCATCAGTCAAGTCGTGCTCAGTATCGCCCTGCCACTTCCGATGATCGCTCTACTCATTTTCACGCGACGGCGAGACATCATGGGTCAGTTCGCCAATAGCCGCCTCACCCAGATCGCCGCGCTGGTCGGAACCGCGATCGTGTTGCTGCTCAACACTTTCCTCATCGTTCAGACAATCGGCATCCCTATTCCGGGATTGCCCGCAGGGTAGCGAACTGAGGTTTGGAGGCACGGGTAGGGTCACCGTACCCGGCGATTTTTCTGCGATCACAAAAAAGGCGGCGTCGCAGTGCGGACGATTTGCGTATTGGCTTGTGTAGCGGCCCTCACGATCGAGGCATCGACTTGGCTTGCCGCGGCTGCGGACATGGCCGTCAAAGCGCCACCGCCTCTGGCGCCGGCAGTATTCGATTGGGACGGCTGGAACCCCTGGTCTATTGCCGACCAAGCCGGCTCGGGCGACGGCTCTTCGACCTCGACCGCTGCAATTCCCGCCGGCGGTCTCTCCGCCAAACAACGGAGCAAAACGTACACCCTGTTCAATCCCACGCCGGAGGATTTCGCTGCGGGAATTGATGACCGATCGTCCCGATAACACGGAAAGTCCGTTCACAGTCGATCCAGGCCATCTGCAATTCGAGACAACGCTGTTCGGCTATGCGCGCTCCTTTCCCGACGCCGACGGCAACGTTACCGACAGCGAAGAGTTCGGCACCACCAATATCAGGCTCGGACTGACGAATTCGTCGGAAGTGAATGCGATCTGGCAGCCCTATGGGGCCGTGCAAACGCATGCACCCGACCCTGCCAATTCGATGCGCCAATCCGGCACCGGCGGCCTCGAAATTCGCGCCAAGATCAACTTGTGGGGTAACGACACGTTCGAGACACCCGGCGCCACGGCGCTAGGTTTGCTGCCCTATGTCAGTCTGCCCACTGCGCGCGGCGATGGCGTGAGCCCGAACGCGGTCGAAGGCGGGTTCATCCTGCCATACGCAATCAAACTGGCAAAAAATTTCGATCTCAGCTTGAACGCCGGCATCGCGGCGGTCCACAACGACGATTCCCCCGGCTACCGGCCTCAATATCTCGCCTCGGCGTCGCTCGGCCAGGATTGGACCGAGAAGCTCAGCAGCTATTACGAAGTCTTCGGGCAGTTCAACACGCCGCAAGGCAACGCCGTCATCTTGGCGTCTGGAATCACCTACCAGGTAACCAAAAACCTGCAATTCGATACTGGAATCAATTTTGGAGTGACGAAAGCCGCCGACCGGTTCAACCCGTTCATTGGAGTGTCGACCCGATTCTGAGAGCGAGTTCAAACCAACTTCAGTGCCGACCATGCCATGGTCGTCGTTTGGCCGGCGTCGTCAACGGCATTTCCGGCGAGCACGAGGCCTTCTTCAATGACGGCGGCATGGGCATACTCATCGGCGACGGACAGCTGCCGCATCCCGGTCTCGAGCAGATCATCGAGATTCATTACAGCTGCGCCCGGTCCGCGTCGACGCATCTGACCGCCGATTATCAGTTCATCGCCAATCCGGCGTACAACGAGGATCGCGGACCGGTGAACATGTTCTCCGCGCGGGTGCACTGGCAGTTCTAAGGGGAAAGCGCTTGATTGTGCAGACTTTGTCTTGATTGTGCAGCGTCTTCTTTGCGCGGCTTTCGGTGGCGCAAACTCCGATGTCGCCCGGATTGAGCCAGCGAAATCCGGGGCGCCGCGCATTCGGTGAACCCGGACTGCGCGCAGCGCAGTCCGGGGATAGGCTTGATAGCAGCGCGTGCGACCGCGCCGCGGCGACTTACAGGGTCTTCAGATTTTCAGCGGCCGACTTGCCGGTCTTGCGGTCCACCACGACTTCGAAGGAAACGCGTTGGCCTTCCCTCAGCTCACGAAGACCGGCGCGCTCGACGGCGCTGATATGGACGAACACGTCCTTGCCGCCGCCCTCGGGTTGAATAAATCCATATCCCTTCTGTGCGTTGAACCACTTCACGGTACCGTTGTTCACGGGTCTCTCCTCATAGACATGTCAAAGTGAGCCGCGCGATTGTGCCCGGCTCGGTTAGCTCGAGATTTTGGTGAAAGATCGTCAGTCAGGCGCGCTTATCAGTCGCTGCAAGGCCAAATCATTCGGCCGAAAACTCGATCCGAACTTATTTAGCGGCAACGGAAAAGCTTCGCAAGACCGTGCCGGGCCGATTGTGACGGACAGCCGACAGCCTTAATGAAATTCATAAGTTATGTTTCTGACATGAGCCCACCAACAAAAATCAGTTGCTGACGGCAACGATTTCGCCGCACCGCGCCGATTCGACCACGGCATCGAACACCGCCATGCCGTGCAGCACGTCGGCGATCGGCACCGGATAGGAGGCGCCGTCGCGGATCGCACGCGCGAACGCCGTCATCTCGGCATGCAGCATATCGAAGCCGGAGAATTGCAGAATCTCGTCCGGCGGCGCCGGCACCGGTCCGGTGGGCGCGGCCGTGGCGGTGGGCGCGAAACGGAAGCGCGACAGGTCGGGGCGGGAAATTTCGACCAGGCCCTTGGTGCCGTAGGTCGTGAGCTCGAAATTGGTGGCGGTTGCGACCGAGCAAAACAGCAGCCCGGTCGCACCACGCTCGAACCGCAGCATGACCGTGGTGGTATCGTCGGACGGCCCGGGATAATTGCGCGCGGTGACGGAGCGCACGTCGCGCACGCGGCCGGCGATTTCGATCATGTTATCGAGCGAATGCACGCCGACCGCGGTGAAGGCCCCGCCCGGCGCTTCTTCGGCCGATGCGCGCCAATTGTCCGGCGCGATGAATTGCACGGTCGAGGTGGTGTGCTGGGCCACCATGGCGACGACGTCGCCGAGCCGGCCATCGCGCGCGCGGGCGCGCAGTTCGGCGATGCTCGGATGGAATCGCCGCGCCAAGCCGACGGCGAGCACCAAACCCGCTTTGCGCGCCGCGGCGGCGACGGCAAGCGCGCTGGCAAGATCGAGCGTCAGCGGCTTCTCGACGAACACGTGCTTGCCCGCCGCAATGGCGGCAAGCGCCTGCGCCTGGTGCTGGCTGTGCGGCGTGGCGAGCACCACGGCGTCGATGTCCGGCGCGCTTAAGATTTCCTCGTAGCTGTCGACCAGGGCGACCTGCCGCTCGCGGCAGAACTCCTCGGCGTTCGCGCGCGTGCGCGTTGTGGCGCGCACGAAACGAATGTCGTCGCTTTTTCCGGCAACGGAATTGACCAGCGAGCGGCCCCAGCGGCCAAGTCCGACGATTGCGGCACGGATCATAGGCGGCGCCAACGGGAATTACGTGTCATGAAGTCAGCATAACACGGCCACGCCGGTTTTGCGGATTGCCGCGCTTGCGGGACGGCAACAGCAATGCAACAACACCTCATCCGAATTGAGGGGAGGATACAGCCCATGCGTACCGTTGCGCTCGAGGAGCACTTTTCAGTCCCGGCATTGGCCAAACGCATCGACCCGAAAGTCATCAGCGCCCGCGGCTTCCGACCGAGAAATATCACGCCCGGCGCGGTCAATCCCATGGAGCTGCTCCCCGAAATCGGCGAGCGGCGTCTGAAATCGATGGATGACGCCGGCATCACCGTGCAGGTGCTGTCGGTCGCCGGCCCGGGCGCCGATCTCGTCCCCGGGGCCGACGGCGTGGCGCTGGCGCGCGAGACCAACGATCATCTCGCCAAGGCGATCGCCAGCCATCCCGACCGCTTCGCCGGCTTTGCCAACCTGCCGATGCAAAATCCGGACGCCATTGCCGGCGAATTGAATCGCGCGGTCAACGAGCTCGGCTTTGTCGGCGCCATGGTCAACGGCACCACCGAAGGCCGCTTCCTCGACGACCCGCGCTATGACGACCTTCTCGCCGCCGCCGTCGCGCTTGACGTGCCGATCTACGTTCATCCGCATTTGCCGATCGAGCCGGTGCGGCAGGCCTATTACTCGAACCTGCCGGACGGCGCCGCGCGCGTGCTCGAAACCGCCGGTTGGGGCTGGCATTCGGAGACCGCCATACATCTGTTGCGGCTCGTGCTCGCCGGCACGCTCGATAAGCATCCGCGGCTGAAGCTGATCGTCGGCCATATGGGCGAGATGCTGCCGATGATGATGGCGCGCATCGACGAAGTCTTCGTGCACGATGTCGGCTACCTGAAACGGCCGATCAGCCGCGCCATCCGCGATCAGGTCTGGCTCACCACCTCTGGCGTGTTCGACGCCCCGCCATACATCTGCGCGCTCTTAACCTTCGGCATCGACCGCATCATGTTTTCGGTCGACTATCCGTTTGCCGCCAATGCCGAGGGCCGCGCCTTTCTCGACCGCGTCGCGCCGGCGCCGGGCGACCGGGAGAAGCTCACCCATGCCAACGCCGATGCGCTGTTGAAGCTGAAGGTGGGCAAGAAGTAGGCGGTTCTCCTTGAACCCCCTCGCGGTCGTTGCACTACTCCGTCTGCTCGATGGTCAGTGCTCATCGCTGTCGTCATCGATGACCGGTCCTTGTGGCGTCGAAGCGACGCACCGTGGGCGTATCCGTTCGTCGACGTTCTTGTGCATGCTCTCGATTACGAGCGCAATTCCTTGATCGTCCCGACGCGCAGAGACACGACGCTCAACCGATCTCCCGTTGATCGACGGCTTACCGCTCTCGTTACGGCCGAATACCGCGACAATTATCGCAACACGATGCTCTCAATCGTGAAGTCCGGTATTCGCCAAATCGGCTATGGCGCTCGAACCCGGGGATGCGGACCATTGACTAGTCGGCGATTGAGCCTCATGACCTGAGCCTAAGTACGGTATCGTACTTTATTCGGCTGTGAACCTCCAGGGGCATGCAATGTCGGTTCGGGGCCGGTCATCGGCTCTTCGCCGCAACATCCGGCCAATAATTCTGCCGTGCGCAAGGGAGTATTCCGTGCCAGTCACACTACCCGAGCAAGTCAAGCCGCCGCCGCAAACGTCTCGTCCGCCGTCAAGGCCTCACGCCATGAGCTTCCTCGTCATGAAGAGCCGAGGGCAAGAGTAAAATGGCAGTGTGGTGGAGCAAGACCATTTACTGGACGGCCACCCTCGTCGCCGGCTTGATCGTGGCGTGGGTGGTCTGGGGCTATGTCTCGAACGCCGAAGCAGGCGAACCTGTTTTCCCAATTGTCCCTTTGCTGTTCGCCGGAGTTATTTGGCTGGCGGGATGGGCTTGCCGCAAGCTGGTCGCCAACCGCTGAAATCTATCGCCACACTTAAACCGAAGCGCCGCGTATACCGCGCTTATCGCGGCGCGCGTTTGGCCAGTATCCGCTGCAACGTCCGCCGGTGCATGGCAAGCCTACGCGCGGTGTCCGACACGTTGCGTCCGCACAGTTCGTAGATGTTCTGAATGTGCTCCCAGCGCACGCGATCCGCCGTCAGGGGATGGGCCGGCGGCGCGGCCTTGCGGCCGGCTGGCGCGCGCAGAGTGGCGACAACATCATCCGCATCGACCGGCTTGGTAAGGTAGTCGACGGCGCCGAGCTTGGCCGCGCTGACCGCGGTGGCGAGATTGCCGTAGCCGGTCTGAACGACAACGCGTGCGTCCGGGCGTTCGCGCTTGAGCGCCGAAATAACGTCGAGGCCGCAGCCGTCGCGAAGCCGCATGTCAACGACTGCAAAGGCCGGCGCCTCGACCTGGATTGCGGCCAAGCTTTCGGCGACGGAGTCCGCCATGATGACCTTAAAGCCTCGCGCTTCCAGTGCTTGCGCGAGACGCTGCCGCAGCGATCCGTCGTCCTCGACAATCAACAGAGTACCGGCAACAGCCGCGGCGCCGCGGACCGCGGTTTCACCGTGATCTGCTTCTATCGATATTGTCATGATGATCCCTTCTGCAATGCGCTATCCGATTTCATCGCTAAGCAATGGTCGGATTATGAACACACTACGTTACGAGGGCTCGTCCAAAACATTAATTATCTGAAAGAATCCATTATTTAAAAATGATCCGGCCCATGTCCGACTTTGGATCGTGGAGTGAGTCCTGCGCTCCGAAAGGGCGCAGGGCTATCTTCAGCGGCCCGCAAGCACGTGGCGACCGGCCCAACCGATCAACCAGATCGCAATCGGCAAGTGCGAGAGCCGCCGCCGAGATGACCGGCATGCCTCTGGGCGCGTCGAGGAAATACGACAGCGCTGCCAATGCTGCGACGGCAGCGGCAGCACCCGTCGTAATCCGATAGAAATACTGTCCGCTCTGCGCGTCCATATCACCCTCCCCGGATAGGAGACGGCAGCAGCTCGACAACCGCCTGCCGCCGCAGCACTGCCGCCGCAGCCACGCCAAACAAAAATTTCGAGCTCAGGCTGACCGCAGAGGGAACCATATGGACGAAAGCCGGGCTGACGATCGGCAGCACGACAAGAAAGTTGATAGCCCAGACTCCGGCCAGCGCCGTCAGCATCAACGGATACGGGTTGCTCAGGCTGGGCCGCCGCTCGCGCAATGCCGACCAGACGAACGCCAGCGCGATGCCAAGCGTCATCGCCAGCGCCATGTGCACGGCAACACCGAGAATCACCGGCGATGCCGGCAGCAGCGCGGTCACCCCGGCAGCAGTAGTCACGCCGCGCGCCAAAACGGCGGGATCGCCGCCGGTGGCGCCGGCATAAAGCGTGACCCATGCGACCTCGGCCAGGCCGCCTGCGGCGCCGGCGAATACGCCTCTCTGGAAGATTTCAAGTCGTCGTGTAGTCGTCATGATACGGCACCTGTTTCTAAAGTTGCCGTAGTATTAGACGGTCCGAACCCGCCGCTTTGATCTGCATCAACCCAAGCGGCATCCGATTTTGACTTTTTAATTGAAAGCTTATCGCTGCGAACCTGCCTCGCCGTTTGACTCAGATCAATGCCGCGCCCGCCGGTCAGTGCGATTTATTACCTTGTCATTTTCCAATGGGAGCTTGCCATGACTGAACCCAATACCGAATCCAACCTCGACCGCAGCGTCATTTTCATCCTGCGTATCCTGATAGGGTGGACGTTTCTCTATGCCGGCGCCTGGCAAATCTGGGACAACTTCGATACTGCCGGATTCCTCAATCACGTCGTCACGTTCCACGACGAGTTTGCGGTGTTTGCCACACCGACGCTGTTGCCCATCACCGACTTTCTGGTGAAGTACGGTCACCTATTGATCGGCCTGTCGCTGATCTCCGGCTTCATGGTGCGCATCAGCGGCCCATTCGGCATCCTGCTGATGATCACCTATTACTTCGCCCACATGAAATTCCCGTACATCGAGGAACCGGTGAATTTCATGGTCGATTATCATCTCGTCTACGCGACCGTGATCGTTTATCTGATCGCGCACCGCGCCGGACACGTCTGGGGCCTCGACGGCCTGGTCGAAGAGATGCATATGGTCGACGCACATCCGATGCTAAAGCCGCTGGTTGGCTAAGCGTCGCATCGGCAGCAATACTTAAGATCGGGATGCCCGGCCTCGTGCCGGGCATCGGCGTCTTAAATTCGTTCACGAAGCCGACTAGATCATAACCGAGGCGGCCGGAGAATTCGGACAACGGATGTCGATCTATCGACTCGATAAGGCGTTTGCGCCGCGATCCGTCGCCGTCGTCGGCGCCAGTCCCGCGCGAAAAATCGACCGGGCCGTGCCGTGCTCGAAAATCTGCGCGGCAGCGGCTTTGCCGGCGACATCCAGCTGGTCAATCCGCACTACGATGCCATCGAGGGCGTTCGCGCGGTCAAATCCTACGACGCGATCTGCCGGAGCGCGCCCGATCTCGCCGTGATCGCGGTGCCGCCGCCGGCCGTTCCTGATGCGGTCGCGGCCGCGGCGCGCAAAGGCACGGCAGCAGCCATCATCATCACCGCGGGTCTCGGCCATGGCCCCGGCTCGCTCGCCGACACATGCGAAAGAAGCCGCGCGCGCCGCCGGGCATGCGCCTCGTCGGACCCAATTGCCTCGGCGTGCTGGTGCCCGGCGTCAAGCTCAATGCCAGCTTTGCCGCGTCGATGCCGCGCGCCGGGCGACCTTGCGCTGATCTCGCAATCCGGCGCCATCGCGACGGGCCTCGTGGAATGGGCGGCGGTGCGCGACATCGGCTTTTCCGCTGTCGTCTCCGATTGGCGACAGCATCGACGTCGATTTTGCCGACCTGCTCGATTATTTCGCCATGGACCGGGCGACGCGGGCGATCTTGCTCTATATCGAATTGGTCAAGGACGCGCGCAAATTCATGTCGGCGGCGCGCGCCGCCGCCCGCGCCAAGCCGGTGCTGGTCGATCAAATCGCGGACGTCACGCGCAAGGCGCCAAAGCGGCGATGACCCATACCGGCGCGCTTGCCGGATCGGACGCGGTCTATGACGCCGCGTTCCGCCGCGCCGGACTGCTGCGCGTGCTCGATCTCGACGAGTTGTTCGCCGCCGCCGAAACGCTCGGCGCATTTGACGAGCATTGCCGGCAAGCGGCTGGCGATCCTGACCAATGGCGGCGGCGTCGGCGTGCTGGCGGTCGATCGTCTGGTCGGATTTCGGCGGCGAGCTTGCCGACATTTCGCCCGCGACCATGAAGAAGCTCGATGCGGCGCTGCCGCCGATCTGGTCGCGCGCCAATCCGGTCGACATCGCCGGCGATGCCGACGAAGCAACGCTACGCCGTCGCGCTCGAGCGCACTTGCTCGACGACGACGCCAACGACGCCGTGCTGGTCATGAACGTGCCGACGGCGCTTGCTTCGCCGAGCGCGATGCGGCGAAATCGGTCATCGCCGTGACCGAGCGGCATCGCGACAGACGCGCATCCTGCCGAAGCCGGTTTCGCGGTGTGGATCGGCGGCAGCGGCCCGGCAGCGGAGGCCTTCGACGCGGCCGACATTCCGAGCTACGCGACCGAAACCGACGCGGTCGGCGGCTTCATGCATCTGGTGCGCTACCGGCAATCGCGCGAGCTGCTGATGGCGACGCCGCCCAGCCTGCCGCAGGACTTCGTGCCCGACACCGCCGCGGTGCGCCCGATCATCGACGCCGCGCTTGCGCGAAAAGCGCACGCTGGCTCGATCCGGTCGAGATGCCACGACTGTTTTCGGCCTATGGCGATCCCGATCACGCCGGCCGCGCTGGCGCGCGATCGCCGATGAAGCGGTCGCCGCGGCCAAGCCGCATCTTGGCCAGGCAACGCCGTCGTTCTGAAGATCCTGTCGCCGGACATCGTGCACAAATCGGAAGTCGGCGGCGTGCGGCTCAATCTCACCAGCGAAGACGCCGTGCGCGAGGCCGCAGCCGACATTCTCGACCGCGCGCGCGCGGCCAAGCCCGACGCGCGGATCGACCGGCGTCACCGTGTTTCCCATGATCGTGCGGCCCAAGGCGCGCGAACTCATCGTCGGCTTGGCCGACGATCCGACCTTCGGTCCGGTCATCGTCTTCGGCCAGGGCGGCACCGCGGTCGAAGTGATCAACGACAAAGCGCTGGCGCTGCCGCCGCTCGATCTGGATCTGGCCGCGACCTCATCGCGCGCACGCGCGTGTCGCGCATCCTCAAGGCCTACCGCAACGTGCCCGCGGCGGACGAACACGCCATCGCGCTTCTCCTGGTCAAGCTCGCGCAGCTTGCGGCGGACTTTCCCGAAATCCGCGAGATCGATCTCAATCCGGTGCTCGCCGACGAGACCGGCGTCATCGCCGTCGACGCCCGCGTTTCGGTCGCGCCGGTCGAGCGGCGCGCCGCGGACCTTCGGGCAACCCGCGTTTCGCGATCCGGCCCTATCCGAAAGAATGGGAGCGGCACGTGCACCTTGCCGGACGGCACGGCGCTTCTGGTGCGGCCGGTTCGGCCGGAAGACGAGCCGCTCTATCGCGCCGTTCTTCGCCGCGGTGACGCAAGCAGGACTTGCGCCTGCGCTTCTTCGCGCCGGTAAAGGAATTCAGCCATGCCTTCGTCGCGCGCTTTACCCAGATCGATTATGCCCGCGCCATGGCTTTCGTCGCCATCGACGAGACGAGTGGCGAAATGCTCGGCGTCGTGCGCATCCACGCCGACGCCAATTTCGACAACGGCGAATACGCCATCCTCATCCGCTCCGACCTGAAGGGCCACGGGCTCGGCTGGCTCTTGATGCAGCTGATGGTCGAATATGCGCACGCCGAAGGCTTGAGCTCGATTCGCGGCCAAGTCCTGCGCGAAAACGTCACGATGCTGGACATGTGCCGCAAGCTTGGCTTTACGATTTCGGCCGATCCGCAGGAACCTTCCGTCGTCGTTGTGAACCTGCCGGTCAGTTTCGATACTCATTGTCGGCGGCTCCAAATCGCTAATTGGAGCCAAGCCGCCGATCGGAAACCGAGCCCGTTGTCCCGGCATGAGAGCGCATACGGCTGCAATCGCCATTGTCGTTGCGCTGTGCGCCGAGGCGGCGGCTTGGCAGTGTTGCGCCGCCGCCCAGGCCGCGGCGGCATCCGCCGGCGATGTGTGCTCCTATATCGCTGCCGCCTACAACCGCGGCGACCAGGACAGATTGTGGGGCTATCCCGACCCGGTCGATATCGCCGGCGACGGCAAGTTGCGCCACGTCTATATCGTCGAGCAAGGCACCGCCCATGTGCATAGCATCGTCGCCAGCACCCGGCCGTTATCGCCGGCGGAGCAACAAGCGGCCTCGAGTAGCGAAGTGAATTTTTACGGCTCCATCGGTCAAGACATGGAGCTGGAAACGATACCGCGCATCGTCCAATTCAAGGGTACGTATTATGTCGTCTATGAGGGCGACGGTGGGCCATACGATGTCGTCAAACCCGACCGCGGCGAGCTCTGCAAATTCAAGCGGCATTATGCGCCGGTCTTGAGCGAAGCTCACGCGCCTGCCTTGTGCAAGCAGGCTTTGGCCGGAAAGGCCTTCAAGAAATTGGCCACGCAAAAACTCGCGGATCCGATCACCGTGGAAGATGCCGACACACTCAATCTTCCCGGCCCGTTCAGTCCAACCATCGCGCGCTACGCAAAGCTCAAGCTCGATCCCGCCGCAGCCCCCGTCACGATCGGCTATTTCACCTACGAAAGCAGCGCCGGTTCCGGCTGTCACGCGGCGGGCGTGGTGCTGTTGCACGGCCAAGACATCGAAAAATCTCCGCGCAACACGGCGCTGCTTGCCGCGGAAGGCGACATGACCAACTGCCGCGGCTCGGATGCGTTCGTGATCCAGGCCGGCGGGCACCGTCTCATCGAAATCGACGGCGGAGCGTCCGAGCAGCAGAGCAGACCGCCGCGGATGCTGCTGCGGCTGCGCAGCGATAAAATTGAGAAAGTCTGTAACGTCGCGCAGCGGGCGACGTATAGCCCTGAACCGGTTGCGAAAACGCCTTAGAGTTACACTGCGGCGCTTTCCTTGACTTCATCCTCGACGGAGGAAAACGCCATGCCGGACATCGGCTCGACCCAGACCAGATGGTCGTGCACCTTCTCGACGCCGGCTACGTTCTCGGCGGCGACGACAAGCGCCTGCCGCGTCCGATTGTCGGTGACGACGCCCCACAGTTCCGCAACGCCGTTCTTGACCACGACATTGACGTGCGGCGCCCAGGGCTGCCGGCCCAACGCGGCGATGATGTTGTCGCGGATCGCGGTATCGCCGCCGGCCGGAGCCGGAATCTCGCGCGACAAGCTCGCCAGCGCGTGCATCAGGTTGGCGCGGCTGACGATGCCGACCATGCGGCCGTCCCGGATGACGGGAAGCCGCTTGATGTGGCGGCGTTCCATGACGTCGACGACGTCTTCCAGCGAGTCGTCTTCGCCAATGGTCGACGGATCGGGCGTCATGATCTCCGCGACCTTCCTGCCGGACGTGTGGACGATATTCCTGCGCCAGTTTTCCCGGACCGAGGACGAATTCGAGCCACTTCGGGCGCTGCCGCTCGGTGCCGATTTCGCGCCGGCGCAGAAAGTCTCCCTCGGTAACGACGCCGACCAGTCGGCCTTTCGCATCGACCACGGGCAAACCGCTGATCCGGTTTTGCAGCATTATGCGCGCGGCCTTGACGACCGGCTCATCGGCGCCGACGGAAATGACGCTTTGCGTCATGACATCTTTGACTTGCATGGTTGTCTCCTGTCCCTAACTGCGTCCCCTACCGGCCAACGCGCGGCGTTAGCCGTTCATCCGGCTGAGCGCCGGGCGATTGCGCAACACGATGCGGCGCGACGTCGGCACTTCGATCGCGGCGGAGTCTTCCAGCAAGGTCAGTGTCCGCGACACGGTCTCGATGGTCAGGCCGAGGTAATCGGCGATATCCTGGCGCGACATCGGCAGCTCGATGGCGTTGGCGCCGGAGCCGCGCTCGAACATTTCCAGAAGAAAGCTCGCGACTCGCTCCTGCGCGCTCTTGATCAGAAGCAGAATGCGATCCTGAACCCGGTGCAGTTCGCGGCCGGTGAGCGTGAAGAGCTGCCGGGCGACCGAAGCGTCGCGCCCCGCCAGCGCCGTGATCGCGCTCCGCTTGACCACGAGCACCTTGGTGTCGGTGATCGCCTCGGCGGACAGCGTATGCTCGTCGGCGAATTCAAGCCCGAAAATATCGCCGGGCAGGTAAAACCCGCCGATCTGGCGGCGGCCGTCGCTCAGCACTTTATAGGTGCGAACGCTGCCGCTGACGACCTTGTAAAGATAGTCGGCCGATTCGTTATCGCCGAAAATCTCTGAATTGCGCGGATAGGTCATAACGGCGCCCATCAGCTCCATCGATTGATCGAGCCCGCCGCTATCGATTGCGTCATCGTGCTGTGGCTTGCAACCGGCGCTGGGTGGCGTGCGGCGATCGACGGGGCGGCGGACTGCATCGCTGCGAAGTGCGGTTTGGGTTTGCATGGGGCTTTACCTCAAGGAGCGTCGGGAGATATTGCTAAGCCTTGGCCGATCGGCGGGAAATTCAGATATTGACCCTAAGGGTTTTCCCTTAGGCTTGCGGAAGCGCCGCCCATGACGTTGTTGAACTGGCACTATTCCCGATTCGCGGGACGCTGGTGGGCGACAAATTACCGGCCCGGCAATGGTTGAAACTTTACCGCGTTCCCAATCGGCCGCCGCGCCGCAATTGGCGTCGCCGGCGTGGCGCAGCATCGCCCGCCGATACGGCATCGCGGTTCTTGGCATTGCGGCGGGTCTCGCCGCCGAGCTGGCGCTTGCCGATGTGCTGCACGGTCAAGGCTCGTACCTGTTCTTTGTCCCGGCGATCTTGATCGCCTCGGCATTCGGCGGCTGGGGTCCGGGATTGGTGGCCACTGCGCTCGGCATGGTCCTCGGGCTGTTTCTGGTCAGAGACTTCCGTGCCTTGCTTGCTGCGGACTGGGTGACTTGCGCGGTTTTCGGCCTGGTCGGCATCGGCGTGTCGTGGCGCGGCGATCTGTTGCGCCGCGCGCGCGTGAGCGCGGCGGCAAGCGCGACGGAGGCCGAAGAGCGCGCGGCTCACCTGACGTCAATTCTCGACAGCATTCCCGACGCCATGATCGTGATCGACGACCATGGCCTCATCCAATCGTTCAGCTCGGCGGCGGAACGGCTGTTCGGCCATACCGCGGCGGACGCGCTGGGAAAGAACGTCAAGATGCTGATGCCTGCGCCGTACCACGAAGACCACGACAGCTACCTTGGTCGTTACCTGCGAACCGGAGAGCGCCGGATCATCGGCATCGGCCGCGTCGTGGTCGGACAGCGCCACGACGGCTCGACGTTTCCCATGGAGCTCGCCGTCGGCGAAATGCATGTGCGCAACCGGCGTTTCTTCACCGGTTTCATCCGCGACCTCACCGAGCGGCAACATACCGAAGCCCGGCTGCAGGAATTGCAGTCCGAGCTCGTCCACATGTCGCGGCTCACCGCGATGGGCGAGATGGCCTCGGCGCTTGCCCACGAACTCAATCAGCCGCTGTCGGCGATCGCCAATTACATGAAGGGATCGCGCCGGCTGTTGGCCAATCGTTCCGACGAGACCACCGGCCTGGTGCGCGACGCCATGGACAAGGCGGCCGATCAGGCGCTGCGCGCCGGCGAGATCATTCGCCGGCTGCGCGATTTCGTCGCCCGCGGCGAAAGCGAGCGGCGCGTCGAAGACGTCAAAAAGCTGGTCGAGGAGGCCAGCGCACTGGCGCTGGTCGGCGCCAAGGACAAAGGCGTGCGCGTGCGCTTTGCTTTCGCGCCCGGGTTCGATTTCGTGCTCGCGGACAAGGTGCAAATCCAGCAGGTTCTGCTCAACCTCATGCGCAACGCCATCGAGGCGATGGAGGAGTCCCCGACGCGGGAACTGGTCGTTGTCGACGGCGCCGGCGCAAGGCGGCTCGATCGAGATCAGCGTCGCCGACACCGGCGCCGGAATTGCGCCGGAAATCAGCGCCCAACTATTCCAGCCGTTTGTCACCACGAAGCGCACGGGCATGGGCGTCGGACTGTCGATTTCGCGCACCATTATCGAGGCCCATGGCGGCTCGATTGCCGCGCGGCCGAATGACGGCGGCGGTACGATATTTTCCTTCACCTTACCGGCCGTGACCAAGGAGGAGGCTGGCGATGGCGTCTGAAAAGGGACTGGTCCACGTCATCGATGACGACGAGGGCTTGCGCGAATCGCTCGCCTTCTTGCTGCGCACGGCGCAAATCGAAGTAAAAAGCTTCGCCAGCGCCAACGCCTTCCTTAACTCGCTGCCTGACGCCAGCCTGAGTTGCGTCATCACCGACGTCCGCATGCCGGATCTGAGCGGCATCGATCTGCTGCGCCGGCTGAAGGAGATCAAAATCGCCGTGCCGGTGATCGTCATCACCGGCCACGGCGATGTCGCGCTGGCCGTCGAAGCGATGAAAATCGGCGCCGTGGATTTCCTGGAAAAGCCCTTTGACGACGAGGTATTGCTGGCCAGCGTCGAAGCGGCGCTGCGCCAGCACGGCGGCCAGGCCAGGCGCGATAGCGAACGCGCCGAAATCGAAAGCCGTTTGGCGGCGCTGTCGCCGCGCGAGCGGGACGTGCTGGGCGGTCTGGTGGCCGGCCGCGCCAACAAGCAGATCGCCTTCGACCTCGGCATCAGCCCGCGAACCGTGGAGATTTACCGGGCCAATCTCATGAACAAGATGCAGGCCGGCAGCCTGTCCGACCTCGTGCGCATGGCGCTGGTCGTCGGCATTTTGGGGTCTGACTGAGTTAGTGTCGTCAGTATCCCCGAAGGGGAGGGCTAAGGTCGCCGCGCCGATTTGAGCCAAATCAATGCGCCAAGGCCGGCGCCTCGCCATTTTGCCGGTCATGACCCCACAATGGCAGTTAAAACCGAAAGAGCCGGTGGTCGTCGTCGTCGACGACGATCCGGCCGTTTGCGGTTCGCTGAAATTTTCGCTGGAACTTGAAGGCTTTAGTGTGCGTACCTTTCGCAACGGCGCCGAGCTGCTGCGCGAGGGCGATTTGCACGACTGCCAATGCTTTGTCATCGACCAGCGCATGCCCGGGATGAGCGGAATGGACCTGATCGCGAGCCTGCGCGAGCGCAATGTCGGCACACCGGCCATCCTCGTCATCAGCCAGCCCAGCGATGCGTTGAGCGCTCGTGCGGCCAAGGCCGCCGTCCCGATCGTGGAAAAGCCGCTCCTCAGCAACATGCTGGTGGAACGGATCCGCGAGGCCTGCCGGCTAGACCGGTAGCCGGCCACTCAGCCGCATCGCCGCTGTTCGTCATATACGGCCAAATACAGCGGGTGCTTTTTGGGCTTTTCGCTGTAAAAAATCGTTGCTATCCTGCCGTTCGACGCTGACGTGCCGTAAGCACGTCTTCACGTGCTTCGGACTGCGCTTCCGAAGCCTGTCCCACTGAAATCCAGGAACGTGCCGATCGCGCGGCCTTCGCCGCGGGGCGAACTATTTTGAGGATTTTCATGAAACTTAGCGCGCGCAATCGGATCGATCGAAAAATCTCAGCCATCAGGAATGCAACCATGTCGCGGCGGCAGTCCACCAATCTTTTGCCGGTGTCTGGTGTTGCATTCCTCGCAGTCGGTCTGTCGCTCCTCTCTGTGTCGCCGGCCTCCGCCGCCGGCAAAGTCAACGTGCTCTACGCCGGCTCGCTGGTGAATTTGATGGAGCACGGCGTCGGCCCGGCCTTCGACAAAGCGAGCGGCGACACGTTCCAGGGCTATGCCGGCGGCTCGAGCGGGCTTGCCAATCAGATCAAGGGCAAGCTCCGCCAAGGCGACGTGTTCGTCAGCGCCAGCCCCAAGGTCAACGACGGTCTCACCGGCGCCGCCAACGGCGACTGGGTGAGCTGGTACGTCACCTTCGCCCAATCGCCGCTCGTCATCGGCTACGACGCATCGAGCAAATTCGCCGCCGACTTGAAATCGAAGCCGTGGTACCAGGTGCTGCATGGAGCCGGGAATCAAGATCGGCCGCACCGACCCCAAGCTCGATCCCAAGGGCGCGCTCACGGTGACGCTGATGCAGCAGGCGGAAGCGTTCTACAAGAGCCCTGGCCTGTCGGAGAAGATCATCGGCGCGCCGGACAATCCCGCGCAGGTTCTGCCGGAAGAGACGCTGGTCGGCCGGCTGCAATCGGGCCAGCTCGATGTCGGCTTCTTCTATTCGACCGAAACGGCGGACGCCAAGATACCGGCGCTGACGCTGCCGCCTGAGATCGCGCCGAAGGCGGTCTATACCGTCACCATCCTGCATGATGCGCCGAATGCCGACGGCGCCGACAAATTCGTGGCGTTCCTTCTTGGGCGCCGGATGGACAGAGCGTGATGAAGGAGCACGGGCTCGGCGTGCAGAAACTGACGCTGACCGGCGACGCGGGCGGCGTGCCGAAAGACGTCCAAGCGCTGCTCGGTCAAGCCAAATGAATCGGGACAAGTGACGCGCCGCGTTCCCGCACCGCTTCCCTGGCTCGCCGGGCTGCTTGCGATCTATCTGATCGCGCCGCTCATCGCCGGCGTGCAGCAGGCGGGATTGGCCGATTGGCATTCGGTCGATAGTCGCGGCGCTCACGCGCGCCTGCCTGGTATCGGTCGCCAGCGCGACCATGGCGACGTTATCGATCGCGCTCGGCGGCATTCCGCTCGGTTATCTGTTGGCGCGGGTGTCCGGGCCGCGCCGTCGGCTGCTCGGCTTTCTCGTCCAGCTGCCGCTGGCTTTGCCGCCGCTCGCCAGCGGCGTGCTGCTGCTGTTTCTGGTCGGCTATGCGACGCCGATCGGCCGGCTCACCGGCGGCGCGCTGACCGATTCCTTCGCCGGCATCGTGCTGGCCGAGGTTTTCGTCGCCGCGCCGTTTCTGATCATCGCCGCGCGCTCGGCCTTCGCCGCGATGGATCCGGCGCTGGAAGGCGTCGCGGCGACGCTCGGGCGCGGTCCGCTCTACGTGTTCTTCCACGTCTGCCTGCCGATCGCCCGGCCGGCCATCCTGTCCGGATTGCTGCTGGCGTGGCTGCGCGCCTTCGGCGAATTCGGCGCCACCGTGATGGTCGCCTATCATCCCTATTCGCTGCCGGTCTACACCTATGTCGCGTTCGGCTCGCAGGGCCTGCCGGCGATGCTGCCGGTGCTGTTGCCGACGCTGGCGCTGGCGCTCGCCGTCATGGTGCTGAGCACGCTTGCCGGCAGCCGGACGTCCGCGCGCAGCGGCCGCATACCGGCATCGTGCCGGCGCGCTTGCCGACCGTGCGCCGCCCGACGTTGCCGCGCGCGCCTCCGGCGCCGACGCCGCGCCGGTCGATCTGGCGCTGCAGCTGCAAAAGCGGCTCGGCAGTTTCCACCTCGACGTCGCCTGGTCGCCGCAGGCGCGCCGCCTCGCCATCGTCGGCCCGTCCGGCTCGGGCAAATCGCTGACGCTGAAGATGATCGCCGGCATCGAGGCTGCCGATCAGCGGCAGCATCATGCTCGACGGCCGTGATATCGCCGCGCTCGACGCCGGCCGCGCGCGGCATCGCCTATGTGCCGCAGAATTACGGCCTGTTTCCGCATCTCACGGTGAACGAGCATCTGCGATTTCCCGGCTCGGCGCCGATCCGGATCTGGCAAAGCATTGGATCGATCGGCTCGGACTGCGCGGCCTCGAACAGCGGCGCCCGGATGCGCTCTCGCTCGGCCAGCAGCAACGGGTCGCGCTGGCGCGCGCGCTGGTGCGCCCTGCCCGTCTGTTGCTGCTCGACGAGCCGTTTTCGGCGCTCGACGCGCCGCTGCGCGCGCGGCTGCGCCGGCGAAATGCTGGCGCTGCAAAGCGAGCTCGCCGCCACCACGATCCTCGTCACCCACGATCCGGCGGAAGCGGCCATGCTCGCCGACGAAATCCTGGTCTTCGAGGACGGCCGCGTGCTGCAATCGGGCCCGACCGACGCAGGTGTTTCGGCGCCCGAACAACGAAACGGTGGCGCGGCTCCTCGGCGCCGATCACGCCGCCAGAGGGCATCGCCGCCGGTGCACGACGAGCATCGCCGATCGGCGCCGACGTCATGCTCAAAGTCGCAGGACCGGCGCTCACGCCGGGCGCGGCATGTCGGCTGGACCGTGTCGCCGGCGCGCGTCCGCTTGAGCGAAGCCGGCCGTTACAGCGGCATGGTCGAAGCCGTCACCCGTGTCGCGTCGGGCCACCAGATCACGCTGCGTTTCGGCGAAGCGGCAATCGAGGTCGCGGCCGGCTACATCGATCCGCCGCTGGGCAGCGTCTGCCGCTTCGACATCGACCCCGACGCGGTGCGGATTTGGCCGCTGGATTGACCAAGACGATCGATGAAAATATCGGGGCGGAAGTGCGGAGTGGCGCTCCCTACGGGAATCGAACCCGTGTTTCAGCCTTGAGAGGGCCGCGTCCTAGACCGCTAGACGAAGGGAGCGTGCCTGTCGAAATAGCCGCGACGGGCGGCGTTGCAAGCTCTCCTGCACTGCTCGAACTAGACCAGATCTTTCAGCAGCTCGGGATGCTTATCGAGCAGCCGAAACAGGTTGGTGACGGCCGGCAACGGCGCCGCCTTGCCGCGCTCGTACCGCGAGAAGGCATTATGGCCGCCGCCGGTCAGCCGCGCTGCGGCGGCTTGGCTCAGACCGAGCTTGCGGCGGATGCGGCGAATTTCCCGGCTCTGCCTGGCGCGGTTGCGCAGGACCAGTTCGTCGCCCGCCGCCGCGTAACGCCGCGCGCTTCGGGCATCGAACTCGACCTCGCCGCAGGCATTGCAGCGCCAGCCCGACAGCCCCGCGACCTTCGCCGTCATGCCGGCATGCTCGACCGTAAACGTCTTCCCGTGAAACGCGTCATGGCTTTACCGGCCTCGCAACTCAGGCACTTCCGCGCCATCGTCATTTCTCCTTGACTGATTCACTGGCGCTGCGTCGCGCAGAGTCATCTTGATATGAGCGTCTTCCGGACCGGCGTCGGCGCGTGATAAACGTCCCTTCCACACCCGATGATCGGCGTACGTGGTCATGGACTTGTAGAAATGGCGCCGCGTCAGCGCGGCAATCACCGCAACCATTTCCGCTGAAGTCAGGCCCATGGTCCGGCCGCCGTCCAGAGCAGACTTGGTAAAAGCGGCAGCCCCCAATCTCGCGACGGCGGCCTGGGCGCGCGCGAGATCGTAGTGCGGCGTGCGCTTTTCCACGAAAAGCCAATTACCCTCTAAGGGTAACAAAGTCAAGGACACAGGCGTATTACTTTTCTTCCCCAAACTGCAGCCGGCCGGTCTGTTGCAGTGTCTTGAGGTCGAAAATGCGGACCTCGCTCGCGCCGCCGATATCCAAGCGTCACGACGATATGGCCGTCGCCGATGGTGGTCGAGACCACATGCGCGCCCTTCGGCAGAAAGACGGTGCCGTTGGTAATAGTCGCGGCGCCGCTTCCGCCGCTGCGAAAACGCGATAGCCGATGACGCCGACCACGGCGGCGATGGCGACCGCGGTGGTGACGGCCGATATGAGCATCAGGAGCCGCACCCGCGCCAGCGTCGGCGCCAGGCTTCGGCGGGCTATCGGGCGCGGGTTTGTCGGTAGTTTGTTATCGGATTTTTGGTCCATGGCCGTTACTGTGACTCAGACATCGGTCTTGGTCGCCGCCGAAGAGGCCGGCGAGCGGCTCGACCGCGTGCTCGCCCGCCATTTCGGCGACCGCCCGCCGCGCTGTCGCGGTCACGGCTCAAGGCGCTGATCGAGGCCGGCGCGGTCGCCCTCGACGGCAAGACGATCCGCGATCCGAGCCACCGCGTCAATTCCGGCGCGGCGATCGTCGTCGACGTGCCGCCGCCGAGCCGGCCAAGCCCGCGGCCGAGCCCATCCCGCTCACTGTCGTCTACGAGGACGACGACATCATCGTCATCGACAAGCCGCGCAACCTCGTCGTTCATCCGGCCGCCGGCCATTGGACCGGCACGCTGGTCAACGCGCTGATCGCCCATTGCGGCGACAGCCTGTCCGGCATCGGCGGCGAGCGGCGGCCCGGCATCGTGCACCGGCTCGACAAGGACACCACCGGACTGATGGTGGTGGCGAAGAACGACCGCGCCCACCGGGCGCTGGCGGCGCAATTCGCCGATCACGGCAAGAGCGACGAGACGTTCGAGCGCGGCTATCTCGCCTTGGTCTGGGGCGCGCCGGAGCGGCCGCACGGCACCATCGATCGGCCGATCGACCGCGACCCCCGCGCGCGCGACCGCATGGCGGTGCGCCGAAGGCGGCCGCGAGGCCGTCACCCATTGGCAGGTGCTCGAGCGCTATCGCAGCGCCAAGCCCGCCAAAAAGACCGCCAAAACCGCCAAGCCGGAGCAGCCGGTGGCAAGCCTCCTGCCTGCCGGCTGGAAACCGGCCGGACCCATCAGATTCGGGTCCATTTGGCCTCGATCGGCCATCCGTTGCTGGGCGACGAGACCTATGGGGCCGGATTTCGCACCAAAACGGCGCTTTTGCCGCCGGACGCCCAATCCGCGCTGGCGGCCCTTGGCAGACAGGCGCTGCATGCCCATATGCTGTCGGTCAAACACCCCTCAACACGGCGAAATCCTGCGGTTCCGGTCGGAACTGCCGCCTGATCTCGCCCGTTTGCGTAAGGCGCTGGCCGGCAGTCGGGCCGAAGCCGGCGCTGAAGTGTCAGGCGATAAGTAAGGATTTACCGATTTCGCGGCTTTTGCACGCCACTTGACGGAAATCAAGGCGGCATCGCGCCGATGTGATGCCGCCTCCCTTCCGCTCGGCCTGATTCGACCGTGTATGTTGCGGGTGCGAGATAACGAAACTGGCGCCGTCGGCTCGGGGAGCGGCGGCGCCATTCGCCCGCCGCTCCTGCGGGGGCACAGATAGATGGAGGGCGCTATCATGGCCCAGACTGCTGCACTGCCCATTTTGTCGGGCGAAACCGGTCTCACCCGGTATCTGGAAGAAATCAGGCGGTTCCCGATGCTGGAACCGCAGGAAGAATTCATGCTGGCCAAGAGCTGGCGCGAGCACGGCGACCGCGACGCGGCGCATCGGCTCGTCACCAGCCATTTGCGGCTCGTCGCCAAGATCGCCATGGGCTATCGCGGCTATGGCCTGCCGATCTCGGAAGTGATTTCCGAAGGCAATGTCGGCCTGATGCAGGCGGTCAAGCGCTTCGAGCCCGACAAGGGCTTCCGGCTCGCGACCTACGCCATGTGGTGGATCAAGGCGGCGATCCAGGAATACATCCTGCGCTCGTGGTCGCTCGTGAAGATGGGCACCACCGCCAACCAGAAGAAGCTGTTCTTCAACCTGCGCAAGGCGAAGAGCCGCATCTCGGCGCTCGACGAAGGCGACATGCGGCCCGATCAGGTCAAGCTGATCGCCAAGCGGCTCGGCGTCACCGAGCAGGACGTCATCGACATGAACCGCCGGCTTGGCGGCGACGCCTCGCTCAACGCGCCGATCCGCGAGGACGGCGATTCCGGCGAGTGGATGGATTGGCTGGTCGACGACAGCGTCAGCCAGGAGAGCCGGCTCGCCGAAAGCGAGCAGTCGGACAACCGCCACAAGGCGCTCGGCGAAGCGCTCTCGGTGCTCAACGATCGCGAACGCCGCATCTTCGAGGCGCGCCGGCTGGCCGACGAGCCGATCACGCTGGAAGAGCTCGCCGACGAGTTCGGCGTGTCGCGCGAGCGCGTCCGCCAGATCGAGGTGCGCGCCTTCGAGAAGGTGCAGAAGGCGGTGAAGACCAACATCGCCCACATGGAAAATCCCGCAGGCGGCCGCCGCCGCGGCGGCGATGCATTAATTCTCACATCGCCGGACCGCGGATCTAGCGACCAAGCCGCATATTCGTAACGCGAGCGATAGGGCATGCCCGGCGCGGTCGCTCGCGATATGCACCGCGCCCTGCTGCCCGCGGCGATGTCGCGGGCCGTCGCGAAAGCCGCGCCGCGCCTCGTCCTTGTTGTCGCGGTCGAGCGCCAACAGGCATTCGCCGCGCAGCCGATAGATTTCCGGCAGATAGAAGCCGACCCCCGGTTCGTCGATCGCCGGCTATCGCGCGATCGAGATGCGCGAGACGCATCAGCCGGCCGGCCGGCGGCCAGCAACACCTCGGCAGCCAAGCCCAGGATAATATTGCGGCAGCGGACCCGACGGCGTGTCGCCTTGTCGATTTCGCGCGTCGATCAGGCGCGCCGCATCGGCGACGCCGGCGCCGACCGCGGTCGCCCAGGCCGTCAGCAGCAAGCTGCTCGCGCGCCATGGCAATAGGCCGAATTTTTCCGCCAGCGCCGCGGCGCGGCTGCGCGGCCGCGAAGGCGGCATCACGATCGCCGACGAGCTGATGGCTGATGCCGAAATTGTGGAGCCCGTGCGCCAGGCTGTTGGGATGATCGAGCGTTTCGGCAAGCGCAAGCGCCGCGCGCGATACTGTCTGCTGCCCGCTCTGCCGTCGCCGGACATCTGCAGCGTCACCGCGGCGCAAAATGCGGCGCAAACGCCGGGATCGTGGCCGCCGAAGGCGTGGCCGAGATGACCGTGGCGCGCCATGTCATAAGTCTCGATACCGATCCGGCAGTTGCTTAAAGTTGCCGCCACATCGCCGCGGAAAAAAGCCGTCGACCACTGGCAATGGTAGGCTTCGAGCAACAGATCGCCGTCGCCGGAACTTTGCGCGAGCGCCACCAGCTCACTTGCCCGGTCGCGAGCCAAACGCGGTCTTGCGCCTGACGATTGGCGTTGAGCCACAAGCCCCATTTGGCTCGAAACGTGGCGGGCCTATCGTGGATGGCTTCCGCGAGCTCCGCGGCGCGACGATTGGCGTCCTCCGCCTCGGCGCTTTGCAGACCGTGCGCCACCATGAGCGTCGGGCCTAAGCTTGAGCAGAAAGCTCCAATTGGCGGCGCGCGCGATCGGCCGCTTCCGGCAACGCCTCGGCCGATTTGAGCCCGGCCGAAAAATGCGCGATGGCTTCCTGATAAGCCGACCGGCTGACGGCGCGCTCGCCGGCGCGCATGCGGTAATCGCAAGCGAGGCCAGCTAGACCGGCCTCACCGAAATGATAGGCCAACACTTCCGGCTCGCTCGCCGCCAATTCGGGAAAGCGCTGCTCGACCGCGCGGGCGGTGCGCTCATGCCATTCGCGCCGACGCGCCAACAGCAAGCTCTCATAGGCGGCGTCGCGCAGCAGCGCATGCTTGAAGCTGAAACTCCGCTCCACACCGCGGCCCTCCGGAAGCAGGATGCCGGCGGCGACCAGACTGGCCAGCGCGGCTTCGAGCGCCGGGCCGCCCCGGGCACAACTGCATCGAGTATCGCCAGCGGAAATTGCCGGCCGACGACGGCGGCGATTTGCGCCACCTCGCGCGCCTCGCCGAGGCGATCGAGCCGCGCCATCAGCGAATCCTTGAGCGTCGCCGGCACCGCCGCGCTGTCCTCGCCTGTCGACTCGATCACGCTCTTGGTCAACTCTTCGACGAACAGCGGCACGCCGTCGGTCTTGGCGACGATGGCGGCAACGGTCTCCGCGGAGACGCCGTGCGCGGCGGCGACGCCGGCGACCAGCCTGGCGCAGTCCGCGCGGCCGAGGCGCCCCAGCGTCAATAGCGTCGAATGCGGCCGCGTTTGCCACGGCGGCGCGAAATCCGGCCGCGCCGTCACCAACACCAGCAATCTGGCCCGCCCGATATTGTCGGTCAGGCGCGTCATCAATTCGAGCGTGGTGGCGTCGATCCAGTGGGCGTCTTCCACGATCAGAAGCACCGGATTGGTGTCGCCGAAGCCGACGATCTCGTCGACCAGTAGCGCGATGGTTGCCGCCTTGCGTTGTGCCGGATTGAGCGACGCGGGCACCGCGTGACTGGGGTCCGCAATCGATAAAAGATCCGCCAGCAGCGGAATCGCGAGTGGGTCGGACGCTACGCGCCGCGCGAACAACGCGCGGAGCTTGTCGATCCGCGCGCCCGGCGAATCGTCGGCGGCAAAGCCGGCGGCGCGGGACAGCTGCTTGATCACCGGAAACAACGAGCTGTCGCTGTAATAGGGCGAACACTGCAAATGGATGCGCCTATGCGGCTCGCCGGCGAGCGCTTCCTGCAAGGCCTCGACCGCGCGCGATTTGCCGATGCCGGCTTCGCCGATCAGCGTGACGATTTGCCCCTCGCCCGATTGCGCCAAGCGCCAGCGATCGAGCAGCAGGCCCATTTCATGCGCGCGGCCGATCAGCGGCAGCTTGTCGCCGGCGCGGCTCGCCGCAAAGCGGCTTTCGACCGTCGCTTCGCCGGCTACCCGCCAAACCGGCACCGGGCGCGCGAATCCCTTCAACTCGTAGGGGCCGGTTCGCTGCAGTTCAAACAATCCGCCCAACAAGTTCTGCGTCGCCTCGCTGATGAGGATGGTATCGGGCGCGGCGAGTGCCTGCAGCCGCGCGGCGAGATTGGGAGTCTCGCCGACGATGGTGCGTTCCTGCGCGCTGCCGGTACCGACGATTTCGCCGACCACGACCAGGCCGGTGGCGATGCCGACCCGCGCCTGCATCCGCGTGCCGTCCGGCAGCGCGATATCGCCGACTTCCGCCAGGATACCGATTGCGGCGCGAACGGCGCTCTCCGCCGCATCCTCGAAAGCGCGTGGAAAGCCGAAATAGGCCAGCACGCCATCGCCCATGAATTTGGCAACGAAGCCGCCGAACCGGCCGATCGCACCGGCGGCGGCGTCCTGGTAACGGCGGATCAATTGGCCGAGCAGCTCCGGATCGAGCGTCCCCGAAAGCGCCGTGGAACCGACCATGTCGCAGAACAAGACCGTGACCTGCCGCCGCTCGGCCTCGCCGGACGGCTCGGAGGTTTCCAGCTCGGGGGTATGCTCGGCGATCGCCTTCAACAGCCGCCGGCGATTGCCCAGCGACACGCCGAGTTGTTCGAGGTCGCTTTCGTTCAGTTCCGGCAGAATATCGAGGCCGACATCGTTGGCCTCGAACGCGTCGGCATATTGCTCGAAATTATGCTTACGCAACCAGTCGCGGACGTTATTCATGCTATGGGAACCGCCGCTGCCAATCTGCCTTGCGGAGTATATCACGTTCGGACCGAACGGGCGGCTATTCCGGCGGTATACCGCGCAACAGCCGAGCGCCGCATCTTCGGGGCGCGGCGGCCGGCCGACGAGCCGAACACGCTGGAGGAACTCGCCGACGAATTCGGCGTGTCGCGCGCGCGTCCGCCAGATCGAGGTGCGCGCTTTCGAGAAGGTCCAGAAGGCGGTGAAGAACAACATCGCGCATATGGAAAATCCGCATGCGGCGGCCGCGGCGGCGATGCATTAAATACGCTCGGTCTTGGTACTTCTGACTCCCCATGCCCGGCCTTGCGCCGGGCATTTCGTTTATGTGATCAGGCCCGGGTCACGCACCGAAAAGAACGACTAAGGCAGAAATCAAACCCATGAAGTAAAAGCCCACCGAAAGGAACGTTAGATATGCGGATAGCGGAATTAGCCGCCGTTACAGAGGAAGGTGCTGCACTGCCAGGGGAGCTCTTTCTGGCTCGCCCCTAATACGGTCCATAGCGCGTCATCATGACTACGTAGTGAGCAGCAATTGCGAGTGAAAAAGTCAGAATTCCGAAAGCGAAGGAAACAATCACATTCAGTAACGATCCCGAATATAAGGTTGCGGGAAATACGCGTAACGCGGCGACTATCGCGATGAGACCGGCGGTATTCCCAGCCCCGAGATCACGAATGCTTCTGACAGGCATGCCCGTTCGGTAAAGCCGCTCATGAGGGCAACCATGAGCGACAACATCATCGGGATCATAGTGGAACAGTGCATCACATTCCCCCTCACTCCCGCGAAGAAAAGAATAACTTTGGGCATGGAACTGAGGTTGCGCCCGGTATCTACCATATACGCTTCGCTGTTGCGGATCGTAAAATGGGGCTCAGACCTTCTCTACGCATTCTCCGTGTCTTGTTTTGAGCGCCGAGAACGGGGCTTCTTATTCTTCCATCGCTCGCATCAGTACGTGCTCAAGCAAGCGGGAAACTTCCATTGCCAACATGTGTCCTTCTTTGCTCCCAAAGCCAAACTCTTCCATAAATGGGCCACGCATAGTGAATTCCGAGAAACTACGAAGTCTCCTCCATTTCGTCTCTCAATGCTTTCCCTGTCGCCGTCTTTTGCGGCTCTGTAAACTTCCATTGCTAATTCATACAGCCAAGGGAAGTCTTCTCGCACCAAACTCGCCGCCATAAGGATGCCAACCGATCGCCCGGTTCGCCGGCCATGTGCGTGATTTCCTTTCGATCATCATCGGGTGAAAGCGGCCGCATTCGTGCTTCGGCGAAATGCTCTCCCGTTTCTGCAACCGTTCAGCAACCACGAGATGGAAGCGATTTCCACTCTGCCTCAGAAAGTTCTCGCGACGACACTTTCTTCAGAGTATCCTGCCTTCAAATTCTTTGGGAACCGCCTTCGCAGCCGCCCTGAGGAAGCTTCTTCAACCTTCAGTCACGTTTCGGCTCTCCTTAAACGAATTACCTGAGTCGTTTTTGACCCGATCATCCGTCGAGTCTTAATCATTCCCGCGACTCTTTCGAGCAATTGCTAAACGCTTCGCCAGCTCGGCATCGCGTGCGTCATCACTGATAAATCCAAGTGATTGCACTACGTATTGAACTAATAACTGACGCTTTCACTGACGCGATTTCTCAGATCGGCACGGTTCCCGCCAAATTGATAGACCGTGTAGTCCCGTCGGATGACGCAATCAGTAAGGTTGCCAGTCTCAAACGAGGCATCCGGTGGCGGTCCAAAACGCCTTCGGAATTACGAATTACGCGAATTACGGTGACAGTGCATTCATTAGGGCGGAATAGCGACGCGTAATTCGCCAATAAACCTATGCGACGATGAAAAGGCGGAAGGCGCGTCGCGCCGCCCGACCACTATTCCGCCGTACGCTGCGGTTTGAAGTTGGCCGCTCAGGTTCAGGTAGTAATGCCACACGTTGTCTTCTGGTCCGTTGCGAAGGCGGTTTTCGACCCTTCCCCACGGCCAAAAAAGCGATCCGGACGTACGCCGCGATAGCGGCGATCATCAAAAAGAATTCAACATGGGGCGCGAGAAGGGCAAGCCTTTGCCGCGCTTGCGAATTCTCCGCTCTTTGAATGACGATCGCGTCGGCGAAGGTGAATTGCCTGGGCGCGTCATTGGCGCAACAAATGCCCATTAATGCAGGCTTTCTTCACACCGCCCGACGCGCACCATCGCGCGATTGACAAGCATTGCCGCGAAGCGTTTTAGGCGAGTCTCGCCCTGAAGGGACGCCGCCGGGTGACGCCGGCGGAGAGGGGCGAGTGCGGTTCCCGCGGGCGGGGTTGTCAGCCCCGCTCCCGGGCGGCTCCGGGCCAGAAACGCCCGGCCGGCATATGACCGGCCTGCGGGCTACATCGCCCGCTGTACTGGGACGGCCGGGGGTGGGTAACGCCCATCCCTACCTAGTTCCGTCCCAGGAAGTGCGTGAACTGGAGCTGAGCGGTGGCGTTCGGTCGCTGCCGCAAGTGCCGTGGTGGAACGCCGGCAGGCGAGCGCGCCCGAGAGCGGAAGGGCGGCGCAAGCCGCCTTTCCGTGGCGCGCCCTGTGCGCCGCTTGCGTACAGGTCGTGGAATACCGCGTCTGCCGGCGTTCCATTTCCCTTCTTTTATTTCTTTCGTCATTGCGAGGAGCGGAGCGACGAAGCAATCCAGAATCTTCTCCGCCGCACTGGATTGCTTCGCTTCGCTCGCAATGACGGCTTGGGACATCGCTGTTTGACATCACTCGCGCGCGAAGTGCGCTCGCGAGAACGGGATCGTGTTGCATCCGCCCCCGCGCCAGCGGGGGAGGGCGAGACCATCCGTAGCTCGCGCAGCGAGCGAAGGATGGTGGAGGGGGCGTCTGCACTCGACGCTTCGTTGTCGCACGCAGAAAAATCGCTTGAGACCCGCGCCCCGCCCACCGCCTTCGGCGGTATGCCCCGCCCCGCTATCGCGGGGCGGGATGAAAAATTACTCCCCCAGCGCCCCCTTCAGCGGCCGGTGGCAGGCGAGGATCATCGCCCCGGCGGCCGCGGCGATGCCGGCGATCATCAGGAAAAATTCGATATGCGGCATGCGGCTCCAGAAACTGCCGAGAAAGCCGGCGAGGAAGCCGCCGGTGAAGCTCGTCGCCAGCCAGACGCCCATCATCATCGAGAGAAGGCGCACCGGCGCCACTTTGGTCACGAGCGACAGCCCGACCGGCGACAGATAAAGCTCGCCCAGCGTCGTGATCGCGATCGAGCCGAGGAGCCACAGCCAGCTCGCCTGCCCGCCGCCGGCGTGAAAGGCGGCAAAGCCCATGATCAGATTGGCCGCGGTGACGCCGAAGCAGCCGAACGCCATTTTCGTCACGGTCGACGGCTCGCTGCCACGCGCCGCCTGCCGCGCCCACAGCGCGACGACGAACGGCGTGAAGGCAAAGATCATGAACGGATTGAAGGCGAGGAACCAGGTCGTCGGTATGTGCGCCGCCGATCCGAACAGGCCGATGCTGCGGTCGACATCGGCGTCGATCCACAGGATCGTGGTGTTGCCGATCTGCTCGTAGCAGGCCCAGAACAATGTGTTGGGCACGAACAGCACCAGCAGCGCCGCGATGGCGCGCCATTCGTGCGGCGTTGAGCGGGCGATGTTCGGTATGCGCCGCCTTCGCCTTTCCCCTCCCCTCCCTCCCCCGCAAGCGGGGAGGGTTCGGTCCGGGTTGAGGCAGATGCGGCAGCGCGGTGAGATAAATGCAAAGCCCGATGCACATGCCGACGCCGGCGGCGGCGAAGCCGTAGTGCCAGCCGACTTCCTCGCCGAGCGTGCCGCAAACGAGCGGCGCCAGGAATGCGCCGACATTGATGCCGACATAGAAGATGGAATAAGCGCGGTCGCGGCGCGGATCGCCCGGCGCGTAAAGCCCGCCGACCTGGGTCGAGATGTTCGGCTTGAAAGCAGCCCGAGCCGAGGATCAGCGCCAACAGCGCGAACAGGAAAAGCTGCTCGACCGCCATCATGAAATGGCCGATCGCCATCAGCACCGCGCCGATGACGACGGTGCGGCGCTGGCCGAGCACGCGGTCGGCCAAGAAGCCAGCCGAAAATCGGCGTGAAATAGACGAGCCCGGTATAAAACCCCCAGATCTGCGACGACAACGGCTGCACGTCGAGCGGACCGAAGATGCCTTCGAGCCCGCGCTTGAGAGCGAGCAGGCCGACCACGTTGCCGGAATGATCGGCCAGCAGCAGATATTTGGTCATATAGAGGACAAGCAGCGAGCGCATGCCGTAATAGGAAAAGCGCTCCCACATTTCGGTGGTGAACAGGTAAGTCAGCCCGCGCGGATGGCCGAACAGCTCGCCCTGCCCCGCCGCAGCCGCAACCATCGATTCAACGCGCTCGGTCAAAACGGCATCCTTGGCATCGTCGCAGCGCAGCCAGATGGGGCTTGAATAACCTCGACCAGACGTGATTACTGCGCCGTCCGGCATTCGCCGATGATGACAAGAAAGCAAGATCGACGCCACGGAGGAACGATGCTCGGCCGGACGATTCTCCTGGCGTGCGGATTATGGAGTCTCGCTGCCCTGTCTGGCGCCGGCGGCCGAACCCACCCTCATCCACGTCAATACGTTTCCCAATGCCCGCGCGTTGCCGTTTTATGTGGCCGTCGAGCAGGGCTTCTTCGCCCGGCACGGACTGACCGCCGACCTGCAATTCACCAAAGGCTCCAAAAGCCAGCGCGCCGCGCTGGCGAGCGGCGCCGCCGATATCGTGCATTCGGCGGTCGACAACGCGCTGGCGATGATCGACGACGCCAAGGAGGACATCGTCATCGTCGGCGGCGGCGACAGCGGCACCAACGAATTCTACGTGCAGAGCGACATCAAGTCTTTTTCCGACATCCGCGGCCATGCCATCGTCGTCGATGCGCCCAACACCGCCTATGCCTTGCAGGCCAAGAAAATCCTGCTGCAGCACGGCCTCGAAACCGGCAAGGATTACACGTTCAATCCGGTCGGCAACGGTGGCTTTCGTCTGCGCGCGCTGTTTGCCGACAAGAACAATGCCGGCGCCATTCTCAATTTGCCGTTCTCGCTCGAAGCCGCCGCCAAGGGCCTGCACAGCCTCGGCCGCACCACCGATCTGCTCGGCCCGTATCAGGCCGGCGGCGATTTCGTGCGGCGCGCCTGGGCGCGCGACCACGCCGATACGCTTGTGAACTACCTGGCGTCTTATATCGAAGCGCTGCGCTGGTCGCTCGATCCGAAGAACCGCGCTGCGTCCGTCGCCATTCTGATGGACAAGCTGAAAATGCCGCAAGACATCGCGGAGCAGAGCCTCGCTCTGATGGCCGAGCCGGGTTTCGGTTTCGCCCGCGACGCCAAATTCGACATGGCCGGCTTCAAGAACGTGCTGGCGCTGCGCGCCGAAGTCGAAGGCGGCCAACCCGCCGATCCGCAGCGCTACATCGATCTGTCCTATTACGACCGCGCCATAAAACTTGTGAAATGAAGATTGTGAACAAGGAGTGACCATGCCCGCCCTTTCCCGAAGAAGCCAAAAACTTTCGTCTGATCGGCCACGACGCGTCGGCGGCCTGGGGCGGCGGCTCGCTGGTGCAGATCCACAAGGGCCACGCTTATGTCGGCGCGGTCGGCGGCTCGAGCTATAACGGCCCGGAAGGCTTTACCGTGCACGACGTGCGCGATCCGAAAAAGCCGCACAAGGTCGGCGAATTCCGCGCGCCGCCCGGCATTCATTGCCACAAGCTGCGCATCGTCGGCGACGATCTGCTGTACGTGAATTCGGAGCGGCTGGCCGGCGACAAAGGCAAGAACGCGCGCGCCGGCTTTTTCATCTTCGATATTTCGACGCCGTCGGCGCCGAAGCCGATCGGCTTCTACGACATGCCGGGCTCCGGCCCGCACCGCTTCGGCGTCGATCTTTCCCGCAAGCTCGCCTTCATGCCGAACGACGCGCCGGGCTGGACCAAGCGCGTGATCTGGACGCTGGATATTTCCGATCCGCTCAAGCCCGAAGTGGTCAGCATCTGGGGCCTGCCGTGGATGAAGACCGATTCGACCGAGGTCGGCGACGACCCGCATCCGGCCGAGGAAGCCACCACGCTGCACGGCCCGCCGATGATCCGCGGCAACCGCATGTATTGCGGCTGGTGGGGCGGCGGCATGGCGATCATCGACTGCACCGATCTGCGCGCCATGAAGCTCGTCGGCCACATCAAATGGTCGCCGCCGTTTCCCGGCTCGACCCATACCTGCTGGCCGATCGGCGACCGCCCTTATCTCGTCGTCACCGACGAGGCGCGCGCCAAGCAGAAATTCTGGGACGCGCAATTCATGTGGATCATCGATGCGCGCGACGAGACCAATCCGCTGCCGATCGCGACCTATATGCCGGAGCGCGAGAAATACTACGACCGGCCCGGCCGCTTCGGCGCGCACAATATCCTGGAGAACCTGCCCGCCGAGGGGCCGTGGAAGGACATCGTGTTCCTCACTTATTTCAATGCCGGGCTGCGCGCGATCGATGTGCGCGACCCGCTGCATCCGAAGGAAGTCGGCTATTACGTGCCGGAAACGCCGGACGGCGCACCCGGCATCCAGTCGAACGACATCGGCGCCGACGGCGACGGCCGGCTCTATCTGATCGACCGCTGGGGCCAGGGCATGCATATTCTGGAATATACGGGGTAGCGATCCGTCATTCCGGAAACCGCGAAGCGGTTGTCCGGAATCCATAGCCACGATTCGTGCAGAACGTTTGCGGCTGGTGGTTATGGATTCCGGGCTCGCGAGCCAACGCCCGCGCCCCGGAATGACGACACATCACCCATGCTTCTCCGCCGCATGCCAGTTCGGCTCGTCCGGCGGCGGCGCCGGTGCGAAGCCGAACGTCTTCTCGAACCGCTTGGCGTAGTCCGGCCAGACCTGCGGATTGATGATACGCGGCACCGGCCGCCCGTCGAGCGCATCGAGCATCTGCTCGGCGGCGAACTGTCCCATCCTGATGCGCGCCTCCTTGGTGACGCCCGCCATATGCGGCGTCACCATGACGTTGTCGTATTGCATCAGCGGATGACTGGCCGGCGGCGGCTCTTTTTCCCACACGTCGAGCCCGGCGCCGGCGATTTTCTTGTCGCGCAATGCGCGTTCCAGCGCCTCCTCGTCATGAATGGAGCCGCGCGCGGTGGTGATGAAATAGGCATGCGGCTGCATCAGCGCGAATTCGCGCGCGCCCATGAGCTTGCGCGATTGCGGCGTCAGCGGGCAATTGATCGAGACAAAATCGGAGCGCTTTAACAGTTCGTCCAGCTCGACCTTTTCCGCGCCGCGCGCTTTCACCACGTCGGCGCCGAGGTAAGGATCGTAGGCCAGCACCTTCATCTTGAACAAAATCCCGGCGAGCTCGGCGACGCGGCGGCCGACATTGCCAAGCCCGATGATGCCGACGGTTCGGCCGAACGCTTCGCCGCCGGTATAATCGTTGCGATTCTTGATCGTGCCGGCCCGCAGCGCGCGATCGGAGTCGGGGACGCGCTTGATCAGGCACAGCATCATGCCGAGGACATGCTCGGCGACCGCTTCGGCATTGCCGCCGGACTGATTGACGACCAGCACGCCGCGCCCCGTGCAGGCATTGATGTCCACGGTGTCGTAGCCGGCGCCATTGGTCGATACGATCAGCAGGCTCGGCGTCTTGCTCAACAGCTCGGCGCCGGCGTGATAGTGCGGCGCCAGCTCGTCGCGCGCCGAGCTCATCTGATAGGCGTGCGCCGCCGCCAGGATTTCCAGCGCGGCGGCGTCCGGGCTGTTTTGCTCGAGCATATCGAGGCGGATATCGCCGCGCTTGCCCAACATCTCGCCAAAGCCGACCGGCCGGTGCGGCTGCACGCAAAACACCCGCTTGCTGTTGACCACGCTGTTCATTGCCGACGTTTCCCCCTTATCACCCGGACCACGAAAACACCTAAAGCTGGCGTCTTTGCCCTAGACCATGATCCGATCAAGTTGAATCTGATCACGGTCTAGGTTTTACGTTGGAGCATGATCTTTTCGGAAAACCGGTTTCCACTTTTCCGGATCATGCCCTAGGAAAACTGGTATCATCAAGCCACCATAAATTCCAAGCCACCCCGCGCGCCACGCCGGAGGCGGCACGCAAGGGAGGTGGGGCGAATGGTCGAGCTGTACCACTTTTGGAGTTCCGTCTGCTCGGTGCGCTGCCGGATGGCGCTGGAGGAAAAGGGCGTCAAATGGACCAGCCGCTACATCGATTTGTTCAAATTCGACCAGCTCGAAGCCGGAATACCTCGCCATCAATCCCGACGGCATCGTGCCTACGCTCGTTCATGACGGCGAGCCGGTCCGGGAATCGACCATCATCAACGAATATATCGATGCCGCCTTTCCCGGCCCCGCGCTCAGCCCCCGCGAACCGCTCCAGCAGGCCCGGATGCGCGAATTCATCCGCAAGTGCGAGGACGGTTTCGACGGGATCGTGAAGCTGACGATGGTGAAATATATTTTGCCCAAGCTGCGCAATCGGTGGGGCGACGACGAATTGATCAAACGCGCGGCGCAGCGCCCGATGCGCTACTACCAGGACGTCCATTCCCGCGCGGTGCGCGGCGAAATAACCGCGGCCGAGCTCGTAGCGGCGCGCGTCATGATCGAGGAGCTGCTCGACCGCCTCGAGCGCACGCTCGATCCGGGGCCGTGGATCGTCGGTGAGACGTTGACGCTCGCCGATATCGCCGTCGCGCCCTATGTGTTCCGGCTGTCGGCGCTTGGCAGCGACCAGTTCTGGTCGAAGGACCGCCGGCCGCGCATCAACGATTGGTTTGCGCGCCTGTCCGCCAGGCCCGCGTTTCAGACCGCCGTGTCGTGGCCGGACGAAAGCGGCGGCGGCTACGAGGAAGTGGGCCTGCGGGCAAAATTGGCCGCCGACAAGCCGGCGGCGTGACCGCGGCAACGGTTAGAATGCGTGACCTGCGTGATCGTGCGTATTCGGTTCATCCCTTGAAGGAGGAAACCAATGGCTAAGAAGCAAAAGGACAGCGTCTACCGTATCGTCGACGTCGTCGGCGTCAGCGACAAATCGTGGGAGGATGCCGGCCGGCGCGCCGTGGAAACCGCGGCCGGCTCGCTGCGCGACCTGCGCGTCGCCGAAGTCACCAAGATGGACATGAGGGTCGAGAACGGCAAGGTTCTGGCATTTCGCACCCGCGTCGCGCTGTCGTTCAAATACGAGGCTTAAGTCAACGGCGCGTCAGCCGCGCAGCGCGGCCGCAGGCGTTTGTCATCGGCCGCGCTGGCGCCGGCAAGGCGGAACGGCTTATTGCTTTTTGCCGCTTTTTTTGCCGCCCGCTTCCGGAAAAATCCACATGGCGACGACAAAGAAGACGGCGGTGAAGAGAACAAAGTCGTGAAAGCCCGCCTGGATCGGCGAGCCGCTCCACAGCACAAGTCCGAGCGCCACCGCGATGACCACCGCGGAAACGGCTGCTTTCACATCGGTCGGCATGGCGATACCCCGCGGCGCTTCAATTGGCGCCGACCGGCGCGGCCGCGGCCTCTTCCGGCCCCTTCGGCTTGCCGCGCAAATTGCGCTTGAGGAAGCGCGTCGAATAGCCGTTGAACATCGTGCCGAACAGTCCGCGATCGAGGTCGGAGGTGCCGAACGCCCAATCGGCGATCGGGAAGGTCAGGTTCATGTTCACTTCCATCATCAGCCGCGCATTGTGATGGGCGGTGTGATGACGCCGCAGCGTGTTGACCAGCGGGCAATGCTTGACGAACCAGCCTTCGTCGACGTGGCAGCAAAAATGCATGAACTCGTAGATCAGATACATGCCGGTGGTGACGCACATGAACAGCCAGCCGACATTCGGCGAAAAGACGAAGCCGAGAGCGGCGGCGGGCAGTATCGACATCAGCGTGAACACCACCAGCGCGTAGGGCGGGAATACGGTGACGCGCCAGTCCTTGTCGTCGCGAAAACGCATTTCCTCGTCGCTGAAGAACTGATGGTGATTGAGCGTGTGCCGCTCATAGATCGCGCGCAAGCCCTTGATGTTCACGGGACGGTGCATGACGTATTTGTGCACCAGCCATTCGAACACGTTGGTGAACAGGAAAGTCAGCGGCATCGTGAGCCATTCCAGCGGCGTCACGTTGTGGATGTGCGAAATGTAGATGTAGAGCACCGCCGCGCCCATCGCGTAGATCAGCGCGATGTGGAAGTAGCCGTTGTACCAGCCGACGATGCGGGAGCGGTATTCGTTGCGGAAATCGATCTGGCGTTGCGTGATCATAGGCGTTCCATCCCTAGCGTCTTATTTTTCTCAACTTTAGCACTTTGCAACGGCGTTGCGAACCTCCCGCTACTTCTGGAGATCACGGAGCGCGGCGTCGATTTCGGCGCCGGTCAGCCGCCAATCGTTGTCGAGATTAGCCACGATCTTCTTCATGAACGGCTCGGACAGCCGGATCGCCCGCTCGTTATCGCCGAGATAATCGACCAGGATCGCCAACGCGAGCTGTCGCGGGCTTTCACCTTCATAGGTCCATTCGAAGCCAAACCGGGTAAAGCGCTTGACCTCGTAATGTTCGGAGAGCGGCCGGCCGTCCACGGTGACGACCAAGCCGTCGATGGTACGTCTGCCTTCGTAAGTCTTCATGGCGCACCCCGTCGGCGTCGACCCGTTCACGCGCGCGGCACGGTGAGCGCCGCCAGTTTGGAAATATCCCCGGCCTTGTCGAGGTCCCAGATCGCGGCGATCAGCGGCGCGATGTCGTGACGCGGATTCCAGCCCGCCGCCGCGGTGCGCAATTTGTCTTCGAGATCCCGGTCGCTCATCGGATTTGGCATCGCTGCCGCGCGCCGCGGTTTGCGATAATTTGTGCAGCCTGCCATCCGCTGTGACGATTTCGACCGCGGCGGCGACGGTGGCGAATCGCTCGTCACGCGTCACTTCGACCTTGCCGCGCAACGCGGCGACCGCCGGATCGTTCACGCAAGCCGCGGCAAACTGCTCGACGCCGGCTTTGCCGGTAACGAGCGCGGCGGCGACGGCGTGCTGCACGCTGACCTGCGATTGAGCGCTGGTCGAGATCTTCGGCCGGTCGGCGCGCAGCCCGAGCAGCGGATTGCCGGTGACCTTGACCCGCTCGACAACGGCGCCGGGATTGTCGCGCCGCCAATCCAGCACGCAATCGAGCACCGGATGCAGCACGAAGCCGCACGGGTAAGGCTTGTATGAGGTCTTTATAATCTCCCAAGTTTCGCCGAGGCCGTCGGTGAGCGCCGCCAAGTTCGGCGTTTCATTGAGCGCGTTGTAATAGCCCTGCGTGCCGGTGAGCGGCTCGGCAGGGCCGGCGAAATTCTTCGCCGCCAACAGCGCCGACAGCAAGCCGCCGCGCGCCGAATTGCCGACGCCGACGCTTTTTGCCGCGGTGCCGAGGCATTCGCACAGTCCGGCGGCCTGCGTCGCCGCGGCGCCAAGCGCCCACACCATCTGCTGCGGGTTCAGCGCCAGCAGCTTGCCGCTGCCGACGGCGGCGCCGAACACGCCGCAGGTCGCGGTGATGTGCCAGCCTCTGTTGTAGTGGCTCGGCGACATCGCAAGCCCGATCCGGCATTCGACCTCCTGGCCGAGCACGAAAGCCAACAGCAGATCGCGGCCGCTCACGCGGCGCAGCTCGGCGAGCGCCAGCAGCGCCGGCGCCAAGGGCGCGGTCGGATGGATCGCGGTCGGCACATGGGTGTCGCAGAAGTCGAGCACGTTGGCGCCGGCGGCATTGAGGAACGCCGCACTGAGCGCGTCGATGCGCTCGCGCCGGCCGATCAAGCTCGCCTGGCGGCCGCCGGAAAATTCAGCGAGCGTTTGCAGCGCGATCTCGAAAGTTTCGTTGCGGCAGCCGGTCAAGGCGACGGCGAAGAAATTAAGAAGCGAGCGCTTGGCTTGATGCACGACCTCGGCCGGCAGATCGCTCCACCGCGTCGCGGCCACCAGCCGGCGAGCCGCTCGGTCACGCCGGGATGTGCAGCATGGTTTCCTCCTCAGCCGCGGCCCCAGCTTCATCTGCGCCGCTGTTATCAGTTCAAGCACGCCGCCAAACCGCACACGAAGTAACGCCCCGTAAATGATTTTGCATAACCTGGATAAAATTGTCTCTGTCCGTGCGCCATCTATTTACGGCGAGTGCGATATCGGCAGCGCCGGAGCCGCCCAATCCCGTCGCCCGCGCATTCGCATTTGCCGGCGTGCACCGCAAACCGCGCTTACCGCGAACCTAACCACGACGCAGGTATCTGCCTCATGGCTCTCGATCTGCCGACGCTTATGGTCATGCAAAGCTTCGCCCTGGCATGCGCCGGCGCGGTTCTGCTGTTTGCCTGGCTGCAAAACCGGGCTGAACCGGTCCTCGGTATTTGGGGGATCGCCAATGTCGTCGCGGCCGCCGGCTTTCTTTCGCTGATGCTCGGGGTCGCGTTCCGCCAGCCGGCGTGGACCGTGCTGGGCGGCACATTGCTCTCCGGCCAATCGAGCTCGATCTGGAAGGCCGCGCGCAATCTCGACTGCAAATTCTCGCCGCTTGTCGTTGTCTTGGTAGGACCGGTTGCGGTAGCCCTCGGCAGCGGCCTGGTGGCGTTTCGCGAAAATCCCGGGGCGCTGGCGCTCGCCATTGGCGCCGCATATACGCTGGCGACCGCGACGAGCCTGTGGCTCGGCCGAGACGATCGGCTGATTGCGCGTTGGCCGCTTATCATCCTGACCGGCGTGCACGGCATGGCCTTGTTGGTCGGCATCTACAGCACTTTCAGCGGCTCGACGGGCCGAGACACGCTACCGTCGCTGTCGAGCCTGTTCGGATTTATCTATTTCGAGAGCATCGTCTTTGCGCTCGGCACCTCTGTTTTCATTTTTGCCTTGGTCAAGGAGCGCAACGAGGCGGCCAGTGCGGCGGTCGCGCGTACGGACTCGCTCACCGGCATCGCCAATCGGGCCGCTTTCCTGGAGAACGCCGAGCGGCTTTTGCAGCGCTGCCGGCACGACAGCGCGCCGGTTTCGGTGATGATGTTCGACCTCGATCGCTTCAAGGCCATCAACGACAGGCACGGCCATGCGGTCGGCGACGCCGTGATCCGAAAGTTCTGCGAGATAGCGACGGCGGCGCTCAGACCGACTGACGTCTTCGGCCGCATGGGCGGCGAGGAATTTTCCGTCGTGCTGCCGGGATCGAGCATCGAAGCGGCTGGCATTCGGGCCGATCGGATTCGCGCCTCGTTTGCGGAAAGCTGCCGGACGATCCGAGATCGGCAAATCGATGCGACGGTCAGCGTCGGCGTGTCGGGCAGCCTCGATGCGAAAGAACAGTTGGACGCTCTGCTTGAATACGCCGACCGCGCGCTGTACGACGCCAAGGCCGAAGGCCGCAACCGCGTCAAACGCGCCGAGCTGCCGCATCCGGACGGCGTGCGCTCGAATATATTCCGCGTGGCATGAGCCCGCGCCGCGCGCCCTACTCCGCCGCCGCCAGCGCGGCGCCGACCTGGCCATCGCGCACCAGTCTGCCCGGCAGCGCACCGGTATGCTCGCCGCGGTCGAAGATCTGCGCGCCGGCGACGAAGGTCGCCTGGTAGCCGTCGACCTTCTGCACGAAGCGCCGGCCGTTGGCCGGCATGTCGTGCACCAGTTCCGGCTTCTGCACTTGCAGCCGGTCGTAATCGATCAGGTTTATATCGGCGCGCAGCCCCGGCGCCAGCCGGCCGCGATCCGACAGCCCGAAGAAATCCGCGGTTTCGCTGGTCTGACGCTTGATCAGCATTTCCACCGGCAGCTTCGGCCCGCGCGAGCGGTCGCGGCTCCAGTGCGTGAGCATGAAGGTCGGCACGCCGGCATCGACGATCGAGGTGCAATGCGCGCCGCCGTCGCTCAAGCCTAACAGGCAAGCCGGGTCGTTGAGCATTTCATAGATCGGCGCGTGATCGCCGGTGACGTAGTTCACCACCGGAAAATACAGATACTGGCCTTCCTCGATGATGGTGTCGTAGGCGACTTCGTCGGGCGGCCGTCCGGTAGCGGCGGCGATGTTGGCCACGCTCTTTTCCGGCCCCGGCTCGTAATCCGGCGGATTGCCCATGACATAGAACCGCTCCCATTTCCGGGTGACGGCCTGGCGGAACTGCGCGAGCTTGGCGACTTCGGCGTCCGACGGTTTCTCGGCGAGAATTTGCGCCCGCATTTGCGGATCGCGCAGCCGTTGGCGCTGCTGTTCGATCGGCAGGCTTTCGAGCTTCTTGTAGCTCGGCCGCACCGTGAACGGATTGAGCGCAGTGCCGATACCCATCATCACGCCAATCGGCCGGCCGGCCATCTGCGCGGTGATCGGCAGGCCCTGGGCGCGCATCTCGTGCACCGCGCCGATCAGGCGGCGCCAGCGCTGCGGATCTTCGTAGCGGTCGGTGAGCAGGAACCAGATCGGACGGCCGGTGTCTTTGGCGAGCTTGCGCATCCAGCGCAGCTCGAATTCCTCGTCATCGAAGTCGGAGTTCATGCCGAAGGCGCCGGTGCCGGTGACGCCGAGCGCCGAACCGATGCCGAGCAATTCATGATCGTCGGCGTCGCGCGACGGCACCAGTTCGCCGTCCGGGGTCTTGTGCGAGTCGGTGCGCGAGGTGGTGAAGCCGAACGCGCCGGCCTGCAGCGCCTCGACGGTGAGCTTGCGCATTTCGGCGATATCGTCCGGCGTCGCCGGCTCGCGGCGCACGGCCCGGTCGCCCATCACATAAACGCGGGTCGGCAGATGAGCGGCTTGCGCGCAAATGTCGATGGCGCGCGGCCGGCGCTCCAGCGCGTCCATGAATTGCGGGAACGTCTCCCATTCCCAGGTCAAGCCGGCGGCGAGCACCGGATTGGGAATTTCCTCGACGCCCTCCATCAGATCCATCAGCGCGCCGCGATGCTCTTTCTTCACCGGTGCGAAGCCGACGCCGCAATTGCCGAACATGACCGTGGTGACGCCGTGCCAGCACGACGGCGCCAACAGCGGGTCCCACATCGCCTGGCCGTCGTAATGGGTATGCACGTCCACCCAGCCCGGCGTGACCATAAGTCCGTTGGCGTCGATGTCGCGTTTGGCCGGGCCCTGCTTGCCGCCGACCGCGGCAATGCGGCCGCCGGAAATGGCGACGTCGCCGGTGTAAGACGCCTTGCCGGTGCCGTCGACGATGGTGCCGCCGCGAATGACGATATCGTGCATGGAAGCCGCTCCTTGGTGGCGATCTTGCGCCGCATTTTGCGCCATGATGCACCTGCGCCGAAGGCCGCGCAATGCGCCGTTAACCGTTCATTCACCATAAGCTTCTATCGAGCGAAAAGGGCGAACCCACCGGAGAATTCATATGCGCAAGACGTTTCTGGCGGCGCTCGCTGCAGCAACGATTTTCTCCATCGGCACGCCGGCGGTGGCCTCGATCATCTGCGGCGGAAACGGCTGCAATGCGGTTCAGACCAAGCAGGTCAAGCACCGCAAATATATGCCGATGCAATATACCAAGCCGATCCCGAAGGCGTCGTAGTTTTTACGCCGACAGTTTCACCGGCGCGCCCACGCGCGCGTCCTCAAGCACCATATCCGCGCCCTTCTCGCCGATCATCACCGCGGCGGCATTGGTGTTGCCCGAAACCACCGTCGGCATGATCGAGGCATCGATCACGCGCAGCCGCTCGAAGCCGCGCACCCGCAAGCGCTCGTCGACCACCGCGTTCGGATCGGAGCCCATGCGGCAGGTCGAGGTCGGATGATAGACCGTGGTGCCGGTTTGCCGCGCGAAAGCGAGCAGATCGGCATCGCTCACGCATTGCTCGCCGGGCGCGTACTCTTCGGCGATGTAACGGCGCATCACCGGCTGGTTCATGACCCGGCGCAGAAGCTTCATGCCGTCAACGACGCAGTCGCAGTCGGTGCGGGCCGAAAGGTAGCGCGGCTGGATCGCCGGCGGCATCGCCGGATCGCGCGATTTGACGCGCACGAAGCCGCGGCTGTCCGGCCGCAATTGACAGACCGAGGCCATGAAGCCCGGGAACGGATGCAGCGTCGCGCCGGCGGCGTCGGCGGAAAAGATCAGAAAGTGGAACTGCACGTCGGGCGTCGCCAAATCCGGACGGGTGCGCAGGAACGCCCCGGCATAGCCGGCGCCGATGGTCAAGAGTCCCTTGCGCGTCAGCAGATAGCGCAGTCCCGCCGCGTAGCGGTGGCGCCAATTATTGATCACGTCGTTCATGGTGATCGGTTCGGTGCAGCGGTAGAGCATGCGAATCTGCAAATGATCCTGCAGATCGGCGCCGACGCCGGGCATGTCGGCAATGACCGCAATGCCGAGATCGCGCAGGATTTTCTCCGGCCCCAGCCCGGAGAGCTGCAAGAGCTGCGGCGAATTAAACGCGCCGCCGCGAGACGATGACCTCGGCGTTGGCGTGAGCGGTGTGCACGGCACCGCGCTCCCGGTATTCGACGCCGACGGCGCGCCTGCCGGAAAACAGAATGCGGGTGGCGAGCGCGTCGGCAACGACCGCGAGATTGGGCCGCCGCTTTGCCTCTTTCAGATAACCGACCGCGGTCGACCAGCGGCGGCCGTTGCGCGCGGTCAATTGAAAATATCCGGCGCCTTCCTGGGTCGCGCCGTTGAAATCGTCGTTGCGCGGGAAACCCGATTTTTGCACCGCCTCGATGAAGGCCTCGCATAACGGGTGCGGCTCGCAGACGTCGGAGACTTTCAGATGGCCGCCGACACCGTGCAATTCGTCGGCGCCGCGCTCCTGATCCTCGGCGCGCCGAAAATACGGCAGCACGTCGTTAAACGACCATCCGGCATTGCCCAATTGCCGCCAATGGTCGTAGTCCTCGTGCTGGCCGCGGATATAGAGGAGCCCATTGATCGAGCTCGAGCCGCCCATCACTTTGCCGCGCGGCTGGATCACGCTACGGTTATTGAGCTCGGGCTCGGGCTCGGTCGAATAGAGCCAGTTGACCTTGGGGTTGGAGAACAACTTGCCGTAGCCAAGCGGAATATGAATCCAGATGTTGCGGTCGGGCCCGCCGGCCTCCAGCAGCAGCACGCGATGGCGGCCGGACGCGGTGAGCCGGTTGGCGAGCACGCAGCCGGCCGAGCCGGCGCCGACGATGATGTAGTCGAAAGACGCCGATTCCTTGGACTCTGGCATGATCTACCCCCGGCGACGATAAACGGGCTCCATTCTCATTGCCCTAAATCGCAAGTATACATTTCCCCAAGCCCCGCATAGCGGGAAGGATGACAACCCGGGAGGGACTGCGTGAACAAGTTCGGCATCGGTCAACCTGTAACCCGGCTCGAGGACCCACGCTTCATTACCGGCCGCGGCCGCTTTGTCGACGACATCGAGCTGCCGCAGCAATGCCATGGCGTCGTGGTCATGTCGCCGCACGCCCATGCCCGCATCAAGCGCATCGACACCGCCAAGGCCAAGGCCGCGCCCGGCGTGCTTGCCGTTCTCACCGGAGCGGATGTCACGGCCGACAAGCTTGGCGCTTTCTCGCCCGTCATGCCGGAGGACATGGGCGGACCGAAGGGCTACCGCACGCTGCGTTCGATCCTCGCCATCGGCAAAGTGCGCGCCTTGGGCGAGCGCGTCGCCTTTGTCGTCGCCGAAACGCTGTTCCAGGCGAAAAACGCCGCCGAACTCGTCGAGATCGACTACGAGCCGCTGCCTGCGGTGGTCAATGTCGAAGACGCAGTCAAGCCCGGCGCGCCCGCGGTGTGGGACGAGGCCCCCAACAATGTCGCGGTCGGGCTGATGATGGGCAACAAGGACGCGGTCGACGCCGCCTTCGCCAATGCCAAGCACGTCGTCACGCTCAAGCTCTATAACAGCCGCGTCAGCGCCAACACCATCGAGCCGCGCGCGGCGATCGGCCAATACCATCCCGACAGCGAGAGCTATACGCTTTATTCGACCACGCAAAATCCGCATGGCACGCGCCAGCATGTCGCCGGCAATGTGCTGAAAATCACCGAATCGAAGCTGCGCGTGATCTCGCCCGATGTCGGCGGCGGCTTCGGCATGAAGAACGGCGGTTATCCGGAGGATGCGCTTGTGGTATGGGCGTCGCGCCGGGTCGGCGGCCGGCCGGTGAAATGGGTATCGACGCGCTCGGAAGCGTTCGTCGGCGATGCCCATGGCCGCGACCAGGTCGTGACCGGCGAATTGGCGCTCGACGACAAGGGCAAGATCCTCGGGCTGCGCGTGGACGCGTTGCACCAGATGGGCTCGCATATATTCGAGGCCGGCATCGTCGTGCCGCTCTACGCGATCAAGCTCGCACCCGGCGTCTACAATATTCCCGCGGTGTTCGCCGCCGCCAAAGCGGTGCTGACCAACACGACGCCGATGGCGCCCTATCGCGGCGCCGGACGGCCCGAGGCGACCTTTCTGATCGAGCTATTGATCGAACGCGCGGCGCGCGTCATCGGCATCGACCCGATCGAGATCAGGCGGCGCAATTTCATCCCGGCGTCCGCCATGCCGCACAAGATCCCGCATTCCGGCATGACCTATGACAGCGGCGACTTCATGCACGTGATGGACGAGTGCCTCAAACTCGCCGACTGGAGCGGCTATGCCAAGCGCGCCGCGGAATCGAAGAAGCACGGCAAGCTGCGCGGCCGCGGCATCGGCTATTTCCTCGAAGAGGCCGCGGTGTTCAACGAGAAGATGGTGATCCGCTTCGATCCGAGCGGCACCGTCACGATCGTTGCCGGCACGCATTCGCATGGCCAAGGCCACCACACCGTCTATGCGCAGATGGTGCACGAATGGCTCGGCATGCCGATCGACTCCATCCGGTTCATCCAGGGCGACACCGACGAAGTGCCGATCGGACGCGGCACTTATGGGTCGCGCAGCATGCATGTCGGCGGCAATGCGCTCAAACGCGCCGCCGACGCCATCATCGAGAAGGCCAAGCCGATGGCGGCGATGATGATGGAGGCCGCGGCCGGCGACATCGAATTCAAGGACGGCAGCTTCCGCATCGTCGGTACCGATCGCGCGCTGCCGCTCACCGCGGTCGCGATGTCGTTGCATCGTCCGATGATGCTGCCGCCGCAATTCGAGCTGGGTCTCGAAGCCTCCGGCACATTCTCGGCGGAGCCGTCGAACTACCCGAATGGCTGCCACGTCTGCGAAGTCGAAATCGATCCGGAGACCGGCATGGTGTCGCTGGTGCGCTATGCGGCCGTCGACGACGTCGGCAAGGTCATGAACCGGCTGCTGTGCGAGGGCCAGATTCACGGCGGCGTCGCCCAGGGCGTCGGCCAGGCGCTCATGGAATCCATCGTGTTCGATGCCGAAGGGCAGCTCCTCACCGGCAGCTTCCAGGACTACGTCATGCCGCGTGCCGAAGATTTCCCTGACCTGGTATCGGAGCTGACCGAGGTGCCGGCCACGACCAATCCGCTCGGCATCAAAGGCGCCGGCGAGGCCGGCGCGACCGGCGCGCCGCCGGCGGTGATCAGCGCCATTCTCGACGCGTTAAAGCCGCTCGGCATCGAGCACATCGACATGCCGGCGACGCCGAGCCGGGTCTGGGCGGCGATCCAGGCGAGCGCAAGGACGAAAGCGGCGGCGGAATAACGCCGCGCTCTTGTTCGCAGGAGCGGAAGGAGGAAATCGCATGCGCAAGCTCGTCGCGCTGGTATTGACGATCCTCGCGGCTGGCACCGTCGCGGCCGCCGCCGACACCTATCCGTCGCGCACCATCACCATCGTGGTGCCCTATCCCGCGGGCGGCCCGACCGACACCATTGCGCGCATCCTGGCCGAACGGATGGCAGGGGGCGCTCGGCCAGAGCGTCATCATCGAGAATGTCAGCGGCGCCGGCGGCAGCATCGGCGTCGGCCGCGTCGCGCATGCGCCGCCTGACGGCTACACGCTGAGCATCGGCCACACCCAAACCGCCGTGTTCAATCCGGTGACCATGAAGCTCAATTACGATCCGGCGAAGGACTTGGCGCCAGTGTCGCTGATTGCCGATACGCCGATCTGGATCATCGCGCGAAAAACGCTGCCGGCCGACGACGTGAAAAGCCTGATCGCATGGCTCAAAGCCGAAGACGGCAAAGCGATCATGGGAACGGTCGGGGTCGGCGGTCCAACCGACGTCGCCGCGCGTTTCTTTGGCAAACGCACCGGCACGTCGTTCCAGATCGTGCCCTATACCGGCGGCGCGCCGGAACTGACGGACATGCTCGGCGGCCATATCGACTTCGCCTTCGGCCAGGCGGCGGCGCAGCTCGGCCAGGTTCAGAGCGGACAGCTCAAAGCCTTTGCCGTTCTGCAGCCGAAGCGGTGGTGGGCGGCGCCCGACGTGCCGACGCTCGATGAACTCGGCATCCCCGATATCGATGCGAGTTTCTGGCACGGCATCTGGGTGCCCGCGGGCACGCCGCCGGAGGTGATCGCAAAGCTTAATGCCGCGATTCGCGTGGCTTTGGCCGACCCCGGCGTGCAGGAGCGTTTTAAGAAGCTCGGCCAGGAAATCTGGCCGCCGGATTATCAGACGCCGGACGCATTGGCGGCAAAACAGCAAGCCGAGACCGCCAAATGGACACCGATCATCAAGGATACCGGGATTGCCGCGCAATGACGCAAGCACGCGCGAGCGAACGCAAAGGAATTCTGCAATGAACGCACCGGAGGCAAATCTCTTTCACCGACGGCGCGGCCTATGAACGGCTGATGGGCCGCTGGAGCCAAGTGGTCGGCGTGAAATTTCTCGACTGGCTCGGCGCGCCGAAGGGCCTGCACTGGATCGACGTCGGCTGCGGCAACGGCGCCTTCACCGAAGTGCTGATCGCGCGCGCTGCGCCCGCCGCGGTGACCGGCATCGATCCATCGCCGGACCAGATCGACTATGCGCGGAAGCGGCCGGCAGCCAAGCTCGCGCAATTTCGCGTCGGCGGCGCGCAGGCGCTGCCGTTTGACGACAACAGCTTCGACGCCGCGTCGATGGCGCTGGTGATCACCTTCGTTCCCGATCCGCTCAAGGCGGCGGCCGAGATGGCGCGCGTGGTCAAGCCCGGCGGCTTGGTCGCCACCTATATGTGGGACATTCCGGCCGGCGGCATTCCGAGCGAGCCGATCAGTGCGGCGATGAAGTCGCTCGGCATCGACGGCTCCCAATCCGCCGGGCGTCGAGGCGTCGCGCCGGGAAAACATGGATGCGGTATGGCGCAAGGCCGGACTGCAATCGGTCGAAACCGAAGTGATCCGCATTGCGGTCGCCTTTCCGAATTTCGACGACTTCGCGGATTCCATGATGCAACCGGTCGGGCCGCGCGGCAAAGCGCTTTTGGCGCTGTCGCCAAACGAGCGCGAACAACTCAAGGCGCGGCTGCGCGAGCAGGTGACGGTCGCGGCCGATGGCAGCATCGCTTACGAGGCCTTCGCCAACGCGGTGAAGGGGCGGGTTCCGTAGCCACGTCCGCTCGTCCCGGCGAAGGCGCGAGATGCCCAGGCTGGGTGATAATGAGACCGACCCAAGTGGTATCCGCGTCCGGCTGTTGTGTCGTTTGAAACATGCTATTGTCGCGCCATGCCATCGCGCCAGGGCGCACGACATGGCAAGTCCCGCGGTAAGTCCAACCAGTTCATCCCGGCAGTCCGCCGGCGTGCTGACGCGCGCCGCCTACGATTATGCAAAAAACCTCGATGTGGACGTCGACGCCCTGCTGCGGCAGGCGAGCCTGCGCCGCGATGTTATCGATAACCGCACCGCCACGGTCGGGAGCAGCAACCAGATCCGATTTATGCAGCTTGTCGCCGACGCACTCGGCGATGACTTGTTCGGCGTTCATTTGGCAGAATCGCTGGACTTTCGCGAGCTCGGATTACTCTATTACGTGGGCGCTTCGGCGGACACGCTCGGCGCCGCCTTGCGCCGGATCGAGCGCTATATCGGCATCCAGAATGACGGCATCCGCTTTACGATCAGCCGTGGCAGGACGCTAAGCGTGCGCTTTCATTATGTCGGGCTGGCGCGACACTCCGACATTCATCAAATCGAGGCTTCCATCGCGCTTGTCATCCGCATCTTGCGACACCTGACGGGCCGCAGCCTGACGCCAACGCGCGTGCGCCTGGTTCATGCGCGCGCCAGCCGCCAAGCCGATCTGGGACAGCTCCTCGATGCCAATGTCGAAACCGGCGTCGACACCGACGAGATCGAATTTCCGGCGGACAGCTGGGACCTGCCGATCGTCACCGCCGATCCGTATTTGCACAGACTCTGCGTACAGGCCTGCGAGCAGGCGCTGGCCCGTCAGAACAAAAACTTCAGCCCGCTGAAGGTGCAGGTCGAAAACGCCATCGCGGCACTGCTGCCGCACGGCCACGCCACTCACGATCGCGTCGCGGCGGCGCTCGGCATGAGTCCGCGGACCCTGGCGCGACGGCTGTCCGAATCGGGCCATTCGTTCGCGGGCATCCTGGAAGAGATCCGGTCCGCACTCGCCGAGCGCTACCTCACCGACCGCGCGCTCTCGATCTCGCAAATCGCCTGGCTTCTCGGCTACGCCGAGGTGGGAACCTTTACACGCGCGTTCCAACGCCGCAGGGGCATGCCGCCCAGCGCCGCGCGAGCCGGCGCTCCAACCTGGCGCCATGGCGCGAAAAGACAAATCTCTGGCAGCAAATGACAAAACGATAAGCGGCGCCTGCCCTGGCGTCGGCCGTCATTTGAACGACATATCGGCAATGATCAAAAATATTGTTGGCGACCTTCGCGCCATCGCCGAGCGATGTGCCAGGTTTTCCAAAGACTGTAAAAAATACGAATTGGCGCGCGCGCTTGACGAGCTTGGCATCGAGCTGATGACCAAGGCGTCGGAACTCGAGCGCGAGTTCGATAGCTGACATCGCTCCCAAGCGTGACTGGGATTATCGTAACCCTGCGGGATTGATCGCTTGGCGGCCGAGCTGTTGCCAGGCCGCAGGTGCGCCGGCGTTTTTCGCCGCCTGTTCGGGCGGCAGTGTCTCGTCCCACTTCATGGCGATGAAACGCTGGCCGTTGACGCCGTCGGAAGCATTCGAGCACAGCCAAATGAGCGGCTTGACCATCACCTCGGGCGCAATCAGCGAGGCACGGTCGGGCACCGCTGCGCGCGACACCATGCGCGTGTCGGCAGCGCCGCCCGGCACCAGCACATTGGCGGTGACGCCGGTGCCTTCCAGCTCCTCCGCCAGAGCGGCGAGCATCGCCTCGTTGGCGGCTTTCGACGCGCCGTACGGCTGCATCAGGCCGCGCCACATGACGTCGAGGCTCGTCGTCACGTTGATGATGCGGCCGGCGCGCTGCATCAGCAAGGCCGGCACCACGGCGCGCGTCATCAGGAAGGTGCCGACGACATTGACGTCGACGATGCGGCGAAACTCTTCCGGCGTAATCTCCCACAGCTTGCCGCGCGGCTGACCTTCGCGGCGCAGGAGACCGATATTGGTGCCGGCATTGTTGACGAGAATATCGACGTGGCCGAACCGCTCTGCGGTGACGCGCACGATCTTCGGACCGCTGTCGTTCCAGGTGATGTCGGCGACGACACCGTTGAAGCGATTGCCGGCGCCCAAATTCTTTCTGCGATTGTCTTCGGCAGCCTCCTGGATTTCATCGAGCGGCGGCCCATCGAGATCGACGGCGACGACGCGGGCTCCGGCCTCGAGCAGGCCGAGCGCCATGACCCGTCCCAGCCCGCGGCCGGCGCCAGTTACGATCGCCACTTTGCCGTCCAATGTTCCGGCCATGCCCGGTTCCCCCGATTGATGCCCCATATGGGCAGTTTTGCCCGATTTTACCGGCCTATTTGTGAAGCCGCCACGGCCGCGCGACTCTATTGCGGCCGGTTGCGCGGCACCGGGCCTGCGCCTATATTCCAGCCGCTTTCCAGTCATCTTCGATGACGTTGAGTGGCTTCGCCCGGCCGGGCGGGCGGAGCGCAGAGGAGATTTACCTATGGCGACCGCGCCCTTGATGCCCAAAGCGACAGCCGTGTGGCTGGTCGAAAATACGTCGCTGTCGTTCGACCAGATCGCGCAGCTGTGCAACCTGCATCCGCTGGAAGTGAAGGCGATCGCCGACGGCGACGCCGCGCAAGGCATCAAGGGGCTCGATCCGATTCTCACCGGGCAATTGACCCGCGAGGAAATCAAGGCCGCCGAAGCCGATCCGAACCACAAGCTGCACATCGCCGAACCGAAAACCCGGCTGCCCGAAGCCAAGCCGAAAAAAGGCCCGCGCTACACGCCGGTGTCGCGCCGCCAGGACCGGCCGAACGCAATCCTGTGGCTGGTGCGCAACCATCCCGAGCTCAAAGACAGCCAGATCATGCGGCTCGTCGGCACCACCAAATCGACCATCGCGGCGATCCGCGACCGCACCCATTGGAATTCCGCCAATCTGACGCCGCTCGATCCGGTGACGCTCGGGCTATGCTCGCAGATCGATCTCGACCTCGAAGTGCAGAAGGCGGCCAAGGAAAAGCCGGTTCCGGTCGAGGAACAGGGCGCGACGCTATTGCCCGCCTCCGTCACCACCGCGCCGAAGGAAGAGCCGGAGCCGACGCCGGCCGAGGTGAAGAAGGCCGACGAACTCGACGTCAGTGCGGTGTTCGCCAAGCTCAAGCAGCTCGGCGGCAAGGCGGAGTAATTGTCATTCCGGGGCGCGGGCTTTTGCCCGCGAGCCCGGAATCCATAACCCCGGCGATTGTGATTATGGATTCCGGACAGCCGCTATGCGGCTTCCGGAATGACGGCCTAAAGTGCCGTCACCCCCGATCGTTCCGCAGCACCACGCAGGCGCCGCCGGCGGCGATCAGCTTGTTGCAGAAATTTTCCAGATAGCGCCGATCATCGTCGGCGATGCGGATGTTGTAGCGCGGCGCGCTGCCCAGGCCGATGCCGCGGCTGCGAATGACGATCGGCTCGCGATCGCCGATCAAGCTCGCATATTTGTTCTGGATCGCCCGATAGATCGCCCAGGCCCTGCTCTCCGACCAGTTGGCGGTGAGCTGCATGCCCCAGCGCGGCACGTAAGCCGCGATGCGCTGCGCCTCCGCCTTCGGCGCCAGGATCAGATTGGCGAGCCGCGTGCACGGCACGCCCTGCGGAATCGTGGTCTCCGCCGTCTTGGGCGGCGACGGCGAGGCCCATTCGTCGGCGGTCCAGCCGGTGATGATGGCGACGTAATTGCGCGTCTCGCTCCGGCAGCGGACGGTGGCTGGCGAGAAACGCGCTGACGCGGCCGGGCCCGGCATTATAGGCCGCAGCGGCGAGACCGAGATTGCCGAATTTTTGCTGCAGATCGTGCAGATAGCTCGCCGAATTCTTCAACGCTTCGATCGGATCGAACGGATCGACCAGCCCGCGATAATCCGCGGTCGCCGGCATGAATTGCGCGATGCCGAGCGCGCCCTTCGCTCACACCGCCTGCGCATTGAAGCGGCTCTCCTGCCAGATGACGCGGGCGAAGAACTCGACCGGCAACTGATTCTCCGCCGCGTCTTGTTCGATGGCGCGGCAGATGTCGTCGGCCGTTGGAGGTTGGGCGGTGGGAGGAGTGTTGGGGGCGGGCGGCGGCGAAGTTGGCGCGGCGGGTTGATCAGTTTGCATCGGCGGACTAGGCGGCGCTTGCGCGATCGCAGGCGCGCTCACCACCACCAATACAAAGAGGAGCAATCGTCCGCCAACACGCCACATGCCGGTTAGTCTACAAAATTGAATATTATCTCACCATCTTGTATGTACAAAGTGTATGCACATATGATAATCTGCGCGGATGGAGTTCGAATGGGACGAGCGCAAGCGTGCGCAGATCATCGGAGATCGTGCGCTTGATTTGGCATCGGCCCATCTGTTTTTCGACGGGCGGCCGGCGATCCACCAGCCGACGCCGCGCAACGACGAGGAGCGGTGGAAAACGACGGCAAAGATCGAAGGCGCCTTCTTCACAGTCGTCTGGACTTGGCGCGGTGAGACCATCCGCGTGATTTCAATGAGGCGAGCGCATGAGCAGGAAATCGGGAAATATGGTGAGGCATACAGGGGCTGAATTGCGTGCGATGGAAAAGCGCGGTCAGATCAAGACCGACTGGAAGGCAGCGGCGAAAAAGCCCCTGCCCTCAGGCCGCGATCCCGACGACGCGATGGAGGAGATCGACTGGCTGACAACCGAATTGCCGAAACCGCAACGCAAGGGACACATGACGCTGCGGATCGATACCGACGTGCTCTCCTGGTTCCGCGCACAGGGTAAGGGCTATCAGTCGCGGATCAATGCGATTTTACGGCGGTATTTCGAGCAGCATACGAGGTGACGGTGATGGACGTCACGACAGATTGGTACTGGGAAGGGAACGTAGTGGAGGCACTCGCACGTTACCTAACTACCAAGGGCTATCAGATCGAAAACAAAGCAGATACTCTACCTGAAGGAGCGGGCGGTTGATGTTGCGTTTGGGCTCTTAGTTTGAAGTCTCATTCCCTTCAGAAGGGGCGATGTCCGTGAATGGGGACTGACTGGTTGAATGTCACGCTTAAGGCCGTCCCCGGATTTCGCTTCGCTCATCCGGACTACATTTACGCCCCCACGCCCTTCCCCTTCAACGCCCTGCCGATCTCATCCAGAATCGCCGGATCGTCGATGGTCGCCGGCATCTGCCAGGTGTCGCCGTCGGCGATTTTCTTGATCGTGCCGCGCAAAATTTTGCCCGAGCGGGTCTTCGGCAGCCGCGCCACGGTGATGGCGAGCTTGAACGCGGCGACCGGGCCGATCTTGTCGCGGATGAGCGCGATGCATTCCTTCTCGATCTCGGCCGGCGGCCGGTTGACGCCGGATTTGAGCACGATGAAGCCGCACGGCACTTCGCCCTTGAGCTCGTCCTTGATGCCGAGCACGGCGCATTCGGCGACGTCGGGATGCGCGGCCAGCACTTCCTCCATGCCGCCGGTCGAGAGCCGATGGCCGGCGACATTGATGATGTCGTCGGTGCGGCCCATGACGAAGATGTAGCCGTCGTCGTCCTTGAAGCCGGCGTCGGCGGTTTTGTAGTAGCCGGGAAATTCGTCGAGATAGCTTTCGCGCATGCGCGCGTCGGCCTGCCACAGCGTCGGCAGGCAGGCCGGCGGCAGCGGCAGCTTGATCACGATCGAGCCCATCTTGTTGGCCGGCGACTTCGTGGCAGCCCTCGTCGACGACGCGGACGTCGTAGCCCGGCATCGGCACCGTCGGCGAGCCGTGCTTGACCGGCAGCATGCCGAGGCCCACCGGATTGCCGGCGATGCACCAGCCGGTTTCGGTCTGCCACCAATGATCGATCACCGGCACTTTCGAGCAGCGCCTCCGCCCATTCCAGCGTTGGCGGATCGGCGCGCTCGCCGGCGAGAAACAGCGTGCGGAATTTTGTCAGATCGTGCTGCGCGAACAACTTGCCCTGCGGGTCTTCCTTCTTGATGGCGCGGAACGCGGTCGGCGCGGTGAACATCGCCACGGCGCCGTGCTCGGCGATGACGCGCCAGAACGCGCCGGCGTCGGGCGTGCCGACCGGCTTGCCCTCGTAAAGGATCGTGGTGCAGCCGTGGAACAGCGGCGCATAGACGATGTAGGAGTGGCCGACCACCCAGCCGATGTCGGACGCCGTCCACCACACCTCGCCGGGCTCGATGCCGTAGAGATTTTTCATCGACCATTTGCAGCGCGACCATGTGGCCGCCATTGTCGCGCACCACGCCCTTGGGCCGGCCGGTCGTGCCCGACGTGTAGAGAATGTAGAGCGGATCGGTCGCGGCGACCGGCACGCAGTCCCAGGCGTAGCGGGCGTGAACCAGCGCGTAATCGCGCATCGTCTTCCAGTCGCGGTCGCGGCCTTCGATCAGCGTCGCTTCGGCCTGCGGGCGCTGCAGGATCAGACAGGCGTCGGGCTTGTGCTTGGCGAGCGCGATCGCCTCGTCGAGCAGCGGCTTGTAGTGCACGACGCGGCCGGGCTCGAGGCCGCAGCTTGCCGAGAGGATGACTTTCGGCTTGGCGTCGTCGATCCGCGTCGCCAGTTCGCGCGCGGCGAAGCCGCCGAACACCACCGAATGAATGGCGCCGATGCGCGCGCAGGCGAGCATGGCGATCACCGCCTCCGGCACCATCGGCATATAGAGAATGACGCGGTCGCCCTTGCCGACGCCGAGATCGCGCAGCATGCCGCCGAGCACCTGCGTCTCGGTCAGCAGGCGATGATAGGTGATGGTGCGCTTTACGCCGGCGAGCGGCGAATCGTAGATGATCGCCGCCTGCTCGCCGCGCCCGGCATCGACATGGCGGTCGACCGCGTTGAAGCAGGTGTTGCAGACGCCGTCGGGAAACCAGCGGCCGTAGATGCCGGCCTTCGGATCGAACACGGTCTTCGGCTTCTCGAACCAGTCGATGTCGGCCGCCGCCTCGCCCCAAAAGCCTTGCGGATCGCGCTGCCAGCGCGCATAGACCTCGTGATAGCGGCTCGAACGGGCGTCCATGGCGTCTGGCCTCCCGCAATTGCGCGCATTCTCAGCGCCCCGCGGCTGCCACGCCATCGCAAGGGCCGATGCATCACGGCACTGGCCTAAAGGCCCGCGCTTTGATCTATGTCACGACAGCCCGCCTCCTCATCACTTCAGTCCCGCCGTGATCACCGATCCGCTGTTCTATCTTCTCGCCATTCCGGCCGTGACCCTCCTCGGCCTCGGCAAAGGCGGCTTTGCCGGCCTCGGCATGGTGGCGACGCCGATGCTGGCGCTGGCGGTGCCGCCGCTGCAGGGCGCGGCGATCATATTGCCGCTGCTGATCATCCAGGACGCCATCTCGGTGTGGACCTATCGCCGCGCCTGGAGCGCTTTGGAATCTGAAAGTGCTGGTGCCCGGCGCCGCCATCGGCATGGCGGCCGGCACGCTGTTCGCCAGCCACGTCTCCAATGCCGCGATCGAGCTTATGGTCGGCAGCATCGGCTTCATCTTCGTCATCTACCGGTGGCTCAACACCTGGCTCATCGCCTGGCTTCGCCCGGCCACGGCGCCTGCCGATGTTGGCGATGGCCGCCCGCATCCGGTGCTCGGGCGTATTTTGGGGCTCGCTTGCCGGCTTCATGTCGCTCCTCGTCAATGTCGGCGCGCCGCCCTATCAGATCCACATCCTGCCGCAGCGCCTCGACAAGCTCACGCTGGTCGGCACCACCACCATCTTCTTCGCCTTCATGAACGAGATGAAGATCGTGCCGTATTTCGTGCTCGGCCAGTTTTCGATGCGCAATTTCGCGACCTCGTTGGCGCTGTTGCCGCTCGCCGTCGCCGCCAATTATCTCGGCATCTGGCTGGTTCACAAGACGCCGACCGAACGCGTTCTATCAGATCGCCTACGGCCTGATGTTTGCGATCTCGCTCGCGCTGCTGTGGCAGAGGCTGGAAGCCGGCTCGCTGGCGCTGAAATAGCTCAGTTCGCGCTATTCGCCGTCGGTTCGAATATGCTGCTAACTTTAAAAAGCAGTAGGGAGAGAGAAACATGGCGACGACGCCCTACGACACCGATCTCGACCGCAACGCGGCGAATTTCCAGCCGCTGACGCCGCTGTCGTTTCTTGGCGCGCGCGGCCGAAGTCTATCCGGACCAGACCGCGATCATTCACGGCGCGCGTTCGTGGACCTATCGGCGAGTTTTATGCGCGCGCGCGGCGGCTCGCTTCGGCGCTCGCCAAGCGCGGCATCAAACGCGGCGACACCGTCGCGGTGGTGCTGCCCAACGTGCCGGCGATGCTGGAAGCGCATTACGGCGTCGCCATGGCCGGCGCGGTGCTCAACACCATCAATACCCGGCTCGATGCCGCCATCATCGGCTTCACGCTCGACCACGGCGAAGCCAAGGTTCTGATCGCCGACCGCGAATTTTCCAAGGTGGTCAAGGACGCGCTGGCGCGCTGCCAGGCGCAAGCCGCTGGTGATCGACTACGACGATCCGGAATTCACCGGCGCCGGCGAACGGCTCGGCAATCTCGAATACGAGGATTTTCTGCGCGACGGCGATCCGGATTTCGCCTGGCTGATGCCGGACGACGAGTGGGACGCGATTGCGCTCAACTACACCTCCGGCACCACCGGCGATCCCAAGGGCGTCGTCTATCACCATCGCGGCGCTTATCTGCTGGCGCTCGCCAATGTCATCACCTGCGGCATGGGCAAGCATCCGGTCTATCTGTGGACGCTGCCGATGTTCCACTGCAACGGCTGGTGCTTTCCGTGGACGCTTGTCGGTGGTCGCCGGCACCCATGTCTGCCTGCGCGCGGTGCGCGCCGCGCCGATCTTCGACGCCATCGCCACGCACAAGGTCACGCATCTGTGCGGCGCGCCGATCGTGATGTCGACGCTGCTCAACGCGCCGGAGCACGAGAAGAAGCCGCTGCCGCATGGCGTCGAATTCGTCACCGCCGCGGCGCCGCCGCCGGAAGCCGTGCTCGCGGCGATGAAAGCGGCGGGCTTCAACGTCACCCATGTCTACGGCCTGACCGAGGTTTACGGCCCGGCCTGCGTCAACGACTGGCACCGCGAATGGGACGCGCTGTCCGACGCCGAACAGGCGGCGAAGAAAGCGCGCCAGGGCGTGCGCTATCCGGTGCTCGAAGGCGCTCGACGTGCTCGATCCCGATGACCATGGCGCCGGTGCCGCGCGACGGCGAGACGCTGGGCGAAGTGATGTTCCGCGGCAATGTGGTGATGAAGGGCTATCTGAAGAACAAAGCGGCGACCGAGGCGGCCTTCGCCGGCGGCTGGTTTCATTCCGGCGATCTCGGCGTCATCCATCCCGACGGCTATATCCAGCTCAAGGACCGCTCCAAGGACATCATCATTTCCGGCGGCGAGAACATTTCCTCGATCGAAGTCGAGGACGCGCTGTACAAGCATCCGGCCGTGCAGGTGGTCGCCGTGGTCGCCAAGCCCGACGAGAAATGGGGCGAGACGCCGTGCGCCTTCGTCGAACTAAAGCCCGGCGCGAACGCGAGCGCCGAGGAGCTGATCGCCTGGTGCCGCGACCACCTCGCCGTCCTACAAATGCCCGCGCACCATCGTGTTCGCGGAAATCCCGAAAACGTCGACCGGCAAGATTGCAGAAATTCAAGCTGCGGGATATGGCGAAGGGGATGTAAAGTCACGCCTGCCGTGTCCGGCGCAAGCGGGAATCCGCGAGTGGCCGACGAATCGAAAATAAAAGCGCCCAGGTCCCCGCTTGCGCGGGAACGAGCGAACGAATGCTGCTGCTGCGAACTTTACCGACTAATGGACGAGAACGTCTTGCCTTATGCGCGCGATCTCGTCCTTGACGTGCAATTTTTTACGCTTGAGTTCCGCAATTTGAAGGTCGTCGGCGGAGGGGTGGGTGAGCGCTTCGTCGATTTCGCTGTTCGAGCGCCTGGTGCCGTTTTTCGAGTTCCGCAAGATGCGATTCAATCGCCATGTGGCCTGCCTCCTTGCGTCAGATTTAAGCCTGATCGGATCATCCTACACCCTAACAACCGAAAGCAAGGATACTCCGTTTTGGTGCATACGAAAATCCCCGATGTCGCACCTCGTGCGGTTGTGCACAACTGGCGGGATCGCCGCGGGCTTGTCGGCGATTAACCAAAACGCGATAATCCAGAGGACTTACTTGGTGCCTAGCGCCCGTGGCGGCCGACCGGCCGCAAGCGCTAGCCTGCGGCAAGCACGGCTTCGACCAAGGCGGCGATGACAAAAGAGGAAGAACGCGAGCTTCGGGCGCAGCTGGCGCGCCTGCAGCAGGAGCATCGCGACCTCGATGCCGCGATTGCTGCATTGCAGGAATCGCCGGGCTCCGACCTCATCCAGGTGCAGCGGTTGAAGAAGCGCAAGCTGCAACTGCGCGACCGCATCACCTTCATCGAAGACCAGCTCACGCCGGATATTATCGCGTGATCTGTCATCGGGCCGGACTGCGGCCGGACCCGTTAGCGGCTTGCGTAATGAGCGGTTCCGTTCGGCCTTGCGCGCGTACATCGCCGCATCGGCGCGCGCGAGCACCTCGGCCGGAACTGTCGAGCGCGCCCGAACAGCGCGACGCCCGCGGAGGCGCCGACGACGAAGGTCGAGGCGCCCCAGCGCACCTGCGTCGAATAGACCGCGGCTTCGAGCGCCGCGGCCTTGGCGGCCGCGGCGGCACCGCCGACGTTCCACAACAGCACGGCGAATTCGTCGCCGCCGATGCGCGCCACGACGTCGGAGGCGCGCACATTGCGAACAGCGCCGCCGCGATCGCCTTGAGCACGGCGTCGCCGGCGGCGTGGCCGTGGCGGTCGTTGACCGGCTTGAAACCGTCGAGATCGACATAGATCAGCGCCGCGCTGGTGCCGTAGCGCTTGACGTAAGCGAGCGAGCGCTTGAGCTCGCGCTCGAAGCCGCGGCGGTTGAGGACGTCGGTCAGCGGATCGATGTCGACCCGCGCCTCGAGGTCGGCGATGCGCGCGCGCGAAGCTTTCGAGCTGCGCCGCCAGCGCATCGACCTCGGCGGCAAGCCGCATGAAGCTCGAGCGTGACGGCGCTCGCGGGGCTCTCGGCTCGATGGACTTCATCGGCTGCCACGCGGCGCGGTTTCGGCCGCAGTCGCGACGAAACGATCGGTTTGCGACCCGACTTCACCGCCCGGTTCTTCATTGCCGAACATCCCCGCCGCGCGAATTGTGCAAAGCATAGCGCAAGGCCCGTCGCCGATCAGGCCCGCCGGTTTAGCGAGTAAAACCGATCAGATTACGAAGATTTAATTTCGCGATGCCTTGCCGGCGCTGACAGGTCCGCGGCGGCACGACGCTGCGCGATCGCGGGCCACGCGGAAACGGCGTCAGGCCTTGATCGGACGCCGCCAGAACCTGCAATTGTGCAGCGCGCCATTGCCGATCGCGCGAGGTCGCCGCTGGCATGGTTGGAGCAAAAAAAGCCGGCTTTCGGCGTGGGCATTCTAATGATGGCTGGATTTAGGCATAAGTGTTCAGTCTGCGTTCACCAATAAATGGGAACTTTAGAGACCAAGGGGCGGTTGGGGTGTGGGTCAAACTCAATTGTCGAGGTGATGTCATGAGAAAGATTTTGGCTGCTGTTGTTGCTGCTGCAACGCTGGCCGGAGCGGCGGTGGCGACGTCAGGCCCGGCGGAGGCCCGCTGGGGTGGTGGCTGGCATGGCGGTTGGCATGGCGGTTGGCATGGCGGCGGCTGGGGTTGGGGTGCGGGCGGTTTCGTCGCCGGCGCCCTGGTCGGCAGCGCGCTCGCCTCGCCCTATTACTACGGCTACGGCTATCCGTACGGATATTACCCCTCTCCCTATTACGGGCGGCCGTGCGTTTGGCGGCGCTGGTGGAACGGTTACGCTTGGGTACGCGCCTGCGTCTGAGCCGCGGAGCTGATTGAGCTGGCCGTTGTCGGAAGGCCGACAGCGTCCCCCTAAGGGGACGCCCTTGGCGGGTGGTGACGGACACAAACGCGCTATCGGCACCAAACTTCCGCCAAATAGTCGAACTTTAATGAGTGACGAGTTCGACCTAAGTCTTGGGGGGTTCCGGGACTTCCCGCCATCCACGTTTCAGATCGGCACCCGGCCGGTCAGATGAGGAAAACACATGCACAAGATCGCTTATTGGGCTTGGCTGCGGCGGCAGCCCTCGGCCTCGCGACTGTGGCCGCCCCGGCGCCGGCAAATGCCGGCTGCTACGGCTGCGCCGTGGGTGCGGGAGTTCTCGGCGGCGTTGTCGCGGGCGCCATCGTCGGCAGCGCCATCGCCAACAGCCCACCGCCCCCGGCTACTATCCGCCGCCGCCCGCTGGCTATTATGGGCCGCCGCCGCCCGCTGCTACTTCCGCCGCCCGGCCCCGGCTATGCGGAACTCGCGCCCGGCTGCTATTGGGGAAAGCGTAAGGTGTGGATCGAAGGCGCCGGCTATCGCTGGCGGACCGTGCAGATCTGCCAGTAAAAGGCGGCCGCAGCGGCTGCCTTTGACCGCGCCAAAGCGTGCTGAATTCGGCGCGTTGAATTGCCGGCCGGCTTTTCGTAAGCCGGCCGGTTTCTTTTATGCCAAACTGTCGTTTGTTGCTGCGTCGGTCATCTTCCAGCAGCCTCGGTCCGCCTTTGCCATGCGACCATGCCGATAGAAACGACCACAGACGTGGTGCAGCCGCATCGCGGGGCCGCGCGAGGCGACCGGCGATGGCCTGAACGTGCGGCAGACGCAAACAGCCGTCGAGAAGGCCCGGCGTCACGTCGAACGCGTGCTCGCCGTCGCGATGGCGCTGCTGTTGCAAGCGTGGAGCAGAAAGCGGCGCCCGCGGTCGCTGTCGCGCACGATGACCATACTCGGCTGGATCGGCGTTATTGCGGTTTGCTGCTATGTCGGCTTGGCGGCGATGCTCTATTTCGCCCAGCGCTCGCTGATGTATTTCCCGGACACGGACGCACACCACGCCGGCCGCAGCCGGCCTGCCCGAAGCCACGGAAGTGCCGCTGACCGCCGCCGACGGCGTGCCAATCCGGGTTTGGCATGTGCCGCCGCAGGCCGGCAAACCGGTCATTCTTTATTTCCATGGCAATGGCGGCGCGTTGAATTATCGCGTCGAGCGATTTCACAAGCTTATCACCGCCGGCATCGGACTGGTCGCGCTCGAATATCGCGGCTATGGCGGCCTTTCCGGCAGCCCGAGCGAGCAAGGCCTGATCCGCGATGCCGAAGCAGCCTACGCGTTCGCCGCGGCGCACTATCCGGCGCAACAGATCGTGCTGTGGGGGGAATTGCTAGGGTCCGGCGTGGCGGTTGCATTGGCGGCGGAAAAACCGGTCGGCCGCGTCATCCTGGAAGCGCCGTTCACCTCGGCGCTCGCCATTGCGCAATCGCGCTATTGGTATTTGCCGGTGCGGCTTCTGATGAAAGATCAATTCCACTCCGACCGGCGCATCAAACAGGTCACCGCGCCGCTGTTGATCCTGCACGGCGTACATGACCGGATCGTGCCCTACGCCATGGGCGAGCGTCTGTTCGAACTCGCCAACAAGCCGAAACACATCGTGCGTTTTCTCGACGGCGGCCACGAAGACCTCGACAACAACGGCGCGCTCGACGCCGTCGGCCGCTTCCTCGCCGGCGATTTGGATTGATTGAGCGCCGTCTCAAAACGTCGGATAGGTTTGGCCGACTTTGCCGCCGACGCGGGCAAAGCCGTCTTTGGCCGGCGGGTATTTGTCGCTGATGTTGAGCGCCTTGGCATAGGAACCGGCGGCCTTGTCCTTCGCGCCGAGCCGCTCGTAGGCCAGCCCGCGGCTGGTCCAGGCCCGCAGATTCTGCGGATCGAGCTGCACCGCCTGATCGAGATCGCTCGCCGCCGACTTATTGTCGCCGATGGCGAGATAGCTCAGCGCGCGCGCGATCCATGGTTCGGCATTGCCGTTTTCGAGACCGACCGCGGTCGAGAAATCGTCGATGGCGAATTGGTGCTGCTGCCGGCTCTGATAGAGCAGACCGCGATTGTAATAGGCGTCGGCGTTGTCCGGCTTGAGCGCGATCGCCTTGTTGAAATCGCCGAGCGCATCGGTGGCGCGGCCCTGCTCGCGATAGACGATGCCGCGGCCGAGATAAGCCGGCGCATAATTGGCGTCGATCGTCAGCGCCTTGTCGTCGTCGGCGAGCGCGAGATCGAGCTGATTGGTCTTGCGATAGATCAGAGCGCGGTTGGCATAGGCCTGCGCGTAATTGGGGTCGAGGCCGATCGCCTTGTTGAAATCGGCGAGCGCCTGATCGTTGCGGCCGGCCTCGCCGTAGACCGAGCCGCGCATGTTGTAGGCCTGCGGATCGTCGGGATGCTTGGCGATGACCTCGCCGAGCGACGTCAGGTTCGACTGCGACGTCGCCAGCATGCCCTCGTCGCTGCGGCATCGGAAGCCGGCGGATTGCCCAGCGTCGCGCAGCCGGCGAGCGCGCTCGCCAACAGCGCCGAGAGGGCAACGAGCGCCAAGCCCCCTCGGAGGTGGGGCGCGCTGCGGCGCGATCCTGAGCATGACGAGGGCTGACCGGGTCATCGGCGGCAAGATAACATCCCGGCGCGCCAAAAAACGGCGCAGGGAAACCCTGCGCCATCACGACAATACGCTAAACGGCTCAACCGAACCGGGGCGCCCGCGACGGACCGGACCGGCCTGCTCCAGCTCCGGCGCAGGTCCGGCGCCAAATCCGGCTCCCGGGCCGGTGGTCGGCTTCGGCTTCATCGGCAGCAGGCCCTCGCGCTGCAATTTCTTGCGCGCAAGCTTGCGGGCGCGGCGGATCGCTTCCGCCTTCTCCCTCGCCTTTTTTTCCGACGGTTTTTCGTAATGGCCGCGAAGCTTCATCTCGCGGAAAATGCCCTCGCGCTGCATCTTCTTCTTCAGCGCCTTGAGGGCCTGGTCGACATTGTTGTCACGGACGAGAACCTGCACGCGTGCTCCTTTTGCAGTCGGCTCGTGGGATTGTGCGGTGGCGCAGGCGCAATGCCCAGGCTACCTTGGCGGGCGCCATTAGCAGAACTGCGCGGAAAAGTCCACCGGAACGGGCCGTGGCGATTTTTTCAATCCGGAAAGACCCGCGTCACGTGGCCCATCTTGCGGCCGGGGCGCACCGCGGCCTTGCCGTAGAGATGCACCGCGGCACCCGGAATCGTGAGCCAGCGCCGGTAATCCTCCACCTCTTGGCCGATCAGGTTCGTCATCTCGACGCGGCCATAGCGCATCGGCTGTGCCAACGGCCAGCCGGCGACCGCCCTGATGTGCTGCTCGAATTGCGACACCGAAGCGCCGTCGATCGTCCAATGACCGGAATTATGCACCCGCGGCGCGATCTCGTTGACGACAAGGCCGCCGTCGCCGAGGACGAACATCTCGACCGCAAGCACGCCGACATAGGCGAATTGATGCGCGATGGTTTCGGCGATGCGCCGCGCCTCCGCGGCGTCCTGCGCGCCGAGCGCGGCGGGGACCCGCGAAAATTTCAGGATGTGATCGCGATGCTCGTTTTCCGTCACGTCGAAACAAGCAACGGCGCCGTCATGGCCGCGCGCGGCGATAACCGAAACTTCGCGCTCGAACGGCACGAAGGCTTCAAGAATGCAAGGCTGGCCGCCGACCTCGCGCCAGGCCGCTGCCGGATCGCTGCCGTTCTCGATCGTCGCCTGGCCTTTGCCGTCATAGCCGAAGCGGCGGGTCTTCAAGATGGCCGGCCGGCCGATCCGCTCAAGCGCAGCAGGTAGTTCGCCGGCCGAACCGACATCGGCAAACGGCGCCGTGCGGATGCCGAGCGCGGTGACGAAGTTCTTTTCGGCGAGGCGATCCTGGGTGGTCGCCAAGATTTTCGGATCGGGCAGGACCGGAACGCGCGCGGCGAGGAATGTCGCGGTCTCCGCCGGCACGTTCTCGAACTCATAGGTGACGACGTCGACATTCTCGGCGAAGCGGTCCAGCGCGCCGGTGTCGGTGTAATCGGCGCGGGTGACGCGGCGCACGACCTCGAAAGCCGGCGAATCCGGATGGGGCGCGAAGACGTGGCACTTGAAGCCGAGCCGGGCCGCGGCCAAAGCGAGCATGCGGCCGAGCTGGCCGCCGCCGAGAATGCCGATGGTGGCCTCGGGTTTGAGCACAAGCGAGCCGGCTGGCGAAGCTTGGCTCACGCGCCGTCCTTGCGCCGTCCTTGGCGCCGTCCTTGGGCACTTCGGCGACCGCCGCGGTTTGTCGCGCCCGCCACGCTTCCAGACGCTCGCTCAAGGCGGGATCGCTCAGCGCCAAGACGCTGGCGGCAAGCAGCGCGGCATTGATCGCGCCGGCTTGACCGATGGCGAGCGTGCCGACCGGAACGCCCGGAGGCATTTGCACGATGGAATAAAGCGAATCTTGTCCGGACAGCGCCTTGGACTCCACCGGCACGCCGAATACCGGCAGGCTGGTCAACGCCGCGGTCATTCCCGGCAGGTGCGCCGCGCCGCCAGCGCCTGCGATGATCACCTTGAATCCCGCCGCTTTTGCCCCCTTGGCGAAGGCGTAAAGCCGTTCAGGCGTCCGGTGGGCCGAGACGATGCGGGCCGCATAGGCCACTTCGAGCGCGTCGAGCGTCTCGGCGGCATGCTTCATGGTCTGCCAGTCCGACTGGCTGCCCATGATAATGGCTACTGATTTCGCTCCCGGCGGCGCCACGACGAATATCCCTGCGCGAAGGAAGCGACGTATTATAGGGCCGCGCGTTGCAGTAGCAAGGCGGCCATGCTGATGTGGCCGCCATAATGGTTAAGACGCGGAGCAAGCGCCGATGGAGATGAGCCAATACCACTACTTGCCGCTGGCGCCCGGCTTCTTCGCCATACTGGTTGTCATTTTCATCGGCGTTCTGGTCCTGCAATCGCTGCGTTTCGCCTATACCAGTCTCGGCATCGGCTCCGGCACGGCGCTCCTTCTGCTGGCTGGCTCGCTCATCGGCAGCATTTTCAACATCCCGATCGCGGAGCTGCCGCCGGAGCGGGTGATGTCCGACCAGATCGTGGATTTTTTCGGCATGCAATATGAGGTGCCGGTGGTCACGCATTGGCAAGGCACCGTGATCGCGGTCAATGTCGGCGGGGCCGTCATCCCGACGCTATTGTCGCTCTATCTGCTCTTCAAACGCGATCTCTGGGCGAAGGGGGCTATCGCAACGGCGATCGTCGCTGTGGTGCTGCATTGGCTCGCCAATCCCGTTCCCGGCCTGGGCATCGCGGTGCCGGTGTTCGTTCCGGTCGTGACGACGGCGGTGGTCGCGCTGCTGCTGTCGCGGCCGCGACGCCGCGCCGCTCGCCTACATTGCCGGCAGCCTCGGCACGCTGATCGGCGCCGACCTCACCAATCTCGACAAGGTGCGCGGGCTGGGCGCGCCGGTCGCCTCGATCGGCGGCGCCGGCACCTTCGACGGCATTTTTCTCACCGGCATCCTCGCCGTGCTCATCGCCAATCTCTATGCGGGACCGCGCCGGGTCCAGCTTGGCTAATCATCGAAACGCAACTGCGTGAGGCTCGACCGCGATGACCGCTTTACCCGTCGATGCGATCAAGGATTATCACGTCCATGTCTATTACGACCCGGCCACGAGCCGCGACCGGGCCGCGCGCTTGCGCGAGCGCGTGGCGAGCGAATTTCCGCAAGCCAAGCTCGGGCGCTGGCACGACGAGCTGGTCGGACCGCATCCGCAATCGATGTACCAGATCGCATTTCCGACGCAGATGCTGGCCGCCTTCGTCCCGTGGCTGATGCTCAACCGCGACGGCTTGACCGTTCTCTTGCATCCCGAGACCGGCGACGACTTCACCGACCATACCGCTCACGCGGCATGGTTCGGCGCGGTGTTGCCATTGCGGGTCGAAGTTTTCAAAAAGAACGACAACGCTACAGACCGCGCTCGCGCTTGAGCCGATCGATATAGGCTTCGGCATCCGGCGGCAGCGAGGTGAAGCCTTGGCCGCGGCGGAAAGATAGGCCGGGCTTTGAGCCGATGAGATAGCTGGCTGGCGGTCGGCGGGAATGATGCGATCGAATATCACAACGATCAGAACGGCGACCAGCAGGATGCGCACCGCGCCGAGCAATGCGCTGCCGATGCGATCGATCAGCGGCGGATCGGTTCCAACGAATTCGTTGGCGCCGTGGCGGAACAGCGCGCCGAGGACCACGCCAGCCACGATGAAGATCGCAGCCAACGGCATCCACGCCGTATCGGGGGGCAGTGTCGCGTTCCCCGTGAGCAGAGGCGCGGCATCGGGCGCATCGCACGGCAATCGGCGCGGCGATGAGATAGGCAAAAATTGTTGCCAAGCTGCGCACCAAGCCCGACATGAAGCCCAGCACGGCGCCAAGAATGACCGCGGCGGTGACCACCACGTCGAACGGGTTCATCGCGGCTGGCCGTCGTCGAACTTACGCTCGAAAATCTCGCCAAGGCTCGCGTAGAAAAAGCCGTTGAGCCGACCGATCGGATCGAGCTTCTTCATGTCGATATAGCCGTTGGTCATGCAGCGCCGGATCGACGTGCATATAGACCACCTCGCCGATCACCAGCGGATGCCGATTGGGACCGAGCTCGATCACCCGGTGCAACTTGCATTCGAAATGGATCGGCACCTCTTTGACGCGCGGCGCCGCAACTTTGACGCTTGGGATCGGCGTCAAGCCGGTCTCGGCGAATTCGCTGTCGCCCTCGGGAAACGCGTTGGCCGAATCGACCATCTCCTTCCAGACCGGATGCGTCACCACGTTGAAACAAAACTCGCCGGTCTCGCGCACATTCCTCAGCGTATGCTTCTCGCTGCCGTCGGGATTGCGGGCGATGGTCAGCGAGATCATCGGCGGGACGACGCAGACCACGGTGAAGAATGAAAACGGCGCCAGATTGGTGATGCCTTTTTTATTCACGGTCGAGGCCCAGCCGATCGGCCGCGGCACCACAGCGCCGGTGAGCAGGCGATAGACCTGACGCTTATCGGCGGTGGCGGGATCGATTTCGAGATGGTCGGACATGCGTGCGGGCCCCTGCAAAATGCGGCCGCAGGCTAGCACGATGCTGTTTGTCTGCGCAGGCAGCGACGTCAGCCCCCAATTACGGCCCGAGCCGCCTGTTCGAGCTCACGCGCCGGAAAAATCGAAGCCGGTATTTGACTTTCGCGCGATCTGCCGGACCATAGCGGCATGTCGGCAAAGGCGCAGCGCCTGACGGTCGCCGTGGTCGGGCTTGGCAGCATCGGCGGCGTCGCCGCGGGCTGTCTCGCCGCGGCGGCGCGGCACGACGTCATCGCCTGCACGCGCCGGCCGATCGAGCGGCTGATGCTCGACGCGCCGGGCGGTACGGCCGAAGTGCCGCTCAACGCGGTCACCGATCCGGCGCGCGCGGCGCCGGCCGATTGGGTGTTGCTGTGCACCAAGACGCACCAGACGGAATCGGCGGCGCCGTGGCTGGCGCGGCTTTGCACGCCTTCGACCCGCGTCGCGGTCCTGCAAAACGGCATCGGCCATGTCGCTCGCGTCGCGCCGTTCGCCAATGGCGCAACCGTGCTGCCGGTGATCGTCTATTATAACGGCGAACGGCTCGATCCCGATCGCGTGCGGCTGCGGCAGGGCTCCGATCAGGATCTGGCTGTGGCGGACGACGCGGCCGGCCGCGCCTTCGCCGAGCTGTTCGACGGCACGCCGCTTCGGGTGCTGTTGAGCGAGGACTTTGCCACGCTCATCTGGCGCAAGCTTTTGATCAACGCGATCGCCAATCCGATCACCACGCTGACGCTACAGCGGCAGGCGGTGTTGCGGCGGCCCGATGTGCAGGAGCTTTGCCACGCCGTTCTTGCCGAAGCCGTTGCGGTGGCGCGCGCCGAGGGCGCGACGCTTGCCGACGACGAGCCGGCGCGCGCCATGGCGACGCTGTTCACGTTTTCCGGCGAGCTCGGCACGTCGATGTATTTCGATCGGCTCGCCGGACGCCACCTCGAAGTCGAGGCGCTGACCGGCGCCATCGTCGCAGCCGGCGCGCGCCACGGCATCGCCACTCCGCTCAACACCGCGCTACTGACGCTGCTGCGCGCGATCGATGACGCGGTGGGCGGCGGCAGGCTATAATCCGGCAACCGTTACATCGTGGCCATAGGGAGGTATTATGGCGCGTCGTCCAACCGATCCTCGCTCCGCCGCCGAGCAAGCGTTTAAGACCGCGACCGCCAAGCCGGTGGAAGCCCCGCCGAAACCGCCGCCGTCGCTGCCTGGCGTCAAGGAAACTGTGTCGCTGCGCATCGACCGCGACGTGCTCGATTTTTTTCAGGAAGACGGTCCGGGCTGGCAGGACCGCATCAACGCCGCGCTGCGCAAAGCGGCGGGAAAGTAGTGCACCCGCAAGCGTAGCGGCGGATCAGATCGTCCGATAGCCGCCGTCCGCCATGACGATCGCGCCGGTGACATAGGCCGACAGGTCGGAGGCCAAGAAAATCGCCGGGCCGACGATGTCTTCCGGCCGGCCGGTGCGGCCGAGCGGCGTGTGGTCGAGAAAGATCTTCACGATCTCCGGATTATTGGCGCGCACTTGCGCGTTGAGCGGCGTCTCGATCAGGCCGGGGCCGATGGCGTTGACCCGCACGCCGTCCTTGCCGAGTTCGGCGGCCAAGGCGCGGGTAAAACCGAGCACGCCGTGCTTCGAGGTGGTGTAGGCGGGCGAGTTCGGCGTGCGCACATGCACGAACGACTGGATCGAGGCGATGTTGACGATGCGCCCCTTGGCCGCGCGCAAGGCTGCGAGAAACGCGTGCGTCACGTTGAACAGGCCGTTGAGATTCACCGCCATGATGTCTTGCCAATCCGCAATCACCGCATCCGGATCTCCGGTAAATGCGTTACGCCGGTTGATACCGGCGTTGTTCACCAGGATTGAGACCGCGCCGACTTCGCTCGCGACCTTCGCCGCGGCGTCGCGGCAAGCCGTCCGATCGGTAATATCGAGTGTGAAATGCCGCGCCTTGCCGCCGGCGTCGCGGATATCGGCCGCCGTCTTGCCGACCGTCTCACCGTTGACGTCGAGCGCTGCGACCTGCCGCGCCCTCTTGGGCGAAGCCGAGCGCAATGGCGCGGCCGATTCCGGACCCCGCGCCGGTGACGACAGCGATGTGATTTTGCAAAAGTCCGGGCATTGGCTTGTCCCTTGCGAGAGGCGGCCAAGCATAGCAATGCCGCGCGCCCGGGCGACACGAAAATACCGTTGTGTTGTCGTGGAGAGGTGGCCCGGCACGGCATGTTGCGCTGCGGAACTTGAACGAAGATGAGACTCGGTAAAAAGCGCGCGACCTCCTTCACGCTTTATTGAAGCGGCCACCGCAAGGATGACACAGTGGACCGGTAACTTCGGTCCATCTGGCACGGAGGGATTCGCCATGACGCTTCAAGTCGCTGGCAAAACCATTACGCCGATGCGCTTTTTCCACGAGAGCTATTTCGGACGGCCGTCCTGCCCGAAATGCGGCGAACCGATGATGGCGCCGGAATACCCGGAATTCTCAGCGTGCCGCGGCGGCGACGAGATCCGTCATTACTGGCTATGCGATAGCTGCGAGCATCGGTTCGACACGGTCGTGAAATTCAAGCCCCTTGCCGCGTAAAACCGGCAGATTTCGCAAACAACGATAGCGAGCGATGCGCCGCTTCAGCCGAGCGCGATTTGTAGAAATACTTACCGGGTCGCCGGAGCGGAGCGCGAGCGCTCAATCCGGACGCCGCCTCGTCACCGGATGCGCCAACGCAAGCTTCGGCGCGCGGTTGACGGCGTCGGCGAGCAGCCGAAACGCGAGCGAGGCGATGACCGCGCAAAGCGTCAGCACGATCGTTTGCAGTAGGCCGCCCATTATTAGCCCGATTATCATCGGCGGCGAGCCGGTGACCTCGATGCGGCGCCCGAGGAGAAGGACGCCGGCAAGATCGACGGCGAGCCACGGCAGCAGCGCAAGCGTAAACACCGCGCAAAGCCGCAGCGCCTGGCCTTTGCTGTCGGCGAGCGCGTGCGCGGCCGTCGCGCCGGGTGCATGCACCGCAAGCGCGGGCAGCAATAGCGTCAGCCGCAATGATACGGCGATGCTCGCGATCAGCGCCATGGCGAGACCGAGCGTGCTGGCCCAGAGCGGCCAAGCGAGCGCCTGCATGACGCCGAGCAGATCGAACGCCAGTCCGTCGAGAATTTTCAACGCCAACAGCCAGACAAAGAACAGGCGATAGCTCGGGTCGGCGAGCGGCAGCGCATAGGCCGGCGTGACCACGTCCTGGATCACGAAGCGATGGACGGCAATGACGACCGGCGCTAGCAACAGCGCCCAGAGCGCGTCTTCGGCAACACCCAAAGCCCAGCCGGCGAGCTCTTGGTCCCATAACCGTTTCGGGAAGAATTCCTCGCCGGCCGAGAGCGCAACAAGAATAAGGAAGGCGCAAAGCGCGAGCACGGGCAGCGCTAATAATGCGCGATGCCAGTCGCGATAGGCCGCGGCAAGCGTCCGCATGATCGGCAAACGGTGTTCGGTCACGGCAAGCCTCGTCTGGCGCAGACGCTATATGTCGCCGCCGCGCCCGCTGATGGTTCAAATCGGCATGCTGCATGCGGCCCGACAGACCGCGCCCACACGGCCCTTGACTCTCGCGGGCGTATGTGTTCCTGTTTTGTTCCGTAATGCGGCCGCCCAGGGGAGAAGAGAATGAAAACGCTCGTTCTGACTCTGTGGTCTTTCTCTTGGTTTTTCTCTTGGTTGTTCTCTTGGCCTTGGCCGCGCTCGCCACGCCGGCGCTGGCGCAAATGCCGACCATCGCGCCGGCTGACGCCAAGGCGCATGTCGGACAAACGGTGACGATCGAAGGCCCGGTCGACAACGTCTACTCCGCGCGCTCCGGCATGATCTTCATCGACATCGGCGGCCGCTATCCCGACAACGTCTTCGCCGCAGTGATCTTAACCGACGACAGCGCAAAATTCCCGAACGTCAAGGCGCTCGACGGCAAGGTCGTCGATGTCACCGGCGCAGTCAGTCTCTACCGCGGCAAGCCGGAAATCATCCTCAAATCCGCCGATCAGGTGAAAGCGAAGTAGCTCTTTTCTCCTGGTTTGGCGGGATCGGTAAGAGCTGGCGCGCATTGCGCCAAACCGCGGCGCTGGGACTTTGCGCCAGCCACGACAGTGCCGCTGGTCCGAACTAAGCCTCGCATTGCGCCTGACTAACTGTTACGCCATTGAGCGGGCGATCACGCACGCAATTAACCATGGCAAAGGATGTCACCGCGATGGAGAAATCCAACAGGCACGAGGCGGGCGCGCAGTTCGCGAAGGCGCAGCGCGCCAACGACGCCAAAAAGGCGACGTCCGAGTACGAATCCGCGGCCAAAGCGCTGCGCGCCAAGACCGATCGGCTGAAAGCGCTGCGCTTGGCAAGAGATGCCGCCGCGCCGCCGCAATTGCCGGCCGCGCCGAAACGGAAACGCAAGACCAAGGGTGAATTGGGCACGTTGTCGGATTGGTTGGACGGCCAGGCCAAAGAAGGCCGCGGTAGCTGACCCGGCAGATCGCTTTTGTCTCGCGATCGGGCTACGCTTGTCGACACGCCGGCGACGATCAGCTCGCTCCGGCACGGAGTATCGGCAATGCCGCTGCAGCGAGGCGAAGTGCAAGGCTACGACCTCGACCGGATGGTCGTCGATTTCACCATGCGCGATGCAGACAAAATCATCGTCTGCGCGATCAGCACCGCGGCCATGGATAATCTTGAGGACGGCCGCGCGCTCAAGCCGGAACAGCGGGTCGATCAGTTTCTGCGCCTGCGCGATGTCATCGAAGAGCGGGTTTCGCGCAAGTTCTTCGATGAGCAGGCCCGGCCCGACCGGCCCGTGGTGTTGCGCTCCAACGATTTCATGAAATAGGCGTTGCGCTCCGCTCCGCGCCGCTTAAGCCAAGCACGGACGCCACCTCATGCGCGAAGAAAAATTCACGCCGCCTGACGGCGCCTTTACCCGCAGCGTGCCGATCCGCTTTTCCCATTGCGACCCGGCCGGCATCGTCTACTTCCCGCATTATTTCGACATGTTCAACGGCTGATCGAGGACTGGTACAAGGACGAGCTCAAGCACGATTACGCCGCTCTGGTGATGGGCGATCGCTTCGGTTTCCCGTTCGTGCACATCGAATGCGATTTTAAGATCCCGAGCCTGATGGGCGAGGTCATCGAACTGACCTTGCTGGTCGATCGCATCGGCCGCTCCTCGCTCGGCATCGTCATCGTCTGCCACCGCGACGGGCTCGAGCGGCTGCGCGCCCGCATGGTCACCGCCATGATGTCGCTCGAGACCCGCAAGCCGGTGCCGCTGCCGCCGCCGCTGCGCGCGGCGATCGAGGCCTATCGGGCGAAAACCGCGGGCCCTTGACCGGGCGGTGTCCGAGGACGAAAAACCGGATTGCCGGTCGTCAGGTTATCCGCCGTGGTGGAGCGATGCGCCTGATCTTTTGCTGCCTGGCGCTCGTGGCCGCGCTCGCTACCGACGCGCTCACTCATGAAGCTCGGGCGGCCACCCGCGCCTATGTCATGAACGGCCTGTTTGTCGGCGGCGGGCTCGCCACGATCGCCGCCCGGCTGCGCCAGCGCGGCTACATCGTCGCCTATGGCAGCTTCGAACAGGACCGCGAATTTGCCGCGGATGCCTGCGCGCATCCCGCCGACCGTATCGTCGTCATCGGCCATTCGTTCGGCGCCGAGCGCGCCGCGAAGGTCGCGACGCAAGCCGCGGCCTGCGGCGCCCGCGACGTCACCCTGATCGGTATCGATCCCTCGGAGTCCGGCGCAGGTCAGCGGCGTGGCGCACGCGGTGAATTTCGTCGGCGAGCTCGGCGGCACCATCGCCGGCGCACAGAACATTCCGGTGCCCGGCTACACCCACATGGGCATCATCGAGAGCCCGGCGGTGCAGGAGCGCATCCTGGAAGAAGTGGACCAGGGCGCGAGCCAGTAGGACTCGTCGGCTTTCGCAACGGCTCACCCATCCGCGCTCACCCGAACAGCCACGACTGCGGGTCGGCGATCGGTTCGCCGGCGTTCAAGGCCAAGATGCCCTTGACGCACCGGATCGCGGTCCAGACCGCCCACCACAGCAGGATCAATCCGCCGATCACAACGTAAAGCGTGGCGATGCCGACGACGAGGTAGACGAGCCCGATCCAAAAGGTTCTGACCTGAAACCGAAAATGGCTGCGGCTGACCGGCTCGGCCCGCTCGACCCACATCGACGCAATGATGAGGCCGACCACCGCGCTGACGCCGGTGAGGAAACCGATCAGATAGAGGATGTAGACAATCGCGGCCAGGCCGCGATCCGAGATCATCGGCGGCCGGTCGGCGACTGTGGCGCGGTCCCCGCCATCGGCATCGGTCATTTGCGCCTCCGTCTCCGACGCTGTGAAAACCCGCCGCCGCGCTTTCGCAAGCGGCAGCCGCCGGCGCCGGCATCAGCTTGCCATGACCGGCGGCCCGGTCACAACCCGCAATGCCGCCGGCGAGGAAGCACCATAATTCCCCGCAATTTTGATTTATTCTTCGATTGTGGTCACTTTGGATCAGTCCTGACCGTGGGCAGGTGAAACCATGACCGCGCCGGGGCGAGGTTTTCATTGCCGCGAAGCCGGAAGCCCGATCCCGAAAAGCCCTGCTCCAACTTGATTCGGGATACAATCGGTCCTCGCCTTTCGCAAAGTCTGCTGCGGCGGACGAAGCAAGGTCGGAAAAGATCATGCGCGACCAATAAGGGGTGCAGCGGCACCTGAAGCAGATTGCAGGAGGGTAGATGTCAAGCATTTCGATAAAGCAGCGGGCCGAGGCGCAATTTCGAAAGTCGCCGGGGCGTGAGGATGTCAACAGTGTCCAGTCGGACTACGACGCCGCCGCGGACGCGCTGACCGCCAAGATCGCGCGGCTCAAGGAACTTCGCCTGGCGCGGGACGCGGCCGCATTGGCCGCGCCGCCGCCGAAGAAAACCGGCAAGAGTAAAAAGCAGAACAAGCGGACCAAGCGGAAAAAACTCCCCGGCCTGTCGTTGCTGGATTGGATGAAGAGCCGTCAAGCGACCGCACAATGAACCGGCGGACAATCATCCACCGGCGATCATTGAGCGTAGCGCGAGCCAGTCGCGCGCAGGGCTAAACCGCGCTGGCGGCTTACCACCACCGCCGCCGGCCCCAACCGCCGCCCCAGCCGCCGGCATAGCCATAGCCGCCAAAGCCGCCGCTCAGCAGCCGAACCACGAACAGCAGCAGGACGGCGCCGATGGTGGCGTTGATGATGGCGGGGACAAGTCCGGCGCCGAGAGCGATGCCGAGTTGCGGCAACAGCCAGTCGCCGATGAACGCACCGATAACGCCGATGATGAGATCGCCGATGAGGCCGAATCCGGCGCCGCGCACGATTTTGCCGGCAAGCCAGCCGGCGACGAGACCGACCAGCAGGATGACCAGAAGACTTTGGTTCGACAGATGCATGGACGTGCTCCAAATCCTTTAATCGAAAGACCCAATGCGATCGCTAAAACCGATCGCTGACGCCATACAACGCGCGAAACCCGAAAAGGTTACGCTTAATCTTTCCGCTCACGCGCGGAGGCGGATAGACTTGCGCTCCGGCCGGGCAACGACAATTCAGGGAGACGTTTCGTGGGCAAAGGACACAAGGACAAAGTCGCCGTCATCACCGGCGGCGCGCAACGGCATCGGGCAGGCCTTCGCCAAGCGTCTCGCCGAGGATGGCGTGCATGTCGCCATCGCCGATCTGGCCGACGGGCGCGAGACCGTCAAGCTCGTCGAAGCCGCGGGGCGCAAGCGCTCGCGGTCGTGTGCGACGTGTCCAAGGAGGACTCGGTCGCGGCGATGGCCAAACAGGTGCAGGCCAAATTCGGCCGCGTCGATATCGTGGTGAACTGCGCCGGCATTTTTCCGCAGCAGGATTTTGCCACCATGACCTTTGCCGATTGGCGAAAAGTCCTCTCCATCAATCTCGACGGCACCTTCCTGGTCACCGCCGCCTTCGTGCCGGGCATGCGGGCGCGCAAATGGGGGCGCGTCGTCAGCATGGCCTCGAGCACGTTCGGCTCGGTGACCACCGGCTTTGCGCATTACGTCGCCAGCAAGGGCGGCATCATCGGCTTCACCCGCGGGCTTGCCGGCGACCTCGCCGCCGACGGCATCACCGTGAACGCCATCGCGCCGGGGCTGACCCGTTCGCCGGGAACGCTGCGCGCAAGCCGCGCCCGGGCTTTGCCACCATGGACGACGAATTCGTCGCCGTGCCGAGCCTGCAGGCGATCAAGCGGCTCGGAGGTGCCGGACGATCTCGTCGGCGCGCTGTCGTTTCTAACCAGCGACGATGCGGCCTTCATGACCGGCCAGACGCTGAATGTGGATGGCGGGAGGGTGAGATCGTAGGCTTGGCATTCCGTGCCGCCTTGACATTTATTGGGGGTACACTTATTTGAGGTACACCTTCGATCCGGCCAAGCGCGATCTCGCGCTCCGGCATCGCGGTTTGGACTTCGCGCGGGCGGACGAAGTTCTCGCCGGCCGTACCGCGACGATCGTGGATGATCGGTTCGATTACGGCGAGACACATTTCATTACCGCGGGCCGCCTCGACGGCCGACTGGTGGTCGTGGTCTGGACGCAACGTGGCGAAGCGCGCCACATCATCTCGATGAGGCACTGTCATGCCAAGGAAGAAGAAATCTGGCGCCGCCGCATGGGTTGATCGCGACGACGCGCCGGCGCTGACGGACAAGTTCTTCGACCGCGCCGAAATCCGCCACGGTGACAAGGTCATCCGCCGCGGCCGGCCGCCACTCCCCAATCCGAAGCAGGCAGTGAAACTGCGCCTCGATGCCGACGTGCTCGCCGCCTACCGCAAGACCGGCACCGGCTGGCAGACAAAGATCAATACGGATTTACGCAAGGCGCGGAAGCTGAAGGCGGGGTGAGCATGGAACCCGGATTGTGAGCCCTCAGAGAACAGGGCATTCCGCGCGTCATGATGGTACAGTGCCGAATCGTTCATGCGCTGCGGCGCTTTTGATTTGAGGGAGAATCTTACGATGAAAGTCTTGTCGGGAATGAGAGCCGGCCTTCTCGCCATCGCGGCGCTCGTCGGCGCGGTGTCGGTCGCGCACGCCGAGAGCGGCACGATCAGCATCCGCATCTTCAAGGCCGGCTTCATCGTCGGCGGCTCGGCCGGCGAAGGCGTGCTGAACTTCCAGGGCCGCAGCTATCCGCTGTCGATCGGCGGGTTGAGCTACGGCTTCACCTTCGGCGCCTCGGAGACGCGCTTCCATGGCACCGTCAGCAATATCCACCGCCCGTCCGACGTCAACGGCGTCTACGGCCAGGGCGGCGCCGGCGCAGCCATCATCAAGGGCGCGCAGGGCATCGTGCTGGCCAACCAAAGCGGCGCCGTGCTGACGCTCGCCGGCGAGCAGACCGGCCTGATCGTCAGCGCGGATTTGAGCGGACTGGTGTTGACGCTGAAGTAAGCAAATCCGTCCTGCCCCGCGACAGCGGGGAAGGGGGACCATCCTGCGCAGCAGGATGGTGGAAGGGGCGCGGGCCTCGACGATCCTTCGGCGACGACAACGAAGCGTCAAGTCAGACGCCCCCTCCACCACCCTTCGGGTGGTCCCCCTCCCCCGCTTTCGCGGGGGCGGATGATGGTGCCGACCTCACTGGCAACAACCCAAATGTTTTATATGGTCTCGGCTTAGCCCACGCCCATGGCAAGCCGGTCATTTACTCGCAGAAACACTAGAGGAGTTGCCGTTTGATTTGCGCAGTCTGCGCGTGATTGACGACAGGAATGCGCCAAACTCGGCGTGACGTTTTGAAGAAAAAAATTGAAAACTCGCTACAGGCAGTCATGAACTCTCCCGCTGATGCCGCGCATCCTGCATTCGTCAAGTCAACCAAAAGCTCAAACGAGATGCCTATTTTACGAGACAACTCTGGACGGGAAGGCTTCAGCGTCCAGATTTGGAAGGAGTATCCTCCATCGTACGCTATGGATTTTGCCCGCGACCGAGGAATATATGGATGACCGGTCTCAACCTCCGCGCACGATCCCGAGCCGTATTGGAGATATTAAGCGCGTCCTCGAGACCGGCGGGGACTGTGCGTGTGCTGTTGCTCGATCCCGACCACGACGGATGTAGAGACGCTGCGTTTCAAGAATGGGGTCACAGCGATCGTTGGGCGACTGAACTGTATAGAGAAATGATTTGTGACGTATACAGAGCGCTTTCCTAGAGCCCGGACTCGAAACAATCAACAACAGATAAAGATTAGAAAAATCGGATATACATTTCGGCTTTGGTGTTGATGCAATGAGATTTGCCAATTCAAAGGATGGAGCGCTGTACGTGCGTTTCTACCCAATTTCCGGTATCGAAGACGACCGTCCAATTCTGCCACTCACCCCGCGCAATGGATATTGGTACTATTTCTACCGAAGCCAACTTCAAATACAATGGGAACGTGCGGTTCCCTGGCAGTGAGGCCGTATGCTTATTCGAGCTTGCATGGCGAAAATACACCGAGCAACAGTGACCGAAGCAAAGCTCGACTACGTCGGATCAATAACTATTGACGGAGCATTTCTCGATGCGACCGGAATTAGCCCTGCCCAATACGTAAACATCACAAATATGTCGAAGCGCTGTTTGGCAAACATACGTTATGCCGGGACGTCATGGCGAGGGCGAGATTTGTCTGAACGGTCCACCTGCACGGCACTTCCTACCTGGCGATAAAATCATTATTTTGGCGGAAGCCCTGATCGAGCAGGCAAATCTAGGGAAGCTCAATCCTGTCATCGCCTTTGCTGATTTCGTGGATGGAAAAAATATTGTGCAGCGGGTAGCACCATTGTTGGACACGCATCATTAACGCGGATGGGTCCCGGTGGTAGGCGTCCCGATAACCGGATGACAGGAAGTCCAGCGCGTAGGATGGGTGGAGCGAAGCGATACCCATCCTAGGCGACGAGGGTAAGTGATGGACTTCGTAAGAAACCAACCCATTCTGCGGCTACGCGTTAACTCGCCTCGCCTTTATCCAAACTCTTTCAATTTGTTTTCTGAAGAAATCGACAAACATTGAGCGAGTTTTTTCCAAACTGCGTCGAATTGAACGATTTATTCTGGGCCATTTTGCAAGGTGCCGAGCGAGATAGAGTAGTAGCTCTCCTCGCGATAAAGGAAATGACTGCGTAAAAAAGCGCGGAATCAAATTAGCTATTATCTCCTCATCGAAAAACGTTGAACGGTTTTGGTTAAACAGGAGGCTCGACCGTAGCTCGTGAAGCGCCCACGTCGCGAACTTTGCCCTATCTTCTTTGTACTGAACAAGAGCCAGCATTCCGGTTTCCCGATCCCGAAGAATGGCATCTACCAGAATTGCAATCCGCTCTTCCTGCCTGCCGGTGCGATTAATTATTTTAAGCAATTCTGTTACCTGGCCGTTTTGCAATATATTTTCAGGCTTGATGTCGAGGTGCGAAAATAAATTCGACTGATCACCGAGCGGGGGGAGAAAACTCTGCAAGCAACTCTGCCCGCAAAGAATTTTGATCGACCCGATTGACATCACGAGAATCCAGTGCGCCCAAGTCTAACAGAATGCTACCGTCTTGCTGAATACTGGCCACGAGCTGGGGACGCACTCTTAATATTCGCTTCGCGGATTTTCTCCCGTCTGGGGCAGAGTTTAAGATACGGCTCCAAAGCGACGAACGTAATGCATCACCTTCATAAAATGCGCTGGCTGCGCTGGCTCCAGCGCTACGAACAATATTCTCGCGCATCGCAAGCCGCGCCATTTTCTTTTCCAGGCTGGGCGCCAATGAGCTCGCGTATTTGTAGAATTACCGCGTGTTCCTTTGGGCAACGAATTGCAAACTCATTTAACACGCTCGAAATCTCGTTTAGTTTTCCAGCATGTGGAATTCCGCTTTCTGTAATAAAGACGTGTACTGGCTCCCCGCCGACGACCACTAGTGGACCGTTAATTGGCATGGCGTCGGCAGATGTAAAATCTTCCAAGACCTTATAGCCGGAGATTAGGTTGCTATATTCATCCACCTCCTGCACAAGTCGAAGATCACCGCGTTCCGGGTATGCCAGCAGCGGCAGAGCGAAGCATGCTCTGCCTCGGCGAAAGGGTAAGAATTCAATCACCGGAAGTTCGACAAAGTTGTTTAGGTTCATAAGAACCCCAGCGACTATAAAGGTCTCGGACTGCCGCCTCAAGTTGAGCATGATAATGTTCAGGATGTCTGCCGGGGATGAACACATAAGGCACGATCGCCACACCTTCGGCTTTGAGCTTCTCCAACCAAGGCGCATGCTTATCGTCGTCCCAGACAGTATGAGGGACGACTGACCGCCAATAGATTGCCTTTGAGAGGAACCCCCTTGTCGAAAAGGACCTCGATAGAACAGATTTATCGTCAGGTTCATTACGACCACGTGATACGAGTAAGTCCAAATAGGCGCGAGCGTGATAATCCCAAGGTTCCGACAATTTTTCTAGATCGGGATTTTCGACACGTCTCCGTCGAAATATGTCTTTCTCGTTCCGAAAATCGATGAGATTATTCGATTGGGTCGACTATGATCAGTCTCGAGAGAGAAATCTTCGAACATTCATTTCATCCATCAAAATGTGCTTGTACAGGCGCCGATCAAACGCGCCAGTGTCAAACGCAAAGATTGCTTTGGCCTTTTCAATCAAAGCCGCGTTGAAGACAAAGCAATAGGGGCACGCCGCTTCGACCTTGATTGCCCCATCGCCGCTAACGCGATACGCAGGACGACCATAGAAAAAATACGCCAGCGCTTCATCAAACATTTCACGATGAGTTGGGGCTAACACTCCCAGCCGCGACTTATATCCTCCGCCCCAATGCCCTTGGTGATATGAGTAAGCGGCATGAGCGGCCAATTACGTCTGGTTTTCGTCTAACCACGTCTCCGAAAAGACGGTCGCCCGCCTGAAAGTTTTCCCAAGGTTGGTTCCTATGCTATCGTTGGAACCGGCGGCCGCGGCAGATGAAACTCAGAGCGCCTTATTCGCCCTCTTTCACCGCCTCCGCCTTATCGACATAAACCTGCGCCCCCATGTCGATAAACTTCTTCGACATCTGGTCCATGCCGGCCTGCGCAAACTCTTTTGTCCCTGTCGCGCCTCTGCGGCCGGCTCCCCCCCCCTCTTGCGGATAAAGCGCGGCCTTCTCGTTGT
>CAVQOD010000015.1:0-7659 GCA_963714345.1 uncultured Alphaproteobacteria bacterium | reverse complement strand
CACCGCCTGGCACGTGATAGAGCCGCGTGCCGCAGTCGGGGCAAAACCAGCATTCCATCGTCTTCGACGGGCCGGTCTTGCGGGCGAACATTTTCGGGCTGCCCTTGGTGATGCGGAAATGCTGCTGCGGGATCACGGCCGCCATGGCGAAGGCGGAGCCGGACTGCCGCTGACATTCGGTGCAATGGCAGGCATAGACCACCGCCGGCGGCCCGGTGATCTCATAGCGGATCGCGCCGCACTGGCATCCGCCCGACTGAGGAAAGCTCATCGTGCTCCTGAAATGCGAGCTTCATCGCCGGTGGTGTTGCACCGCGAGACGGATGGATCAAGCCCGACCGACGGCACTCATCCGCCCCCGCTATCGCGGCGGCAGATGAAGGATGCTAACCCGCCCTACGCGCGCTGTCAGTTGGGGACGCACGCGTGGACATTCCAGCCCATATGGTACCCGTAAGCGCAGCCGGACGTCGGACCATAGTTTGACACGCAAACTCCCGCATAATTGCGGTGCGCTCCATGACCGCAATTATCCCATGCTTCAGCGGCGGTACAAAGAAAAGTCGCCACAATTGCCGAAGCGAAAAGCATTCCCAGCATTTTGCCCATGATCTGTTCTCCTCACCTTGTTATGACGCAGACGTTCCTATGACGATGCTCGGCGCCTTAGTCTTGGTCGTGAAAAAAGGCCAGCGGGTTCACAAGCGACAGGTTGCCGCCAGCAAAAGCTTACAGCCCCAGCAAGCGCTTGGCGTTGCCGCCGGCGAGGGCGGCGACGGTCGCAGTGTCAAAGCCTTCGACGCCCGCTATATGGCCAATTGGATCGAAATCCGCCATGTCGTAGGGATAGTCGGTGCCCATGACGACGTGGTCGGCGCCGAAGACGCGGACCAGTTCGGCAAGCTGGTACGGCGTGAACACCACAGTGTCGACATAGATACGCTTGAGATATGTTGTCGGCGGCAGCGGCAGCGCGCCATGGGAGTCCGAGCGCGCGCCCCAAGCATGATCGATGCGGCCGGGATAGCCGCCGAGATAGCCGCCGCCATGCACCGCGAGGATTTTCAGCTTCGGGTGCCGCTCCAGCACGCCGTCGAAGATCAGGTAATGCAGCGCGATCGTGGTCTCCAACGGATTGCCGATGACGTTATTGAAATAGAACCGCTCAAGCCGCTTTGCCTCGGTGAAGCCGTTGGGGTGCAGCATCACCAGCACGCCGAGTTCCTCAGCCTTTTTCCAGAACGGCGCGAAGGCCGGATCCGACAATTCCTTGCCGGCAACGTTGGTGAGGACCTGCACGCCGGTGAAGCCGAGCTGTTTGACACAACGCTCCAGCTCCTTCGCGGCCTCGTTGCCGTCGGGCATCGGCACCGTGCCGAAGCCTTTGAAACGGTCGGGATTTTTCGCGCAATAGGCGGCGATGCCGTCGTTGACGATCTGCGCAGCCTTTACGGCGATGTCGAGCGGCACCGTGTAATAGCACTGCGGTGGCGGCGGCGCGATCATCTGGATGTCGATGGCCATGGCGTCGAGATCGGCCGATGCGGTGCTCATGGCCGATGCGAGCGCGGATGTCGGCTTCCTGCTTCTGGTTTAGCGCCTTGGTTTCCGCAGTCGCGAAATGCGCAAGCGGTATCGTCGCCATATCGAGATGCGGCGCGACGAATTGCGCCGCTTCCGGCACTGCAACATGGGAATGAATGTCGATCGTCGTGCTCTTCGGCCGGGCCTCGCGCCCCGGCTTGCCGTGCCGGCGCGCCGCGGTCGGGCCGTATTTGTTCCACTGCTCGGTCATCACAGCTCCTGCTGTCGTGTCATCGGAATGTCTAGGCGAGGCGCGGCTGCCGCGCCATCACGAACGGCACGAGGCCGGCGGATATCGCGCATAGCGCGGTGATCGCCGTCGTCTCGGTCAAGGGAATTGCGGTGCCGTCGGCGAGGAAGCCGTATAATTGCACGAACGCCGCACCGCAGAAGTTCTGCATGAAGACGCCGATGCCGGCAGCGGTGCCGGCAAGTTTCAGATTGGTCGCCATGGCGCCGGCCTGCGCGTAGGACAGCGACAAGCCTTGCGACAGCGTGAGAAAGAATCCAGGCACGAACAGCGTCCACGGCGTCACGTAGCCTGCGAGCAATACGCTCGACTGTACGGCGACCGTGGCCAAGAGAAGCAGCGAACCGGCCAGCACCATGGTTTCGTTGGCGACGCGACTGCCGATGCGGCTGGTGATGAAATTTCCAGTCAGATACCCGAACGGAAACAGCAGGAAATAAATGCCGAACTCCGTCGAGGGACGGTGCAGCATATCCTTCAGCAAGCTCGATGCCGCCGATGCTGTCGTCAGGAAGGTGGCGGACATGAAGCCGCTTTGCAGAACGAACCCGGTAAAGCGCGCGTGGCGAAACAGGTCGGCATAATTGCGCAGAATATTGCCGCTGCTGCGTTTGCCCGGCACCGGTGGGCGGGATTTCGAACACGGCAATGTAGGCGCATGCCGTGATGACGGCACCGAAACCCAGCGCGAAGAAAAACACGCTGCGCCAGCCAAAAGCGTCGATGAGAATACCGCCAACCATCGGCGAGATCATTGGGCCGATGGTGTAGGCCATGGTGAGATAGGCGATGGCTTTGACGAGACGATCGGCGCCATAGACGTCCTGGGCGATGGCACGGCCCAACGTCAGTCCGCTGCCGGCGCCGATCGCCTGTACCAGCCGGCCCAGCACCAGCGGGACGACGGACGTCGCCACGGCCGAAAGCGCACTGCCGACCAGAAACAGCGCCAACCCCGACAGCAGCACCGGACGCCGGCCATAACGATCCGACAGCGAACCATAGAACAGTGTCGAGATCGCCATGCCGAACAGCGCAATGCTGAATGTGAGCTGGGCGAGCGAAGCGGAAAGCCCGAGCGCTGCCCGCACCGCCGGGATCACCGGCATGAACAGATGAACCGCAAGCGGCCCGATCAATGAAATCGCCGCGAGCGCGAACGCGAACAGCGGACCTGGATCTGCGGTCATGATTGACGTGGCCGCATTACGCCTCGAGTTCCTGCACTGCGCGGTAGGCCTGATCGATCGCCGAGTCGGTATATGCCATGGCGCCTGAGTCCGAGTTCGCGATCGTGATGCGGCCGAAGCGCGCCCGCCCGATCACATTCGGCTCATCGCCTTCCGGCCAATCCGGATCGAACAGTGGATTATATTCATAAGCGTAGCCGTGCGGCCAGCGGTTGACTGTAATCGCAGTGATTTCCTTGGCCGGATCGAAACCGCCGGGACTTAAGGTTCGGCCGAGTTGATCGCGGATATTGCGCTCGAAGGTTTCGAACGTGGTGTTGAAAATATCGAGCTGCCCGGCGCGGTTCTGATCGCGCTCCGGCAAGCCGGGCTGGCAGGGCGTCCGCACCATGCGGATCAGCACCGGCTCATCGGGCGAACGGGTGCTGCGATAGGTGCCGATATCGACGACCTGGTTCAAGGAGAACGACGAGAAATACGAACCTGGCGCATGGACCCGCGAAATACCGAGCGCCTTGAACGCGGTCCAGTTGCGCAAGGCCACGCTGGCATAGATCAGCGGCGTCTTGACGAGAGAGCGCAGCGCCTCCTTCTGTGGCTCTGGCAGTTCCGGACAGAGATACGGAATCATCATGTTCCAGCAGGCGAGCACGCACGCCTGCGCGCGCACCACATACACTTCGTCACCGCGAAAATAAGCGATCTCGGCCGCGGCGGACGAAGCCCGATCGTCGATATTGCGCACGCGAACCACGGTGCTTCCGAGCCGGATACGCACCGGCGATCCCGGCCAGTCGAGCCGCGAATAATCGATCCGCGCCGTCACCACATCCTCCGCGCTGTTCCCCGGCACGGCATCGGGAATCAGATCACGCACGAGAAGCCGCGCGATCGACGCATTGCCGTCTGGAAAATGAAACGTGTACGAACCGCCGTCGGCATAGCCCGCGGGCGTGATGCCCATGTGCGGCGCCGAGCCGGGGGCGAGGTTAAGGCCCTGGAATCCGGGAAATTGGAACGCCCACACATCGAGCGCCGAGACGGCATCAATACCGACGCCCCACTCGCCGTGAGTGCGCGCCTGATAGAACGGGATGACGCCGGGATCGGCCTTCACGACGTTGAGCAGGAAATCGCGATAGCTCATTCGCGATAGCAGGGCCTTCTTCTCTGTCGAGGTCAGCCCCGGCAGGTAATCGATTTTTGCTTCTTCAATTCTCGCGATGTCGCTTCGCACTCGCGGCGATAGTGGCGATTGCGCCAGCAATTGCTGCCACGGTGCACCTTTGGCGGCGACGATCAGTCGGTCGGCACCGAACGTTTCCTTGTCGAGGAAAATGCCGCGGCGCAGGCCGAGCGACGGATAGAATTCGGAACGCGTGCACTTCTCTGAAAGTGCGACCGGATCGATGCCTAGCGTTTTGAGAAGACCGTCTGCCACGGCGCTGTAAGGCCGCGGGCTGTCGATCATCAAGGTACCGCCGTTCATAAGCTCGATATGCCCGGCGAGCGAAAATTCGTTGCGCTTGGCGTGGCCGCCGAAATCGTCATGGTTGTCGAGAATGAGGATGCGGGCGCCGGGATGTTTCGCACGGTAGAAATGCGCCGCCGCAAGCCCGCTGATGCCGCCGCCGACAACAATGAGATCGTAATCTTCGCCGGTCGGCGTGGGCTTCGGCGATTGCGACCAGAAATCGCCGTCGCGCAGACGGTGCGCGGCTTCGAACGCACCGGGGTGACTGCCGCGCATGCCGGTCAATGCGGGCGGATAATATCCGGGTGCGTCTTGCGGTGCCCGACCGGCGCCAAACGCCGCCGCGATATAAGCGGGCAGCAATTGCCCGGCCGACGGCGCCGCCGATGGCAAGCGGGATGCCGTTGAGAAAGTCGCGCCGGGTGATTGGCGTCGTGCGTCGCTGCATCAGACGGGCTTCGCACTGTCCCTTGCGGCGGCGGGCGCCAGCGCCTGCCGCAGCCGGTCGGGATCGACGGCGATTTCAATGCCGGCCCGTTCCTGTTCGAGCAGCATCACGACGCGCGAGTTGCGCCCGGCCCAGCCGCGGGCCATCGCTTCGGTCATCTCGGCGAGCGTGAGGTTACACAGCCGCATCGGCACGCCGAGCTCGCGGCCGAGCGCATTGGCAAGCGCGACGTCCTTGTGCGCGAGCTTGAGCGAGAACGCCGGCGGATCGTATTTGCCGGGCAGGAACTGGTCGATCAAGGCGTCGAACGTGAAACGGCGGCCGGCAGCGCCCTGGCGTACCGCCTGCCAGAGCGCCAGCGGTTCGACCCCGGCTTTGACGCCCAGGGCGAAGGTTTCGGCGAGCGCGCAGACCACCGCATAGCCCGACATGTTGTGAACCAGCTTGGCGACGGTGGCGCTGCCGACCGGCCCGATATAGGCGGCCTTGTCGCCCATGGCGTCGAGCACGGCCTTATGGGCGTTGAAGGCGCCTTCATCGCCGCCGACCCAGATCGCGAGTTTGCGCGAGGCGGCGCCGGCCGGGCCGCCACTGACCGGCGCATCCAGCATGTGCGCACCCTTTTCGGCGAACGCGGCATTGAGCTTTTTCACCATGCTCGGCGCGTTGGTCGAAAGATCGAAATAGGCGGCGCCGGGTTTTATGCCGGCGATGAGCCCGTCCGGTCCGAGCGCGACGGTCTCGACGTCGGACGGCTCCGGCAACGACGAGAAGATCACGTCGGCTTCGCTCGCCAGGGCGCGCGGCGTATCGGCCCAGATTGCGCCGGCGTTGAGATGGTGGCTTGCGGCCTGCCGGTGCAGATCATGGACGATCAGCTTGTAACCGGCCTTTTGCAGATTGGCCGCCATCCGGCCGCCCATGGTGCCGAGCCCGACAAATCCGACGACGATATTGTCCTTGGCCATTATTCACCTTCCGCCGGATAGATCGATTGCGGAGGACAGAAACGACGGACAACGGCGGACAGATGTGGCATTGCTTCGCCGCCATCATTCTTACTCTGTCGTCTGTTCATCCGTCCTTTTCTGTCGTCCGATATCAAAACACCCCGAGATGCTGGCGCAGATCGACGCCGTCGGCTTTCAGCGCCGCCGCGGTCGAGACCACGGCGACGCGGCCGGAATTGAGAATGACGATGTCGTCGGCGATGTCGAACGCCAGTTTCGGGCTCTGCTCCACCAGCACGATGGAGAGGCCGCTCTCCTTGAGTTTGCGGATGGTCGACATCACTTCGGCGACGATTTGCGGCGCCAGCCCTTCCGACGGCTCGTCCATCAAGAGCACGCGCGGATTAGCCATCAGCGCGCGGCCGATGGCGAGCATCTGCTGCTCGCCGCCGGACAGATGACCGGCAAGCTGGGTCGGCGCTCGGCAAGCCGTGGGAACATGGCGAATACCGTCTGCTCGGTCCATGGCGCGTGGCGGCGGCCAGCGTGCTCGGTGCGCGCGGCGACCATCAGGTTCTCGCGCACGGTGAGGCTTCTGAATACGCGGCGGCCTTGCGGCACCAGCGCGACGCCGCGCGCCGCGATCAGTTCCGGCGGCAGCCGCGTCACCGCCGTGCCGAATACTCCTACGGCGCCGCCGCGTGCCGGCAACAGCCCGACGCTGACATTCATGCAGGTCGACTTGCCGGCACCGTTGCGGCCAAGAAGCCCGAGCAGCCGGCCCTCGCCGAGCGCGAACGACACCTGCTGGAGCACATGGCTATCACCGTAATACGCGTCGACGCATGAAGGCCTGAGCGCGCTATTCGCCAAGATAGACCTCCCGGGTACGGGGATCGGCCACCACTTCGCCGCGGGTGCCTTCGACGATCACTTCGCCGAAATGCAACAGCGTGATGCGGTCGGCAAGCTCGAGCGCGGTGTCCATGTCGTGCTCGATCATCACGATGGTCACGTCGCGCGGGATGGCGACGAGCAGTTGCCGCACGTCGCGGCGCTCGTCGATCGACAGCCCGGCGAACGGCTCGTCGAGCAACAGCACCTTTGGGTTTTGCGCCAGCGCCATGGCGATCTCGACGCGGCGCTTTTCGCCGTAGGAGGTTTCGGCCAGCGGCCGGTCGGCGACGTGGTTGAGGCCGACGCGCCTCGAGAGCGGCGTGCGCCTCCTCGACCAGATGCCTCTGGCGATGCAGCGCCAGCCCACGGATTCCAGCGCAACGGCGACAGCCCCAGCAGCGCCAGCATGACGTTGCGCAAGATCGTGTCGTGGGAGAACAACGTGATGATCTGATAAGTGCGCGCCATGCCAAGATGCGCGCGCTTGCGACTCGCCACCCCCGTGATGTCGCGTTCGAACAGCCGGATCGAGCCGGATTGGGAGGCAGCTCGCCGGTGATCAGATTGAACAGCGTGGTCTTGCCGGCGCCGTTCGGACCGATGATCAGCCGGCGCTCGCCCGGCTCGACTATGAGATTGACGCCGGCATTGACGCGCAATCCCCCGAACGATTTGCTCAAACGCGTTGACGACAAGCACGGTCATGGCTTTGGCTCCGACGACGCCGCACCCCAACGTTTCGGTCCGCTCATCGCCCGCTACCCGCTGAGTGAAACAGCCGCGCTACACCTGGCACCAGACCTTCCGGCATGAACACCACGATAGCGACGAAGATGGCGCCAAGCATGAAATTCCAGCGCACCACA
>CAVQOD010000014.1:0-204065 GCA_963714345.1 uncultured Alphaproteobacteria bacterium | reverse complement strand
TCGATCGCGGTAGCTTGCTAGCGCCTTGCGGCATGCCGCCTCGCCGCCCGGCACAGAAATCCGCACCTTCAGCGGTGAGCACGATGGCCTTGGCCGTATCGGGCAGGTCGCGCAAAGCCTTCAGCATCACTTCTGCCATGGCCGCGTCAAGCGCATTGCCGTGCTCGGGCGCCACCAACGTCATGTCGAGAATATCGTCAGCGGCGAGTTTTACGGAAATCTGTTTGTGGCCGACGTCACTCTCTGGTTCTCGACCGCCGGTGGCATCGACAGTCTGCGCCAACTCTGGACCAACGTCGTGGAACGACCGAGCCGATCCTAATATTGTGGTCGATACACAGCCGAAGGCACCTATTGGCCCTGAACTGATCTGACACGATGTCCGCTGAGCGGTCCCTGTTGGGGGCTAAGCAGAAGCCCTTTTGCTGAATGCTCGCAAGGGCTCTCGCTCTGCCGCGATATTACTGTTTGGTGAAAGTCACGCTGCAGGGACGCCCCCCTGCCGAGCGCCGGTTCCTTTCGAGCCTTCCAATCGGCCGGTAATGGGGTAGCCGTATGCCGTGCCTACGGGAACGTTTCCCGCCGCCAATCTCGAAGAAGGGACGATCCCTCTGGCAAAAATCTCCACCGCGCCGTCCGGTTGGACTTTCCCATTCAGCGAATACCATCCAGGCAGACCCTTGTCGCCTTTTTCGCCGCGGAAAACTCCAGCTTTGACATCTGCATCAACCAGAAGGGTAAAGCTCCCGGCTCCCTCCGCCGCCGGGCACGTCACCACGGTCGTCCACTTTCCGTCGAATGGGCCCGCGCTTTGCGCGAGAGCATCGCCAGTTATCGCGACGGCAGCCAGCACAGTCACAATCCAAATCAATAAACGCATGTTGGCACCGGTCTCCCTTCATGCTCAGCACGGTAAGAATAGGCGCTGGCGTCGCGACTATCTATAGATCTGCACCTGGCCGCTTTCGACAGTTCACTGCGCCTCATCTTATGTCGGCGATGGGGAGATCATCGGACATAGCGCGGACATCGCGGAATTGACGCAGGTGACCCAAAGCGGACATCGCCCCGTAAATTTTGTTGTGACGCACAAACCTCCTAATTGACGATGTGGTAGCCTGCGCCCCGTCAGGGAGGGCTGGTCATGCGAATTTTGATGAAGCATCTGACTTCAATTCTAGCAGGTTTGTGCATTTCACCATTTTCTCATGCCGCAGAGCAAGCTCCCATACCAACTGGGCACCACAGCCTTTCAGGTGCTTCAAATTACCTGCTGTACAACAGCTGTAAGCCTTTGGAAAATCCAAAGGCCATCATTACTCTGACCACCGAGATGAATGCGGGCGCAGGCGGCTTTGATTTCCAGTTCAATGCGAACTCATTGGCCACAGAGCAAAACCCACATGGAGCTAATGCAGACGGTACCCCGAGCTCCATGGGATGGCAGCAGTACATCATCAACGTCAGGGCTGGTAAGGAAAAAAATACCACGGATGTTTCTGGATGGCTGGAGCCATGGCCCAGCTCGAAACAGGATGAAAGTAATGGCTCCGATCTGATAAAGAGAGGCGGGTATCACCTCGTTACGCTCGCCGATACACCAACTCCGACGCTTCCAGCAGGAACAAAACTCGAAATTCTACTCAATACTGCGCCGAATGATTACAGTGTAACAGGGATAACCTTTGAAGCAACTCTTCCCGGTGGGGCCAAGACCATCGTGCTTTATCCCAAGTCCGACTATTGGAACGGTAAAACCATTGAGCTCGAAGGGCTTGCTCTCGATCGAACGATCTGTTTGGGCAATGCGAAGCATCCCTACAATGACAAGCGTTTCTGCCCGGACGTCAAGAAGGGAGCCCGTCATCTCGAGAAAACGGACCTGAGGGGCGCACTCCAAACGTTGTTTGCTGCGAGGCAATATTACGTCTGGAGTTGGGGCTAAAGCGGACGAAAGCCAAACACCCCAGAAATGGCGTTCATGACCCACAGGCGACATTGAGCGTGCCTTACTGAGCGATTGCACAAAGCCCGTCCGAGCCCCTTCCGCAACATCGGTCTGAGCCGATACGATGCCTGTCCGAGCTTTGGGGAAGGCAATGAGACGGCAATCCCGAGCGGGTGGCAAATCTCTAAAAGCGCGACGCCGCAAGGCGGCAACGCCGACGCGCCGCAAGGCGCCGAAGGCTTTGCGTCGACGAAGCACTGTCGCGGCCGGCAATGGGACCAAGACCGCCCAGCTTGCCCGCGAGCGTAACGAGGCGCTGGAGCAACTGTCCGCCGCGTCTGAGGTTCTAAACGTCATCAACTCGTCGCCAGGAGACCTTCAAGCGGTATTTGCCGTGATTCTGGCGAGCGCGACACACATCTGCCAAGCGAATTTCGGTACGCTCTACCGGTTCGACGGCGAGAAGCTCCACTTCGCAGCAGAAGTCGGCGCACCTCGGGACCTTGCAGAATTTTATAAGCAGCGTGAACCGCATTTGCCTCCGCCGGGCAGCCACATTGAGCGGGTCGTTCGGACAAAGCGACCAAGCCAGACGGCCGACTATACCGCCGATGCTGTCCCCGGCCCCGCCGCAAAGTTCGCCCGCGCGGGATCCACTGTATGGGTGCCAATGCTTAAGAACGATCTGCTGGTTGGCGTGATCCTCGTCTACCGCCAAGAAATTCGTCTTTTCACCGACCGGCAAATTGCGCTGCTGCGAAATTTCGCCGCCCAGGCCGTGACCGCCATCGAGAACGCGCGGTTGCTCAACGAATTGCGCGAGTCGCTGGAGCAACAGACCGCTACGGCGGACGTGCTGAGCGTCATCTCAAAATCTCCAAGTGATCTGGAGCGCGTGTTCCAATCGATCCTGGAAAATGCGACCCGTTTATGCGAAGCGAGATTCGGCAACATCTTTCAGTTTGTCGGCAATGCGTTCCACTTCGCCGCGCGAGTTGATACGCCTCGGAAACTTGCGGAATTCCAGAAACGACGCGGGCCGTTTCTGCCCGTTGAGGGTGGCAGCATGGACCGCATGATGCGGACCAAGCAGGTCGTCCACGTGGTCGACAACGCAGCCGAGACAGTTCCAACCCCGGCAGCCAGGCTCGGCGGCGCGCGGTCCACGGTTGATGTGCCCATGATCAAGGATGGCGCATTGGTGGGGGCTATCGCCGTGTACCGCCAAGAAGTCCGCCCCTTCACCGACAAACAGATCGCTCTGGTACAGAACTTCGCTGCCCAGGCTGTCATCGCCATCGAGAACGCGCGGCTGCTCAAGGAATTGCGCCAACGGACGACCGATCTTACCGAATCGTTGCAACAGCAAACCGCCACCGCAGACGTACTGAGGATAATCAGTAGCTCCCCCGGCGATTTGGGGCCGGTGTTCCAGACGATGCTGGAGAACGCAACCCGCATCTGCGAAGCCAAGTTCGGAATACTGTACCGCTTTGATGGCGAGGCATTCCACTTCGCGGCGGATGTTGGGACGCCGCGAGAATTTGCTGAATTTCTACGGCGGCGTGGGCCATTTCAACCGCCGCCCGGAACCAATGTTGATCTCTTGCTGCGAACAAAAGACGTGGTTCGCATCGCGGACGACTCGGCTGGACCAGCCCCAGGCGCTGCAGCAAGGTTCGCCGGCGCACGATCGCTTGTCTCTGTGCCAATGCTCAAAGAGAATGTACTGATCGGCGCCATCACAATCTTCCGGCAGGAGGTTCGCCCCTTCACCGATAAGCAGATCGAGTTGGTTAAGAACTTTGCCGCGCAGGCGGTGATTGCCATCGAGAATACTCGGCTGCTGAACGAATTGCACCAGCGCACCGATGATCTCACTGAATCCTTGGACCAGCAGACTGCAACCTCGGAGGTGCTCAAGGTCATCAGCAGTTCACCGGGTGAATTGGAGCCGGTCTTTCAGGCCATGTTGATGAATGCCACGCGCATCTGTGAGTCCAAGTTCGGTACTATGTATCTCCGTGAAGGCGATGCGTTTCGTACAGTCGAAATTTATGGTGCGCCGCCAGCCTATGTCGAGGAGCGGATGCACGAACCTTTGTTCCAACCCGGTCCAGGAACCGGCTTGGCCCGCGCTGCAAAAACGAAACAAGTGGTGCATATCCCCGACGTTACCGTCGAGCGGGCCTATACGGAACGTGACCCTCTTCGGACCGCTAACGTCAAACAGGGAGTACGCGCCATTCTGGCCGTGCCCATGCTCAAGGATAGCGAGTTGGTCGGTGTCATCGCCATCTACCGCACTGAGGTTCGCCCGTTCACCGACAAGCAGATTGATTTAGTCACGAACTTCGCTGCTCAGGCTGTGATCGCAATCGAGAATACTCGCCTCCTCAAGGAACTGCGCCAGCGCACCAACGACTTGAGCGTGTCGCTGGAGAACCTGCGGACCGCCCAGGACCGTCTGGTCCAGACGGAGAAACTCGCCTCGCTCGGTCAGTTGACCGCCGGTATCGCTCACGAGATCAAGAACCCGCTCAATTTCGTCAACAATTTCTCATCCGTATCGGTCGAGCTCATCGACGAGTTGCAGGACACCCTCGGAGCCGTGAAGGCCGACGATAAGACTCGCACTGAAATTGCTGAACTGACGGATACATTACGCGGCAATTTGGAGAAGGTCGTGCAACACGGCAAGCGCGCCGACGCAATCGTCAAAAACATGCTGCTGCATTCTCGACAGGGCTCCGGCGAGCATCGGCCAGTCGACATCAACGCTCTCGTCGAGGAGGGTCTCAATCTTGCCTATCACGGGGCACGGGCCGAGAAGCAGGGTTTCACCATCACCTTGGAGCGATCGTTTGATCCAGCAGCCGGCGAAGTCGATGTCTTCCCCCAAGAAATCACCCGAGTCCTGTTGAATTTAATCTCCAATGGCTTCTATGCGGCAACCAAGCGTCAGGGGCAGGCCGACAGTGATGACCATGAGCCCACCTTGACAGCGGCGACCAGGAACCTCGGCGACAAGGTTGAGATCAAGATTCGGGACAATGGCACCGGAATACCCCCCGAAGTGAAGGAAAAGATATTTAATCCGTTCTTCACCACCAAGCCGGCCGGCGAGGGCACCGGCCTTGGTCTCTCGATCAGCCATGACATCATCGTCAAGCAACATTCGGGGTCTATTGAGGTCGAGACCGAGCCTGGTGCGTTTACTGAGTTTCGGATCGTTCTCCCCCGGACAGCAGCCTAGCTTCCCTAATTAGGACGACGGGCATGAACCTTCTCATTCTTGTGGTTGATGATGAGCCTGACGTGGAGGTGCTGTTCCGGCAGCAATTCCGCCGGGACCTTCGCGCTGACCGTTTCACCATGGAATTTGCGCAATCCGCTCCTATGGCGCTTCAGTGCATTGCGGATGCCGGCGACCGTTCACTCATCCTGATCCTGTCCGACATCAACATGCCTGGGATGAGCGGCCTTGAACTTCTGCCCAAAGCAAAGGCCCTGCGGCCGGACGTTCCCATCATTATGATAACCGCCTACGGCGACGCGGCGACAAAGCGCAAGGCGCTGGAAAACGGCGCCGATGCCCTTCTGACCAAACCAATCGACTTCCTGGTGCTCCGGAACGAAATCAACGTGCGGGTTGAACGTGTTGCGTAGCAGAATGGTTGCTCGAAAATTTCCCGGTTATGCTGCAGTGCATGAGTTTCAAAGTGGCCCATCGCCACACTTGCTGCGCTGCGAAAGAATGTCGGCTGTTGGGGTGAGAGCGGAAGTCTCGTCGCTGTGATACTCGCCGATCAACCGACGTGTTTGTTCGATCCGCTTTTCGTCGGCAACCCTAGTTCGTGATAGCCGGATAGGTTCGGCGAACGGTGCGTTCGGCCGACATGACCTGCACGATAGGGAAGGGATCAAGCTGGTGACGGCAGCGTCGCGGTGACGATCGAGTGACCTCAGGTCAAATGGCCGATGTGTGACGCTCCCTCGGAGGAGTGAACCGATCAGCCTTCGAGCATCCACGGTTTCCAATAGGCATCCGGACGCCGCGGTCGCGGCGCGCAAATCGGCACGATGCTTTATGCCGCAGCAGTATCTGCGCCTGGGTAGTTTCCCAGGGTAGGGAAGAATGGCGTCGGCTCTAATGCTTTGGACATATACTTTTCGATGAAATAAGTCTGGGAACGATCGCTCGCCCAAACGAACTTGCGTGCGCGAGATACGATGAACTTATTGAAATCCTGAACAAGTGCCTTCGGCTTAGCGGCGCGCAACCTTTCGAACGTCGTTGGACGATGCGCCCCAACGAATAGCTTTGTGGGACTGATTGGCATAGCCACGAAACCATCCGGCTGATTAATCCGATAGAGTTGTACTGGGCGATCCGAGGTAAGCAATTGGAACGGCGACCCGGATAGGTCCACAACTGCGTGGCGCATCTTGTTCAGGCAAGCCCCCACTTCTTCGTTGTCGATCATTTTCATGACCGCGTTTAGCTGAACTTTCGCTCGCGTCACCGGATCGACGGTCGCAATCCACTCGTCCATCGTCGGCGGATGGTCTGCCGTTCGAACTTGCTCATAGTGTTTTTGATAGGTGTCTCCGCTCTTGTCCCAAACCGTGCCCGCACCGGCCTTGAGCTCAGGCAGCACGTCGGGATGTCGCAGATGGACCCCCATGACGAATTGGGACCAACCGCTGACCAACTCGCTGGTCCATATCGCGGCGTCCCTTTGGCCGCTGAGGTGCATGGCCAGGGCCTGCGCCGCAACGTTGTCGGCGTAGTTGAAAAACTTCGCTTCGAGATGTTGGGCGTGTTCAGGTGGAAGTTCGGGAAACGCATATAGGTCCCGAACGTATCCTGTTGCGCGGGGACCTACCGGCTTAGCGATGAGCATGTGGCGCTTGATGCAATACTCAATCAGCTCGTCGCCGATCACCGCCCACTGAGAGAGATAAAACGCCGGAATGAAATGATGATCGTGCGGTATGCTCATTGCCACTGTCTTCGGCGAAGAGATCGGCATTCGCGCCCCAGTGCTGGTCCACTGGATGCCACAACGGCAGGCTTCAACTCGCTGACGGTTAAATAGGCGCCAGTCGAGTGCCGTCAAGTTTAAGCTTGGGGTAGCGTTGTGGGTAAATTGGCTACCGCGGCAAAAAGGATTGAAATATCAATGACGACTGGCTCCCCGGGCCGAAATCGCCATACCCCGCGCAACCATGCGCAGTTATGGAGCACTCCATTATTTTGGTGTCAAATCGATTCTCCACAATACTCGGCCCAGGCGTCCATGAGCTGACGCCGTTTATCGAGCAGATCACCACGCCTATATGCGGCCTCGGTCTTATCCTCGATCACATGCGCCAGCGCAATTTCAACCACCTCGCGGGGAAAGTTGGTGCATTCGGCAGCCCAATCGCGAAACGTCGACCGAAATCCGTGAGCGGTGATGTCGCCGCGGTTCATACGGCCCAATGTCATAAGTAGCGACATGTTGGAAAGTGGAGTGCCGGGCGAACGTCCGGGAAACAAATAGCCATCCTCGGATTTGTCGCTCGCTTAAGAACTGCGATTGCGGGTTGCGACAAAGGCACCCGATGTTCGCGGCCGCTTTTCATGCGGGCGGCAGGGACGATCCAGAGCTTATCTTTCAAACTGATTTCTGGCCGGCGCGCGTAGATCACCTCGCCGGTCCGCGCAGCGGTAAGGATCAAAAATTCGAGCCCAGCGGCGCTGCTGCCTTCCATTTTCCGGAGATCCTGCATGAACGGGCCAATCTCGGAGTAGGGAAGGGCGGCATGGTGCTTGACTGCTCGCACCTTTGATCGCGCTGGCAGAAGGTGATCCATATTCCCGCGCCATCGTCCTGGATTTTCGCCGGTGCGATAGCCGCGCACTCTGGCCCAATCCAGTATAACTTCAATTCGGCCGCGGACGCGGCGCGCGGTTTCCGTCTTTGTGCTCCAAATCGGTTCGATCACCTTCATAAGGAGATCAATGTCGACGTTTTGGATGGGCGTGGAGCCAAGCACGGGCGACACATAGGTGGCGAGGGTATTTCGCCATTGCTGGCGATGCTTTTCGTTCCGCCAGCTTATCTCATGCGCGCTGATGTAGGCCTCGGCGCACTTGTCGAATGTCATGGAATGGGCGGTCGTTAGTTTGGCGGCGGCAGCCCGCCGCGCCTCCTCCTCTTGGCGGAGTGTGACGGGATCGTACCCGTCACTGAGCGTGCGGCGTACATCAGTGGCCTTCTTGCGCGCATCGGCAAGGCTCACTTTCGTCAGGCCACCCAATCCCATTTCGCGTGGTTTGCCATTGAGCGTGAAACGAAACGCCCAGCTCTTGGAGCCGTTTCGAGCGATACGGAGATAAAGACCAGCGCCATCGGGATAGAGACCCGGTTTACTCGCGCGCGTGACCGCCATAGCGGTCAACCGCTGGATGTTCTTTGCCATTGCCGTCCCCCGTTCCCCTGAGTGAGGCGGACGAAATTCCGTGTGAAACGGAGGACACGAAATTTCGTTTCCTCCGAACTAACGTGAGTGAGGCGGACAAGAGAGCAGATTTGTCAGCCTGTCCGCCTAACTCGATCGCCGGCTTGTGCTGCTCATTTGTGAGTACGACGGACAGCTGTCCGTCGTACTCCTCGTACTATGAGTGTCCGCCTATACCCACAATTTCCCTCACAAGCCTTGGCCGGATTCTGACGACTGTAGGCGAAGGGAAACGAACGACTCTATGGCGAATTGATGCGTTTTACCAGTGCCTTATCGGACGATGGCGAATGAAGACGGATGGTAGCAGAGTAAGGTTCTGGCGGAAGGGGTGAGATTCGAACTCACGAGGGCCCTTGCGAGCCCTGCCGGTTTTCAAGACCGGTGCCTTAAACCACTCGGCCACCCTTCCGCAGCGGCTTGGAATTAGAACGGGCCCGCGAATAAAGCTACCCTCGAGCCACCCTCAAGCTACCTGCAAGCTACCCGCAAAGTTTGAAAATTTCTCGCGCCACCAGGAGCGGCGCGGGATGCGACGCCCGCCGCGTCGCAATAGTCCGTTCACTATGGAACCGGCCTTGTCCATTTCCGCCACAATCTGACCACGCTAAAATTCGATAAAATTCCATTCGGGACGGGGGACAATGCGGGGTCGGGCGAGCTCGACATTGCGACGGCTTGCGCCTTTTGGCGCCTGCGCCGTGCTTTGCCTGTTCGTTGCCAACTGCGCCAACCGCAGCGGGATCGATGCCCGTTACGGGGTGTCGCCGAGCGCGCGCTTGGTCGACCCCGGCGAGCCGGTGCCCAAAGGCGGCGGGGTCTATCGGGTCGGGTCGCCCTATATGGTTGGCGGCCGCGTCTATGTCCCGCAGGACGACCCGAATTATAACGCCGTGGGGCTCGCTTCCTGGTACGGCGACGATTTTCACGGCCGCGCCACCGCCAACGGCGAAATTTTCGACGACAACTCCATGATCCGCCGCGCATCCGACCTTGCCGTTGCCGAGCTATGTGCGGGTGACGAATTTGAGCAACGGCCGTTCGCTCATCGTGCGGGTCAACGATCGCGGGCCCTATCATGGCAACCGCATCATCGATGTCTCGATGCGGGCAGCGCATCTCCTTGGCTTCACCAATCGCGGCATTGCCTGGGTGCGCGTCCAATATGTCGGACGCGCGCCAATGGAAGGATCGGACGACCGCGTGCTGGCCTCGACGCTTCGGGAGAACGCGCCGGCGCCGGCGCCATGGGACGTGCGGCTTGCCGCGACGCCGCTAGTGCCGGATTTTCCCGTCAACCGCCGCCGGTCCGCGCCGAACGGCTGGCCAGCGCGATACCGGGCGTAACCGCCACCGACGCGTCCTATTCTCCCGGCCCCGCGCACGCGATGTCGTTTGCCGATCCGCCCGAAGGCGCCGACGGCACCGACCAATTCCTCAATGGCCGCGGGCTTTATTGATCTAAGCTCCCATTCCAGTTGAAGTCCTGCCGCGGCATTTTCACAAGTTCCAAGTGTGGACTTGCGCGGGCCCTATTCGCCGCGAGATAGATGAGCGCAGGTTGGAGGCGGGTTTGCCTATGCGACATCGGCTCATGCTGCCGGGGAGGGGACGTCGGCATTTGGCGGCCGCGGCGATCGCCGCTGTCGTCGCTGCCGGCATCGGCTTTGGCGTCATGACAGCGGTGCGCGCCGCGCCGGCGGCCGCGACCAAGCCCGAGGCCGGATTTCAAACCAGCGTGCCGGCCGCCATCCTGCTCGATCCCGAGAGCGACAGCATATTGTACGAAAAAAATTCCGAGCAGCCCGTCGAGCCGGCGAGCCTCGCCAAGCTGATGACGCTGGAATATCTGTTCAACGAGATCAAGCACGGCCGCGTCAAGCTCGACGACACCTACACCATCAGCGAGAACGCCTGGCGCAAAGGCGGCGCGCCCTCGCACGGCTCGACCATGTTTGCGGCCATCCACAGCAAGATTGCCGTATCGGACCTGATCCAAGGCATCATCGTCGATTCCGCCAATGACGCCTGCATCGCGGTTGCCGAAGCGCTCGCCGGCAACGAGACCGCGTTCGGCGAGCTGTTGACCAAGCGGGCGCGCGAGATCGGGCTGCAGAATTCGACCTTCACCAACGCGACCGGTTTCTCCGACCCCAATTTGCGCGTCACCGCGCGCGACATGGCGGAATTGGCGCGCCACATCATCCAGACCTATCCCGATTTCTATCCGCTGTTCGCGCAGCGCGATTTCACCTGGGACAATATCCACCAGCAGAACCGCAATCCGCTGTTGGGCATGGGCATCGGCGCCGACGGATTAAAGACCGGCGAGACGAAGGAAGCGGGGTTCAATCTCGTCGGCTCCGCGGTCACCGACAATTTCCGGCTGATCGTCGTGGTCACCGGAGCAAAGACCGACAAGGAGCGCGCCGACGAGGCCCACAAACTGCTGGATTTGGGGTTTCACGGCTTCAAGTCCCGGGTGCTGTTCGCGGAAGGCCAGACCGTCGGCGAAGCCAAAGTGTTCGGCGGCGACCGCAGCTATGTGCCGCTCGTCGGTCCCGGACTGATCAAAGTGATGATGCCGCGCGACAACAACGAGCGGCTCAATGCCCGCATCGTCTATACCGGTCCGGTGCCGGCCCCGATCGCCAAGGGCCAGACCATCGGCGAGCTGAAAGTATGGCGCGGCGACGATCTGGCGCTCGATGTGCCGCTGCAGGCCGCCGACGACGTCGGGAAGGGCAGCATGACGCAGCGCGCGATGGACGGGGCAACCGAGCTGATGATCGGCCTGCTGCGCGCCGGCGTCGCCAAGCTTTGATTGGCGCGTGCGCCAGCAGCCGAAGGCCCTTATATTGCTGTCACTGCGCGCCAACGGTCTGCACGTAGTATCTCTGGAAAGCATTGTAAGAATTTGAAATTAATGAATATATTACGTCAGTAAATTGACGCGCGCCGGTTAGCGGCGGCACGGGTTCGAGCAATGCGAGGCAAGTTCATCACTTTTGAGGGCGGCGAGGGCACCGGCAAATCGACCCAAGCCGCGATGCTGGCGCTGCGTCTGGAAGCGCTCGGCCTTGCCGTGCATTTGACCCGCGAGCCGGGCGGTTCGCCGGGCGCGGAGATCATCCGCCACGTGCTGTTATCCGGCGCGGCAAAGCCGTTCGGACCGGAAGTCGAAGCGATGCTGTTTGCGGCCGCCCGCGACGACCATGTGCAATGCACGATCCTGCCGGCGCTCAATGGCGGCAAATGGGTCATCTGCGACCGCTTCGCCGATTCCACGCGCGTCTATCAGGGCTGCCTCGGCCAGGTCGATCAGCGGCTGATCAAAGGGCTCGAGCGGGTTTCGATCGGCGATCTCGCGCCCGATCTCACCTTGATCCTCGACGTGCCGGTCGAGCTCGGACTGGAGCGGGTCAAACTGCGCCGCGGCGAAGCCAAGGCCGACCGTTTCGAGGCGGAAAACGTGGAGTTTCATCAAAAGCTGCGCGAGGCCTATCTGGCGATCGCCGCCGAGGAGCCGGAGCGCTGCGTCGTCATCGATGCCAGCGCGGCCAAGGAAGCGGTCGCGCGGAAAATCTGGAACGCGGTCGGTTCAAGGCTCGATCCGATGACCTTCCCGGTTCATGGCGAACGCCGGCGCAGCGAGGTCGGCGCGTCGTGAGCCCGCGCGCAACCGACGACGACGAGATCGACGAGGCGCCGCATCCGCGCGCGACCGGCGTGCTGTTCGGCCAGGCGCCCGCGGAAGCCGCCCTGTTGGCCGCTTATCGCTCCGGCCGCGTGCCGCACGCCTTTCTGATCGCCGGCCCGCAAGGCATCGGCAAGGCGACGCTGGCCTATCGCATGGCGCGCTTCGTGCTCGCTCATCCCGATCCGGCGGCGGCCGATGTTGCAACGGCGACGTCGCTGTCCGTCGATGCCAAACATCCGGTGGCGCGCCGGATCGCCGCCCAGGCGCAGCCCGATCTCCTCGTCATCGAGCGCACGCTCAACGACAAGGGCGTGCTGCACAAGCAGATCGCGGTCGACGACATCCGCAAGACGGTGGCGTTTTTCGGCTCGACGGCGGGCGAGGGCGGCTGGCGCATCGCCATTGTCGATGCGGTCGACGAACTGAACCGTTCCGGCGCCAATGCGCTGCTCAAAGTTTTGGAGGAGCCGCCGCAGCGCGCGCTGTTGCTGCTGGTCAGTCATTCCGCCGCGCGGGTGCCGGCGACGCTGCGCTCGCGCTGCCGCATCCTCACCTTGCGTCCGCTCGGCGCGGCCGATGTCGTCGCGGCGCTTGCTGCCGCGACCGGCGCCGCGGCGGACGATCCCGACCTTGCCGCGGCGGCCGCGGCGGCGGACGGTTCGGTGGCGCGCGCTCTCGCCTTCCTCGACGAAGGCGCGTTGACCTTGCGCCACCAGGCGCTCGATCTCCTCGACCGGCTGCCGGCGCTCGATGCCAAGAGCGCTGCATGCGCTCGGCGAAGCGCTGGCCGGAACCGACCCGGAGCCGCTCGCCGCCTTCGTCGACACCGTCAATGCCTGGCTGTCGCAGCGCCTCGCGCGCGAGCCGAACGCGCTGGCCCGCGCCCATCGCCTGGCCGAGGCCTCCGAGAGCATCAATCGCGCCGCGCGCGACGCCGAAACCTACAATCTCGAGCGAAAGCCGCTGGTTTTCAGCGTTTTCGGCTTGCTTGCCGAGGCCACGCGCGGTTGATACCAACGCTCATGTCCGGCAAGCCCTATTACATCACCACCGCGATTGCGTATCCGAACGGCGCGCCGCATATCGGCCACGCCTATGAGGCGATCGCCACCGACGCCATCGCGCGCTTCCAGCGGCTCGACGGCCGCGATGTGTTCTTTCTCACCGGCACCGACGAGCACGGCATCAAAATGCTGCAGACGGCGGCCAAGGAGAACCTGACGCCGCGGCAGCTTGTCGAGCGCAACGTGCCGCGCTTTCAGGCCATGGTGAAAAAGTTCGAGTGCTCGAACGACGACTTCATCCGCACCACCGAGCCGCGCCACCGTGCCGCCTCGATCGCCATCTGGGAGCGCATGGAGGCCAACGGCGACATCTATCTCGACAAATATTCCGGCTGGTATTCGGTGCGCGACGAGGCCTATTACGACGAGAGCGAAACGCGGCTCGACGACAAGGGCACGCGGCTCGGCCCGCAACAGCACGCCGGTCGAATGGGTCGAGGAGGAGAGCTACTTCTTCAGGCTGTCCGCCTACGCCGACAAGCTGCTCGACCTCTACAAGCGCGTGCCGGATTTCGTGCTGCCGAAGGAGCGCATGAACGAAGTCGCAAGCTTCGTGCGCGGCGGCTTGCAGGATCTGTCGCTGTCGCGCACCACTTTCGACTGGGGCATCAAGGTGCCCGGCAACGACAAGCACATCATGTATGTGTGGGTCGACGCGCTGACCAATTACATCACCGCGGTCGGCTTTCCCGATACCGACGGCGAGAAATTCAAGAAATACTGGCCGGCCGATCTGCACGTCATCGGCAAGGACATCGTGCGCTTCCATGCCGTGTACTGGCCGGCGTTTCTGATGTCGGCCGGCATCGCGGTGCCGCGGCGGATTTTCTCGCACGGCTTTCTGTTCAACCGCGGCGAGAAAATGTCGAAGTCGGTCGGCAATGTCATCGATCCGTTCGCGCTGGCCGATGCCTATGGCGTCGATCCGCTGCGCTATTTTCTGCTGCGCGAAGTGCCGTTCGGCCAGGACGGCAATTACAGCCACGAGGCGATCGTCAATCGCATCAATGCCGATCTCGCCAACGATCTCGGCAATCTGGCGCAGCGCTCGCTGTCGATGGTGGCGCGCGATCTCGGCGGCGCGCTGCCGCAGCCGGGCGCGTTGTCCGCCAACGACCAGGCGATTCTGAGCGCCGCCGACGCGATGATCGGCAAGGCGCGCGAGGCGATGGCGACGCAGCAACTGCACCAGGTGCTCAATGCGGTCTGGGCGCGTCGTCGCGGACGCCAACCGCTATTTCGCCGGCGAAGCGCCGTGGGCGCTGGCCAAGACCGATCCGCCGCGGCAAGGCACCGTGCTCTATGTGACCGCGGAAGTGTTGCGCCAGATCGCGATCCTGGCGCTGCCGTTCATGCCAGGCTCGGCCGGGAAATTGCTCGATCTGTTGGCCGTGCCGGAAACCGAGCGGACGTTCGCGTTTCTCGGCGGCGAGCACCGCATTGCTGCCGGCGCAAAATTGCCGGCGCCGGCGGCGATCTTTCCGCGTTATGTCGAGCCCGAAAGCCGGCGGCGCAATAAACCAAAAACAAGAACATGCTCATCGACAGCCATTGCCATCTCGATTTTCCCGATTTCGCCGCCGAGCTCGATGCCGTGGTGGCGCGCGCCCGCGCCGCCGGCATCGAGCGCATGGTGACGATTTCGACGCGGGTCAAGCGCCAGCCTGACCTGCTCGCGATCACCGAGCGCTTTCCCGACGTGTTTTGCTCGGTCGGCACGCATCCGCATTACGCCCATGAAGAGCTCGACGTGACGGCGGCCGATCTCGTCGCGTTGACGCGGCACCCGAAAGTCGTGGCGCTCGGCGAAGCCGGCCTCGATTACCACTACGACAACTCGCCGCGCGAGGCGCAGGAGCGCGGCTTTCGCACGCATATCGCGGCGGCGCGCGAGACCGGCCTGCCGCTCGTCATCCATTCGCGCGAGGCCGACGACGATACCGCGCGCATTCTCGAAGAGGAAAGCGGGAAGGGCGCCTTCCCCGCGGTGCTGCATTGCTTTACCGGCGGCCCCGATCTCGCCCGCCGCGCGGTCGCGCTCGGGCATTTCGTCTCCTTCACCGGCATTTTGACGTTTAAGAATTCGACGGCGCTGCGCGCGATCGCCGCGGAACTGCCGGCCGACCGCATCCTGGTCGAAACCGATGCGCCTTATCTCGCGCCCGGAAAATTTCGCGGCAAGCGCAACGAGCCGGCTTTTGTGGTCGAGACCGCAAAAGTCCTGGCCGAGACGCGCGGCGTCTCGTTCGACGAGATCGCGCGGCAGACCACGGCGAATTTCTTTCGTCTGTTCAGCAAAGTGCCGCGATCCGCCGCGCAAACAGTCTGCGGCGGCATAATCCCGAAACGATTTTTGGCAATGACGCTCAAATTCACCATTCTCGGCTGCGGCTCTTCCGGCGGCGTGCCGCGGCCGGCTCTGGGCTGGGGCGATTGCGATCCGAAAAATCCGAAGAACCGGCGCCGGCGCACCTCGCTCTTGGTCGAGCGCCCCCCACCGCTGCGCCGCGAGCGGCGGCGGGCGCGTCACGCGCGTTCTGGTCGATACTTCGCCCGATCTGCGCGAGCAGATGCTCGACGCCGACGTCGATTGGCTCGACGGCGTGCTCTACACCCACGAGCACGCCGACCACACCCACGGCATCGACGACCTGCGCGCTTTCTTCCTCAAGCAGCGGCGCCGGGTCGATGTCTATCTCGACGAGCCGACGGCCGCCTCGCTGCATGTCAAATTCGGCTATTGCTTCCAATCGCCGCCCGGCAGCGACTATCCGCCGATCGTGACCGAGCATCGGCTCACCGCCGGTACGCCGGTGACCATCGAGGGGCAGGGCGGCCCGATCGCCGCCTTGCCGTTTCGCCAGGAGCATGGCGACATCGCTTCGCTGGGCTTCCGTTTCGGCAAGCTCGCCTATTCGGGCGACCTCAGCGGCCTGCCGTCGGACAGCGTCGCCGCTTTAGCCGGCCTCGATGTCTGGATTGTCGATGCGCTGCGCTACCGGCCGCATCCGAGCCATTTCTCGCTCGACGACGCGCTGCCTGGATCGAGCGGCTCAAGCCGCGCCGCGCCATCCTGACCAATCTGCACGCCGACCTCGATTACGAGGTCTTGCGCGGCAAACTGCCGGTGCATGTGGTGCCGGCGTTCGACGGGATGACGTTTGCCGTTTCAGAAAGCCAATAAAATCTGGTCTGTCGGAAGATATTCCATAATATGTCTTATGCGAATCGGCTATTGCGAGCCGACATTTAAAGTTTGAGCCAAATCCCTGCCGCCCCTCACCATAGGCCCGGCATGAGCCGCCAGCGCACGCGTGCCGCATAATCCCGATAGCCCGGCAGCTCGGCCTGAAGAAATCGGTCCTCCGTGATCGCGCGGTACAGCAGAAACGGCAGTGTGGTGATCGACCAGGAACGCCGCCGCGAGCCAAGAGCCGAGCGCGATGCCGCTTGCCAGCATGATGACGATGCCCGCCGTGTAACCCGGATGGCGAATGACCGCGTAAGGTCCGCTCGTGACCACGTATTGGCCGCGGTCGGACTGGAGGCGGACGACCGAGGAAAAGAACCGGTTCACGGACATCGCCCACAGCGCGAAAGCGTAGCTGCCGGCCATCGCAGCAAGGCCCAGGATCTGGAGCCACTGCGGACACCGTATCGCTCCAATGAAAGCGGCCGCGATCGAGCCCGGCGATGATCCAGTGCAGGAACAGCACGCCGGAAAACAGCCACAGCGCCGCCGGCGGCTTTTTGCCGCCCGGCCGCATTCGCTCGCGCGCCAGATCGGGATCGAGCAGAATGAACGAGGCGACGAAAACGGCCGCGAAAATCGCGAGGTAAACCCAAAAGACTGCGATAGCGAAAGTGCCGGCAGAGGCAAACAAGGCCGCCGCCGCCAGAAGGAAGAAAAGCACCGTTTGGACATAGGCCGAAACCGGCATCGCCTCGCCTCCTTGTCGGACCGAAATACGGAACCAAGGTCGTCGTGCCGACGTTGATTTGCAACCCGTTGGGGCCCCCGGAATGGAGCGCATTACGAGTGTGATAGGGTCCACGCAAACATTGCGAGACCTGATCATGACCCCTTCCCGCGACATCGGCCGGCTCCTCGACATCATGGCGGCGCTGCGCACGCCGCAAACCGGCTGTCCGTGGGATCTGGCGCAGGATTTCTCGACCATCGCGCCCTATACGCTGGAAGAGGCCTACGAAGTCGCCGACGCCATCGCGCGCGGCGATCTTGCCGATCTGCGCGAGGAGCTGGGCGATCTGCTGTTGCAGGTCGTCTTTCATGCCCGCATGGCGGAGGAACAGGGCGCCTTCGATTTCGGCGACGTGGTGGCGAGCATTACCGAAAAGCTCATCCGCCGGCATCCGCATGTGTTCGGTGACGAGCGCCAGCACACGCCACAGGCCGTCGAGGGCCTATGGGAACGCATCAAGGCGCGGGAGAAAGAGGACAAAGCCGCACGGAACGGCGGCAATGCGACAGAAGGCGCTCTCGCCGGCGTGCCGGTGACGCTGCCTGCCCTCACCCGCGCGCTGAAATTGCAGAGTAAAGCGAGCAAAGTCGGCTTCGATTGGAACGATCCGCGCGCGGTGCTGCGCAAAATCCGCGAGGAAGCCGACGAGATCGAAGCCGAGCTCGACCGGCCCCCTCTCGTCCCTCCCCCGCTTGCGGGGGAGGGTTGGGTGGGGGCCGCCGCCGAAGTCGGCGATCTGTTATTTGCCGCGGTCAATCTGGCGCGGCATCTGCGCGCCGATCCGGAAGCGGTGCTGCGGGCAACCAACCGCAAATTCGAACGCCGTTTCGCGACAATCGAGCGCGCGCTTGCGGCACGGGGAAAGTCGCCGGCCGAGTCGACGCTCGCCGAAATGGACGCGCTATGGGATGAGGCGAAGGCTCAGGAGTAAAGCAATTCAACTCCCTAGCTCTCGCCCATAAGGCGGGAGGGCATCGCAAACCTCTTCCGCACCGCTTCCGCTTTATCCGGGGCGACACGCACCGTCATTGCGGCGCGGCCACGGGCGTCGAAGCTCTTGGCGATCACTTCGGTATGGCGGTGCAGCCAGCTCACGCCGGCGCCGTCTGAGGGATCGAGCTCGAGTTCGATCACGACGCGGCCCTCGGCGAGCCGCGCCTCGATTGCGGCCGTGAGTGCATCGATCCCCTCCCCGGTCATCGCTGAAACTAAAACCGGCCGCTCGACTGGCGGCCGCCGCTCCGCGATGTTTTGCAGCCGCATGCGCTCGGCGGCATCGAGCCGGTCAGTCTTGTTCCAGACTTCGATCAGCTTGCGCTTGTGCGTGGCGTCATGCGGGTCGATGCCAAGCTCGTGCAGAATCTTTTCGACGTCGTGCAATTGCGCCTCGGCGTCCTCGTGCGATACGTCGCGCACATGCAGGATCACATCGGCTTCGATCACCTCTTCCAGCGTGGCGCGAAACGCCGCGACCAGCATGGTCGGCAGGTCGGAGATAAAGCCCACCGTGTCGGAGAGGATGATGCGCGCGCCGTGCGGCAGCGCGACGGCGCGCAGCGTCGGATCGAGCGTGGCGAACAGCATGTCGGCGGACAACACGCTCGCGGCCGTCATGCGGTTGAACAGCGTCGATTTGCCGGCATTGGTGTAGCCGACCAGCGCGACGATCGGATAGGGCACGCGGCGCCTGCTCTCGCGATGCAGCGCGCGGGTGCGCTTGACCTTGACGAGCTCGGCCTCGATCTTGGCCAGCCGCTCCTCGATGATGCGGCGGTCGGCTTCGAGCTGCGTCTCGCCGGGTCCGCCGAGGAAGCCAAAGCCGCCGCGCTGGCGCTCGAGATGGGTCCAGGTTCGCACCAACCGGCCCTTCTGATAGGTCAGATGCGCATGCTCGACTTGCAGCGCGCCTTCGCGGGTGCGCGCGCGCCGTCCGAATATTTCGAGAATGAGACTGGTGCGGTCGAGCACTTTTGCATTCCAGGCCTTTTCCAGATTGCGCTGCTGCACCGGCGTGAGCGCGCAGTCCATCACCACGATGCCGGCTTCGAAGCTTTTAACGAGCCCGGCGATCTCCTCGACCTTGCCCTTGCTGAGATAGGTCGCCGGATGCAGCGCGCGCAGCAGCACGATACCGGATTGCTCGACAGTCAGATCGATGGCGCGCGCCAGCCCGATCGCCTCGTCGAGCTTGGCCTCGGCCGTTCGCTCGGCCGAATCGATGCGGCTAGCGGCGCGTCGCAGCGCCGGCTCGATGACCAGCGCGCGTCCGGTCGCCGCGCGGCCGTCCGCTGAGTTGCCCCCACCCTTCCCTCCCCCGCTAGCGGGGGAGGATAAGGAGAGGGTGCGCGTGTCGCGGCGCGGCTCCAATAAACTCTAGTCCCCAGCCGGCGGTTCTTCGGCGCCTTCGAAGAGCTGGACCGGATGCCCCGGCATGATGGTCGAAATGGCGTGCTTATAGACGAGCTGCGAATGCCCGTCGCGACGCAACAGCACGCAGAAATTGTCGAACCAGGTCACCACGCCCTGCAGCTTGACGCCGTTCACCAGAAAGATGGTGAGCGGGATTTTGTTTTTGCGGACGTGATTGAGGAAGGTGTCTTGTAGGTTTTGTGCGCGGTCGGCTGCCATGGCCGTTGTTCCGTTCTTTGTACCGCGGGCCCCTGCCCCGCGGGTCGTTTCTTTGCTCTTCCTCGTAGCGTGGGTTGTGCGGAGCGAAACCCACCGGCAACAGTGGTGGGTTACGGCGCGTCGCGCCTAACCCACCCTACACCTTGGCCATTAGAGGGCGCGGCGGGGGATGTTGCAAGGCCAAGTTGGGAGCAAGTGAACAGACTTGGCAGTCGCCCGCCGGCAAAGGGAAGCCACTGCCGTGGTCTTTATGCCACGACCGCCCGAAATCCGCAGCTATCCACGGCGCGTGCGGCCCGTGACAATTGACGGTGGTCTGGCGGCTTGATCTGGTACCGCGGGGCGAAGTTTGCATCGTGTGGATTCGCGCGGCGCCGGAGTGCGGGGAGTGGCGGGCGCCAGGGGGCTTTCATGTCAAGATCAAGTCGTAGGCGGCTCAGGGCGTGTGTTCCGCTGGGCGCGGCGGTGCTGCTATTGGCCGCGATTTTCGTATGGGACGCCGGACGGTCCCCCGCCGCAGCGTGTGCGACGACGCCGTGCAACAATCTGCCCGATCTGACCGCAGAAGTTCTGGCCCAGTATTATGAAGAGGTGGAGAATTACCAGCGGTAAAAGCGACAATCGACGCCCTTACGTTGACGCCACTCTTTCAGGGTACCGGCGCCGGCAATGCCAATTACAGCCCCAACACTGGACATCTTGGGATGTACATCTCTCCCAACACTCCAGGCGGTTGGATCGATGGTTGGGGAATTTACGGCGGTGGCTCTGAGGTTCGCGGCAGCGGCTACGGTCTCACCGACACCGCGGGCACAGTGCCGGCAAACACAACTAGCCCGGGCTTTAGCGCCGTGAGTGGAGATGTCAGCATCTCCGGCACTTACGACGTATCACGCTACATTGGGCTTCCAGCCGATCAATCACTCGATGTCAAAGGGTACTTCAATTACGGTCAAGACAATATTCGCGTCGCTACGGGGCCTGCTTTGGGTCCCTTGATCGTCGGCAATGCCGGCTCGCTGAACGGGAACACGTATACGTTCGGCGCCAGCGCGCTTTATCGCTTCGGCACTTCATATATCGTCGGCGCGGGATCGTATAATTTCGGCAGTGCTCACGAAACCGACAATGTCTCGAGTAGCACCGGCAGCTTCACGGACAGCGGCTATATGGTCGACGGCAGGCTTGGCCACGTCTTCGTGCTTTCAAACACGACCGGCGTGCCGGTCGGCACGGCAGCGCCGGCGAAAGCTGCTTCCGGCACTATTGTTGGTCTCGATCTGAGTGGGCACGTCGGTTACTCCGACAACAGATCAGACAGCTTCACCGACAGTACCGGCTTCATGTTCGGAACGGGCGAAGCAAGAAGCGGCGACTTCGGCGCACGCTTCCGGGTCTTCTCTGGCACATCGGCTGACGGCCTGATTTGGATGCCGTATTTTTCTGCGACAGTCGATCAGTTGTTTGACGTGTCAAACACGTTCGGTATCCCGAGCCAGGCAGCTATGCCCGGCGGCGACCTTCTCAATTTTAATGTTTCCAAGACTTACCTCGGTGGCGACGTCGGCCTCGACGTACGCGGCCCGAGCGGCTGGACCATCGGTGCTAAAGGGTTCATCGATGGCAGCAACGATACTACCATCGCCGGCGGCATGGCGTATGTGAAAATCCCATTTAATTATGGGCCGGTTGCCGCGCGATATTGAGCGCGCCTGATTGTGAGCGGCTCCTGGAGGGCTGCGGAACGGCAATGGGCATGGCCTTCTGGAAGCAAGCGCGCATCAGCGCGCAGCGGTCGGTGCCGCTCGGATGCGCGACGTCGGGCCGCGCCGAGCTGATAAAATTGCACACCTGATTGAGCCCTGAGGCGTCAAGCCATCCCTCGGCGCGGCCGCGGCGCACGGCGTAGCAGTCGGCCTTGTTCTCGTCCGGTCCGCCAACATGGTGCCCGCATTCGTGGCTGTAAATCCAGAGCTTCACTGCCGTCGGCACTTTGGCGACGTAGGGCATGTTGAGGATGATAAACTGCGGGTACGGTGCAGCAGCGTAATCGTCGAGATTGGGATCGAGCACGGTCGCCAGGTTATCGCAGGTCATGCGATGGCCATCGAGCACCAATTGACCCGACGGAACGACGCTCGCACCTCCGCCATTGGTCTCGACATAATCCTGCGGTGTCGGATTTTTCTTAAGGGGCTCCAACATGGCGCCGGCGGCGCATGCGGCGAGTGCCGAAGCAAGGGATGCCACCAACATGGAACGATGAAGTCGCATTCGGCCCGTCTGCTATCTTGCCTTCTCAATACAATTACAGGGCATTGACGGTCATTCAAGCGCGATCGCTCTTGTCAATCCCGTGACTGGCTAAAGGACCTCGCCCGGCCTCCGCAAATCTATGAAACTCCCGCCGCAGCGCTTTGGCGACCGCGCCCGGTTTGCCGTCGGCAATAACATGGCCGTCGATCGATACCACCGGCATCACGATTTGCGTCGCCGATGTTTCGAAGGCCTCGCGCGCGGCGTAGGCCTCTTCCAGCGTAAAGCCGCGCTCCTCCACGGTCAGGCCTTGCGCTTTGACGACCTCGAACGTGACCGTGCGCGTGATGCCGCGCAGGATGGCGTGGTCGGCATGCCGCGTCACGAGTTTGCCGTCCGCCGTGACGATCCAGGCATTGGCGGAGGCGGCTTCGGTGACCTTGCCGTCTTTATCGACGAACCAGGCGTCGCGCGCGCCGCGGTCGAGCGCGGCTTGCCGCGCCAGCACGTTCGGCAATAGCCCGACGGTCTTGATGTCGACGCGGCCCCAGCGATTGTCGGGCACGCTGACGACCGCGATGCCCTTTTCGGCCAGCGCCTCGTTACGCGCTCTATTGAGCGGGCGCGCCGTCACCACCAGGCTCGGCCGGGTCTGCGGCGACGGAAAAGCGGGATCGCGCCGCGCCACGCCGCGGGTGATCTGCAGATAGACGACGCCGTAGCCGATGCGGTTCTTCGCCACGACCTCGCGCAGGATGATGCCGAGCGCGGCGACCGACATCGGCATGCGAATGCGCAACTCGGCGAGCGAACGTTGCAGCCGCGTCATATGGCGGCGCTCGTCGATGAGGCGCCCGCCCCTCACCTCGCAGACTTCATAGACGGCATCGGCAAATTGGTAGCCGCGGTCCTCGACATGGACTTTGGCGTCGCGGAACGGGAGGTAGCGGCCGTTGACGTAGGCGATGCGGGACATCAGAAATCAGCGGTCAGTAATCAGAAAAAAGAGCTGCGCTTGCATCGTCTCGTTTCCAAATGGGATCACTGATCCCTGATTACTGATCCCTGGTCAGTCAATCCCCAGCGCCTTGAGCTTGCGGTGCAGCGCCGAGCGTTCCATGCCGACGAATTCGGCGGTGCGCGAGATGTTGTTGCCGAAGCGATTGATCTGCGCCAAGAGATATTCGCGCTCAAACACTTCGCGCGCCTCGCGCAAGGCGAGGCTCATCAAATGCTCGCCGCCGTTGCCGTTCGGCATGTTCGGAATCATCGAGCCGACGTCCTGCGGCAGCATCGAGGCGGTAATCACGGCGTCGGGCTCGCCGCCGGCGAGAATCATCAAGCGCTCGACGTTATTGCGCAGCTGCCGCACGTTGCCCGGCCAATCGTGCGATTGCAGCACGGCGAGCGCGTCGGCGCCGACATTGCGCTTGGGCAGCCCGGTGTTCTGCGAAATCTGCGCCATGAAATACTCGACCAGTTCCGGAATATCGTCGCGCCGCTCGACCAGCCCCGGCACGCGGATCGGCACCACGGACAGCCGGTGATAGAGATCCTCGCGAAATTTTCCTGCCGCGATATCGGCCTCGATATTGCGGCTGGTCGAGGAGACGATGCGGACATCGACCGTGACCTTGGTGCTGCCGCCGACGCGCTGGAACGTCTGGTCGACCAAAACGCGCAAAATCCTGTTCTGTGTCTCGCGCGGCATGTCGGCGATCTCGTCGATGAACAACGTGCCGCCATGCGCCTCTTCGAGCGCGCCGACTTTGCGGCTCGTCGTGCCGTTGCCGGCCTCGACGCCGAACAGTTCGACTTCCATGTGTTCGGGCGTGATCGCCGCGGCGTTGATCACCACGAACGGGCCGTTCACCCGCGCCGAATGGCTGTGAATGGTGCGCGCGGCGAGCTCCTTGCCGCTGCCGGACGGCCCGACGATGAGAACGCGGCTGTTGGTCGGCGCGACTTTCTCGATGGTCTGGCGCAATTGGTTGGCGCCGGGCGAATGACCGACCAAGGTCGCTGCCAGCGGCGTAAGCTGCTTGAGCTCGCGCACTTCGCGTCTTAGCCGCGAATTCTCCAGCGCCCGCTCGGCGACCAGGAGGAGCCGGTCGGCCTTGAACGGTTTTTCGATGAAATCGTAGGCGCCGCGTTTGATCGCTGAAACCGCGGTCTCGATATTGCCGTGCCCGGAAATCATCACGATCGGCAGTTCGGGATGCTCCTGCTTGAGGCTGTCGAGCAGTTGCAGGCCGTCGAGCCGGCTGCCTTGCAGCCAAATGTCGAGAAACACCAGATTGGGCCGCCGCGCCACGACCGCGCCCAGCGCGTCGTCGCTGTCGCGCGCGGTTCGGGTGCCGTGGCCTTCATCCTGCAGGATGCCCGCGACCAGTTCGCGAATGTCGGCTTCATCGTCGACGATCAGGATATCGGATGCCATGATCTGTCGCCCTATCCCGCCGGGTTACTCTGCCGCCGCACGCGGCTCGACCGCCGGCTCGGCGGCGGACGTTGCCGCCGCCACCGGCTCCGTGCCGAAGCGCAATTGCATCCAAGCGCCGCGCGCGCCTGGCGTTTTCTCGGCGGCGTCGCGCAATTCGAGCTTGCCGCCGTGCTCTTCGAGAATGCGGCCGACGATGGCTAAACCGAGGCCGGTGCCCTTCTCGCGGGTCGTCACATAAGGTTCGAGCAGCCGCGCCCGGTTCTCCTTCGGCAGACCGACGCCGTTGTCGACCACGTCGATGACGACGTCCTTCCCCTCGCGTCTGGCGTCGATCACGATGCGTCCGCGTCCAAGCTCCGCCGCCGGCACCGCCCCGATCGCCTCGATCGCGTTCTTGACGATATTGGTCAGCGCTTGCGAAATCAGTCGCCGATCGAAGCGCGCCGTCATGGGTTCGGCCGGCAGCTCGACCTGGAAATCGATGTCGGGATGCGCGACGCGCAACAGGAACACGACCTGGCGCACGGCATCGGCGACGTCATCGTCGGCAACGACGGCTTTGGGCATGCGGGCAAACCGCGAGAACTCGTCGACCATGCGCTTGATATCGTCGACCTGGCGCACGATGGTTTCGGTGCACTGTTCGAACACCGCCGGGTCTTCGGTAATCGTCTTGCCGTATTTGCGGCGCAGCCGTTCCGCCGACAGTTGGATCGGGGTGAGCGGGTTCTTGATCTCGTGGGCGATGCGCCGGGCGATATCGGCCCATGCCGACGACCGCTGCGCCAGCACCAATTCGGTGATGTCGTCGATGGTGATGACATAGCCGTGCTCGGATTCGCTCGATTGCTCGCTGGTCACGCGCACCGAATAGTTTCGCTCCTGGCCGTCGCGCGTGAGCGTGATCTGACGCTGCACCAGACGCTGATTGCCGCCGCGGGCGGCTTGAAAAATCTCGGCGAGTTCGGGCGCGATCGCCGCCAGCGGCTGACCGAGGACGTCGCTCTCGATGCGGCCGATCAGCCGCTCCGCCGAGCGGTTGAGAATGGACACCCGACCGTCGGCATTGACGCCGATGACCCCGGCGCTGGCGCCGGCAAGCACCGCCTCGGTGAACCGCCGCCGGCTGTCGATCAGATCGCGGGCGCGAATGATATCGTCATGCTGCGTGCGCAGCTCCTGCGTCATCTTGTTGAAGGTCTCGCCGAGCTGGGCGAGATCGCCCTCGGAGCGACGCACCGGGACCTGAATATTCAGATTGCCGGTCGACACCAGGTTGGCGGCGCCGATCAGACGCCGAATCGGCGCCACCAGCCGGTTGGCAAAATCCAGCCCGATCCACGCCGAAGACAGCAGCACGATCAAGGCAATGACCGTAAACATCAACGCAAACGCGATCTGAATGCCGAGCCGCCGCTCTTCGAGATTGGCGTATTCGCCGACGCTCTCCTGGGTGTTGCGCAATTGCTGAACGACGCGCGGATCGAGCAGCCGCGCGACGTACAGATACATGTCGTCGTAGCCGTTGAGCTTGACGACTGAGGCGACATTGTCGCCTTCAGGGATGAAGGCCACCTGCGGCTCGGTCGCGCTGGTCTCGTTAAGCAACTGCGCCTGCGGCAACACGAACCTTTTATCCAAGGTGATGCCGTCGGGCTCTACCACCGAGCCGTCGGGCTTGAGAATGAGCGCCACCGAGAGACCGCGTCCATTGGCTTGCGCCGCAAGGAATTTCCGAAATTGATCGCGGTCCTGATCGAACAGCGGCTTGGCCCGGCCGACGTCGTAGCCCATCGCCATATCCTGGCTGCGGACGTCGGCGGCGTGCTCGGTCACATAGGCATTGGCCACGATCAACGACTGTTCGATCATGGCGCGCGTGCGCGTCGAAAAGAAACGGTCGAGCCCGCGATCGAGCGTCGTCGAGGCGACGACGGCGACAAGAACGGTTGGAACCGCCGCGATCACCGCAAACAGGCTGACGATCTGAATGTGCAGCCGCGAGCCGGCCCGGCCGCGGCGGCGGGCCTGGACGACGACAAAGACTTCGCGGCCGATAATGGCGAGCAGGAGCAGGCCGGTAACCGCATTGCCGAGCAAAAGCTTGACGACCACGTCGTGGACCGGCGCGATCGGGGTTAAACCGGCGAGGACCAGGAAGGTGGCGGTGGCTGAAAGCAGTGCGACGCCGACCGCAATCGCGCCAAACAGCCGCGATGCAACCGGCATTGGCGCACCGGCCGCCGGATCGAGCGGGGCAACCGGAACTGGCGAAGCGGCCGCTGACGTAGGCGGGGCGACCTGATCGACGGTCGTCATGGACTTCCCGGAACCTTCCAACCGTTGGAAATTAAATGAAGAATCTGCCCACGGATGGAATTTGGCCACCCGCCCCCAAGTGATGCTTTTATACAACAATGTTGCCCAATTGCGACAATTAATGGGCGGTTCCTGGGGTCCGGGGCCGCGTCTTTTCCGCCCGGCTCAGTCGTGCTGGCTCAAGCCCCACGAGCCCAAGCGGGCATGCCGGATCGGATGGCCGGCTGCGTTAGCCGCCGCCGGTGCGATAAACCTGGATATCGAGGTCGCGGATTTTCTTGCGCAGCGTGTTGCGGTTGACGCCAAGCAAATCGGCGGCGCGGATCTGATTGCCGCGGGTTGCCGTCAGCGCCGCGGACAAAAGCGGGCCTTCGACCTCCCGCAAAATGCGGTGATAGAGGCCGGGCGGCGGCAGACCGTCGTCAAATCCGGAAAAATAGCGCGTCAGATAGCGCTCGACGGCGCCGGAGAGGTTCTCATCGCTGCTTCTGGTCTCGCCGGGCGCCGCCAACACCGGCTGCGACAATTCGGCGTCGACCACCGCGGCGGTGATGGTTTCCTGCGGATAGAGCGCTGCAAGCCGGCGCGCCAGATTTTCGAGTTCGCGCACATTGCCCGGCCAGCGATGCCGTTTTAACCGTTCGACGGCAGCTTGATCGATTTGCTTCGGCGGCAATCCCTCGCGCTCCACCACCGCAAAGAAATGCCGGATGAGATCGGGAATGTCCTCGGTACGCTCGCGCAGCGGCGGCAGCCGTAGCGGCACGACATTGAGGCGAAAGAACAGATCCTCGCGGAACAGGCCCTGCTGGATAAGCTGGCGCAGGTCCTTGTTGGTCGCTGCGATGATGCGCACGTCGGCCTTGATCGGCGTGCGGCCGCCCACCGTGGTGTATTCGCCTTGTTGCAGCACGCGAAGGAGCCGGGTCTGCGCTTCCATCGGCATGTCGCCGATTTCGTCGAGGAACAGCGTGCCGCCTTCGGCCTGTTCGAAGCGGCCGGAGCTGCGGCTATTGGCGCCGGTGAAAGCGCCCTTCTCGTGGCCGAACAGTTCGGATTCGATCAGGTCGCGGGGGATTGCCGCCATGTTGATGGCGACAAACGGCCCATTGCGGCGCTTGCCGTAGTCGTGCAGCGCGCGCGCCACCAGCTCCTTGCCGGTGCCGGACTCGCCCGAGATCATGACGGTCAGGTCGGTCTGCATCAGCCGCGCCAGGACGCGGTAGATCTCCTGCATCGCCGGAGAGCGGCCGACCAGCGGAATGGATTCGAAGTCCTCGACCTTGGCCGGCGGCCGCGTTTTCTCTTTCGGCTCCGACAGCGCACGGCCGACAATCGCGGTCAGCTCTTTGAGATCGAACGGCTTCGGCAGATATTCGTAGGCTCCGCGTTCGGAAGCGCGGATGGCGGTCATGAACGTATTCTGCGCGCTCATGACGATAATCGGCAGATCCGGCCGCGCCTTTTTGATACGCGGCAAGAGGTCGAACGCGCTTTCGTCGGGCAACAGCACATCGGTGATGATAAGATCGCCGTCGCCCTGACTGATCCAGCGCCACAAGGTGGCGGCATTGCCGGTCGAGCGGACTTCATAGCCGGCACGCGACAGCGCCTGATTGAGCACCGTCCGGATCGCCGCATCGTCGTCGGCGACGAGAATGCTTCCCGCGGGCATCAATGATCCCCTTGTGGTTGAAGGCTGCCGTCCGGTTCGGCGGCCTCACCGCTCTGTATCGCGGTATATTTCGGCATGAGGATGCGAAAGGTCGTGCGACGTGGCTGCGACTTGCATTCGATAATGCCGCCGTGGTCGCCGACGATCTTGGCGACCAGAGCGAGCCCGAGACCCGAACCGCTTGGCTTCGTTGTGACGAATGGATCGAACAAATGCTGCATCAGCTCGTCGGGCACGCCGGGTCCGTTGTCTCTGACGCAGAATTCGAGCGGCAAGGAAACGCGGGCGTTGGCGCCAGGCAGCGACAGCCGCACGCCGGGACGGAAGGCCGTCGTCAGCGCGATTTCGCCGCCGGAAGTATTTTCTCCGATCGACTTCGGCCGCATTCTTGATGAGGTTCAAAAACACTTGGATGAGCTGATCGCGATTCGCAAATACCGACGGCAGCGATGGATCGTAATCCTCAATGAACTTGATATGCCGGGCGAAGCCGGATTGCGCCAGCCGCTTCACATGCTCGAGCACGACATGAATATTGATCGGCTCGCGTTCGATCGGCCGCTCGTCGGTGAAGACTTCCATGCGGTCGACCAATTTCACGATGCGATCGGCTTCATCGCAAATCAGCTGCGTCAGCGTGCGGTCGTCGTCGTTGGCCGATTGCTCGAGCAGTTGTGCCGCGCCGCGGATGCCGGACAATGGATTCTTGATTTCGTGGGCAAGCATGGCGGCGAGCGCAATGACCGAGCGCGCGGCGCCTCGATGAGTAAGCTGGCGGTCCATCTTGTCGGCGATGGTGCGCTCCTGCAGCATCACCACGACGTAATCGGTCTGCTCCGGCAGCGGGGCGACGTGCAGATCGACCAGCCGGTCGCCGGGATTGCGCGGCGTGCCGAGATCGACCTTGTATTCGTTGACCGCGGCGCCGCGTTTGCGCACCTGCTCGATCAAAGTCAGCAATGGGCTGCCGAACGGTACCAAGTCGCGCAGCAAATGACGCCGCAACAGCGGCGCCGAGACCTCGAAAAACGATTCTGCGGCGACGTTAGCGTCGACCACTTTGCCGTCCGAGGCCACCACGATGACGGGATGCGGCAGCGCGTTGAGCACCGCATCGGCGGCCGACGTTGTCGGCAAAGGCTCGACCGCGCTCATGCGGCGCTCCGCCATGCCGCGGCCGATTCGCCGAACGCGTCGAACGCCTCGCCGAGACGACGCTGCACGGTCGCCGGATCGGTTCCGGTCAGCGCGCGGCTGCGGTGGGCCTTGAGCAGATGCAGCGGCGCGCCGGCTGCCGCGGCAGCGGTATCGAGCGCCCAGCCGAGATGCTTGCGGGCGTGACGCAGCCCGATATCGAGCCCGTAATGCACCAGCATTTCCTCGTACAGCGCGCCGACCATGCGAGCGGTCGCTGAGCTTAGGCGGGGCGTTGCGCGCTCCGGTCGCGAGATAGTGCGCGAGCTGGCCGGGAAACCATGGCCTGCCCTGCGCGCCGCGGCCGACCATCACGGCATCCGCGCCGGAGGCCGTTAGCGCCATATCGGCATCGTCGAAACTTTCGATGTCGCCATTGACGACAACCGGTATCGCCACACTCTGTTTGACGGCACGCACCGCCGCCCAATCGGCGCGCCCTTTATAAAATTGGCAGCGCGTGCGGCCATGGACGGTGACAAGTGCAACGCCGGCCGCCTCGGCGCGGCGCGCCAGTTCCGGCGCATTGCGGCTGCGGTCATCCCAGCCCAGCCGCATTTTCAGCGTAACCGGCACTTTGACGGCCCGCACCACCGCTTCGATCAAACTGAGCGCGTGATCCAGATCGCGCATCAGCGCCGATCCGGACTCGCCGTTGGTGACGTGCTTGGCGGGGCAGCCCATGTTGATATCGATGATCGCGGCGCCGGCGGCTTCCGCGATGCGGGCGCCTTCGGCCATCCAATGCGGTTCGCAGCCGGCGAGCTGGACGACGTGCCAACCGCCACCCTGGCCCTTGACGCGCCGTTGGGCACTGCGCTTGCCCGCGGCAAGTGCCGCACAAGCGGTCATTTCCGAGATGACCAGACCCGCACCCAACGCTTGGACCTGACGCCGAAATGGGGCGTCGGTGATGCCGGACATTGGCGCCAAAAGCACCGGATTCGATATCCTCACCGACCCGATAGTGAGAAATCGCCCGAATTTTGGCGTCAAATGGGAGGCGAAGGGCATATGCACACTAAATAGGCGTCATGGGATTGTTGCATAGAGTTTAGCCAAAATATCAGGCAGCGCAAGTGCTGCACTGCAATATAACAAACCTGTGTAAATCCGGGAATCTGGCCGAGGTCAGTGCTGAATGGGTCAATTCGCAGATCGCGGCGACATGCGCTAAAGCCATCCCAGACCGGGAGCTGAGATCTCATGACGGGTACGGTAGCCGCCGTCGTCGTTGCAGCCGGGCGCGGTGAGCGCGCCGGCGGCGATGTACCAAAGCAATATCGTGAGATTGCCGGCGAGCCGATGATCCGCCCAACCTTGCGCGCGTTCCTTAATCACGCGCAGATCGGCGTTGTGCAGCCCGTCATCAATGCGGACGATGCGAGCCTTTATCGCGCGGCGACCGCAGGCCTGCAAAAACTGCCGGCGCCGGTTCCGGGTGGCGCGACGCGACAAGCCTCGGTGCGCGCCGGGCTCGAAGCATTGGCCGCAAGCGCGCCCGAGCTTGTTCTCATTCACGACGCGGCGCGACCGTTTCTCAGCGCCACTCTCATCGATCGCGCCATCGCGGCCGGCAAGACGGCGGGCGCGGCGGTGCCCGGCATCGTCATTGCCGACACGGTGAAAGCGATCGACGACGCCGCGATCGTCGTCGAAACTCTCGACCGCAGCCGGTTGCGCGTCGTGCAAACGCCGCAGGCTTTTGCCTTCGATCTGATTCTCGATGCGCATCGCCGCGCCGCCAAAGCCGGGCTCGAAAGCTTTACCGACGACGCCGCGCTCGCCGAATGGGCCGGCCACCGCGTCAGCGTGTTCGAAGGCGAGGCCGGCAACGTGAAAGTGACGACCAACGACGACTTTGCCCGCGCCGAAATTCTGCAGATCGCCGGCCTAGCCGACGTGCGCACGGGCAACGGCTTCGACGTGCATGCCTTTGCCGACGGCGATCATGTCATGCTCGGCGGCGTCCGCATTCCGCACTCGCGCGGCGTCACCGGACACTCCGACGCCGATGTCGCGTTGCATGCGCTGGTCGACGCCATTCTCGGCGCGCTCGCCGACGGCGATATCGGCGCGCACTTTCCGCCATCCGATCCGCAATGGAAGGGCGCCTCTTCGGACCGCTTTCTGGCTTTCGCCTGCGAGCGGGTACGGGCGCGCCGCGGCGTCATCGCCAATCTCGACGTCACCGTGGTGTGCGAGGCGCCACGCGTCTCGCCGCACCGCGACGCCATGCGCGCGCGCATTGCGGCGATCGCCGGCATTGCGGTTGAGCGTGTCGCGGTCAAAGCGACGACAAGCGAGAAGCTCGGCTTTACCGGACGTGGCGAAGGCATCGTCGCGATGGCGACGGCGGCGATCCGCCTGCCGTGGAGCGCCGCATGATCGACGAGGCGCTGCGCCGCACCGCACGGCGCGTGCTCGATCTTTGCCGCGCCCGCGGGCTGCGCGTCGCCACTGCGGAATCCTGCACCGGCGGACTTGTCGTCGCCGCCTTGACCGAAATCGCCGGCTCTTCCGACGTCGTCGAATGCGGTTTCGTCACCTATTCGAATGAGGCCAAGCAAAAGCTACTCGGCGTTCCAGCGGCGACGCTGACGCGCCATGGCGCGGTCAGTCGCGAAACCGCAGCGGCAATGGCCAAAGGCGCGCTGAAAAACTCGCAAGCCGATCTTGCCGTGGCCATCACCGGCATCGCCGGTCCCGGCGGCGGTTCGGCGCGAAAGCCGGTTGGGCTTGTCTACTTCGCCGCCGCGGCCCGCGAGGGCCGCCGCCTCGCGCGGCGCCGGCGATTTGGCAAGATCGGCCGGGTCCGGGTGCGGCTGCGCTCGGTCGCGCAAGCGCTGGCACTTCTCGAAATGCTCGCCGAGGACGCGTCCGATTGAAACGGAGCGCCGCTCGATCAACGACGCCAGACGCCCTCTTCGTGCCAGTGTCCGTGGCCGCCGAAGCCGGATGCGGCGTGCCAATGGCCCGGCCGCCAATGGCCGAAATGGCCGCCCATGCCGTGGCCGTCCCAATGGCCGAAATCATGCATGGCGAAATCGCCCGAAGCGGTCGCGGTAAAATCGTGATGATAGCCGTGCTGAAAGCCGCGCCAATAAAAGCTGTGATAGTGCCCGCCATAAAATCCGTGACCGAAGGCTAGAGTCCGAAAGCATGCCCGAACGCATGCGCCGCGGCGCCGTGGGCGATGGCGGCTGCCGGCGGCAGAGCCAGAGCAACGACCAAGAAGCAAGCCCCGAAGATATTTCGCCAAAAGGTTCTCACGGCCTGACGCCTTAAACTCATACGGGGACCACTCATGCGGCAGTATTATGAACGCTCCCTGCCGCCACTTCGACGGCCTTGCCGATCAAACAGCTAGGATAGTTAAGCCGCGAATGCCGCTAACCCTGCTCGCCGTAGACCCGATCGGCGCGCCGTTCGAAGGCCACCGAAAAGCGCCGGAAGGCGGTTTCGAACATCGCCCCCATGAGAACCCCGAGCGTGCGACTGCGAAATTCGTAGGCGATAAAAAACTCGACGTCGCAGGCGCTTTCTTCCGCCGGCAGAAACCGCCAGCGATTGTTCATTTTGCGGAACGGGCCCTCGAGATACTCGACGAGAATCTCCAAGCTCTTGCGATCGAGCGTCACCCGGCTGGTGAAGGTTTCGTGGATGAGCTTGTAGGCGACCGTCATGTCGGCAACGATCACCTCCCTGCCCTCACCGTCAGTGTTGCGCTGGCGCACGTGGATAGAACGGCACAGCGGCACGAATTCGGGATAGTGCTCAACGTCGGCGACGAGATCGAACATGTTGCTTGCGGAGTGCGCCACCCGCCGCCTGGTCGAAAATTGCGGCATCAAATCATCGCGCCGTCCGCACCGCCTTCAGCCGTGCAAAATCCTCGCCCGCGTGGTGCGACGAGCGCGTCAGCGGGCTCGCCGCCACCATCGAAAACCCCTTGGCGTAGGCGATCGTTTCCAGCGCCTTGAACTCGTCCGGCGGCACGAAACGCACGACCGGATGATGCTTGCGTGACGGCTGCAAATATTGACCGATGGTCAGAAAGTCGACTCCTGCGGCGCGAAGATCGTCCATGACTTGCAAGATTTCGTTCCGCTCTTCGCCGAGCCCGACCATGATCCCGGATTTGGTGAACATCGCCGGGTCGATCTCCTTGACGCGTTGCAGGAGCCGGATCGAGGCGAAGTAGCGCGCGCCCGGCCGCACGGTGAGATATTTCGACGGCACGGTTTCCAGATTGTGGTTGAAAATGTCGGGACGCGCCGCGACTACGGTCTCCGCCGCACCGTCCTTGCGTAAAAAATCCGGTGTCAGCACTTCGATGGTAGTGATCGGGCAACGCGTGCGGATTGCAGCGATGACGGCGGCGAAATGATTTGCCCCACCGTCGTCGAGATCGTCGCGGTCGACCGAAGTGATGACGACGTGCGCGAGCCCCAGCTTGCGCGTTGCCTCGGCAACATGTTCCGGCTCGGCAGCATCGAGCGCGCCGGGCAATCCAGTCTTGACGTTGCAGAAGGCGCAGGCCCGCGTACAGGTGTCGCCCATGATCATGAAGGTGGCGTGCTTTTGCTCCCAGCACTCGCCGATATTGGGGCAGCCGGCTTCTTCGCAGACGGTATGCAGGCCGTTCTGCCGAACGATCCGCTGCGTATCGAGATAGCCGGGCGAGACCGGCGCCTTGACCCGAATCCAGTCAGGCTTGCGCAACGCCGGCTGGTCCGGCCGATGCGCTTTTTCCGGGTGACGGGGCCGGCCGGCGGCGTCGGTAACGGTGTCGATCAGGACGGCCATGGCGCGTTATATGGGGTTCCACGCGGAATTTGCCCGCACCAAATACTTACGGCCCCAATCGCTGCGCCGCAAGGCTCGGGTTCCACACACTGCAATCGGCGCTAATCGCCATTGCGCATGAATGATGTTAGGTTTCGGCGATGTTTTTTGCCGCGTCGCGCTGTAACTTTTGCCACAATAAAACGCATGCTGACCTCGGTGCGGCGTGCTTCGTCGCGGGAGGATTTCATGAGCGTAGGCGGCAAAGCGGTTTCCGGAAAAGAGGCAGCGGCGCTTGCTTTACACAGATTCGGCTTCGGCCCGGTCGGCGATCAGATCAATGCCATCGCTGCGGATCCGCGCGGGGCACTGCAGGCCGATCTCGACCGACCTGCAGCCGGTGAATTGAAAGTCGATCTGCCATCGAGCGCCGAGGCGGCGCGCGTGGTATTCGACTTTCAGGCGAAGCGGCGCGCCCAGCAAATACTCGCCCAACGCGCTCAGAAAGAGGCCGACGCGAACGACTCGCGCCCGGACATGGCCGATGCCGGCAACGCCGTTGCGCCGCCGCAGCCGCCAAATCAGCCGCCGCTGCCGCAGCAGCTTATCTTAAACGAGGCCAAGGCGCGCTTCGATGCCGCTGCCGGCGCCGAGATCGGCTTTGTCGAGCGGCTGGTGTGGTTCTGGTCGAACCATTTCTGCATTTCCGCCGACAAGATCGTTGGAATGGCGGCGCCTTATGAGCGCGAGGCGATTCGGCCGCATGTGCTCGGCCGCTTTGCCGATTTGCTGCTAGCGGTCGAAGGCCATCCGGCCATGCTGTTCTATCTCGATAATGTCGAATCGATGGGGCCGAATTCGATCGCCGGCATCAACCGCGACAAGGGGCTGAACGAAAACCTCGCGCGCGAGACGCTCGAACTGCATACGCTCGGCGTCCGCTCCGGCTACACGCAAACCGATGTCACGAGCTTCGCCAAGGTGCTCACCGGCTGGACCTGGATCCCGCCGAGCGAGCCCGAGCCATGGCGGCGAGTTCATCTTCAACGAGCGCCTGCACGAGCCGGGCGCGCAGACCGTGCTCGGCAAGATCTATCCGCGACACCGGCATCGATCAAGGCCGCGCGGTGCTCGCCGATCTCGCGCGGCATCCGGCCACCGCGCAACACATCGCGCAACAAGCTTGCGCGCGCATTTTGTCGCCGACGATCCGCCGCCTACGCTGGTCGCCAAGCTGGCGAAGACGCTTCAGCGACAACGACGGCAATCTCAAAGAAGTCGCGAAGACGCTTGTCGCTGCGCCGACGAATCCTGGACGCCGCAGCGGCAACAAGCTGAAAACACCGGCGCGAATGGATCGCCGGCATCCTCCGCGCTGACCGGCGCGCCAGGCGACGATCCCCATTGGCCGCATCATGAACGCGCAAGCCAGCCTCGGCGAGCCGCTGTGGCGGCCGCCGGCGCCGAACGGCTTTCCCGACACCGAGGCGGCCTGGATCGACGGCGTGCCGCATCGCCTCGACGTCGCCAATGAATTCGCCGGGCGGCGTGCGAGACGGCCGATCCGCTGGCACTGCTCGAAGCCGGCGCTCGGGCCCGCTTGCCTCGGCCGAGACGCGCGCGACCGTCGCACGCGCGGAGAGCCGCAAGCAGGCCGCTGGCGCTTCTTGTCATGGCGCCGGAATTCCTGCGGAGCGATGATCTCGAGTGACACGAAACTGCATGCCCCCTCGCGCCGCGAACTCCTGCTCGCCTCCGGCACGCTGTTCGCCTGGGCGCTATCTGCCGAAGCTCGGCGCTCGCCGAAGGCCGCGACCCACGCTTCCTCGCCATCATTCTGCGCGGCGCGCTCGACGGGCTCGCGACCGTCGCGCCGGTCGGCGATCCGGACTGGGGGCGCTGCGCGGCGACGAGGCGCTGACGCTCGACGGCAAGACGCCGGCGCTGCAAGCTCGACGACTTCTTCGCGCTCAATCCGGCGATGCCGAACCTGCAACGCATGTTCCAGGCGGGCGAGGCGATCATCGTTCATGCCTGCGCCACGCCCTATCGCGAGCGCTCGCATTTCGACGGCCAGGATTTATTGGAAAGCGGACTTGCCGAAACCCGGCGCTAGGCGATACGGCTGGCTCAATCGCGCGCTGGCCGGCGCTCGCAAGCCGGCGGCCGCGTCGACCCGAAAGGCAGCCGGGTCTTTGCCGTCGGTCCGGTGACGCCGCTGGTGGCGCGCGGCCCGGCGCCGGTTTTGTCGTGGTCGCCGCAGCGGGTCATGCCGGCGAGCGATGACACAGTGGCGCGGTTGCTCGATCTCTATCGCCAGTCCGATACCGAAACTCGCGGGCGTGCTCGAGGACAATTCGAAGCTCGCCGCCATTGAGCAGTCGGGCGATATGGGGATGGGGCAAAAACCGGGCGGACCCGGGCCGGCGCAGGTGCGCGCCTATTTTTCCGACGCCGCCGGCAATGCCGCGAAATTCCTGGCGCAGCCGGACGGGCCGCGCGTCGGCGCGCTCGCGCTTCGACGGCTGGGACACCCATGTCAATGAAGGCATCGCTCAGCGGCCGGTTGTCGCGAGCTCCTCGGCGCGCTCGACGATGCGCTCGCGGCGATCAAGACCAATATGGGACCGGCGTGGCGCGAAACCGTCGTGGCGCTCGCACCGAGTTCGGCCGTACCGCCCATATCAACGGCACCGACGGCACCGACCATGGCACCGCGACGGTGGCGTTTCTCGTCGGCGGCGCGCTCAAGGGCGGCCGTGTCATCGCCGATTGGCCGGGTTTGAAGCCTGCCGACGCTCTATCGAAAACCGCGATCTCAAGCCGACCACCGACCTGCGTGCGGTGCTTAAAGGCGTGCTCAAGGACCACCTGCGCGCCGACGACCGCGCGCTGGCGCAAAATGTGTTTCCGGGCAGCGATGGCGTCAAACCGATGGCGGGACTTGTCGCATCATCTTGAAGCGGCTTCCCCGATTTCGTCCGGGGGATGTGTCCCGTCGCTTAAGCCGTTTTCGGCGGCAAGCGGTGGTTCGGCGTGGAATTGGAGATCGTCATCTCCTCCTCATTCATGTCGGCGCCGACGTCGCCGAACAGCGGCGTCGACAGATAGCGCTCGCCGGTGTCGGGCAACATGCAAAGCACTGTCGAGCCCGGTGCCGCTTGCTTGCACACTTCGAGGGCGCCGGCGAAGGTCGCGCCGGCTGTGATGCCGACGAAAATGCCTTCGCGCTGCGCCAGCGCCTTCGCGCATTTCATGGCGTCGGGGCCGGCGATGGTGAGGATGCGGTCGATCACTTTCATATCGACCGCTTCGCCGGTGATAAGCGGGATAAAATCGGGACTCCAGCCTTGCATCGGATGCGGCTTGAATGCCGGGTGTGGCTTCGCCGGCGTGCCGTCGGCATTGCGCTCCTGCTTCTCGCCGGACGTGAGCATCGGCGCGTCGGCCGGCTCGCAGACGATGATCTTCGTCTCGGGCCGCTCCTTGCGCAGCACGCGCGACACGCCGGTCAAGGTTCCGCCGGTGCCAAAACCGGTCACCCAGTAATCGAGCCGCTCGCCGGCAAAGTCGGCGATGATCTCGCGCGCCGTGGTGCGCTCATGGATATCCGGATTGGCCTCGTTCTCGAACTGGCGCGTCATGAACCAGCCCTTGGCCTTGGCCAGTTCCTGCGCCTTCCTCACCATGCCGAAGGCGCGCTCGGCCCCGGGCGTCAACACCACCTTGGCGCCGAGAAAACGCATCAGCTTGCGACGCTCGACCGAGAAGCTTTCCGCCATGGTGACAACAAGCGGATAGCCCTTGGCCGCGCACACCATCGCCAGCCCGATGCCGGTATTGCCGGAGGTCGCCTCGATCACCGTCTGGCCGGGCTTGAGCTCGCCCGATTTTTCGGCCGCCTCTATGACCCCAAGCGCGAGGCGGTCCTTCACCGAGCCGAGCGGATTGAAGGCTTCGATCTTGACGTAAAGATTGACGCCTTTTGGCGCGAGCTTGTTGATTCTGACCACCGGCGTGCTGCCGATGGTGCCGAGAATGCTGTCGAACTTGGCCATCGCTCCCCCCTATCGTTGCTCGTGTGAAATAAATTACTCCAACTGCATTTGGACCGGCGCGCCGTGCTGCTCGGCGGTGCCGGGTGCGATGACCAGATAGCGGCGCGCGCATCTTGTCTTCGCCGCGCACCACCTGCCGGATCGGTCCGATCGCATTGACGATCGCGCCGAGCCGGCCGGATTGGTCATGAAGCCCTGACAGCGGCTCCAGCGTACCGGCTGCCAGTTCGGCTCGGTTCGACAGTGCGAGCACGATAAGGCTTTCTCGGGTTGCAGCCCGGTGACCGCGGCCTCCAGCACCTGCACCAGACCCTGGTCGAACAGCGAGACGCTGGTCGGGTGCTTTCTCCGGCCTTGGTTCACCCGGCGGCGCCAGTTGTCAAATGCGTCGCGTCTGTCCGGCGACACCGAGCGGCTGCAGATTCCTGCGTGCCGGCGCCATCGGGCACCGCATTCGGAACATAGACGACGGCCTGCGGCGCCTGGCCGATCGGGCTGGTCGCGATCACCTTGTTGGTCAGCGTGTCGATCGCGGCCATCTGGTCGTCGTTCTCGAGGCCGACATAGACGCGCGTGCCGTCGCCGGACGGCCAGATGCCGTGCGGCAGCTTGCCGACCGGGATGGTCGCGACTTGCTCGAAATCGTCGGTGCGAAACACCTTTGACTTCGTTCAGCCCGCCGACCGTGACATAGGCGAACATGCCGTTGGCGTTGCGCACGATGTTGACGTGATTGGTGATCGGCCCGGTGTCGAGCGTCTTCAGCAAGGTTGAACGGCGGCTGCGCGTTGAAGACCTGGGTCTTGCCGGTGTCCTTCAGCGTGAACCAGACCTGCTTGCCGTCGGGCGTCGCCGCGATGTTGGGACAGAACGGGCTGGCCTGCTCGACCTTGCCGACGATCGTGTGGTCGGCGACCGTGATGACGTCGGTCTCCGGATTGAACGACGAGCAGACATAGCCGTATTTGCCGTCCGGCGAGAAGATCTGTCATGCCCGGCCCGTTCGGCACGATGATCCGCGTCTTTTCCTCGTAGGTCGTGCCGTCGAGCACGGAGACGTAGTTCTCGCCGCGCACCGTCACCCAGACTTCCTTGCCGTCCGGCGTGAAGAACGCCTCGTGCGGCGAGCGGCCGACATAGGTGATGTGCTTGACGGCATTGGTCGCGGTGTCGATGAAGGTCACCGAATTCGAGCCGATCGACGACCACGGCCAGCGTGTGGTGATCGGGCGAAAAGCCCATGCCGTGCACCAGCACCTGGCCCTTGTAGAGCGGACTGAAATTGGCCGGCTGCGGATCGCCGAGGGATGACGCCGAGCAGCTTGTTGTCGACGGGATCGGTGACCGACACGGTGTTCGAGAACTGCTCCGCGGCGTAGACGCGATCGTGATGGCTGATCGGGATATCCGGATCGGACGCCGCCGCCGGGCACCTGTCCACCCGCGCGTAGGCACGCCGACCGAGCGCTGAAGGCGGCGAGCAGCGACAGTCAGTGTCGAGATGCGCTTCATGTCGCAGCTCCTTATCGCAGACAGCTGACTGGATTTCGAATCCTTCATTGCCGTGGCCGAGGATTCTGGTCAGGCGCCGGCACGGACGGCGGCAGCGGCTCGCCGACGGCAAGCCGCATCGCCGCGATCTCCTGCTGCTGCGTCACGATGATTTCCTGGGCCATGCGCCGGAGTTGCTCGTTGTGGCCGTAGCGCAGTTCGGCCTGCGCCATGTCGATGGCGCCCTGGTGGTGCGGCACCATCATGGCGACGAAGTCGCGGTCGACGTCGCCGGACGGATAAATTCCCATGTCGACCATCATCTTCGACATGGCGCTGACGTTCTCGGTCAGGAACGGCGTTTCGGCGCGGGAGGCATCGCGGAAATGCGCCGCGCAGATCGCGGTGATGTAGTCGGCGAGCGATTGCGATTTTTCCGAGCAGGCCGCGAGCGATGCGGCGGCCAGGATTGCGACGGCGAAAATCGGGAAGAAACGGGGCAACCCGGATGGCAAGAGCGGCATGGTGCGTCTCCGCGTGAAAGCGTGCGCGAGACATTGCGCCTTGCTAGATCCACGCCGATCGTGGCAGGCGCGAAGACGCTCAAATATTCAGCACCCGCCCATAGGCGTCGCGCACCGCCTCGCCCATCATCTCCGACAGCGTCGGATGCGGGAACACGGTCTGCATCAGCTCTTCTTCCGTGGTTTCGAGATTCATCGCCACCACGTAGCCCTGAATGAGCTCGGTGACTTCGGCGCCGACCATGTGGGCGCCGAGAAGCTGGCCGGTCTTCTTGTCGAAGATCACTTTGACCATGCCCTGATCCTCGCCCATGGCGATAGCCTTGCCATTACCGACGAACGGGAAGCGGCCGACGCGGATGTCGAGTTTCTTCTCCTTGCAGGCCTGTTCGGTCAAGCCCACCGAGGCGATTTGCGGCGTGCAATAGGTGCAGCCGGGAATCATCAGCTTGTTCATCGGATGCGGGTGCAGGCCCTTGATCGCCTCGACGCAGATGACGCCTTCGTGCTCGGCCTTATGCGCCAGGAGCGGCGGCCCGGCGACGTCGCCGATGGCATAAATGCCCGGCACGTTGGTCTTGCAGGCGCCGTCGATGACGATCATGCCGCGCTCGGTTTTCACGCCGAGCTTTTCCAGCCCGAGATTTTCGATATTGCCGACGACGCCGACCGCGGAGATAACGCGATCGACGGTCAGCGTCTGCGTGCCGCCTTTGCCGTCGTCGATGGTCGCGGTGACGCTGTCGGCCGTCTTGTCGAGCTTGGTCACCTTGGCGCCGGTGAGAATTTTGATGCCCTGCTTCTCGAAACTCTTGCGGGCGAAGGCGGCGATCTCGGCGTCCTCGGCGGGCAGGATTTGCGGCAGCACTTCGACCACCGTCACCTCGGCGCCGAGCGTGCGATAGAACGAGGCGAACTCGATGCCGATGGCGCCCGAGCCGATGACCAGCAGCGACTTCGGCATGCGCTCCGGCACCATCGCTTCGAAATAGGTCCAGATCAGTTTCTTGTCCGGCTCGAGGCCGGGCAGCACGCGCGGCCGCGCGCCGGTGGCGACGATGATGTGCTTGGCCTGATAGGCGCCGGGGCCGAGCGCGCCCTTCGGCGCTTCGCTCTTGCGCGCTTTCACCGTGATCTTGCCGGGCGCGTCGATGGCCGCCTCGCCCCAGATCACGGCGACCTTGTTTTTGCGCATCAGGAAGCCGACGCCGTCGTTGAGCCGCTTCGACACCGCGCGCGAGCGCTTCACCACCGCCGATGGATCGTAAGTCACCTCGCCGGCCGACAGTCCGTAATCCTTGGCGTGCTGCAGGTAATGGAAAATCTCGGCGGAGCGCAGCAGCGCCTTGGTCGGAATGCAGCCCCAGTTGAGGCAGATGCCGCCGAGATAGTCGCGCTCGACAATGGCGGTTTTGAAACCGAGCTGCGCGGCGCGGATGGCGCAGACATAGCCGCCCGGTCCCGAGCCGATGATGATGATGTCGAAATCCGTATCAGCCATAGCATCCTCGCCAAACTGCGCATTCGCGGCACCTTAGCCGCCGCGCCCGCTTTTGTCGCGGGCCACGGCCGATATGTATGCATCGCTTTCTAATCCGGTATCGGGTGGAAAACGCCGTCCTCGCCGAGACGCTCGAGGACGCCGGAGCGGATGTCGAAAAAGCAGCCGTGCAGCGTGATATGGCCGGCGTCGACCGCGTCCTTGATCCACGGAAACGTCATCAGGTTGTCGAGCGAAAGGCGCACCGCTTCATGCTCGCAGACCGATTGCCGCTGATCCGGCGGCGCCGCCATCGCGCGCAGCCGCGCCGGCTCGGCGATGCGCACCCATTGGCCGACGAAATCCGATGACTTCGGCCGGGGCGCCGTCGAGCAGCGCGCTGGATGCCGCCGCACATGGCGTGGCCGAGCACCACGATCTCGCGCACCTTGAGCGAACGCACCGCGAATTCGATCGCCGAGCTCACCCCGTGCGGCTTGTCGTCAGGGCCATAGGGCGGCACGAGATTGGCGACGTTGCGCACGACGAACAGTTCGCCCGGCCGGGCGTTGAACACCATTTGCGGATCGGTGCGGCTGTCCGAACAGGCGATGACCAGCGCGCGCGGCCGCTGGCCGAGGCGGCTCAACGCCTCGAAGCGGCTGCGCTCGGCCTGCCAGGTGCCGGCGCGGAAGCGGCGATAGCCTGCGATCAGATCGTCCATGCGGATGCAGCCGGATTTCCGATTTCGTCGCGCGTTCATTCGCACGCGATATAAAGCGAAGCAAGAAGGATGCCCGATGCCTCATGGCTGAACTCACAATCTACAGCACCATCGGCGTGCGCAGCGCCGCCGAAGAACTGTTCCGGCAGATTCGAGAACGACCAGCGGTCACAAGCTCGCCGTGACCTGGGGCACGGCGCCGATGCTGGTCAAGCGCATCGAGGGCGGCGAGACCGCCGACGTGCTGATCCTCAGCCGCGCCGGGATCGACGCACTGAAAGCCCAAGGCAAGATCGCGTCCGGCACCGACGTGACGCTCGCCGGCTCCGGCGTCGCCATCGCGGTCAAGGCCGGCGCGCCGAAGCCCGACATTTCCACGCCCGAGGCGCTCAAACAGACCCTGCTTGAACGCAAAATCCATCGCCTACAGCGAGCCGTCGGCCGGCGGCGCCAGCGGCGTCTATTTCGCCAAGCTGCTGGAGCGCATGGGCATCGCCGACGACGATGAAGCCGAAGACCAAATATCCGCCGGCGGGCGGGTTTTCCGCCGCGCTGTTGATGACCGGCGAGGCCGAGCTCGCCGTGCAGCAGAAGCCGGAACTGTTGCATGTCGCCGGCGCCGAGATCGTCGGCTTCTTGCCCGGCGATCTGAACATGGTCACGATGTTCGCCGCCGGCATCATGCCGGGCAGCAAAAATGCCGATGCCGGCAAGGCTCTGATCGACGTTCTGCGCTCGCCGGACGCGAAAGCGGCGTTTCGGGCAAAAGGGCTTGAACCAAGTTGACGCCTCGTCATTCCGGGGCGTCGCAAAGCGACGAGCCCGGAATCCATATTCGCTGACATGTGATTATGGATTCCGGACTTGCCGCTCCGCGACAATCCGGAATGACGGCATTACACCAGCATCATCACCGGATTTTCGATCAGCGCCTTGAACGCGCTGATCAGCACCGCGCCGAGCGCGCCGTCGACGGCGCGGTGATCGCAGCGCCATGGTCACGCTCATGATGTGGGCGGCGACGATCTTGCCGTCGCGCACCACGGCGCGCTCCTCGCCGGTGCCGACGGCGAGGATGGTGGCGTGCGGCGGATTGATCACCGCGGTGAAATCCTTGATGCCGTACATGCCGAGATTCGACACCGCCGTGGTGCCGCCCTGATATTCGTGCGGCTTGAGCTTGCGGTCGCGCGCGCGCGCCGCGAGGTCGCGCATCTCGTTGGAGATCGCCGACAGCGATTTGGTCTCGGCGCTGCGGATGATCGGCGTGATCAGCCCGTTCGGCATCGCCACCGCGACGCCGATATCGGAATGCTTGTGCTTGAGCATGCCGCCTTCGGTCCAGCTCACATTGGCGTCCGGCACGCGTCTGCAACGCGAGCGCCAGCGCCTTGATGACGAAATCGTTGACCGAAAGCTTGTAGGCCGGCTTGCCGTCCTTGTCCTTCGGCGCCGACGGCGTTGATCTCCTCGCGCGCGTCGAGAAGCTTGCCGATGTCGCAATCGATGGTCAGATAAAAATGCGGAATGGTCTGCACCGAGGCGGTGAGCCGCTGCGCGATGGTGCGGCGCATGCCGTCATGCGGCACGACCTCGTAGCTGCCGTCTTCGTAGAGCGCGCGGATCTGCTGATCCGACATCGACGGCGCGATCATCGGCGCTGGCGCGCCGCCGCGGCGCCGCAGCCGGCGCGCGCAAGCCGCTCGCCCTACTTCGCCGCCGCCACATCGCGGGCGATGACGCGGCCGTGCGGGCCGGAGCCCTCGATGCGGCCGACATCGATGCCGGCTTCCTTCGCCAGCCGCCGCGCCAGCGGCGAGGAAAAGACGCGGTTCGCGTCATGACCGTTCGCTGCGCGGCGCCGCGCTCGGCGCCCTCGGTGCGGGCGGCGGTGACGGCTGGGCGTTGCGCTGGCGGTGCGGCGTTGCAGCCGCGGCGGGCCCTTGCGGCAGGTGCGGCCGGCTTCGGCGCCTCCGCCGGCTTTGCGGCTGGAGCGGCCTTCGCCGCAGCCGACGCCGCGGCCTTCACATCCTCGCCTTCCTGCCGCCATCACGGCGATGAGCTGATTGACCGGCACGTCGCTGGTGCCTTCCGGCACCACGATCTTGGCCAGCGTGCCGTCCTCGACGGCCTCGTATTCCATCGTCGCCTTGTCGGTCTCGATCTCGGCGATGACGTCGCCGGTCTTGACCGCGTCGCCCTCTTTCTTGAGCCACTTGGCAAGGTTGCCCTTCTCCATCGTGGGCGACAGCGCCGGCATGAGGATGTTGATGGGCATGGCGCGCGAATTCACCAAACGATGTCAGCGGTAACAGACGGCCTTCGCCGCCTCGACCACTTCGGCGACCGACGGCAGCGCGAGCTTTTCCAGGTTCGCGGCGTAAGGCATCGGCACGTCCTTGCCGGTGACGCGCGCGACCGGCGCGTCGAGATAATCGAACGCCTGCTTCCATCATGCGCGCGGCGATCTCGGCGCCGACGCCGGATTGCTTCCAGCCCTCTTCGACGGTGACGAGGCGGCCGGTCTTCTTCACCGACTCGATGATGGTGTCGGTGTCCATCGGCTTGAGCGTGCGCAGATCGATGACTTCGGCGTCGATATTGTCCTTGGCCAATTCTTCGGCGGCCTTGAGCGCGTAGGTCATGCCCATCGACCAGGCGACGATGGTCACGTCGTTGCCCGGCGCGCACGATCGCGCGCCCGGCCGATCGGCAGCACGTAATCGTCGAGCTTCGGCACCGGCGAGGAATGGCCGTAGAGAATTTCGTTTTCCAGAAACATCACCGGATTGGGATCGCGGATCGCGGCCTTGAGCAGCCCCTTGGCGTCGGCCGCGGTCGACGGCGCGATCACCTTCAGGCCCGGAATGTGCGAGTACCAGGACGAATAATCCTGGCTGTGCTGCGCGGCGACGCGCGACGCCGGCGCCGTTCGGCCCGCGAAACACGATCGACAGCTTGACCTGGCCGCCGGACATGTAGTGCGTCTTCGCCGCCGAATTGATGAGCTGATCCATCGCCTGCATGGCGAAGTTGAAGGTCATGAATTCGACGATCGGCTTTAAGCCCGGCGAGCGCCGCGCCGATGCCGAGGCCGGCAAAGCCGTGCTCGGTGATCGGCGTGTCGATGACGCGCTGCGCGCCGAATTCTTCCAACAGCCCCTGCGTGACCTTGTAGGCGCCCTGATATTCGGCGACCTCCTCGCCCATCACGAACACGTCTGTGTCGCGGCGCATTTCCTCGGCCATGGCGTCGCGCAACGCTTCGCGCATGGTCATGGTGACCATCTCGGTGCCTTCCGGGCACTTCCGGCTCGGGCGTCGGCTCGGCGGCCGGCGGTGCGGCCGCCGGTTTTGCCGGCGCCGGCGCTTCGGCCTGCTTTAGCCGGTGCGCCGCTTCGCCGGCTTTTCCGCGGCGGCGCCGATTGCTGCTCGGCCTTCGGTCTGCGGCTTTGGCCGCTCCGCCGTTGCCTTTGAGCGCGGCGGCATCCTCGCCTTCGGCGAGGATCATGGCGATCGGCGTATTGACCGCGACGTCGTTGGTGCCTTCCGGCACCAGAATCTTGCCGAGCGTGCCTTCGTCGACCGCCTCCACTTCCATGGTGGCTTTGTCGGTCTCGATCTCGGCGATGACGTCGCCGGATTTGACGCTGTCGCCTTCCTTCTTGAGCCACTTGGCGAGATTGCCCTTCTCCATCGTCGGCGACAGCGCGGGCATCAAGACCTCAGTCGGCATGGCGGCTCACGGTTCATAGCTCATTGGAGCGCGCGCGCGTAATCGCGCTCAGCGATAGACGTCGGTGTAAAGCTCGGACGGATCGGGCTCGGGATCGTGGGTGGCGAATTCGGACGCCTCGTTGACGATGGCGCGCACCGCGGCGTCGATCTTCTTCAACTCGTCTTCGCTCGCCCATTTCTTGTCGAGCAGCCGCTTGCGCACCTGCTCGATCGGATCGTGCTCGGTGCGCACCTTGTCGACTTCCTCCTTGGTCCGGTATTTGGCCGGGTCCGACATCGAGTGGCCGCGATAGCGGTAGGTCATCATTTCCAGAATGGTCGGGCCCTTGCCGGCGCGGCACCAGGCGACCGCCTCGTCGGCCGCCGGCCTTGACCGCGCGCACGTCCATGCCGTCGACCTGCGCGCCCGGAATGTTGAAGGACACGCCGCGCTTGGAGAAATCGGTCTGCGCCGAGGAGCGCGTCACCGACGTGCCCATGGCGTAGCGGTTGTTCTCGATGACATAGACGACCGGCAGCTTCCACAGCTCGGCCATGTTGAAGCTTTCATAGACCTGGCCCTGGTTGGCGGCGCCGTCGCCGAAATAGGTCAGGCAGACGTCGTCGTTGCCGCGATATTTGTTGGCGAAGGCCAAGCCCGGTGCCGAGCGGCACCTGGGCGCCGACGATGCCGTGCCCGCCGTAGAATTTCTTCTCCAGCGAGAACATGTGCATCGAGCCGCCCTTGCCCTTGGAATAGCCGCCGCGGCGGCCGGTGAGTTCCGCCATCACGCCCTTCGGATCCATGCCGCAGGCGAGCATGTGGCCGTGGTCGCGATAGCCGGTGATCATCTGGTCGCCGTCGCGCATGGCGAGCTTCATGCCGACGACGACCGCTTCCTGGCCGATATAGAGGTGGCAGAAGCCGCCGATCAGGCCCATGCCGTACATCTGGCCGGCCTTTTCCTCGAAGCGGCGGATCAGCAGCATCTGCCGCAGCGCGGCAAGCTCCTGCTCCTTGGTGAATTCGGGGACGGACGGCATCGTTCGCCGCCAGATCCGCGGCCGGGAGCAATCCCTGTGTGTCTTGAGCCGTTTGCTTGGTTTGGGCGACGGCCATTATTGTCCTCGAAACGCCATTGTCGGCAAATGCATCGGGCGGGCTTCAACCCTTAGCCGAAATCGCCCAATTGCGGAAGTCGGGGGAATTCCCGCCGGCGGATGAGCGCCGGCGGCCAACTCCTTGTCGGAAAAATTAATTTCGGAACCGGCGACTGCCGAGTTCAAGGGCTGGTTAACGGGTGGCGCGGCCGCCTGGCGGGGCTGGCTGTCGTACATCAGCGTCAGGTCGTTGGGGTCGACATAATCGAGCAGCGCGCGGGCGCGCTCGTCCAGCATGTCGGGGTCGATGTCGTCGGACTTCAAGCAGCGCGATGCGGCGCTCCCATTGCGCATGTTCGAGCTTGAGCCGGTCGAGCTCGGCGGTCAGCGCCGCCGATCTGCCGGTCGATGTCCTCCTTGGCCTTGAGCCCGCGATTGCCGCTATAGGCGTTGACGCCGAAATAGCCGATGAGCAATGCCGCCAGCGCATAGAGCGCGAGCGCGTTGAGGATGGTGCGCAGCCGTTTGCGGGTGACCATGCCGCCACCATGTCAGAACGCCGCTTAAAGCGGGATTAATGCGCTATTCCGGGGCCGAGCAGAGCGAGCCGGAATCCATCGCGAAGCGACTTGCTCCGACCTCGAGAACCTGACTTTCGTGATGATCCGAGCGCTTGCCGTCCGGAATGACGTACGGCAGCCGGTTGCGCACTTCGCTGAGCACGAAATTGCCGAATCGCTTGCCGCGGTTGCGCAGGAAGCGGAGCGCGCCGGCATCGACGAAATAGGTCAGCAGGATGCTGTCGCGGGTCTTCACTTCCGGGCCGACCGGCGTCGGCCGAATGCCAGGTATCGGTGCCGACGGCAAAGGCATAGCCGGAATTCGGCGCAAACGTCATCTGCTTGCGTCTTCGGCAGCGAACCGTCGGCAAGCTTCTCGTGAAAGATCGTGCCGATATTGGTGTTGGAGCGGTCGCGCGGCAGATAGAGCTGCACGGTGATGCCCTTCCAGCGCGTGTCGGTATGCGGCGTGATCAGGTAGCCGGGAATGTCGCGGGTGAGGATCGGGATCGGATACATGCCGACCTTGGCATAGCCGGGCCCGAAGCGGCGCGCAAGCGGCGCCGCAAGCCGGCGCACGAAAGCCTCCTTCACCGGGCGCGAGCACAGCGCGCGGCCGACGACGTCCCACACCGCGCGCTTCTGCGGCGGCAGGTGGCGGATATATTCCGGAAACAGATCGATCTTGACCCGCGTATGGGTGCCGTCGGTGAGGTCGTGGCCCTTGCTGCGGCCGTGCATCGGCCGGTAGTCGGTCGCCTCCGGCATATTGGCGAGCATCAGCGCGTAGATATCGTCGGGAAAGACGCGGTCGAACACGAGATGGGTGAACGGCGCGTCGGACGCAGCCGCGGCATCGACCGAGGCGGCGATGAAATCGCTTAAGCGTTCGACCGCGAGCCGGCGGTTGCCCGGCTTCAATTCAAGCGTTTGGTCCATGGCCACACCCGTTACCGGCTCGGAACGTGAAGGGTATAGCTCCGATTGCGCGCTGGCCGACAAGCGCGGCAAGATTGGAACCTATCCAAGCGCCTTGAACGCCGCGCGCCCGGCATAGGCCGCCTGCGCGCCGAGTTCCTCCTCGATGCGCAGCAGCTGATTGTATTTGGCGGTGCGGTCGGAGCGCGCCAGCGAGCCGGTCTTGATCTGCCCGCAATTGGTGGCGACCGCGAGATCGGCGATGGTGGAATCCTCGGTCTCGCCGGAGCGGTGCGACATCACCGCGGTGTAGCCGGCCTTGTGCGCCATCTCGACCGCGGCCAGCGTTTCGGTCAGCGTGCCGATCTGGTTGACCTTGATCAGGATCGAATTGGCGATGCCGTTTTTGATGCCGTCGGCGAGCCGCGCGACATTGGTGACGAAAAGATCGTCGCCGACGAGCTGGCATTTGCCGCCGATCTTTTCGGTCAGCTTCTTCCAGCCCGCGAAATCGTCCTCGGCCATGCCGTCTTCGATCGAGACGATCGGATATTTCTTGACGAGTTCGGCGAGATAATCGACCTGCTGCTCGATCGAGCGGGTCTTGCCCTCGCCTTCGTATACGGTAAGCGCCGTCCTTGAAAAATTCGCTCGCCGCCGGATCGAGCGCCAGCGCGACGTCGCTCGCCCGGGCGGTAGCCGGCCTTCTCGATCGCCGACAGCACGAAATCGAGCGCGGCTTCCGCCGACGGCAGATTGGGCGCAAAGCCGCCCTCGTCGCCGACATTGGTATTGTGGCCGGCGGCCTTGAGCGCGGCGCGCAGCGTGTGGAAGATTTCCGAGCCGGCGCGCAGCGCTTCGGCAAAAGTCGGCGCGCCGAGCGGCACGATCATGAATTCCTGGAAGTCGATCGGATTGTCGGCATGCACGCCGCCATTGATGATGTTCATCATCGGCACCGGCAAGAGCCGCGCCGCGGCGCCGCCGACATAGCGGTAGAGCGGCAGCTGGTTCGCCGCCGCCGCCGCCTTGGCGGCCGCGAGCGAGACGCCGAGAATGGCATTGGCGCCGAGCCGGCCTTTGTTCGGCGTGCCGTCGAGCGCGATCATGGTCTCGTCGATCTTGACCTGCGCCTCGGCGTCCATGCCGGCCGAGCGCGTCGAAGATCTCGCCGTTGACCGCATCGACCGCGTTCTTCACGCCCTTGCCGAGATAGCGCTTCTTGTCGCCGTCGCGCAGTTCGACCGCCTCATGCGCGCCGGTCGAGGCGCCCGACGGCACGCCGGCGCGGCCGCGCGAGCCGTCCTCCAGCACGACATCGACCTCGACGGTCGGATTGCCGCGGCTGTCGAGAATTTCGCGGCCGATGATGTCGACGATGGCGGTCATGCACGCTCCCGGCGTCGTCCTGCCGGGGCTTCTACAGGATCGCCGAGGCGCGGCTGTCACCACGAATAGCGCAGCGTTCCGGTGCCGGCGTAGGTCTGCGAGCCGGAGGCGAACTCGCCGTCGAATTTCGCCATCGCGCGTCCAATTGGCGGTCAGATGCAGTTCCGCAGCCGCGGTGGCGAGCGCGGAGTTTTGCGGCACCGCCGCGCCATTGACGGTGAAGCTCGATCCGGGCAGCGCCTGGAACGCGGCGCCGAGCGCCGGATTGCTCACCCAGTCATGCGCCCAGGCGAGGCGGCCGCGCAGCACCAGCGGCATGGCGTTGAGCATGGTCAGATCGTCGAAGCGCGCGCCGAGCTCGCTTCGGGTGTCGGTGGCGTTCATCGCGTTGTAGGTCAGCCCGAAGCCGCCGCCGGTGAGATCGGTTTCGCTGTAGCCCGGGGTGTGGAAATCCTGCGCCTGCAACGCCGCATAAGGCGTCACGCCGATAATGTAGCCGGTCACCGGCACGGCGTAGCGATAACCGGCTTCAGCCGCGCGCGGCGTAGCTCTGGCCGTCGAATTGCGCGGTGAGCTGATCGCCGAGCGCGATGCGGTTGGTGGTGAACCAGTGATTGGCGAAGGCGAGCGCTGCCGGACACATAGGCCGGCCCGAAATGCGTGGTGCCATAGACGCCGGCCTGGAACGCGTCGCTGCGCCCGCTGCCGAGACTTTGCGCCAGGCTCCAATTGGTGCCGCCGCCGGCGAGCGCAAAGCCGTAATCCGTCGTCGGCGTGACGTGATAGGTCATGCCGGCGGCAAAGCCGTAGTCGCTCGCCGTTGACATTGTTCGAGCCGACCGCGGCATTGCCATCGGTGCTGTTGGAGCCGCCGTAGGCCGAGCCCCAGGCGCTCCAGCGCTGCTCGAAGTCTTGCGTCGCCGCTGTCGGCGGCGCGGCTTCTGATGCAGCGCATGCGCATAAGCGAGCGCAACATCGGGCGGCAGGCCCGCCTGATCCTCCGGCGCAAATGCCGCGCGCCGCCGCCGCCGCCACCGCTGGCGCCGCCGCCGCCGTCGGATCGAGCATCAGATCGAGGAAATCCGTCATCAACTGGAACGCGCCTTGTCGGCGTCGGTGCCGCCTTCGCCGGAGAGCTGCGACAGCGCGCTCGCCAGATTGCCACCACTCAATCCGAAGATGGTGAAGAAGTTCGGCGTCAGCGCGCCGCCGCCGTTAAAAAAATTATTGAGCGATGTCGCGACGTTTTGCTGGTTGCCGCTCAGGCCCGAGCCCGGGCCGCCCAGGACCGCGGCGAGGTTCAAAAATGCGTCGGTGCTGGAATAGGTCAGGGTTGCGTTGAAGCCCGCCGGCAGATTGGTGGTACCGAGGCCCGCGAAATTGGTACCGCCGAGTCCGGTCGAATGCAGGATATCGTACTGTTTGCTGGTGTAACTGCCCGCCGCAAAGACGGCCAGCACATTGCCGGCGAGCGACGCGGTACCGGTGACATTGGCCTTTGTCGCAGCCGCGGGATCGGCTTGGATGAGATAAATCGCCCCTGATGAGAAAGCGAGACTGCCCGATACCGTCGTCGCGGTGCCCGGCGTGGCCGTCGCGCCCGGTGCAAACGTGCCGCCGCCGTTGATTTAGGCATTGCCGACGGTGCCGGTGCCCGACAGCGTGCCGTTGTTGTTGACGGTGGTCAGGCTCGACGCCGAAATCGAACCGTTGACCACCAAGGTACCGTCGACGGCGGTCGCGCCGGTATAGGTGTTGCTCCCGCTCAAGGTCAGCGAACTGCCGTTCGCCAGCGTCAGGCCGGTCGTGCTGGTGCCGTCCTCGATGGTGCCCGAAAACGTCGTCGACTGGCCGCCACCGATGGTCAGAACCGCCGGCGACGACACCCCGCTGTTGGTCACCGTGCCGCTGCCGCCGGTGCCGTCGGCAAGCGAATAGATCGTCTGGTTGTAGCCGCCGAGATCGAGCGTGCCGAGGAGCGATAGCTGCACCGCCGAATTGGCGCTCAACGCATTCGCAGCTCCGCCCGCCAAAGTACTGGCGTTGACGCCGTCGCCGACCAACGTCGTGCCCGAATAAGTATTGCCGGTGCCGCTCAAGGTCAGCGAACTGCCGTTCGCCAGCGTCAGGCCGGTCGTGCTGGTGCCGTCCTCGATGGTGCCCGAAAACGTCGTCGACTGGCCGCCACCGATGGTCAGAACCGCCGGCGACGACACCCCGCTGTTGGTCACCGTGCCGCTGCCCGTCACGGAACCAATGGCCTCGGCAAAGCCACCGAGGTCGAGAATACTGTTCGCGGTCACCGTCGTTGCCGAACTTGCGCTGAAGGAATTCGTCGCGCCGCCCAACACTGTCACGGCGTGCCCGGTCGTACCGTCGCCGACCACCGTCGCGGCGGTATATGAGTTCGGCCCGTTCACGGTGAGTACGTCCGTGGTGGCAGAACCGGATGTACCCAAAATGTTGACGGTGCCCGTTCCCGAGATTGTGTTGATCGAGCTTGCGCCCGTCACCGTGATGTTCGGATCGCCGGAGACGTTGATGGTGTTGGCGATGCTGACGCCGGCGAGGTTGACCGTCGTACCCGGATCCAAAGTGAGAGCGCCGGTTCCGAGTGCGCTGTTATTGCTGACGACCAATGTTCCTGCGGTGACCGCAGTGCCGCCGGAATAGGTGTTGGTGCCGCCTAAACTGACCGAATAGCCGGAGTCCGTCGTGATCGTAAGCGATGCGTCGGTGGGCGCTCCGCCGGCGCCGGTGATGTTGGCCGAAATGACAGCGTTACCGGTAGCGCCGCCCGCGGCGGTTTGCAGCAAAGTGAGAACTCGTGGAGTTGCCGGTGGCAAGATCGATATTGCCCGTGAGGGCGCCGCCATTCGACGTCAGATTATTGCTGCCGCCGGTGAAGGTGATGGCGTCGCCGGCGGCGCCCGGCGTGCCGCCGCCTGGGGCGCCTGCGCCGCCAGCGCCGCCGCTGATCGTACCGTTGTTGACGATCGTCAGACCCGCGCCGACGACGCCAGCGCCGCCGGTACCGGCGGCGCCCAAAGTGTAGTTATATTGAGTATATGCGTCTTCTTCATTCCCGCCCCCGGTCCCTCCCGTGCCGCCCGCAATCGTGCCGGTGTTAGTCAGGCTGGCTCCGGTCGTCGTAAAATAAAACCCGACGCCACCGGACCCGCCGTTGCCGCCGAACGCCCCGGCGCCCGCAGCGCCGCCATTGCCGCCGCGGACCGTGCCAGCGTTGCTATTGGACGTTGTACCGGTCACGACCGCGCCGTAACCGCCCTCGCCGCCGCCGCCGCCGCCGCCGGAGAGACCGTTATTTCCGCTCAAACCATTGGTCCCGCCGTCGCCGCCAGCGCCACCGTTGCCGCCCGATGTCGTCCCCGGACTGATGTTGATACTGGTCGAGCTTGCACCGTTGGAGCCGCCGGCGCCGCCGCCGCCGCCGCTAAAGGTAACGCCGCCACCTGACCCTCGATTCCCGGCTGCCCCGGGAGTGGTGCCGCCAGTTCCCCCAGCACCGGGACCGCCGCAGCCCGAAGAACTTGGGCCGCCGTTGCCGCCTGCCAGGCCGCCCGATATGCCCGCGCCGCCGCCGCCACCGCCGCCGCCGGATTTATTAGTGCAAGAGTCGCGTCCTCCGTTCCCATGGGTCCCAGATGCGCCAAAGGAGCCTCCAGCGCCGCCGTTATCGCCGCTCGGAGGATAGTTGCCATTGCCGCCGTTTCCGCCGCCGGCAAGAGCCGGAATTGTCGCGCCAGCGACGAAGGCGAGCGCCGCGAGCAGGAGACCGAGAGCGGCAAATAAGCGCCAAGTGCGGCGCCTGTTCGCGGCTGACAGTCGGATCGAGCCGATTGAGCCTAAAAACCTCACCGCATCATTCCCCCGCCCCGCGATCTGCCGCGGTGCGCACTCCTTTTATTCAAGGTATGCAGTATTGGATGGTTGTATCTATCGACAAATGCGCGCTTACGCGCGCATAAGGCACGAATTCCTTTGATGAGGCAGCGTAATCCGCGTTTTATGACCGACTGTTGCCAAAAGACAACTAGTCCCCTCTCGTATAAAACGGCAAAACCCAAGGCAGCGCGTGTGATTGAGTGCTGCCGGCCGATCCCTCTCACCACGTGTAAAACAGCGTTCCGGTGCCGGTGGAGGTCTGCGCGGTCGAGGCGAACTCGCCGTCAAAGCTCGATCCGGCTCACTCAAATCCACCATAGCTCTTACAGCGAGCGTAGGAGGGGGGTCCCATCTGGGCTAGATGGTATGCGCAATGGAGAGGGCTAACCCGTAACTATGCCGAACAAGCACATGCAACTCGGCCGCGCGACATTAACTCCCGCCTCGCCCGACCAGGCGGTGCTCGACCGCGTGCCCAATCCGCATCCGGATACCAATTACGTCGCGCGCTTCACCTTCCCTGAATTCACCGTGATGTGCCCGGTCACCGGCCAGCCGGATTTCGCCACGCTGGTGATCGACTACGTGCCGAAGGGCTGGCTCGTCGAAGTCCAAGTCGCTGAAGCTTTATCTCAACAGCTTCCGCAATCACGGCGCGTTCCATGAAGATTGCACGGTGGCGATCGGCAAGAAGCTCGTCGCGCTGTCTCAAGCCGAAATGGCTGCGGATCGGCGGCTATTTTCATCCGCGCGGCGGCATGCCGATCGACGTGTTCTGGCAGGCGGGAAAACTGCCCGCCGGCGTGTGGGCGCCGGATCAGGGCGTCAGGCACCTATCGGGCGCGCGGTAGCGCGTAGCCCTGCAGCGTCGCGATCAGCGCGCCGACCTCGCGCGCCGGATCGGCCGCGCGCATGACGCCGCCCATCACCGCGACGCCGGCGCAGCCGGCGGCGATGACTTCGGCGACGCGCGCCGTATTGATGCCGCCGATGGCGAGCACCGGCACGCGCGCCGCGCGGGCGATTTCGGACAAGCCCCTTGCGGCCGATTTCCGGGCCGTAGCCGGGCTTGCTCGGCGTCTCGAAGGCCGGTCCGGCGAGCGCGTAATCGGCGGCTCGCGGATCGATCGCCTCGGCTTCGGTGACGGTGTGGATCGAAACGCCGATCAGCTTTTCCGGTCCCAACAGCGCGCGCGCGGCGGCGGCATCGCTGCCGGATGGCAGATGCACGCCGTCGACGCCGGCGAGCTTTGCCAGCGCGGCTTCGCCATGCAGCATGAGCCGCGCGCCTATTTGCGCGCCATCGGCAACAGCGCGCGCGCCAAAACCATCTGCTCGTCCTCGGGCAAATTCTTTTCGCGCAGGCTGACCCAGCGGCAGCCGCCGGTGAGCGCCGCCGCGACGACCTCGGCCAGCGGGCGCCGCGCCTGCGCGCGGTCGGTCACCAGGAGCAGCGGGGATCGGGCAGCCGCATCGTCCGCTCCTTGTCCGCACTCCGCGATTATGGGAAATTTATTTGGTCGAATGAACTGTCGTGGAGACTGAGAGGTATGCCATGCTGACGAAATCGATTGTGGCATCGGCGCTCGCCGGAGCGCTCGGCTTGGGTCTTGCGCGCTTGTCGGCCAGGCACTGCGGCAAAGCACGCCGAAAACCGACCGGCGCCTGCGCGCAGTCGAGCGGCCGCTGCATCGCCGATTGCGATCAATTGCATTGGTGCGCAAGTCTATACCTGTGTCGGCGGCAAATCGACGCCGGTGGCGTTCTGGCGCTGCTTCGAGCCGAGCGGGCTTTGCCTCGCGCCGCACTGCTGACCCTGTGCCTGCCGCGCGAAGCGCCCGTTCAGCGCCCGACCGGCGCGTAACTCGTCACAGTGCTGGGCATCTGCCATCGGCACGAGATGGCGCGGCACGACGATGCGCTGGCCTTCGGCAAGCGGCTCGCGCTCGGCAGCGAATTGATCTGGGTGAGCGCCCATAGCGGCACGTGGTAGGCTCGCGGCGAGCGTCTTCAAAGTGTCGCCGGCATGGGCCGCGACCGGCAGTACCGGAATCCCACAGTTCGATGGCGGCGTCGGCCGGAACCTCCAGATGGATCGGCACCGCTTCGCCTTCGGCATCGGCCGGCGTTTGCGGCGAGCTGCGGCGATCTTGGCTCACCAATTGCTCCTGAATCCGGTCGGCCTTTTCGATATTGATGTGAACGATCTCGGTGTGGTCCTTGAGGTTGTAGCTCGCGTAATGGCCGTGGAAGCGCGAGCCCTGCACGACATTGCCGCCGCCCATGAAATTCGAGGATTGGTAGATGTTGATGTAGCGCTCGACATTGGGCGGCACGTCGTCGGCGATGCGGGTCGGGATCGTAGGTGACGAGCAGGCTGACCGGGATGCCGGCCTCGTTGAGCATTTCGGCGAAGTCCAAGACGCAATCGCCGCCCATGGAGTGCCCGATCAGCGTGATCGGCTGCGGGTCGCGGCGATAGTCGCGGATCGCCTCGTCGGCGGTCGGGCGCCACAGCAGATAAGTCCCGACGCTGGCGGGGATGCCGGTGCGCTTGATGCGCGCCGCCAGCGTGTCGATGCCGCGCGAATAGATCAGGCCGGCGACGCCGCGGAACAGATAGGCGCGGCCGCGCGGCTGCGTAATCGTCTCGGCGCGGCCTGCGGCGGCGGGGCGACGGGAACGGCGGCATCGGCGGCATCGGCGACCGCGATGGGTTTTGCAACCGGCTTCGCGGTCGCAGCGGCGGGCGCCGGCGGGCTGTGAGCTCGCCGCGGAGCGCGCGCGTGAACAGCGAGCTTCGCTGCCGCCGAATCCGGCTTGCCCGGCGCGCGCAGGCGTCGATGCTGTGGTCTCGACATCCGAGGTGTCGACCGCCGAAGCCTGTCCGTCGCCTTTCATCCAATCGGCTTGCTTGCCGGGCGAAGTGAATGCGGTGCTCGGATCGATCATGGCGTAGCCGCCGCAGCCGGTCAGGCAGGCGGCAAGCAGCAAAACGACAAAATGTCTCGGCTTGCACCATGGCCTTTCGGCGCCGACGGTCGAGCGCCCATATCGAAACGGCTGGCCGATCAGCCTGCGCCGCGCCGGTTCGTTGGCAAAGCCTTCCGAAAGGACGCCATTCTCAAGAATCAGACCCACCAGTCGTCAGGGCGGAGGAGACCGCCAAATCCTTAATTTCCCCCGAATGGAAGCGACAGCAATGCCGGTGGCTGTGGGTGAAATCAGGGTCTCGGCCCGGCTTTTTCGTGGCCGAACGGCGATGCCCGGCCTATCTGGCGGCGAGCGGCCGGAATTCCAGCCCCGCATTGCGTCGCCATGCTATGAACCGCCGCAAATGAACCGCGCTCCCCGTATTTCCTTCGTTTCGCTCGGCTGCCCCGAAGGCGCTGGTCGATTCCGAGCGCATCATCACGCGGCTGCGCGCGGAGGGCTATGAGCTGGCCCGCGAGCATTCCGGCGCCGACCTCGCCATCGTCAATACCTGCGGGTTTCTCGACAGCGCGCAGGCGGAATCGCTCGACGCCATCGGCGCCGCCATGGCCGAAAACGGCAAAGTCATCGTCACCGGCTGCATGGGCGCGGAGCCGGAAAAGATCACCGCGGTCGCATCCCGGCGTGCTCGCCGTCACCGGTCCGCAGCAATACGAGAGCGTGCTCGATGCCGTGCATCGCGCCGCGCCGCCGGCGCACGATCCGTATGCCGACCTGATCCCGCCGGAAGGCATCAAGCTCACGCCGCGGCACTATGCTTATCTAAAAATATCAGAGGGTTGCAACAATCGCTGCACCTTCTGCATCATCCCGAAATTGCGCGGCGATCTGGTGTCGCGCGCCGGCCGCCGACGTGCTGCGCGAAGCCGAGCGGCTGGTCGCCGCCGGCGTCAAGGAGCTGCTGGTGATTTCGCAGGACACCTCGGCCTATGGCGTCGACATCAAATACGCGGCCGAGCCCCTGGAAAGGCCGCGAGGTCCGGGCGAAATTTCTCGATCTCGCCCGCGAGCTCGGCGAGTTCGGCGTCTGGGTGCGGCTGCATTACGTCTACCCCTACCCGCATGTCGACGATGTCATTGCGCTGATGGCCGACGGCAAAGTTCTGCCCTATCTCGACGTGCCGTTCCAGCACGCCAGTCCCGGCTGTGCTCAAACGCATGCGGCGGCCGGCGGCGCAGGAAAAGACGCTGGAGCGCATCCGTGCCTGGCGCGACGATCTGTCCGAGCCTCACGATCCGCTCGACCTTCATCGTCGGATTTCCCGGGCGAGACCGAAGAAGATTTCGCCCTCCTGCTCGACTGGCTCGACGAGGCGCAGCTCGATCGCGTCGGCTGCTTCCGCTACGAGCCGGTCGCCGGCGCCGCGGCCAACGATCTCGGCGCCGCGGTGCCCGATACGCGTCAAAGCGGAGCGCTATCATCGCTTCATGGCGCACCAGCAGGAGATTTCGCAAAAGCGCCTCAAGCGCAAAGTCGGCAACCGCGAGCGCGTCATCATCGACGAGGTCGACGCCAAATCGGGGAGCGGCAGGGTCTATACCGCGAAAGGCCGCAGTCAAGGGCGACGCGCCGCAGATCGACGGCGCGGTCCATGTCGCAAGCCGCCGGCCGCTGCGCGTCGGCGAGATCGCGACGGTGAAGATCGAACGGGCCGACGCCTACGATCTTCACGGCGCGGCGGTCGGCTATTAGGCCGTGGTATTCCCCGGTCCGCTTAACGTCCTCTAAGCGCTATGAGGCTACGTCGGCGAAGTCACCACGTATAGCGCAGCGTACCCGTCCCGGCATAGGTCTGCGAGGTCGGGGCGAATTCGCCGTCGAATTTGGCGATCAGCGACCAGTTCGCGGTCATGTGCAGCTCGGCAGCCGCCGTGGTCAGCGCCGAATTGGCCGGCGGCGCAGCGCCGCTGACGGTGAAGTTCGAGCCCGGCAGCGCTTGGAACACCGCGCCGAGCGCCGGATTGCTGACCCAGTCATGCGCCCAGGCGAGCCGGCCGCGCAGAATGAGCGGCATGTCGCTCCACATCGTCAGATTGTCAAAGCGCGCGCCGAGTTCGCTCCTGGTATCGGTCGCATTCATCGCATTGTAGGTCAGCCCGAAGCCGCCGCCCGACAGATCGGTCTCGCTATAGCCCGGCGTGTGGAAGGCTTGCACCTGCAATGCCGCATAAGGCGTCACGCCGATAATGTAGCCGGTGACCGGCACGCCGTAGCGGTAGCCCGCCTCGCCGCGCGCGGCGTAGCTCTGACCTTGGAATTGCGCGGTGAGCTGATCGCCGAGCGCGATTCGGTTGGTGGTGAACCAGTGATTGGCGAAAGCCACTACCCCCGACAGATAAGCCGGGCCGAAATGGGTGGTGCCGTAGATGCCGGCCTGGAAAGGTCGCTGCGCCCGCTGCCGAGCGATTGCGCCAGGTTCCAATTGCTGCCGCCGCCGGCGAGCGCGAAGCCGTAACTGGTCGCCGGCGTGACGTGGTAGGTCATGCCGGCGGCATAACCGTAATCGGTTGCCGTGATGTTGGCGGAGCCGACCGTGCTGTTGCCGTTGGTCGAGTTATAGCCGCCAAAGCCGGAGGCCCAGGCGCTCCAGCGTTGATCGAACGATGTCGCCGGCTGCGGCTGCGCGGTACGTAGCACATGGTTATAGGCTTCCGCGATCGTCGGGCGGCAGGCTTGCCTGGTCGTCCGGCGCAAATTGCTGCGGGCCGCCGGTGCCGCCTGCCCCGCCGCCGCCCGCCGTCGGATCGGACAACAGGTTGAGGAAATCCGTCATCAGCTGGAAGGCGCTCGTCTGCGCGCCGGTGCCATCCTCACCGCTCAGTTGATTAAGCGCATTGAGAACCGCGGGGCCGGACAGATTGCCGAGGTTTGCAAACCCAGGAGGCAGGGTGTCGCCGTCGAGGATCGCGGCATTGATGCCGTTGGCGACGTTCTGTTCGTTGACGGTGGCGTTCGATGGCGGCGACAACAGGCCGAGCGAGGCCGCGTAGGACACATCGACTTCGTCGTTGACGTAGTCCTCGGTCACGGTCGCCGTGTTGCTCAGTTTCACCGAGCCGCCATAGATCGCGGTCGGGCCGAACGCGCCGGTCAATGTACTTGAAGTCAGGATGGTGAAGGTCCGCGCGGCGTAGTGGGTGCCCAGGCCCGTGACCGGCACCAGTACGACGGTGCCGCCATTAATCGTGACCGTGCCGTTGACGGTGGCTTGGCGAATTCTGCGTCGGATTGATCGCAATCTGGTAATAGCTGCCGGGCTCGAACGCGACGCTGCCGGTGATGTGGAGCGTGCCGCCGGCAATGCCCGGCGTCCCAGGCGCCAATATGCCGCCGGAGAAAATGGTCATCGCCGGATCGATGCTGCCGGTACCGGCGAGCGTGCCGCCGGAATTCACATTCGACCGTCGTCGCGCTGTTGCTCGTGCCGTTGAACACGACGCAGTGCCGGAATTGATATTGACGATGTCGATGGCGGTGAAGTTGTCGGCATAAGTGAAAGTGTTGCCGGTGCCGAGATTGAAATTGATCGTGTCGAGCGACCCGGCGCCGACGATATTGCCGGCGATGCTGCCGCCTGCCACGTTGAGCACATCGGCATTCGTCGACAGCAGGATCTTGCCGGTGATGGTGCCGGCATTCTGATCGATGGTGACCGGGCTTGACGCGGCACTGATGTCGATGGCCGTGCCGCCGGTGCCGGTGATCGCGCCGGAGTTGACGATGGCGCCGCCGGCGGCAAACGTCACGCCCGCGCCGATGACGATGCCGGTCTGGCCGACGATCGTGCCGGAATTGCTGACATTGCCGGAGAAGGTCGTGACGCCGGAGAGCTGAATTCCGAAAGCGGCGGCCGAGATCATGCCGGAATTGGTGATGCCGCCACCGATGCTGCTGCCGAATTGGGCGACGCAGCTGATGCCGATACCGACCGGCGCCGAGATCGTGCCGGAATTGCCGATGCCGCCGGAGAAGGTCGAACTCCGACGACTCTGATGCCGATACCGACCGGCGCCGAGATCGTGCCGGAATTGCCGATGCCGCCGGAGAAGGTCGAAACTCCAACGACTCTAATGCCGAAATTGTCACCGAAATCATCCCGGAATTGCTGACGCCGCCTGAGAAGGTTGCGGTGTTGATGACTGTAATGCCCGCCTGGCTGCCCCCAGGATCGTGCCGGAATTGCTGATGTTCCCGGAGAAGGTCGAAACGCTGATGTAAATGTCGTTGGCGCCGGCAACCGAGATGGTGCCGGAATTGGCAATGTCGCCGGAGAAGCTAGTGACGCCAGTGACATAGACGCCGGCGGTCCCCGCCGCGATCGTGCCGCTATTGCTGATGCCGCCGGAGAAGGCGTCGACACTCTGGACAGAGATGCCTGCGAGGCCCGCCGAAATCGCGCCGGAATTGGAAATCCCGTTCAAGAAGGTGGTGACGCCGTTGACGTGAATGCCGGTCAAGGTCGCGACGATCTTGCCGCTGTTGCTGATGCCGCCGGAGAACGTCGAGATTGTGAGCGGAGCCGCCGCCAGTCGCCACGCCGCCGACATCGATCCCCGCGGCGGCGAAGATCGTGCCGGAGTTGCTGATGCCCCCGGAGAAGGTCGAAATCGTCACCGACCCGCCAGCCGCGGTGCCGCCGACGAGGACGCCGGCGTTGGCCGCCGAGATCGTTCCGGAATTGTGGATGCCGCCGGAGAAGGTCGATATCGTCATCGTGCCGCCACCGCCGAACACGCCTGTGGCGCCGACCACGATGCCGGCCACGCTAGCCTGGATCATGCCGGAATTGCTGATCCCGCCGAAGAAGCTCGAAATGGTGATCGCGACGCCTGATAACCCGCCGCCAACAAGGATGCCGTTAAGCGCGCCGGCTTGGATCGTGCCGGAATTGGTGACGCCGCCGAAGAAAGTGCCGATCGTCTTCGATCCGAAGCCGCCGACGTAAATGCCGCCGCCGGTGGACGCTACGATGTCGCCGGAGTTTGAAACGCCTCCCGAAAACGTCGATATCGTCGCCGATCCAAAGCCGCCGACGACGACGCCATAAGCACCCACCAATATCGTGCCGGAATTGGCGATGCCGCCGGCGAAGGTCGAAATCGTTACCGAGCCGTTGGACGGAAGGCCGCCGACCAAGATGCCTGCGAATCCCGCCGATATCGTGCCCGAATTGGCGATGCCGCCGGCGAAGGTCGAAATTGTTACCGACCCGCCGCCGGACGTTTTACCGCCGACCAAAATGCCGGAGTTGAGCGCCGATATCGTGCCCGAGTTGGCGATGCCGCCGTTAAAGGCCGAAATCGTCACCGACCCACCGGACGCTCCGCCGCCGACCCAGATGCCGGTGTTCGCGGTAATCCGACCGGAATTGCTGATATTGCCGGAGAAATCGGCAATGGTCAGCGACCCGCCCGCCTTGGCCTGGCCGCCGACCTGGATGCCGCGGCTGCTGAAAGCACCGGTTGTGCTGCCGACGAGCATGCCGGAATTGGTGATGCCGCCGCTGAACGATCCGATGGAAACAGTTCCCCGGTCGCGTTGCCGCCGACCTGAATAACGATAGCGCCGTGGCTGCCGGCCGCCAGCATCGCAGTGACCGTGCCGGAATTGATGATGCCGCCGGTGAAAGTCGAGATGGCGACATTACCGGTTACTCCGGTTGCCGCCGACGAGAATGGCGTCGTTGTAGCGGGCGATGACTTGGCCCGAATTGCTGATGCCGCCGGAGAAATTGGCGACTGTCAGGCTCGACGCGCCAAACGCTCTGCCGCCGACCCAGATGCCCTCGCCGCCTGCCGAGATCGTGCCGGAATTGCTGATCCCGCCTGCAGACCGTCAAAATCGTGACGCTGCCGCCAGACGCGGCCTGTCCGCCGACCTAAATGCCGTTGCCGCCACCCGGGCTTCCCGAAATCGAGCCGCTATTAATGATGCCGCCGGTGAAAGTCGACACCATAACGCTGCCGCCGGCCAGTGCGGTGCCGCCGACCCAAATGCCGTTACCGCCGCCCGCAACGGCGCTGCCGACGACCGTGCCGGCATTGTTGATGCCGCCGCCGAAAGACCTGATCGAGAGTTGCCGCGCCGGTGACCTTGCCGCCGACGACAATGCCGCTCCCGGATGCGGATGTGATCGTGCCGTAATTGGCGATACCGCCGCTAAAGATCGAGCCGCTCACCGCGACGGCGGCGTTGTTCGTCCGGTCGCGGATCAAGCTGGCGCTGTCGATGAAGATGCCGCCGGACAGCGTGCCGGTGTCGAGGATCTGGCCGTTGATGGTGCTGGAGTCGATGGCGATGCCGCCGGTCACCGTGCCGGAATTGATCAGCGTGCCGCCAATCGTCGCGTCGTAAACCGTGATGCCGGTCTTGGTGACGTTGCCGGTCGACGCGTTACCGACGGTGCCGCTTACACTCGTGTCGATGAGAATGCATTTGACGGTAATGGTGTTCGCCCGGTCGCACAGCCCATTGGCGTGGCGAACGTCAGGACCACGTCGTCCGGATTGCTGTAACTGAGCGTGCCGGTCAGGTGCTCGTAGCTGACGGCAGGCGAAAACGTGTTGGAGTTACCAAGCCCGCCCGCGGCGTCGGTCAGGATGGTATAGGACGTCCCGGTCTGCACCGCGCTGTAGGGCGAGATCGCGACCGTGCCGCCGCCGAGAGTAACCGCACCGCTGACCGAGGCCTCGCTCGCGTTCGGATCGATGATGGTGTCGAGGTAGTCCGCGCCGGCGGCAAAACTCAGGGTCCCGGAAATATTCGAGCGTGCCGCCGGCGATGCCGGGCGCGCCGGGCGCCAATGTGCCGCCGGAAGCGACGACCACGCCCGCCGCGGTGATCGCGCCGCTGTCGAACAGCGTGCCGGATTTGACGGCGACGGCTTGCACGCCGGCGATGGTGTTCGAATAGACGAAGGTGCCGGCGCCGAGCGCGAAATTGACCGTGCCGTTGCCCTGCCCGACGATGTTGCCGGCGATCGAGCCGCCGCCGACATTCAATGTGTCGGAATGAGCCGACAGAGAATGTTGCCGGAAATCAGCCCGCCGCCCTGATTGACGGTGATGCCGTTATTGGCGGTGCTCACGTCAATGGCGGTGCCGCCGGTGCCGGAAATGGTGCCGCGTATTGGAAATCGCACCGTTGAAAGTGAGAACCGCGCCGTTCACGACGATGCCGGTCACACCGACGATCGCGCCGCTATTGGTGATGCCGCCGCTGAAAGTCGAGATCCTCGCTAGGCCGGCGCCGCTGCCGCCGACCAAAATGCCATCGCGCGAGGTTGACGTAATCGTGCCGGAATTGCTGATGCCGCCGGAGAACGTCGCGATCGTGACCGACGCGATTAGGTCCCAACCCGGTACCGCCGACAAAGATGCCGTTGCCGGCCGCTGCCGAGATCGTGCCGGAATTGCTGATGCCGCCGGCGAAGGTCGAGATCGTCAGCGAACCGCCGGCGCCGGCCAAGCCGCCGACAAAGATGCCGTTGCCGCCCGCCGAGATGGTGCCGGTGTTACTGATGCCGCCGGCGAAAGTGGCAATGGTGACTGTACCACCTGTGAGGGCCACGCCGCCGACCCAGATGCCGTAGCCGGCCGTCGAGATCGTGCCGGAATTTTCAATGCTGCCGGCAAAGGTCGACAGCGTGAAATTGGAGCTGATGAAAGTGCCGACCAGAATTCCGACAAGACCGGCCGCGATCGCGCCGCTGTTGACGATATTGCCGCCGAAGACAGAGGCCGCCGCGACACCGGAACCGTTGGCGCCGCCGACGGCGATGCCTGTACGGCCGGCGGTAATCGCACCGCTGTTGGTGATTCCGCCGGTAAAATTGGTCACGTTGGCGACAGCAATGCCTGCGTTCGACCCCGCCAATATCGTGCCACTGTCGAAAATGCTGCCTTCGAACGTGGAAATCCCGCACGAGCAGCCGACCTCGATGCCGTAACGGGCCGCGGTGATTGCGCCGCTGTTGCTGATATTGCCGGTGAAGGTCGACGTGTCGTCGACACGAATGCCGGTAGCGGAATTCGAAGCGAGCGCGCCGCTGTTGCCGATATTGCCGGTGAGTTTTGCACGCCACTGACAAGAATTCCGGTGCCGTTGACCGCGATGGTGCCGCTGTTGCTGATGTTGCCGGTGAAATTCTTCACCCCGCTGACGACAAGCGCGGTGCCGCTGACCGCGATGTCGCCGCTGTTGCTGATATTGCCGGAGATGAAATTCGTAACATTGGCAACGACAATGCCGGCGCCGCTTCCTACGATCGTTCCGCTGTTGCTGATGCCGCCGGCAAAGGTGGACACCGAAGGTTGGAATGGGTTCGATCCGCCGACAAGAATGCCGGCGTAGTCGGCCTGGATCATGCCGGAATTGCTGATGCCGCCGCCAAAGCTCGAAATGGCGACGCTGCCACCCAAATTTGCGGTGCCGCCGACCCAGATGCCGTATTCGCCGGTCGTGATCAGGCCCGAATTGGCGATGCCACCGCCAAAGGCACCGATTGCGAGAGTGCCGTGGAAGCCAAAGGCCGATCCGCCGACCCAGATGCCGTTTCGCGTCGCTGCGATGGTTCCGGAATTAGTGATGCCGCCCGAGAACGTCGATAACACGACGCTGGTGCCGAAACTTGCGTTTCCGCCGACCCAAATGCCGTTGCCGCCCGCTGAAATCGTGCCGGAATTGGCAATGCCGCCAAAGAAGGTTGAGGCATTGACGGCAATGGCGGTGGCGCGGCTTGCCGAGATGAGGCCGGAGTTGTTGATGCCGCCAGCGCCGACAGTCCCGAATACACTCACGCCATTGATAAAAATTCCGGTGAAGGCGGCGTTGATGGTGCCGGCATTGGTGATGCCGCCGAGAAACGAGGTCACGCAATCGCAGATTTCGATTCCGGTGGCGCCCGATATCGTCGCGCCCGCGGCGTTGACGATGTTGCCGACGAAGGAGACGGTTTGCTCGACCCTGATGCCGCCGCCGCCCGCTGAGATCGTTCCGCTGTTGGTGATGCCGCCGGTGAAGGTGGAGACGCCGTTGATTTGAATTCCGGTCCCGCTGTTCGAGGAAATGCTGCCCGCGTTGCTGACACCGCTCTCGAAGTTTGAAACGTTGTAGACGCCGGGTCCGCCGGTGCTGCCGACGAGAATGCCGACGCCAAAACCGGTTGCTGTGATCGTGCCGCTGGCGGAATTGACAATGCCGCCGGACACGGCGGCATTATTGGTAACTAAGATGCCGTTGCCTAAGGTCCCGGAGGTGATACTGCCGGCATTGACGATGGCGCCGCCGACCGTGGCGTTGGTGATGGTGATGCCGGTGCGGGTCGGCGCGGTCGCGCCGGTCGCGGTGATGACGCCGGTCGAACTATTGGTGACGTTGCCGGTGACGATGAGGTTATTGTTGACGACGATGCAGGTGGCGGGGCCGTTGTTGGTTATCGCGGCCTGCGATCCCGGCCCGCTGAAGGTTTCGCAGCCCGCGGCGTAAGCCGCCGGCGTGCCGCCGCCGATCAGAAGCGCGGCGACCGAACTCGTCGCCAGCAGCGCGCGCAGCCCCGGTCCGCTTGGCGTTGACCTTCGCATTCCAACGGCCTCTTGGCCCGGCCGACAGCGGCCGAGCCCACCTGTGCTCCAGACGTCAGCCAAGATTAGCCGATGGCGCCGTGACACGGGACCGACCGAGCGGCAGTTTTGTCCGCCATTTCAGAGGATTGTGCGCGATTTCTCAGCTACGTGGCGAAAATGCCACAACAGAACCAGCAAAATCACGGCGTGTTCCTGCTAAATTGACGGTCGCGCCGCATCCCACGGCATTCCGCTATCGTCTCGTAGACCGCCGCGATACGGGGCAATGGGCAGGGCCGCGCCCGCGAATTGCATCTGAAGCGTCCGAAGACGACACGCTAATTCGGATTATACGCCCAGGTCAGATAGGCTCCGGCCCAGGTAAAGCCGCCGCCGAACGCCGCCAGGATCAGCCGGTCGCCTTCCTTGAGCATGCTCTCGTAATCCCACAGGCACAGCGGGATCGTCGCTGCTGTGGTGTTGCCGTATTTGTGGATGGTGATCATCACCTGCTTGGGGTCAAGCTTCATGCGCTCGGCGGTCGCCTCGATGATGCGCCGGTTGGCCTGATGCGGCACCAGCCAATCGATCTGTTCGCTGGTCAGGTGATTGCGCGCCATCAGTTCGGTCGCGACTTCCGCCATCCGCGCGATGGCGAATTTGTAGACCGCGGCGCCTTCCTGATGGACGTAATGCAGGCGCTTGGCCACGGTCTCCGCAGTCGGCGGCATGCGGCTGCCGCCCGCTTTCTGATGCAAATGCGGCATGCCGGCGCCGTCGGAACGGATCAGCGTGTCGAGGATGCCGAATTTCCGGCTCGGCTCCAGCAACACCGCGCCGGCGCCGTCGCCGAACAACACGCAGGTGGCGCGGTCGGTGTAATCGATGATCGCCGACATCTTGTCGGCGCCGACGACGACGATCTTGCGGTATTTTCCGGTCTCGATGAATTGCGTGGCGATGGTCAGCGCATAGACGAAGCCGGAACAGGCCGCCTGAACGTCGAAGCTGCCGATCGAATGGATGCCGCACATCTCGCAGATCAGATTGGCGGTGGAGGGAAATACGAAATCCGGCGTGGTGGTCGCGCAAATCAGAAGCTCGATATCGCCCGGCGTGGTTCCGGTTTTCTTCAGCAGCCCGCGGACGGCTTCGGCGCCCATATGCGAGGTGCCGAGACCTTTGCCCTTGAGGATGTGGCGTTCCTTGATGCCGGTGCGCTCGGTGATCCACTCGTCGCTGGTGTCGACCATCTCCGCGAGCTCGGCATTGCCGAGCACGTCGGGCGGCACGTAACCGAAAACCCCGGTGATGGCGGCGCGGATCGGGGATTTCCGGACCGTTTTTTTGGTCTTGGTCACGCGCGATGGCTTCCGGGTGCTTTTCGATTGCGCATGAGGGCTCTGGCTGATCTATGCGGCTTAGCAGGATGCCCGCGGTAATGGTAGGTCCGCGGCGGCTGCGCGGTTAACACGCTCATGCTGCCTTGCCTGACGCGCTGCCGGCCGAGCGGCGACGTCGGGCGACCTCGAGGACGATCGAGGCGGCTTTGGCGCTCGGCGTCGTGCCGCCGACCGCCATAATATCGTCGAGGCGGCGGAAAGCCTCGATCTGCTTGTGCCGCTCCGGCGTGTCAAAGATGAGCGGTTCAAGCGCCGCGGCGAGGTTATCGGGCGTGCAATCCTCCTGCAGCAGTTCCGGGACGACATTTTCGCCGAGCACCAGATTGGCCAAAATCACGCTCGGCAGTCTCGACTGCAACCGAATAAGCCGGGCAATGACCGCCTCGAGGGCGTGCAAGCGGTAAGCAGCGACCATCGGCACGCCGGACAGCGCAAGCTCAAGCGTCACGGTGCCGGACGCGGCCAGCGCGGCGCGGGCGTTACGAAAGGCAGACCATTTTTCCCGCGGCTCGACGACGATACGGGGCTTCACGGTCCAACCGGAAACGGCTTCGCGCAACTGCGCGGCGACATGGGGAACGGTCGGGATCACCAGCTCGATCGCCCCGATACGCTCGGCAAGGCGCGCGATCGTATCGCCGAAAATGCCGGCAAGGCGGCGGATCTCGTTCGATCGGCTGCCCGGCAAGGCCAAGAGAAGCGGCGGATCGTCCAGCCGGCGCCGGGATTCCCCGGCGTTGGGCCGCAATTCGTCAATGCGCTCGACCAGCGGATGCCCGACATAGCTGCACGGCGGCCCGCCAAGCTCGACATGAACGGCCGGCTCGAATGGCAGGATCGCCAGCACCTGGTCGATGTAATCGCGCATGGCTCGCGCTCGCCCGGGTCGCCAGGCCCACACCGACGGCGAGACATAGTCGATTATCGGAATCGATGGCGCGAGACGCCGCACCCGGCGGGCGACGCGATGCGTGAAGTCTGGGCTATCGACGATGACGAGCGCATCGGGCCGTGCGGCGACAACGGCCTGCGCCGTTTCGCGGATGCGCCGAATAATTTTCGGCAGCCGCTTTGGGATGGCGGTAAGCCCGATAATCGACAGCTCATCGATCGCGAACGGACTTGCGATTCCAGCCGCCGCCATGGCGTGGCCGCCGACGCCGGAAAGCTTGACCGCGCCGGCTTCGTGCCGGAGCAGCGCCTGCGCCAAGGCCGCCCCCAAGGCGTCGCCGGACGCTTCGGCCGCAACGAGATAAATCGACAGCGGGCGGTTTGGCGATGGCTGCAATGCGCCATTCATGGCGCAGCGTCCTCGCGCACGCCGACGATAAAAATCCGTTCACGATCGGCCGCTGCGGTCACCGCTTCGGGCTCCGCGATCATCGTCGAGCCGGCGGTCACGGCAAGCCCGGCAAGGCCGGCGCGCGCGACATTCTCGACCGTCTTGGGGCCGATCGAAGGCAGATCGAGACGCCGGTCCTGGCCGGGTTTGGGCGCCTTGACCAGAACGCCTGTGCCCGGCGCCGCGGTGACGCGGCCGAGCCGGCGTAATTCCGCGATCCGGTGAAGAAGATTGTCGGTGCCTTCCGCGGCCTCGACCCCGAGCACGTTGTTGCCGGCGACGACCGCGGCCTGCCCGACGTCGAATGGGCCAAGCGCGGCGATCACGGCGAGCGCGCGCGCGATATCGGCCTGGTCGCGCTCGGACGGCCGGTAGCGGCCGAGGACGCCTTCGGGAACTAAAACTTCGGGCGCTACGTCCTTGACGCCGACGACGGAGAGGCCGCCGCTCTCGGCAATCCTCGCAACCCCGGAAATGAGCTTGTCATCGCCGCCGCGATAGGCGCGGAAGAGGCTCGGCATCGCCCGGAGCGTTCGCCAATCGAGCCGCAATTGTGTGATCGGCGGCCGCAGCACCGTGCCGATGAACAGCACCTCCCGGCAATGCTCCGCCCGCGCCAACCGAAAGAACCTTCCGGCTTGCCCGATCGCGATCCAGTGATGCGGGTAGCGCTCGACGAGCGCAGCATCCGCCCAACCCTTGATGCCGAACAGCACCGCACGTCGCCCTCGCCGCACCACCGCTGCGGCGACCGCAGCCGGCAGGCTGCCGCCGCCACATATGATCGCGAGCGAACCGGCGCCGGTCTCTGCGTCATCTATGGTCGGCATATCAGCCGGCATCGTCGGCGGCCGCGCCGGCAGGCGCTTCGACAGGGCGCTTATCGCGCGGGCGCATCAACGGGCGTTTACCGCCGGCGCGGATGAACGCCACGATCTTGCCGACCATCGGATCGTCGGCGAATTCGCGTGCGACGGCTTCGATTCGATCGGTCAAGCGGCCTTCGACAAAGAACAAAGACCGATAAGCGCCGCGCAACCGGTGCATCTCGGCACGCGTTGCGCCGCGTCGGCGCAGCCCGACGATGTTCAATCCGACCAGCGCGCCGGTCTGGCCAAGCGCGAAGCCGAACGGGATGATGTCGTCGCGGGCCGCCGACATGCCCGCCATCATGACGCCCTCCCCGACGCGCACAAATTGATGAATTGCGACGTGACCGCCGAGAAAGGTGTAATTGCCCACGCTCACGTGCCCGCCGAGCACCACATTGTTGGCGAAAGTCACATCGTCCCCGACCGTGCAATCGTGTCCGACGTGCGAGCCGACCATGAACGAGCAGCGATCGCCGATGCGGGTAATTCCGCCGCCGGCCTCGGTCCCGGTATTCATCGTTACGCCCTCGCGCAACTCGCAGGCCTTGCCGATGACGAGCCGGGTCGCGCCGCCGCGATAATGGACCGATTGCGGCGGCGTGCCGAGCGACGAAAACGGGTAGACGACGGTGTCCTGACCGACGGTCGTTACGCCGGTGACGTAAACATGGGCCAGGAGGCGGACGCCGCGCTGCAGTTCGACCTGCGGGCCGACAATGCAATAGGGTCCGATTTCGACGGATTCGCCAATGCGCGCGCCGGCGGCGACGCGCGCGGTGGGATCGATGGTCATCTAGACCTCGGTGATGATCGCGCCGACTTCGGCCTCGGCGATAAGAGCATCGCCGACCTTGGCCTCGCCTCGGTACCACCACATGTTGCGGCGGTGCGCGACCTTGTTGACGTGATATTCGATCGTGTCGCCCGGCACCGCGGGCTTGCGAAATTTGGCCTTATCGATGGTCAGGAAATAGACGGCACGGCGGCGTTCGCTCGAACGCATTTGACGCAGGCAAAGCACGCCCGCCGTTTGCGCCATGCCTTCGATCAGCAACACGCCCGGCATCACGGGATTGTCCGGAAAGTGACCGAGAAAATGCGGCTCGTTGATCGTGACGTTTTTGATGCCGATGCCGTGCTCCTCGCCGCGGATATCGACAATGCGATCGATCATGAGGAAGGGATAGCGGTGCGGCAACAGCCGCAGGATTTCCTGGATGTCGGCCGCTTCCGCGGTTGCGCCATTCATTCGCCCTCTCCCTGCGGCTCCCTGTCGGATTTGCGGCTGCGCCGCACCAGGCGGCGCAGGGTGGCAATCCCGCGCTTCCAATCGCCCCCTGGCTCGGCCGGAAATCCGCCCCAGCGGGCGCCGGCGGGTACATTCGACATGACCCCGGCGCGAGCGCCGAGCATGGCGCCGGCGCCGATCGTGATGTGATCGGCAACGCCCGCTTGACCACCCAACATGGCGAAGTCCCCCACCGTTACGCTGCCAGATATGCCGACCTGGGAGACGATCAAGCAATGCCGACCGATGGCGCAGTTGTGTCCGATTTGGACAAGATTGTCGATCTTGGTGCCCTCGCCAATGACCGTATCGCGCGTTGCGCCGCGGTCGATCGTGGTGTTGGCGCCGATTTCGACATCGTCCTGGACGATGACCCGCCTCGTCTGCGGGATCTTTTGATGGCCGCGCGGCGACGGCAGATAGCCGAAGCCGTCCTGACCGATGCGAACGCCGGGATGGATGATGACGCGGTCGCCGATCAAAGCGTGCATGATGGTGGCGCCGGCGCCGATCGCGCAGTCGCGTCCGATGCAGACATCGGGGCCAATCACCGCCCCCGCCGCGACCACGGTGCCGGCCCCGATTTGCGCGCGCGGCCCGATAACCGCGACCGGATCGATGGTGATGTTGGCCTCGAGCCGGGCGGTGTGGTGCACATGGGATGCGGTTGCGCGTCCGCTCATCCCGTAAAGCGAAGACGGACGCAGCGTCGCCGGAAACAATGCCCGCGTCACCGCGACAAATGCCGGATAGGGATGCGGCGTCTCCAATACGGCAACGCCGCGCGGCGCCGAGGCCGCGAAACGGGGCATGACCAGACACGCTCCGGCACGCGTGCCCGCCAAATCGCCGAGGTATTTCGCGCTGTCGAGAAAACTGAGGTCGGACGCGGTGGCGGTATCGAGCGGCGCAATATTGCGGATGCGCCGCTCGGCCGGATCGCCTTCGCGCAATTTGGCGCGCGTCAGCGCCACGATCTCGCCGATCGTCAATTCGCAGTCCGGTTTGACAAAATCGGGCATAGCCGTCCGGCGCGGGGCCTACGCCGCGATCAGAATTGCGTTCCGCCGCCGAAGGCGAAGAACTGGGTCCGGTCGTACGATCGCTTGAGGAACGGATAGGCGAAATCGAAGCGCAACGGACCGAACGGCGAGTCCCAGATGATGCTGGCGCCCGCCGAGCATGCGCACAGAGGCGTCGTCGGCATATTGCATCCCGCATTGGCAGACAAACGGCACAGTTGGCGGCAGCCGGCGCAGCAGTGACAATGTTACGTGCCGTTGATTTCTCCGGTTGCCGGATTTTGCGTCTCGCCTCTGTAGCCCCACACCGATCCGGAATCGACGAAGATGGCGCCGCGGAAGCCGCTGTCCTTGGGCAGGAAGTAGAACGGATACTGGAATTCGAGGCTGGCGCCCCAGTACATCGTGCCGCCGATATTGTCGTTCGTTGTGCCGTTCGTAATATCGCGCGGGCCTATGCCGGCCGGCTGAAAGCCGCGGACCAGGTTTGGTCCCATCTTGAAGTCGTCGAGCATGCGCACATAACCGCCGCCCTCGGTACATTCGCCTGCCGGACATTTGCTGAGGCCGATCATGTCGCCGCCTTGCAGATGGAAAATGCTGACAAGGTCGGTGACGACTTCATAGTAGCTGCGCATATCGAAAGTCGAACGCAAATAGGACACGTCGCCGCCAACGCCGGCGAAATCCTGGCCGAAGCTGACGTAAATACCGCTGGTCGGGTTTTTATTGTTATCGAGAGTGTTATAGCTCAGGCCATAGCCGATCGACGATGTCAGATAAGAGCCGTTGGCAAGCTCGACGCGCACCGGCAGCGAAGCTTGGCCGTAGTAGTAGCAGTTTGTGAACGGTGCCGCGACAGGTCCGTAGGTAGGAGCCCGCTGGAGCTGCCGCCTGCGCCGCCGGCGTCGGGAATGTGTTTACGTTATCCGGATTGATATTGTTGCAGTCGTTCAAATAGGACGGCAGCGTGATCTTCTGCGTGAAGGCGGAATATCGCAATTGGAATGCCAGATCTTCGCGCAGCGGCAGACCCCATTTCAGCGTGCCGCCGTACGATTCCGTGCCATACGACAGATAAGAGCTGGCGAGAGTTTGCTTGGCGAACAGATCGAGGCCCATGCTGGAGCGGGTATCGAGAAAATACGGCTCGGCGTAGCTGAGCTCGACGCTCCTGACATATTCGCCGTAAGTCGCCGCTGCTCTGGCGAATCTCCCGGTGCCGAGCAGATTGCGCTCCTGGACCGAAACCTGCGCCAGCCAGCCCTGCGCCGTCGAAAAGCCTCCCATCACCGAGAAATCGCCGGTCGGTTGCTCGACGACGTCGACATTGACGACCACCCGGTCCGGCGCCGAGCCGGGCTCGTCGGTGATTTTCACCTGCTTGAAGTAATTCAGATTCTTGATGCGGCGTTCGGCGCGATCGATCAAGGCGCGGTTGTACGGATCGCCTTCGTTGATATCCATTTCGCGCCGGATCACATAATCGCGGGTGCGGTAATTGCCGCGAATATTGATGCGCTCCACATAGGCGCGCTGACCCTCGTCGACGACAAAAGTAACGCCGATCGTTCTGGTGGTGGGGTTGCGGTCGCCGCGCGGCCGCACCGTGCCGAACGGATAGCCGCGCCTGGCGAGTGAGATGGTCATATCCTCGACCGTCTTCTCGATCGCCTCGCCGTTGTAGATTTGGCCGGCGGACATTCGCAGATCGTCATGCAACGTCTGCGCGCTGATGTTACGGACGTTGGATTGGATGTCGACCGTGCCGAAGTGGTAGAGCGGCCCTTCTTCGATCGTGAAGGTGACGATGAATCCTTTTTGCGCGGGATCGTATACACCGGTCGCCGATATGACCTGGACGTCGGCGTAGCCGTGCTTGAGGTAGAATCGCCGGATCAGATCGCGATCGGCTTCGATGCGATCGGGGTCGTAGACGTCCGTTGTCTGCAGAAAGCTCAGCCAATTGGATTCCGCAGTCTTGATCACCTGGATCAGCCGCCAGTCCGGGTAGGAGCGGTTGCCGACGAAGACAATATGCTTGATGCCGGTCTTTTCGCCCTCGGTGATCTGGAAGATCAGATCGATCCGGTCGTTTGGCCGCTCAATGATTTCCGGCACCACCTTGACGTCAAAGCGGCCGTTGCGCTGATAAATCTCGATGATGCGCTGGGTATCGGCCTGCACTTTGGCGCGCGATAGCGAGCCGCGTTCCTTGGATTGGATTTCCTCGGTGAGCTGCTCGTCCTTCATGCGAAAATTGCCTTCGAAGGAAATCTTGTTGATGACCGGCGCCTCGACCACCGTCACGATCAGCTTGCCGCCGGTTTGCGAGATGCGGACGTCCTGGAACAGCCCGGTGGCGTAAAGCGCCTTCAGTCCAGCATCGATCTTGGCGGAATCCAGATGTTCGCCGGGCGCCACCTTGAAATAGGAGCGCACCGTATCGGCATCGATGCGGCGGTTACCTTCGACGACAATCGAGCTTGCAGTAAGACCAGTATCGGCCGGCGCCGCGACAGCGGCGCCGGTCCAAAGACCACAAACAACCAGCCCGAGGAGCAAGCCGGCCACGACAAGCCCCCGTTTTACCCGCACACACATGCCCATGCGCAAAGCGCCCTTTTACCCTCGTGGCCGCCCCCAGTGGCGGGTTACTTCAAATCTCCCTCAGTTCTGCTCGGTCAGACTTGGATTTGTCTTGATATTCCCTTCACTTGTACCATCCCCCAACTGTCAATGCCACGTCCCAAACCCGATAGTCGACGCCAACTAGGATGTCCGCAGGTGAACGATGTCATTGAAAGTTGCAAATATCATCAACATGACGACGATTGCGAGACCGATGCGGAATCCAACCTCCTGAGCCCGCTCGGACAGCGGTCGGCCCCGTATGGCCTCGATCGAATAGAACAAAAGGTGACCGCCATCGAGCAAGGGAATCGGAAACAGGTTCAGGAGCCCGATGGAGACGGAAATTACGGCGACGATGTGGACCACAAAGGTAAAGCTTATGGTCGCGGCCTGCCCAACAACGCGGGCGATGCCAATCGGACCGCTAAGTTGATCTGCCGATTTTTGACCAGTTACGACGCCGCCTATGTAACTGAGCGTCTGATCGACGACAGCCCATGTTTCCTCAACGGCCATCCAAACTGCGCGGGGAGGCGAAACCGGCTGAAATTTTGCCTCATCTGGCGTCGGCGCATGTTGGATGCCAAGAATCCCGATGCGGTGGACGTTTCCGAATAGGTCTTTTTCCTCTTTGAGCGCGGGCGTGGCGGTGAGCAGGACCTGTGCACCCTTTCTGTCGACCCCGATTGTCAGGGTGTCCCCGGCGCTCTCGCTGACAAGGCGCTGCATATCCTCAAAGTTGTCGATGGCACGCCCATTAATCGCCACAACCCGATCGCCCGGTTGAAAACCGGCTGCGGCGGCGGGACTGTCGGGCTGAACCGCATCGACCCGCGCGGTCATTGTCTGCTTGCCGTAAAGCATGAAGATCGTTGAAAAAATGGCGATAGCTAGAACGAAATTCGCCATCGGCCCGGCGACAACGATCGCTGCGCGTTTCCACACCGGTTGGAAGAAAAAGCTCTGTTGGCGTTCGCCCTCATTCATGGTCTCAAGTCGGGTGGCGTCAGGCGCGCTTGCGGCATTCTCGTCGCCGAAGAACTTGACGTAGCCGCCGAGCGGAATGGCCGCGATTTTCCACCTTGTGCCGTGGCGGTCGTTAAATCCGACGATTTCCGGGCCAAATCCGATGGAAAACACGAGAATTCGCACCCCGCACAGGCGCGCGATCAGGAAATGGCCGAATTCGTGGAAAAACACCACAATACTGAGCACGAATAGAAAAGGGATGAGATAGGCGGCAACGCCGCCCCCCAGCGCATGCAAATGCGACAGCAAATACGACCCCATACGTTCGCCTAACGCCCCCGCTGTGTCCCGCCCCCAACCCTTAACGCTACGATGCCATTGCGGCAATTTCTGGCAGCAGCTCGGCGGCCAACCTTCTAGCGTTATGGTCAATGGCGAGGGCGGCGTCGACCGACTGGGGCTCTGCCATTTCGCCGCGGCGCTCGCTCAAGTCCAAGGTGGCCTCGACCAAGGCCGCAATTTCGCAGAATCCGAGCCGCCGGGCGACGAATTCGCGCACCGCGACCTCGTTTGCCGCATTCAAAATGGTCGGCGCCGCGCCGCCGGCTGCCAGCGCCCGGCGGGCGATGGCCAGCGCAGGGAACCGCGTCATATCGGGTTCCTCGAAGCTCAGCGTCGCCACCCGGGCCAGATCCAGTCGCGGCGCCGGCGTCGCCATGCGCACCGGCCAAGCCAAGCAGTGCGAGATCGGAATTCGCATGTCCGGAGAGCCGAGCTGTGCGATCACCGATCCATCGCGGAATTCCACCAAGCCATGAACGATGGATTGCGGGTGCACGACGACGTCCATCTGGTCGGGGCCCAATGCAAACAAGTGATGAGCTTCGATCAGTTCCAGACCTTTGTTCATCAGGGTCGCGGAGTCGATCGTGATCTTCGGCCCCATCGACCAAGTCGGATGCTTGAGCGCCTGCTCGACGGTGACTTTACGGATCGCTTCCAGCGGCCAGGTCCGAAACGGCCCACCCGATGCGGTGAGCACAATGCGGCGAAGATCCTCGCGCCGGCCCGCGCTTAGCGCCTGGAAGATCGCATTATGCTCGGAATCGACCGGCAACACCGTGGCGCCGCTCGCCGCCGCGCGGCGCATGAACAGCGCGCCGGCGCAGACGAGGCATTCCTTATTGGCAAGCGCAACGGTTGCGCCACGCTCGGCCGCGGCCATCGTCGGTGCAAGGCTTGCGGCGCCCGTGATCGCCGCCATCACCCAGTCGGCCGGCCGTTGCGCCGCCTCAACCACCGCCGCCGCGCCGGCGGCCGCTTCGATGCCGGAGCCGGACAGTTCGGCCTTGAGCTCGCCGTACAGCGCGGCGTCGGCGACCGCCGCAAAGCGCACGTTCAATTCGCGCGCCAAGCGCGCCAATGCCTTCACCTCACGATGAGCGGTGACGGCTTCCACCCGATAACCTGCGGAATTTCGCCGCAACAAGTCAGCCGTGCTCGAGCCGATCGAGCCCGTAGCGCCGAGCAGCGTCACCGAGAGCGGCGAGGAAGCCGGTTCGGCCTGCGTGACTTCGGCTTTCGCCGTGCGTCGCTTCTGCTTCATCGCACTACCCATAACGGGGCTACCATATCAGTAAGCCCCGAGCCGGCGCAGCCATCCCCTGATGGGCCGATCCGATCAGGACAGCCACCAAGGCCGCGACCAAAAAGCCGTCGAGACGATCCATGAGGCCGCCGTGGCCGGGAATGAGGCTGCTGGCGTCCTTGGCGCCAAATCGTCGCTTGACCGCAGATTCGAATAAGTCACCGCCTTGCGAAGCAATTGAAAGGACCAGGGCCAGCGGGCCCGCAACGGCCGGCTCGGCGCCAACGCTCGCATAGGCGACCAAAGCGCCGGCAGCAACCCCCCCGGCGAGCCCGCCGATTGCGCCCGCCCAGGTCTTTTTTGGACTGATCGCCGGGCAGAGCAAAGGCCCGCCAACGATGCGGCCGACCAAGTAGGCAAAAATGTCGGTTGCCCAGACGATGGCGAACAGGAAAAGCAGCGCCGCAAAGCCCAATTCCGGATCGCTTCGCAGCAGAGCCGGAGCGAGCAGCGCGACGCCGGCATAGACGATGCCTCCGGCGCCCCAAACGGCAGGATTGGAAGCGGGGTACGACCGCGGCCAAGCCACGATTATACCGCCGGCCAGCAGCGCCGCTATGGCGATCGTTCCGATGGCGGCGCCCGCCTGCCGCTCGCCAGCGAGCGCCATCGCCATCAGCAACGCCGCAAGCCCCGGGACGAAAACTCGAGGATCGGTGCTGCGAAACACCAGGCATGCCCATTCCCAAAGGATGACGCCTGCCGCCAGCGCGCAGAGGCCGACAAACAGCCAGCCGCCGATATAGGCCGCCGCAATCGCACTCGGCGCCAGCACCAGGGCCGAGGCCAGGCGCCGCAGGAAATTGTGCGCATCGCCGCCATTGGCTGCGACCGTCCCGTCTACGCCAGGGTCGTGCCCGTTCAGTTTGCTTATGATCCTGTCTGAGCGACCAGGCCGCCGAAACGTCGCTCGCGCCGCCGGTATTCGGCAATCGCGCCCTCGAGCGCCGTGCGGTCGAAATCGGGCCAGTTGAGCGGGACAAAAACAAGTTCGCTATAGGCGGCTTGCCAGAGCAGGAAATTGGACAACCGCTGCTCGCCGCTGGTGCGGATGATGACATCCGGATCGGGAATGTCGGGCGCGTCGAGATGCCGCGCGATCAGTTCGGGCGTGATCGCCTCGGCGGACAATCGCCCTTGGGCCACCTCGACGGCGAGCCGGCGCGCTGCGCGCGCGATCTCCTGGCGTGCGCCGTAATTGAAGGCGACAACGAGCGTCAGTCCGTCATTGTGGCGCGTCAAATCTTCGGCTTCTTCGAGAAGACTGCGGATATCGCCCGAAAGATCATCGCGCTCGCCAATAATGCGCACGCGCACGTTGCTCTTGTGCAGATCGGCGAGGTCGTTGCGGATGAAGCGCCGTAACAGCAACAACAGGTCGTGAATTTCCGACTGCGGGCGCGACCAATTTTCCGAACTGAAGGAGAAAATGGTCAGCGCGGCGATACCCAGATCGCTCGCCGCACGCACCGTCTTGCGCAGCGCCTCGACCCCGCGGCGGTGGCCCTCCACCCGCGGCAGGCCGCGCGCGGCGGCCCAGCGGCCATTGCCGTCCATGATGATGGCAACGTGGCGCGGCATATCGAAACCATCGCCCGTTGCAAGCACTGGCTGGCTTATTTGGGGCTGGGTTATTGTGGGCTGCGTCACCTTGCTCCTCGCGCTTGCCGCGTCGCTCACACCGTCATGATCTCCTTTTCCTTGCCGGCGAGCATTTTCTCGACGTCGGCAATGGTGGAGTCCGTCACTTTCTGCACTTCGCCGGCCTGATGGTTGTGTTCGTCCTCGCTGATCTTATGATCCTTCTCGAGCTTCTTAAGAAGGTCCAAGCCATCGCGGCGGACGTGGCGGACCGCGATGCGCGCGCCTTCGGCGTATTTATGGGCGAGTTTCACAATTTCGCGCCGCCGTTCCTCGTTGAGCTCCGGAATCCGCAAGCGCAGCACCTGCCCTTCGGTCGACGGCGTCAATCCCAGATTAGCAGCCGAAATCGCTTTTTCCACCGCGTGGACCATCGAGCGGTCCCAAACCTGGACGTTCAAGAGCCGCGGTTCCGGGACGCTGATCGAGGCGAGCTGATTGAGCGGCATATGGTTGCCATAGGCCTCGACCTGGACGTGATCCAGCAATGCGGTCGAAGCCCGTCCGGTCCGCAAACCCGACAGCTCCTGCTTCAGCGAGCCGATCGCGCCTTGCATGCGGCGCTTGAGATCGTTCATGTCGAATGTCGTGGTTGTCATGATACGCTCCCTAATGTCACGCTCCCGGCGGCTACCGGGGTGGCGGTTCGCGCTTGCTAGCCGACGATAGTAAAGCGCCCTTTGCCGCGCAGCACGGTCTCGATCGCGCCATGCTCCCGGATCGAGAACACGATGATAGGCATACGGTTTTCCTGAGCAAGCGCGAAGGCCGTGGCATCCATGATCTTCAAGCGCTTATCGAGCGCCTCCTGATGGCTCAAGCGATCATATCGCTGGGCCGCCGCATCGCGTTTCGGATCGGCAGTATAGACCCCGTCGACGTCGGTTGCCTTGAGTACGGCATCGCACTCCATTTCGGCGGCGCGCAGGATCGCCGTCGTGTCGGTGGTAAAAAACGGATTTCCGGTGCCGCCGGCAAAAACAATGATGCGGTTGTCCTCGAGATGTCGCAATGCGCACTGCCGCTCATAGGTCTCGCAGACCTGCGGCATGATCAGCGCCGACATGGCACGCGCGCTGGTGCCGGCGCGCTCGATCGCCGCCACCAGAACCAAGGCATTCATCACCGTCGCCAGCATGCCCATGGCGTCCGCCGTCGGACGCGACAGGCCGTCCTCGGAAACCTTGGCGCCGCGCAGCACGTTGCCGCCGCCGACCACGACGCCGAGATCGATACCGAGGTCGTGAGCGGCAACCAGATCGGCGGCAAAACGATCGATTGTCGGCTGGTGGATACCGAACTTCTCGGGGCCGCTCAACGCTTCACCGGAAAGCTTGACGATCACTCGCCGGTAGTTCGGTTTCGTCATCGGGATGTCCCGCCCTCGCCGCCGATTCCCGGCTGTTAGGGCTAGCGCATTTGGGCGCGAAACCCAACAGGCGCAGTGGATTACGCTTATGGCCTAATGCGCACCGGCAAGGGCCGCGACCTCGCCGCTGAAATCGCCGCCGGGGCGCTCGACGCCTTCGCCCAGCGCGAAGCGCTCAAAGCCGACGATCTCGATCGGCGCGCCGGCTTTCGTCTCGGCCTCTTTGACGGCCTGCGCCACGCTCTGCTTGCCCTTCTCGTCGAAGATGAAAGGCTGCTCGAGCAGGCAAACTTCCTTGTAGAAAGTCTTTAGCCCGGATTCGACGATTTTCTCGATCATGGCCGCAGGCTTGCCCTGGGCCTTGAACTTGTCGGCCAGCACGTTCTTCTCGCGCTCCACGGCCGCCGGATCGAGGCCGGAAGGATCGATCGCTTGCGGATTGGCGGATGCGATATGCATCGCCACCGAGCGGCCGAAGGTTTTAAGCTCGTCCGCCTGGCCCGCCGATTCCAGGGCAACGATCACGCCGATCCGGCCGAGGCCGTCGGCGACGGCACTGTGGACGTAGCTCGCCACGGTGCCTTTGCCGACCGAAAGTTCGGCGGCGCGGCGCAGCGTCATGTTCTCGCCGACCTTGGCGATGGTGTCGGCGATGGCCTCGGCGATGGTGATGCTGCCGGCGCGCGCGGCGAGGATTTTGTCGACATCGGCGCCGGCATCGAGCGCCGCATTGGCGATCATCTTGACCAGGCCCTGAAACAAATCGTTACGGGCGACGAAGTCGGTCTCGGAATTCACCTCGACCAGGATTCCCTTGTTGGCGGAGAGCGCCACTCCGACGAGCCCCTCGGCCGCGACCCGTCCCGCCTTCTTGGCGGCCTTTGACAGCCCCTTTTTGCGCAGCCAGTCGACTGCGGCATCCAGATTGCCGCCGCTTTCGTTGAGCGCAGCCTTGCAATCCATCATGCCGGCTCCGGTCTGGTCGCGGAGCTCTTTCACCATCGTGGCGCTGATGTTGGTGGTCATGAATGTCGGTCCAGGCTTACACTTCCTCGGCGGTCAGTTCCTTGGCCTTGGCAATCCAACCCTCGATACGGCCCGGCAGGCCGACCTCCTCGCCGACATTGTGGGCGGCAGTCGGGGAAAGCTCCGCGATTTGTTGAAAGTGGAATATGCCGAGGTCGTTGAGCTGCTTTTCGATCACCGGCGATACGCTCGGTAGTTTCTTGAGATCGTCGGCAACGCCGCGCGGTCCCGACAGCGGCTCGAAGCCGAGCTTGTTGATCTCCGGCGACAACTCCTCGACGATCGGCTCGGCTTGCGCGCCGGTATCGACGCCATGGGAGCCCTGCGCCCGCGAAATGCCGTCGATTGCGGCCTTGGCGACGAGATCGCAGTACAGCGTAATAGCGCGGCTGGCGTCGTCATTGCCGGGCACGAGATAGGTGATGCCATCAGGATCGCAGTTGGTGTCGACGATGGCGGCGACCGGAATGTTGAGCTTGCGCGCCTCCTTGATGGCGATGTCTTCCTTGTTGGTATCGATCACAAAGACCAGATCGGGAAGCCCGCCCATGTCCTTGATGCCGCCGAGCGCGCGGTCGAGCTTGTCGCGCTCGCGCTGCAGCGTCAGCCGCTCTTTCTTGGTGTAGCCCTGCGCCTCGTTGGACGAGAGCATTTCTTCGAGCGTGCGCAGCCGCTTGATCGAATTGGACACCGTTTTCCAGTTGGTCAGCGTGCCGCCGAGCCACCGCGAATTGACGTAGTACTGCGCCGATCTTTTCGCCGCTTCGGCGATGGCGTCCTGCGCCTGGCGCTTGGTGCCGACGAACAGGATGCGTCCGCCTTGCGCCACGGTATCGCTGACCGCCTGCAAGGCGCGGTGCAGCATCGGCACCGACAGCGTCAGGTCGATGATATGGATATTGTTACGGGTGCCGAAGATGTACTCGGCCATCTTCGGATTCCAACGATGGGACTGATGGCCGAAATGAACGCCAGCTTCCAAAAGCTGGCGCATGCTGAAGTCGGGTAGCGCCATAAAAGTTCTCCGGTTGATCCGCCGCGGACCGAGAGCCCAGCCCTGGGAAGCCCTCTTGGGCAGCCTTAGCCCTTAGGGAAGCCTTGGGGCCAGACACCGGACGGCTTTAAGCCAAGGTCCGCGTGTGAGGTTGCCGGGCTTATATAGGGTGGCTGCGACGGGCGCAACAACCCGCAAGCACCTCAATAGCCGCGCTGGCGCCGCTTTTTTGCGGCTTTTTTAGCCGCATAGCGCGCCTCTCGCGCCGCCGTCTGCGCGGCGGTGAGCACGTCCTCGGCGTCGATCGGCTCCGCCGCCGCGGCACGGCCGTCGCCGTTTTGCGATGGCGCCCGCGCCGCCACCCGCGCGCGGTCCAGGACGAAACGGGCGTAGTCGTCCATGTCGCCGGCAAACGGCTTGATCTGACCGTCGGCGGTGAGCCACAGCCGGTCGGCAACCAGCTCGATGAGCGAGCGGTCGTGGGTGATGAGGATGACCGCGCCCTCGTAGTCGTTAAGCGCATCAAGGAGCGCGCGCCGGCTGTCGATGTCGAGGTGATTGGTCGGCTCGTCGAGAATCAGCAGATGCGGCGCCGCCATGGCGACGAGGTTGAGCAATAGCCGCGCGCGCTCGCCGCCCGACAGGTTGGCGACCGTGGTGTCCTGCTTGTCGAACGACAGGCCGAATTGCGCCAGCCGCGAGCGCCGCGACGATTCGCTGTCGTCGGGCCGCTCGCGCCGAAGGATGTCGAGCGGCGTGTCCTCGGGATCGAGCGCCTCGATCTGATGCTGGTGAAACCAGCCGACCTTGATGCGGTCCTCGCGCTTCATCTGGCCCGTCTGGAGCGGCAGCGCACCGGCGATCAGCTTGGCAAACGTCGATTTGCCGGCGCCGTTGACGCCGAGGAGACCGATGCGGTCGTCGACGTCGAGCCGCAGATTGAGCGCTCGCAGCACCGGCTTGCCGTCGTAGCCGACGGCGGCGCCTTCGAGTTGCAACAGCGGCGGCGCCAGCGGACGGGCGGGCGACGGCAGCGTGAACGGCGCCACGCGCTCCTCGATCACCTCCGCGATCGGCTCGAGTTTCGCCAGTCGCTTGATGCGCGACTGCGCCTGCGCGGCCTTGCTCGCTTTGGCGCGGAAGCGGTCGATGAATTTCTGCAAATGGGCGCGCTCGGCCTCCTGCTTGGCCCTGGTGGCCGCCAAGAGCCGCGTTTTTTCCGCGCGCCGCGTCTCGAAATCGTTGTAGCCGCCGGTGTAAAGATCGAGCTTGCCTTCATGAAAATGCAAAATGGCGTCGACCGAATTGTTCAACAGCTCGCGGTCGTGACTGATGACGAGCGCGGTGTGCGGGTATTTCTTTAAGCGTGCTTCGAGCCACAGCGCGCCTTCGAGATCGAGATAATTGGTCGGCTCGTCGAGCAGGAGTACATCGGGCTCGGCAAACAGCGCCGCGGCCAGCGCCACCCGCATGCGCCAGCCGCCGGAGAATTCCGCCATCGGACGCGTAAGATCGTCGTTGGAGAATCCGAGGCCGCTCAAGATTTCCGCTGCCTTTGCGGGCGCGCGGTCGGCGTCGATTGCCGCCAAGCGCTGGTAGATTTCCGCGAGCTCTTCGGGCTCAGCCGTCTCCAGTTCGGCGTTGAGCTGTTCGCGCAAGTGATCGGCTGCGAGAATCGTATCGATCAGCGTCACCGGCGTTGCCGGATGCTCCTGATCGACCGATCCGATCCGCGCGGATTTGGGCAGGATGATATCGCCGCCCAGCGCCGCCAGCTCGCCCTTGATAAGCTTGAACAGGGTCGTTTTGCCCACCCCGTTGCGGCCGACCAGGCCGACTTTGGCGCCGACCGGAATCGCCACGCTCGCCGAATCGAAAAAGCGGCGGCCCCACGCATCGAAAACGAGATTCTCAATCCGAAGCATGCCGGGATTCCAAACGCCGCCGCAATGGTGGGGGGAGGATGCGGCCGCTTCTTATCGTGCGGCGCGCTAAATGGCGAGGGGAAACCGTCATCACGCCGGATCGCCGACACCGGCGATTTTTTCGCGCAGGAGTTCAAGCTTCCAGCCATCGATTCTCCGCCGCCGCGATCTTGCGCTGCAGATCGCCGAGCGCCGTCGTCGCTTGTTCGAAGCCAATACGGTCGCGTGCATAGAATCCGGGTTCTTCGAGCCTTGACTGCAAGGCGCTTGCCTCTGTCTGCAGGGTCGCGATCGTTTCCGGCAGCGATTTGAGGGCGTGCTTGTCCTTAAATGCCAGCCGGCGTCTCGCGGCGGGCGGGGCTGCGATCCGGAAGGAGGCTTCACGGGGCGCTTTGCGCGCATCCGGCTTTCGCTCCCGGCGCGCCAGATCGGCGCCGCGCTGCGCCAGCATGTCGCTGTAACCGCCGGCATATTCGACCCACCGCCCGTCGCCTTCCGGCGCGATCACGCCGCTCACCAACCGGTCAAGAAAATCGCGGTCATGGCTGATCAGGAGGACGGTTCCTTTGTATTCGGCCAGCATGTCCTCAAGGACGTCCAGTGTTTCCATATCGAGATCGTTGGTCGGCTCGTCGAGCACCAGAAGGTTCGAAGGCTTGGCGAGCACTTTCGCCAGCATCAGCCGGCCACGCTCGCCACCCGAAAGCTTGCCGAGCGGAGTTTGCGCCTGCTCGCTGGTGAACAGAAAATCCTTCAGATAGCTGATGACGTGCTTGGGCTTGCCGTTGACCATCACGGTGTCGCCATTGCCGCCGCGCTCGTTCCCGCCCGTTAAGGCTTGCCTGGCCGTCACGCCGGGATCGAGACTGTCGCGGTGCTGATCGAGCGCCGCAATCTCAAGTGCCGAACCCAGCCGCACCGCGCCCTGGTCCGGCGCCGCCACGCCGGTCAACAGGTTGATCAAGGTGGTCTTGCCGCTGCCGTTCGGCCCGACGATGCCGATGCGATCGCCGCGCCGCACGCGGACGGAAAAATCGCGGACAATCGGCATGGCGCCGTAGGATTTGCCGAGGCCGACGGCGTCGATCACCAGCGCGCCTGACGGCGTTGCGGCGCCGGCGACCATCGTGGCATTGCCGGCGGTGGCCCGGTAGTTGCGGCGCTCGTCGCGCAGCGCCCGCAATTCTCCGACGCGGCGCATATTGCGCTTGCGCCGGCCGGTGACGCCGTAGCGCAGCCAGTGTTCCTCGGCGACGATTTTGCGGCCGAGCTTATGCTGCTCACGCTCTTCTTCGGCCAGAACCGCGTCGCGCCACTCCTCAAAATGCGCAAATCCGCGATCGAGCCGCCGCGTCGATCCGCGGTCGAGCCAGACGGTGCTGCGCGACAGCGTCGAGAGAAGCCTGCGATCGTGGCTGATCAGGACAAGCGCGGCGCGGCTGCCGTCGAGTGCCTGCTCCAGCCACTCGATGGTGGTCAGATCGAGATGGTTGGTCGGCTCGTCGAGGAGGAGGATATCCGGCGCAGCGGCCAGGACCCGCGCCAGCGACGCGCGCCTCCCCTCGCCGCCGGAAAGCTGGCTTGGCTGTTCGCTTCCAGTGAGGCCGAGCTGTTCCAGCATCGCGCGCGCGGCGTAATCGCCGTCGGTCGGCCGCAATCCGGCCTCGACATAAGCGAGTGTCGAGGCAAAGCCGGAGAAATCCGGCTCCTGGGGCAAATAACGCACGACCGCGCCCGGTTGCACGAAAACAGAACCGCGGTCGGGCTCGACGAGGCCTGCCGCCATTTTCAACAGCGTCGATTTACCGGAACCGTTGCGCCCGACCAGGCAGACCCGCTCGCCGGCGCCTACCGTCAGTTCGGCGTCGGTGAGAAGCGGCGTCCCGCCGAAAGTGAGCGCGACGTCTTTGAGTTGGAGAAGCGGAGCCATTCGCTGGATTTGCCGTAAGCCTAAAGAATTCGGGGAAACCGCGCTGCGGGGCGCCTGATATATTGTCGGGCTGCCGCGAATTAAAGCGCAATGCGGCCGGCATCGATGTGGCGTAATGCGCGATGATTAAGGCGCGTTAAAGCGCCTCGACCGTGACCACGCCGGTCACCGCTTTGATGGCGCCGGCGATCTGCGGCGAGACTTTGAAGCGGCCGGGCAATTTGACCTCGACCTCGCTGCCGTTGCGCAGCAGCAGGACCATGCTGACTTCGCCCTCGCCCGCCGACTGCGGCGCCGGCTCGCCGCCGTTGCGGGCCGCGCCGTTCTGCATCGCTTGCAGCCGCTTGGCGACGCCCGCGATCGGCTCCTCGTCGCGCAGGAAAACGCGCAAGCCGCGCTGCATTTTGGCCGCCGCCTCGTCGAGCGGCTCGACCGATTGAATGCGCGCGCGCACTTCGTCGGCCTGCACCTCGGCGGTGAGAAACAACAGCACCGCCGTTCCCGGCTCCAACAGGTCGCGATATTGCGCCAAGCCTTCGGCGAACAGCACCGCTTCGTAATGGCCGCTCGGATCGGACAGGCCGATAATCCCCATCTTGCTGCCGCTCTTGGTGCGCCGCTCGGTGCGCGCCACCACGGTGCCGGCGACGCGGCCGGCGCCTGCGCCGCCTTTGACGGCGCGCGCGAATTCGGCCCACGACTGCACGCGAAGCCGCTTGAGCGCCGCGGCATAATCGTCGAGCGGATGGCCGGAGAGAAAAAACCCGACCGCTTCATATTCGCGCTGCAGCCGTTCCGCCGGCAGCCACGGCTCGGGCGAGCCGACCACGATCGGCGCCGGCGCTGCCGAACCGCCGAACAATTCCGATTGGCCGCGCACCGCGTCGTCCTGGGTGCGCTGCGCGGTGGCGAGCAGCGCATCGACCGCGGCATTGGCGCGGGCGCGGTTCGGCTCGACGGCATCGAAGGCGCCGGCGGCGACCAGACTTTCCAGCACGCGCTTATTGATCGCGCGCGGATTGATGCGGCGGCCGAAATCGGCGAGGTCGGCAAACGGCCGGTCGGCGCGCGCGGCGACCATGCTGTCGACCGCCTGGCGGCCGACGCCGCGCAAGGCGGCGAGCGCGTAGTAGATGGTATTGCCGTCGACGTCGAACTCGACGCCGGAGCGGTTGATCGACGGCGGCTCGACCTTGATGCCGAGCCGGACCGCTTCGGCGCGGAATTCGGCGAGCTTATCGGTATTGCCCATTTCCAGCGTCATCGACGCCGCCAGGAACTCGACCGGATAATTGGCCTTCATATAGGCGGTCTGATAGGTCAACAGCGCATAGGGCGCCGAATGCGATTTGTTGAAGCCATATTCGGCGAATTTTGCACAGGTATCGAAGATCGCTTCGGCGTCGGCGCGGCCGATGCCGCGCTCGACCGCGCCGGAGATAAAGCTGTCGCGTTGCGACGCCATCTCCTTGCGATCCTTCTTGCCCATGGCGCGGCGCAGGATATCGGCCCTGCCGAGGCTGTAACCGGCGAGATCGCGCGCAATCTGCTGGACCTGCTCCTGATAGGTGATGATGCCGTAGGTCGCCTGCAAAATCGGCTCGAGCTTGGGATGCAGGTAATCGGTGCGCTCATGGCCGAGCTTGCGCGCGCAATAGGTCGGAATGTTCGCCATCGGCCCCGGCCGGTACAGCGCCACGAGCACGATCAGGTCCTCGAAACGGTCGGGCCGCATATCGACCAGCGCGCGGCGCATGCCCTGACTTTCAACCTGGAACACGCCGACGGTTTCGCCGCGGGCCAGCATCTCGTAGGTCTTGGCGTCGTCGAGCGGCAGATTGGTCAGATCGATATCGACGCCGCGCCGGGCCACCAGTTTCACGGCGTGATCGAGCACCGTGAGCGTCTTTAAGCCGAGGAAGTCGAACTTCACGAGGCCAGCCGGCTCGACCCATTTCATGTTGAACTGCGTCACCGGCATCAGCGATTTCGGATCGCGATAAAGCGGCACCAGCTCGGTCAAGGCGCGCTCGCCGATGACGATGCCGGCGGCGTGCGTCGAGGCGTGGCGGTGCAGGCCTTCGAGTTTTTGCGCGATGTCGAAGGCGCGCCGGGTGACCGCGTCGCGGTCGCGCTCGGCTTGCAGCCGCGGCTCGTCCTCGATGGCGCGCTTGAGCGTGACCGGATTGGCCGGATTTTGCGGCACCAGCTTGCATAGCTTGTCGACCTGACCATAGGGCATTTGCAGCACGCGGCCGACGTCGCGCAAAACGCCGCGCGCCTGGAGCGTGCCGAAGGTGATGATCTGGGCGACGCGGTCGCGGCCGTATTTTTCCTGGACGTAACGGATGACCTCGTCGCGCCGCTCCTGGCAAAAATCGACGTCGAAATCCGGCATCGATATGCGCTCGGGATTGAGGAAGCGCTCGAACAACAGCTCAAAGCGGATCGGGTCGAGATCGGTGATGGTGAGCGCATAGGCGACCAGCGATCCGGCGCCCGAGCCGCGGCCGGGGCCGACCGGGATGCCTTGCGCCTTGGCCCATTGGATGAAGTCGGCGACGATGAGGAAGTAGCCGGCATATTTCATGCGGGCGATGACGCCGAGCTCGAAATCGAGGCGCTCGTGATATTCCTCGGCGGTGTGGCCCTGCGCCACCCCGTAGCGCGCCAGCCGCCGTTGCAGTCCTTGCAAAGCGTCGTGGCGGAGCGCCGCGGCCTCGTCGGCCTCGCCGCCCGCGGTAAAGCGCGGCAGGATCGGCGCCAACGTGCGCGGGCGAAACGCGCAACGCTGCGCGATCTCGACGGTGGCCGCCAGCGCCTCCGGCAGATCCGCAAACAGCGCCGCCATCTCAGTGCGGCTCTTGAAGCGATGTTCGGCGGTCAATTGCCGCCGCTCGGCGTCGGCGATCAGTCGGCCTTCAGCGATGCAAAGGAGCGCATCATGAGCTTCGTAATCCTCGCGCGTGGCGAAGAACGGCTCGTTGGTGGCGACCAGCGGGATGGCGCGCGCATAAGCCAGATCGATCAGGCCCGCTTCCGCCGTGCGCTCGGCCGGCATGCCGTGCCGTTGCAGTTCGATATAGAGCCGGTCGCCGAACAAGCGCTGCAGCTCCTCGCAGCGCGCCAGCGCCAGCGGGTTCTGGCCGCCGACGATGGCCATATCGAGCGGCCCGTTCGGACCGCCGGAGAGCGCGATCAAGCCCGCGGTCTCGCCATCGAGCCAGCCGAGCTTGATATGCGGCCGCTCCTGCGGCGGCGTTTCGAGGTAAGCGCGCGACGACAGCCGCATCAGGCTGCGATAGCCCGCTTCCGACGCGGCGAGGAGCACGATCCGCGGCCAGACGTGGTCGACCGCCCCGTTGCGGATTTCCTGATCACCGAAGTCGACGCCGAGCGCGCAACCGATGATCGGCTGGATGCCGTAGCCTGCGATCTTTTCGGAGAACTCCAGCGCGCCGAACATGTTGTCGGTGTCGGTCAGCGCCAAGGCCGGCTGGCGGTCCTTCTTGGCAAGCTCGCAGAGGCGCGCAATCGTCAGAGCGCCCTCGAGCAGCGAATAGGACGAATGAACGTGCAAATGCACGAAAGGGGGATCGGCGGCGGCGAATGGCGGCCATGGGCTAAGGGACTCACTGACTTGCGGTCAGACCATGGTCTCGCACGATTCTCGCCCCTGCCGAGGATAGGCTGTGCGGTTGTCCCCGTAGTTCAACGCGTCTGATCCTCCGGCCTATATGACCCGAGGACTTATATAACTCCAAGAACCTGGGCCCAGACGGCGACCGTAGCCAAAAACAAGCTCAACGAAGCCAAAGCCATCGCCTCTTCGGCAAATCTGCGAACCATGGGAACCCCCTATGATAAGAACATAAAGGAACATAGTTCCCTTTATGTTCTAGAGTCAAGAGGCCCTGTTTATCCCTTGACAGCATTTAGGGTTGTAGTCATGTTTCCCATAGTGTTAGCTGCTGATGACCCAAATTCCATATTTTGTGCGTCGGGATATTCCGGTGCGGCTGCTGATCTTTATCCTGAAGAGTGTTGCTTCCTCGGCATCAAGGACGCTAAGGGAAAATTTCAGCCCCGCGCGACAGCTTTCTTTGTCCAATACATCCAAGATCAGCACAGCAGATTCGACCACTTAGTAACCGCAGAGCATGTCGTTAGCGGCTTACTCAGCAAGGGCCATGACATTTGGCTCCGCGTCAATCTTAAGAACGGTCAAGTGAAGGTGGTGCCGCTCGGAGACGCCCAAGCGTTCAGATTTCATCCCAACAGTGAGCAAGAACCGACTGATTTCGCGGTATGCCCGATTGCTACAACATTTATTGATGACGAGACTCGTGCCGTAGTGAGCATGGATTCAGTCGTCATTGGTTCTCAATGACCCTGAAACTGGGTTTTTTCCAAGCGCCGAAATTAATGCAGTCGTTCGGATTAGGCAGTGAAATAGCGATTGTCGGTCTCTTTAGGCGCCACTACGGCGCCAACAAAAACGTTCCAATCGTGAGAGTTGGCAATATCTCTGCGATGCTCTCAGAGCCCGTGCACACTCGCTATGCTGGCTATATGAAAGCATATCTTGTAGAGGCGAGATCAATCGCAGGTTTGAGCGGATCCCCTGTTTTCGCGATTTCGGATTCGGCGTTATTGTTCGCGAAGGAATTAGCCCGTAGGGCTACGCGAGGCCGTCTTTGCAATCTGTCGCTTTACTGGGTCTGATGCACGGCCATTTCGACGTTCCAAATCTGAACGAGGATGTAGTTGCTGATGCGAGTGAGCCGGAACGTAGCGTCCACACTGGAATTGGAGTAGTAATCCCGGTAGAAAAGATACTCGAAACCGTTGAACATCCGGACCTGGTCACAATGAGAAAAGACTTCATCGCAAACCTTCGGAAAAGTGGGGCTACCGCATATTCCGTTTCCGATGATCAAACTGAACAAAGCGTCCCTCCTTCCAGCGACGCAAACCCCAATCACCTAAAGGATTTCACGCGTCTTGTAGACGTGGCAGCGCGAAAGCGCCCACAAGGCGATCAAACATAGCCGCGTGAGAATGTCGGAAGTTGCGCCGATAGGAGAACTCGGCAGCGTATTTCCATAGATGCTTTCCCGAAATGTGGACGTGAGTGCCTTTGATCGCGCGTTTAAAGTGCGACCAATGCCCCTCAATCGTGTTCGTGTGGTGGATACCCCGCGCGTATTCGCCAGCGGCCGTGATTGATCGCGGTGTGTTGAAAGCTTAGACCGAGATCGCCGTAGGATAGGTGGCCATCGGTATCGACGACCGTACCGGGCACTACGTTTTCAAGCAGGATCGGTTCCAGCGTGAACTTGGTGTCGTCTGGCACCGGTCCGACCCGGACATTGCCGCCGCGTTCCGCCATTCCGAACACGATGGTCTTGGGCGACCGTCTTTGCCGCGCCCTTTGCCCCGTTTCCGAGCAACGCCCCCAACCCAAGTTTCGTCCGCTTCGACGTGTCCGGACAGCGGACCACGCGCAGTCGGCGCTCGCCATCAGTTTGCGGATTTCGTGGGCCATCCGCCACGCGCATTTGTAAGTCACGCCCAATGCCCGCTCTAGCTCTTTTGGCGGCCACGCCAGATCGGGGTCGAGGTCATGAGGTACATGGCGAAAAACCACTTGGTGAGGTTCGTTGGCGACTTGTGAAAAATCGTCCCGGCTGCAGGGATAAATGTGATGGCCGCAAAGCTGATAGACGAAAGCCCGACGCTTCGGCTAACGGGTGGAATTTCGAGTCCGCTCCGCAGCCCGGACAGCTAATTTCGGTGCCGCCGTAGTTCACCTCCATAAGCTTGCGGAGGCAGGCCGCGTCGTCTGGATAAATGGCCTGAAATTGCTTGAAAGTGTGGATTTCGGGCTTCATTGGCTATATCCCCTACCTGCGATTGAGGGATATCCCTACCAGACCCTTTAAATGCTGTCAAGGGATAAATGTGCAAGAGGCGGCGACGTTTCACTCGGCAGCCTTACCGGCTGGGGGTAGATTTTGGGGCGAATCGTGACCCCCTCCTATCGCATGCTACTTGCGATCTTTGGGGTCCCTTAAAGGGCAATCTCCGGGTGCGATACGTATTCATTGATGAGGCCGGCACCTCGAAGAAAGGAACCTATCAGCGTCGTGGTGGGCATCATCGTTCACGCGGACCATCAATGCGGCCCTGCTGGAGAAAGCAGTGGCTCCGACACTCTTCAGTTGATCCCGCACAGTCTCCGCCCAGCTTGTCCTGTTTTCCATGCAGAAAAAAATCTGGGGAGCACCAAGCTTTACCCCGGGAGAATTGGCCGTTTGATTGCGCGGAAAAACCTCCCTGTGCTCCATGATGTCGATCTCAATACATTTGAATTTCGCTCCGCGGTCGGGGCGTGCCTGCGCATCTACCCGAACTACCAGATACGACGCAATCCAGGGACGCGGCATTTCGTTGGGTCCAAGCCCACCACGCGATTGCTTTTCAGCAGAGTGCCATCGCCATAGCGGATTCCTGCATCGCTCAAATATGCCCGTTCAAATGAGTGTGGCCACCGTCATCGCGGAGGACGTTCCTGAGAGTAAACGTTTGTTGCGGCACGTCGCCAAATGGCTCGTCAACCCAGGCTACAGCATTTTCCGAAATCCTGATATTCGCCTTGTTCATCCGGTGGAAAAACCATTGCTGAACGAGGACGAGTTCCGAACCAGAAAAGTATCGCGGATCAGATGCCGAATTCATTCCGTGGAGAAGCCAGACGAACCGCTTCTCCAAATCGCGGACGCCTGTGCATTCGGTTTTCGGCGATTTTTCTCTGGGCAGGTTTACGGTCAGGACTTTGCCGCCTCAATTCTCGGGAGCGCGCAAGATGTCAAGAAATACCCGATAGACCAATGGGGCGGAGGGATCTTTAGCTGGGCCGATGGGCCCAGCGTTAAGGTTTCTTATGCGTTTGGATGTTGGCGCGGAGGATCTTCTGAACGCGCGCTCCCAAAGCATCTTGTCATCCCCGGCGACCTCCTCGGCCGTTTCGATAAATCGCTTCGGTTGCTCGGCGTCGTCGGGTTTCATCGGCTTGCGCGGCATCTCCGTCCCCGTAGATCGCCAATTACCTGCCGCAAGCAATATCTAAAACACGGCGCCCGAGGGACAATGGTGCGACGTAGACAGACGGCGCTAGGCCGACCCCGATCCGGTCCAACGAACAATAGAAGACCCAGCGGTCTTGGTTCATGATGTCGCAGACGTCGTTTTCGACGGTACAGACTACTGCGTGGGCCTGCGAGCGGCCAGCAGCGTCGGGACCTGACCGTGAAATCGAGTTCATGTCGATCGCGTAGACTGCGCCGTTGTCGGCTTCTACCCCGTCGCCAGTCTTGCGCCTGGGTATTTAAGCGCAGCGCGTCGTCTGTTCTCGTCCCTCTGACGTTGCGCGGCGTCGGCGGCGGCCTTCTCCTGCGGATTCTTGTTCCTCTCTATCTTGTCGGCGGTCATGACGTAACAAATTCGCAGCTGCTCCGCCGATAGCGTGGTCCCCGCCAATCCGAATCGGGCTTGCAGTAAGACGGCAGCACTTTCGCCTCGACTACGCCCACGATTCTCGCGCACGCGTCCGGGTCGAAGCCTTGGCAATACGAAGGTGACTGCGCAGCGAGAGGGCGGTATCTGGCAAGTCAATGCGGCCACTACGCAGGCCGCGGCGATCATTGTTCTGGCAGGCGTCAAGTGCTCACCTCGCCAGGCGCCTTTTCATTGTTGCTTCTTCTTGGCCGCCGCGGGGGTGTTTGGGCGCACATCAGCCCACGGATCAGCGGACTTCGTCACAGGAACTGACTTGAGGCTCGATCGATAGGCGGCGTCGGCGGCTTGTTTCTCCCTTTCCTCTTTTGTCGGCGGCTTGTTGTTATCGGGTAACGGCGCGACTTGCGCGTAGGCGCTCCCGGCCATGAGAGCCATCAGCACCACCGCTTGGATGAATTTCCACACGCGTGCCTCCCGGGCGGCCGTTACTTCTTTCGCCGCGCTCTTTTGGCTCGGCCAATGGCAATGGCGCGATGGATGAGCTGCCGTCTTGCCAATTCCTTGGCTGGGGGGTCCGACCGGAGCCTTCTGGCCGATTTCAGTGCGCGGATTTTCGCCATGACGGTGACTATGCCCTGCCCAGGCGAGGCTGCAAACCCTGTTCCGGCGCGCCTTTGGCGGTCGAGTTTTGCCTGTGACGGCTACTCATCCACCTGCGTTGAATTGGCTTCGATCCAATCGACGGCCTCGCTCTTGGTGGTAAAGCCCTCGATGCGGCGTTCATGGCCCTCGCGATAGCGGATGATCACATGCCAGCCCGTTCCCGCCTTATCGGGAAACGGCTCCATGACCGGCTTTTCGTTAGCATCCACCATGCAAGCACTATGCGCCGGCGGCCGATGGGATTTCCAGCGGCGTTTCGGGCGATGTCCTGCCGAAGTCGAACGCGAGCTCGGAACTTCGCTGGAAAAGCGGTGTTGTCGCTCCGCCGCAGCCGGTATTGCCCGCTAGGATGTGAACTCATAAAACCTGAGCCATAGGCGAAGACAAGCTATTTTGATCATGGCGAGGTCAGTTGAGAGCACTACGGTCGTAGCGCGTGGCGATATGTCTGATCTGCTTGAGTTTATTGAAGCACGCTCAATAAGGTTGCGCTGCTTGTAGAGGCTTTTGCTGTAAGTGATGCCGTCATAGCGGTTTGATTTCGGTGGGATGTGCGGCGTGCAAGCCCGATCTTCGATCAAATCCCTGATCCAATCTGCGTCATAGCCCTTGTCGGCGATCACATCCGCGCCTTCCGGCAAAATCGTTGAGCAGGAGTTCGGCCATCGGCCCGTCGTTCATCTGGCCCGGCGACAATTCGATCTGCACAGGCAATCCGTTGCCGATAACCCGCAGATGCAGCTTGGTCGGTCAGCCCTCCACGACTTCGACCGATACAAGCGTCTCCAGCCTGTTTTTTTGGGCGGCCGCTTGCTGGTGAACACGCACGATGCTGGAATCGATCATCTGCACCTTGCCGTCATGAGCCTCGATGATCGCATCCATCAGCCGGTCCCAGACGCCAGCTTTGCGCCAGCGATTGAAGCGATTGTACAACGTCGTCGGCGGGCCATAGCGCTCCGGTTCGTCAGCCCATGGGCGAACCTGAGCGCAAAACCCAGAATATACCGTTCAGAACACGCTGCGATCATCGACACGCGGCACACCGCGAGGCTTGTTCGGCAGCAGCGGCTGGATCACCTTCCACTCAAACTCCGTCAGTTCGTAGCGAGCCATGAGCCAAGCTCCTTTCACCGAGTTTGATCACGTTCTCACCGCATCAGCGGAATCCTTTATGAGTAGCCGCCGCCGGCCCCGTTTGTGCTGCGCAATGGCGTGGCGCCGGGACGATTTATCTTGCCGCCGATGCAATAATGGGACGCCTTTTGGCGTTCATTGATAAAGCCAACTGCCAAGTCGACGGACTGCCAAGCCAGGGAGGCGGTAATGCGGCGTCCAATATTCGCACTTGGAGCGCTCTTCATTCTCATCGCAATTGCGGCAAATACGACCGTTGCCAAAGCCCAAAACTATCCGTGGTGCGGGCATATCGACGCCGGTTCGGATGACGCAATCAATTGCGGTTTCGTAAGCTACGAGCAATGCATGGCGACTATTCGCGGCGAAGGCGGCTACTGCGAGGCCAACACGCTCTATCACCCCGCCGTCCCCGCCACGCATTCGACGGCGCGGACACGCAGCCACTCTTAATCGTTGCGACGAGTCCCCCTGAAGGCCGGGGGCGCCATGGGGCATCGGCTGAATTGATTGCGCCCCGCGGCGTTATCGGCGCGGGGCCAACATCAGGAGGCGTCTATGAGGCGCTCGCTGTTGTTACTGGGACTTGTTGCCGGCGTTGCGATCGCAAGCTCCGCGCAGGCGCAGAACTATCCGTGGTGCGCGCAATATAGCGGCAGCATGGGCGGCAGCATGAATTGCGGGTTTACGACCCACGAACAATGCATGGCGACGGTGAGCGGCGCGGGCGGATTCTGCGTGGTCAATACGCAGTATCAACCGCCGGTCCCGGGGCCGTCGCGCTCGCAGGCAAACCAGCATCGTGCCCGCAAAAGCTCCTGATCGCCGGCTACCGTTGTGTCGCGTCGCGGTTCTGGCAGCCGCATTAAGCTTGCCGCTGATCGCCGGCCGTGCGCGCAAGCGCAGAATTATCCGTGGTGCTCGAATTTCGCCGACGGCGCCGGGACGAATTGCGGCTTCTCGACTTTGGCGCAATGCATGATCGATATCACGGGCAGCGGCGGTTACTGCGACCACAACAATCTGTACGAGCCGCCAAGGAGCGCAGCGCCACCCGTAGCCAAGACGCACAAGAGCCGCGCTCACAAATCGTCCTGATCGGAGTTGCCGATTGAACATCCGGAGTTCGGCTCATGCGCTATTTATCGGTTTTGGGATTTGCCCTCGCCGCGCTTTCGATCGGCATCGGCTGTGCGCAAGCGCAAAACTATCCCTGGTGCGCGCAATACGACAAAGGCGATGGCGGCATGAATTGCGGCTTTATCAGTTTCCAGCAATGTTTGGCGGACGTCCGCGGCATCGGCGGCTTCTGCGAGCAAAACAACACCTATAAGCCGCCGGCCGCGGCACCGGCGCAGCGGCGGACGCTCAAGCACCATTCCCATTTCTGACGGCACTTGCGCCCGCGCGGCGTCTTGAACTCACCAGGGGGGCACAGCGTTACCGTTCGAACCACCTAAAACCGGGAACGACAATGAAAGTATTTCTTTTCGCCTTGGCAACCGCCGCTGCCGCGGCGGCGGCCGCGGCGCCGGCGCAAGCGCAAAATTATCCGTGGTGTGCCCAATATGGCCGAGGCTCGGGCGGGGCCATGAATTGCGGCTTTTCGACCTACCGGCAGTGCATGGAAGACGTCAGCGGCATCGGCGGTTTTTGCATGGCGAACAACACTTATCGTCCACCCGCCGGACCGCACCGGCACCGCGCCCACCATTGAACTTTGGATCTCACGTCAACTCGACGATCAGGCCGTCGCGGATGGTAACGCGGCGATCCATTTGCGCGGCAATGTCCATGTTGTGGGTGGCAATGATGGTCGCAAGTCCCGAGGCGCGCACCAACTGATTGAGCGTGGCAAAGACGTGGTCGGCAGTGTGGACGTCGAGGTTGCCGGTCGGCTCGTCGGCGAACAGGATGCGCGGCGCGTTGGCGACGGCGCGCGCGATGGCGACGCGTTGCTGCTCACCGCCCGAAAGCTCGGCGGGCCGGTGCGTGAGCCGGTCCTTGAGACCCAGATAGCTCAACAGCTCGCTGGCGCGCACGCGGGCTTCCCGGCGCGACAGGCCGCGGATCATTTGCGGCAGGACGACGTTCTCCAGCGCCGAAAATTCCGGCAAGAGATGATGGAACTGATAGACGAAGCCGATTTCCGTGCGCCGGATACGCGTCCGCGCCGTATCGGACAGATGTGCGGTCGGCGTGGCGTCGATATAGACTTCGCCGGCATCGGCATGTTCGAGCAAACCCGCAATGTGCAGAAGCGTCGACTTGCCGGCGCCTGACGGTCCGACCAGCGCCACCGATTGGCCGGCCCAGACCGCAAGCTCGGCGCCGCGCAGCACGTCGAGCGTCGCATCGCCTTGGCGGAACTGCCGGCAAATGCCGTGCAGGAAGACAAGCGGTTGCTCGTCGTTGCCGGATATCGACGTGGGGGCCCCGGCTATCGTTGTGGTCTCATCCATCACGCCCGATCATTCATAGCGCAGCGCTTCGACCGGATCGAGCCGCGCCGCGCGCCATGACGGATAAAGCGTCGCCAACAGCGACAGGCCGAGTGCCATGACGACGACCGCGGTGGTTTCCTTGACGTTCATATGGGCCGGCAGCTGGGAGAGGAAATAGAGCTCCGGCGAGAACAGCTCGGTATTGGTCAGCCACGACAGGAAACGGCGGATGTCTTCGATATAGGCGCAGACGATCACGCCGATGACGAAACCGACGCCGGTGCCCACCACGCCGATCGCGGCGCCGGTAATGAGAAAGACCCGCATGATCGCCCCTTGCGTGGCGCCCATGGTGCGCAAAATCGCGATGTCGCTGCCTTTGTCTTTGACCAGCATGATCAAGCCCGAAACGATATTGAGCGCCGCCACCAGCACGATCAAGGTCAGGATCAAAAACATCACGTTGCGCTCGACCTGAAGCGCATTGAAGAACGTGGCATTGCGCTGGCGCCAGTCGACCATGTAGATCGGCCGCCCGGCGGCCTCGGTCACCGCTTTACGGAAGCTGTCGATACGGTCGGGATCGTCGGTATAGACCTCGATCGCGGTGACGTCGCCCGGCCGATTGAAATAAGCCTGCGCTTCGGTGAGCGGCATGAAGACGAAGGCGGAATCGTATTCGGACATGCCGATCTCGAACACGGCGGCGATCTTGTAGGCCTTGATCCGCGGCGTCGTTCCCATCGGCGTCACCGCGCCGCGCGGGGCCACCAGCGTGAGATTATCGCCGGCCCGCACCGAAAGCTGCTCGGCAAGCCGTGCCCCGATGGCGATGCCTTGGCCGTCGTCGAAACCGTCGAGCGTGCCCTGTTTGACGTTCTTCGAGACCTGCGTGAGCTTTGCGAGGTCGGCGCCGCGCATGCCGCGGACCACGACGCCGGACGCATTGAACGGCGAGGACGCCAAGGCCTGGCCCTCGACCAGGGGCGCCGCGAGATAGATGCCGGGGACTTTCGAGACGCGGTCGGCGACGGCGGCGTAATCGGTCAGCGGCGATTCCAGCGGCTGGATCAAAAGATGGCCGTTAAGCCCCAGGATCTTGGTCAAAAGCTCCTGGCGGAACCCGTTCATCACCGCCATGACGATGATCAGCGTGGCCACCCCGAGCATGATGCCGAGGAACGAAAAACCGGCGATGACCGATATGAATCCCTCTTTGCGCCGGGCGCGCAGGTAGCGCAGCGAGAGCATCCACTCATAGGCCGAAAAAGGTCGCGTGCCGGTCGGATCGGCCATTTATGTCAGGTCCCCGTGAACATCCCGAGTTTCACACGATTCTGGCGGTTTCAAGCCGCATCATTTCGCGTCAAACGGTCGCCGCGCACAGTTTCATGAGGTCAGCCGCGCGATCGCATCTGACGCGGTCATGAGCTCCCGCTGGCCGTCGGCGCGTCGCTTCACCTCGACTTTGCCCTCGGCCAGACCGCGCGGCCCGACCAGGATCTGCCAGGGAATGCCGATGAGATCGGCCATGGCGAACTTCGAGCCGGGCCGCTCGTCGAGGTCGTGATAGAGGGTATCGACGCCCTTGGCGTTGAATGCGGCATAAAGCTCTTCACAAGCCTTGTCGGTGTCGCTGGCGCCTTGTTTGAGGTTGAGGATCATGACCCGGAACGGCGCGACCGGTTCCGGCCAAATGATCCCGGCGTCGTCGTGGGAGGCCTCGATGATGGCGGCCACAAGCCGGCTCGGACCGATGCCGTAGGACCCCATATGCACCGGCCGGTCGGCGCCATCGTGATCGGTCACAAAGGCCTTCATCGGCTCGGAATACTTGGTGCCGAAATAGAAAATATGACCGACTTCGATGCCGCGCGCCGACACCCGCTTGTCGGCCGGCAGCGCGTCGAACGCCGCCGGGTCGTGTTTCTCCGACGTCGCCGCATAGAGCGACGTCCACTTGTCCACGATCGCCTGCAGACGGCCGACATGGGTGAAATCGACGTCCGGTCCCGGAACCTCGAAGTCGAGATAGTCGCGGTGGCAGAACACTTCGCTTTCGCCGGTATCGGCGAGGATGATGAACTCGTGGGACAGATTGCCGCCGATCGGGCCGCTTTCCGCCACCATCGGGATCGAGCGCAGGCCTAAGCGGGCGAAGGTGCGCAAATAGGCGACAAACATCCGGTTATAGGCGTGCTTGGCGCCGGCAAAATCGAGGTCGAATGAATAGGCGTCCTTCATCAGGAACTCGCGCCCACGCATCAGCCCGAAGCGCGGCCGCACCTCGTCGCGGAACTTCCACTGGATGTGATAGAGGTTGAGCGGCAGGTCCTTGTAGGAGCGCACATAAGCGCGGAAAATCTCGGTGATCATTTCCTCGTTGGTCGGGCCGTAGAGCATGTCGCGCTCGTGGCGGTCCTTGATGCGCAGCATCTCCTTGCCATAGGCCTCATAGCGGCCGCTCTCGCGCCACAGGTCGGCCGACTGGATGGTCGGCATCAAAAGCTCGATGGCGCCGGAGCGGTCCTGCTCCTCGCGCACGATGGCGCAGATCTTTTGCAGGACGCGAAAGCCCAACGGCAAAAACGCATAAATCCCGGCCGCCTCCTGCCGGATCATGCCGGCGCGCAGCATCAGCCGATGCGATGCGATCTCCGCCTCCTTCGGCGTCTCACGCAGACTAGGCAGGAAGTAACGGGAAAGGCGCATGAAATCTGGTCACATCGGGAAGCGCTGTGCGCGCAGTGAAGCCGCAACGGCGGCGGAAATACAAGAGGCGGGCAAATTGCGGCCTAGAACGAAAGTTCCATGCGAATTATTTGCGGCAGGCGGTGGTAACATGATGACAATGGCGGGCAGATCGATTACCAATAGCGCGCGACCCGGTGCCGCGGCCTTAATCGCGACGCCGAAAGTAGCGGTCCAAGTCTCGGGAGGATAACCCGCGAGCGTAAAGCATCGCCAGCCACGCGTCGTACTGCGTATCAAAGAACCAAGCGTGGGTTATGGGTTGGATGAGGATTTTACGGCAGGGCTTTGGCCCTGCTTTTTCTTTTTTGAGCGCCCACAGAATGGCGCATAAATCAGGCGAGAAAATTACCCCAAAATATTGATTTAACATCAATATTTTGCGTAATCATAATGGCCCATCAGGCCGCTGAGCGTCACCAGATGCTCGCGATAGACGACGTAGCCTCCGCCATAGATCACCAGCGCCACAACCGTCGTCCACAGCAATTTCCGTCCGAGCCGGAAATTGACCGGCGCGCCCGGATCGGTGCCGGGGGCCATCTCACCGGCTTCGTGCTGACTGCGTATGCCCCATGGCAGCACGGCGAACAGACTGACCCACCAGATCAGGAAAAAAGCCGCCAAGCCGGTGGTAAAGGTCATGCCTACGCCTGTTCCAGCTCGACCAAGGCGCCGGAAAAATCCTTGGGGTGGAGAAAGAGCACCGGCTTGCCGTGCGCTCCGATCTTCGGCTCGCCGTCGCCGAGCACGCGCGCGCCGGCCGCTTTGAGCGCATCGCGGGCGGCGCGGATGTCGTCCACTTCGTAGCAGATGTGGTGCATGCCGCCGTCCGGATTGCGCTCGAGAAATTTGGCGATGGGAGAGCCTTCGCCGAGTGGCTCGAGCAGCTCGATCTTGGTGTTCGGCAATGTGATGAACACTGTGGTCACACCATGGTCGGGTTGCGGCACCGCCGCTGAGACATTTGCGCCCAGGGTATCGCGATAGACCGCGCTCGCTTTGCCGAGATCGCGGACCGCGATCGCCACGTGATTGAGCCTGCCGATCATTGTCGTTGGTCTCCTTTCGTCCCGGCAGGGGTATCCTACACCGTCAGCACATGGACGTGGCAGATCGGCTTTTTGTTCCAGCGTTCGGCGATCCGGGAGCGCACCGCGCGCCGCACGGCTTCAGCAATCGCATCGGGATCGCGGCGGCGCGGCTTTGGCATGGATTCGAAGGCTTTCTCGACCGCATCGCGCGCGATTTCGGTCATCGAGACGCCGGCGGCGTCAGTCTCCGGCAGGCCGATCAGTTCGACTTCGGGATCGGCCATAAGCGTACCCTTGTCGTTTACGGCCAAAGCGACCGTCACGACCCCGGCAAAGCTTAAGCGCCGGCGCGCGGCGACCGTGCGGCCCTCGGCGCTGATCAACAGCGAGCCGTCTTTGTACAAGCGGCCGGACGGCACCTCGTCGACGATTTCCGGGCCGTTCGGCGCCAGACGGACGAGGTCGCCATTGCGGCAAATCAGGACCTTCGGCACGCCGGCACGGCGGGCGAGCTCGGCGTGCTCGGCCAAGTGCAGGGCTTCGCCGTGCGCCGGGATGAGGATTTGCGGCCGCACCCAGCCGATCATGTCGCGCAACTCGTCGCGCCGCGGATGACCGGAGACATGAACGAGGTGGGTGCGGTCGGTGATGACCTCAATGCCCTGCATGACCAAGCCATTGATGACTTCGCCAACGGCTTTCTCGTTGCCGGGTATAGCGCGCGAGGAAAAGATGACGCGGTCGCCCTTGGACAACGTGACTTCCGGATGCTCGTCCCGGGCAATGCGCGACAACGCGGCGCGCGGCTCGCCCTGACTGCCGGTACACAGCGCCAAAACCTTGTCGGGCGGCAAATAGCCGTAGCTCTCCACGCTGCGAAAATCCTGCACGCCGTCGAGATAGCCGGTTTCGCGCGCCACCTGCGCCACCCGCTCCATCGCCCGGCCGATCAGGACGACTTCGCGTTCGACGGCGCGGGCGGCATCAGCCACCGCGCGTAGCCGACCGACATGGGAGGCAAACGTCGTGACGGCGACACGCCGCGGTGCGGTGCGGATCAGTTCGGCCAATGTCTTGGCGACATCGGCCTCCGACGGCGAGCGCCCTTCCCGCACCGCGTTGGTGGAATCGCCGACCAGCGCGAGCACGCCCTCGTCGCCGAGCGCGGTCAGCTTCGCCGCGTCGGTCGGCGCACCGATGATGGGCGTCGGATCGATCTTCCAATCGCCGGTATGCAGCACGATGCCGGCCGGCGTGCGGATGGCGAGCGCATTCGATTCCGGGATCGAATGCGCGACATTGATGAAATCGATAGCGAACGGGCCGAGGGTGAGATGCCCGCCAAGCGGCATGACCTTGACGGGAATTCGCGGCGCGCCGGGCTCCGACGCGCGCTTGGCCTCGAACAGAGCCGCCGTAAACGGCGTGGCGTAGATCGGCACCTCGAGCCGCGGCCACAGATCGATCAGCGCGCCCAGATGGTCCTCGTGGCCGTGGGTGAGCACCAAGCCGACGATGTTCTTTCGTTCGGCGATCAGATAGCTGATGTCCGGCAGGATCAGATCGACGCCGGGCAAATGCTCCTCGGACGCGAACGACACGCCGCAGTCGACGATAAGCCATTGCCGGCGCCGCGCCTCGCCGAAACCGTAGATCGAGAGGTTCATCCCGATCTCGCCGATGCCGCCGAGCGGCTGCGAAGACGAGTTCGTTGTGCGCCATCGCTTAAGCCCGGCTCGGCACGGGGCGGCCGCCGTGAAGCGCGCAATGGAAAAACGTCGCCTGCCGAGATTTTTTCGACGGTGCCGCCGCGGCTCTCCAGAATAAGCCGGCCTGAGCTATCGAGACCGACAAAGCGGCCGTGCTTTTCGCCGGCGCCGTTGCGTACCATGATCTCCTCGCCGATGCCGCGCGCAGCGCCGAGCCAGTCAGCTAGGACCGCCGGAAGGTTTTCGCCACCGGCCCACTGAGCCATTCGCCGGCACATCGTGGCCGACAGCCGCTGGAACAACCGTTGCGGCGTGATTTTCGCGCCGTGGGCGGCAAGATCGGTCGCCGGATAGGCCGCGGCCGGCGGATGGCTCGAGCAATTCACGCCAATGCCGATGACGACACTGAGCCCCCTGCCCGGCGCGACCTCGCCCTCGATCAGGATTCCGGCGCATTTCTGGCCGGCGAGTAAAACATCGTTCGGCCATTTGAAGGCGAGCTGCGGCGCCAACGCCGGCGCCTCGGCAAGAATGGCATCGCGCAGCGCCAGAGCCGCGACGAACGCCAGTTCCGGCGCGCGTTCGGACGACGACGGCTCGCGCAGCAAGAGGCTCGCATAGAGATTGCCCGACAGGCGAGACCCAGGAGCGGCCCATCCGGCCGCGGCCTTCGGTCTGCTCGACCGCGGTGATCCACAGTGGCGCGGGCTCGCCCTGCTGCGCGCGAATGCGGGCTTCCGCGTTGGTCGAGCCGACCGTGGCGAGGGCAACCAGCCGCACGCCCGCCTCGCCCGCTATTGGGTCAAGCTGCATCAGAACAGAGAGTGCGCGGCCGCGCTCGCAATGCCGACCAGCGGCCCCGGATAGAGGAAGAACAGAATATTGAACAGCCCGCATATCGCCAGCACCAAGCGCAATTCATACGGCATGGTGTAAAAACCTTCGACCGGCTCGTCGAAATACATCGTCTTGATGATGGCGAGATAATAATAGGCTCCGACCACGCTCGCCAGCACGCCGATGACGGCCAGCACATAAAGGCCGGCTTTGATGGCGGCGAGGAAGACGTAGAATTTTGCAAAGAAGCCGGCGAGCGGCGGTATCCCCGCCATCGAGAACAACAGCATCGCCAAAAAGAACGCCGTCGCCGGATGGGTGCGCGCCAGGCCGCCGAGCTGATCGATCAATTCCACCATGCCGGTGTCGCGCCGCATAGACAGGATCACGGCGAAGACCCCAAGCGTCATCGTGATGTAGATCGCCATATAGATGAGCACGCCCTGCACGCCTTCGGAGGTGCCGGCGGCAAGTCCGATCAGCGCAAAACCCATGTGTCCGATCGAGGAATAGGCCATCAGCCGCTTGATGTTGCGCTGACCGATCGCGGCAAAGGCGCCGAGCACCATCGAGGCGATGGAGACGAAGACCACGATCTGTTGCCATTCCGAGGTGATGCCGGGGAAGGCCATGACCGCGACGCGCACAAACATCGCGATGCCGGCAACTTTCGGTGCAGCGGCGAAAAACGCCGTCACCGGCGTCGGCGCCCCTTCATAGACGTCCGGCGTCCACATGTGAAACGGCACCGCCGAGACCTTGAAGCAGAAACCGGCGAACAGAAAGACAATGCCGAAAATCAAGCCGATGCCGGCCGGGCCGCCCTGCCCCGCCGCATGCGCGATGCCGGCAAAGCTCACGGTGCCGGTAAAGCCATAAGTCAAGGACGCTCCATAGAGCAGCATTCCCGACGACAGCGCGCCGAGCACGAAATATTTCAGCCCGGCTTCGGTCGAGCGCAGGTTGTCGCGGTGGCTGGCGGCGACGACGTAAAGCGGCAGGCTCATCAGTTCGAGGCCGAGATAGAGCGCGATCAGGTCGGCCGCCGATATCAGCATCATCATGCCGAGCGTCGACAGCAGGATAAGCACAGAATATTCGAACCGCTGCTGGCGCTCGCGCTCGACGTAATCGAGCGACATCGCAATCGCGGCGGCCGAGCCCAACAGCGCCAGGATTTTCAAGAACCGGGCAAAGTCGTCGACAATGAAGCTGCCGCCGAAGGTCGTCAGTTTCCCGGCCGGCAACAGCAGCAGAATGGCGCCGGCAACGATCAGAAGCGCGATCGCGGCGAAATCCACCGCGCGCCCCGGCCGGCCCTTTTGGAAGACGCCCAGCATCAGCAACGCCATGGCGCCGCCGCCGAGAACGATCTCCGGCAGTAGCGGAACCAGCCTGGCAAAGTGCGCGGTGTTCATTGCTTCCTGTTACGTTATTTTGCCAGCGCCGCCGTCTGCACGGTGCTGAGCGCATGATGGTAATTGTCGATCAAGGCGGTCACCGATACCGAGGAAATATCGAGCACCGGCTTGGGATAGACGCCGAACACGATGGTCAGGATGACGAGCGGCGCCAAAATCGTGATCTCGCGCCAGCCGATATCCTTGATGTTGAAGAGATTAGGTTTTTCCAACTTGCCGAAAATCACCTTGCGGTAGAGCCAGAGCGCATAGGCGGCCGACAGGATGGTGCCGAAGGTCGCCAGCGTCGCCACCCAGGTATTGACCCGAAACGTACCGATCAGCGTCAAGAACTCGCCGACGAATCCGGAGGTCCCGGGCAGTCCGATATTGGCCAGCGTGAATACCATGAAGACGAAAGCGTAAAGCGGCATGCGGTTGACCAGCCCGCCATAGGCGGCGATTTCGCGGGTGTGCATGCGGTCATAGATGACGCCCACGCAGAGGAACAAGGCGGCGGAGACGATGCCGTGCGAAATCATCTGGAAAATACCGCCGGCGACGCCCTGCGCGGTGACCGCGAAAATTCCCATGGTGACAAAGCCCATATGCGCGACCGACGAGTAGGCGATGAGCTTTTTCACGTCCTCCTGCACCAGCGCGACGAGCGAGGTGTAAATAATCGCCACGATCGATAGCACATAGATCAAGGGCGCCAGATGCTGCGACGCTTCCGGAAACATCGGCAGTGAAAAGCGCAAGAAGCCGTAGCCGCCCAATTTCAGGAGAATTGCGGCCAGGATCACCGAGCCGGCGGTCGGCGCCTCGACATGCGCGTCCGGCAGCCAGGTGTGCACCGGCCACATCGGCATCTTCACCGCAAAGGACGCCAGGAACGCGAACCACGCCGCGGTCTGCAGAACAAGCGAAAACGGATGATGCAACAGCGTCGGAATGTCGGTCGTGCCGGCGTCCCAGTACATCGCCATGATGGCGAGCAGCATCAGCACGGAGCCGAGCAGCGTGTAGAGGAAGAACTTGAAGCTGGCATAGACGCGGCGCGGGCCGCCCCACACGCCGATGATCAGAAACATCGGAATGAGGGTGCCTTCGAAGAACAGATAGAACAATACGAGGTCGAGCGCGCAGAAGGTGCCGACCATCAGCGTTTCGAGGACAAGGAACGCGATCATGTATTCGCGGACCCGGCGCTGGATCGCAGTCCAGCTCGCCAGGATGCAGATCGGCATGAGCCCGGTGGTCAGGATCACAAACGGCAGCGAGATGCCGTCGACGCCCATCGCATAGTTGATCGCGCCGCCGAGCCATGGCCTCTTTTCAAGGAACTGGAAATCGGCCGTCGACGGATCGAAACGCCAGATCAGAATCAGCGAAATCGCGAAGACGATAAGCGTCGTCCACAGCGCCACCCAGCGTGTATTGCGTACGCCGGCTTCGTCGTCGCGCAAGCAAGCGATGAACAACGCGCCGACCAGCGGCAGGAAGGTGACGACGGAGAGGATCGGCCAGCTCGTCATCAGTGCAGCCCCGCGAACATGAACCAAGTAATCAGCGCGGCAACGCCGATCAGCATGGCGAAGGCATAGTGATAGAGGTAGCCGGTCTGCAGGCGGACGACGTTGCGGGTCACGTCGAGCACGCGGGCCGACACCCCATCAGGCCCGAAACCGTCGATGATAAAGCCGTCGCCGCCCTTCCAGAACAAGCGGCCGAGCCAAATGGCCGAACGCACGAAGAGGAAATCGTAGATCTCGTCGAAGTACCATTTATTGAGCAGGAACTCGTAGAGCACGCGCTGGTCGCGCGCCAAGGCCACCGGCAGATCCGGCCGGCGGATATAGAATTGGTAGGCAACCAGAAAGCCGCGGATCATCATCACGGTCGGCAATAGCGACATCAACAGCGGCAGCTTTTCGGCATTCTCGAACAGCGTTTCGGCGGTCGTGAGCTTGAGCGCGTCGCGGAAAAATTGCTCGGCGCCGTGGCCGGTAAAGACCGAGAGAAACGGCCAGCCGGCGGCGATCGAACCGAACGCCAGCACGGCCAGCGGGATCAGCATGACTTTCGAACTTTCGTGCGCCGCTTCGTAGTGATGCCGATCGTGCGGCTCGCCGTGGAAAGTCTTAAAGATCAGGCGCCAGGAGTAGAACGACGTGAGCGCGGCCGCTCCGACCGTCATGAGAAAGCCGTAAGCGGCCATCGGATTGGTGCCTACGGCCGCGGCCTCGATGATGGCGTCTTTGGAGAAATAGCCGGCGGTCAAGGGAAAACCGGTCAGCGCCAACGTGCCGATCAGCATGACGCCGTAGGTGAACGGAATCTTGCGCCACAGCCCGCCCATATGGCGGATGTCCTGCTCGTGATGCATCGCCAGGATCACCGAACCCGAGCCGAGGAACAAAAGCGCCTTGAAAAACGCATGCGTGAACAGATGAAACATGCCGACCGAATAGGCGCCCACCCCCATGGCGACGAACATGTAGCCGAGCTGCGAGCAGGTCGAATAAGCGACGATGCGCTTGATGTCGTTCTGCACCAGCGCGATGGTCGCCGCGAACATGCAGGTCGTCGCGCCGATGAAGATGACGAAGGCCGAGGCGTCCTGCGATAACGAGAACAGCGGCGACAGCCGCGCCACCATGAACACGCCCGGCCGTCACCATGGTGGCGGCGTGGATCAGCGCCGAGACCGGCGTCGGACCCTCCATGGCGTCGGGCAGCCAGGTGTGCAGCAGGAACTGCGCCGATTTTCCCATCGCGCCCATGAAGAGCAGAAGGCAGACGGCGGTGAGCGCGTTGACGTCCCAGCTGAGGAAATGAAAGCTCTTTCCCGCCAAGCGCCGGGGCCTGAGCGAAGATCGTGTCGAAGTCGATCGCGCCGGTGAGATAGAAGACGGCGAAGATGCCGAGCGAGAAGCCGAAGTCGCCGACGCGGTTGACGATAAAAGCCTTGATCGCGGCGGCATTGGCTTCGGGCTTGTGGAACCAGAAGCCGATCAACAGATAGCTCATCAGCCCGACGCCTTCCCAGCCGAAAAACAGCTGAACGAGATTGTCGGCCGTCACCAGCATCAGCATGGCGAAGGTAAAGAGCGACAGATAACAGAAGAAGCGCGGCTTATAAGGATCCTCGTCCATATAGCCGATGGAATAGATGTGAACGAGCGACGAGATGGTCGTCACCACGACCAGCATAACGGCGGTCAAGGAGTCGATGCGCAGCGCCCATTCCGAGTGCAGATCGGCGACGCTGACATACGAGAACAGCGTGACGCGCACTTCGTGCCCTTCGAAGCCGACGTCGAAGAACGCAAACCACGACAGCACGCAGGCGATCACCAGGAATGTCGAGGTAACGAGCATGGCGGGCAGCGAGCCGGCGGCCGACGGCTCGTGGGCTTGGTGCTCCTCGGCGTGAGTGTCGGAGAACGCCGCGTGCGGCCATCGGGTCCGGTGCGCCATGGGTATGACCCTCCGGCACGGGCGGGGCGGCGTGATCGTCATGCGGCGGCGGCGGATCCTCTCCGGGATTGCGCTGCGCCGCGCCGAACAGCGTGATGACGCCGGCAATGATCGCGCCAAGAAGCGGCAAGGCAACGATGGCTTCGTACATTTGCCGCTCAGCCCTTCATCATATTGATGTCTTCCACGGCGATCGAACCGCGGTTGCGGTAATAGGCGACCAGGATCGCCAGTCCGATCGCGGCCTCGGCCGCCGCGACCGTGAGTACGATCAAGGCATAGACCTGGCCGACGATATCGCCGAGAAAGCTCGAAAACGCGACGAGGTTGATGTTGACCGCGAGCAGGATGAGCTCGATCGACATCAGGATGACGATGACGTTCTTGCGGTTGAGAAAAATTCCCAGAACCCCGAGCGTGAACAGGATTGCCGCCACCGACAGATAATGGCCGAGCCCGATTGTCATGACAGCGCTCGCTTCATGATAATCCTTGCCCGGATTTCACCTTGACGACTTCAATGGCGCTCGCGCGCCGGCGCGCCACTTGCGCGGCGATGTTCTGGCGGCGCACGTTGGGTTTATGCTGCAGCGTCATCACGATGGCGCCGATCATGGAGACGAGCAGAATGAGGCCGGCGGCCTGGAAGAAATAGACGTAGCGAGTGTAGAGCACGAGGCCGAGCGCCTGCGTATTGTTGATGGCGCTTGCCGGCGGAATCGGCGCAGTGACCGCTTGCGCCACCTCCGGCCCGATCACCCAGGCGCCAACGACGACAAGGAGCTCGGCCAACAGCACGGCGCCGACCAATGCGCCGACCGGCAGATAACTGAGAAAGCCCTCGCGCAATTCGGCAAAATCGACATCGAGCATCATCACCACGAACAGAAACAGCACGGCGACGGCGCCGACATAGACGACGATCAGAATCATCGCCAAGAATTCCGCGCCCAACAGCACGAACAATCCGGCCGCATTGACGAAAGCGAGGATGAGGAACAGCACCGAATGCACCGGATTGCGCGCGGTGACGACCATGACCGCCGAGGCCACGGTGATGCCGGCGAACAAGTAAAAGAAGATGGCCTGGATGATCATGAAAAGCCGGGCTCAACGATAGGGCGCATCGAGTTCGAGATTCTTGGCGATCTCGCGCTCCCAGCGATCGCCGTTCGCCAGCAGGCGCTCTTTGTCGTAATACAGCTCCTCGCGCGTTTCGGTGGCAAATTCGAAATTCGGCCCCTCGACAATGGCGTCGACCGGACAGGCTTCCTGGCACAGCCCGCAGTAAATGCATTTCACCATGTCGATGTCATAGCGCGTGGTGCGCCGCGTGCCGTCGTTCCTTCGCGGCCCCGCCTCGATGGTGATCGCCTGCGCCGGGCAGATCGCCTCGCAGAGCTTGCAGGCGATGCAGCGTTCTTCACCGTTCGGGTAGCGCCGTAGCGCGTGCTCGCCGCGAAAGCGCGGCGACAACACACCCTTCTCGAACGGATAATTGAGCGTCGCCTTCGGCTTGAAGAAGTAGCGCATCGACAGGACGAAAGCCTGGGCGAACTCCTTGAGGAATAGCGAGCGCGCGGCCTGATCGAGCTTCATGTTCAACCTCTCATGCCGCCCATTTGCCGCCGATGGCGCCGCCGATCCAATAGCCGACAATCGCCAGGATGGCGATGTCAATTCCGAGGATCAGGCGACGCATCAGCGACAGCTTGTCTTCGAAGGCGGCGCGCTGTTCGAGCGTTTGCGGACCCTGTTGTGCGCGCAGCCGCCGCTCCAGGATGCGGATCGATGGCACGTAAATGGCGACCGCGATGATCGTTCCGGCGAGACCGCCGAGCCAGGCCGGCAGCGAAAGCTCCATGCCGTCCTCCCGTCATTGCGGCGCCCAGCCGGTGAATTGCAGGACGCCGGCCACGATCGCGACCATGGCAAGCGATATGGGCAAAAACACCTTCCAGCCCAGGCGCATCAGCTGATCGTAGCGATAGCGCGGCACAAAGGCCTTCACCATCGCGAACATGAAAAATACGAAGAACGCTTTGAGCACGAACCAGATCACGCCGGGTACCCAGGTGAACGGCGCCACCGGGAACGGCGGCAACCAGCCGCCGAGGAACAGGATCGTGCACATGGCGCACATGGTGCAAACCGCCACGTATTCGCCGAGCATGAACATCATGTACGGCGTCGAGCCGTACTCGACCATGAAACCGGCGACGAGTTCGGATTCCGCTTCGACCAGATCGAACGGCGGCCGGTTGGTTTCCGCCAGCGCCGAGATGAAAAAAATAACGAGCATCGGAAACAGCGGCAGCCAGTACCAGCGCAGCAAGCCCCACGGCGTATTCTGCGCCTCGACGATGGCGGTGAGATTGAGCGAGCCGACGCACAGCAAGACGGTGATGATGACGAAACCGATCGAGACTTCGTAGGACACCATCTGCGCCGCCGAGCGCAGCGCGGCGAGGAACGGATATTTGGAGTTCGAAGCCCAGCCCGCCATGATGACCCCGTACACGCCGAGCGACGAGATGGCGAAGATATAAAGAATGCCGACATTGATATTGGCGATGACCCAACCGGCATCGACCGGGATCACCGCCCAGGCCGCGAGCGCTAGAACGCAGGTGACGAGCGGCGCCAAGAGGAACACGCCTTTGTTGGCGCCGGCCGGGATCACCGGCTCCTTGAGGATGAACTTGAGCAGATCGGCGAAGGATTGGAACAAGCCCCATGGTCCGACCACGTTGGGGCCGCGCCTGATCTGCACCGCGGCCCAGATCTTGCGGTCGGCCAGCAGCACATAAGCGACGACAATGAGCAGCACGACGAGCAGTAACACGCTCTCCGCCACCATGATGACCAGCGGCCAGATATATTCGAACCAGAGCGCGGCCATGGTCATGCGCTACTCCGCCGCCGTCATGGTTGCGCGCCCTTGTGCGATCGCCGAGCATTCCGCCATCACCGCCGAGCAGCGCGCTATCGGATTGGTGAAATAATAATCGTCCACGATCGAGCCGAACGGCGTCTTGTCCGCGGTGCCGCCAAGTGTCGCGAGCTTTTGCAGCGCGGCGGCGTCAGCCGGGGCGACCTGACCGATCCGCATCAAATGCGGGTGCGCCTGAAACAGCGCTTGGCGCAGCGCCGCGAGCAAATCATAAGGCAGCCGGTTTCCCAGGACGTCCGACAGCGCCCGCAAGATCGCCCAATCTTCGCGCGCGTCGCCCGGTGGGAACGACGCCCGCGTCGCCATCTGCACCCGGCCCTCGGTGTTGACGTAGATCGCCGATTTTTCCGGATAGGCGGCGCCGGGCAGCACCACGTCGGCGCGCGAGGCGCCGCGGTCGCCGTGGGTGCCGAGATAGACGACGAAGGCGCCTTGAGCGACGTCGATCTCGTCGACGCCTAGCAGGAAGAGGACATCGAGCGTGCCGAACGCCGCCATCTGCCGCGCCGAGAGGCCGCCCTGCCCCGGCACAAAACCGAGATCGAGCGCGCCGACGCGGGAGGCGGCGCTGTGCAATACGCAGTAGCCATTCCAGCCTTCCTTCACTGCGCCGATGTCGAGCGCCGCTTTCGCCGCCAGCGAGGCGACCGCCGCCCCATCGCCGCGCGTCAAAGCGCCGGCGCCGAGAAGCAGCATCGGGCGCTCGGCCTTGCGCAGCACTTCGGCGAAGGAGTGCCGGGTGATGGCGGAAAGCGTCTCCGGACCGGCGCCGAGATAATCGTAGGTGTAAGTAAGGTCCGCCTTCGGCCCGATGACGCCGATCGGGAATTTGCCGGCGCGCCAACGCTTGCGGATACGCGCATTGAGAACGGCCGCTTCCTTCCGCGGATTCGACCCGACGATGAGCAACGCGTCGGCTGCATCGATGCCGGCAATAGTCGTATTGAACAGATAGCTGGCGCGGCCCCACGCAGGATCGAGCGCCGCGCCGTCCTGCCGGCAATCGAGATTGCCGACGTTAAGCCGGGCCATCAAATCCTTCAGCGCGAAAATTTCCTCGACCGCGACGAGATCGCCGACGATCGCGCCCATGCGCTTCGGATTGACCTTGGCGACTTTGGCGGCAATGGCGGTAAACGCCTCGTGCCACGTCGCCGGGCGCAGTTTGCCGGCCTCGCGCACGTAAGGCTGATCGAGCCGTTGGCGTGCGCAGTCCGTCGACCACGTGACGCGTCTTGTCGGAAATCCATTCCTCGTTGATGTCGTCGTTGGTGCGCGGCAAAATGCGCATCACCTCGCTGCCGCGGGTATCGATGCGGATGGCGGAGCCGAGCGCATCCATGACGTCGATCGACTCGGTCTTGGTGAGCTCCCACGGCCGCGCCGCGAACGCGTAGGGTTTCGAGGTCAGCGCGCCGACCGGACAGAGATCGACGACGTTGCCTTGGAGCTCGGAACGCATCGCCTGTTCCAGATAACTCGTGATCTCCATGTCCTCGCCGCGGCCGATGGCGCCGAGTTCGGGAACGCCGGCGACCTCGGCGGAGAAGCGCACACAGCGCGTGCATTGGATGCAGCGGTTCATCGAGGTCTTGACCAGCGCGCCGAGATATTTGTCTTCGACCGCGCGCTTGTTCTCGCGGTAGCGGCTGGCGTCGACGCCGTAGGCCATGGATTGATCCTGCAGGTCGCATTCGCCGCCCTGGTCGCAGATCGGGCAATCGAGCGGATGATTGATCAGCAGGAATTCCATGACGCCTTCGCGCGCCTTGCGCACCATCGGCGAACGGGTGCTCAAGACTTTGGGCGAGCCGTCCTTGTTCGGCATCAAGTCCTTGACGCCCATAGCGCAGGACGCTTGCGGCTTGGGAATGCCGACGACCTCGATCAGGCACATGCGGCAATTGCCGGCGATCGACAACCGTTCGTGGAAGCAGAAGCGCGGAATTTCGGCGCCGGCCGCTTCGCACGCCTGCAGCAGCGTATATTCCGGCGGAACGTCGATCTCTTTGCCGTCGACGATAAGCTTGGTCATCTGCGTCTCATGCCGTTAGGCCGCCTGCCCGTCGGGCGCGCATCGCGCCGTTTTCCACAATTGCGCCGCGGCAACGCTTTCCCAGCCGAACGCATGGTCGCTCGGCCCATGCGCCGCGAGATGCTCCAGCCGTTCTTTCGCCTCGCCGAGCGGCGGCCGATGCCCCGCCGGCACCCACCACATGACGAAATGCGGACCGTCCATGGTGTCAAACCATTCCGGGCGGCGTCCATAGAAGCGCTTATGGACGGTTTGCCACACGAACCGCTCCAGCGCTTCGACGCTTTCCCACACCGACAAATTGACCGCCATCTGCGGATCGGGGAATGGCCGGAAGCCGGTGGCGTTGCCGCTGTCGTCGGCCAGCCGCCAAACAAAACCCTGGCTGCGATCCGCGATGCCATTGACCAGCGCCAGGTTGTTCATGAAATCGGCCATGCGCGGATCGTCGGTCGGATAACGGAAACGGCCGATATTGAGTTGGGCCAAGTGACGGATCGCGTTCATCTCGCTCACTCCGCCGCAACCGAGACCGGCTCGGGATGCGAATTGGCGGTGTATTGATCGATGCGCCTCTCGATCTCCGGCCGGAAGTGGCGCAGCAGTCCCTGCACCGGCCAAGCGGCGCCGTCGCCGAAGGCGCAGATGGTATGGCCTTCGATCTGGGTGGTGACTTCCCACAGCATGTCGATTTCGCGGATAGTCGCGTGCCCGACGGCCATGCGGTTGAGCACCCGCCACATCCAGCCCATGCCTTCGCGGCACGGCGTGCACTGGCCGCAACTCTCGTGCTTGTAGAAGTATGAAATGCGCGCCATCGCTTTGACGATGTCGTCGGACTTGTCCATGACGATCACCGCGGCGGTGCCGAGCGCCGATTTCTTGTCGCGGCAGCCGTCGAAATCCATCAACAGCGTATCGGCCTGATCGGGACCTGCCGGCACCAGCGGCATCGACGAGCCGCCGGGGATAACCGCGAGCAAATTATCCCAGCCGCCGCGCACGCCGCCGGCATGCCGTTCGATCAGTTCGCGCAGCGGAATGCCCATGTTCTCTTCGACATTGCACGGCCGCTCGACGCGCCCGGATATGCAATAGAGCTTGGTGCCGGTATTGTTCGCCCGGCCGATGCCGGCAAACCACGCCGCGCCACGCCGCATGATGTCCGGCACCTGGGCAATGGTCTCGACATTGTTGACGGTGGTCGGGCAGCCGTAGAGACCCATATTGGCCGGGAATGGCGGCTTCAATCGCGGCTGGCCCTTCTTGCCTTCGAGACTTCTCGAGCAAGGCCGTTTCCTCGCCGCAGATGTAAGCGCCGGCGCCGTGATGCACGACAATGTCGAAATCCCAGCCGTGAATGTTGTTCTTGCCGATCAGGTTTGCCTCGTAGGCCTGATCGACCGCCGCCTGTAGCCGTTCACGCTCGCGGATAAATTCGCCGCGAATATAAATGTAGCAATGGTTGGCGGCCATGGCGGCCCCTGCGATCAGGCAGCCCTCGATGAGGAGATGCGGATCGTGCCGCATGACCTCGCGGTCCTTGCACGTGCCGGGCTCGGATTCGTCGGCGTTGATGACGAGGTAATGCGGCCGGTCGACCTGCTTGGGCATGAACGACCATTTCAGCCCGGTGCAAACCCGGCGCCGCCGCGGCCGCGCTGTCCGGAGGCCTTGCACTCGTTGACGAGGCCGTCGCGGCCTCTTTCCAGGATCGCCTTGGTGCCGTCCCAAGCGCCGCGCGCACGCGCGCCATCGAGGCCCCAATCGTGCTGGCCGTAGAGATTTTTGAAAATGCGGTCCTTGTCGGCGAGCATTATTGGTTTTCCTTCGCCGCGAACAGCGACGGATCGGTCAGCGTGGTCGGCCCGCCGACCGGGGCGGAATTGATGCGGTCGATCTGCGGCCCCGGCTTCGGCGTCCGGCCGTTGGAAAAATCGTTGATGATGCGGGTGAAGAGTTCCGGCGTCAGATCCTCGTAATAATCGGCATTGACCTGGACCATGGGCGCGTTGACGCAGGCGCCCAGGCACTCCACCTCGACCCAGGAGAACGCGCCGTCAGCGGTCACCTCGTTCTCTTCGCCGATCATGCGATGGCAGACTTCTTTCAGATCCTCCGCGCCGCGCAGCATGCACGGCGTGGTGCCGCACAGCTGCACGTGAAAGCGGCCGACCGGCGAGAGATTGAACATGGTGTAGAAGGTCGCCACTTCCAGCACGCGGATTTTCGCCATGCCGAGCAGTTCCGCTGTCGCTTCGATGGCCTTTTGCGGCAGCCAGCCGCCGCACTGCGCTTGCGCCCGCCACAGAATTGGGATCACCGCGGATTGCTGGCGGCCTTCCGGATATTTGGCGATCTGCGCTCTCGCCCAAGAAAGATTTTCCGCCGTAAAGGCGAAGCTCGGCGGCTGCTTCTCGGCAAGGCGGCGAACGCTCATCGGTCGACCTCGCCGAACACGATATCGATGGAGCCGAGGATCGCCGAGATGTCGGCCAGCATGTGGCCGCGGCAAAGGAAATCCATCGCCTGCAGATGCGCAAAGCCCGGCGCGCGGATCTTGCATTTGTACGGCTTGTTGCTGCCGTCGGCGACCAGATAGACGCCGAACTCGCCTTTGGGCGCCTCGACCGCGGCATAGACTTCGCCCGCCGGCACCTTAAAGCCCTCGGTGTAGAGCTTGAAGTGATGGATCAGGGATTCCATCGAGCGCTTCATCTCTTGGCGCCGCGGCGGCACGATCTTGTGATCGTCGACGGTGACGCGGCCCTGTCCGTCCGGCGCGTGCAGCTTCTCGATGCATTGCTTCATGATACCGATGGACTGGCGCATCTCCTCCATGCGGATGCAGTAGCGATCGTAATTGTCGCCGTTCTTGCCGATCGGAATGTCGAAATCGAGCTCGGCATAGCATTCGTAGGGTTGCGCCTTGCGCAAATCCCACACCGCGCCGGAGCCGCGCACCATGACGCCGGAAAAACCCCGCGCCCAGGCGTCTTCCAGCTTCACCACGCCGACATCGACGTTGCGCTGCTTGAAGATGCGGTTTTCGGTCAGCAGCTCCTCGAGATCGTCGCACACTTTGAGAAACGGATCGCAGAAGCCGGCGATATCGTCGATCAGCTTCGGCGGCAAATCCTGGTGCACGCCGCCGACGCGGAAATAAGCGGCATGCATGCGCGATCCCGAGGCCCGCTCGTAGAAGCCCATCAGCTTCTCGCGTTCCTCAAAGCCCCACAGCGGCGGAGTGAGTGCGCCGATATCCATGGCTTGGGTGGTGACGTTAAGCTGATGCGACAGCAAACGGCCGATCTCGCAATAGAGCACACGGATGATTTGCGCCCGGCGCGGCACGTCGAGGCCGAGCAGCTTCTCGGCCGCGAGGCAGAACGCATGCTCCTGATTGATCGGCGCCACGTAATCGAGGCGGTCGAAATACGGGATCGCCTGCAAATAGGTCTTATGCTCGATGAGTTTTTCGGTGCCGCGGTGCAGCAAGCCGATATGTGGATCGACGCGCTCGACCACTTCGCCGTCGAGTTCGAGTACAAGCCGCAGCACGCCATGCGCAGCCGGATGCTGCGGTCCAAAGTTAATGGTGAAGTTCCTTGGCGCCGCTTGGGCCATCAGGCGAACTCCTTCACCTTCGAGGCCTTAGCCGCGACGCGCGCATTGAACTTGTCCCACATCACCACGAAACGCTCGTGCCGGCCTTGGCCGATCAGATCGAGGCCGTCATGGGCCTTGACCTTAAAGGTGACGCGCGGCCCGGCGACCTCGGTGCATTCGACGTCGACCGTCACCGTTTGCCCCGGCAAAGTCGCCGCGAGATGGCTGACATCCACGTGCACGCCGAGACTGCCTTCGCCAGGATCGAGATGCGGCGCCAGAAGCTGCGTGCAGGTCCATTCCATCAGGATGATCATGTTGCCGGTGGCGAACACCTTCGGCATCGCGGCAATCTCCGGCGCCTCGGGATAAGTGTACGGCACCGTCTTGTTCTCCGGCACCTTGTAGGCGAAGCGGTGCGTGAGACCGGGCTTGAGCGTCGCCTTCATGTCACGACCCCTTCGCAGGGCTTTTGCCGCTCGATTTCTCGTCGCCCGGCAGGACGTAATCGGTGCCTTCCCACGGCGACAGGAAGTCGAAATTGCGGAACTCCTGCGTCAGCCGCACCGGCTCGTAAACCACGCGCTTGAGCTCGTCGTCGTAACGCACCTCGACGAATCCGGTCAGCGGGAAGTCCTTGCGCAGCGGATGCCCCTCGAAGCCGTAATCGGTGAGGATGCGCCGCATATCGGGATGGCCGGTGAACACCACGCCGTACAGATCGTAGGTCTCGCGTTCGAGCCAGTCGGCGACGGGAAAGACGTCGATGATCGACGGCACCGCGGTGGCCTCGTCGGTCTCGGCTTTGACGCGCAGACGCATATTGTGCTTGGGCGACAGCAGATGATAGACGACGTCGAAGCGCCGCTCGCGGCTCGGCCAATCGACGGCGGTGACGTCGATCAGGCTCCAGAATTGGCAACGCGGATCGTCGCGCAAGAATTGCATCACCGCAACGATGTCGGGCGCCCGCACCGTGACCGTCAGTTCGTGATACACGACGGCGTAGCCCGTCACCGATGAGGCGAGCGCATCAGCGATTGTCTTGCCGAGCGGGTCGAGCGTCTCATCCATTGGCAGCGTTCGCTGGTCTAACGTTCGATGGTGGAGGTGCGGCGGATTTTCTTTTGCAAGAGCAAGACGCCATACAACAAAGCTTCGGCGGTCGGCGGACAGCCCGGCACGTAGATATCGACCGGCACGATGCGGTCGCAGCCGCGCACCACCGAATAGGAATAATGGTAGTAGCCGCCGCCATTGGCGCAGGAGCCCATCGAGATCACATAACGCGGCTCCGGCATCTGATCGTAGACCTTGCGCAGCGCCGGCGCCATTTTGTTGGTCAGCGTGCCGGCGACGATCATGACATCGGATTGCCGCGGCGAAGCCCGCGGCGCGAAGCCGAAACGTTCGGCATCGTAGCGCGGCATCGACATCTGCATCATCTCGACGGCGCAGCAGGCGAGCCCGAAGGTCATCCACATCAACGAGCCGGTGCGCGCCCAGGCGATCAGATCGTCGGCGGCGGCAACCAAAAATCCTTTATCGGCAAGCTCGCTGTTGAGGCCGTCGAAAAATGGATCATCCGCCGCGACGGGCTTGCGCGGGTCGATCAATTCCTGGCGCGGCGTAGCGAGTGCGGGTTCGCTCAGTCCCATTCGAGCGCTCCCTTCTTCCACTCATAGATAAACCCGACCGTCAGCACTGCAAGGAACAGCATCATCGACCAGAAGCCGTAGACGCCAAGGTGCCCGAATGCCGCGGCCCACGGAAACAGGAAACTGACTTCGAGATCGAAAATAATGAACAGGATCGCCACCAGATAGAAGCGGACGTCGAATTTCATCCGCGCGTCGTCGAATGCGTTGAACCCGCATTCGTAGGCGGAGAGCTTTTCCGGATCGGGGCTTTTGTAGGCGACGATGAAGGCTACGGCCAAGAGCACAAGCCCGATCACAGCCGCGACGCCGACAAATACGATGAGCGGCAGATAGGCGAGCAGCAATTGAGCCAGCGATTGACTCATCGGGAGCCCTTCTCAACGGCTGCAAAGGACGCCCCTTCCTGGATCGGAGCGGGGTCCTGGGCGGCGCCGCTCCGCCGGCAACGCCGGTGCGCCGATTTGCCTCAAAACGCAGCGGATTCGCGTTGCCTGCGGAACTTTGCGACCCTTAGCGCAGTGCACAAAAAGGTGCAAGGCAAGGCTGTGCGTGGCGCGTGCGTTGACGCCATCGTGACCGTGGATGCTACGATCCCGCGGCGAAATTACAGACTATGGATGACATGATCGATGCAATCGCTTCCGGGCCGGCTAGTCCGCTTGTGCACGCGTACCGCGCTAACCCTGGCATTGGCGGTTCCCGTTGCGGTGCCCGCAGGGGCCGCGAGCTTTCCGGATCGTCCGATCAAGCTCATTGTGCCGTTCGCGCCGGGCGGGCCGCCGGACGTGGCCGCGCGGATCATCGGCGATTGGCTATCGACGCATCTCGGCCCGGTAGTGGTCGAAAACCACATCGGAGCCGGCGGCACGCTCGCCGCGCGCTTGGTCGCCGGCGCGCCGCCTGACGGGTATACGCTGATGGCCGCGACATCGGGCGTGCTTGCGATCAGCCCGCAGCTTTATAAAAACGCCAACATCGACCCTCTCAAAGATTTCACCGCGGTGGCGCTGTTGTCCTCGACACCGCAAGTGCTCGCCATCAACGCCTCGCTCTCCGCACGCAACGTCAAGGAGCTCGTCGCCTACGCCAAGGCCAATCCCGGCAAATTGAATTACGGAGCGGTGATCGGCACTCCGCCGCATCTCAGTGGCGAAATGTTCAAGCACTTGACCGGCACCGATATCGTATTCGTGCCTTACAAGGGCGCGTCGCAGGCCACCACCGACGTGCTGACCGGCCAGATGAATATGACCTTCGAAGGCGCAACCGGCATTATGCCTTATCTCCAGAGCGGCAAGCTGCGCGCGCTCGCGGTGACGAGCCCGCACCGCTTGCCGGAGCTTGCCGACGTGCCGACCATGATCGAAGCCGGCTACCCCGGCATGCCGCCCGACGCTTGGCAGGCAATTGTCGCGCCCGCCGGCACGCCTGCCGCGATCGTCGCCAGGATCAACGGCGTGGTGAACCAGGGCTTGGCCGACCCGCAAGTGCGGAGCCGCATCACCGGCCTCGGCGGCCTCCCACAACCAATGTCGCCCCAGGATTTCGCGCTCTTCATCGCCGAGCAGGTTCAACGCTGGGGCGACATTATCCGCGTCACCGGCGTAAAATTGGAGTGAGGATATGCTGCTTGCTTATTCGCGCCGTGCGGTTCTGCTTGCTTTGGCGAGCGCCGCAATGGCTTCAACTGCGCGCGCCGACAATTATCCGTCGCGGCCGGTCAAGATCATCGTTCCATTCGGCGCCGGCGGCCCGACCGACGTGTTTGTGCGCGAGCTGGCGGTCGAGCTGGACAACGCTCTGCATCAGACTTTCGTCATCGAGAACCGCCCCGGCGCCGGCACCACAATCGGCACCGATTACGTCGCAAAATCCGCGCCGGACGGTTACACGCTGTTGATGGCGAGCAGCACCCAGACGGTGAACGAGACGCTTTACAAGAATAAGCCCTATCAACTGCTGCACGATCTCGTTCCGATCGCGCCGCTGGAAGAGAATGGTCTGGTGCTGGTCGTCAGCCCATCGCTGCCGGTCAAGACTCTGGCCGATCTTCTGGCGCTGGCGCGGGCAAAACCGGGCACGCTCAATTTCGGCTCCTCCGGACCCGGCTCGAACTATCACATGGCCGCCGAGCTTCTGAAGAACCTCACCGGGATCAATATCGTCCACGTGCCCTATAAGGGCTCAACCGGGATGCGGATCGATATTCTGAGCGGTCAAATTCAAATGCTGTTCGATTCGATTCCGACCATGGCGCCCTATATCAAAGCCGGCAAAGTGCGTGCGCTCGGCACCAGCGGCGCGGTGCGCTCGCCGATTTTGCCCGACGTACCGACCATCGCCGAAGCCGGCGTGCCCGGCTTTCAGTTCAGCCAATGGGTCGGCTTCATGGCGCCCAAAAGCACGCCGCAGCCGATCGTCGATCTCTTACACAACACCATCGCCGCGATTTTAAGCCGGCCCGACATCAAAGAAGCGTGGGAAAAGCAAGGCGCGACCCCGATGCTGATGACGCAACCCGAATTCGCATCTTTCATGGCCGCCCAGGTTACGAAATGGGCTAAGGTCATCAACGACAACCACATCACGCTGATTAACTAGGGTGAACCATGGACGAGATCACCAATCGCCCGGCCGCCGCGATCAAGGGCGAGGACCACTGGACCACCAAGGACGGCAACGTGAAGCTGTTCCTGTTCGAAAAATGCGCCGGCGATCCGAAGAGCACGACCGGCACGATCCTGTTCGTCCACGGCTCGTCGATGGCGGCGCAACCGACATTCGACTTGCAGGTTGAGGGCCGGCCGGATTCCTCGGCGATGGACTGGTTCGCGCGCCGCGGCTTCGACTGCTGGTCCGTCGACATGGAGGGTTACGGCCGCTCGACCAAGGATCGCGACAATAACGCGCCCATCGCGCAAGGGGCCGACGATTGCTTCGCCGCCGCAAGCTATATTCAGAAGTTGCGCGGCAAGCGGCCGTTCCTGGTTTACGGAATTTCCTCCGGCGCGCTGCGCGCCGCTTTATTTGCCGAGCGCCATCCCGAGCTTGTCGGCCGCCTGGCGCTCGATGCCATGGTGTGGACCGGCGAAGGCTCCCCGACGCTCGCCGAGCGCAGGAAAAAGCTTCCAGAATTTCGCGTCAAGAACCGCCGACCGATCGACAAGGCCTTCATCCATTCGATCTTCGACCGCGACCATCCCGGCACCGCGGAAGAGAAAGTCATCGATGCCTTTGCCGAAGCGGTCATCGCGCTCGACACCTCGGTGCCGACCGGAACCTATGTCGATATGTGCAGCAATCTGCCGGTGGTCGATCCGGCAAAGATCACGGTGCCGACGCTGATCATGCGCGGCCAGTGGGACGGCATTGCCGGCCTCGACGACCTACTCAAATTCTTCGCCAAGCTGCCGAACCCCGACAAGCACTTTGCCGTGATGCCCGGCATCTCGCACGCCAGCTTCCAGCAGAAGAATTACGCGCTGGTCTATCATATCCTGTGGAGCTTTTTCACCCAGCCGGCGCCGATCTATCGCGGCTGAAGTCGAACGCTCATGGTTGGGATTGACCGGCTAAAGTACTTGCAAAAGCGCTGCTAAGTCATTGAAATGGCGGGAGCGACGGGACTCGAACCCGCGACCTTCGGCGTGACAGGCCGACGCTCTAACCAACTGAGCTACGCCCCCGCGGGCGCCGCCGGCACTTAAGGCCCGGCCCAGGCCAAGTCAAGGTTTTAGGCCAAAATCGGCCTTTTCCGGCCGCCTTACGCTCGCCACAGAGCGCCCTCAGATAGCGCCGTGGTGCCGAAAACATCGGTGGAATTGGCAAAACAAGCGTGGTCAGTGCGAGCCGAATCGTTTAACTCGTTCGCCGTGAGCGGCGCTTTTTCCGCGCTACCGCTTCATTGAGGAGGGACTAATGACGCCTGGTAAAACAACTGCGACGACCGTGACTTTGAAACATCTGGCCGCAACCCTTGCGGAGGATAATGAGCTTTCGAAAAAGCAGGCGGAAGCTATCCTCGGCGGCTTTGTCGGCAACATCGTCAAGCACCTGAAAAAGGGCGAGCGTATCCGCATTGGCGGGCTCGGCATCCTGCAGGTCAGAAAGCGCGCTGCGCGCATGGGACGTAATCCCGCCACCGGCGAACCCATCCAAATCAAGGCCAGCAAGAAAGTCGCCTTCCGCGCTTCGAAGGAACTCAAAGAAGCAGTCTGATCGCCTTCGCCATTAGACCCGCGAAGCGCGGGTCGGTGCGCCGCTCATTGCCCGCTTGCCATCGCAATTGAGAAATTGGTGGCAGCGGGCGATATTTTTTCAGCAGCTTTACCCAAGCCTTCTTCCGGCGAACGCATCCTGCGAAGCGCGTAGCGCGAAGCAGGATGGTGGGCGGTGACGGACTCGAACCGCCGACATTCTGCGTGTAAAGCAGACGCTCTACCAACTGAGCTAACCGCCCTTACCGGCGACATGTATCGCCGCGCACCGACAGTGCGCAAGCGTGCCGGAGCAAGGTCCGGCATTGTGCCGTCAATCTCAGCGCAAAAATTTAATGTGCGCCGAGGCGGCAAAAAAGTGTGGGATGGGAATCGAAGCCACAGGGCGGGCCGGATGCCCGGAAAAGGGGGGTCATGCTTCGGATATCGCTCTTGACGATCGCATTGGCGCTTGGCGCGGGTTCTGCCGCACACGCTCAACAATTGCCGCCGCAGCCGCCGCCGGTGAAGGGTGCGGGCATGGATCAAGGGAACCCGCAGGAGCGTGACGCCTGCCATCCCGACGTCACCAAGTACTGCCAGACCCAACTTGAGGTTAATCCGCAGGACGTTCTTGGCATTTTGAGCTGCCTGAAGACCAACCGGGCGAAGATAAGCCAAGCGTGCCAACAGGTTTTGGCCAGTCACGGCCAATAGCAGCGTGCTGATGGGCCGGCTGCGGTGCCGCGGCCCCTGGACGGGCTGGACACGCGCGTTAGCTCAGGGCACTTCGTCTTGCGCCGGCTCACCTGCCAAGCCGGACTCCGCCTGGGCGACGTGTTCGGCTAGCCGCAGCCAGGACTGCGCCAAACTCAGCCAAAGCGTCTTGTCTTTATTGTCCTCGGACACCCGCGCCATCGGGACGCGTTCTTCCGCACAACGGCGGTGATCGAGCCTAGTTCCCATGGCCGCAGGTCGGCGCTGGCTATCCGGAAGGTCCGCTCCAATCACGGCCCGCGTCCTGCACATACTAAAACTACGATTTTTATGACTAATATCATCAAAGCATCTTAGTTATCAGAACACCTAGTATAATGTTACTACAGTCATGCAATTTAGTATTAGCTGCACTGCAGCAATTTAATTTTGCGCCGCAACAGCGCTTCCTATATCCGAAGCCTGATTCCGGCCGCTAATCCAGTCTTTGGAGGTCGAACAAAGGAATAAGGCCATGTTGCTATCGATTATTCGCTTCTTTAACACCTGGAAGCGCTACGGCGTCGCCGTGGATGAGCTTTCGCACTTGAGCGATCGGGAACTTGCCGACATCGGCATTACCCGTGGCGACATCTCTCGCATCGCGTGGGAGCAGTCACGTTACCTCGCTTGAGCCGATGACGGCATCGTATCGGCATTGGCGCCCGGCTTCGGCCGGGCGCTGCCGTTTTGGCGGCGGCCCGTATTACGAAGCCGGCTCCATGCCCTTGGCTTTGACGATAGGCAGCGCTTGCGGGCCGGCCAGAAACCCGATGAAAGCGCGCGCCGCCGCATTGTCCTTTGCTGCCGCGCCTAAACCGGCCGAATAGACCGTGAAATTCTGAATTTCTGCGGGTAATGGACCGACCAGCGTGACGCCGGCAACCGGCAAAATTTCGCTGATCTGGTGGATGCCGATCTCGGCCTCGCCCTTGGCGACGTAATCCGCGACTGCTCCGCCGTGGACCAGAACGGCCTTGGCGTTGATCTGGTCGGCGATGCCCAGCCGCGCCAATAAACCTTCGACGTAAATGCCGCTCGATCCGCCGGCCTTGGGATCGATGAAGGCGACCGATTTGGCGGCCAGCAGCGCGCGCCTGAAGGCATCGACAGTCGATATATCCGGCACCGGCGCGCCGGCCTTCACCATGACGCCGACGCCGGTCTTTGCCAGATCGGCGCGGCTGCCCGGCATGACTTTGCCTTCCTTGGCGAGATCGTCGATCGCCGCCGGGGTCAAAATGGCGACGTCGAACTGTTCCTGACCGCTGCGGATCAGGTCGAGGTGCTGTCCGACGGTGCGATAGGCGATGTCGAGTGTGTTCCCGGTCTCCCTCCGGTACTGCACGGCGAGCGCATTGAGCACCTGTTTGAAGGCGCCGCCGCTCACGACTTTGATTTCGGCGGCTTGCGCGGGCTGGGACATGTCGTGCTGGGTGGCAAGGAGCGCGAGCGCGCCGGCGAGGATGGGCAGAAGCTTCATTTGAGCTCCCTCACCGCTTGAACAGGCCCATGATCTCCGCTTTTGCCAGTGTATTGAAATGCAAATTAAAGCCGACCACCGCCGCCGAAGTGTCGGCTTTGACCTCGAGTTTATCGGCCTTCACCGCGAACACGGTGAACAGATAGCGGTGCGGATGGTCACCCTGCGGGCGGGCAAGGGCCGCCATAGCCGGGCACGCCGAAATCGGTGCGTGTCTGCAATGCGCCCGCCGGTAGCTTGCCGGGCGCGCTGCCGGCGCCTTCGGCAAGCTCGCTCACATTTGCCGGAATGTTGACCACCAGCCAGTGCCAGAAGCCCGAGCCGGTCGGGGCGTCGGGATCGTAGCAGGTCACGGCGAAACTTTTGGTGCCCTCCGGGGCGCCCGACCACTTCAAATGCGGCGACTTATTGCCGCCGGCGCAACCGAAGCCGAAATCGGCCGACAGGATGAAATCTTTCGGCAGGTAGTCGCCGTCGCTAAAACTGTTGCTGACGACCGTGAACGTCATTGCTGTCTCCTTCCGGCGGCAATTCCGCGCCCGGAAAAGGGGGAAGACGTCCACCATAATCGGCCGCGCGATTGCGGGAAAGGTCGGGTGGCGATGTCGCCTTTGCTTAGGGCGCATGCTAGCGGTTCGCCATGCCGGTATTGATGCTCAACGAAGCAGCCGCACTCCTGCCGGACCGTGGCGCGCTCATCGGTCTCGATCTCGGCACCAAGACCATCGGCGTCGCCGCGAGCGATCCGGATCGGCGCATCGCGGCCCCGGTCGAAACCATTGCGCGCCGGCGTTTCAACCACGACGTTGCGCGCATCCTTGAGCTTGCTGCCGAACGGCGCAGCGTCGGCCTCGTACTCGGACTGCCGATCAACATGGACGGGACGGAAGGGCCGCGCGCCCAGTCGACCCGCGCCTTCGCCCGCAACCTCGCGCAATTGACCGAACTTCCCATCGCGCTCTGGGACGAGCGACTGTCGACCGCCGCCGTCGAGCGCGCGCTCATTGCCGCCAATGCGAGCCGGGAGAAGCGGAAAGCGGTGATCGACCAGCACGCCGCGGCCTACATTCTTCAGGGCGCGCTCGACCGGCTGGCGCGCCGGCAAACGGTTTAAGCGGTTTCACGCCTGCGGCAAGACCCGCTGCAACAGCAATTCGGCAGTAGCGGCATCGATCGTGGCCGCGCCGTACACCGCGCCGTGCGGTGTCGCCAGCCGTGTTCGGATGAATGCCTCGGCCACGGCGGGTGGGGCGCTCGCTTTGAGCGCCGCCGCGCATGCCAGCACAGCCAGCTTGCCAACAGTGGCGCGCGCGTCGGTCTCCTGGACCTGATCTATTTTCGCTCCGTCGACGCCGGCCTCGCGCGCCAGGTCCCTTACCAACGCGGCTCCCTCCTCCCGCTTGAGCGCGCGCAGCACATCGAGGCACATGACGTTGCCCGAGCCTTCCCAGATCGCATTGACCGGCGCTTCGCGATAGAGCCGCGGCAACATGCTCTCTTCGACGTAACCATTGCCGCCGAGGCATTCCATGGCCTCGACGATGAAGCCCGGCGCGAGCTTGCAGATCCAATATTTTGCCGCCGGCGTCATGACGCGCGCATAGGCGGCCTCCGCGGGGTCGGCGGCGCAGTCAAGCGCGCGGGCCAGACGGAATACGAATGCGACCGCGGCTTCGACCTCGAGCGCCATGTCGGCGAGCACCGCGCGCATCATCGGCTGATCGGACGAGGCGCCTGCCGAAAACGCTGCGGTGGCGGCAATGATGCACGGCCTGCGCCAGCGCCATGCGCATCAGGCCGGCCGAGGCGATCGCGCAATCCAGGCGCGTGAGCTGCACCATTTGCAGGATGGTGCGGACGCCGGCGCCCTCCTCGCCGACGCGCCAGGCAAAGGCCTCGGTGAATTCCACTTCGCTCGAAGCATTGGAGCGATTGCCGAGCTTGTCCTTCAAGCGTTGCAAGCGCAGCGCGTTGACCGAGCCGTCGAGGCGAAAGCGCGGCAGAAGAAAACAGGTCAGGCCGCCGGGCGCTTGCGCCAAAATCAGGAATGCGTCGCACATCGGCGCGGACAGAAACCATTTGTGGCCGATGATCGCGTAGCCCTCCGGCGTCGGCATGGCGGTGGTCGTGTTGGCACGCACGTCGGTGCCGCCCTGCTTTTCCGTCATGCCCATGCCGAGCGTCATGCCGGATTTATCGCGCCACGGCCGAAACAGCGGATCGTAGTTGCGCGTGACGACCTTGGGGACGACTTTGGCGGCAAGTTCCGGCTCGGCGGTAAGCGCAGCGAGCGCGGCTCGCGTCATGGTAACCGGACAGAGATGTCCGGTCTCGACCTGCGCCGCCATGTAGAAACGCGCCGAGCGCACCACTTCCGCCGGCGCCGCCGCGCGGGTTCCGGCTGGCGTCCAGGTCGAGGCGTGCAAGCCTCCGGCGATGCTTTCGCGCATGAAGCGATGATAGGCCGGATGAAATTCGACCGTGTCGCTGCGATTTCCCTTGGCATCGAAGGTCCGCAGCTTCGGCGGATTTTCGTTGGCTAGCCGCGCCAACGCGAACATATCCGCGGTGCCCCATTGTTTGCCGAAGGCGGAAAGCGCGGACAGTTCCGAAGCCGCGCCGTTGGCCTTGATGGCGTCTTGGAAAGGCGCATCGCTCGCGAACAAGTCGACGTTTTCGTACGGCGGCGACTGGTTGAAGACCTCATGGGTGTCGAAACGGGAGATGGCCATGGCGACTTCGCGTCTTTGGCCTGTGATCGTACCACGAGCGTCGCCGGCGGAGATTTCCGGTGCATCGGCTTCGCGCGCCGGCACGGCGGGCTTGCTCGAATGCGCCGATTGGGCCTATAGCAACCCTTTAATGACAAAAGCCCCGCCGCCGACGCGCCATATCAATTCGATCAATGACCTCACCAATAAGGAGATCGAGACGATCTTCGAGGTCGCGCAGGGGTTTTTGAAGGACCTTGCCGACGAAAACATCTCCTACCGGATTGGGCGGTCCACCAATCTGGCGTCGAAATTCATCCTGGCGAGCCTGTTCTACGAGCCGTCGACGCGAACACGGCTGTCGTTCGAGAGCGCGATGCTCCGCCTCGGCGGCGCCAATATCACCAGCGCCGATCCGACGGTCAGTTCCGCCGCCAAGGGCGAAAGCCTGGCCGACACCATCCGCGTCATTTCGAACTACGCCGACATCGTCGTCATCCGCCATCCGCGCGACGGCGCGGCGCGATTGGCCGCCGAATATGCGCAGATCCCGGTGATCAACGGCGGCGACGGCAGCCACGAGCACCCGACCCAGACGCTGTGCGATCTCTTTACGCTGCGCGCGAAAAACAAAAGCCTGCGCAATATGAAGGTCGCGATCTCCGGCGACCTCAAAGGCAGCCGCACCATCCACTCCTTCGTCTACGCGCTGGCGCGGTTTGGCGCCACTATCGATCCCCTGCCCGCCCCGGGCATGGAATTGCCGGCCCACGTCGATCGCCGGCTGCGCGAGGAATTCCACAGCCGCATGGTGTCGAAGGAATCCGGGCTGTCCGACGGCTCGGTCGACGCGCTCTATGTCACCGCCGATCAGCCGCATCAGCTTTCGCTCTATGCCGAACCCGAGGTGGACTACGGCCTTCTGCTGGCGAAGAAGACCGACGCGGTCTATGTGACCCGTTTCCAGAAGGAGCGCTGGGCGGACAAAGACCGGCCCTATCCGAAAATCGATGCGGCATTTTTGGGCGATGCGAAATATTCCGAAGCGAGCGTCATGCATCCGTTGCCGCGCGTCAACGAGCTCGACGCTTCGTTCGACACCGACCGGCGCGCCATCTATTTCCAGCAGGCCGCCTATGGTGTTCCGATCCGCATGGCGCTGATTTCTTTGCTGCTGCACCTGCACAAGAACAAGTCGCTGCACAAATTCGCCGGCGGTTTCGCCAAGCCCGAGCATCCGGTTTATACGCAGCCGATCGGGACGGGCCTATGCTGCGGCAATGCCAACTGCATCACCTGCGATCCCGCCGAACGGCAATACGCCGCCAATAAGTTCTTTGTCGTCGAGGACGAGACGCATCAACTGTCCGCTTGCGTTGCGTCTATTGCGAGACCGACGTCGAGGAGGACGCTGCCGCGCATTTTGTCGTCGCCGATCCGGTGCGGAAATCCTTCACGCCCGGCTTGACGGCGCTTGCCGGCGCGGCGGCCGACAAGGTCAAGCACCTGGTAATTTTTGCCAATGAGGCCGACGCGATCGCGGCCGGTTTTGCGCCGCGCGACGGCGGCAAAAAGGCCCGCGTCGGCTAGGCCGCAAGCTGCTATATTCGTATTCGGGCTTCAGGCAATATCGCGCCGCCATGCTGCATCCGGTCGACGACGCCGCGGCCTTCACTTTCGGCTATCTGTGCGGCTCTATTGCGTTTGGCGTGCTGCTCACCCGGCTTGCCGGCGCGCCGGACGTGCGCTCCATCGGCTCGGGCAATATCGGCGCCACCAATGTCTTGCGCACCGGCCGCAAGGGCCTCGCCGCCGCGACGCTTCTTGGCGACATGCTCAAGGGCACTGCGGCGGTCGCCCTCGCCAACGCCGCTGTTTGGCGGCGAGGCCGCGATCGCTGCCGCGCTAGGCGCCTTTCTCGGCCATCTGTTTCCAGTCTGGCTCGGCTTTAAGGGCGGCAAAGGGGTGGCGACTTTTATCGGGCTTCTGCTCGGCTTTGGCGCCTGGATCGCGCTCCTTTCCTTTGCCGTCATATGGCTCGCGATTGCGGCCGTGACCCGCTATTCCTCGCTTGGCGGCGCTTATCGCCACTGCGGCGACGCCCGCAGTGCTGTGGTGGAGCGGCAATCGTGCCGGAAGCGAAATTATTTCTGCTGCTCGCGGTGCTGTTATGGATCATGCACCGCGCCAATATCGTCCGCCTATTCGCCGGTACCGAGACCAAGATCGGCAGTAAATCGGAACGGTAATTATTCGGCCGCCACGGCGCCGCTGCGCGCACCGGCGCGCCGTGGGTGTGCGGAATTTTGTCGGCAAAAACTTCGACGAAATGATCGGTCTCGCCGGCGCCGGTATACGGCCGCAAGGCCTCGTCGAAATAGCTTCCTGCCGCCGGATCCTTGGTCACCCGCGCCATGATGCGGCGATAGCGCCAAACCAGCCGCAACCATTGCGATGTGGTCTTGAGAAAATCCAGCGCACGCCACGGATAGAACACCAGCGGATTGACGATCCGCATGCCGGAGCGGCGCTGCTGGCGCAGCTTGCGGCGGAAAAAACCGAATTGCAGCGGATGCACGCCTTCGATCCGCGCGGCGCCGGAAAAGATGGTGAGCGAATCCAGAAGCTTGGTGCGGTTGATGCCCGAGGCGATGCAGCGGCGCATGATCGTCTCGACATGGGCGTCGGTGTAGTACCGTTTCCAGGCGTCGGCATAAACCTGCGTCCAGGTTTCTTTCGACATCAGCGGATGCGCGGTGCAGGCGTGTTCGAGATCGTATTTGTTCATGTCGGGGTCCATCGGCACCCCGCGCATGTACAGATTCTTGTGGTCCTCCGAGCCCGGCAGCGGCGTCAGATAGAAGAATTCGAGGATGTCGACCGGCAACTCCTTCTTGATGATCTCGATATCGCGCGCGATGGTCTCCGGCGTATCGGTCGGAAAGCCCAAAATATAGCCGGCATAGGTCATCACCTTTTGCTTCCGCCAGGCCAGCAGCATTTCGCGATATTCCCAAATCTTGTTCTGGCGTTTCTTGGCGCCCATCAGGGATTCGGGATTGATGTTTTCCAGTCCCAAGAAGATCGCGGTGCAGCCGGCGCGCGCCGCCTTCTCGATGAAATTCGGGATGCGGTGGCACAGCGTATCGACTTGCAGCAACAGTCGGATGTTGAATTTATCGCGCTCGCGCAATTCGATCAGCCGGTCGAGAATGGGTTCCCAATTGCGGTTGCGGGCGAAATTGTCGTCGGTGATGAAAAACCGCGTGATGTTTTGTTCCGCATTCGCCCGCACGATGGCTTCGACGTCGTCTGGCGTGCGATAGCGCGACTTGCGGCCTTGCACGTTGATGATGGTGCAAAAGCTGCATTGGAACGGGCAGCCGCGGCCGGCATCGAAGCTCGAATAATGGCCGGCGACCCGCGTCACCACGTGGCGCGGCAGAATCGGATAAACCGCAGCCGCCATTTCCGGCATATCGTTGAGGTAATTGTAGATCGGCTTCGCATGGCCAAGCGCGATGTCGCGCAACACCTCCGCCATGCGGCCCTCGGCCTCGCCGGCGAATAGATGGACGCCCAGCTCCATCGCTTCCTGCAATTCCGCAGGCAGCTTCGGCAACATCGAGATGCACCCGGAGACGTGGAAGCCGCCCATGACGACGGTGAGGCCCTGGGCGCGGAACTGCCGGGCAAGATCGAGGGCGCGCGGATATTGGTTCGATTGCACGCCGATCAGGCCGACCATGCCGGCGCCGGCGGCGCGGATGCGCTTGGCGATGCCGGCGACGTCGACGATGGAGTTGCATTCGTCGCAGGCTTCAACCTCGATAGCGACGTCGGGCCCGAGCACGTGATTTTGCGCGCATTCCACGATCAATCCGTGCACGCTCGCCAAGCTGTTCGATGGTATCAGCGAGCGCAGCCACTGGATCACATAGCCGTCGCGGTCGTAGTGCGACGGCTTGATCAGGGCGACGTGAAACGTACGAGTTGCCAAGTCTTGCTGTGCCAAGTCTTGCTGTGCCAAGTCTTGCTGTGCCAAGTTTTGCTGTGCCGAGCTGTTGTGCGCCAAGTTACCGTGCAAAGCACCCCCTCCGGACGGAACCAAGGTTCCCGACGGCCTCGCGGTACCGCCGAAGTCTGCGGGTTTGGCCGCCGCTTTGCAACAATTACCTGGGGTTCCGACGCCCGCGCGCATCGCAAATAGGGCGGAAGCCGCTAGACCGTCTGATCTATTTCGCCACAGCAACGGCCCAACGGCCGGTGACTATTTGCCGTGGACCTCGAGGCCCTCGGCGAGATGCACCAGGGCCAAGCGGAGCTTGTCGTCTGGAATCTCGCCAAAGGCCTTGAGAAGCCTCGCCGCATGGGGCTGGGAAAGCATGCCGGTCAATGGGTCGTGACGAGGTTGATTGTCTTCCCCGTCACCAAAAAGCGATCCGATCGAGACGCCGAGAACGGTGGCTACTCTTTTAAGTCGGCTGCTTCCGATCCGATTGGTTCCCATCTCGTATTTCTGAATTTGCTGGAACGTTACGCCGACTTTCTGGCCCAGGGTCGTTTGCGACATAGCTTGCGCCAAGCGATAAGCCCGCACACGTTGTCCGACCTGTCGGTCTACTGGTTCGATGCGCTTTGCCATTAAAGACGACCCTTGCACTTGCGGCGCCGCCTATGCCGTTCTGCGATTTGGATATTATGGGGCGGCTGGTGCGACCCTAGGCATCCGCCGGAGGTCGTCCAATTCTGAATTCTTATAGGGGGGCCGTCGAACCAGATAGCTCGGCAGAGGGATTGATCAGCGAGACACCCTGCCAGATACCGCTGTCCACTAGCTCGTAAACCAGGGACTTAAGCGTGAGGGCGACGGCTTCGATTGCGGGGCTACGCTGGCCAAGCCCGGGAAAGCACAGCGCCACGGGCCGCACCAGTTTCGCGTCGGCAAAGCGCCGGCAATTCAGCGTAATTTTCCCTTCGCTGTCGTACAGCGCGCACCATGGCATGATAGAATTGCCCATACCTGACGCGATGGCACGGCGAAGCGTGCTTATGGTATCGATTTCGGCAACCGGCGTGACGGTCAGCCCATGTTTCTTGAATGCCTCCTCAGCGACATTGCGACTATTGCTGCCAGAGGCGGCAAGCAATAGCGGGCGTTGCACTGCATCGGCAATGGCAATGGGCGAAGGATCGGGGTCCGCCGTGCCGTAAAAGAGCTCCTCCGAGAGGAGCGGTTCGACCGCAAGGCCGCGCTCGGCTTGGCCTACATAGAGCAAGGCAATATCGAGACGGCCATTGATCAGCCGTTCGCGTAGCAGCGAACCGCTGGCCTCGCTGACATGCAGCAGGATATGGGGATACACAGTCCGCACCCGCCTAAATAATTCATAGCTTAAGAGCGGTGCTAACACGCCCGGAAAGCCGAAAGAGACCCGGCCCGAAGGCACATCGAGCCCGCTCATAGCGTCCTGCTTGGCAAATTCGAGATGCCGCAGGATGGCTTCGGCATGCCGATACAGCACGCTTCCAGCTTCGGTGAGCAGGACGCCTTTCGGGCCGCGCGTCACTAGTTGCCTATCCAGCTCGGACTCCAAGCTCGCAAGATGATGGCTGATCGCGGACTGCGCTACGTGCAGCTGATGCGCGGCGCGCGACAGGCTGCCGGCCTGGACGATCCCGACGAAGTAACGAAGTTGGCGCAGGTCCATTGACGACTTCGAGTTCCGCGGCTGCCGTTCGTTTCGAACGTTGCGCGACCTTTCGGAATTGGCGAGAAGTGCACATTAGTGTACACGTCTGGCGCGCGTCGATAAATGCGGGTGCTGGATGTGAGAGGCAAGCCATGAGACTACTGCCGACGCTGCTGCTTGCAAGCTCGCTCTGTGCCGCGCAGGCGGCATCAAGCGCCGAGAATTGGCCCGGCACAAAGCCGCTCAGATTCGAAGCGGGGTCCGCGGCCGGCGGTATCCTCGACCTCGTAGCGCGTGAACTCTCAACTTACCTTACCGCGTCTGTCGGTGTGCCGGTAGTCGTGGAAAACCGCCCCGGCGCCGGCGGCAACATTGCCGCCGGCGTCGTGGCTCACGCGGAACCCGACGGTCATACACTCTTGATTACGGGCTCGAACCAGGCCGTCAATCCGACGCTGTTGCCGAACCCCGGCTTTGACTATCAGCACGATCTCGCGCCGGTTTCGATGGTGCTGTTGCCGGAGGAACTGCTCGTCGCCTCGCCGGCTTTTCCCGCGAATAACATTACCGACGTCATCGCTATCGCGAAGCAAAAACCGAAATCAGTCACGATCGCCATTTCGCCGATCGGCACACCCAATCACCTTGGGGCGGAGATGCTGGCGCAATATGGTGATATCGATCTCACTTTTGTGCCTTACGACGGCATTGCGCAGGCCATGCCGGATCTGTTGGCCAACCGGGTGGACTTGGCGGTGGGCACCATGTCGTCGCTGCTGCCGCACCTCCAAACCGGTGCGCTGAAGGCATTGGCCGTATTGTCGCCGACCCGCTCGGCCCTCGCGCCGGGCATACCGACTTCGGCGGAAGCGGGACTGCCGGCGATGCAGATTGGGGGATGGATATGCATCATGACTACCGGCGGCACGCCGGCGCCGATCATCGCACGGCTGGATCACGAATTCGCTAAAACCCTCGCTCTGCCGGAGGTCCGCGATGCCTTCGCTAAGCATGGCATCGAAATCTTTTACATGAACTCGCAGCATCTCGGCGAATTCATACACTCGGAAGCCGTGCGATTTCAGCAGCCTGCTCGCGCATTCGCAGGCCAAAGCCACGTCGCAGTGACGTACGGTTCGCTAATTTACGAGCCTTTTGTCAAATCTTCGATCGCTTGGCTCCGAGCGGTCGCCCAATACTGAGACGCTGCAGGAGACCGTTGCGCGAGACGCTTGCGTTTGCGGAGCGATCATAGCGACGCCCTGCCAAGTACCGCTCTCGACTAATTCGTGGACGAGGGATTTGAGCGTCAGAGCGACGGCTTCGATTGCGGGGCTGCGCTGGCCCACCTCGGAAAAGCACAGCGCAACGGTCCGGACCAGTTTTGCGTCGGCAAAGCGCCGGTAATTCAGTGTCGTTTTTTCTTTCGCCGTCGTAAAGCACAGACCATGACAGGATCGAGTTGCCGATACCGGATGCAATGGCGCGGCGAAGCGTGCTCAATGCATCGATTTCGGCAATCGGCGTGATGGTCAGCCCATGTTTCTCGAACGCTTCCTGGGCGGCGCGCTGTATGCCGCTGCCGGGACCGGGCAACAGCAGCGGACGTTGCGCCGCATCGGCAATTCGGATGGGCGAAATATCCGGGTCCGCCGTCACATAGAAGAGTTCCTCCAACAATCAGCGGCTCGACGACAAGGCCGCGCTCGGGCTGTCCGGCAAACAGCATGGCGATGTCGAGTCGGCCATTGACCAGCCGTTCGCGCAGCAGCGAGCTGTTGGCATCGCTGAGCTGCAGCAGGATCTGCGGATACGCATTGCGCACCCGCGCGAACAGTTCGTAGCCCAAGAGCGGCCGCCAATGCGACCGGAAATCCGACAGACACCCGGCCCGAAGGCACATTGAGCGCGCTCATGGCGTCCTGCTTGGCAAATTCGACATGCCGCAGAATCGCCTCGGCATGCCGGTAGAGGACGCTTCCCGCTTCGGTGAGTCGCGATGCCCTTCGGGCCGCGCGTCACCAGTTGCCGATCCAGCTCGGACTCCAGGCTGGCGAGATGATGGCTGATCGCGGACTGCGCGACGTGCAATTGATCCGCGGCGCGCGACAGGCTGCCGGCCTGGACGATCCCGACGAAGTAACGAAGCTGGCGCAGGTCCATGGACGACCTTCGAGTTCCGAAGACCGTGTTCTGCTTTGATTTTTCGCTCGACTTTTCGAAGTCGCGCGAATAAGGTATTCACTCTACACGTTTTGCGAGCATCGACAAACATCGGACGGCCGGGTGTTCGGAGGCGCAAATGAAAATGCTCGAGCATCTTTCTGCTCGTGAGCCTGTCTGCGCCACGCAGGCGGCATCGGCGCCGAGAGCTGGCCGGGGACAACTCCGCTCAGATTCGAAGTCGATCGCGGCGGCCGGCGGCCTGGTCGACTTCGTGCCGCGCGAACTATCGAATTATCTCTCCGCGTCCCTCGGTGTGCCGGTGGTGGTGGAAAACCGGCCTGGCGCCGGCGGCAATATTGCCGCCGCTTTCGTGGCGCGGGCGGAGCCCGACGGCCATACGCTTTTGGTCACCGGCACGAACCAGGCCGTCAATCCGACGCTGTTGCCAAATCCCGGCTTCGACTACGAGCGCGATCTCGTGCCGGTATCGATGGCGGTGGCGGCGAAACTGCTGCTCGTCGCGTCGCCGTCGTTTCCCGCCAAAGACATCACCGACGTCATCACAATAGCAAAGCAAAAGCCGAAGTCGGTCAGCATCGCGATTCCGGCGATCGGTACGGCCAATCACCTCGCGGCAGAGATGCTCGCGCAATACGGCAATATCGATCTCACCTTTGTGCCCTACGACGGTCCACCGCAGGCCATACCAGACCTGATGGCAAACCGGGTGGACTTGGCGGTCGGCGCCATATCGGCGCTGTTGCCGCAGGTCCGCAGCGGGGCGCTGAAGGCGTTGGCGGTGATATCGCCGCAACGGTCGCCGCTCGCGCCCGACATACCGACTTCGGCGGAAGCGGGATTGCCTGAGATGCAGATCAGACAACTGGATTTGCATCATGACCACCGGCGGCACGCCTGCGCCCGATCATCGCGCGCCTGGACCAGGAAATCGCCAAAGCTTTGGCCCTGCCGGAGGTCCGCGATGCCTTCGCCAAGCAGGGCGTCGAAATCTTCTACATGAATCCGGAGCAGCTCGGCGAATTTCTGCACTCCGAAGCCGTGCGTTTCAGCTGCCTTCTCAAGCACTCACGAGTCATGAGAATGCCGCGCTGAGGCCCGTAGCTGCGCCGCGTTATTAGCCTCCGTCGTAACTCCGATCATTTGAGTTCCCCGCGACCGCACCGAGCAATGTAGGTTACGGGTGTATTTTAGGCCGCAAACCTGCTTGGGATGTTGGGGGGCGAGGTGAGCGAGGAAGCTGGAACCCATCCGATTGACGGATGAGCAGCGGCTCGACTGGCTCCGCCTCATCCGCAGCCAGAATGTCGGGCCGCGCGATATTATGGCGCAAGCGCCACAAGCATTTTTTTTTTTTTTTTTTTTTAAAAAAAAAAAAAAAAAAAAAAAAAAAAAAAAAAAAAAAAAAAAAAAAAAAAAAAAAAAAAAAAAAAAAAAAAAAAAAAAAAAAAAAAAAAAAAAAAAAAAAAAAAAAAAAAAAAAAAAAAAAAAAAAAAAAAAAAAAAAAAAAAAAAAAAAAAAAAAAAAAAAAAAAAAAAAAAAAAAAAAAAAAAAAAAAAAAAAAAAAAAAAAAAAAAAAAAAAAAAAAAAAAAAAAAAAAAAAAAAAAAAAAAAAAAAAAAAAAAAAAAAAAAAAAAAAAAAAAAAAAAAAAAAAAAAAAAAAAAAAAAAAAAAAAAAAAAAAAAAAAAAAAAAAAAAAAAAAAAAAAAAAAAAAAAAAAAAAAAAAAAAAAAAAAAAAAAAAAAAAAAAAAAAAAAAAAAAAAAAAAAAAAAAAAAAAAAAAAAAAAAAAAAAAAAAAAAAAAAAAAAAAAAAAAAAAAAAAAAAAAAAAAAAAAAAAAAAAAAAAAAAAAAAAAAAAAAAAAAAAAAAAAAAAAAAAAAAAAAAAAAAAAAAAAAAAAAAAAAAAAAAAAAAAAAAAAAAAAAAAAAAAAAAAAAAAAAAAAAAAAAAAAAAAAAAAAAAAAAAAAAAAAAAAAAAAAAAAAAAAAAAAAAAAAAAAAAAAAAAAAAAAAAAAAAAAAAAAAAAAAAAAAAAAAAAAAAAAAAAAAAAAAAAAAAAAAAAAAAAAAAAAAAAAAAAAAAAAAAAAAAAAAAAAAAAAAAAAAAAAAAAAAAAAAAAAAAAAAAAAAAAAAAAAAAAAAAAAAAAAAAAAAAAAAAAAAAAAAAAAAAAAAAAAAAAAAAAAAAAAAAAAAAAAAAAAAAAAAAAAAAAAAAAAAAAAAAAAAAAAAATAGATATATCTAGTGAAACATACAAATACAACGCAAGACGCTAGAAAACGTCAATGTCGTTTGAGCTTATGTTGGCCCGTTTCAGCCTTGAAACGTGCTTTTTGAGACTTCACAGTTATGCGTATTATCTCGCATTCATGTAGCTGTGCTTCAAAAACACCCGTCCATTCTCTCATTATTATACATCGCATGCCCCTATCGCATGCGATAGCTATCACATATGATATTTTGCACTTGACTGTCAATGCCTATCGATATGATAGCTTACATAAACGATAGGTGACCATGGCCCAACATTTCCTCCTTTCCCATGCCGCCAAAAGCCTCTCGCTGGCGTCCGTTTTCACCATGAAGGACGAGAGGCGGAAACACGTCCGCCGTATCCGGTGGGCCGACACCAACGGCGAGCCGGTCTGCCCGCATTGCGGTGGCGTTGACGCTTACGACTGCCGCGCTTGAAGGGCGCGCCCCGGTTCCGCTGCCGGGCCTGCGGCAAGGACTTCTCGATCACTCGCGGGACCTGTTCGCCAATCACAAGCTACCGCTGCGCTGTTATCTCGCCGCCATCGCGATCTTCTGCAACGAGGTCAAAGGTAAGTCGACGCTGGCACTGAGCCGCGATCTGAATGTCTCCTACAAGTGCGCTTTCGTACTGCTGCACAAACTCCGCGAAGCCATGGCAGCCGAATTGAAGGGCCGCGTGATCGGCGGTGACGGTAAAGTGGCGGAAGTCGAACGCGGTTATTTCGGCGGCTACGTGAAACCAGCCAATCTGCAGCGCGCATCGGGTAGATCGCCGTTTCAGCGAAAATCAGATCCGGCAAGCGTAAGGCCGTCATCGTGATCCGCGAACGCACGGCAATACGCTACCCGGCCGTGTTTCAAAAGCGAAAAACGCGCGCTCGATTTCATCCGTCGTCCGCATCGCCAGGGAACCGTCGTGAACGCGGACAAGTCAGCAAACTGGAATGAGTTGCATAGCCGCTTTGAAATGAAGCGCATCAACCACGAGGAAGCCTATAGCCTCGACGGTGCCTGCACGAACTGGGCGGAGGAATTTTTCACCCGCATGAGGCGGGCCGAAATTGGCCACCATCACCATATTGCAGGAGCGTACTTGCTACGGTACGCTCAGGAAGCCTCTTGGCGGGAAGACAACCGCCGTGCATCGAATGGCGATCAGGTCAACCGCGTTGCCCAATTGTCCATGAATTGCAAGCCGTCAGTCGATTTCTTCTGGGTATTGGCAGCGGCATCTTACCGCGAAGTAAAGACGTTCTATAATATCAGTCAACCTGACAGATCAGTTATCATGGCCTAATTTTTGCAATCATGCTGCCATCCTTCTCAGCCGCGCGTGGTCGCTGAAATTCAACAGAAATTTGCGCTAGAGCCATTTTAAGATCACAGATGATCAGTGGTTGATTTCAGCGTAATGCAACTGTAGCTGACATTGCCGCTAAGCTCGGCATTTATCGATCCGAGTCGCCCAAACGAGGCCAGCTGGCCTATGCGGTAATTGTAGCTGTTTCAAGTTATTCATGGACGCGCTCAGAATACGATTTGGTGAATGGCTGAAAGTTATAGATGGAAACCCCACCGAGTACCGCAAGTGGCTAATCTGGATTCAGGATAGCGGAACCTCCGCGCAGCCTTTCCCGATACGTTCCGCCGCCGAGACGCTTTGCTCCGGTGCTGGGCATCTTCGCATAATTGTTCAGGAACTGAAACGAAACATTAAAGACATCAAGGATCACAGACATACAGATTTTAGATTGGATGGTCACCGTTTTTTTGCCGCCAGGATTCTGTAGCACTCGGAACTATGATCATCGTCGCGTTATCTGCGAATTGAGGTACAGGATTGATCCATTTGGTTGTATTCGACTCACTCGATGTGGAAACGTAAAATCAGCATGATCTGTATGGCGCGCAGTTCCGCATCTGCAATCACACCCGTAACCTAAGCGCTGATCTTCCTATCGCCCCGGCATGCCTTCCCCGACCCGCGCGACGGTCTTACCCTCATGATTTCTGTAGCGACGTTTGCACGCTCGCTATGAGGCTTCGCATGGCCTTGGCGGCGGCCACCGGCACTCCGCGCACGTACCAGCATGCGCTCCGTCACCTCTCGCGCCGTGAGAGGCCCCTGAGCCTTCCGCAGCACGTCCAGGGCGTTCCGCAGGATTGTCCCGCGCTTGAATAGGCCGTTCCCCTTATACCGCCGTCGTGCCGCTATCCGGGTCACGTTGTAGGCCGGGTCTGAAATAGCCGGATGACCGCCTCGACATGCTCCATGCTTTCGGCAAGCCGCTTGGCCTCTTTCCGGTTCTCTTAGAATCCCGCCGCCCAGGTCGGCGTGCAGCCTGACTAGGTAGGCGATGGCCGGATGGTCCGGCGTGGCTTTGAAGGCATGGGGCATGGCTTCGTTCCGTGCCCAGCGGTACTATCCTAGATGGCATGGTACGATTTCATCCCCGTAGCGGTCGTCGCTCTCTTGGGGATGTGCGTTTTCTACGCGCTTTACCGAGGGCAAACGGATAGGTAAGCCCGCACTCGTCGAAATTCTTGTGGCGCTTGCGCCATAATACCGGGGCCGCGCACGTTTCGCGCGCTCATCAACCATTTCGGCGGTGCGCGCGCCGCGATCGAGGCCCTTCCCGGCCTGGCGCGCCGCGGCGGCGGCCATGCCGCGCCGCAAATCTATTCGCGCGAAGAGGCGATGCGCGAAATCGAGAGCTCGCGCAAACTCGGCGTTGGTTTCGTCGCGATCGGCGAGGCCGACTATCCGCGGCGGCTGCAAATGATCGACGACGCGCCGCCTTTGATCGCGCTCCGCGGCCATGTTGCGGTGCTGGCGATGCCGCAGGTCGCCATTGTCGGCTCGCGCAATGCCTCGGCGGCCGGCGTGAAGCTGACGCAGCGCATCGCCTATGGGTTGGTCGAAGCGGGATTTGCCATCGTTTCCGGATTAGCCCGCGGCATCGACGCAGCGGCGCACCGCTCAAGCCTCCAATCCGGCACGATTGCCGTCCTTGCCGGCGGCCAGGATCGCGTCTATCCGCCCGAGCACCTCGATCTCCTCGACGCCATTTTGACGACCGGCGTCGCGCTCACCGAAATGCCGCTCGGTTGGGAACCGCGGGCGCGCGATTTCCCGCGGCGCAATCGGCTGATATCCGGTCTTTCGCTCGGCGTCGTCATTGTCGAAGCCGCCAAGCGCTCAGGCTCGCTCATCACGGCACGACTCGCGCTCGAACAGGGCCGTGAAGTTTTTGCCGTACCTGGCTCACCGCTCGACCCGCGCGCCGAAGGGACCAATAGCCTGATCAAGCAGGGCGCAACGCCGGTCACGGAAGCCGCCGATATCATCACAGTGCTGCGGCCGATTATGGGATTGGAGCTGCCGGCGCGCGAGCCGGAAGAAGAGGAGATGCAGCCAGTAGGGAACGTGGAGCCTGCGCCGGATGAGCGGTCGCGGATCGTGGCGCTGCTAAGCCCGACCCCGGTCTCTATCGACGATTTGATCCGGCTATCGCAGAGCTCGCCGCGCATCGTGCGAATGGTGTTGTTGGAATTGGAAATCGCCGGGCGGCTGGAACGTCACGGCGGCGGACTGATATCGCTGATGTGACGAATTGCGCTAACTGGCTATTCCTTGGCGGCTTGGTCGGCTTCGAGTCGCGCCATTTCGAGAATGTAGCTCAACGTATCGAGGCCATTGCGCCGGGCCAACTGCGCAAGTTCTTGCGTGAGCGTTGCGATGTACTGCGCGGCGCTGTCGGGGGTCTCGTGCCCATTGTGCCCGTTCTTATCGTCTCGGTCTGGCATTTGTTCTACGAGATCGGGAATTGGCTAGCGGCGATCGGCCGGTCGGCGGCTCTGCAAGAACCGCAACCAACATATATCTTAACGTTTACAAATGTCTACTTGCAACTAATACGAGTGGACGAAATCCGCCGGCTTTCCGCCGCTATTGATGCGCATTCGAGGGCTACCCGCAGGCCCCGTTCCACCGGTAACGATTTGACAGGTGGAGTTGCATTACCCATGTTCGCGGCGGCCGACCCGCCGGAAGTCATAGGCTAAATAGGCGAAACGGCCGTTAAATCATCGGGTTATCATGAATCTTGTACTGGTGGAATCGCCCGCCAAAGCGAAGACGATCAATAAATATCTGGGCAAGGGCTACGAAGTCCTGGCCTCGTTTGGTCATGTTCGCGACCTGCCGGCAAAGAGCGGCTCGGTGGATCCTGATGCCAATTTCCGCATGCTTTGGGAGATCGATCCCAAGGCCCAGAAGCGGCTCAACGACATTGCCCGCGCCGTCAAGGATGCCGACAAGCTCATCCTGGCGACCGACCCCGATCGCGAAGGCGAGGCCATCTCCTGGCATGTGCTGCAATTTCTCAAGGAAAAGAAGGCGCTCAAGGACCAGCCGGTCGAGCGCGTTGTGTTCAACGCCATCACCAAGCAGGCAGTGACCGAGGCCATGGCGCATCCACGCGCCATCGACCAAGCCTTGGTCGATGCCTATCTGGCGCGCCGGGCGCTCGATTACCTGGTCGGGTTCACCCTGTCGCCGGTGTTGTGGCGCAAATTGCCCGGCGCCCGCTCTGCGGGCCGGGTGCAGTCGGTGGCGTTACGGCTCGTCTGCGACCGCGAGCTCGAGATCGAAAAATTTGTCCGGCAGGAATATTGGTCGCTCGTCGCCACGCTGGCGACACCGCGCCAGGAGACTTTCGAGGCGCGGCTGGTTGGCGCCGACGGCAAAAAGCTGCAGCGGCTCGACATCGGTTCGGGTGCGGAAGCCGAAGCCTTCAAGCAAGCGCTCGACACCGCAGCCTTCACGGTCGCCTCCGTCGAAGCCAAGCCGCTCAAGCGGCATCCCTACTCGCCGTTCACCACCTCGACCCTGCAGCAGGAAGCAAGTCGCAAGCTCGGTTTTGCTCCCGCGCATACCATGCGCGTGGCGCAGCGGCTGTATGAAGGCGTCGACATCGGCGGCGAGACCGTCGGCCTGATCACTTATATGCGTACCGACGGCGTGCAGATCACCGAAGAAGCGATCCCCGCAGTGCGCCGCGTCATCGAACAGGATTACGGCAGAGAGTACCTGCCGCCCTCGCCGCGCCGTTACGAGACCAAGGCGAAGAACGCGCAAGAAGCTCACGAAGCCATCCGCCCCACCGAGCTGTCGCGTCGCCCGCGTGAAACCAAGAGCTTCCTCGATGCCGATCAGGCCAAGCTTTACGAGCTGATTTGGCTGCGCACGGTCGCAAGCCAGATGGAATCCGCCGAGCTCGAACGCACCACCGTCGATATCGAAGCCAAGGTTGCGAGCCGGCTCCTTGAACTGCGCGCCACCGGAACGGTGGTGAAATTCGACGGCTTCTTAACGCTTTACCAAGAGGGTCGTGACGAAGATCCGGAGGACGAGGAAGCGCGCCGACTGCCGCAGATGAGTGCCGGCGAGCGGCTCGAGAAACGCTCGATCGCCGCCGACCAGCATTCTACCGAACCGCCGCCGCGCTATTCGGAAGCTTCGCTGGTCAAGCGCATGGAAGAGCTCGGCATCGGGCGGCCATCAACCTACGCCTCGATCCTGCAAGTGCTCAAGGACCGCAAATATGTGCGGCTCGACAAGCGACGTCTCGTTCCAGAGGATCGCGGACGCATCGTCGTCGCTTTCCTGGAGAGCTTCTTCGCCAAATATGTCGAATACGATTTCACCGCTGGCCTCGAGGAACAGCTCGATCTGATTTCCAACAGCGAGGTGGCGTGGCGCGACGTATTGCGCGATTTTTGGCGCGATTTTATCGGCGCTATCGATGAGACCAAGGATTTGAAAATCTCCGGGGTTATCGATGCACTCGATGCGCTGCTGGCGCCGCATCTGTTTCCGCCGCGCGAGGACGGCAGCGATCCGCGCGTCTGTCCGACCTGCGGCAACGGCCGGCTATCGCTCAAGCTTTCCAAATTCGGCGCATTTATCGGCTGCACGAATTACCCGGAATGCCGTTATACGCGCGCTCTGTCGTCGCAGGCCGACGGCTCGCCCGACATCGGCACCAAAAAACTCGGGGTCGACCCGGTTACCGGGCTCGACGTTACGGTCCGCAGCGGCCGCTTCGGTCCGTATTTGCAGCTTGGCGAAACCGTAAAGGACGGCGAGAAGCCCAAGCGAGCCGGCCTGCCCAAGGGAACTGCGCCCGACGAGATCGATCTCGAACGCGCGCTCGCGCTCTTATCCCTGCCCCGCGAAATCGGTCGCAACCCCGAGGACGGCGAGCCGATCGTCGCCGGCATCGGTCGTTTCGGACCCTATGTCCGGCACGGCAAAACCTACGCCAATCTCAATTCCCCGGAAGAGGTTTTTTCCGTCGGGCTCAACCGCGCTGTGACCTTGATCGCGGAAAAGATCGCCAAAGGCCCTCGCAAGGGCCGCTTCGGGGCCGATCCGGGCCGCTCGCTCGGCGACCACCCTACCAAAGGCGGCGCCATCGCCGCCAAGAAAGGCCGCTACGGGCCCTATGTCAGCCACAACGGCGTCAATGCCACACTGCCGGCCGACAAGACCCCCGAGACCATCACGCTCGAAGAGGCGGTCGCGCTGCTCGACGCCCGGGCCGAGCGCAACGCGCCGGCGCCGCATGCGCGCCCACGCAAGCCGAAGCGCCCTTCCCCGGGCACGGCGCACCATGTCAAAGCAACCGGCAAGAAGCCGGCGGCACGGCCTCGTAAACCAGCCGGCAAAACGCGTAAGACCACACACGCTGCCGAATAATCACTATGTTATGGACCCTATGTTAAGTGCGTGGGCCCCGCGCAGGCGGCCCACAACTGGGCCCCATGGGCCCGTGCGTGGTCTATGAATCGCCTTCCCACCCGCGAGGAGCTTGTCGCCTTCATCCGCGAACGCAGCGGCAAAGTCGGCGCGCGCGAGATTGCGCGCGCATTCGGCGCCAAAAACTCCGACCGCGCGGCGCTCAACCGCATGCTGCGCGAAATTGCCGACGAAGGCTTGATCGACCGGCGCCGCAAGCGCCTGCATCACGCCGGCACCTTGCCGCCGGTCGTGCTGGCCGACGTCACCGGCCGCGATAGCGACGGCGAATTATTGGCGCGGCCCACCGAGTGGGACGAGCAAGCGCATGGCGCGCCGCCCGTCATTCATGTCGCGACGCCGCGGCGCGCGCCGCCGGGCGAGACCGCCGGCGTCGGTGACCGCGCGCTGATCCGCATCGAACGTACAGACGACGAGGAAACCAGCGGGCGCGTCATCAAGCTGATCGATCGTGCCAAAAGCCGCACGCTCGGAATTTTTCGCGGCCTTCCCGGCGGCGGCGGCCGGCTGGTGCCGATCGACAAAAAGCAGCTCGGCCGCGAACTCAACATTCCGCCCAATGCCACAGCGGGCGCAGTCGACGGCGATCTCGTCGCGGTCGAAGTGGTGCGCCACGGCCGGCTTGGGCTTGCCGCCGGCACCGTCGTCGCCCGGCTCGGCTCGCTCAAAAGCGAGCGCGCCGTCAGCCTGATCGCCATCCACGCCCACGATATTCCGCATACATTTTCCCGCGCCGTGCTCGACGAAGCCGATGCAGCGCGCGCGGCTTCACTCGCCGGCCGCGAGGACTGGCGCCGCGTTGCCTTTGTCACCATCGATCCGCCCGACGCCAAGGATCATGACGATGCGGTCCATGCCGTACCCGATCCCGATCCGAAGAATTCCGGCGGCCATATCGTCACCGTCGCCATCGCCGACGTCGCGCATTATGTGCGGCCGGATTCGGCGCTCGACGGCGAGGCGGCCAAACGCGGCAATTCGGTGTATTTTCCCGACCGCGTCGTGCCGATGCTGCCGGAACGCATTTCCAACGATCTGTGCTCGCTGCGGCCGAGCGAAGACCGGCCGGCGCTAGCCGTGCGCATGGTCATCGGCGCCGATGGCCGCAAACGCTCGCACAGCTTTCACCGCGTGCTGATCCGGTCCGCGGCACGGCTGCACTACGAACAAGCGCAGCTCGCGGTCACCGGCCGGCCGGACGAGATCACCGAGCCGCTCGCGACGGCGGTATTGGCGCCGCTCTATGCGGCGTACCGGAGTGTGGCGCAAGCGCGCGACGAGCGCGGTCCGCTCGATCTCGACATCCCAGAACGCAAGATCGTGCTCAAATCCGACGGCACCGTCGATCGCGTAATCATGCCGCAGCGGCTCGAAGCGCATCGGCTGATCGAGGAGTTCATGATTCTTGCCAATGTCGCTGCCGCCGAGACTTGCGAGCGCGGCAATGTGGCGTTGATCTATCGCGTGCACGATGAGCCGTCGGTGGAAAAACTCAATGCGTTGCGCGAGTTCTTGGGCACGCTCGACATTTCGCTGCCGAAGGGCGGCGTGCTGCGGCCGGACGGCTTCAACAGCATTCTGTCGCGCGTCAAAGGCCGCGACGTCGAACGGCTGGTCAACGAAGTCGTGTTGCGCACCCAAGCGCAGGCGGAATATTCATCGGAAAACTACGGCCATTTCGGTCTCAATCTGCGCCGCTATGCCCACTTCACCTCGCCGATCCGCCGTTATGCCGATCTGGTCGTGCACCGCGCCTTGATCCGCGCCGCAAAGCTCGGCGCCGACGGCCAACCGGACGGCACCGATGCGCGGATGCTGGCCGAAATCGCCGCCAGCATCTCCGCCAGCGAACGCCGCGCCATGAAGGCCGAGCGCGAAACGGCGGATCGGTTGATCGCCCATTTTCTGGCCGACCGCGTCGGCGCGACGTTCGACGGGCATATTTCCGGGGTCACGCGCGCCGGACTGTTCGTCGAGCTCGACGAGACCGGCGCCGACGGTTTTATCCCGGCGCGCACCATCGGTGACGAATATTTCCGCTTCGATGAGGCCGGCCGTGCTTTCGTTGGCCACGCGGTAACGCACCGGCTTGGCGATCCCGTCACAGTGCAGCTGGTCGAGGCCGCGCCGGTCGCCGGCGCCTTGCGGTTCAAGCTCGTCGGACATGACCGCGCCGCGGAAAACAGGACTGGACAGCCGCCGCGCCCGCGTCCGAAATTCGCGCAGCGACAGAAATCGCATGGCCGCCGACGGTGACAATGAAGCCTCACTATCTGGACGAAGACAAATCGAGCGTCACGGCGGGCGGCACGGCGGCCGACCGCGCCGAGCGGCTGACCCGCACCATCCGCGATCAATCTTTTCCCAATGTCAAACCGCGGGATTCGGCTACGCTGATTTTGATCGATCGCGCCGAAGCGGTCCCCAAAGTGCTGCTCGGCCGGCGTCATGAGCGGCACAGGTTCTTGCCGGGCAAATTCGTCTTCCCCGGCGGCCGCATCGAGCCGGCCGACCGCCTGATGGCGATTTCCGCCGCGCTCAACGCGCACTGCCGTCGCCAAACTGATGCAGCGGGTGAAACGGCCAAGCGCCGCGAAAGCGACGGCTTTCGCATTGGCTGCGGTGCGCGAGACCTACGAGGAAACCGGGCTGATGCTCGGGGTTCCCGCGGCCGGCCCCACGAAGGTCCCGGCCGGGCATTGGCAGCCGTTCGCCGCCGCCGGCATCGTGCCGGATCTGAGCCGGATCCATTTCATTGCCCGCGCCATCACCCCGCCCAAGCGTCCGCTGCGCTTCGACAGCCGTTTTTTCACCGCCGATGTGTCGGCGATCGCACGGCGCGACGAGGGGTTTGTCGGACCGGACAAGGAACTGGTCGAACTGGTCTGGCTGCCGATTACGCAAGCGCGCCAGCTCGATATGCCCGGCATCACCGCGGTAGTGCTCGAAGAATTACAGGACCGCATCGCCGCCGGCATGAAAGTCGATCATCCGGTGCCGCTCTACCGCATGCTGCACAAGCGTTTCGTGCGGGAAGTCCTGTAAAGCCTCGTTCTCGCAAGGTCGCTCGGTTTTCTTGACTTTCGGGCCTCGCCGACTAGGTTGCAGCCAACCGATCAACCCAAGGTCCCCTGAGGTCCCGTTATGGCCAAGAACACCACGATCAAGGTTAAGCTCGTCTCCAGCGCCGATACCGGCTTTTATTACGTGACGTACAAAAATTCGCGCACGATGACCGACAAATTGGTCAAGAAGAAATACGATCCGGTGGCCAAGAAGCACGTCGAATTTCGCGAGTCCAAGATTAAGTAGTTTCGCCTATAGGCTGATGCCAAGGGCGCCGATCGGGCGCCCTTTTTATGTCATCAAAAGCTTGCGAAAGACCGGCAAAGGGCCGCCAGATAAGGTGGCCGGCCGAAAGCGGTGTTACGAGGAGGCCACTCGCACCGCTCCCGTGCCGGCCGAACCCCACGGACCCAGGAGATGCGGCGGACCTGAGCATACCGCAGGGTTATCAATGGGTTCGCATAGCTGGCGGCATCGCCCGGCTCGCTGCGAGGCAACTTTTAGATCAGCGAGGAATGCCGTTCCCTGAAGGCTAATGGAACTTGCGGCAAAATCAACCGGCAAAGTCTCGGCGCATTGGCGCAATTGCCGTCAACCACAAAAATTGTAGTTACCGGATGGCTTGGGCGAGCCGGTCTTGGCGAGCGCGGGAATGGCGATCAAGCAGCGTCTGGCACGACGCGATTGCGGCCGTCGCGTTTGGCGCGGTAGAGCGCCTGATCGGCGCGCTTGAGCAAGGCCGCGGCGGTGTCGTCCTTGCCGCGCAGTCCCGCGATGCCGATCGAAATCGTCACCGGAATGTGGCGGCTGCCTTGCGCGATGGCGAACGGCTCGGCGGCAATGCGCCGGCGCAGCCGCTCCGCAACCATCGCCGCCACCGCCATGTCGGTTTCCGGCATGACGATGACGAATTCCTCGCCGCCGTAGCGGCAGGCGAGATCAATGCCGCGGATCGAACGTTTAATGCGCAGCGCGAAAGTCGCGCAGCACATCGTCGCCGGCATCGTGGCCGTGGCTGTCGTTGATCGACTTGAAATAATCGATGTCGAGGACCAGCGCTGCCAGCGGTTTGCCGCGTGACACCGCCTGCTCGATGAGCGAGCCGAGATGGCTTTCCATGTAGCGGCGATTGAACAGGCCGGTCAGCGCGTCGGTGATCGCCATTTCGATCGACATCTGCACATTATCGCGCAGCCGTTCGGTGTAGCGGCGCTTGCGCACCTGACTGCGGGCCCGGGCCAAAAGCTCATTCTTGTCGATCGGCCGGATTAGAAAATCGTTTACGCCGATTTCGAGCCCGCGCAGCATGCGCGAGTTGTTGTCCGGCTCGGTAATGGCGAGAATTGGCAAGTTGCGGGTGCGATCGAGCGAGCGGATTTGACTGCACAGCCGCAGCGCGTCGAAATTCTCAAGTCCCAGCGAAACGATGAGGAGATCGAAATTGCCGTCGGCGGCATGGAACAGCGCCTGGTTGGGGTCGGTTTCAACCTCGATGGCGTGTTCCTTGGACAAGGTCGCGGCGATCCGCTCGTACGAGGCCGGACGATCGTCGACGATCAGCACGCGGCCGTTACGACCGGTGTCGGCGACCGCCTCGCGTTCCGGCAACTCGATGCCGATCTCATGCGAGGTCAAAACCCGCATGCGCAGCTCGTCCGTCACCATCTTCAGCCGCGCCAGCGAGCGCACGCGCGCGATCAAGGCCAGTTCGCCGATGGGCTTGGTCAGGAAATCGTCGGCGCCGGCTTCCAGGCCCCGGACCTTGTCCGACGGCTGGTCGAGTGCGGTCACCATCACGACCGGGATGTGATGGGTCGCCGGACTGCTTTTGAGCCGACGGCAGACTTCGAGGCCGTCCATGTCCGGCATCATTACGTCGAGCAGGACGACGTCGCATTCGGCGCGCTCGCAAATCGCCAGCGCCTCCCGCCCGCTCATTGCGGTGATGACGTCGAAATACTCCGCCGACAGCCGCGCCTCGAGCAGTTTGACGTTGGCCGGAACATCGTCAACGACCAGTACGCGGGCAGTCATTGCGAACCTTTACGGATTGCCGAGAAAATGGCGGATGGTCTCGATGAACTTGCCCACCGAGATCGGCTTGGAAAGGTAAGCCTCGCAGCCGCCTTCCCGAATGCGTTCTTCATCGCCCTTCATGGCGAATGCCGTGACTGCGACGACCGGGATCTTCTTGAGCTCCGCATCGTCCTTGAGCCACTTGGTGACTTCGAGGCCCGAGACTTCAGGAAGCTGGATGTCCATGAGAATGAGGTCAGGCCGATGCTTGCGGGCAAGGTCGAGCGCCTCGATGCCGTTGCGCGTCCCAACGGTCGCATAGCCGTGGGCCTCCAACAGATCGTGGAAGAGCTTCATATTAAGCTCGTTGTCCTCCACAATCAGGACGGTTTTCGCCATCCCCCATTCCCTTCGCCGGTCCCCGGCCCGATGCTTGCGGCAGGCGAAAGAATCACCCGCACCCGCGCAACGGGCGGCACCGGGAAAACTAGTCCCGATATGTTACGGAAAGGCAAATGGACGCCGATGAAGAAGCGCCCACGGCAAACGCAGGAAACAGCCGAACTGCTGGCGATTCAGGCGCTTGCCTTCATCGCTGAAGACCCTGAGCGAATGGCCGGCTTTCTTGGCGCGAGCGGCATCGCCCCCGACGCGATCCGCGACGCCGCATCGACGCCCGGCTTTCTCGCCGGCGTCCTGGAGCATATGCTCGCCGATGAGAGCCTGTTGCTGGCTTTTGCCGACAGCGCCGGCCTCGATCCGGCCGAGATTGCGCAGGCGCGGCGCGCGCTCGGTGGTGAATGGGAACGCGATTTGCCCTGAAGGCTTACCGTGAGCTTAAGCTTCTGCCGCGATTGCCTGGCCGATGCGCCGCCGCAGAGCCGGCGCTGCGCCGCCTGCGGTTCGCCGCGACTGCTGCGCCACGACGCGCTCGACACGCTCGCCATCGCCCACGTCGATTGCGATGCGTTCTATGCGTCAATCGAAAAGCGCGACGACCCAACGCTCGTCGCCGAGCCGGTTATTGTCGGCGGCGGCAAACGCGGTGTTGTCGCCACGTGCTGCTATATCGCGCGGACTTATGGCGTTAAATCGGCGATGCCGATGTTCGAGGCACTGCGGCTGTGTCCGCAGGCAAAGGTCGTGCGGCCGAATTTCGAAAAATACAGCGCAGTCGGGCGCGAAGTCCGTCAAATGATGTTCGCCTTGACGCCGCTCGTCGAACCTGTGTCGATCGACGAGGCTTTTCTCGATCTGTCCGGCACGGCGCGCCTGCACGGCATGTCACCCGCGAAGGCGCTGGCGCACTTTGCGGCCGACGTCGAGAAGCACCTGAAAATCACCGTTTCGATCGGGCTCTCGTGCAATAAATTTCTCGCCAAAGTCGCCTCCGACCTCGACAAGCCGCGCGGCTTCGCCGTGCTCGGCGCCGCCGAAGCGCCGGCCTTTCTTGCGCCAAAGCCCGTAAGCTTCATCTTCGGCGTCGGCAAGGTCAGCGCCGCGCGCTACGCCCGCGACGGATTTGGCCGCATCGCCGACTTGCAGCGCGCAAGCGAAGCCGAATTGATGCGCCGCTATGGCGAGGAAGGCCGCCGCCTCGCCCAATTGGCGCGCGGCATCGACGCCCGCTTGGTAAGCGCCGATCGCGAAACCAAGAGCGTCTCCTCGGAAACCACGTTCGAGCGCGACATTGCCGACTTCCGTGCGCTGGAGAAGATCCTCTGGAGCTTGGCGGAAGAGGTTTCGGCGCGGCTCAAGACCAAGGAATTGGCCGGCGCCACCGTGACGCTGAAGCTCAAAACCGCGGATTTCAAAATCCGCACCCGGGCGCGTTCGCTGGGTACGTCGACGCAACTGGCGCGGCGGATTTTCGCCGCTTCCCGCAGTCTCCTCGAACACGAGACCGACGGCACCCGCTTTCGCCTTCTAGGGGTGGGCGTAAGCGCACTGGCGGCGGCCGAGGAGGCCGACCCCGCCGACCTCGTCGACGGCCGCTCAGCGCTTGCCGAGCAAGCCGTCGATGACGTGCGCGCCCGCTTCGGCGAGGGCGCGGTGATCAGGGGGCTTGCGTATGAGGGGCCGGAAAAAGCCTGAAGCTGTGACGAAGCGTGTTACGGGCACGGCTTCTGGTCTTTAATTTCCAGCGACGTCAGCTTGCCGTCGATGACGAAGTCGTTGTAGTCGAGCGTCAGCGCACGCGAAATGCCGTTCCTGTAGAGCTCGAAGCCAATCGTGTAAACCGGCGTTTGCTCGCCGGAATCATCGTCTTTTCCCTTGTCGAAATAACTGATCGTGACCGGCCAGCGCGCGACTTTTGCGAGTTTCGGCTCGTCGGCCGCTGCATCGTCGTGCTTGTGCTCGTCGGGCGCGATTTCGCGCCCGATCACCGTGAGCGTGTTAAAGACTTTGTCGCCGGTATCGGAGCCGTCATAGACGGGAAAATTCAAAATGGTCTTGCCGGCGCGCGCGGCCTGGATCGCGCGGATCATGTGCTGGGTGGGGAAAACGACGCCGGCGTCGAGATTGAGGCTTTCTTGTTGCGGCTTATCGAGATCGACCGCCGTCTTGGCGGCGTCGTGTTCGGCGTGCCCGTCGACGGAATTGACCAGGTTTTGATCGACGAAATTTTGCGACGTGAACTTAAAACTCTTGGCGTCGGCGCCTTCCCAGGTCGTCGAGCGCAAATCGCTGGTCGACACTTTGCCTTCGCCGGTGTCGAGTTCGGAGACCTGACGGAAATCCAGCGAATAGCCCTGGCAGGCATTGCCGCCGAAATCGTAGACGATGCGGCCGCTGACCGCGGCAACCTGCGAGTCGCCGCGCGTTTGCCCAAGCGAGAGATCGTAGATCGCCCGATGCGGTACCAGAACGACCGGGAGGTCTGGAGTGCCGGCCGCTGGCGCTACGCCTTGTGCCTGCGCCGGCAGGCATGGCGCCAGTAGGCTTGGCGCCAGGAAAAACAAGCCAAGGGCAACGGCAGCGGCGCGCAATACGGCATTTACGACCATGAACCTATCTCGCTTAAGCCCGCCTCGGAGATGGCCCCCGCCTGCCGTATTCCCCCTGCTGTGATTTCCTTTTTGCCGGAATTGCGGCGAAGATAGGCCACCTTATCCGTTGCCCGCAACAAGGCTCCGGCCTGCGGTCCCGAATGTAAGAGGGTCACGGCGGCCGGTCCGCGCTTGCATGACGGGTGTCGATCGGCGAAGTAAGCGATATCGCCTGTTAAATCCGTACATTGCAGCCGGAGGAGCCCATGGAGGGAACGATGGCCGGAATGGTCGAAAAGAAATTGCAGGAGCTTGGGATCACGCTGCAAGAACCGCGGGCGCCGATGGCCAATTACGTGCCGTTCGTGCGCACCGGCAATCTGCTCAATGTCTCCGGCCAAATCTGTCTCGACGGCGAAGGCAAGCTCGCCGCCAAGGGCCGGCTCGGCGACGGCGTTTCCATCGAAGACGGCCAGAAAGCGGCGCGCGCTTGCGCGATCAACCTGCTGGCGCAAGTTAAGGCCGCGCTCGGCGATCTCGATAGAGTGGTGCGGGTGGTGCGGCTCGGCGGATTCATCAATTCGGCGCCCGGTTTCACCGAGGGACCGAAAGTGATGAACGGAGCGTCCGACCTCATGGTCGCGGTGTTCGGCGATAAGGGCAAGCATGCGCGCTCCACCGTCGGGGTGGCCGCGCTGCCGGCCGACGCCGCGGTGGAAGTCGAGGGCCTGTTCGAAGTGTCCTGATGGATTTCGTCAACAGTGGCCGCATCACTTGATTGGCTTACCGCCCGGCCTATCGCCCACCGCGGGCTGCATGACGCAGCGCATGGCCTGATCGAAAACACCGCCGGCGCCGTGCGCGCGGCAATTGCCGCGAATTACGGCATCGAGGTCGATGTCCAGATCAGCGCCGACGGCGAGGCCATGGTGCATCACGACGATGTGCTCGGCCGATTGACCGAGGGCTCCGGCCGGCTCGACCGGCTCAGCGCCGCCGAACTCAAAAACGTGCCGTTCCGCGGCAGTTCCGAGCGCATGCTCACGCTCGGCGAACTTTGCGACCTCGTCGATGGCCGCGTCACCATGCTGATCGAGCTCAAGAGCCGCTTCGACGGCGACGGCCGCCTGCCGGATCGCGTCGCCGCCGTGCTCGCCGGCTACCGCGGCCCCGCAGCGCCGATGTCGTTCGATCCGGGCCAGATTGCCGGGCTGCGGCATAAAGCGCCGCGACTACCGTGCGGGATCGTCGCCGCCAAATACCGGCCGCACCCATATTGGGATCAGATGCCGTATTGGCTACGTCACGGGATGGGCTATGGGCTCACAGCCTTGGTGGCCCGAGCGCAATTTGTGGCTTATGCGGTGGTAGATTTGCCGGCGCTTGCGCCGGCGCTGGCGCGGCACGTTTTTGGCTTGCCGCTCTTGACGTGGGCGGTGCGCACCGAGACCGAGCGAAGAATTGCCGGACGCTTTGCCGACCAGATGATTTTCGAGGGTTTTCGGCCATGATCCGCCTGCAGAATGATACCGCCGAGCGGCCGGAGCGAATGACGACGATGACGGAGCTGCACATCAGCGTGGCCGGAGCGATCGACGAACTCGAGCGCCGCCGCCTGGGACGCTTGCGCTAATCCAACTTTGGATACTCATGCGCAACATCAGGATATTGTATATAACCCTTTTGTATCACATGATTTTTTGTGGGCGTTAGAGGAGTCGAACTCGGTCGGCGCCCGCACCGGCTGGCAGCCCCAGCACGTTCTGGCAAAAACCCCAAGCGGCGAGCTCGTAGCCGCCGCGCCCTGCTATCGCAAGAGCCATTCCCGCGGCGAATACGTGTTCGACCGCGGCTGGGCCGAAGCCTATGAGCGCGCCGGCGGCAGCTATTACCCCAAACTGCAAATCGCCGTGCCGTTTACGCCCGCAACGGGCCCGCGGCTGTTGCTGCGGCCAGGTCCCGATTCCGCCGCCATCGCCCGCGCGGTCGGCAGCGGACTGATCGAATTGTGCGAGCTTTCCGGCGCTTCCGGCGTGCATGTGACTTTTGCCACCGAGCCCGAATTCCGCTTGTTGGGCGAGCTCGGCTACCTGCAACGCACCGACCAACAATTCCACTGGGAAAATGCGGGTTTTGCCAGCTTCGACGATTTTCTTGCCGCGCTCACCGCACGCAAGCGCAAGACCATCCGGCGCGAGCGGCAGGACGCGCTGCAAAACGGCATTACCGTGCATTGGCTCACGGGCAGCGATCTCACCGAAGACGTTTGGGACGCCTTTTTCGAATTTTATATTGAGACCGGATCGCGCAAGTGGGGCCGACCATACCTCACCCGATCGTTCTATTCGCTGATCGGCGAGAAAATGCGCGATCGCATCGTATTGATGATGGCCAAACGCGCCGGACGCTGGATCGCCGGCGCCATCAATTTCATCGGCTCGCACACTTTATTCGGACGCCATTGGGGCGCAATCGAGCATCATCCGTTCCTGCATTTCGAGCTGTGCTATTATCAGGCGATCGATTACGCGATCGCGCACAAACTTCCCCGCGTCGAGGCCGGCGCGCAGGGCGAGCACAAGATTTCGCGCGGCTACATGCCGACGACGACCTATTCGGCGCATTATATCGCCGATCCGGCGTTGCGCCGCGCCATTGCCGACTACCTCGTGCGCGAACGCGCTTATATCGCGGCGGCCGGCGAAGAACTTGCAACGCTGGCGCCGTTCCGCAAGGATTTTGTCGTCGAGCGGGAATAGCCGGAGTTTAGGTCTAACTCCCCGGCGCAAAACGCGGAGAGCGCAATGTCGAGCTACGACCCCAACAACATTTTTGCCAAGATTCTGCGCGGCGAATTGCCGGCGCATAAGGTCTTCGAGGACGATAAGGCATTCGCGTTTCTCGACATCATGCCGCGCGCGCCCGGCCACACTTTGGTGATCCCCAAATCCCCTGCCCGCACCATTCTCGATATCGCGCCGGACGACCTCGCCCATGTGATGAAAGCGGCACAAAGGATCGCGCGCGCAGCCGTGGCCGTCTTTGCGGCTGACGGACTAACCATCCAGCAATTCAACGAGCCGGCCGGCGGCCAAGTGGTGTTCCACCTCCACGTCCACGTCATTCCGCGCAAGACCGGCGTGGCGTTAAAGCCGCCGGCTAGCTTTAAGGAAGATCCGGCGGTGCTGTCCGCTCAGGCGCTCAAGCTCGCTGCCGCGCTCAAGGGCTAGTTGCGTTTATCAAGGTGCACGGCCGCGCGACACCCGCTCGATCTCGGCGCGCACCAGGCGCTCGACCATGCCGGGCAGATTGTCGTCGAGCCAGGTTTTCAGCATCGGCCGAAGCATTTCACGGACCAAATCCTCCAGCGTGCGGGCATTCTGCACCAGTACGGTCTGGGCAAGCGCATTGAAGGCGGAATCGACCGCAGCGCTGGTTTCGCCCGAAACAAGCTGTCCCCGCTCCTCGGTCGCTTAACACGGCAGGGCCGGGCCGCTCGCTCAATTCGTCGAAATCCACGTCGGAACTGCCGTCGATGGTGCGAAATGCTGCAGGATTTGGCATGGCATTGGCCGAATGATTCGCTGGAGGTGGGGGCGGCGGCATCGGCGCCGCCATCGAATTCGGTGAGATCGAGAATATCGGAAGCCTGATCCGCCACGGTCGCGATTTCAGGCGGGCTTGATGGCGCCATGGCCCCGGCTGCGTCGGCCTCAAATCGCGGCCGCGGCGGCACGACCGGCGGAGCGGCCGGCGGCGCCGAGAAAACCGGCTGAGGCGGCGCCGGCTCCGGTTCCGACTTCGGCGGTTCCGGCGCCCGCGGCGGAGTTTTGGTGGCGTCGTCGTCGGCGATAATGCGACGAATGGAGGCCAGAATCTCCTCCATCGACGGTTCCTGCGCTTTCGCCGGTTGCGTCATGCACACCCTCGCCTAGCTTTGCTTACACCACGTGCGCGCCTACTTGCGCGCTCACTTGCGTGCGCTTCCGTACAGTCCGCCGCGAAGCCTCAACCACCAGCGACGTCGCCGAATCACACAACATCAACTATGCAATGGAGCCGGCGAGTTTGTCATGGCGAAAAGTCGAGGTGCGAGGCGCGATCTGTGGACACCCCTTGCGGCGGAACCGGCCGTGGCGAGCCTATCTGCCGTCCGGCGTGCGCACGCCGATCCATGCGTCGCGCACTTGCTGATAGTGCACTTGCGGATCGTAAATCAGCACATTGAGCCCGAGGTGCTGCATCGACAATCCGCCAACCGCCGCCAGTAGCGTATAGGACGCCACCACCCGGTCGTGTTGAGCGGTGACCAGCGCGACGCGGGCGTTGACCAGTTCCTGCTGCGCGTTCAGCACGTCGAGCGTCGTGCGCTGGCCGACGCGCGCTTCTTCGCGCACGCCGTTGAGTGCGATCTCGGCCGCATTGACCTGCGCGGTAGTGGCCTCGATCTGCGCCTTGGCGGCATCCAGCTCGCCCCAGCTCTGCACCACGGTGGCGCGGGCTTCGATCCCGCGTGACGTCGAGATTGAGACGCTGCTGTCCGACCGTCTCCTTGGATTGGCGGATTGCGGAATATTCGGCGCCGCCCTGGTAGATCGGGATGGTCAGCGTGCCGAGCACGGCGGCTTCGTGTCTGCTTGATCACGTTATAGACCGGCGCATAGTTCTTCGATGCGCTCGCCGTCAACGACAGATTCGGATAGAGCGCGCCCTCGCTGATTTTCACCGCGAGCTCGGCGATATCGACGCCGTACATGGAGGCGAGCACCGACGGACTTTGATTTTGGCCCTCGATGACCGCGCCCGGCAGTGTCGGCGGCGACAGCCGGTCGACCGGCGTGCCGGGATCGAGCCGCCCCGGATCGACACCGATGACGCGCCGATAATTGGCTTGCGAGGTAACGTAATTCGACTGCGCGCCGAGCAATGCCGAGCGGCCGGCAGCCAAGCGCGATTCGGCTTGCGCGACGTCAGTCCGCGTCACCTCGCCGACATTGAAGCGATCCCGCGTCTGCTTGAGCTGCTCGGTAAGAACTTCGACGTTACGGCGGTTGAGATCGAGGATGGCCTGGTCGCGGAGCAAGTTCATATAGGCGGTGGCCGCATCGAGCAGCACCTGCTGCTCGGTGACGCGCAAAGTTTCGCGCGAGCCCATCACCTGGCTTTCCGCTTGGCGCGTCTTGTTGGCGGTTTGGAAGCCGTTGAACAGCGTCTCCGTCGCGGTTGCGCCGACCCCGCGTTGCCCCATGTCTTTTCCGACGTTCGAATAGCTGACGGTGTTGGGAAACACCTGCTGATTGATAGTTTGCGACAGCGTGCTGGAATAGGCAAAGCCGTCGGTGCTGGTCACGCTCAACTTCGGCCGGTAGCCCGACAAAGCCTGCGGCACGTTCTCATCGGTCGCGCGCAGTGCCGCACGCTGCGCATTGAGCGCCGGATTGTTCTGATAGGCCTGGACGAGCGCCCATTCGAGGGTATCGGCCGCAGCCGCCGTGCAGCCGCCGACGAGCGCAGCACTGCCCAATGCGAGGCATGCAAAGGCCACGATATGCGCCCGCAGTCCCCGTCCACTCATGACGTTGACACAGCTCCCAACCACCAAAATCTCCACCCGCCCCTTGTGCGGTGGACCCCCTCACAGACGCGTTGTCACGCGCCGGCCAGCCAGCTTGGTCGGAGACGCGAAACTAGCAACCTTAAGCGGCTGCGGAAGCGGGCGAAACCCCGCAACTGGGGATGAATTGCAAAATTCTGGACATAGGCGTTTCTGCGCCACAGGGGGGCTCACCCAGTCTGGCCCGCAAGGCGCCCCGCAAAACCGGCCGTTTGGGCCCCGAGGCTACCGTGGGGAGCCGGCGAAACGAGCCCTAAACGCTATAGACCTTAGAACACGAATGCCGGAGCGGCGACAAAGCCGGGCAATACCGGGGCCCCGGCGTCGAAAATCGGGCGGCCGACAAGGTGGCCCTCAATCAGCCGATATATCATGGCTTTGCCGGTCGGAGCTCGCCCAAAAACACAAGCCAGCTTGCCGTCAGGCTTTAATTGACGGCCAATCGCCTCGGGCACGATTTCGGTGGCGCCGTTGAGCAGAATGAAATCGTATGGCGCAGCCGCCAGCCAGCCTTCGGTTAAGCGCCCAATGGCAACGGTGACACCGGCAGCGCCGACGGCGGCCAGCGCCTGCTTTGCACGGCTTGCCAAGGCCGCCTCTTCCTCAAGCGCCACGACCGACCCGACAATGTGCGACAACACGGCAGACGCATAGCCGGTGCCGCAGCCAACATCGAGAACGTGGTCGGCCGCGCTCACCTGACCGCCTTGGATGAGCTTGGCGAGCACCATCGGTTTAAGCAATGCCCGGCCCGCGCCAAGCGGGATATCGCCGTCGAAATAGGCCTGCTCGGCAAGCGGCTGCGGCACGAACAGTTCACGCGGCACCGCCAGCATGGCCGCGATCAAATCGAGATTGGTGACATCGGCCGTGCGAACCTGCCCGTCCACCATCATGCGGCGCGCCATAGCGGTGTCGAACATGCGTCGGGTTCCCGAACGAACGGATAGCTGGGTTGTGCGATAGGGTCGGCCAAAACGCAAGCCGGCAGCTTGGAGCAAACACTTCAAATCCGGGCGCTGTCGGTAACGTCTATAAAACCCATGTTGAATCGAGCAACCCCGCCGCGCACAAAAAGCCCGGTCATGGCATGCCACGACCGGGCTGAAGTTCAATCGGTACCGCGCGCAACCGAGCGCGTCGGGATCAGCTCATTTACTCACTAAGGTGGATTTACTGAGGCTTGGATTCCTTCTTCTTCATCGCCTTGTGATGCACCGTCTTCGCCGGCGCCATGCCATTGCCGGCGCCGCCGGACGACGGATTGCTTGCGGCAGCGCCGCCGGCCACTGGAGGCTCGCCGCCGGTCGGCTGGCCATTTTGTGCCAAGGCCAGCGAAGTCGCGCCTGCGATCAGGGCGGCTGCCAGCGTCACCGTTTTCAGAGTAACCATTGCTTATTCCTCCGGACTTTATTGGGTTTCGCCCGCACCCATCGAGCCACTCACGCCAACTCGTCTATAAACCCGAAGTTCCTTGGCAATATTCGGCTCAAAATGGCCGGAACCCTTGAACCTATTCCGCCCCGGGTGGTCTGCATTTGGGCCCCGAGGTAGGCATTGCTTAATCGATAAGGTGCGGTTACCCATCCCGATGTTACTCCTGTATGGACGGCCACGTGGCGGAGTGGTTACGCAGCGGTCTGCAAAACCGTTTACCCCGGTTCAATTCCGGGCGTGGCCTCCAGCCTTCGCTCGCGACCTGAGTGAAGGCTGCCGCGCTCGAAGCACGGCGAAGGCGGCCGGGCGAGTGACCGCGACTGGCGGCTCGGCAAGCCAACTTAGGCAGTGGCCGAGTTCTTGGCGCTTTCCATGCGGCAGCGGCTTTGTTATATGCGGCGCGCGCACGCGAGCAGGTTTTTCCCCGGTAGCTCAGCGGTAGAGCAACCGGCTGTTAACCGGTTGGTCGCTGGTTCGAATCCGGCCCGGGGAGCCAATTACATCGATTACTTTGCTAATCGCGAATTAAAACAGAATGGGCATGGGGTACGGCTGGGGTATGGGCGGCGCGCCGGAATCTTGAGGGGCGAGCCGAGTTGCATACATTTTCCCTGGAATGGAGCAGCGCCATAGAAACGGCGACCTTGGCGTCGTCATGGCCGGGCGTAAGTCATTGTCCAGACAGCTCGGTCGCCGGGGCGATACTCATTCCCATCCCACGGTGAGCCGCAGATATGCAGATGCGCGTAAGGCGTACCGTCAAACATCACCAACGTTCCCGCGTCACGCATCACGGTTGGTAGACCGGCAACGCGTGCGTCAAACGGCCAGATGATCATCCAGTGCGGGCCAATGGGGATGGCCGGGCTCGTCCGGTCAAACGGATCGGTATAGCTTCGCTGCAAAGCGCCATTGAGCATGTAGATCAGTCCGGGCTCGGTATTCGACGGCTTGGGCTTCTTTGCCATGACGTCCATCATCCACCGCATCCCCATGGGATCCGCGCACATATCCGCCTGTCCAATGATGTTCTCATTGCCGGGGACACACACCCACTGGTTCGACCCCGGACGCAACACGGTCATCTTCCCTTGAGCATCCATTTCCGCAACGGTTGCCTCTCCGGTGATGCTGTCAGGTCCGGACAAAAGCGCTCGCCGAATTCTTGGCTTTCACTATTTCGTCCGACATGATGTTGTCTCCGTCGATTGCGTTATTGCCGTCCTCTGATCCACCCGTTTCCCGATTATCTCTTGCGCCACTGCCGCAAATTCTCGGCGGTGATAAACAACAGCGGGACAAGGAAGATTCCAAAGACCGAGGCTGCGATCATGCCGCCGAACACCGGCGTGCCGACCGCGTGCCTCGTCGCGGCGCCGGCGCCGGTGGCAATCACGAGCGGTACCAGACCAAAGATGAAAGCGAAGCTCGTCATCATCACCGGGCGGAAGCGCAAAGCCGCCGCCTTCGATTGCCGCCGATGTGATATCCTTGCCGAGCGCACGCTGCTCCACCGCGAAAGCCACGATCAGAATGCCGTTCTTGGCGGCGAGCGCGATCAGCACGACAAGCCCGATCTGCGCATAGACGTCGAAGCTCAGTCCGGCGATCGCGACCGCCGCCACCGCGCCCAGGATGCCGACGCTCACCGACAGCAAAGCCGGGATCGGGATGTTCCAGCTCTCGTAAAGCGCCACCAAAAACAGATAGGCGAACAGCAAGGCAAAGCCGAGGATGCTTGCCGTATGTCCGCTCGCTGTCTTTTCCTGGAACGCCGTTCCGGTCCATTCGTAGCTGTAGCCGGAGGGCAGTGTGTTAGCAGAAATGCGCTCCATCGCGGCGAGCGCGTCGCCCGAACTCGCCGGCGGTTTCGCCGCGCCATTGATCACAGCGGCACGATAGCCGTTATAGCGCACCACGGTCTGCGGCCCTTGCACCAGCTTGGCAACGGCGAGCGCCCGCATCGGCACCATGTTGCCGCTGGCGTTGCGGACATAGATCGTATCGATATCATTGATCTGATCGCGAAACTCCTTATCGGCCTGGATGTTGACTTGCCAAGTGCGGCCAAAGACGTTGAAGTCGTTGACATAAAAGCTGCCGAGCGTCGACTGCAACGCGTTGAAAATGTCGCTGATCTTGACGCCGAGTACCTGCGCCTTGTCGCGATCGATATCGAGGTAGATCTGCGGCGTGTTAGCGGCATAGGTCGAGAACACGCCGGCAAGCTCGCGCTGCTGATTGGCGGCGACCGTCAGCGCGTTCATCACCGCGGCAAGGTCGGTCGGTGACTGGCCTTGCAGCGCTTCGAGCGCATACTGGAAACCGCCGGTATTGCCGAGGCCGAGGATCGGCGGCAGGTTGAACGGGAACGCGATGGCGCCTTGGATTGCGGCCATCTGCGGCCGGAGCTTGGCGATGATGGCGCCAGCGCCCTCAGCTGGGTCAGTGCGCTGTTCGTAGGGCTTGAGCCGAATGACAAAGAACGCCTGGTTGGAAGCCGCGACATAATCGATGAAATTGAGCCCGACCACCGACAATACGCCTTCGACCCCCGGAACTTTCTGAACGATATTTTCAACCTGCTTGACCACGCCTTCGGTGCGCTGGACCGAAGCGCCTTCCGGCAGCCGCAAGGCGGCGAAAATGGCGCCTTGGTCTTCGTCGGGTAGGAAGCTTTGCGGCGTCCTGTTGAAGACAAAGATCGCGATCGCCAGCGCGCCGGCGGCAACAATGACGCCGATTGTAGCCATACGCGCCAGCCGACGCACGACGGCGACATAGCCATCGCGTGCCTTGTCGATGCCACCGAGCACATAGCGCATCACACCAGAGGTGCGCTGGCCGCGCTTGAGCAGCACCGAGCACAGCGCCGGACTAAGGTCAGCGCATTGAGCGCGGAAATCAGCATCGAGATCGAGACCGCAACGGCGAATTGTCGGAACAGTTGCCCGCTGATGCCGGGCGTGAAGGCGACCGGTACAAACACCGACAATAGGACGAGCGTTATGGCCAGGATCGGACCGGTGATCTCCGCCATCGCCTTCTTGCAGGCATCGGGGATCGAGAGTTCGGGCTCTTCATCGATCACCCGCTCGATATTCTCGACCACGACAATGGCGTCGTCGACCACGATGCCGATGGCGAGGACGAGCGCCAGCAACGACACTGTATTGGCCGAATAGCCGATCATCAGCATGACCGCGAAGGTGCCGATGATCGATACCGGCACCGCGATCAATGGAATGAGCGTTGTGCGGAATTTGCCGAGGAACAGGAATACGACAACGGCGACGAGAATGATCGCGATCACCAGCGTCCGAACGACCTCGACGATCGTCGCGTTCACGAACACGGTGGTGTCGAAGAAAACCGTATAGGTGAGATCGGATGGGAAGCGCGCCGCGAGCGTGGTCATGGTGTCGCGGACTTGCTTGGCGACGTCGACGGCGTTAGAGCCCGGCGACTGGTAGATGCCGAGCGCGGCTGCCGGCGCGCCGTTAAAGCGGCTGTAGCGATCTTCCGATTGCGCGCCCATCTCGACGCGGGCGACATCGCTGACCCGCACAATCGAGCCGTCCGGATTGGAACGCAGAACGATATTGGCGAATTCCTCCGGCCGCGTCAGCCGTCCCGTGGTCTTGATATTGATCTGGAACTGCTGGTCGGGCGACGCCGGGGCAGCGCCGATGCGGCCAAGCGCTGCCTGGACGTTCTGGCTCTGCACCGCGGTAATGACGTCGTTTGGCGTCAGATTAAGTTCGGTCAGCCGTTGCGGATCGAGCCAGATGCGCAGCGAATAATTCAGCGGACCGAACAGCACGACCTGACCGACGCCTTTGATGCGCGACAGCGGATCGATGACGTTGATGACCGCATAATTGCTCAGATAGACGGCGTCATAGGTGTTCTTCGGCGAGTAAATATTGATCACCTGCAAAAGCGCCGCCGATTTCTTTCGCACGCTCAAGCCCGAGCGTTGCACCTCGTCCGGCAATTGCGGAATGGCGAGGCTGGCGCGATTCTGCACATTGACCGTGTCGATATCGGGATCGGTGCCGAGCGCGAATGTGACGTTGAGGGTATAGCTGCCGTCCGAGCCGCTGGCGGATTGGTAATAGATCGCATTATCGACGCCGTTGATCTGCTCTTCGATCGGCTGCGCCACCGTGGTTTCGACCACCTCGGAATCGGCGCCGGGATAATTCGCAGTCAGCGTGACTTGCGGCGGCACGATATCGGGAAATTGCGCGATCGGGATCGCCGAAATGGCAATGAGGCCCGCCAGCGTGATGACGATGGCAATGACGATGGCGAAGCGCGGGCGGTCGATGAAAATATTCGAAAACATTACGCTGGATTTTCGCTTTGCGGGTTTCGCTCAATTCTCCGGAACAACACTCGCCGCCACCACTTGGCCGGGATGCACTTTCTGAATGCCGTCGGTGATGACAAGCTCGCCCTCTTTGAGCCCGTTTTCGACTTCGACGTCCTTGCCATGATCGGAGCCGGTCGTGATGCGCCGCTGCTCGACCTTCTTCGAAGCGTCGACGACCAGCACGTAGTCGCCGGCTTGATCGAGCAGGACGGCAGCCTGGGGCACCAGCAACGCATAGCGGGGCTTGCCGCGCTCGACGATCACGCCGACCACGCCGCCGGGGATGAGTTCGCCGTCGGGGTTTGGCAGTAATGCGCGCGCAGTGACGGTATCGGTATCGGCTTGAACCTGAACGTCGAGGAAATTGGTCAGACCGGGATGCGAATAAATGCTGCCGTCGGGCAGCCTGATGTGAACCACCACATGCGGGTCTTTGTCGGCCGACGCCGCGACACGGCGCCGGTACTCGACAACGTCGGCCTCGCTCGCCTGAAACGTCACATAGATCGGATCCTGGCTGACGATGGTGGCCAGGACCCCGGTCGAGGGGCTGACCAGATTGCCGACGGTGTACTTCGCAATGCCGATACGGCCGTCGATGGGCGAGAGGATTTCAGTATAGCTGAGATTGATCTTGGCTTGCTCGAGCAGCGCCTGCGCCTGCAAAATGTCGGCCTGCGCCGACTGCTCGGCGGCGGCCAGCTCATCGACGGTCGCCTGCGGCACGTTCTGGTTTTTCACCAGCGCCTGGGCGCGCTGCAACTGCAAATTTGCGTTGACCTCCGTCGCCTTGGCCTTGGCGAGATTGGCCGCCTGCTGGTCGACGGCAGCTTTGTAGGTGTCCGGCTCGATACGAAACAGCAGATCGCCGGTCTTGACCATCTGCCCTTCGGTAAAATTGCGCTTGCCGATAAAGCCGGTCACGCGCGCCACGATATCGACCTTGTTAAGAGCGGCGACGCGGCCGACAAAGTCACCGGTCTCCGTCACTTGCTGGCTCACGACAGGACGCACGGAGACCGAGGGTGGCAGTGCGCTCTGCGCCAGACTGCCACCGCAACAAAATACCGTGGCTATGAGTACGCCAAGCGAAGGAACGGTCCTGCGGATCAAGCGGCAAATCATCTCGATCTCCCCCGGAGGCTTGATATAGACCGGGACATAGCTATGTCGGCATTCGAGGCCAAGGCGTGAATTCGGCTTGCTTTTGTTGTTTAGCAGATCGTCAACGCGAAGTTTGCTTCCTCAGTTGCGCCACATCCTCCGCTGTGACCCGCGACTGTTCGCTGCCGAAACGCGCCGTGACATAATTCGCTACGGCTGCAATTTCCGTATTGGAATAGCTGCCGCCGAAAGCCGGCATGGAAATGATGCCGGCAGGTGCGTGTCGTATCGTCCCGGAGATCACGATCTGTGCGACATTCGTCGCCGTGGGATCGTTTACCGCGCGCGAGCCGCTGATCGTGGCAAACTGTGAGATCGGGCTTACCCCCGTCCAGCTGTGACAACTGGCGCAGGCCTCTTCAAATACGCGCTTGCCAACGACATCCGCTGTTCCACCGCCATTCTTGGGCGACGCCGGAGCCGGCGGCGCAATGACCGCCGGCAGGTCAGGCGTGGCGAGCGGGGGAATGGTACGAAGATAAGCAACGACTGCGTGAATATCGGTGGGCCCCATACGGCTGAAGCTCTGATCAACAGCCTCGCCCATCGGTCCCGCTGCCGTGCCACGGCCCGACGCGTGGCCCGCCAACAGATAGTCGAATACCTGTTGATCGCTCCAGTCGCCAATTCCGGTACCCTTGTCCGAGCTGATGTTGTAGGCAGTCCAGCCCGCGGTAACGGCGCCGGTAAATTTCTCGCGGTTGTTCAACGCGAGAGCAAAGTTACGAGGCGTATGGCATTCGCCGCAATGAGCCAAGGCCTCGGCAATGTAAGCGCCGCGATTCCACTCCGCCGTTTGCGCCGCATTCGGCGCGAAACGCTGATCGGCGTTGAACAACCACGACCACATGCTGATCGCCCACCGCTGATTATAGGGAAAGCTCAGAGTATCGGGGCGATTCGCGGAATGCACGGCAGGAAGGCTGAACAGATAGGCCTTGATAGCCAACGCATCGGCGTCGGTCATGTAAGTGTAGGAAGGAAATGGCATAGCCGGATAAAGACGAGTCCCGTCCGGCATAATTCCTTTTTGGACCGCGTTTAAGAAATCCCGATCGCTGTAATTGCCAATGCCAGTGTCCTTGTCGGCTGTGATATTCGGCGAATAGAGCGCACCGAACGGCAGCGGAAACTCAAGACCGCCGGCATAATCCTTGCCGCCGGGAGCGGTATGGCAGACCAAACAGTCGGCGGCGCGCGCCAGATATTCGCCGCGCTTGATGATGTCCGCATTGGCCAGATCGGCGGGCACTCCTGTCGGATTTGCCGCGTGGTAATCGGCGAGCGCGACAGTCGATCCGCCGGCAAACGCCATTGGGCCTGGATTGAACCGTGTCCACCCATAGATCAGCGCGATAATGACGACGAGGGCGATAAGAGTGAAAATGCGGCGCGTGCGCATGACAGTTACGCCTTCTTGACCGCAAGCGCGGCGCGGTCGATGGGCAGTCGTCGTAGAGCAACGCCGGTTGCTGCATAGATTGCGTTCCGCAGCGCTGGCGGTCCTGCGGTAATACCGGTTTCTCCAATGCCGCCGGGATCTTCGCCGCTCTTGATCACGTGCACGTCGATCTTCGGCACCTGGTCGATGCGCAGCATGCGGTAGTCGTTGAAGTTCGATTGCCGCGACCCGCCCCTTGCGATCGTGACTTCGCCATAAAGCGCAGCCGTGAGCCCGAAGACCAGGCCGCCCTGCAATTGCGCCATGATCGTATCGGGATTGACCGCGATGCCGGTATCGACGGCTGCGGTGACGCGGCGCAGATGAACTTCGCCGGAATCGTCGACCTCGGCTTCGACGACGGTGGCTATAAAGCTGCCGAACGACGGCTGTACGCTCACGCCGCGTCCGGCGCGCGCCGGCAGCGGCGCGCCCCAATTGGATTTCTCCGCCACCAGATCGAGCGCCGCCTTGAGCCGCGGATTAGTGCCGAGCATGCCGCGGCGGAATTCGATCGGGTCCTTGCCGGCCTTGTGCGCCAGTTCGTCCATGAAGCACTCGGTGGCAAAGACGTTATTGTTCGGTCCAACGCCGCGCCAGAAACCGGTAGGAACGGCGGGCGGCTCCGCGCGTACATATTGCACCTGCCGGTTTGGAATATCGTACGGCATGTCGACGGCGCTATCGACCGCATCGATGTCGATGCCGTTGACGAATATCGAGGGCGCCCAGCGCGCCATGATCGACGAGCCGGAGACCTTGTATTTCCAGGCGACGATTTTGCCGTCCTTGAGGCTAGCGGAAATCACGTCGCGATAGACCGGGCGGTAAATATCGTGCTGCATGTCTTCTTCGCGGGTCCACATCACCTTGACCGGCCCGTCGACCTGTTTGGCGATGCGAACCGCGGACGCGATCATGTCAGTCTCGAGCCGGCGGCCGAAGCCGCCACCGATGTAGTGATTGTGCACGGTAACCTTGTCGACCGGCACGCCGGCCACTTCCGCCGCGGTGGCTTGGACGCGCGTTATCACCTGGGTACCGGTCCATATTTCGCAGGCGCCGGGCGTAAGCGAAACGGTGCAGCTCTGCGGCTCCATGGTTGCATGGGCGAGGAACGGAAGCTCGTAGTCGGCGTCGACTCTGTCGCCCTCAGTCAAGCCTTTGTCGACGTCACCGACGGACTTGGCCACGACACCATCCTTCCGGCTCGCGGCACGCAGATCGTCCCAGATGTCGCTCGAATTGACTTTGGCGTTCGCGCCCTCGTCCCAGGTGACGGCCAGTGCGTCGAGACCGGTCTTGGCGGCCCAGAAGTGATCGCCGACGACCGCGACCAGGTCGTCGAGCGCCACGATCTGGCGTACTCCCGGAATCTTCTTGGCGGCGGTGTCATCGACATGCGCGACCTTGCCGCCAAACACCGGACTTTGCGCCAATGTCGCAAACTTCATGCCGGGCAGCATCGCATCGATGGCGTAGATCGACTTTGCCATCGGTCTTGTTGGGCGTGTCGAACCGCTTGAGCGGCTTGCCGATCAGCGTGAAATCCTTGGGGTCCTTCAGCCGCGGATCTGTTCGGCACGGCAAGCGCGCTTGCCGCATCGACGAGGTCGCCATAGGCCGCAACGCGGCCGCTTGCGGCGTGCATCACCTTGCCGCCGGCCGCCGAACAGCTCGCCGGATCGACCTGCCACTGCGCGGCCGCGGCCTGCACCAGCATCGCGCGCGCCGCCGCCCCCGCGACACGAAGCGGCTTCCAGAACGCACGGATGGAATTTGAGTTGCCGGTGACCTGAATGCCAAAAATCGGATTGCCGTAGAGCTTGTCGTCTGGCGGCGCATGCTCCAGCACGACCTGCGAGTAATCGGCATCGAGCTCTTCGGCGAGGATCATCGCCACAGCGGTATAGACGCCCTGGCCCATCTCGACCTGCGGCATCACCAGCGTCGTCTTGCCGGCATGATCGATGCGGATGAAGGCGTTGGGCGCAAACTGGCCCGCCGGGCTGTCGGGCGCCTGCTCTGGCTCGTTCGCCGCCCGCACCGGCAAATGCAGGGCGAGCACCAAACCACCCGCAAGACCCGCCTTGACGACGCGCCGGCGCGAAAAGCCTTGCGAAGCAAGTGTCCGGTCGCCCATGCGATCGACCATAACTGCCTCCTATGCTCGCCCGCGGCGCGTTTGATCGCGTCGCGGATGCGGACGTAAGTGCCGCAGCGGCAGATATTTCCTGCCATAGCCGCATCGATATCAGCGTCGGTAGGATTGCCATTATCGGCAAGCAGCGCCGCCGCCGACATGATTTGACCCGACTGGCAGTAACCGCACTGGATAACTTCAAGATCGAGCCAGGCTTTTTGCACTTTTGCACCGGCCTCGGTGGCCCCGATGGCTTCAATCGTGGTGACGGCGCGATCGCCGACCGTGCCGGCCGCCAGCAGACAGGAGCGGACCGGCTTGCCATCGAGATGTACGGTGCAAGCGCCGCATTGAGCGATGCCGCAGCCGTATTTGGTACCGGTCATACCCAATACATCGCGCAGCACCCAAAGCAGCGGCATGTCCGGATCAACATCCACCGTGCGTGTGGCACCATTGATTCCAAGCGAGATTGCCATCGCTACCTCTCAAACCAAAAGCGGCGGGTTATCGCCATGATATCCGGTCGAAGACCGCGTATTGCCGTACACCTTAGTGCAGTTGCAAATTGTGATCACTAGGCGTCGCGCCCAGCATGCGTTAACTTATGCATCCGGAAGTAGCTGCATATGCTCAAGAAAATGATCGGGCTAGCGAGGAACCGCGTGGCTGCGGTTTGGTATCTCCGGCAAGTGTCAATGCGACCTCCGCCTCGAGGGGCGCTAAACAGCGCGAGCACGCTGCTAGGCCACGCGCTGTGGCGATGTCACAGCTTTGGCAGCGGCACGGATCACGTCAATGACGAATTCGGGGTTGGAGAGCATCGCCACGTGGCTGCTGGCGACCTCGACGGTGGTCGCGCCCATGCGCCTGGCAACGAAGCGTTGCAGATCGGGATGGACCGTTCGGTCCTTGGTCGTCAGAACGTACCAACTCGGCTTTGTCTTCCACGCGATGCCTTCGGCTTTTTGCGTAAACAGGTCGGGCACGGGCACGGCCTGGGTCGCCCAGACGACCTTCTGCTCCGCCTCGGGCAGATCCCCGGCGAATGCGCCCACCCCATTCGGGCTTAGCCAAATCCGCCCATCGGCCACCTCGATGTGGGAGAAGACATCCGTGACTGGGAACTTCTCCTGCTGGCTTTGCGAGGTTTCGGTCTCGTCGGGTGCGAGGGCGGCGATGTAGACAAGGGCGGCGACCCGGTTGTTCGTCCCCGCGTGCGTGATCAGGGTGCCGCCGTAAGAGTGGCCGACAAGAACCACGGGGTTACTCACTCGCCCGAAGCAGCGGGTAACGCACTCGAGGTCGCTCTTCAGCGAGTCCAACCCGTGCTGGGAGCAGATTACCTCGTGCCCATCCGCCTGTAGCGTGGGGATCAGCTTCCGGAAGCATGAGCCATCGGCCCAAAGCCCGTGAGCAAAGACAATGCTCGCTTTATTCTGGTCGGACATAAATACCTCCCTGGAGGGAAACCGGCTGCCGAAATCTACTGCTCCGCGGACATGAGGGATGGTATTAACGTGCCCGTTTTGTAAGATTGGGCTCAGAACGAGGTTGCCGGTGCCTCGTGCGTGCTATTGATGCCAGTCGGCATTCGGAGGCAGTCATGGGCGGGACTGCGGTTGACGAAGTTTTAGCCAGGCGCTTCCGGATAGATCGTCCGCCAACGCTTGTCGCGCGCAGACGACTTCGGGCTCAGGTCGCCTTCTCGCGCATGCGTAGCAATCAGCCCATGCGCGGGCGGTCTTTGGCGGTACCGCCAGGAGCGGCGTTTTCATTTCATGTTCCGCTGTCCGGGCCGTTCTTTTCCAATCTCTGGATGGCGGGAAAACGCAAAGCTTTGCCGGATGCGCGTTTAGGGGACACATTCCTGTTCGATTTGAACGAGAACCCGACCGTCGATCTCGACACGCCATTCGACTCGTTGCGATTCTATGTTCCGCAAAGCGCCCTTGATGAGATGGCCGATGAATTGGGCATTCCGAGGGTCAAAGGCCTTCATACACGGCAACTCGGCGGACCCGACTTGATCATGTATGGATTTGCCCAAGCACTCGCCGGCGCGATGGCGCGTCCGGGCGACGGTTCCGCGATGTTTTGCGATTATATCGCGCTTGCCTTTTTTGCTCATATCGTTGGCGCCTATGGCGGCTTGGCGATCAAACAATTCGCGCGCGGCGGCCTTGCTCCGTGGCAGTTGCGCCGCGCTTACGAATTCATCGACGCCAACTTGGGTAACGACCCTTCGATCTCCGAGGTTGCGGATCAGTGCGGATTGTCGAGCAGCTATTTCAGCCGCGCCTTCAAACGCGAGTCCGGTTTCTCGCCGCACCGATGGCTGATGAAAAGACGCGTCGAGCGCGCCAAGGAGCTTTTACGCGACCCGGGCCTACAACTCGCAGGGATCGCGCAAATTTGCGGTTTTGTCGACCAAAGTCATTTTGCTCGCGTTTTCTCAAAGAGCGAAGGTAGCAGCCCAGGCCGCTGGCGCCGCCTACGGAATGCTTAGCCTGACGATTTTGCCGCTCCTGCCATCATCTTTGAGCGAGCCGGACGGGCCCAGCCCTTACAAGCGCCAAATCGAGAATGTCCATCATCGCGTGAGCGGGATGTTACGATCGCAACAAGCGGCTCCATTGCAGAGCATTTGCGGCAATGCCTCTTGACTTTTAAGACGACCGGTCATATTAGTCCTGCCATGGCAAGACCGAATACCCGCGAAGACATCATTCAAGCCGGCCTCAAATGCCTGGTCGAAAAAGGCTTTAACGCCGTCGGCGTGCAAGACATTACGGACGCCGCCGGTGTGCCGAAGGGCTCGTTTTACAATCATTTCGAAAGCAAGGAGGCGCTCGGCGTAGAAATCGTCGAGCGTTACGGTGCCAATCAGACGCGGCGAGAAATTCTGACCGATACGACTGTGCCACCGCTGCAGCGGCTACGGCGTCATTTCGACCGGATCAGCACGCTATATGCCGATTCGCATTTTACACGGAATTGCATTCTCGGCGGCTTCAGCGCTGAGTTGGCCAATCAGAGCGAGACGATCCGGGAAAGCCTTCGTACGCTCTATGGGCAGTGGACCAAAGACATCGAGGCGACCATTGCCGAGGTACAGGCAAAAGGTGAAATCGCCAACAAGACTAAAGCTTCCGACATGGCCGCCTTTCTGCTTGACGCCTATGAGGGGGCCTTGCTCCGCGCCCGGGTCGAACGAACCCGCAAGCCGTTCGATCGCTTTATGAAATTCGCCTTCGGTCAACTCTTGGTCTGAACTCACGCCCATCAATCACTATCAAAGAGCCCCTTTTTTCATCTCAATTAAGATGACCGGTCATCTTAACATGGAGGACATCATGGGCTGCCCCGCTGTCTCAGCGATCAACGCGACCACGGTGCAATCTGCATCCGGCATCCGCCAGTTCGCTCCCCTCACCTGGATTGCGCTCGGTACTTTCGCGACGGGCACCGAAAGTTTCATGATCGCGGCCTTGCTGCCCGGATTGGCAAAGGATCTCTCCGTAACGCTCACTGCCGCCGGTCAACTCATAACTGTCTTCGGCCTTACCTATGCGGTCAGTTCGCCGGCTCTGTCGGCACTGACCGCCGGCGTCAGTCGGCGCAATCTGCTTCTATTTTCCATGACAGGCTTTGCACTGGCAAACTTCTTCGCCAGTACCGCGACGGAGTTCTGGCAACTCCTTGTCGCGCGAATTCTGCTTGCCGGCGCCGCGGGCCTTTACGTGCCGAGCGCAAGCGCCCTCGCCGGCGCGATTGTGGTACCGGAGCGCCGCGGTACCGCCCTTGCTATCGTCAATGGCGGCACCAGTATCGCGGTCGCGCTCGGCGTACCGCTTGGCGCGATGGTTGGCCACGCGCTTGGCTGGCGTATGACCTTTGTCGGAGTTGGCATCATGGCGTCGATCGCTGTCGCCGGACTTTTCTTCGGCATTCCGCGCGGTATAGACAGTGGCCTGTTGGTACCGACCATTCGTGAACGCCTCGCCGTGCTACGGCAGGCCCCGCTTCTCACCGGTTTCGTCGTCACCATGCTATGGGCGACCGGCGCCTACACGGTCTACACTTATTTTACGCCCTACCTCACCACTGTCACGCGAATTGACAGCGCCCATGTCGGAATAGCCTTCTTCGTCTGGGGTGTATCGGCTGTGATCGGCTTGTTTTTGGGAGGCACGCTGAGTGATAGATTTGGACCGCGCGCGGTGATGATCCCGGCATTTATTTTTTTGGCCCTGGCCTTTGTTGGGCTATCCGCGATCGGCCACTTCCTCTCCGGCGCCAGCGCGCTTGCGCCCGTCGCAGCGGCAATAGTGATCTGGGGACTGGCGGCGTGGGGCTTTTTTCCAGCACAGCAATCGCGTCTGATGCAGGTCGCGGGAGTGAAGAACGCATCTATCGCGTTGTCGCTCAATGCCTCCTTCATGTACCTGGGATTCTCGCTTGGGGCGATGCTCGGATCGCTGGTACTCATGCACGCGTCCGTCACGACACTCGGTCTGGTCGGCGCCATTTGCGAAATTGCGGCCGTTTTAATCGTGCTGCCGACAGTATTGTAAACTGGCCCCTAAGATTGCCGGGGCAGTGGGATCAGTACGAAGATGGCAAAGTATCCAGCAGATGCCCACTCTAGGCGACCAGCACCGACAAGTAATTATCGTCCCTTACCATGCGATGTTTGGTTGTCTGGGCACCGGCAGGAAACAGGCCGAGCGTCTCAAAACAGCAGCTGCATTTCTCACAGTGCCAAATATGACGAGCGCGACTATTCCTCCGAAACTCGGACCTTTCAGGGGCAATCAGCTCATAGTCGCATTGAATGCATTTCATTCCAAAGCTTGAACGACGTGAGAATGCCATTCTCATCGGTAAGCTCCTTGTTTTCGCGCGGGGATAACGCCGGCACGCAAAGGATTTATGGCAATCGATTGCGGTGGCCGTTGATCGGCAAATCCGCAATAAATAGCGGCTGGATAAGTTCCAGCGAGCTCATGAATTCGTTAACCGCATTCGGCCAGCATTCGCTCCATAACGATGGGGCACGAATTATGGCGCGAAATCTGAGTTACGTTCTTCCGCGTGCCGTCCTTGTGTTGCTCTGCTGGGGCGCGACGTACTGGATCCTGACCGTGCTTTCGCCCAGCCTGCCGCCGTCGGTGGTTTACATCACCGGCATATCCTGGGTGTTAGCGGGCATCGTCTGCTTCGGTTACATCTACAAGCTACGCCGCGAACTCAATATGCTGCCGCACCAGCAACGGCCTGCCACTCCGCAGCCCACTACGCCGCACCCCGCCGCACCACCGGCGACTGCGCGCGAGCGCTTCTACGCCGCGCTGCCACCCAATCGCTGAGATCGCCGTTCAGCCGCCGGCCCGGTTCCAGCCGCGAATGCGGTCGCCATAAACTTCGAAACCGGTCGGCGTCACCACCACCGTGTCTTCGAGCTTGATAAAGCCGCGCTGCGGATGTTGCAGCGTGGTTTCCACCGAGACCACCATGCCGGTTTCGAGCGGGCGATCGGCGTCATAGGCATCATAGGGAACCGGACCCGCATTGGTCAGCCGCGGCGCCTCGTGGCTGACGAGCCCCATGCCGTGGGCGAGGAATTCGGTGTGATTGTGCACCTTGGACTTTTGCAGCACGGCGTTCGCCGCGGCGTAGACTTCCTTGCCGAGCGCGCCGGCCCGGATCGGCTTCATCGAAGCCTGCTCGACGGCTTCGACTTCGGCCAGAAGGTCGACGAGTTCGGCATCCGGCTCGCCGATAATGCCCATACGTGCGACGTCGCCGATATAGCCGTGATAATTGCCGCCGGAATCGAGCGACAGCACGTCGCCCTTTTCCCAGCGCTGCTCCGACGGCGCGCGGTTGAGGCTCGAGCCCGCAGCGATCAGGCAATAATCGAAAGTTAGTCCGCGCGAGGTCTCTTCGCGGCGCAGCGCCTCGGCGAGCTCAGCTTTGGTTGCGCCGGCGCCGAAATTCGCAATGACCGCCTGCATCGAATTGATCACCTTGTCCGAGGCAATGCGCAGCATTTCGAGTTCTTGCGGCGATTTCACCGCACGCAGCCGCTCGAGCACGAACAGCGCGTCGACCAACTCGCTGTTCGGAAATGTCTTGCGCAGCACGGCCACGGCATCGACCGGCAGGAACGCCGTCTCGATGCCGATGCGCTTCGGCTTCGGATTAAGCTTGCGCGCATAATCGGCGGCCTTTTCCATGGCGTCGCTGGAGCCGGAGCTTTTGGTGTTGATTTCGGCCGTCCAGAACGGCGTCACCTCATTTTGAAACCGATCCATGCGGTGGCCGAAGAACCCCGCCTTCTGCGGCTCGCCTTTGGCGTAGACAAAAACCGGCAAATAGCGGCTCAGGCCCATCGCATCCATGGACTCGAAAAAGAACGAGCGATGACCGCCCATGAGATATTGAATGTTATGCTTCGACGTCGCGACAAGGACATCCATGCCGGCGTCGTCCATGAACCGGTCAAGCCGCGCGGTGTCGAACGGGGCCGTTTTCTTGGTGACGTCGAGCATGATCGATCTCCCTCAAAGGCTGTTGAGCGCCTAACCTAGCAAATCGCGCCGGTTTCATGAACCCACTCGGGTGAGGCCCCTGCCCCGCCGTTGCGGCAGGCCTCGCCGCATGCTGTCGGCTAAGCCCAAAGCTCGGCGCTGGCGAGCTTGGCGCCTTCGACCAGCGCGCCGAGCTTCGCCCACATGATGCTGGGATGCACGCGACGATGGAACGGTCCCTGGGCAAAGCCGCAGTCGGTGCCGGCAAGCACGTTCTCGCGACCGACCAGGCGGGCGAGCCGCACAATGCGCTCGGCGACAAGCTCCGGGTGCTCGACCACATTGGTGGCGTGGCTGATCACGCCGGGAATGAGAAGCCGGTCCGCCGGCAGCTTGGCGCTTTCCCAGACCCGCCACTCATGCTCATGACGCGGATTTGCGCCTTCAATGACATAGGCCCCGACCTTCATGCCGAGGATGAGGTCGACGATGTCCTTGAGCGGTACGTCCGTCGTGTGCGGGCCCGGCCAGCTGCCCCAGCAGACGTGATAGCGGATGCGGTCGGCGGGCAGGCCGGCGATCGCTTCATTGAGCACGTCGACCTGCATCGCCAGCCATTTGCGGTAATCGGCGAAGCTCGCCGGCGGCACCATGCGATCATAGGTGACGGCGGCGCGCGCATCGTCGAGCTGCAGGATGAAACCGGCATCGATGATCAGGCGATATTCGGTGCGCATCGCCGCCCCGATGGCGCGGATCAACTCCTCTTCGCTTTTGTAATATTCGTTCTTGCGGTCGGGAATGACGCTGGCCGGCGCGGCCACCGGCAGGAAGGCTTCTTCGACCTTTACGTCTTTGAGCGCCGCTTTGAAGTTGGCGATATCGCGCGCGAGCTCGGCCTGGCCGGTATAACTGATCGGCCCGACGCAGACCGCTTCGACCGTCGTTGCGACGCCCTCGCGCGCATCGAGCTCGGCATAGAACTCGGCGAAATGCTCGCGGTCGACGCCGCGCGTGAACGGATTGCCGCCCGCCTTGATCGGCCGCCGCTCGAAGCCCGACAGCCGCTCCAGAACATATTGCGACCAGCTGATCGATTTGCCGAACTCGCCGTCGCTGACGACGTCGATCCCCACTTCGGCCTGTTTGTGCACCACCTCGGCGACGGATTGCGTCAGGCAGGCCTCATAGGCCGCCCGGTCATGGGGCTTGCCGGCTTGTTTGGCGCGCAGGAAATCCTGCAAGGCCGACGGCCGGATCAGGCTGCCGACATGCGTCGTGAGAATACGATTGCTGCTGCGCTTCATTGAGTTCTCCCCAACGCCATTACTGCGCGGAGCGAAGCAATCCGCCGGCCAAGGTTTCAAGCACGCTTTGTCGCATTCAGCTCCTCGGCAAGTGGACGGGAGTGTCAGCGCGGCCCGGGATGGGCAATATCCCATAGGTTTGTTCGGACAGCAGCCCAAAGGGCCGCATCGCCGTTATGCAGCGGAGCGGGCCGCCGATTTGGGCACGGCGACAGCCTCGGCAACGCCGCGCTTGGCGCGATCGAGAATAAGCTCGATGGAGGCGATCTCGATGCGGTTGCGGCCGTTGTCCTTGGCGCGGTAAAGCGCGTGGTCGGCCTGCGCCAAGAGCGCCGAGATATCGAGCACGGCGTCGTAGCTGATGACGATGCCGATGCTCACGGTCGCGATGACGGGCCGGCCGTCGACTTCATAAGTGGCTTCGGCGAAAGAGCGCCGTATGTTTTCGGCGACGGCCATCGCCCGCTCGCGGGTCGCATCGACCAGGAGCGCCGCGAATTCCTCGCCGCCGAGCCGGCCGAACAGATCAACGCGGCGCATGCAATTGCCCGCCATATTGGCGAACAGTTGGAGCACGCGATCGCCGATGGCGTGGCCGAAGCGGTCGTTGATCGATTTGAAATTGTCGAGGTCGAGCAGCATGACCGCGATCGGACGCGGGTCGGTCGCCTGCCGGCGCAGTTGTGCTTCGCCGTCTTGGAGAAAGGCGCGGCGATTGGAAATGCCGGTGAGCGGATCGACCAGCGCTGCGGTCCTGTGGCGGTACTCGGTGCGTTCCTTCGCCATCGCCAGCAGGATGAAGGCGATCGAGATCGTAAACAACAGCGCCTCAAAGCTGAGCACCGTGAGCCAAACGCTTTGGAACACTGCGGTGCCGTTCGGCGACCACGGCAGCATGGCGCCGAGCGGCGTGCGCAACAGATAGAGCGCGCCGTGAGCGAACAGCATGAAGATGGCGGGCCAGCGCGATACCAGAGGCTCGCTGCGGCCGCGCCAGAATTCATACGCCGCCGCCCAAGTATAGGCGGTGATGATGCCGGAGGAGAGCAATACGCGGATGTCCCAGGACGCGGCGATGGCCGGGATGCGGCACAGCACAAGCCATAAGGCGGCGCCGCCGAACAACAGAATCGGCAGCGGCCGGCGATGGTCGAAGACGCGCGCGCCGGTCCAGGTCATGGCAAACGCGGTAAACAGCAACGCATTGGCCAGATCGATCGAGATCACATCCGGGGCCGACCCGTACATACCGAACAGCGCGACCGAGGCCGCCCGCAACAGATCGGCGAAACCCCACCACGCCACGGCGTAAATCGTCGTATTCTGCACCCACGCGAACAACAGCAGCAATCCGAGGATCGCTTCCACGTAGATGGTGACCAGAAACAAGGTATTGACGTCGAGATTCATCGCAGAACCAGATTGACCGGACGCGGGCGGCGCGTGCTGAAGAACCGTCGTACCGGCTTAGCGCAGTCGCGGGAAAAAATCGGTGAATAGCCGTAACCGTAGCGCGGCCATGCGTGCATATGGTTTCGACGGCGTTTCCCAAATTGACGGCATTGTCGATAGCCTTGTTTCCGAGCCGGCGGTCCCCTATTTTCCCCCGGGCCGGAAAGCGCGTAACCATGCAATTTGCCAACGGAATTACCGAAGCGATTGGCAACACCCCGCTGATCAAACTCAAACGAGTTTCGGAAGCGACGGGCTGCACCATCCTCGGCAAGGCCGAATTCATGAATCCCGGTCAGTCGGTCAAGGACCGGGCGGCCTTGTTCATCATCAAGGACGCGGTGCAAAAGGGCGAGTTGCGGCCCGGCGGCATCATCGTCGAAGGCACGGCGGGCAACACCGGCATCGGCCTTGCTCTGGTCGGCAATGCCATGGGCTTCCGCAGCGTCATCGTCATTCCGGAAACGCAAAGCCAAGAGAAGAAGGACACGTTGCGGCTGTGCGGCGCGGAATTGATCGAAGTCCCCGCGGTGCCCTATTCCAATCCCAACAATTACGTAAAACTCTCCGGGCGGCTTGCCGCGCAATTGGCCAAGTCAGAACCGGCCGGCGCGATCTGGGCGAATCAATTCGACAACGTCGCCAATCGCCAAGGCCATATCGAGACGACGGGCCCGGAAATCTGGCATCAAACCGACGGCAAGATTGACGGCTTCTCCTGCGCGGTCGGCACCGGCGGCACGCTGGCCGGCGTCGGCATAGCGCTTAAGAAGCTGGCGCGCCAAGCGGGCGACAAGACGGTTCGTATTGCGCTTGCCGATCCGATGGGGGCTGCGCTTTACAGCTACTACACGACGGGCGTGCTCAAATCGCAAGGCTCCTCGATTACCGAGGGCATCGGCCAGGGCCGCATCACCAAAAATCTCGAAGACGCGCCGATCGACGCCGCCTATCAAATTCCCGATGCCGAGGCCGTACCGATCATCTTCGATCTGCTCGAACATGAAGGCCTTTGCCTCGGCGGCTCTTCCGGCATCAATGTCGCCGGCGCCGTTCGCCTTGCCAAGGAGCTCGGCCCGGGCCACACCATCGTGACCATCCTCGCCGACTACGGCACGCGTTATCAGTCCAAGCTATTCAATCCGGCGTTTCTGCGCGAGAAAAATCTCCCGGTGCCGGCTTGGCTCGAGCGCACGTCGAGCATCAAAGTTCCCTATGAATGATCGGTGCGAATGAACTTCGTCACTTCACCCGCGTTAGCTTAATCGAGAACGATCATGTTGCGAACCGAGAACACCCCTGCCCCATCGCCGACGAGCCGCTTTCTGGTATCGACCGAATGGCTTGCCGACCGCTTGCGCGACCCGCATGTGGTCGCCGTCGACGGCTCCTATTTCCTGCCGACCCAGAAGCGCGACGCGCTTGCCGAATATCGGGCCGGCCACATTCCCGGCGCGGTGTTCTTCGACGTCGAAGCGGTCAGCGATCATTCCACCGACCTGCCGCACATGCTGCCCGGCACCGACGCAATTCGGCGAGGTGGTCGGCGGCCTCGGCATCGGCGATGGCGACACTGTCGTCGTCTATGACAGCTACGATCCGGCTCGACCCGGAGTGTTTTCCGCGCCCCGCGTGTGGTGGACGTTCCGCGATTTTCGGCGCGCAAGTCGGTCTACATCCTCGATGGCGGCCTGTCGAAATGGAAAGCCGAAGGCCGGCCGCTCGAGACCGGCGATGCCAAGCGCGCCGCCAAGACGTTCACCGCGGAGATGAATGTCGGCGCGGTGGCGATGCTCGACGACGTGCGCATGGCGCTCACCGACGACACCGTGCAGATCGTCGACGCCCGCTCGGCCGAGCGCTTTGCCGGCAAGGCGCCGGAGCCGCGTCCGGGCCTGCACTCCGGCCATATGCCGGGCGCGTTCAACGTGCCTTACGACCGGCTGCTGGAAAACGGCCGGCTCGTCTCCCGCGAAAAGATCGCCAAGGCGTTCACCGCCGCCGGCGTCGATCTCGACAAGCCGATCATTACCAGTTGCGGCTCCGGCGTCACCGCCGCTGTCCTGACCTTCGCCCTTGAATTGCTCGGCAAGACGCCGAAAGGCCTCTATGACGGGTCCTGGGCGGAATGGGGCTCACGCCCGACCTGCCGGTCGAACGCGACAAGTAAATCGCGACGGCACATGATCGCGAGAGGCCTGTCCCGGACATGATCCGGGATGGATTTCGGTTTCCCGCCTACGGGCTTCGTCACCGGCGCCAATTTCGTGATTGACGGCGGTATGACGCGGAAGATGATTTACGAGGAGTAATTCCGCCCGATTCCGGCGTATGATGCAGCCCATGATCTTCCGCCAGCTGTTCGACACAACGTCCGGGACTTACACCTATCTCCTTGCCAGCCGGCCGGGCGGCGAGGCGCTGATCATCGATCCGGTGCTGGAAAAGGTCGACCGCTATCTGCAGCTCATTCGCGAACTCGACCTGAAACTGGTCAAGGCGGTCGACACCCATCTGCATGCCGATCACATCACCGGGCTCGGCGCGCTGCGCGACCGCACCCATTGCATCACGGTGATGGGCGAGAACACCAAAGCCGACGTGGTGTCGATGCGGGTCGCCGAAGGCGACCGCGTCGAAATCGAAGGCCTGCGCCTCGACGTGCTCTACACGCCCGGGCACACCGACGATTCCTACTCGTATTTGTTGGCCGACCGGGTTTTCACCGGCGATACGCTGCTCATACGCGGCACCGGCCGCACCGATTTCCAGAACGGCGATCCGCGCGCGCAATACGATTCGATTTTCAACAAGCTTTTGAAACTGCCCGACGCCACGCTGGTCTATCCGGCGCACGACTATAAGGGCGACACGGTCTCGACCATCGGCGAGGAGAAGCTGCACAATCCGCGGCTTCGCGTGAAGTCGATGGACGAATATGCCGAGCTGATGAACAATCTGAAGCTGCCCAACCCGAAAATGATGGACGTCGCGGTGCCCGCCAATATGCGCGTCGGCCTGCATCAGGAGGAAGTGGCGCGCAAAGGCTGGGCTTTGACTGCGGCCGAAGCTATCGCGCTACGTGGCCGACCCGACATCGCCATCGTCGACTTGCGCGAAAAGAGCGAGCGCGAAAAGCACGGCGTCGTTCCGGCCGCGCTGCACGCGCCCTATCCGAGCCTGCAGGAAGAGATCGGCGCAGGCGGCATGCTGCACGAACTGGCGACCGCCGCCGGCAAGCGCATCGTGTTCCTGTGCGCCTTCGGCGAGCGTTCGGCGATGGCGGTGCGGGCGGCGCAGGACGCCGGGCTCAAAACCGCCTGCCATATCTCGGGCGGCATCGACGCCTGGAAGAAGGCGAACGGCCCGCTGGCGCGGTGACATGCGACACCGCGGCCGGATCGGTTCGCCGCGCGCTTGCGGCTATAGCATGATCCCGAAAAGTGGATACCGGTTTTCGGATAAGATCATGCTCAATCAAAAAGCTAGAGCCTGACTTTGATTACATCAAAGCCGATCAGGCTCTAGCGGCAAGCCCCTTGCGAGCGCGCGGTATCGAGCGCGGCCGAGGCCGCGAGCCAGTCCGGCAGCCCAAAGGCAATCTTGGTCCAGCTGGTGCCCCAGGGATTATCGGCGCTATTCCACCAGATTTTGCACCAGCCATCGTCCAAACGAACGACGGCGTAATCGGCCCGCGCCGGGGTTGAAGCGGCGAAACCGAGTGCCAGGACGGCAACAGCGAAAGCCAGTCGTCTCATCGTGAACCTCTTCCTGTGCCCGCCCGCACACTTCACATAGGTCGCGGCCGCCCGCGCGGCAAGTCGGCAAGCAGCGCCCGGTGATGCCCGTCGCGATCTATGAAAGCGGCACGCCGGCACGCGGCAGCACGATGCGGAATTCGGTGAATGCGCCGGGTTGCGTCTCGACCTCTATCGAGCCGCCATGCTGCTTAACGATGATGTCATGACTGATGGAAAGACCCAACCCGGTCCCCTCGCCGGCAGGCTTGGTGGTAAAGAACGGGTTGAACATCTTCTCCTTCACCTCCGGTGGAATGCCCGTGCCGTTGTCGCGGATCCTGATCTCGACGCGGTTGCCGAGGTTACTGGTTGCGGCAGTCAGTGTCGGTTCGTAGTCGCCGCCATTGGTCTCGGCTTTGCGCTTGGTGGCTGCATAAAAGCCATTCGAAATCAGGTTGAGCAGCACCCGCGTGATCTCCTGCGGGAACAAATCGACCTCGCCTGCCGACGGGTCGAAGGACCGCTCCAGCGCGATATTGAAGCCCTGCTTCTCGGCCCGCGCGCCGTGATAGGCGAGATTGAGGCTCTCTTCGACCAGCGCGTTGACATCCACCGGCCGGCGCTCACCGGAGCCCTGCCGCGAATGCAACAGCATGTTCTTGACGATCGAGTTGGCGCGCTTGCCGTGCGCCACCACCTTGTCGAGATTGCCTTGCAGCATATCCGCGATCTCACCGATCTGTTCGCGCAGCTTGGCGTCGAGATGCGCGCCGGAAAGCGCCTCGCGCAATTCGTCGATCAGCTCGACCGAAACGGCGGAAAAATTATTGACGAAATTGAGCGGGTTCTTGATTTCGTGAGCGATGCCGGCGGTTAGTTGGCCGAGCGAGGCGAGTTTCTCCGTCTGCACCAGGCGGTCCTGGGCGGTGCGCAAATCCTCCAGCGATTTGCTCAATTCGCGGGTGCGCGCTCTCCACGCTTTCGAACAGCCGCACGTTCTCGATGGCGATCGCGGCCTGGTCGGCGAAGGTCGAAACCAGCTCGATCTGCTTGTCGGAGAATGGCCGAACCGAGGACCGCGTCAAGGCCATGACGCCCATGGGAATTCCCTCACGCAACAGCGGCACGCCCAGCATGGTGCGGTAGCCGCCGATCTTTTGGGATTCGGACCAAGCGTATTCTGGATCGGCCACACAATCCGGGAGGTGGATCGTGCGGGCTTCCAGCGCGGCTCGCCCTACAAGCGTCTTACGGCCCGGCTCGATCGGATGGCGCATAATGTACTGCCGATACTCGTCGGAAAAGCCGTGGCTGGCGGCCAGATGATAGGCGCTCCCGTCGAGGCGGAAAATAAAAGCGCTTTCGGCGTCGCACAGGTTGGCCGCCGAACCCACAAGCGCATCGAGAACGGCCTGAAGATCGAACGTCGAGCGGCTGATAGTTTTGAGAACGTCCGCGGTTGCGGTCTGTTGTTGCAGCGATTCGCTCAGATCCTCGGTACGCTTCTGCACCTCATCGAAAAGCCGGGCGTTTTCGATGGCGATTACTGCCTGATCGGCGAACGACTTGATGAGTGCGATCTGCTTGTCCTCGAAGGCGCGCGGCTCGTGCTGCGCCACGCCGATTGCGCCGAACACGTTTTCACCGCGGGCCATCGGCGCAAAGATCACGGAATTGAAGCCGAAGTCGCGTGCGAACTCCTGGGTCGCCGCGGGCGCCTCCGGATTGCCTATTATTGGTGAGAATTGAACTATCTGCTTTGTAAGCATCGCGTGCCCGCCGACAGTGCTGGCATCGATGGGCTGCGGGTAGCGGTCGACCAGTCTCTCGAACCCCGGCTGGCCGTCCGCGGCAGGCATGTGAATCATCCCATCGTGCAGCACCTGGACCACGGCAAAGCGCGTGCCGAACAGCCGCAGCAAATTACGCACGATCGCGTCGAATACGGGCTTTGCGTCTGTTATCGACCCACTGATCGACGCAAGAATTTCTCCGGTGGCTGTCTGTTGATCCAGCGATTGCCGTAGTTCGCTCAGCAACCGCGTGTTCTCGATGGCGATCACGGCCTGGGCGGCGAAATTCTTGACAAGCTCGATCTGCTTGTCGGCGAATGGGCGGACTTCGCCGCGATACAATGTGAAGGCACCGATCAGTTCGTCGTCCTTGAACATCGGCACGACCAGAAGGGTGCGAACGCCGCCCAGTTCGACAGCCGCCACAGTCAACGGTTCGCTCCTTTGGAGATAGACTGGCAGTGCCGAAGCATCGGCAGTGTGAATCAGCGATTTGGTCGCCAGCATGCGGCCGACGATATTGTCGGTGGTCGCCCGACTGGGGTGTGCGCTTGATCAATTCGACAAAAGCAGCCGGTGTGTTATGGGCCGTCACCAAGCGCAATTCTTCGCCGTCCCAGCGATAGATATTTCCCGCCGCGGCGTCGCAGATGCGCACGGCATTTGCCAGCATCGACTGAAAAACCGGTTCGAGATCTCCTGGCGAACTGCTGATGACGCGCAGCACATCCGAAGTCGCCGTCTGCTGCTCCAGCGACTTGCGCAATTCGCTGAGCAGCCGGGCGTTCTCGATGGCGATCACCGCCTGGGCGGCGAAGTTCGTCAGCAGCTCTATGTGCTTGTCGGTGAAAGGCCTAACTTCCTGCCGATAGATGGCCATCACACCGATCGACTCATTTTCCTTCAACAGCGGCACCATGACGAAGGAGCGCGCTTGCGTCGTGGTTGTGAAGGTCCGGCACAGCGGGTCATCCTTATAAATCCCCCCGGCGAGATCGGCGATCTGGATCGCCCGCTTGCTGGCGATCGCCTGCTCGCTCACGCGACCCATAAGGCCGGTCGGTTTCCAAGTTGGCTCACGCTGCCGCAATTCGGCATAAGCGGGCGGTGCATTGTGCATCGCGACGACACGATTGGTATCGCCCTCGCTCAGCGACAGTGAGCCAAACTTGGCCTCGCAGATACGCGTCGCGTTCTCCAGCATGGCCTGAAATACCGGCTCCAGGTCACCGGGCGACGAACTGATAACGCGCAGCACCTCCGACGTCGCCGCCTGTTGCTCTTGCGCCTCGCGCAGCTCGCGCTTGAGCCGTACGACCTCAGTTTCCTGGGCGGCAGCGGAATTGCGCCGACGCGCGGCCTTCAGCGCGGCAGATTTGCGCCGCTGCGCTTTGACCGGTTTACGGCTGACTCTGGCGCGCCGTCGCACGGCCTTCCCCTAGGCTCGAAAATCACATCCGGAGTGCAAAATAGCACAGGAAACGCCGTCGGGTATTGCTCTCGGCACGGCAGAAACGACCGATTTGTGGATGTATCGAACGCGAAAGCCGCAGGCGCAAAGTCCTGCGGCTTCCGTCTTTGCGCCCGCTGCAGGGAGGGAATTCAGCGGGCGCCGGTAATATCGAACCGAGCTTACAGCTGCGAGCCCTGATCGCCGTCCGCCGCCATTCTCTTGGCCGAAGCGGCGGCCGTGCTGCCAACCGTCCCGGTTCCAGCCGTGACCGCCGTGGCCGTAGCCTTCACCCTGCCGCCAGCCGCGCTCCATGAAAGCGTGCATGTGCGGGATGCGGCCGCAAAATGCGCGCCAGCTTCATGAAGCGGGCCTTCTGGTCGTCATTGAGGCTCTGATAAAGCGGCGCGCCGGCATCGGCGACCTTCTTCAGCGCCGCGCTGCCTTTGGCCATGGCGTCGGCGCGGCGTTCCAGCCGATCGAATGGCGTGGCCGGCGCCTGCTGCTCGCCGGACAAGCGAGCCTGCATGCGCGCGATGCGCAACTGCGCCATGTCGCGCAGCGCCTGCTCGAACGGCGGCCAGTTTTTCGCCTGGTCCGGGGTGAGTTCGAGACCCGCTTTGAGCGCGGCGATCCGCGCGTCGGTGAAGGCTGAGATATCGGCGGGATTCGGCCGGTGCCGCTGTTCGAAGCGCGGACCGTCGCCGCCCGCTTGTCCGCCGAAACCCTGTTGCGCGTAAACCAACGAAGTGCCGGCGATAGCAAATAATGCCGTCGCGGCGATAACTGGCTTGAGCATGTGATCCTCCTCGGATTCAACGTGAGTAAAATAATGAACCGCGAAGGCCGGAACTCAAGTTAAAGTTTCGCCATGTGATTCCTTTGAATGAATTACATCCGTGTAATTCTTTCCACACCGCAATGTTCATGAACAAATGTGCAGTATTGCGAAGCTTTTGCGATACGGAGCGGTCGCGTTCAACGCAACACTTGCTGCAGAAACAACCGGGTGCGCTCGTGCTGCGGCTGCGCGAAAAATGCTTTGGGCTCGTTGATCTCGACGATCTGGCCGTCGTCCATGAAAATGACGCGGTCGGCGACTTGGCGCGCAAAACCCATTTCATGGGACACGACCAGCATGGTGATGCCGTCATTCGCCAGCTCCACCATGGTATCGAGCACTTCCTTGACCATCTCCGGATCGAGCGCCGAGGTCGGCTCGTCGAACAGCATGATGTCCGGGCTCATGCACAGAGCGCGCGCGATGGCGACGCGCTGTTGCTGGCCGCCGGACAGCCGCGCCGGATATTTGTGCGCCTGCTCCGGTATCTTGACGCGCGCCAGATAGCGCATCGCCAGCTCCTCGGCCTCCTTTTTCGGCATGTGCCGCACCCAGATCGGCGCCAGCGTGCAGTTCTCCAGCACGGTCAGGTGCGGAAACAGGTTGAATTGCTGAAACACCATGCCGACGTCGCGGCGCACTGCGACGATGTGCTTGGGGTCGTCGGTCAATTCGATGCCGTCGACGACGACGCGGCCGCGCTGCCAGTCCTCCAGCCGGTTGATGCAGCGCAACAGCGTCGACTTGCCGCCGCCGGACGGACCGCAAATGACGATGCGCTCGCCGCGCGCCACCGTGAGATTGATGTCGCGCAGCACGTGAAAATCGCCGTACCATTTGTGCAGGCCGACAATCTCGACCGCCGCTCCGGCTCCGGCGTCAGCTTGTGCCGTGTCGGGACCCATCGCGGGACCAATGTCGGGACCATCTGCCATCGCGCAACCCCTCAGCGCCGATGCGCTCTTGCCAGCCGTGTTTCGACGTTGCGGGCATAGCGCGACATGCCATAGCAGCAGATGAAGTAGAACAAAGCGGCAAAAGCATAGCCGGTTACGCTGGTGACCGGCGTCGCCCAGCGCGGATCGGCGCGCGCCGCCTCGATGGTGCGCAAAAAATCGAAAATGCCGACCACGAAGACCAGGGTCGTGTCCTTGAACAAGCCGATGAAGGTATTGACGATATTGGGCAGCGTCACCCGCAGGGCCTGGGGCAGGATGACGAGCGCCATCATGCGCCGGTACGGCAAACCGAGCGCCTGTGCCGCTTCGTATTGGCCGCGCGGGATCGCCGCAAGCCCGCCGCGTACGACCTCCGCCATATAGGCCGAAGCGAACAGCGCGACGCCGATCAGCGCGCGAACGAGCTTGTCCGGCGACAACCATTCCGGAACGAACAGCGGCAGCATGACGCTCGCCATGAACAAGACGGTGATCAGCGGCACGCCGCGAACGAATTCGATAAAGGTCACCGCGAACAACCTGACGACCGGAATTTCGGAGCGGCGCGCGAGCGCAAGCAAAATACCGAGCGGCAGGGAAACCACGATGCCGACGGTGGCGACCACGATAGTGACCAGGATGCCGCCCCACAGCGCGGTCGGAACGTCGATAAGCCCTAGGCCTGGCGCGCCGCTCAAGAAGACATAGGATAGGACCGGCAGCACAATGAAGAAATAAACGGCGCCGAGGTCGCGGCGCGGCGCCGAAAGCCAGGCGAGCCAGCCGATGCCGAATGCCAGCGCGACGAAGAACACATCCACGCGCCAACGCGCGAAGATCGGATAAAAGCCGTACACGAAATAGGAGAACCAGACGCGCACGAAGGCCCAGCAGGCGCCGGGATCGGGATTGGCCGGCGAAGCAAGGCACGCCTCGCGATCGGACCCCGACCACACGGCATCGAAGATAAAAAACCGCAGCAGCGGCGGCACCGCCCAGGCGATGAAGACAATGCAGATTAGCGTCAGCGCGCTATTGCCGGGCGACGAAAACAGATTATCCCGCAGCCAGCCGATCATGCCGCGCCGCGCTGCCGGCGGCGGCAGCCGTTCCGCCGGCACGGTGCGCAGGTAGTTCCGCTCCGCTATTGCCGTCATCGCCGTCAGCGCTCCTCGACGGCAATCGCATACCCATACCAATTCATGAGCAGCGAGGTGACCAGGCTGATGAATAGATAGACCGCCATGGTGATAGCGATCACTTCGACGGCCTGGCCGGTGAGATTGAGCACGCTGCCGGCAAAGACCTGCACCAGATCGGGATAGCCGATGGCGACGGCGAGCGAGGAGTTTTTGATGAGATTGAGATATTGGCTGGTCAGCGGCGGCACGATGATGCGCATCGCTTGGGGGACGATAACGAACCGCAGCATCGTCGTCGATCGCAGGCCGAGCGCTTGTGCCGCCTCGGTCTGGCCCTGCGGCACCGCCAAGATACCGGCGCGCACCGCTTCGGCGATGAAGGCTGCGGTATAGACCGACAGCGCCAACAGCAGCGCTGCGAATTCCGGAAGTATTTCGACGCCGCCCATGACGTTAAAGCGGCCCATCGTTGGAAAACTGAAAGACAGCGGCGCGCCGGAGGCTGCGAATACCAGGGCCGGCATGACGACGACGAGGCCGACTGCCGGCCAGAATATCCGCATCGGCGCGCCGGTGCGGTCCTGACGGCGGCGCGCCCACACCCGCAATACGAGGCTCGCCACAAGCCCCAACAGCAGCGCGACGACGACGTAACCGAAGCCCGCGGCGAATTCCGGGCGGGGCAGAAACAGGCCGCGATTGTTGAGCAGGCTGCCGCCGGGCAGCGGCACGCTGCCGCGCACCAGCGGCAGCGCTTTGAGAACGGAATTGTACCAGAACAACAGCTGCAACAAGAGCGGCACGTTGCGGATCAGTTCGACATAGCCGCCGGCAAGATGCGCGACAAGCCAATTGCGCGACAGCCGCGCGATGCCGATCGTAAAGCCAAGCGCGGTTGCAAAAACGATGCCGATGGCGGCGACCAGAAGCGTGTTGAGAAGGCCGACCCAGAAGGCACGGCCGAATGTCGAGGTACTGGAGGAATAATCGATCAGCGTCTGGCTGATGTCGAAGCCGGCGGTGTTGTTCCAGAAGCCGAATCCCGAGGTGATATGGGCATTGGCGAGGTTTTGCGCCGCGTTATGAATCGCGGCATAGGCAATTCCGCCGACGACGACGACGAGCCCGACCTGCAGCGCAATGTTTCCCGTCCGGCGCACGCTAGGCGACGAAGATAGCGGCGGTTGAACGGACTGCGGCATCGGCGAGCCCGCGGCAGCCACGGCCGGTGAGCGAAACCGGCTCAGCGGATCGGCAGGCCGTATTGCAAGCCGCCTTTGGTCCACAGCGCATTGAGCCCGCGCGCAATCTTCAGCGGCGAGCCCTGACCGACGTTGCGCTCGAAGCTTTCGCCGTAATTGCCGACCGCCTTGATGATGTGGTAGGCCCAATCGTTGCTCAGCCCGAACGCTTGGCCGAATTGGCCCTCGACGCCCAGCAGGCGACGGATGTCCGGCGCATCGGATTTCAGCATATCGTCAACATTGTGCTGGCTGACGCCGAGCTCCTCGGCATCGACCATCGCAAAATGCGTCCAGCGAACGATATCTTCCCAGGTGTCGTCGCCCTGGCGAACCGCCGGACTGAGCGGCTCCTTGGAGATGATTTCCGGCAACACGATATTGGCATTCGGGTCGGTAAGCGTCAGCCGCGAGGCGTATAGTCCCGATGAATTGGTGGTGAAGGAGTCGCAGCGGCTGGTGTCATAGGCCTTGATCGCCTCATCCAACGTCGCAAAGGTCACGCTTTTGAGCGCCATGTGATTCTGCCGGAAGTAATCGGCGAGATTGAGCTCGGTGGTGGTGCCTTGCTGCACGCAGACCGAGGCGTCGTTGAGCTCCAGCGCTGAATTCACCTTCAGGGATTTGCGCACCATAAATCCCTGGCCGTCGTAGAAATTGACCGCCGCAAAGTCGATGCCGAGCGTGGTATCGCGCTCCATCGTCCAGGTCGTGTTGCGCGACAAGACGTCGATCTCGCCGGATTGCAGCGCGGTGAAGCGGTTGGCGGCGATCAGTGGTACGAACTTGACCTTGGTCGGGTCGTTGAAAATGGCAGCCGCGATGGCACGGCAGAAATCGACATCGAACCCGGTCCAATTGCCTTGCGGATCGGGCGCGCCGAAGCCGGCCAATTGACCGTTGGAGCCGCAATTGAGCATGCCGCGGTCCTGCACCGCCTTGAGCGTCGCCGATTGCGCCCACGCCGCTTGGCCGCCGAATGCCAGGCCCATGGTCGTAAGCGCCATGGCAGTGGCGAGAGCCGTGGCTACACGTTTCATGATGCTGATCATGATCTGGCCTTTCAGCATGAGGTTGCGCGCCAATGCCCCGCGATGCGGCGCGCGTTACGGATGGTGACCTGCCGGTCCCGTTAGCTTTCGCCATCTGAGAACGATCGCGCTTTAAGGTCAAGGGGTTGACGAGAGCGGTCAATCCCGAGGTAATGCCAAAGCGACGTCGGTTAAGCGAATTTAAGCCGAGATAGAACCATGAACGATAAGGGAAACAACGGCCAGCCGCGAGCCAAGCGCACGGCGACGAAGATAGTCACCGCCGGCCGCGATCCCAAATCCAACTACGGCTTCGTCAACCCGCCGGTCTATCACGCCTCGACCGTGCTTTATCCGTGCGCCGAGGACTACGTCGCGCACCGCGCGCGTTACCAGTACGGCCGGCGCGGCACCCCGACGACGGAGGCTCTCGAGCTTGCGCTGCAGGAGTTGGAGGGGCCGCAATGCGCCGGCGTCGCGCTGGTGCCGTCGGGACTGGCCGCGATTTCGACCGCGCTGCTGGCGGTCGTCCATTCCGGCGATCACGTGCTGGTCACCGACAGCGCCTATGGGCCGACGCGCACGTTTTGCGATCAAATTCTCGCTCGGCTCGGCGTCACCACGACCTATTACGATCCGCTCATCGGCGCCGGCATCGCCGACCTGCTCCGCCCCAACACCCGCGCGGTTTATCTGGAATCGCCGGGCTCGCAGAGCTTCGAAATGCAGGACGTCGGGGCTATCGCTAAAGCCGCTCATGCCAAGAGCGCAATCGTGCTCATGGACAATACCTGGGCGACGCCGCTTTATTTCCGGCCGCTCGATCATGGCGTCGATCTCGTCATTCAGGCTGGCACCAAATATATCGGCGGCCATTCCGACCTGATGCTCGGCACGGTGTCCGCCAATGCGGCAACCGTCGCCGCGCTCAAAAGCACCGTGCGATACACCGGCCTTCATGAAGCCCCGGACGATACTTATCTGGCGCTGCGCGGTTTGCGCACGCTCGGCATCCGGCTCGACCGGCATTACGAATCCGGGCTCGCGGTGGCGCGCTGGCTCGAAAGCCGGCCCGAAGTTTTGCGCATGCTGCACCCGGCACTGCCAAGCCATCCCGGCCATGCGCTGTGGAAGCGCGATTTCACCGGCGCGTCGGGCCTGTTCAGCATGGTGCTCAAGCCGGTGCCGAAAAAGGCCCATTATGCCTTCCTCGACACGCTCGAATTGTTCGGCATCGGCGCCTCATGGGGCGGCTATGAGAGCCTTGCCATTCCGTTCGACTGCACGTCCTATCGGACCGCGACGCGCTGGCAGCCCGGCGGACCGACGGTGCGCTTCCATATCGGGCTTGAGGCGGTGGAAGATCTGATCGCCGATCTCGAACGCGGCTTTGCGGCGCTCGCAGCGGCCAGTTGACGTTTGCTCACGCGACCGTCGTCGCGCGGTGATCGCGCAAGACGAAATAGAGATTGCGCAGATAGACGAACACGCCGAACGCCTGGCCGGCGATGAACACCGCGTCCTTGCGGTAGAGCGAGTAACCCAGCAGCAGCAATCCGCCGCCGATCGAGAGAAACCAAAACGCCGTCGGGATGACGCTGTGTCCGGCGCGCTCGGATGCGATCCATTGCACCACGAAGCGCATGGTGAACAAGCCTTGGGCGATCAGGCCCAGAATCACCCACCAATCCAGTCTGGTGACAAAGACGTCCGTCAGGTACGCGCCGACCGCGTGCGACATATCAATGAGCAAGGGTTATCTCCTGCGGATTGCGGAACGCGCCGTCGGCGCCGGATGAGCCACCACACGCCGGCGAGATCGAGAATGCCGATCCACAGCCGGTCCCAGAAACCGTAATTCGATGTGCCGTGGGCGCGCGGCCGGTCGACGACGTCGACATAGCCGATGGCGAAACCTTCGCGGCGGACCAGCGCCGGCAGGAAGCGATGCAGACCGTCGAAATAAGGCAACGACAGGAAAAGATCGCGGCGAAACGCTTTGAGCCCGCATCCAGTGTCGCGCGTGCCGTCCTTAAGCACGGCCTTGCGAACCGCATTGGCGATACGCGACTGCAATTTCTTAAATCCCGTCGCTTTGCGGCCGACGCGCTGGCCGGCAACGAGCCCGATCCGCGGCGCACCGGCCTCGAGCGCGGCAACGAGCGCCGGAATAAACGCCGGATCGTTCTGGCCGTCGCCGTCGAGCGTCACCACGATCGGCGCGCGCGCGGCCGCGACGCCGGTGCGCACGGCGGCCGACTGACCGCAGGATTTTTCGTGCCGGATTTGCCGCAAATAGGCCCGCTCCGCCATCAAGGCGCGCAATTCCTGTTCGGTCGTGTCGGTCGAACCGTCATTGACATAGACAATCTCGAAGGCGCCACGCGGTAACGCGCCGGCGATCTCGGCGACGAGCGGGCCGATATTGCCCGCTTCGTTGCGCACCGGCACGACCACGGAAATTGCGGGCGAGGCCCCGCCGGCACGGCTTTGCAAATTGTCTTCCGAATTGGCTTCTGACATGGCGCAAACTTCTAAGGCGCATCCCGCCCGGGTTCAATCGCACGGCAATTCGAAGCGTTCGGGGCCGCGCGCTAGACCGCGCGGATGGCCTCGCCAAGCGCCGCCTTGATCCGCTGCCACGACGGCCCCGCATAGGGCCGCAGATCGCGCGCGCAGAACACCAGGCGCCGCGCCGCGAACCAGCGCCGCACCAGGTAGGCGCCAACAGCGCCGGTCAGCGCGCCGGCCATGACGTCGCTCGGATGATGCGCCAGCACCGCAACGCGGCTTACCATGATAGTCAGCGCATAGAGCCACATGACGAGGCGCGTGCGCGGCCAAATGGCGCCGATCGCAATTGCGGCCGACACCGCCGTCGTCGCATGGCCGGACGGCATGCTGGCATATTCGGGCCGCCAAACGAACGGCATATAGAGAAACGGATCGTCGTGGCCGCCGCCACCGACATAGGGCCGCGCTCGTCCGATCAAACGCTTGACGATGGTGACGAACAGACCCGGCACGCCGATCGCCAGGAACAAAAACCCGAACCGGGCGGCGAGCGCGGTCAGCACGCCCTGTGAAACCTTCGACAACGCCGGCGATACCAAGGCCGCCAAGCACAACACGACCGCGGCAAACGGGATGAGAAACCAGCCCGAGAGGCCGAAATTGGTGATGGTCTCGAATGCGTCCCGGATCCAGCCCGGCTCATGGCGCGCCCAATGGCTCGCCGCCGCATCGACGGCAAACATCGAAGCAACGACCACATAGAGCGTCGCGATAGTCGCCGCGATCGCGGGCAGCGACGGCCGCAGCATCCGTGCCGGAGGCGGCGGCGCCACAGCACGACACCACCGTTCGAGATTTGTCAGCGCATTGCGCGATAGCCGTTCGAGCGGGCGCTGCCCGCGAGCGCGAGCGGCGCTACTTATCGCCACCATATCGTCGGACGGCGGCTGCGGCCCATTCACGGCGCGCCTGCCGATTGGAATACCGCAATGCTAACCGGCTTGCCGACGCTGATGTTGTAGCCATCGATGCGCGGCCCCCGGTCGTAGCGCAAGCCAATCGCCTCGGCGCGCAGCGCGAATTCGCGCTCCTGCGGCGCGTCGACGAACGCGAAGCGGCAGCTGCCGCCGCGCAAGAAATCCGCGGCGCCGTCGGCGTCGGTGAAGCGGGTGTCGGTGCCGGCAAGGAAGACCAGGCTCGGCTCCTGGTAGCCGGTAGTGGCGGCGACCGGATGCGGGCAGCCGGATTCATGCAGCACTTGGGCAAGCGCCACCGAGGGAAACGCCGGCGTCAACGACGGCACGATCACGGCGTACATGCCGAAGGCCATCAGGACCGAGGCAGCCGTGGCGCGCATAAACGCACGCTCGGCGCCGTCGTCATCGTATAATTGCCAGGCAAAGAGCCCACACACGATCGCCGCGGCGAAAAACGGCCAAGCCAGCAGCGCCAGATCGCGAGCGATCACCACCGCGGCGACCACCGCGATCACGCTGACGATCACCGGCACCAGGAACCACCATAAAATACCGCGGACCAGCCACACCCGTCGCGACAGGACGCGCGTTTCCACGGCGCCGGCGATCAAAATAGCGATCGCCGGATAGAGCGGCAGCACGTAATGCGGCAGCTTGGTCACCACCAGCTCGAACACGATCCACGACGGCACCAGCCAGGCCAGAAGAAAGCGCGCGGCAGGTTCGCGGCGCACCGCCCACACCGCCGGCGCCGCCAATCCCGCCAGCATCGAGGCCGGAAAGAAGGTGGCGAAGAACAACAGCAAGTAGAGGCCCGGCGGTGCGCCGTGTGCCTCTTGCGCGTTGGCGATCTTGGCCAGCATGTCCTCGCCGACCGAAGCGACCAGAAACTGGCTGCCGACGCGCCAGTAGATGGCGATGAACCAGGGCAGCACCAGAAGAAACATCCAGACAATGCCCGGCGCCGGGCGGAGCGCCAGCAGCCAGCGCGCGGAGCGGTCGAGGATCGACAAAGTCGCCGCGGCCAAGCCGACGACCATCAAAATGAGCGGACCCTTGACCAAAATGCTGACCGCAATTGCCGTCCAAAACACCGCGAGAAGAGCGAGCCCCGGCGGAGCCTCGTCGCGGCGCGGCGCAAGATAGACGCGGGCCAATACGCTCATGGCGAGAACGACGGTGCAGAGCAGCACGGCGTCGGTTTTGGCTAATCTCGCCTCGACGCCGAGAATAGTCGAGACCGCCATCATCAAAGCCGACAATACCGCGCCGCGGCGGCTGACAAAGGCGAGCGCACACCAATAGGTCGCCAGCACCGCGCCAAGGGCGCCGATCAAGGATGGCACGCGATAGAGCCAGATGGTGGTGTCCGCATTGGGCAGCCCCAACGCACTCGCCGCGTTCACCACGGCGGCCTGCATCCAGTAGATGCCGACCGGCTTTCGATAACGCACATCGTCCTGGTAGCGGATATCCACATAGTCGCCGGTTTCGATCATTTGCTTGGTGGCTTGCGCGAAATAGGCTTCGTCGCGATCGACCGGCGGAATTGGAAAAAGCCCGGAAGAAACGCCAACAGCGCGATCAGCACCAAGACAGCCGCCGCCCGCCGGTGCGAGCCGGCGGCATAATCGAACAGCGCGGTCAATCCCTTGGCCGGCCGGTCGGACCGCGATCCCCAGCTGCTGGTCGTGCTCATCTGCCGCTTATCGTCTGCCGCTTATCGTCGACGCATCATTTATCCGAATACCGCCAGAAAGCCGGGATTGAGCCCGGCCTGACGGCCTTCGGCATGTTGTCCTAAATGCCGGCTGACAATAGTGAATTACGCCGAAGCGGGGAAGCGCCACTATCGCCTTTGCCCGACGCCGGGGTGATGAAGGATCGTGCCGCGGTCATGGCCGTTTAGCTACGCCAAGCTGAGCCATTCGCCACGGTTATCCGTGGCCACGGGGCAATTTACCCGGCATTTGGGCGCAGAATTTATTATATGATCGCCCCCGCGTGGCCCCGTAGCTCAGGGGATAGAGCAACAGCCTTCTAAGCTACCCCAGCGTTAACCCCCTTCCCAAGTCACCGTTGATTTTGCTACATTTCATAGGCGCATCTTTGCGTGAACAAAGAGGGCACGACCGGCAGGAAGTGCGACAAGCGTCAAATAAGTTTGGAAAAGCCGGATAGTCCTGTTTGAAACCTGTTTGACGGAAGGGAAGATGGAGAGAAAAGTGAAAATCAAAGCTGAAGACAGCAAGCGCCGATACATCGGCGCAATCAACGGCAGCGTGGATGCCTGGATTGATGTGACGATAGATTTCCCGGAAGAGGTTGGCGGCATCTACTGGAACAAGCACGAACCGCTTGGCCTCCGGCTCTACATCGGCAAGCGCAAGGTGACATGGCAGTATTTCAGTCAGCGCCGTGACCATGGCGAGCGCGCCCATACCTTCAAAACGCTGGGCCGCTATGACCGTGGCTCGCGTTTCACTGCCGTCGCCAGCGGCGGCTACGTGGCGCCTGCGCTGCCCCAGGAAACGAAGAGAACGCCGCCGACCGTCCATAGTTATGGCGGCCCGCACCCGGATTTGCACAGAGCACCATGGCATGTGGATTACAAAGCCGCGTGTGATGCCGCGACCGTTGAACGTGCTGGCGTCATTACGGGCACACCCTCAGTGAATCCCGGAGCCGGGCCGACATTCGCGCAAGCCTTCGACGGCGGATACGAGATTATCGAGGGTCGGAAGCGGGTGAAGATCGAAGGCTATCTGCAATACCTGGAACGCCAAGCACAGGAAGCTGGCAAACCGCCGCGTTGGGCCGACAAGGTAGGGTCGCTCGGCCGCGTCTATATGATTCCGAAATGGGGCAAATACCGACTTGTCGAAATGTCGGATGCGCCGAACGCTGTTGCCGAATGGTGCGCCGGCATCAAGTCCGCGACCAGTGCGAACCATATACAGCCGGATCATGCGTGCGATGTGGAGGCGCGTCGCCAAGCGTGATCCGAACCTGCGATTCGACAACTTCCGACACGCGCTTTTGAAAAACGGAAGGAACGTGGCGAGCAAAAGGGCATGATCGTTCGGGGACTTCGCGGCTTGATATGAGACGGTCAAAGCCCTGCCGCCCGTGCGCCATGCTTATCACTTGGCGAACCTCTTGACCGGGGCGAGACCGGGAGAGCTTGCCCGCACGCCTTGGGCGAACGTCGCCGACGACGCTTTGACCATCGGCAATGCGAAAACAGGGAACGCCATTCCCATTGTGTTGACCCCGAGATTTGTGCGTGCTTGAAGATGGCCGCCGACGCTGTGCCAGATCACAAGCCGGACAATCTCATTTTCCCCGGCTGCGAAAGCAACCTCGACCGCGACAAGCTGCCGGTGCGAGGTCATGCTTTGCGCCGAACCTATCGGACGTTTGCGCACAGCCTTAAGGTGCCCGATGACATTGCGATTGGCTCTTGGGCCCAGCACCGGAAGGCGTGAAGGCCCATTATCTTTTGAAGTGGTCAATGGCGAACAACGCGGCCATCGTCGCCGCTCAGCACAAAATCAGCAAGGCGATGATGGCTGCATTGAAGGCGAAGCCCGCTGTCGTGAAGCGCAAACGGAGCGGCTTGACCATGCTCACGCTCGCAGCCGTAGCCTATGAAGAAGCCGGTCACGCCGTAACGGCGATTGACCAGCGCGTCCCGTTCATTGACCTAGCTATCTGGGAAACAGAGTGGGAAGCGTGCGGCGAAGTCAGATCAAAGAAACTGACAGACAAGGATAAGCTCAAGTGGAAAATTTTTTCTAGACATATGATTTGCAAACTGGCCGGTTCAATTGCGCGGCAACGATTTGATCCAACTACTGCATGGTTAGAGGATAGACCCGGAAAGCGAACTAACCAGGTGAAAGCTTCTGCCGGAAGTCTACCCTCACCTGTGCGCGGAGGCGCAAAGAATAGTGAAATGAACGCTGGGAAGACACTGAGCATCTAGCTATAGCCGTCTTGGCAACCAAGCCGGACGAGCGGGGCAAGCGGACGCTCTCCGCCCATGCAGTGCGAGCGATCATATCGTCCGACGCCTTGTGCTGAAGTGCGAAGTCCGGTCGGCGGCCAGACCATAGCGGATCGCATCGTAGATGATTCTCACATGCCGGGTTAACGTCGTCTAGGTTCTTGGGATTGCGCGACAGGATAGGCAACGTGCGCGCTGTGTTCGGGCAATTGTCGCGGACGATGAATAGGCCTTTGCCTTCGCGCATGTGACTGTCAGCACGCGGCGCGCAATTGATAAGACGCTCGCGCACCGATTGCAAAGCCGCTCTCACGCGAACCCTGCGGCTTGCTGACAAGCTCAAAATTCATGCCGGGATGTTTGATACCGTCGATGACCACTGGCGTCTTAAATTCATTCTCTTATCGAATTCGTTCATGTCCTGCCCAATCGCGTCATCGGCGAAGTTGCGCCTGAACAGATCGTGCCATTTGGTCGGCTGCAACACGTCCTGAGAGCGCCAGCCGCGAGCGATTTTGTAGCTCTGAATATCGAGTGGCGATTGCAGCAATGCTTCTTTCGTTTTCAGGCGCGCCATGATCGGGCGTCCCATTCCATCCGTAGACTTCGCCAATCAGAAGAACGAGTCGCCCGGCAGCGTCGCCATTGAACGCCCATTCTTAAATTTCAATGTAGTGCCGTCGCTCTCGGCCCAAGCAAGCCACGCATACGGCCGCGTCGAACCATGATCGTAAGAGCCGAACGTATGCCACCCGGCCGGAATATCGAAGTCCTCGACGAAAATGTTTTTGCTGTATTTGAAAAACACGCTGTCGAGCGCGCCACCAGCTACGATTCGACCAGTTGCCATAGCGGTGTGCCTGCAACATCGGCTCGTTGCCTTCGCAGGCCTGTTCGACGCTGGCAAAATAATTCGGTGTCGTTCTTCGCAGCAAACTATTATCTTCAAAGCTGCAATGGATGATGCGCCGAGTTTCGCCGTTCGCATCGGTGATGCAAGGTCCCGCGCCGCGCGGGATGCCGCTGAGATTGAACCGATGCGCAATGGCGTTGTGACTTGGGCCGCCGGGGTTCGTCGTGAACAACACATGCCGGGGCATAACCTCTTCAGAGAGCGGACCGCGCAATGTCACGAACAAGGCCGGATCGCCTTCAAGATTTTTCTGTAGCCCAAGCTCTTCCCATGCCACGACGGCGAACTGTTTTCCGTAGTACAGATCGGGCGAAGACATATCTAAAAAATAATTCAGTTCCAATCTTTTGCCGCTGCGCCAAGTGTAGACGTGGTTCAATTTGTTGAACGAAACGGAGCGGCCCCAAATGGGACGCACGATGCCATCAATGAGCGTGACCAAATCAGTCATCTCGCGCAACGATGCGCGCAGCAACACGCAACTGTAGTTCGCGCCCCATCCTCTTCCGAACTCCAGATAGCATCCGCAAGATGGCCGCGTATGTCTTGCCGCCGCCCTTCTACCCGGCGAGACCGATTTCCTTTTCCGGCGCAACCATGAACTGATACGCGGGGCCGGGCATCACCGCAGCGGCGACCTGCTGCAATTGCCGATGCTCGCGGACGTGTGGAAGATAAAGTCCGGTCGCACCATCCATTTTGTAGGTGTCGGTGAACGTTAGAGCACCACGCCAAGCGCGCCGGTGCCGTAGTTCGGCCGGCCTATGTTCTCAGAGCCGGGACCGCCAGCCTTGAGCGGACGATCATGCTGCGCGATCTTCTCTTGAACCTTTGCAGCAACCTCTTCGCGCTCTTGCGCGGTCGGAGCCGGTGCTTTTGGTTTCGCCGGCGGCTTCCAGTCCGGCGCAAGCTCGCGGAGCCAATCATTCTCATAGCCCTCATCAAGCAAAGTTTCGGCGCGAACGACTTCCACCTTCATGCCGGCGTCTTCAAAGGCGCGAGCCTGAATTGTCCCGGCATCCGCAACATCTTCGCCATCAGGACCCGGCAACGGCGGCAGACTTTCCCGTGCGGTCATAGAACAACAACACGATTTCACGCAGAGAGCAATTTTCGGAATTTAGCGTCAAACTCGGCTGAGCTTGCGCAAGGGCGCGGCACGGCGAGCGTGTTGGTTGGGCGCTGCGGGCCGTTGACTGGCGCTGATGTTAAACCGAAGTCGGTAGCAGCGTCACCCTGGCCCGGCGTCGGCAATCGCGCCTGCGGCTCTTGACCTTCGATCCACACCCCGCCCGATACGTGGTGCTCAACGGTGGAGCGTTCGGAGAATCGATCTGGGATATACGCGGCCAAAAGTTTGTTGACCAACTGCAGGTTAGGAGGGCTTGTGTGTCAATCGGCGTTGGATCGGGACCCCGTATCGGCATCCAAAAGGGACCCCCTCGTTTTACGTTTTGAGCGATTAGCGTTCGCCCCGTCGGAGCTGGCCGGGATTGCGGAGACGGGGCGAGCGCGGGTTGAGGTGTGATCGTCGGCTCGGCTCTTGAAGCGCCAGCTGTCGTTGCCGGTCTCGATGATATCGCAGTGGTGGGTCAGCCGATCGAGCAGCGCGGTCGTCATCTTGGGATCACTGAAGACGCTTGGCCACTCGCCGAAGGCGAGATTGGTGGTGACGATGATTGAGGTGCGCTCGTAGAGCCGGCTGACGAGGTGGAACAGGAGCTGACCGCCCGATTGAGCGAACGGCAGATAGCCGAGCTCGTCGAGAATGATGAAGTCCATTCGAGTGAGTTGATCGGCGATCCGACCTTGCCTTCCGTTACGGGTCTCGGTCTCGAGCCGGTTGACGAGATCGACCACGTTGTAGAACCGGCCACGGGAGCCGGAGCGGATGCAGCTTCTGGCGATGGCAATGGCCAAATGGGTCTTGCCGGTACCGGTCCCGCCGACCAGCACGGCGTTGCGCTGCTGGGCGATGAAGCCCCCGCCGGCGAGGTCGTTCACGAGCGTCTCATTGATCGGTGTGCCCTCGAACTGGAAGTCGTCGAGGTCCTTGGCGAGCGGCAGCTTGGCGATGGTGAGCTGGTACTTGATCGAGCGCGCCTGCTTCTCGCTGATCTCGGCGTTGAGCAGATCGCCGATAATGCGCTGGGGTTCATGCTGGCGTTTGACGGCCGTGGCCATGATCTCGTCGAAGGCGGCCTTCATGCCGTAGAGCTTGAGCTCACCCATGAGGTCGAAGAGCTGAGTGCGTTCCATCAGATGGTTCTCCTGAGGTTGTCGTAACGGGCACAATCGGCGACTGGCGCATGGCGCAGTGTCAGCGCGGTCGGCGTGAGGATGGTGACCGGCGGGCCGGGATCGCGCTGGCGGGCGAGGATGTTGAGAACGACATCGGCGGAATGAACGCCGTGGGCGATCGCTTCGGCACAAGCCGTCTCGACCGCCGGCAGTCCGTCGGTGAGCACCGCGGTGAGGATGTCGACCATCTGACGATTGCCGTCATCGGCGCTGGCAAGCTTGCGTCGCACGCGCTCCATCGCGGCCGGCAGCACCCAGTCCTTGAAGGGCGCACCGTTGCGTAAGGCGCCGGGCTTGCGGGCGAGCACTGGCACGTAATGCCAGGGGTCGTAGATCGTGTCGCCGCGGCCGAACGATCGGGGATGTTCGGCGACGATCCGTCCGTCCTGGCGGATCACGATGCGGTCCGCATAGGCATGGACTTCAACGGGACGGCCGACCGCACTGGCGGCTACCGAGTATTTGTTGTTATCGAAGCGCACCAGACAGGTCTTCGAGACCGACGCCGGCACTGCATGGAAGCCATCGAACCGGCCAGCATAGGGAACGAGCTTCGGCCGTTCCGCCTCGAACACTTCCCAGATCGTCTGTTCGGTCAGTTCTGGATGACGGTGCACCTTGGCGTAGACGATGCACTGGTCGGTAAGCCAGGCATTCAACTCGTCGTAGCTTTTGAACCGAAGCCGCGGCGTGAAGAAGCGCTGACGCACGAGCCCAACCTGGTTCTCGACCTGACCCTTCTCCCAGCCAGATGCCGGCGTGCAGGCGACCGGATCGACCAGATAGTGGCTGCACATCTGCAAGAAGCGGCGATTGTAGAGACGATCTTTACCGACAAGGACCGTCTCCACCGCGGTCTTCATGTTGTCGTAGATGCCGCGCTGGCAGGCGCCCTTGAACAGGGCGAACGCCCGGTCGTGGGCGTCAAACACCATCTCCTGCGTCTCACGCGGATAGGCCCGCACCACCAGCATCCGGCTGTGACAGAGCCGAACATGGGCGACCTTCACGATCACCGTCACGCCGCTCAGCAGGACGACTTCGTGGCTCCAGTCGAACTGGTAGGCCTCTCCCGGCGCAAAGCTCAGCGGGACGTAGGCCGCGGCTGTCGATGCACCACGCTCCTTGCTCCACTGCCGCGCATAACGCCGAACGGCATCATATCCACCCTCGTAGCCGAGCCCGCGCAGTTCCTCGAACAGTCGGATCAACGTTAGACGTTCACGCGCCGCCTTCCCTTCGTTCGACACCAGCAATTGATCGAGCTTGTCCCGCCATGGCCCAATCTTCGGAAGTGG
>CAVQOD010000013.1:0-335722 GCA_963714345.1 uncultured Alphaproteobacteria bacterium | reverse complement strand
TATACGCTCAACGACATGTCCGAGGATACGCTGCGCGTCCTGCGGACACGGCGCAATATCGCCTGCGTGCTGGTCAATCCTCTGCAAGCCCTGCACCCCAACGCATCCGCGCCCGACTCCTCGCTCATCGACAGCGGCAGCGGCGCACATTTCGACCGCGCGGCCTATGCCGAATGGCTCAAACGGCTGCGCGAGGTCTGCACCGAACGCAACATTGTTCTGATCTTCGACGAGGTGTTTGTCGGCTTCCGGCTCGCCAAAGGCGGCGCGCAGGATTATTTCGGCGTTCGGGCCGATCTCGTCACCTACGGCAAGACGCTCGGCGGCGGACTGCCGATCGGCGTCGTTTGCGGCAACAGCGACCTGATGAAGCGTTTCCGCGACGAGCGGCCCGCCGATATCTGCTTTGCCCGCGGCACGTTCAACTCGCATCCCTACGTCATGGCGGCGATGAACGAATTTCTGCGGTACCTGCAAACGCCGGAAGCCGATGCGCTCTACGCCGATCTCGACCGGTATGGAACGAACGGGCGCAGCGGCTCAAGCCCGCCTGGCGGACGGGAGCTGCCGGTCGAGGTCGCGAATATGTCCTCGATCTGGACCGTCTGCTACACGCAGCCCTCCCGCTACAATTGGATGCTGCAATATTATCTGCGTGCCGAAGGCCTGGCGTTGAGCTGGATCGGCACCGGCCGCCTGATTTTCAGCCTCAATTATACCGACGCCGATTTCACAGCCGTCGCCGAACGTTTCGTGGCCGCAGCGAAGGCGATGCGAGACGACGGCTGGTGGTGGAACAATCCGGCGATCACCAACAAGACGATCAAGCGGACCGTCCTTAAGGAGATGGTGATGCAACGGTTGTTTCCCTCGCGCGCGGGCTGGAGATACCGAACCAGCGCAGCAGCGACGAGCGGATCAGCCGGCCCGCGGCAGCTCTTCGGCGTCGTCTTCATCCCAGTGATGCATACCGATCTCGGGATCGATCAATTCGCCGCGCAGCAAGGCAAGCGGCGCCTTGTGATAGATTTTGATGTCGTGGAACGGATCGGTCAGGATTTTGGTGGCCCATACGAGACCGGTCTGCACGTCCCTGATGAAGAACAAGTGGACGGTGCGGAACATCACGCCGCCGATGCCGAGGCCAGCCAGATGATCGCAACATGGCGCACGAATTCGGTCTTGTTGGCCGCCGGGGTAAACACGCCGAAAAACGCGGGCTGAAGTAGAGCACCAGCGGCGACAACGCCCATATCGTCAACAGCACGACCTTGCGACGCAGATTGTAGCCGACCTTGATCTCTTCTTTGTATTCGTGGGTCGCCTTATTGACGGTGTCGTAATCCTTGGGTTCGAAGAAGAAATGCCCGGTCTGCCGCGTCGTCATCGCCACCAGCCAGCCAGCAAGTGCCGAGATCGCGGGATCCTTGAATATCATCACGTAGGAGAATAGGAAACTCATCGCACTGACGAAATGCAGCGACTGGTTGATCCGACTGTGGTGATAGTAGCGATGATCGTCCCAGCGCTGGGTCCGCAAGGCTTCAAGAAAATTTTCCATTTGCTGATTTTCCCCGTCGTGCAGGCGTCCGGTCTGGGTATGGCGATTTGGTGAATCCCTTGTGACAGCGAATCTGGATCCACCGTGACAACAGCGTAAGCGTGTGACAGTCACGTGACTGCCGGCGTAAAGATTTCTAAAGGAGCATTCAGCCTGCGGCGCGGACCGGCTCGGCTCGTAAGCGCGATCAGCCCCGCCGTCCTTGCCGAATCGGATCAGGTTGAAGTGCCCGAATGGCGGCATGGCGCGGCGTTCGACGAGCCGCATCCCGGAAGTCTGCTCGGCCCATCGCGAGTAGCGTTCGAACGAGAACTCGGTTCGCCAGCCGAGCTTGCGCGCCGCCGGCTGAAACCAGTGCTCCAGCGAACGCCGCAAACCGGCTTCGGCGCCGACGCGGCTGACCAGCACGATTTCTCCGCCGGGCTTAAGGACGCGCGCAAACTCGTCGAGCGTGGCTTCCGGATTCGGCACCGTCGTGATGACGTATTGGGCCACGACCACATCGAACGAATTATCGGGAAAAGACAGATTTTCGGCATCCATGACCCACAAGCCCTCGACATTGCTCAAGCCAAATTCGGCGACGCGCTCCTGCGCCTTGCGCAGCATCGGCGCGGAAATATCGACGCCGCACAACTGGACTTCTTCGAATACGCCGGCAGCGAAATCCCGGTGCCGACGCCGACTTCGAGAATGCGTCCGCCAACGCGCTCGGCGGCCGCGATCGCGGCCTGCCGGCCGCGCTCGAAAACCGCGCCGAAGACAAGGTCGTAGACCGGCGCCCATCGCGCATAGGCCTTGGTGACCGTCTGGTTGTCTAAATCCGCTTCACACAGAGTGCTCATGCGTGACCCTTATGTTGCAGCCCGGCACCAGCGTTTGCCCGGCTGCGGGAGGCTCGGTTTCGGCGACAGGGGGCGGCACTCGGCTCGTGGGCGGTCGTTGCGACCTTCCGGGCGTGGCCGATGAACTGCCGGGCGCTGTTTTCCCAGGAATAGCGCAGCGCAAATTCACGGCACGATTCGCGGGAAATCCACAGCGCCTGCATGCAGGCGGCGCGAAGATCCTCGTTCAACACGCCGATCGGATTATCTCCAATGACGTCCTTCGGGCCGGTGACCGGAAATGCGGCGATCGGAACACCGCTGGCGAGCGCCTCGAGCTGCACGACGCCGAACGTGTCGGTGCGGCTTGGAAAAACGAAGACATCTGCCGCGGCGAGATGCGCAGCAAGAATGCCATTGTCCAGTTGGCCGAGGAATTTTGTCCCGGGAAACCGCCGTTTTAGTTCGCCTTCCTGCGGTCCAGCGCCGATAACGACTTTGCTGCCCGGCAGGTCGAGCGACAGAAACGCGGGCAGGTTCTTTTCCACGGCGACGCGGCCCACGGTCATGAAGATCGGCCGCGGAAAATCGAGATCGATGGCGCGATCCGGCCGGAACAGATCGACGTCGACGCCGCGGGTCCACATGCCGAGATTGCCGAACCCGCGCCCCGAAAGCTCGGCCATCAGCGACGGCGTCGCCACCATCGTCACCGCAGCGGCGGCATGAAAGCGCCGCAGCGCGTTGTAAATCCACTGCTGCGGAATGGGCGAGCGCGCCGAAATATATTCCGGAAACCGGGTGGTGTAGCTCGTGGTAAACGGCCGGCCGTTTCTGATGCAGTAGGCACGCACCGCGTGGCCGATCGGCCCTTCGGTAGCGATGTGGATGGCGTCCGGCGCGCGGCCTCGATCCGCTCGGCGATGCGCTTTCGGCGCGGCAAGGCGAGCCGCAGCCCGGGATAAGTCGGCACCGGAAAGGTCCAAAAGCCGTCCGGCGATAAAAATTCAATTTCGACGCCGAGTTTGGCGGCGGCGCGCGCCAGCGAGCCCAGTGTCCGCACCACGCCGTTGACCTGCGGACGCCACGCGTCCGTCGCGACCAGGACCTTCATTGCGGTGCTTTCGGCCGATTTGCGTGGCCGTCTGTTTTCGAATTGCATGCAACGAGAATTGCGATTTCATATCTCATTCGTGTGACGGTCACGAAAGCCTGCGCCACTTTTGGTCTCGACGTAACAATGCTGTTACAAATGAATGGGAGTTTGCCGGCCACGATTCGTCTAACGGAGTTGATTTCACCCTGGCAGCATCGTTTCCCTTTACACAGACTCGTCCGCGGCGTCGGCCGGAACAAGATCAGTGTCGCGATCAGCTTCGTGATCGTCGCCATTGCCGTCGCCACGCTCTATCATTTGTTGCGCGGCATCGACGTCGGCAAATTCGTCGCCGCGCTCAAAGCGCAATCGCCGCTGCATATCCTGATCGCCGGCGCGCTGGTCGTCGCCGGCTACGCCAATCTCATTTGTTACGACCTGTTCGCGCTGCACACGATCGGCAAATACAAGATCCCGCTGCGGGTCGTCGCCTTCGCAAGCTTCACCAGCTACACGATCGGTCACTCGCTCGGCGCGGCGACGCTGACCTGCGGCCTGGTGCGGTTCCGCGTCTACTCGTTCTGGAATCTTGAATGTCGTCGACATCGCCAAGATCGCTTTCGTGACCGGAATGACGTTCTGGCTCGGCAACATATTCGTGCTCGGCGGCGCCGTCGCCTATGCGCCGGCCGCCTTAAGCGTCATCGATCAGTTGCCGCCGTGGATCAACCGGCTGATCGGATTGTCCGGCCTGTTTGCCATCGGCTGCTATCTGATCTGGCTCATGCCACAGCCGCGGATCGTCGGCCGGGCAAATTGGCGGATCACGCTGCCCGATCTGCGCCGCACGCTTCTGCAAATCGGCATCGGCACGCTCGATCGCTGTCTGGCGTCGCTCTCCATCTTCATGCTGCTGCCGACCAGCCCCGCCGTCGGTTTCGCGACGGTCGTCGTGGTCTTCGTCCTCGCCACGCTGCTTGGCGCGGTCAGCCATACGCCGGGCAGCCTTGGCGTCGTCGAAGCCGCGATGCTCATCGGCCTGCCGCAATATCAGCGCGAGGACCTGCTCGCGACCTTGCTGACGTTCCGCGTGCTCGATTTTTTCCTGCCGCTTATTCTTGCCACGCTCATGTTCGGGCTGCGCGAAATGCGGCTTTTGGCGCGGCGCGGCCACAGCCGGCCCTCCGACACGGCCCTAACCTTGTAAGGCTACGCCCCCACGTTAAGGTCGCCGTCGGTCGGATTGGGGCTGACGGTGGCGAGTGAGAATTATGGCTCCAAGGACGCGGCGGACCCGCCGCCGTGGATCGGACGGGCGCCGCGCATCAGTAATCCCAGTCGCGTTGCGCTTATTCTGCGCTCGTTGTCGCCTCGCCGCAGCAGGCCGCCGCCGAGACGATAGAGTCGGCGCTCGCCAAGGCCTACGAGAACAACCCACAGCTCAACGCGCAGCGCGCCATCGTCCGGCAGAGCGATGAGGGCGTGCCGCAGGCGCTGTCAGGCTATCGGCCGACGATCACCGCCAACGCCACGGTTGGGCGGCAATTTACCAATGTCAAGCACACCATTCCGCCCTCGCCGGGCGATTTTGCCGAATGGCACCTCGATTCGGCGACCGCGGCCTGACGACGCCGCATTCGGTCGGCGCGACGGCCTCGCAGACCTTTTTCAACGGCGAACAAACCGCCAACAACGTGCGCGCCGCGGAAAGCAAGGTGTCGGCCGCGCGCGAAACGCTGCGCATGATGGAACAATCCGTGCTGCTGGCGGCGGCCACCGTTTACATGGACGTGTCGCGCGACAGCGCCAATCTCGAAGTCCAGCAGAACAATGTCCGCGTGCTGCAGCGGACGCTGCAGGACACGCGCAACCGGTTCGCTGCCGGCCAGGTGACCGTCACCGACGTCGCGCAGTCGGAAGCGCAACTGGCGGCCGCCGAAGCAACCATGCATGCCGCCGAGTCGACCGCTGATGACGACGCGGGCCAATTACCGCCGCATCATCGGCGTCGAGCCGGCAAATCTCGCGCCCGCCTCCGCCGTCGACCGGCTGGCGCCTTCGACACTCAATGCCGCGATCGCGGCCGGGATCGCGCAAAACCCATCCGTCCTGGCGGCTTTGTACGGGGTCGACGTCGCGCAATTGCAAGTCAAGATCGCGGAAGGCGCGCTGTTGCCGACGCTGACCGGACAATACAACGTCCAGCAACATATCTTCCCCACCATCACGACGCCCAAGCAGTACACCAACACCGTCGTGCTGAATTTGTCGGTTCCGCTCTATCAGGGCGGCGCGGAATATTCGGCCATCCGCTTGAACAAAGAAAATCTCGATCAGCAGCGGCTTAACGTCGATCAGGTGCGCGATCAGACCCGGGCCGACGTGGTTCAGGCCTGGGGCCAGCTGCAAGCGGCGAAGGCACAGATCGAGGCTGCGGAACGCCAGAATGACGCCGCCGCTCGGGCGCTGACCGGCGTGCGCAACGAGGCGCTCGCCGGCCAGCGCACGACGCAAGATGTGCTCAATGCCGAGCAGGCTCTGGTCAATGCGCGGCAAAATCTGATCGTCGCGCAGCACGACCGGGTGGTCGCCTCCTACAGTCTGCTCGCCGCAATCGGGCGGCTTTCGGCGCAGGAACTGGCGCTGCCGGTGACGGTCTACGATCCGTCGATGCATTACCAGCAGGTGCGCGATTCCTGGATCGGCGTGCGCACGCCGAGCGGTCAGTGAACGAATAAAATGCGTGTGTTGGCGGAGGGAGTGGGATTCGAACCCACGATACGGTTTCCCGTATACACGCTTTCCAAGCGAGCGCCTTCAGCCACTCGGCCACCCCTCCGATCACGAAAGCGAGCGCAATATAACGGCCGCGTCTTGAGTTACAACCCGCGCGCAAAGGCGCCCTGCCGCGGCGAGAACCGCGCCGGATGCGGACAATTCGCGAGACCGCAGCGTGGGAACTTTCGTTCCGCCACACGGTTATCCAGGCAGTCCTGACGAGGCGACACAGGAGGAAGTCATGGGACGTGGGCTTTTGCTATGGCTCCTCGGCATTCCACTGCCGATCATTCTGCTGATTTGGGTGCTTGGCGGCCTTCACGGCTGATATTGCCAGGCCAAAGACAGGCGATAAAGACAGGTGACGTTGAGTTGAGAGTGCGGAGGCCCGGTGCAAGCCGGGCCTCTTGCTGTGCGCTCCTATCGCTTCCGCCGGCGCAGGCATTACCTTACATTAGCGGCATGAATTCGCCCAAAGACGATTATCTCGTCCGCCCCGATCCGCTCGACCCGCGCCTGACCGAGCGCGTCAAAGGCATCGACCAGACCGGCGCGCCGATCGAGACCGCGGTGGTGGTCGAGCGCGCGCTCACGATCTTCCTCAATGCGCAGGAGATCGTGACCGCGATGACCATCAACGACCATCCCGAATATCTGGCGGTCGGCTATCTGCTCAACCAGAACATGCTGCTGCCCGACGACACCGTCACCGGCGTCGATTACGACGAGGAATTGTCGGTCGTCGTGGTGCGCACCAAGCGCAAGACCAACTACGAGAAGAAATTGAAGAAAAGGGTGCAGACCTCGGGCTGCGCGCAGGGCACGGTATTCGGCGATCTGATGGAGGCGCTGGACAATGTCACTTTGCCGGCGGCGGAATTGCGCACGTCGTGGCTCTATACGCTCACCCACAAGATCAACACCACGCCGTCGCTTTATCTCGAGGCCGGCGCGATCCACGGCTGCGTGCTGGCGGTCAAGGATCGCCCCATCGTCTATATGGAAGACGTCGGCCGCCACAATGCCGTCGACAAGATCGCCGGCTGGATGTTCAAGAACCGGGTCGGCTCCGCCGACAAGATTTTCTATACCACCGGGCGGCTGACCTCCGAGATGGTGATCAAGACGGTGCGCATGGGCATACCGATCCTGATCTCGCGCTCCGGATTCACCGCCTGGGGCGTCGAGCTTGCGCGCAAGGCCAACTTGACGCTGATCGGCCGCGCCCGCGGCAAGCGCTTCATCGCGCTCGCCGGCGAGGATCGCATCGTGTTCGATCAAGACCTCGCTTATGTCGAGGAAGAAAGCGCCAAGCACCGCCGCAAGGCCGCGGTGCACGACGATTAAGCCGCAACGCGCGTGACGCCCCCTCCTACTCTCGGTTTGGTGCTCGCCGGCGGCTTGGCGCGGCGCATGGGCGGCGGCGACAAGGCGCGGCTTCGCATCGGCGGCGCGACCATCCTGCAACGCGTGCTCGCCTGCATCGGCCCGCAATGCGATCGCGTCATCGTCAACGCCAACGGCGATCCGGCGCGATTTGCCGATACCGGCCTGCCGGTGGTCGCCGACAGCGTGCCGGATTTTGCCGGCCCGCTCGCCGGCATCCTTGCCGGCCTCGATTGGGCGGCCGCGCAATGCGCAGAGATTGCGAATGGCTCTTAAGCGTGCCGGGCGATTGTCCGTTTCTGCCGAAAAATCTGGTGGCGCGACTGCATGAAGCGCGCGTTGCGGCCGGGACACCGTTGGCCTGCGCGCGGTCGGGGCAATGGCGCCATCCCGTCGTCGCGCTCTGGCCGGTCGCGCTGCGCGAGGATCTGCGCCGCGCGCTCCTCGACGACGGCTTGCGCAAGATCGAGATTTGGACGGCGCGTCACGGCGTCGCCATCGCCGATTGGCCGGCCGAGCCGGTCGATCCGTTCTTCAACGTCAACACGCCCGAGGACGCTGCCCGAGCCACAGCTATCGCCGCGCAATATCCCGACATCTAACCGACCAGCGACGCGTAGGAGAGAAAGCCGACCGTCGTGCCGGGCTCGATCGTGGTGACGTCCTCGCCGAGTTCGGCGAGGCCGTCGGTCTCGGTGAGCGAGGTCAGCACTCCGGCGCCGTCCTGCTCGTATTTGATCGCTTCGATGACGCCGTCGGCCGCCGCGCGCAGCGCGACGCGGACATATTCGCGGCGGCCCTTGCGTTTCTTGTAAGAGAACGTCGCCCGCGCCGGCATGGCAAGGAGCGGCTCGGGCAACGCGCCGGACAGCCGCAGCAACAACGGCCGCACCACGCGCACGAAAGTGACGAAAACCGCGACCGGATTTCCCGGCAGTCCGACGAATGCCGCGCTGTGGCCGCTCGTGCCGCTCGGAATCACGGCCATCGCGACCGGCCGGCCGGGCTTGATGGCAACGCGCCAGAACACCAGCCGGCCGATACTTTCGATCGCGTTGCGGACGTAGTCGGCCTCGCCGGCGGAGACGCCGCCCGAGGTGAGCACCAGGTCGTGATCGGCGGCCGCGGCGGCGAGCGCGCGCTTTAGCTCGTTCCGGATCGTCGCTGAGAATGCCGAGATCGGTGATTTCGGCATTAAAGCGCGCGAGCAATCCCGACAGCAGATAACGGTTGGAATCGTACAGCGCCGGCGCGCGGCAGCGCGGCGCCTGGCTCGACGATCTCGTCGCCGGTCGAGAACAATGCGATCCGCACCCGACGGCGCACCTCAAGCTTGGTGAGACCGAGCGCGGCGGCGAGCGCGACGTGCTGCTACGCCAAGTCGCCGCCCGGCCGGCAAAGCCACCGCCCCTGCCCGCACATCCTCGCCGGCAAGCCGCCGATTGGCGCCGCGTTGCAAGCCCGGCGGCACGACGACACAGCCGCCGTCGACGCGGCAGTCCTCCTGCATGAACACGGTATCGGCGCCTACCGGCATCGGCGCGCCGGTAAAGATGCGGATCGCCTCGCCCGGCTTGACCGCTTGCGTCGCGGCATGCCCGGCGGCGACCCGATCGACAATCGTGAGGCGCTTCTCGGCTGCCGCGTCGAGGTCGTCGCCGCACACCGCGTAGCCGTCGACCGCGGAATTATCGAACGGCGGCACATTGACCGGCGCGACGACGTCGTCCGCCAGCACCCGGCCGAGCGCTTGCCGCAACGGCACGGTCTCGCCGCCATCGACCGGCGCCACCCGTTCGGCAATCAGCCGCTCGGCTTCGGCGACCGGGAGCAGCGGACCGTCAAAGGCGAAGCAATCGTCGCGCAGCTGCGCCATCAGGCTTGTTTCCGCGTTAGGTCGATCTGCTCGCGCGGCAACGCCTCGGCTTGGAGGACATTGGCGATCGATTCGATATCGTCGAGCATCACGACCGGCAGCGCTGCCTCCCGCAGCGGCGCATCGGTCGCGATGGCGACGATGCAATCGTCGTCGGGATGCAACAGCGGCTTGCCGACGGCGGCGCGATAAACTTCAAGCTTGGGATGCGCGTGCCGCTTAAAGCCCTCGACAATGACGAGATCCACCGGGCTCAGCTTCGCCAGCATGTCGGCGAGCGGCGGCTCGGCATCGCCGCTTAATTCGTGAACGATCGCCCAGCGGCGGCTCGACACGATGGCGACCTCGCTGGCGCCGGCTTGCCGGTGCAGCCACGAATCCTTGCCCGGCTGGTCGGTATCGAAATCATGATGCGCATGCTTGACGGTCGCGATTTTGAGGCCGCGTGCCAACCAGCACCGGAATCACCTTCGTGACCAGCGTGGTTTTGCCGGAGCCGCTCCAGCCCGCAAGGCCAATGATGCGCATGGATGTCATTATATGTGCCCCCGACTAGCCCGGTTCCATGCCCAGCGCCCGGATACGGTCGCGGGTTGCTTCGTCGCGCAGCGCGGCGAGAAAGGCCTGCACCGCCGGGCGGTCGCGGCGGGCCTCGACCAGCAGAAAATCGTAATGCTCCGGCGCGATCGGCAGAAAGCCGAGCCCATACATGCGCGCCACCGGCTCGATGGCGACGCCCCAATCGGCGCGGTTTTGCGCGATCGCCGCGGCGACCGCGTTGTGCGAGCGCGGCTGATTGGCGTAGCCGGCCGGCCGCGCGCCGCGCAGCAAGCCGTCGATCAAGACGCGCGTGCCGGACCCGGCATTGCGATTGACCATCAGGATCGCCGGATCGGCGAGCGCGGCTTTGAGGGCAGCGTCGGCGGTGCCGCCGGCAAACCGCGCGTCGCCTAAGCGAAACACGAAGCCCTGCATGCGCCGCCAGCCCGGCACCAGCGCCAGCCCGGGCGCGACGAGATGCTTGTTGTAGATACCGGTCGCCGGATCGACGAGATGGACCGGCGCGATATCGCATTCGCCGCGGCTTGCCGCATTGACGCCGCCGAGGCTGCCGACGGCGATGGTGCGCGCGCTAAAGCCGCGCTCGGAAAGCGCGCCGACCACGACATCGAGCGCGACATCGTGGCTGCCCATGATGACCAGATCGGGCGCGTGTTCGCTGTCGCCGATCAGCGTCACGTCGGCGCGGGCGTCGGCATCGAGCGCCGAGGCCAGCGCATCGATCGCCAAGAAGCCGTCGGCCTGCGAAAACGCGGTGACGGCGCCCGAGCCTTTGCCGGTCGGAAATGCGATCGGCCCGTCTTCGCCCGCGACCAACGAGACCAGCACGAATTCCTCGCGGCCGAGTTCGGAAGCGATCCGCACCGGCACGCGCGCAGTGACGGTTTTGGCCGCTTCCGGCGGCAGTCCGGCGCGGGCGCGGATGAGCGGCGCGACGAAGGCGTGGAAGGTGAAAATCGCCGAGGTCGGAAAGCCCGGCAGCACGACGAGCGGCTTGTCGCCGATCACCGCGAGGCACAGCGGCTTGCCGGGTTTGAGCGCCACGCCGTGAACGAGAATGCCGGGCGGACCGAGCTTCGACACGATGCGATGCGACAGATCGCCTGCGCCTTTCGAGGTGCCGCCGGAGAGCACCACGATGTCGCAAGATTCGAGCGCGCTGCGCATGGCCGCTTCGAGCGCAGCTTCTTCATCCGGAAACGCGCCGAACGGTACCGGCTCGCCGCCGGCTTCGACAATCGCCGCGGCGAGGATGGCGCCGTTTCTGTCATAGACGCCGCCGGGAGGGAGCGGCCGGCCCGGCTCGACCAGTTCGTCGCCGGTGGAGAGCACCGCGACGCGCGGCCGGCGCACGACGTCGACTGCCGCCAAACCGCAGGCCGCCAGCATGCCGATCTCGCGCGAGCCGATTTGGCCGCCGCGGCGGAGCAAAGTCTCGCCGCGCGCGATGTCGGAGCCGGCATAAGAGATGAACTGGCCGCTCGCCGCGGCGCGGCGCAGATCGATCGCCGGCGCCGTCTCGTGCTCGATCAATTCGGTTTGCTCGATCATCACCACCGCATCGGCGCCGCGCGGGATGACCCCGCCGGTGGCGATCGCGGTCGCGGTGCCCGGCATCACTTCGAGCGCCGGCGCAACGCCGCAGGCGATCACTTCGGCATTGAGCGAAAGCCGCTTCGGCGCGCCGTCGCTCGCGCCGACCGTATCGGCCGCGCGCACGGCAAAGCCGTCGACATTGGCGCGGTCGAACGGCGGCGCATCGACCGGCGCGACGACGTCGGCCGCAAGCACGCGACCGAGCGCCGCGGCGAGCGGCCGGGTTTCGCCCGGCAGCGGCGAACGATCGGTGCTCGCTTCAAACCGCCGGCGGGCTTCGGCCGCGGACACCACTTCGAGGAATTGCTCCTGCCGCGCGGCGCGGCGCACCGCGTCGAGAATTGCCGAGCCGCGGCTGCTCTGCTCGGGTTTTACGGCCATGGCATTACGGCAACTTGCGCGCCCGCTGGAAAACCTTCGCTGTCGGCAGGAACGACGATCCAACCGTCGCTGCGCGCCAGCGCTGCCAATGACAGATAACCGGCGGCAAGCGGCTCCGCCATGACATCGGCCGAACCTTCTTTCGCACACCGCACCGGGATCAGTTCGGTCATGCCGATGGTCGAGGTCACTTTGCGCAGGAGCGGCATGACCGCCGGCGCATCCGTCACGGCGCCGCCGGAAAGTTTCGCAACGAGATGACGGCCGATCAGAAGCCAAAGCGCGAGAGCGGCATCGATCCGGCCGGGGATGAGCAGCACCGGCCGCTCGCCGGCAAAGCCGAAACCCGCCGTCTCGCCGGGCGCAACCGCAATGCCGTGCGCCTCGACGCGGCCGAGCCGCGCCAAGGTCCGCACGCTGTCGTCGTCGCGGCCGCCGCCGGTGCCGCCGATGGCGATCACCGCGTCGGCTTCGTCGCGCGCCAGCGCTTCGTGCAGGTCGGTCAATTCGCCATGAATGGCGCCGCCGGATTTGCCGACGCAGCGCGCCAATAGCGCAAGCCCGGCATCGATCACGGGGTTCGCCGCGGCGCGGCCGCGCGCGATCCAGATCCGCGGTTCGCGCACGCTCAGCTCGGCAAAGCCGACTGCCGCAGCGACCGCACAGTCGATGTCGCGCAATCGTTCGCCGCCGCGCCGCAATACCGTCTGCGCCGCGGCATCGCCGCCGGCGGGCAATACGCCTTGGTCCGGCATGACCGGCGCAATGGCCTCGACGCGCTCGCCGCGCTGGGTAATCGCATCAAGCGGCGCCACGGCGTCGGTTCCGCCCGGCATGGCCTGGCCGGCGTCGACCCATTGCGGCAGCGAGGCGAGCAGCGCCGGCGCATAGGGCCCGGCGTCGGCGATCGCCGCCGCCTCGACGGCGAAGCCGTCGGCAAGCGCGATCGCCTGCATGGGGCGCGCGGCCGTGACGACGTCGTCGGCGAGCGTCAAACCCGCCGCCGCAGCGGTTGCGCATTTGCGCGCTTTGACGGGAGCGACGCGCGATTCAATGAGGGCAAGGATGGCGCGCAACGGCGTCAGCCGCGAAATGCGCTGGATGCCGGAATGCTGATTGCTGGAATCTAGTGCCATCGCCGCTATGATAAGTCTGTTTTGGCGGTTCTACGACTCGCATGACATGACCGAAAAGACGCTCAATTTGCGCGGCCTCAAATGCCCGCTGCCGGCGCTGCGCACCCGAAAGGCGCTCGGCCAGGCGCAGCGCGGCGACATTCTCATCGTCGAATGCACCGACCCGCTTGCCGGCATCGACATCCCGAACCTCCTCAATCAGACCGGCGACACGCTGGAAGACACGCGCAAGGACAAGAAGCTCCTGACGTTCCGCATAAGAAAGAAGTGATCATCCCGCCCCGCGATAGCGGGGAGGGGGGACCGCGAGCGAAGCGCGGTGGGCGGGGCGCGAGCCGCGACGATTTTTCTGCAACGACAACGAAGCGGCGAGTCAGACGCCCCCTCCACCACGCTTCGCGTGGTCCCCCTCCCCCACTTTCGTGGGATTATATACTTGACAAGTATGCGGCTGCGGTTCTTCTAGCTCTCGGTGTTAATTTCCCGGAAGTGCTACGCCATCGGGGTCATTCAGCAACTTGATTGCGCAGACCCGACCATTGCCGTCCCACGCCTGGTAGACTTTCTTGGTAGCGGCCGCGCCTGACCCCGGGATTTGCGCGACCCCAAGGAGTTGCAATGGATTTGTTCCGGCCTCCGAAATGCTGCGAGCCAAGTTGTAGACTTGCTCATCTTTGGATAGATAGTCGATTATCTCAGGTTCAGACGCTATTGGCTCGTGTCGAGGGTTTTCTTCGTATAAAAAGATACGGTCAACGTTGATGGATTTGAGATGCCTCGTTGCCATGACACGCCCCCCCATGCCTACGCCCCAAGGCGAGATATTAGAGGGACAACGTAGGCGTGTCTAATGCCTAGGCGAAAGCCGCAGGAGCGAAACGCTATGACGAGCCAGTCAGCATCAAAGCGAGATGATCCCGCTCAATCGAAGCAGTTCGTCAAAAAGCGCGCGAGATCGGCGCGGATGAGGAGAAGTCGGAGTTCCGATGCGTTGATCGGTCAATTGCAAAGAAGCCGCCAGAGCCGCGGAAAACGAGGCGTAGTCGGCTCTTAAATGCGCCGACTAAAACCTCTTGCGCTGCTTGTTTAGAAATCGCAGCGCTCTAGATACGACTTCTTGCTATCAGGCCATCACCGGTGCAGCTTCGTAATTGAAGAACACCGTGACCGTAGCCCCCGTCGTATTTGTCGCGGTCAGAAAATACCACCCTTGCAGTTTTGTCGATTAGATCGATGGATGCGACGAAGCCGTAAACGCCATCTCGCGCCTCCTCATCTGCGCAAAGACTTTGCACGACTGCATCAGAATCCGATCACGTTCCGATCAAGAAAATCAATTGCATCATATTTGATACCAAGATGATCTGCGGTTCTGGATGGGAATAATCCATGATGCGCGCAAGCGCATCGCCAATTGACTGACGCGCAGCAAAAAGCACGCTTTTTCGATCAAGCCGCAATCGTGTTGCACTTGCCGTCCTTGATACGCCGAAGCGATGGCCTTATCACAAAGAGAACGCAAAACTTCCGATTTAGGTTTTCCAGGGAGCAAGAAATACGGGCCAATTCGCGAGGCCCTTACTCGCATACAACGAAACGGAAACGCGACTAAGCATCACGAGATCGCGGCATCGTTCGACGCGCGCGCAGCTGTCGAACGATCTCGCGACGATCACGCCTCTGTTGATAAAAGTCGCCGATCTCTTGCCTCAAAGAAATAGCTGGCCGCGGGCAAGCGGCTTTGCTACTTTGCCCTATAAAATCGAGCGAAAGGGACTTACAGCAATGCCGCTCGCGACCTCACCTCTGCGCTATCCGGGCGGCAAGTCCTGCATGTTGGGGCCGATCTCTCGGATCCTTTCGCGGCAACAAATTGGAACGCGGGCACTATGCAGAACCCTATGCCGGTGGGTGCGGGCTGGCGCTCTCATTGTTGTTTAGTGGTTTCGTCAGCGACATTCACATCAACGATATTGATCCCGCAATTTGGTCGTTCTGGCATTCCCTTCTGAATCGCACAGAAGAATTTATCAAACTGATAGAAAAAACGCCCGTCAATGTGAAAGAGTGGAAGCGCCAACGCCGAATTATACAGTCGGACGGCGTAGATGATCCAATGAAGCTTGGCTTCGCTGCATTCTTTCTTAATCGGACAAATCGCTCCGGCATTATCAAACGCGGCGGCGTGATCGGCGGCCTTGACCAAACCGGCAATTATGAGATCGACTGCCGGTATAACAAGGATGAATTATCTCGCCGCATTAGACGCATCGCCAAATATCACGGTCGAATAAACCTATACAGAAAAGACGCAATCAAATTTATTGATTACGTCGAACAAAAGTTGCCCCCGCAAACATTCCTGTATCTCGACCCGCCCTATTTCCACAAAGGATCGCGTCTCTACACGAGTTTCTACAAACGAAAAGATCACGAGAAGGTAGCGGATCGCATCTTGAAATTAAGATCGCCGTGGATTTTGACGTATGATTATTGCGCGGAGATTCACGATCTCTATGTAGCTCGCCGACAGTTTCAATTTTCGCTGAACTATTCTGCCCAAGTGAAGCGTCTTGGTACGGAGCTAATGATAGCATCGAAGGGCTTGCGCATTCCTGATGATTTCCGCGCATCGCAAGTGCATAGGCCGCAATACCGGACTGCGGCCTAGCAATTCTTGAATTTCAACGCTTCCCAAAGCTGTTTGGGGGTGGGGCGTGCTGGTTTACGCGGCTGCACCAGTTCTTCGGTAGGTCAACCGCTTACCCACGATGCCCCGAAGGGCTGCACTAGTGCGCGCGACATCTTCAACGCCCAAGAGCAGCACGATCGTTGTAACGAAAATCAAATTCGGCAAGATAGCGGTTCAGATGCTTCTCGCTGCCATGCTGATAAATGCCTTTCATTCCGCGTTTGAAGATTGAGAAATAGCCCTCGATCGTGTTAGTGTTCGCGTCGCCGCGCGCATATTCACCAATGCCATGATTGACGAATAGTTTCCGCGGAAATTCCCGCCCAACGCGAGAGCCGCCTTCATCCCTCATAACTTTACTGTCCGCATCCACTCTGCGTTTACAAGATCGGGCGCAACGTCTTTGCGCTCACAGACGGAACATGGTGCTATGAACCTTGCCGCCGCGCTCTACCAGTGCAAAACTCGATCTCTTTTCCAGTCTGCCGCCACGTTACCCAGGCGCTTCTTACCATGTTTGTTCTTTTCCTTTCCGCCCATATAAGTCTCATCCATCTCGACGGTTTTGCCTTCGCCACCAAGCGGACCTTTTGGGCGCAACTCGCGCATTGCCTCCCGCAACCGATGCTCCATAAACCAAGCCGTTTTGTAGGTAACTTTTAGCGTCCGATGTAATTGGTGTGCGCTAATTCCCTTTCTTGCTACTCGCCATCAAATGAGCAGCCTGAAACCACTTGTGCAACTTCATATGGCTGCGCTCGAAGATCGTTCCGACCGTGGCCGTAAATTCGCGCTTGCATGGCCCGCAGCGCCTTAAGCCCGGCACGGCCGCCCTTACCGCCGTAATGCGGTCAAAGCCCCCACAGCGCGGACAACGGCCCCTGAGGCCACACAATCGCTTCGAGCCGCGCAATAGCTGCGGCTTCGCTATGGAAATGTGGCTCAGACAACACAGGACATGGCTAACTCCTAACCTCTTAACTACAGTATACGAGTCAGCCGTGTACTTGTCAAGTATATAATTCCCACTTTCGTGGGGGCGGATGCATAAAGTCGCGTTCTCGCGACGCGCCTTGGCGTCCGAGCTTTGCTTTTAGCCACGCGCAAGACGATGCAGCGCCGGGAGGCGCCAGGTCGTGGGCCGCGCCACGCGGGCGAATGTTGCCACTCGCTCGCGCTTCGGGCGCGGCGCGCGCCACAGGACAATTCCCTTGCGAGAACCGCCTGCTTCGGGCGCGCTGCGCCTCCCGGCGCTCCACCTGCGGCCCCGCACCACGGCGGTCCGGACCGCCACGGCAAGGAACCGCACCTCGCCCCGCCGCCCGGCATCACCCGGACGGCGTCTCTTCAGGGCGAGATGATTCGTCATCATATGTATCCTAATCAGTGACGATTGTCAATAGGTCTGTGACGAGCCGTCTCCTGGGCGAAGTGATGCGCTGCAGACCCGGGATCGTAACAGGCTCCGCGTTCGCGACGCAGGCTTGAGTGTGACGTCAAAATGACGTACATTGTTGTCCAAATGACCACTCAATTCGAGGTGCCGCCATGGCCCGCAAGCAAGCCAAGCTCCTCCGTGACGCGGCCGTCCGCGCCGAGCGGCTCGGGTTCCGGCTCGACCGGGAAACCAAAGACCTGATCGAACGCGCGGCGCATCTCGAGCGGCGCAAGCTAACCGATTTCTGCGTGACTGCGCTTGCCGGCGCGGCGCGCCGCACCATCGCCGACCATGAGACTCTGATGCTCTCCGAGCGGGACCGGCAGACCTTCTTCGATGCGCTGATCAATCCGCCCAAGCCGAGCGAACGGCTGGTTCGGGCCGTGGCGGAGCATAAACGGCGGATCGCCCGCTAGACTTGACCGATTTGCCTATGGCCAAGACGCCCTCGCCCGATCTGAAGATCGAGCCCTTGGCATCGCATCACGACCGCGCCGGATTTGCCTGCGGAGTCGAAAGTCTCGACCGCTACTTGCGAACGCAGGCCGGCCAGGACGTGCGCCGACGGGCCAATAGCGTATTCGTGCTCGTCGATCCGCGCCGGCCGAACGGCATCCTTGGCTATTATACGCTCTGCGCGACGGCGCTGGCGCCAGGCGACGTGCCCATCGCGGCGCGCAAGCATGTGCCGCGTTATCCGCTGGTTAGCGCGACGCTCATCGGCCGGCTGGCGGTCGCGGCGGCGTCGCAAGGCCAGGGCCTGGGCGCATTGTTGCTCGCCGACGGCGTGCAGCGCGCCTATGCCAGCGCCGGCTCGGTCGGCTCATCGATGCTGGTCGTCGACGCTATCAGCGAAGCAGGCCGCTTCCTTCTACGCGGCGAACGGCTTTGTACGGCTGCCCAATTCGCTCCGGCTCGTCTTACCCATGGCGACGATCAGCAAGCTGATAACGCCGTGAACTGCCGAGGGCAGTGCGGCTACGCCTTCGGCTCATCCGCACGGCAAAGTGAAACCCAGTCATGGGACGTCGAGAGCTGCATGATGTTGGTTTCGCCGAATTTGACGCTCTGACCGTATTCATCGAGCTAGCATCCCCATTATGACCATTGTTTGCCCTGAATTCGGGACTCGAATACTGAAGCCGACAATTGCTTCTCCGCCTTCAGAGCTGTCGACGACGATATCGTCGACAGATACAACGTTCGAGAGGGCAGCGTATGGCCTCAGGCGGAACGCATGGGCCGAGCCAACATTCAGGTCCGGCCGCATTTTACGAGTCGATATCAGCGTGATCGTAAGTGATACCTTCCATTCGATGCTCTGTTGATAGCCGATACGTGGAATGCTCTTCATGCGACGCCGTCGAGCACACGCATAATGTAGTCAGAACCATAATCCTGCTTACTCTGGAAAATTGCTATAATCGACATCCGTTTCAGAAAGACGAATGGCCTCTCTTTCAATTCTGCTGAATAACTTCTTCGAGAGCAGTCCCAACATGAGCCAAATTCGAGCGCATGAAGCCTGGATCATCCAGATTCGCCGCGCCGCCCTCTACATCAGATTTGCGTTGGGCTGTAAGCATCTTAAAGCCGCGCGCTTGTCCCTTGGTTTGGCCTTTAGGTCCATGTTTATCCCCTCGGCGTAGGCGCTGGCCGGAAATCAGTTCTAAACGGTAGTATTTTCACTCGCCTGCAGTCGGACCCTCTGAGATTGCGCTGCGCCTCAGCGTATAAACTCGCCCTCTCGCCTTGGCCCGCGCCTTAGGGCGCGAGGGCGCGACCGTCTCCCGAGAGCGCGACGCATCCTACGGACTACTCCGCCGCGACCCGGTGCGCCGCGACGCCCCGCGCCTTCACCACCACCTTGATCGCGTCGTCGACGCGGTCCTTGGCGTAGCGGATCGCGGTCGGCAGATCGTCGAGCGCGAAAGTGTGGGTGTGGATTTTGGTGGCGTCGAAGCGCTTCTGCGACATGAAGGCTTCGGCGCGATGGGTCGCGCTCTTGCCCTCGCCGCGGATGCCGTAGAGATAAATGTTGTTGCGCACGATGTGGGCGACGTCGACCGGCGTCTCCTCGTGCGGGAACGCGGCGAGACAGACCTTGCCGCCGCGATTGACCATGCGGACCGCTTCGTTCACCGCATTGGGCGCGCCGGAGCATTCGACCACGTAGTCGACGCCCTTGCCGCCGTTGAGCTTCTTGACCGCATCGACGACATCTTGTCGTTGCGCACATTGATGACGGCATCGGCGCCGAGCTCGAGCCCGATCTTGAGCCGGTTGTCGCGCGTGCCGGTGAGAATGACGGGCTGCGCGCCCATCGCCTTCGCCACCGCGACGCCGAGGAGCCCGATCGGGCCCGGCCCGGTGACGACCACGCTTTCGCCGGCGACCAGACCGCCGAGCTCGGTCAGCCCGTACATCGCGGTGCCGGCGGTGACGACCAGCGTCGCTTCCTCGTCCGACATCGCGTCCGGAATCGGGATGACGGTGTTGATGTTGTTGACCTGATATTCGCAGAAGCCGCCGTCGGTGGTGAAGCCGTTGGCGCGGTGGCCCTTGTCGACGTCGCCGTAATTGAGCCCGTAGTTGTGGCAGGAGGTGTACATGCCCTCGCGGCAGCGCTTGCACTGGCCGCAGCCGGCATGGATCTCGACGGTGACGCGCTGGCCGATCGGCAATTCGTCGACGCCGGGACCGAGCGCCACCACCGTGCCCATATATTCGTGGCCGGGCGTGAAATTCTTGTTGAACGGCAGGCCGCCCAGGAACAGCGCCGGCGAACCGTGATCGATGATTTCCAGATCGGTGGCGCAGATCGCGACCGCATCGATGCGGACCAGCACTTCGGCGCGCTTGGGCACCGGCACCGGCTTTTCGGTAAGCTTCAGCTCGCCGGGATTGCCGAGCACCCAGGCTTTCATCGTGTCCGGGATCGGGAAATCCGGGCTCGTTTTCACTCCGGGGCCTTGGTACATCGACGTTTCCTCTCGGTCGCGTTTTTCGGCCTAAATCGCCTGTCTACACGCGCGCTTATAATGTGTTTCGCTGCCGAGCGAAACTGGAGGTCGCCGGCGACGGCTGGCCGAATAGTCGCGGACGTGCTATAATATGACCAGTTTTCTGACCATTTGGAGAGACAAGCATGATTACGGTCAGCCTAGTCGAAGCAAAGACGCGCCTAAGCGAACTGCTGGACAAAGTCGCGGCTGGCGAAGAAATCGTGATCACGCGGCATGGCCGTCCGGCCGCCCGCATTGCGGCAGTCGATCTGCCGAAACAGCCGGTTCCTGATCTGTCAGCCTTCCGCGCCAGAATGCCGCGCCTGCGCAAGCCCAGTCACATTCTCATTCGCGAGATGCGTGACGAGGAAGGGTGACGATGCTGTATTTCGATACAAGCTTCATCGTTCCCTATATTCTTCCGGAAGCGACGAGCAGCAGGGTCCAGGCGTTTTTCCGCGAGCATCATGCCGACGAGTTGGCGATCAGCGATTGGACACGGGTTGAATTTTTCTCAATGCTGGCGCGCGAAGTTCGTGGCGGAGGCTTGGCCGAACGGGCGGCACGCGAAGCCGACATGCGGTTCGAAGATGCCATGGATCAATCCTTTCTCGTCGTGCTGCCGGACCGGAGCGATTTCGATCTCTGCAAGCGTTACCTTCAGCGATTCGAGACCGGATTGCGAGTCGGCGATGCGCTGCACCTTGCGATAGCAAGTAACCATCGTGCCGAAGCCCTTTATACGCTCGACAGGAAATTGCTTCGCGCCGGAAAATTACTTGGTGTGCCGGTTGCGTCCGGTATCCACGGCCGAGCCTAATCGTTCAATTCACGCCGGCTCGCCGGCGGCGTTGCGGTCGAGATCGACATAAATGTCTTCGCCTTGCAGCACGACTTTATAGGTGCGCAGCGCCACCGAACACGGCGGCGATTTCACCGCTCCGGTCTTCACGTCGAAGGCGCCGAAATGCACGCAGCATTCGATCACGTCGCCGTCCAGCATGCCGTCGGCGAGGCTCGCCGAGGCATGGGTGCATTCGTCGTCGGTGACGTAGAACTTGCCGCTCGATATTGTAGACCGCGAGCCGGCTGTCGCCGACCTCGAACGCCTTCACCGTCTCCGGCGCGATGTCGGCTTGCGCGCAAACCCGAACGATATTTTCCGCCATGGTTCTCCTCTTTTCAGCGTTTATTATATAGTCATTCCGGGGCCGAGCGAAGCGAGGAGCCCGGAATCCATAATCCCTGCGCTGGGGTTATGGATTCCGGGCTCGCGCTTGGCGCGCCCCGGAATGACGCGAGGGAGACAATGCAGGTTCTGGTGATCGGCGCCGGCGTGGTCGGGCTTGGCCATCGCGCGCACCGCGGCGCTTGCCGGCCATGACGTGACCGTGGCCGAGGCGACCGGCGGCATCGCCAATGGCGTGTCGTCGCGCAACAGCGAAGTGATCCATGGCGGGCTCTATTATCCGACCGGCACGTTGCGCGCGATCCACTGCGTGCGCGGCCGGCGCATGCTCTACGAATTCTGCGCCACGCACGGCGTGCCGCACCGCAAATGCGGCAAGCTCGTCGTCGCCACCAATGAGGCGGAACTGGCCAAGGTCGAGACCATTTTGGCGCAGGCGGAGAAAAACGGCGTCGAAGGCGTCGAGATGGTCGGCGGCAATGCGGCGCGCGCCATGGAAGTGGAGCTGTCCTGCATCGGCGCGTTGCTGTCGCCGGAAACCGGCATCGTCGACAGCCACGCCTATCATGCGCGCGTTGTGGGGCGAACTGGAAGATCGCGGCGGCATGATCGCGTTCGAGACGCCGGTCGAGCGCATCAGCTACCGGGCGCCGCACTGGCATGTGCAATTCGGCGGCAGCGACCCCGGCACGATCGATTTCGACGCCGTCGTCAATTCGGCCGGGCTCGGCGCGCAAGCGCTCGCCCGCCGCATCGACGGTTACCCGGCCGACAAGGTGCCGCGGCTCGTCCTCGCCAAGGGCAACTATTTCGGCTTCGCCGGACGGCCGGTGTTCTCGCGGCTGATTTATCCGACGCCGATCGACGGCGGGCTTGGCGTCCATGTCACGCTCGATCTCGCCGGGCGCATGCGGTTCGGCCCCGACGTCGAGTGGATCGCGGAAGAAAACTACGCCGTCGATCCGCGCCGCGCCGAAAGCTTTTACGCCCGCATCCGCACCTATTGGCCGGGCCTGCCGGAGGGCTCGCTGGTGCCGGACTATGCCGGCATCCGGCCGAAGCTCTCCGGGCCGGGCGAAGGCCAGGCCGATTTCATGATCGCCGGGCCGGCCGACCACGGCATGCCGCGGCTCGTCAACCTGTTCGGCATCGAATCGCCGGGACTGACGTCGTCGCTGTCGCTCGCGGAAGAGGTGGTGAAACTGCTGAGCTCAATTATCTGGAGATCTGACCGCGCATATTGGCGCCGAGATTGATCGGCGGCGGGGCCGGCGGCGGCGGCGCGAGAAGGCCGGGATCCTCATCGGCGCGCGCTTCGCGCTCGATCCGCTTGCCGGACGCGAGCGGCTTGCGCGGATGCGCACATGCGTGGTGACCGAATTCAGCTCATCGGCGATGCTCGCCGGATCGACCGGCGTGAACGCGTCGGCCTGTGCCGCTCTTGCCGGTATAGGCCATCAAGGCCGTCTTTGGTCGCAACGATGTCGCCGGGGCGCAGCGTCGGATCGCTCGACAAATCGAATGGCGCCAGCCCGACGCGCATTCCGGCCGTTGCAGGTGCAATTGGCGACCAACTGCTGGCGGTAGACGAAGGCGGTGTCGAGGTCGGCATAATGCGCGCCGTCCTTGGCGACGGCGCTGCCGATCTCGCTGCCGAAGAACACCTTGGTCTTGCTGGCCGGGCACATCGCCCGGCAGGTCTCCACCGGCGTCGCATTGGCCAGGCGTTCGAGCGGAAAGTGCTCGCCGTCGCACAGCCGCACGCAATAGGCGACGGCGCGGCCGCTACTGCCGCCGCCTTGGCGCACGCTTTCGGGGCCAGCGGCGCCGGCGCCACGCGGTCGAGCCCCGGTGACGGCGGCTCGGCATAGGATTGCGGCTGCGGCTGCGGCGCCTGCTGATCCTGCGAATTACCGAATAGAAAATCGAAAAATCCGGCCTGCGCCGGGCCGGGCGTGAAGGCGGCAACCGCCAATGCGCCGGCGAGCACGGCTGCGTGCCCGATCGAGTGCTTAAGGCAACGCGGACGCACCACGGCGAGACCCCTTTGGAAGCCGAAAGCCCCGCCCAGCTCACTAACGGTGTGATCGGCGGATCGGTTCCCCGCTTTATCCGGCGGCGAGCATGGCGGAAAAAGTTCACGATCGTGTGGCCGGGCCGCGGCGCCGCGCCTGGTTCTGCGGGTATGGCAAAGAAATCCTAAATCTTGCGCCGCGTGGGGCCGGTCAGAAATACCGCAGCCAGACATAGAGCTGACAGATGAGGATCGCGACGATCGTCATCGGCAGCGCATAGAGCGTGTATTTGACGAAGCCGAAGGCGACGCCGTTGCGCTCGGCGACGCCGGCGACGGTGAGGTTGGCGCTGGCGCCGATCAGCGTGCCGTTGCCGCCGAGGCAGGCGCCGAGCGACAGGCACCACCACAGCGGCGCGATATGCGCCTCGCCGCCAAACGCCGGCGCCATGCTCTTGATCACCGGGATCATCACCGCGACGAACGGGATATTGTCGATGATCGCGGCGAGAAACGCCGACAGCCACAGAATAATGACGCCGCCGACAGCGATGTTGTTGCCGGTGACGGCGACGAGCTTGCCGGCGAACAGCTGCAGCAATCCGCTGACCTCGACGGCGTGCACGACAATAAACAGCCCGACAAAAAAGAAAATCGTGATCCATTCGACTTCGGTCAGCGTTTGCGTCACGTTGACGGTCTGCTTGGCGCCGCGGTGCTCCCAATTGTCGAGCAGCATCAGCGCCGCAGCGCCGCCCATCGCGATCGTCGCCGGCTCGAGATGCAGCCGATCCTCGAAGATCAAGGCGCCGATCACCGCGGCAAGCACCGCCATGGATTGCAGCAAGAGCGGCAGATCGACGATGGCCGCGCGCGCGTCCATGGTCATGACGCGCAGCCGGTTCTCCACCGTGGCGTGGGTCGCGCGGCCCCAGAGCAGATGCAGCATCAGCGCCTGAACCGCCTGGATGGCGACGACGACCGGCGCCAGATGAGCGAGGAAGCTGTTGAAGCTTAAAGCCGCCTGCGAGCCGATCATGATGTTGGGCGGATCGCCGATCAGCGTTGCGGTACCGCCGATATTGGAAGCCATCACTTCGGCGATCAGGAACGGAAACGGCGCGATCTGCAATTCGCGGGTCACGGCAAGCGTCACCGGCGCGACCAGGAGCACGGTGCTGACATTGTTGAGGATCGGCGGAGACAAAGAACGTCACCAGCTGAACGAGAAGCAACAACGCCGCCGGATGCGCGCGCGCCAGCTGCGCCGACCGCATGGCGGCATATTGGAACACCCCGGAACGCTGGGCGATCGAGGTGATGATCATCAGCCCGGTCAGCGTGCCGATGGTGTTCCAGTCGATGCCCTTGAGCGCTTCGGCCTGATCGAGCGCGCCGGACAATATGGCGATGCCCGCCGCGACCAGCGCGATGATGGCGCGGTTGACCCGGTCCCAGATGATGACCGCATAGGTCACGCACAGCAGGACCGCGGCGAACCAGATCGGGTCGATGCCGAAAACGATATGCGGTGATGAATTGGTCGGTCACGGCGCCTCGAGCCTGTCCATTCGCCTAACCGGGGCCGAACGGGAAGGCAACCGTAATCGGGCGCCGCTGGATCGGCCGCGCCGGCGGCAAGCTTCATAGCGGCGCGACAAAAAAGTAGGTCAAGGCGACGAACACCGGCACCAAGACGACGATCGACCAGATCATATAGCCGAAAAAGCTCGGCATCTTGACGCCGCGCTCGGTGGCGATGGCGTAGATCATGAAATTCGGCGCGTTGCCGATATAAGAGAGCGCGCCCATATAGACGGCGCCCATCGACATCGCCAGCAGCGCCGGCTTGAGCGTCGTCATCAAATCGGCCGCATTGCCGCCGGCGAGCTTGAAGAACACCAGATAAGTCGGCGCATTGTCGAGGATGCCCGAGAGAATGCCGGTGAGCCAGAAGTAGGCGACCGGGTGCGGGCTGCCGTCGTGGCGCGTCACCGCGGTCAGGAGCCAGGCGAAGGCGCCGTCATGGCCGGCATCGAGCATGGCCTGCACCGGCACGGCGCAAACGAATATGCCGGCGAACAAACAGGCGACTTCGAGGATCGGCTCGAACGAAAAGCCGTTGGCGGCGCGCGCCGTGCCGGGCGTCAGCCAGAGCGAGGCGAGCGCGGCGAGGATGACAAGGCCGTCGCGGGCGAGATCCTGCAGCGGCAATACCGTGCCGAAGACCGTGAAGCTAATCCCCGGCTGCCATAGCGCGGAATCGACGACCGCGGCGATGATCAGCGCCAGCAGGAGGAGGTTGACGATGCCTTGGACGCGCAGCGGCGCCGGCGCGGCGGCCGGCTCGCCGACCGGCGCGGCGCGGCGATCGCGAAAGTAGTACAGCCAGACATCGACGACCACGAAGAGCGGCCAGCACGCAGCCGGCGGCGAACACCGTGGGCTGCCACAGGTTTCGCAGCGGCCAGAAAAAATCGACGCCGTTGAGAAAACCGATGAACAGCGGCGGATCGCCGAGCGGGGAGAGCGCGCCGCCGATATTGCCGACCAGAAAGATGAAAAATACGACGACGTGGACGTTGTAGAGCCGCGCCGCATTGGCGCGCAACAGCGGCCGGATCAAGATCATCGCGGCGCCGGTGGTGCCGACCACGCTCGCGATCAGCGTTCCGAACAACAGCAAGAGCGCATTGAGGAGCGGCGTGCCGCGCAGCGTACCGGTGAGCATAATGCCGCCGGCGACGACATAGAGCGCGAACAATAGCGCGATGAAGCCGAGATAATCGCCGAGAATGGCGTGCGTCAGCGACGCCAGCGCGGCATCGCCGCCGCGCAGCGCCGCCAGCGGCGCCAGCGTCAGCACCGCCCAGACGAAGGCGAATTTACCGTAGTGATGGTGCCACAGGCGGGCAAACAGCAGCGGCCCGAGCGCGATCGTGAGCAGAATGCCGGCGAACGGCAACAGCCAGGGCCACGCCAGGCTTGCGCCGTCGAGATCGGCGGCGTGGGCCGCGCTCGGCAGCAAGGTCGCGGCTATGAGCAAAGCGATAAAGCGGGCGGCCATCGCAGGCAGTTTGCCATGAGGCTTCGAGCTTTGCATTATGGGAGATAAGGCACAGCCGTAAAATGACGCCGGGAGGGACTTAGACGTGGCCAGCCATCGCTTTCAAAATCCGCCGACCATGCCGCCGACGCGCGGCTACAGCCATGTCGCCGAGACGCGAAGCCCAAGCCGGACCATTTATATCGCCGGACAGCTCGGCATGACGGCGGATGGAAAATTCGCCGGCGCGGCCGGCGATTTTCGCGCCCAGGCCACGCAATGCTTCGAGAATCTGAAGCTGGCGCTCGCCGCCGCGGGAGCGAATTTCGAGCATGTGGTGAAGGTCACCGCCTTCTTCATCGACATCGCCAACATCCACAGCTACCTCGAAGTGCGCAACCGCTACGTCAACACCAAAGCGCCGCCGGCCTCGACCGCCATTCAGATCGCCAAGCTCGCGCATGACGGCGCGCTGTTCGAGATCGAAGCCATCGCGGTGGTGCCGGAGGATTAGCCGGCGCGGCGGTATCCGCGGCGAGACATTTAATCTATCAAGGCAAGCGGGAGAAAATTGTGGGCAAGAAAATAGCGTTTGTCGGAGCCGGCGCGGTCGGCGGCTATGCCGGCGCCCATATGGTACAGGCCGGCGAGGACGTGACTTTTATCGATCCGTGGCCGGCGCATGTCGAGCACATGCGCCAGCACGGCTTGCGCGTCACGCATGCGATGAAGGAGCCGGAATTCACCGTGCCGGTGCGCGCGCTGCACGTCACCGACGCACAGCAGCTCGCCAAGGAACCCCCGGTCGACATCGCCTTCGTCTGCATGAAGTCCTACGACACCGCCTGGGCGACGATGCTGATCCGGCAATATCTGGCGCCCGACGGCTACGTGGTCTCGCTGCAGAACTGCATGAACGAGGAGACCATCGCCGGCGTCGTCGGCTGGGGCAAGACGCTCGGCTGCATCGCCTCGAGCATCACCGTCAATCTGCCGGAGCCGGGCCACGTGCATCGCGGCGCCGCCAAGCACGGCGCGGCGCATACCGTGTTTCGCGCCGGCGAGGTGCACGGCCGCATCACGGCGCGCGCCGAAGAGATCCGCCGGCTGGTCGCTTACGCCGACAGCGCCAAGGTCACCGCCAATCTGTGGGGCGAGCGTTGGTCGAAGCTCGTCGCCAATGCCATGCAAAACGGGCTGTCCGCCTGCACGGGCTTAGGCGGCGGCGCCATGCTCAAGAACGATCCGATCCGCCGCTTTTCGACGCGGCTCGGCTCCGAGGCGATCCGCGTCGGCCAGGCGGCCGGCTATCAGCTGGAGGACATTTTGCACTTGCCGCCCGAGACCATCGCGCGCGCCGGCGAAGGCGATGCGGTGGCTGAGCAGACCTGCGACGCGCAGCGCTTTAAGGATTCCGCCCACACCGCCGCCGGGCAACGACCGTCGATGGGCCAGGACATGGAGAAGGGCCGCCGCACCGAGATCGAGTTTTTGAACGGCCTCGTCGTGCGCGAGGGCGAGAAGGTCGGGCTTGCCTGCCGCGCCAATGCCGTGCTGGTCGACATCGTCAAACGCGTCGAGAAGGGCGAACTCAAGCAAGATCCGCGGCATATTACCGAGCTGCGGCTGAACTGAGCGCTGCGCGGCGCCCGCCTCGCCGCGACCCGCTAATTCCTGCGGGAAAATTCATGATAATGAAACCGGGGCGCGAGCGCATGTGGCGTCGACGCAACTTACCAATTGTGCCGCCGCCGTCTAAGATGACCGCAAATAGAACCTGGGGGGACATCATGACCATCGTGAAACGAATTTTCATCGCGCGGGCCGTCGCGGCTGCCGGCGCGATTGTCTTGTCGTCGGCGCTGGCGCTCACTGCCGCGCACGCGCAAGACAAAACCTACACCATGAAGATGACGCTGCCGACGCTGAACGATCCGAGCTATTTCTACGCCAAGGCCTATGCCGCGGCGCTGGAGAAGGATTCCGGCGGCCGCATCAAGACCGAGATTTATCCGGCAAGCCAGCTCGGCTCGATCCCGCGGCAGATCGAAGGCACCCAATTCGGCGCCATCCAATGCGCGCTCATTCCGCCGGAGTTTTTCGTCGGCGTCGACGAACGCTTCGAAGTGATGGCGGCGCCGGGCCTGGTCGATTCCATGGAACATGGGCAGCGGCTCGCCGCCGATCCGGCGGTGAAGAAACTGATGTTCGCGCTGGGCGCCGACAAGGGGCTGCACGGGGTTGGGCTGTTCATGAACTCGCCGTCCTCGGTAATCGCCAAGAACGCGATCCGCCATCTCGCCGACTTCAAGGGCAAGAAAATCCGCGTGCTCGCCTCGCCGTTCCAGACCCAGGCCATCTGCCGGCTCGGCGCAACCCCGGTGGCGATGACGCTCGGCGACGTCGTGCCGGCGATCCAGCAGGGCGCCATCGACGGCGCCGTCGGCGGCATCGTGGTGTGGACGCCGATGCACTTTAACGACGCGGCGAAATTCGTGACCGAGACCGGCCAGCCCGCCGTCTATGCGATCGTCGAGGTCAACAAGGCCTGGTACGAATCGCTCCCCGCCGACCTGCAGAAAATCGTCGATGACGACGCCGCCAAGGAGCAGGCCGCGATCGGCCCGCTGGCAAGCGACATCGTCAACAAGGCGCGCCAAGGCTGGACCGCCACCGGCGGCGAATTGATCAGCCTGCCGGCCGACGAGCAGGCCTCAATGATGCAGACGTTTTCCAGCGTCGGCGCCGACGTCTCCAAGACCAAGCCGCTGCTCAACGACGCCTATCAGATCGTGACCGCCGCGGCGGCGCGAACGAAATAGGGGTCGAGATCATTATCCTTCCCCGTGTCCGCGGGGACGGATAAAATCTGCACCGGGAGGCAACGACCATGGCCATCACCGTCTGTCCGGTCACGCCGAACTTTGCCGCCGAAATCGGCGACGTCGATTTATCGGCGCCGCTCGTGCCGTCCGATGTGGCGGACATCAAAGCGGCGTTCGCGGCCTACGCAGTCCTGATCTTCCCCGATCAGCATCTGTCGCAGGATCAGCATCTCGATTTCGCGCGGCACTTCGGACCGCTGGAAACCACGATCGCGCTGCATCGCAAGGACGCGCAATTGCGCGTGCGCAAGGAGTTCGCCGACGTTTCCAACCTCGATCCCGAAAATAAAGTGTGGGGCAAGGATTCGCGGCAACGCATGTTCCAGCTCGGCAACCGGCTGTGGCACACCGATTCATCGTTCAAGCGGGTGCCGGCGCTGGCGTCGCTATTGTATGCGCACGCAATTCCGCCGGTCGGCGGCCACACCGAATTTGCCGACGAACGGGCGGCCTATGACGCGCTGCCCGAAGCGGCCAAGCGCCGGCTCGACGCGCTGGTGGTCGAGCATTCGATCTTCACCTCGCGCGCCAAGCTCGGCTTTGCCGATTTCAGCGACGAAGAGCGGGCGGGCCTGCCGCCGGTGCCGCAGGTGCTGGTTCGCACGCTGCCCGACTCCGGCCGCAAATCGCTTTATCTCGCCTCGCACGCCGGCCGCATTTTCGGCATGCCGGACAAGGACGGCGGCGCGTTGATCGACGAACTGATCGCGCACGCCACGCAACGTCAATTCATCTATACCCATCGCTGGCGCGTCCACGATCTGGTGATCTGGGATAACCGCTGCACCATGCATCGCGGCGCCGACTTCGACGATCTGCGCTGGAAGCGCGACATGCAGCGCGCCACCGTCTGCGACACCGCCAATTCCTGCGAGCAGGCCGGCATCCGCATCGAAGCGGCTTAGCTTCGATGCCCGAACGTCCGTTGCTGTGACGCGGCTCAAAGACAAGATCGTGCTGGTGACCGGCGCGGCCGGCGCGATCGGGTCGGCGATTGCCGGCGCGGTGCAGGACCAAGGCGGCGTTGCCATCAGAAGCGACCTTGCCGGGCGCGGGCGCGTCGATCGCGCGCTCGACGTCACCTCGGAAGCCGACTGGCGCGCCGCGATCGCCGCCATCGAAGCGAGCGCCGGGCGCCTCGACGGCCTGGTCAATGCCGCTGGCATCGTCGCCGTCGGCAGCGTCGAGGATACCGACTTTGCCACCTGGCGCCACGTCATGGCGGTCAATCTCGACGGCACATTCCTCGGCTGCAAATACGCCATGCCGCTGCTGCGGCGGAACGGCGGCTCGATCGTCAATCTGTCGTCGGTCTCAGGCCTGGTCGGCGGCCACAATCTCGCGGCCTATAACGCGTCGAAGGGCGGCGTGCGGCTCCTCACCAAATCGGTGGCGCTGCACGGCGCGCGGCGCAAACCGCCGGTGCGCGCCAATTCCGTGCACCCGGCCTTCATCGAAGGCCCGCTGGTCGACGGCCTGATCGCGCAAGTTCGCGATCCGGCGAGCGCGCGCGAGCGCATGGCGGCGATGGTCCCGCTCGGCCGCTTCGGCACACCCGCCGAGGTCGCCGCGCTGTGCGTTTATCTGCTGTCGGACGAATCCGGCTTTGTCACCGGCGCGGAGCTGACGCTCGACGGCGGGCTTACCGCGCAATAGGCAGTTTTGGCTGTCGGACCATTGAACCATCCGCCGGGTAGCGGCGACCAACGTTTCGACCCTTTGCAATTGCCCGAGCCGGAGCCTCCATGCGACGACGCGATTTCATCTCGTTTCTCGGTAGCGCATTCCTCGCATGGCCGATCGCGGCCCGCGCACAGCAGTCCGATTACAGCCATTACGTCGGGGCGCTCGAGAGCGCCAAGCGCGATTACGCGAAAATTTCTCATCCGAGCGAAGCGGATCGGTCGAATTACATCACCCGCCTTGCTCGCTTGCGCGAAAAAGCCACTGCCGGAAAGACCTACGACTGGCCGGCGATCAACGACGAGATCAAAGGCCATCCCGCGCCGAGCGATTCCGACAGCAAAGCTTTGTCCAGCCTTCTGCTCGGTCAATGGGAATCACCCCGGCACGATTATCTCTACCGAGCCGACGGCACATGGACGATGTTGCCGATTGAACAGGATATGACCCATGGGACCTGGCGCATCGAAGGCAATCAATATTTTGACACCGCCGCCACCGACCCGCCGCTCAAGAGCCAATACACCATCATCTTGATCAGCAAAAAGGATTTCGTATTTACCGACCAAACAAATGTCTTTTACGAGACGCGCGAATAAGAAGTGAGGAGAGGCTGCCGGCTGTCCGTTTCCCGAGAGCTCCTTTGAAGTCGTAATTTATTTCAATTTTTATCTAAAATTATTCGGCATTCGTCCTTTCTTTGAGCCACGCTTTCTTCAAATTTGCGATCTCGACTTAGCGGCGAAACAAACCGTTTGTGCAAGAAATGACCCCAATAAAAACGTGGGTAGGGGTCATTCATGTTGGGCCTGGGTCGCAAGACGCTCGCAGAGCAGTACGCCGTAATTTCGGCGATCATCATATCGCTCTGTCTATGTGTTGGTACCGCGCCGGCAAACGCACAAGCTCTTTACGCCTCTGTTGGCGAGCGCACGCCGGCAGCTCCAATCGGCTGGATCCAATTCTGCCGGACCTACAAAGAGGAATGTGACACGAAGCCGTTACCGGCTCTCGACGTTGTTGTTGATGAGGACGCCTGGAATCACCTCAAGCGCGTGAACGATTGGGTCAATCACAACGTCAAACCGGAGACCGACCTGGATCATTACGGGATGATCCAATGGTGGCGGTATCCTGATGATGGCGCTGGGGCGTGCCATAGCTACGCTTTGTTAAAGCGCCGCCTACTCATGCAGGCCGGCTGGCCGCGTCAAGCATTACTAATGACCATCGTGCATGAGGCCGACGGCGAGGGGCACGCCGTGCTCACAATCAAAACCAACCGGGGGGAATTTATTCTCGACAACTTGACAGACGACATTTTGCTGTGGTCGAAAACGCCATACCATTATTACAAACGTCAATCGCAGGCCGACCCGAATGCTTGGGTCTGGCTTGGTGACTCGCACACGGATATTGCAACGTCAGCAATTCCCGCGCGGTGATACTGCCTGGCAGCGGATTATTTCGTCCCCTATTCGCGTTATGTCGCGCTCAATGCGCGGCGTCCCAATTATCCGCCGCCTTCGCCTCGACATGCAGCGGCACCGACAGCGACACCGCCGGCATCGGCGCATCGACCATCACCGCGGTGACCACGGGCAGCGTCTTTTCGACCTCGGCGTCCGGCGCTTCGAACACCAGTTCGTCGTGCACCTGCAGCAGCATGCGCGCGGAAAGTTTCTGCTTCGCCAGAGTGGCGTCCATGCGGACCATGGCGCGGCGGATGATGTCGGCGGCGGTGCCTTGCAGCCGCGCATTGACCGCGGCGCGCTCGTTGAACGCGCGGATCGAGGCGTTCGACGCCTTGATATCCGGATAGTGGCACTTGCGGCCGAACAGCGTGGTCACATAACCCTTCTCGCGCGCCGACGCCTTGGTCTCCTCGATGAAATCGCGAATGCCCGGGAAGCGCTCGAAATATTTCCTGATATAAGCGCCGGCTTCCTCGCGCTCGATGCCGAGCTGGTTGGCAAGCCCGAACGCCGAGATGCCGTAGATGATGCCGAAATTGATCGCCTTGGCGCGGCGGCGCACCTCGACCGGCATATCTTTCACCGGCACGCCGAACATTTCCGACGCGGTCATGGCGTGGATGTCGAGCCCGTCGCGGAACGCCTTGCGCAACGGCTCGATGCCGGCGATCTCGGCAAGGAGCCGCAGCTCGATCTGCGAATAATCGGCGGAGACGAGCTTGTGGCCGGCGTCGGCGATGAAGGCGCGGCGGATTTTGCGGCCGTCCTCGGTGCGGATCGGGATGTTCTGCAGGTTCGGCTCCGACGACGACAGCCGCCCGGTCGTGGTCGAAGCCAGCGCGTAGCTGGTGTGGACGCGATGCGTGGTCGGATTGACGAAGCCCGGCAGCGCGTCGGTATAGGTCGATTTCAGTTTGGAGACCTGGCGCCAGTCGAGAATTTTTTGCGGCAGCTTGTTGCCCTGCTCGGCGAGTTCTTCGAGCAGCCGCGCGCCGGTCGCCCATTGCCCGGTCTTGGTCTTGGTGCCGCCCTCAAGGCCGAGCTTGCCGAACAGAATGTCGCCGATCTGCTTCGGCGAGCCGACATTGACCGTCTCGCCGGCAAGCGTGTTGATCTCGGCTTGCAGGCCGCCGCATTCCTGGGCGAATTCGCCGGACAGCCGCGACAGAATTTGCCGGTCGATCGAGATGCCGCGCCGCTCCATATCGGCGAGCACGCGCAGCAGCGGCCGCTCCAGCGTCTCGTAGACGTCGAGCACATGCTCGGCGGCAAGCCGCGGCTTGAGCACCAGCCACAGCCGCAAGGTCGCGTCGGCGTCTTCGGCGGCGTATTCGGTCGCCTTGGCGATGTCGACGTTATCGAAGGTCAGCCTGCTCTTGCCGACTTTGGTCACCTCGTTGAAATCGATCGTCTCGTGATCGAAGTAGCGCCGCGCCAGAGGATCGAGGCCGTGATCGGAGCGGCCGGCATCGACCACATAGGACATCAGCATGGTGTCGTCGTAAGACTTTATCTCGATGCCGCGCACGGCGAAAATCTGCCAGTCGAATTTCAGGTTCTGGCCGATCTTGAGCGACGCCGGCATCTTCCAGGAGCGGCTTCATCGCTTCGAGCGCGGCGGCTTCCGCGAGCTGGTCGGCCGCGATCTCGCCGGGGAACAGGCCGTCCTTGCCGCCTTCGCCGCCGTGGCGATGGCTGAGCGGCACGTAGCAGGCTTCGTTCGGCGCCACCGCCAGCGAAAAACCGCACAGCTCGGCCTGCATCGGATCGAGGCTCGAGGTCTCGGTGTCGATGGCGACGAAACCGACATCGCGGGCGCGCTCGACCCAGGCCTTGAGCCGGTCGAGCGTGCGCACGGTTTCGTATTTGGAGCGATCGAATTTCTGGCTGTGCGCGATTTCGAGCCGCGCCGCGGCCAGCGCCTGGGGGGTCAATGCGCTTCCCCTCTCCCGTTCCGGGAGAGGTGGCCGGCGCAGCCGGCCGGGTGAGGGGCGCTCGGCGCTCGGACCCTCACCCGGCGTGGCGCTTTGGGTCGCGCCGTCCTCTCCCGGAACGGGAGAGGGTGAAGAGGCGCCGCCGTGCACCGCGAGCTTGGCATCCGGCGCGATTTCGCTCGGATCGATCGAGGCAAATTCGGCGACGCGCCGGGTCAGCGACGAAAATTCCATGGCGCGCGAGAAACGCGATCAGCCGCTTATAGTCGGGCTCGTGCACGGCGAGATCGCCGATCGGCACGTCGAGCTTCACTTTGTCGTCGAGCGTGACGAGCTTCTTCGACAGCCGCGCCTGCTCGGCGTTCTCGATCAGCGACTGGCGGCGCTTCTCCTGCTTGATCTCCGGAGCGCGCTTGAGCAGCGTTTCGAGATCGCCGTATTCGCCGATCAGTTGCGCCGCGGTCTTGACGCCGATGCCGGGCACGCCCGGCACGTTATCGGTCGAATCGCCGATCAGCGCCTGCACCTCGATGACCTTTTCCGGCGGCACGCCGAATTTCTCGATCACCTCGGCGCGGCCGATCTTCTTGTCCTTCATGGTGTCGAACAGGACGATGCTGTCGTTGACGAGCTGCATCAAATCCTTGTCCGACGAGACGATGGTGGCGGTGGCGCCGGCCTCGCAGGCCTGCCGCGCGTAGGTCGCGATCAGGTCGTCGGCCTCAAAGCCCTTCTGCTCCAGGCATGGAATATCGAAGGCGTGCACCGCATCGCGGATCAGCGGAAATTGCGGGCGCAAGTCGTCGGGCGGATCGGGCCGGTGGGCCTTATAATCGGGATACATCTCGGTGCGGAAGGTGCGCTCGGAGAGGTCGAACACCACGGCAAGGTGGGTGGGCTTCTCCTCGGCTTTCATGTCGCGCAAGAGCTTCCACAGCATGTTGCAGAAGCCGAATACGGCATTGAGCTGCAGCCCATCCGACTTGCGGTTGATCGGCGGCAGCGCGTGATAGGCGCGGAAAATGTAGCCTGAGCCGTCGACCAGGAAGACGTGGTCGCCTTTCTGCAACGGCTTGGCCGAAAGTTGCGGTTTTGCGGCTTGCGGCGGGGCTTTTTGTGCTGCGGGCATGGTGGCCAGTAATATAGGGGTTTGCCGTCATTCCGGAAGCCGCGAAGCATTGTCCGGAATCCATACCCACAGCCATGTGCGAGGCACGTCGTGCTGCGAAGCCAATTTCAGATGCTAGTGATTATGGATTCCGGGCTTCGTCGCCTTCGGCGCGCCTCGCAATGACGGAACAGTGACAAACCATGGACTTTCCCGCTTCCGATCGACGCCGCGCTGCCGGGCCTGACCGCGGCCTTGCGCGCGCAGTAATACGGCCGTGCTGGTGGCGCCGCCGGGCGCCGGCAAGACCACGCGGGTGCCGCTGGTGCTGGCCGGCGAGGATTGGGCGAAAGACCGCCGCATCCTGGTGCTCGAGCCGCGCCGGCTCGCCGCGCGCGCCGCCGCCGAGCGCATGGCGGCGACGCTCGGCGAACGCGTCGGCGACACGGTAGGCTTGCGGGTGCGCTTCGGCTCCAAAGTCTCGCGCAAGACCCGCATCGAAATCGTCACCGAGGGAATTTTCACCCGGCTCATCCTCGACGATCCGATGCTCGACGGCGTCGCTGCCGTGCTGTTCGACGAATTCCACGAGCGTTCGCTCGATGCCGATCTCGGTCTCGCGCTGGCGCGCGACGTGCAGCAGGGCTTGCGCGAGGATCTCAAGCTCCTCGTCATGTCGGCGACGATCGACGCGCGCGCGCATTGCCGGGCTGCTTGGCGATGCGCCGGTGATCGAAAGCGAGGGCCGCGCCTTTGCGGTCGAGACGCGCTATGTCGGCCGCGACGCGCGGCCGATCGAGCCGCAGATCGCCGACACCATCGTCCGCGCCATGCGGAGCGATGCAGGCTCGCTGCTCGCCTTCCTGCCCGGCGCCGCGGAAATCCGCCGCACCCAAACTCAGCTCGAAAACCGCGTGGATGCCTCAACCGACGGTGGTTGCGCTTTACGGCGCGCTCGGCGGCGAGGAGCAGGACCGCGCCATCGCGCCGGCCCCGTCCGGCCGGCGCAAGATCGTGCTGGCGACCTCGATCGCGGAAACCTCGATCACCATCGAGGGCGTGCGCATCGTCGTCGATTCGGGTCTCGCGCGGGTGCCGCGCTACGAGCCCGATGTCGGCGTCACGCGGCTTGAAACCGTCCGGGTGTCGCGCGCGGCGGCGGATCAGCGCCGCGGCCGCGCCGGGCGCACCGAGCCGGGCATCTGCTACCGGCTGTGGGACGAGCCGCAGACCGCCGCGCTCGAACCCTATGCCCGGCCGGAAATCCTTGCCGCCGATCTGTCGTCCTTCGCGCTCGATCTCGCGGCCTGGGGCAGCGCGCCGGAAGCACTCGCCTTCCTCGATCCGCCGCCGCGACCGGCGCTCGACCGAGGCAAAAGCGCTGCTCGCCGAACTCGGCGCCATCGACGGCGACGGCCGCATCACCGATGAAGGCCGGCAGTTGCGGCGGCTGCCGCTGCCGCCGCGGCTTGCCCGCATGGTGGTCGATGCCGCGCGCGACGGTGCGGCGCTGCAGGGCGCGCAGATCGCCGCGATCGTCGGCGAGCGCGGGCTCGGCGGCGACGACGTCGATTTGCGCGAGCGGCTTGGCGCGCTGCGCCGCGACCGCTCGCGCCGCGGCCGCGACGCCAGCGCCATGGCCGAGCGTTGGGCGGAGATCGCGTCTGCTCCCTCCCTCCCAGGAGGAGGGGAAGCGTTATCCGTCGGCGTACTCATTGCGCTCGCCTATCCCGAGCGCATCGCCAAAAACCGCGGCGGCGGCGGCGGTGGATTTTTGCTGGCGAATGGCCGCGGCGCGACGATCGACGCGGCGTCGGCGCTGGCGCGCGAGCCGTTTCTCGCCGTGGCCGAGCTCACCGGCAGCGCCGCGGCCGGCCGCATCCTGTCCGCGGCGCCGATTACGCTTGCCGAGATCGAAACGCGGTTCGCCGCCCGCATCGCCGCAGGCGAGGAGATCGCATTCGACGCGGCAAGCGGAAGCTTGCGCGGCCGCAACAGCCGCCGCCTCGGCGCGCATCTCGCTTTCGGATCGGCACATGCGGGTCGAGCCGGACGAAACGACGGCAAAACTGCTCGCCGAAAATATCGCCAAGGTCGGGATCGAGCGGCTGCCGTGGACCACGGCGCTCAGGCAATGGCGCGACCGCATCATGTTCTTGCGGGCCAGCGAAGGTGACGCGTGGCCGGATTTGTCCGACGCGGCGTTGGCCAACAGCGTGAATGATTGGCTGGCGCCGATACTCTTGTCTAAGACAGCTATCGGGCAAATCACGGCAGATGAGTTCGACACCGCTTTGCGCGCGCTATTGCCGTGGCCGCTGCCGCGCCGGCTCGACGCCGAAGCGCCGACTCATTTCGAGGCGCCGACCGGCTCGCGGGTGCCGATCGATTATGCCGCCGAAGGCGGACCGAAGATTGCCATCCGGCTGCAGGAACTGTTCGGGCTCGACCGCCATCCCTCGATCGCCGGCGGCAAAATCCCGCTCGTCATCGAGCTCTTGTCGCCGGCGCACCGGCCGGTGCAGACGACGCGCGACCTGCCCGGCTTCTGGCGCGGCAGCTATGCCGCGGTGCGCGCCGACATGCGCGGCCGCTATCCGAAACATCCGTGGCCCGACGATCCGGTGGCGGCCAGCGCGACGAGGCGGGCGAAGCCCAGGAAGAGCTAGATCAAGAGCTAGACCGTTTCAGAGTGAGCTATTTTATACAGATTAAGAGATACGCCCGGATCAATTTAGCAACATCGGGCGCGTTCTTTGGTACCCAATTCCAGGCGTCCGGGTTTGTTGTGCGTACCAAGACCTCAGCCGTGCCCACCCCGCTGGGGTCTTTTTTACGCAAACCCGCTCCAGCCGGTTCGGGCCGGCCGGCAATTGTTTAGGCAGTTTGTTTGGCGACGCTCACGATTGCGGAAAAAACACGCACCATATCTGGCCCAAGAAATGCCTATCTGGCCCAAGAAATGCATATTGTCATGCATGTTGTGGAGATGATTGCGGTCGCAATGGATGTCGATGGCGTATCCATTATCATGGCGCGGTAATGCCGATTCTCAGCATCAGACACGTCACGACATATCACTATAATCGCGCGGTCGCATTCGGCGAGCACCGGATGATGTTGCGTCCGCGCGACGACGACGATCAAAGGATCATCGAATCGGAGCTCGAAATCACGCCCAGTCCGAGGCAACTGGCCTGGACCAAGGATAGTTTCGGCAATCACGTGGCAATCGCTCATTTTGGCGCCCGGGCCCGCGAACTTCGCTTCGCCAGCAGTATTCGTCTCGACCATACGCCGCGCGACTTTCACGCAGCCGACATAAAGGATTTTGCCCGCACCTACCCTTTTGCCTACGGGCCGGAAGATTGGCCCGGCCTCCAACCCTTCATCCAGCCGCTATCGCCGCATCCCGCGGTTGACCTCTGGAGCGCCGCGTTCTTCGGTAAGGATGGCTCTGCCGACACTTACGATCTGCTCGGCGACATGACGCGGACCATCAGGGGGAGCTTCAAGCACGTCGCGCGGCACGAGAAGGGAATCCAGGCTCCGGCCTGGACGCTCCAAGTCGGCAGCGGCAGTTGCCGTGACCTCGCTATGCTTATGATAGCGGCGCTCCGCACGCGCGGAATTGCCGCCCGGTTCGTGTCCGGCTATCTGCATTTGCCCGATGATGACGACGACGGTGCCGTCGGCGGCAACACCCATGCCTGGGTCCAGGTCTACGTGCCCGGTCCGGGTTGGGTCGACTTCGATCCATCGGGCGGCGTCGTGGGAAATAAAAACCTGATCCGCGTCGCGGTCGCGCCTGACGCGCGCGAGGCAATCCCGCTGCAAGGCACCTGGTTCGGCACGGCGGCGGATCATCGGGCCATGAAAGTCGCGGTGAAGGTCACGACGGCAGCGACCACCGGCGCCTGGGATTGCGGCGACCTCGGGATGGTGAATAAGCCCGCTGAAGATGGCACGGCGGAGCTTTCCTTCGCGGCCGCTACCGGCCGCGCGAGCGGGTAGCAGGCGTTGGACGAAAACGGTGGCGTCGATCGCGATGCCGTTTCGCCGGAAGCCGGCGATTTATTGCGAGGGCACTTCATCCGCCCAGACGCGGAATCCCGACAAGATTCCCGGGCCGAAGGTATGGGTCAGCGGCACATCCGCGGCGTCGCGGCCCTGGGCGATGAGGATGCGGCCGATCCGCGGCGCATTGTTGCGCGGGTCGAACATGTGCCAACGGCCGCCGAGATAGACCTCAATCCACGCCGCGAAATCATTGGGCGGATACGGCGGTGGAAGGCCGACATCGGTAATGTAACCAGTGCAATAGCGAGCCGGGATGTTCAAGCAGCGACAAAAGGTAATCGCAAGATGAGCGTAGTCGCGGCACACCCCTCGACGCTCTGCGTATGTTTCAGACGCCGTCCTGGTGGCACGAGAATGCTCGTAACCAAAGGTTATGTGCTTATGGACGAAGTCGCAGACCGCCTGCACCCGCGGCCAACCAGGCGGCGTGTTGCCGAACAGACGCCAAGTCTCGTCGGCGAGGCGATCGGTCTCACAGTAACGACTGCCCAGCAAAAACAGGATGACTTCCGCCGGCAAGTCCTGAACCAGGTGCTGCAGCGCGTTCAGATCGACCGGGTCCCACATGCCCCGGTCACGAATAACGGCGTCCGTGCCGAGGCTGAAATGGCCGCTGGGTGCAACGAGACGACTACACCAATTTCCGAAGCTGTCGCGGTAGCCTTCAACGGGAACCGGAGGGTTCGTTATCAGATAATCCGGACGCTCCAGGTCGGAGGCGCGCGAAAAGTGCACGTTCAACGTCAAAATCATAGGCGTTGTTTGCGGAAAATCGAAATTGAGCTCGCAACCGAGATGGATACGCATCAGATCACGCCACCCGCCGAGCTTCCCTGGTATCCACCCCCTTGCAGGAAGGGCAGACGAAGATGAACTGTTGCGGACGCACGCCAAGTTTTGCGATCGTGCGGACGTGTTTCATGGCGTCGCCGCACGAAACACACAGCATGGCCGGCGTCCTGTCGGGCACAAGGGGCAGGCGTTCGGCGGTGCGAGCCGAGGGTGCGTAAGTGTAATGCAAGCATGTGCGACTCCTCTGAACAGGCGGGAGCGCTACCGAACTCTCAGCCACCAGCGCCTGGCACGGGGCCGCTGTCGGTGGTGAATGATATGTAAGACTAATTAGAGCAATTGCGAGGTTAAGTTTTAGGCATAAGTCGGTCTCGCCACGATCTCGAAAGGCCACACGCAGTTCCATTTCGAGGAAATGTCTTAGCGCCCCGCTTACCATCGTGCGCCAAATCCGGCACGCGAGCGTGCGGCATTAGTTCCTTGTTCGCCGTGGCATGATGACATGCTCGCGACCAACGGGATTGCCGTCATGCGTTCTGTCCTGACTTTTGCGGCTTTCGCGATTGCCGCCGGCATCGTCGTGCCGAAATATGCCGCGCAAATGCATGCCGGCTCCCCCGCGCCGACCATGATGGCGGCGCATTCCGAGACGCCGGCTGCGTCGGGCGCGTCGGACTCGCGCTCGGTCGTCATCTCGCCCGGCCGCAACGGACATTTCGAAGTTGCCGGCAGCATCGACGGCCGCCGCATGGACTTCATGGTCGATACCGGCGCCTCGGTGATTGCCTTGACGGCGCGCGACGCCGCGACGATCGGCATCCATCCGGCGGAGAGCGAATACGGCGCCATGGTGCGGACCGCCAACGGCACCGTGCGCGCCGCGCCGGTCATGCTGGACCGGGTCGAGATCGAGGATATCGTCGTCCACGACGTCGCCGCCATGGTGCTGCCGGACGGCGCGCTTGCCGACAATCTGCTCGGGCTCACCTTCCTGTCGAAGCTGCATCGGTTCGAATATTCCGACGGCAAGCTGGTTCTCGAACAGTAGGCGTCTGTCATCGTCCGCGCAGGCGGACGATCCAGTAACCTCGGCAATTCAGATTACATCGAGGTGCATCGATTACTGGATGTCCGCCGGAGCTTGTCATCGGGCCGGCCACTTCGGGTCGGACCCGTTGGCGGGCATGACAAAACACGCAACCATTCCCGCCCCCTCTCGTTTACGCTATTGCTGCGCGGCTTTTCCGATTCGGACCAATTGTTCAATGTTTCCCAAGCCAAAACCTTCGCTCAAGCCGAATACCTATGCCTATGAATCCGAGCCGATGGTCAAAGCCACCGGCTTTCGCGAATATGACGCACGCTGGCTGTTCGGCAGCGAAATCAATCTGATGGGCGTCGAGGCGCTGGGGCTCGGCCTAGGCACGCTGATCCATGAGCTTGGCGTCAAGCCGTCGATCGTCACCGGCCACGATTTCCGCTCCTATTCGGCGTCGATCAAGATGGCGCTGACCAACGGGCTGATTGCCGCCGGCTGCAGCGTGCACGACATCGGCCTTGCGGTGACGCCGATGGCCTATTTCGCGCAGTTCGATCTCGACCTGCCGTGCGTCGCCATGGTCACCGCCTCGCATAACGACAACGGCTGGACCGGCGTGAAGATGGGCGCCAACCGGCCGCTCACCTTCGGCCCCGACGAGATGACCCGGCTCAAAGACATCGTGCTCAACGGCCGCTTCGAGCCGAGGGCCGGCGGCGGCTACGAATTCGTCGAGAACTTTCCGGCGCGCTATATCGCCGACCTCACCAAGCGGCCGAAGCTCAAGCGCCAGCTGAAAGTCGTCTGCGCCTGCGGCAACGGCACCGCCGGCGCGTTCGCGCCGCAAGTGCTGGAGAAAATCGGCTGCGAGGTGGTGCCGCTCGACTGCGAGCTCGACCACACCTTCCCGAACTACAATCCGAACACCGAAGACATGAAAATGCTGCACGCCATGCGCGACGCGGTGCTGGCGAACAAGGCCGACGTGGCCTTGGCTTCGACGGCGACGGCGACCGCTGCGGCGTGGTCGACAACGAAGGCGAGGAGATTTTCGCCGACAAGGTCGGCGTCATGCTCGCGCGCGATATTTCCGCCGCATCACAAGAATGCGCTGTTCGTCGCCGACGTCAAATCGACCGGCCTGTTCGCGACCGATCCGGTGCTGATCAAGAACGGCGCCAAGACCGATTACTGGAAGACCGGGCATTCCTACATGAAGCGCCGCGTCAACGAGATCGGCGCCATCGCCGGCTTCGAAAAGTCCGGCCACTTCTTCTTCAACAAGCCGTTCGGCCGCGGCTATGACGACGGGCTGATCTTCGCCTTCGCCGTCTGCGACATGCTCGACCGCAATCCGGGAAAAAGCATGGCGGATCTGAAAAACGCGCTGCCGAAAACCTGGTCGTCGCCGACCATGTCGCCGCATTGCGCCGACGAGACCAAATATGCCGTGGTCGACGCGGTGGTGAAGCATTTCGAGAGCGAGCAGAAGAACGGCGGCAAGGTCGCCGGCCAGCCGATCCGCGATCTCGTCACCGTCAACGGCGTGCGCGTCACCGTCGAGGACGGCACCTGGGGCCTGGTGCGCGCCTCGTCGAACAAGCCGGAACTGGTCGTGGTGGTCGAAAGCCCGGTGTCGGAAGCGCGCATGCGCGACATGTTCAAGGCGGTCGACGCCGTGCTGCGCACGCACAAGGAAGTCGGCGAATATAATCAGACGATCTGAACGTCGCTGCCCCGCTTCGCGGGGGCGGAAAGACTACACTTCCTGAAACACGTCGATCTCCAGCGCGCCGGGGAACATCGTGCGCCAGGTTTGCAGATAGGCCTGCATCCGCGCGTCGCTGGCGATGCGCTGCCGGTTAAGCTCCCAGCCCTCGTCCGCCTCGTATTCGATCTGCTGGACGAATTTGGCCGGATCGTCGACGTTCTGCAGCAGGCGGACCTCGGCATTGCCGAACATCTGGTAGAACGGCGTCGCCGCCTTGATCATGGCGACGAGCTGCGCTGGTATCGGCCGCCGGCATGGTGAAACGCAATTGCAGTGTACGCCGGACTTTCGGTTGCTCGTCGTTGCCATCGCCTGCATTCCCTGGAGCTTCCGAACATAAACCTTTCGGGCCGACCTCTATTCCCCTAGTCGGCGCCGGGCCGCCGTTTCGAGATCATGCGCTATTTGAATGTCTCGCGGAACCGGTGCGCCGGATAAACGCCGAGAATCCGCAACGACTTCGGCACCGAGACGAATTCCAGCTCCTCGAGCGCGAGTTCGAGCGCGCGGTGCTTGGGATGACCGTCGACGTCGGCGTAAAACTGCGTCGCGGAGAAGCTGCCGTCGACCATGTAGCTTTCCAGCTTGGTCATATTGACGCCGTTGGTGGCGAAGCCGCCCAGCGCCTTGTACAGCGCGGCCGGGATGTTGCGCACCTGGAACACGAAAGTCGTGATCACGCGCTTGTCCTTGCGGCTCGCCCATTTCGGCTCGCGCGCCAGAACGACGAACCGCGTGGTGTTGTGCTTGGCGTCGGCGACGTCCTTTTTGAGGATTCGCAGGCGGTAGATTTTGGCCGCGAGCTTGGTCGCCAGCACCGCGCGCGAAATGTCGCCCGCTTCGGCGACCTCGCGCGCCGCTCCCGCGGTGTCGGCGGCAACCACCGCCTTGAGGCGCAGCGCCCGGATGATGTTGCGGCACTGGCCGAGCGCATGAACGTGGCTCTCGACCGTCTTGATGGTTTTCAGCGTCGCGCCCTTGGCCGCCATCAGCTGATGCTGCACCGGCAGGAACCATTCCGCCACGATGTGCAGCCGCGACGCCGGCATCAGATGATGGATATCCGCCACCCGGCCGGCCACCGAATTGTCGATCGGGATCATGGCCAGCGCGGCCCGGCCGCTGCGCACCGCGGCGAAGGCATCCTCGAATGTCGGACAGGGCAGCGGCTCCATGTCGCGATAGGCCTCGCGGCAGGCGATGTGCGAGTTCGCTCCCGGCTCGCCCTGATAGGCGATCTTGCGGCGGTTATTCTTGCTGCGTTTGGTCATGCGGATGTCGGTCCTCGATGTCCCGTTAGCATGGCGCGCGCCTTTTCCAAATCCTCCGGCGTGTCGACGCCGAGCGGCACGGCATCGACGATCTCCACGTCGATGCGCATGCCGGCCTCGAGCGCGCGCAATTGTTCGAGCTTTTCGCGGCGCTCGAGCGGCGACGGCGGCAGCGTGACGAAGCGCTCCAGCGCCGCGCGGCGGTAGGCATAAAGGCCGATGTGATGGTAAAGCGGCCCGTCGCCGGCCGGCGCGGTGGCGCGGGTGAAATAAAGCGCGCGCAACCGCGACGGCGCGACCGGCGTTCCCACCACCTTGACCACATTGGGATTGACCCGCTCCGCCGCCACTTTGATCTCGGCCGCAAGCGTCGCGATATCGACGGCAGGGTCGGCGAGCGGCGCAAGCGCCGCGCGGATTGTCGCCGGCGCGATCGTCGGCAGATCGCCTTGCAGATTGACGATGATGTCGGCGCGGTGGCCGGAATCGACCTTGCCGAGCGCCTCGAAGATGCGGTCGGAGCCGGAAGCGTGATCCGCCCGCGTCATCACCGCGCGGCCGCCGGCCTTATCCACAGCCGCGGCGACCTCCGCCGAGTTGGTGGCGACCACCACCGGGCCGAGATCGGCGGCCTGCGCGCGGCGCAGGACATGCACGATCATCGGCTCGCCGGCGATATCGGCGAGCGGTTTGCCCGGCAGCCGGGTCGCGGCCATGCGGGCGGGAATGAGGATCAGGACATCGGCCATCGCGCTGGTGCGTGCTTATACGGGTTGCAAGAGGCGCGGCAAACCGGCTAATTGTGCACCGCCCACATCTCTTCCCGTGCGGAGCCTTCCCGCGATGAATTCGTTCGAAATCAATAAGATTCTCGGCGCCTTGCTGGGAACCTGCCTGGTCCTTGTCGCCATGCATATCGCCTCCGGCGCGATCTTCACCCCGGAGCCGCCGGCGAAGCCCGGTTACGAGATCGCGGTCAAGGAGGAGCAGCCGGCAGGCGGCGCCGCGGCGGCGCCGGCGGAAGCGCCGATCGAGACGCTCCTGGCGAGCGCATCGCCGGAGCGCGGCGCGCAAGTCGCCAGGCAATGCCAGGCCTGCCACAATTTCCAGGAAGGCCAAGGCCCCAAGGTCGGCCCCGACCTTTACGGCGTCGTCGGGCGCCCGGTCGCCTCGGTGTCGGGCTTCAACTATACGGCGGCGATCAAGAAGCTGGGCGGCACCTGGACGTTCGATGCCCTGAACAAATGGCTGACCAAGCCCAGCGCCGACGCTCCGGGCACCGCCATGACCTTCGCCGGCCTGTCGAACGAGAAACAGCGCGCCGACGTCATCGCCTATCTCAACACGCTTTCGCCGCATCCGATGCCGCTGCCGACGGCGCAGGGAGCGCCGCTCCGGCTGCGAACCGCCAGCGGCCGCCGCTGCAAGCCCGCGGCGGCTCCAGCCGCCCGCCGGCAGCAGCGCCCCGGCCGCTCCGCCCGCGGCGACCCCTGGCGCCGCACTGCTCGCGGCCGCAGCACTAGCGTCTTTTCCTCGGCTCCAGCGCTGTCGTCGCCATGTCGCACGGGGATGTGCAGTCTATTTCGTCGCGGCACACACCGGCCCGCTGGCGCCGCCGCCGAAAAGGCCGATAATGAGCGGCAACGAAGGACCTACTCAGCAAACTTCTAGGGAGGATCAGGTGAACCGCCGATCCCTGCTGAAATCCGCACTGCTTGCCACTGCCGCGTCGCGGCTACCGTTGGGCTTCCGACCACCGCCGCGCTGGCGCAGGCGCAACGCCGCGCCGCAACCGCAGCCGGCCGCAGACTGGCAAAACCTGGCGTCACGGCACGTCGCTATTCGGCGATCTCAAATATCCGCCCGGCTTTAAGCAATTCGACTACGTCAACGCCACAGCCCCGAAGGGCGGCACGGCGCGGCAGGTCGCGTACGGCACCTTCGACAATTTCAACGCGGTGGTCGCCGGCGTCAAAGGCGCGCTCGCCGCCGGCATCAACCTGATCTACGACACGCTTGCGGTCGCCTCGCTCGACGAAGTGTCGAGCGAATATGGGCTGCTCGCCGAGGCGATGAGCTATCCGGACGATTTCTCCTCGGTCACCTATCGGCTGCGCGCCGCAGGCGAAATGGCATGACGGCACGCCGGTGACGCCTGACGACGTCATCTTTTCTTTCGAATCCTACAAGAAGCACAGCCCGCAATCCGTCCGCCTATTACCGCCACGTCGCCAAAGCCGAGCAGACCGGCGATCGTGAAATCACCTTCACCTTCGACAGCCCGGCAATCACGAATTGCCGCAGATCGTCGGCCAACTGACCGTCCTGCCGAAGCATTGGTGGGAGGGCACCGACGGCAACGGCAAGCAGCGCGACATCGCCGAGACCACGCTCGAGCCGCCGCTCGGCTCCGGCCCCTACCGCATCAAGGATTTCTCGGCCGGCCGCAACATCGTCTACGAGCGGGTCAAGGACAATTGGGGCAGCGGCGCTCAACGTCAATATCGGCCGCGACAATTTCGACGAACTGCACTTCGAATATTTCCGCGACACCACCGTCGCGCTCGAAGCCTTCAAGGCCGATACGGTCGACTGGCGGGTCGAGAACCTCGCCAAGAACTGGGCCACCGCCTACGACTTCCCGGCGGTCACCGATAAACGCGTCCTGCTCGAGGAATTTCCCATCCGCAATTTCGGCATGATGCAGGCTTTCGCCTTCAACATTCGCCGCCCGAAATTCCAGGATCCGCGGGTACGGCTCGCCTTCAACTATGCGTTCGATTTCGAGGAAATGAACAAGCAGATTTTCTTCGGCGCAGTACAAGCGCATCGACAGCTATTTCGACGGCACCGACCTTGCCGCCACCGGCCTGCCGACCGGCCGCGAACTCGAACTGCTCGAAACCGTGCGCGACAAGGTTCCGCCCGACGTTTTCAAGAAGCCCTATACCAATCCGGTCAACGGCAATCCCGGTGCGGTGCGCAACAACCTGCGCGAGGCGTTGCGGCTGCTCAAAGAGGCGGGTTACGAAGTCAAGGACCAGCAGCTCGTCAACACCAAGACCAACGAACCCTTCACCGTCGAATTCCTCGCCGCAGGCCCGAGCTTCGAGCGCATCTTCCTGTTCTACAAGCCTTCGCTCGACCGCCTCGGCATGACGATGTCGGTGCGCACGGTCGATGAGGCGCAATTCGAGAACCGGCTGCGCGGCTGGGATTTCGACATCATCACCAATGCGTGGCCGGAATCGCTCTCGCCCGGCAACGAGCAGCGCGGCTATTGGGGTTCGCAGGCGGCCGATGAGCCCGGTTCCGACAATCTGATCGGCATCAAAAATCCGGCGGTCGATGCGATGATCGACAAGATCGTCTTCGCCAAGAACCGCGCCGACCTCGAAGCCGCCACCAAAGCGCTCGACCGCATCCTGCTGTGGAACTATTACGTCGTGCCGCAATGGGCCTACTTCAAAGTCCGCACCGCGCGCTGGGATCGCTTCAGCCATCCCGAGCCGATGCCGAAATACGGCGTGTCGGCGTTCCCGGCGGTATGGTGGTGGGACGCGCAAAAAGCCGCAAAGACGGGCTAGCGCTCCGGGGCATGAACCGGCCGCACGCGTCGGCGTATCCTCAAGCTTGGCGCCAGCGCGCTGTCGGCGCGCTACCGCCGTCGGCTTTGCGACGCTCGGGCGCGCGCGCCGACGCGGCGATCGAATCGCACGGCCTCTCGGCGTTCGGCGATCTCGCCTACCCGCCGGACTTCGCCCATTTCAGCTATGTCGATCCGCACGCGCCGAAGGGCGGCATTTTCTCGCAGATCGGGCCGGATCAGATCTACAACCAGAATTTCCTCACCTTCAACTCGCTCAACACCTTCATCCTCAAGGGCGACGCCGCGCAGGGCATGGAGCTGACCTTCGCCACGCTCATGGTCCGCTCCGGCGACGAGCCGGACGCCATGTATGGGCTTGCCGCGGCAAAAGTCCGCCGCTCGGCCGACGGCCTCACCTATCAATTCTTCATCCGGCCGGAGGCGAAATTTCACGACGGCTCGCCGCTCACCGCGCAGGACGTCGCCTTCTCGCTGACAACGCTCAAGGAAAAAGGTCACCCGCTGATCAGCCAGTCGCTGCGCGATTTCGCCGGCGCCACGGCCGACGACGACGCAACCGTCACCGTGCGCTTTGCGCCCAAGCGCGCGCGCGACGTGCCGCTGTTCGTCGCCGGCCTGCCGATTTTCTCGCGCGCCTATTACGCAACGCGGCCGTTCGACGAATCCACGCTCGATATCCCGCTCGGCTCCGGCGCCTACCAGGTCGGCCGCTTCGAGCCCGGCCGCTTCATCGAATATAATCGCGTCAAGGACTGGTGGGGCGCCGATCTGCCGGTCGGGCGCGGCCAGAACAATTTCGATATCGTGCGCTTCGAATATTATCGCGACCGCGACGTCGGCTTCGAAGGCTTTTCGGCCGGCACCTATCTGTTCCGCGAGGAGTTCACCTCGCGCTTCTGGGCGACGCGCTACGATTTTCCGGCGGTGAAGGACGGCCGCGTCAAGCGCGACGAGATTCCCGACGACACGCCGTCCGGCGCGCAAGGCTGGTTCATCAATACGCGGCGGCCGCAATTCGCCGACGTGCGGCTGCGCGATGCGCTCAACGACGCCTTCGATTTCGAATGGACCAACAAGACGATCATGTACAACGCCTATCATGCGAACCGTTTCGGTGTTTCAGAACTCCGATATGATGGCGGAAGGCGTGCCGAGCGCCGCGGAGCTTGCGCTGCTCGAGCCGTTCCGCGCCCGCCTGCCGGCCGAAGTGTTCGGCGAGCCCTATACGCCGCCGGTCTCGGACGGCTCCGGCGAAGACCGCCCGCTGCTGCGCAAGGCGGCGCAGACTCTTGCACGATGCCGGCTGCGTCATCCGCAACGGCAAGCGCTTGCTGCCGAGCGGCGCGCCGATCACCGTCGAATTTTTGATCGACGAGCCGGCGTTCGAGCCGCATCATATGCCGTTCATCAGAAATCTCGGCACACTCGGCATCGACGCCACGCTGCGCGTCGTCGATCCGGTGCAATACCGGGCGCGGCTCGACAATTTCGACTTCGACATTACCATCGACCGGTTCAGCTTTTCGGCGACGCCGGGCGACTCGCTGCGTTCGTATTTCTCCTCGCAGGCAGCGGCGCTGCACGGTTCGAACAATCTTGCCGGCATCGCCGATCCGGTGGTCGATGCGCTGATCGACGCCATTATCGCCGCCGATTCGCGGCCCGCGCTGGTGACCGCCTGCCGCGCGCTCGACCGGGTCATCCGCGCCGGCCGCTACTGGATTCCGAACTGGTATAAGGCCTCGCACTGGATCGCCTATTGGGACGTTTTCGGCCGGCCGCCGGCGCAACCGCGCTATTTTCGCGGCATTCCCGATACTTGGTGGTATGACCCGGCCAGCGGCCGGCAAAATCCGGCCCGTTTGATAGTTCGATGAATTCGCAAGCGGAACGCCAGTATGTCGCATGCCGTAATGTCGCTACCGCATTTTTTCGTCGTGTTTCCGTCATTCCCGGATGCGACGCCGCGGCCGCATCCGGGGCAGCAAGAGTAATGGCGCACCGCGCCAATGGCATTAAGATGGCGGCCAAAAGTTGAGAATAATCCCGGGACTGCATGGCTGCCTACATCATCCGCCGCATTCTGTTCATGATCCCCACGATCTTCGGCATCATGCTGGTGTCGTTCGTCGTGGTGCAGTTCGCGCCCGGGCGGCCCGGTCGAGCGCGTCATCGCCCAGCTCCACGGCACCGATACCGGCGCCACCTCGCGCATTTCCGGCTCGGCCGGCGGCGATTTTGCGCGCGGCGGCACGCAAAGCGGCTCGCAATACGACGTCAACTCCAAATACCGCGGCGCCCAGGGGCTCGACCCGGCATTCATCAAGAGCCTGGAAAAGCAGTTCGGCTTCGACAAGCCGGCCTACGAGCGCTTCTTCCTGATGATGTGGAATTATCTGCATTTCGACTTCGGCAAGAGCTATTTCCGCGACGTCAGCGTGCTCCAGCTGATCAAGGAGAAGCTCCCGGTATCGATCTCGCTCGGCATCTGGATGACGCTGCTGAGCTACCTGATCTCGATTCCGCTCGGCATCCGCAAGGCGGTGCGCGACGGCTCGCAGTTCGACGTCTGGACCTCCGGCGTCATCATCGTCGGCTATGCCATTCCCGGCTTCCTGTTCGCGATTCTGCTTATCGTCCTGTTCGCCGGCGGCTCGTTCTGGCAAATCTTCCCGTTGCGCGGGCTCACCTCGGAAGGCTGGTCGCAATTTCCCTTGTGGGAAAAAATTCTCGATTACTTCTGGCACCTCGACGCTGCCGATCGTCTCCATGGGGCTTGCCGCCTTCGCCACCATGACGTTGCTCACCAAGAACTCCTTCCTCGAGGAATTGCGCAAGCAATACGTTCTCACCGCGCGCGCCAAAGGCTGCTCCGAGCGCCAGGTGCTGTACGGCCACATCTTCCGCAACGCCATGCTGCTGGTTATCGCCGGCTTCCCGGCAGCCTTCGTGTCCGCGTTTTTTGCCGGCTCGCTGTTGATCGAGACGATCTTCTCGCTCGACGGTCTCGGGCTGCTGAGCTTCGAAAGCGTGCTCAACCGCGATTATCCGGTAGTGTTCGCCAATCTCTACATTTTCGCGCTGGTCGGCCTCGTCGTTAATCTGATTTCCGACCTCACTTATACCTGGATCGATCCGCGCATCGATTTCGAGACGCGGGAGGTGTGAGGTGGACGCCGAAACGCTCACCAAAATAGCGGGCCGAGATCGAGCCCGGCATCCCGGCGGAACTGAAGCCGGATGCCGAGCCGACCGGCCCGCTCGGTCTTGCCGGCTTGCCGCGCGGCTTCGAATTCTCGCCGCTCAACGCGCGGCGCTGGCGGAATTTCAAGGCGAACCGCCGCGGCTATTGGTCGTTATGGCTCTTTCTCGTGCTGTTCGTGGTCACGCTGTTCGCCGAATTCATCGCCAACGACAAGCCGCTCTTTATTCATTTCGACGGCAAGAGCTTCTTTCCGGTCTTCGTGACCTATCCGGACACCGACTTCGGCGACGACCTCGGCACCGCGGCCGATTATCGCGACCCGCATCTGCAGAAATTTCTCGACGAGCACAACGCCGTCGAGATCTGGCCGCCGATCCGTTTCTCCTACAACACCATCAACGATAATCCGCCGTCGGCCTTTCCCTCCAAGCCGACCTGGATGCTGACCGCAGCAGATTGCGATTTCGCCGCCAAGAACGGCTACGCCAAATGCGGCACGCTCGAATATAACTGGCTCGGCACCGACGATCAGGGCCGCGACGTGCTGGCGCGGCTGATCTACGGCTTCCGCATTTCGGTGCTGTTCGGGCTGGTGCTGACCATCGTCTCGTCGGTCATCGGCGTCGCCGCCGGCGCCGTGCAGGGCTATTTTGGCGGCTGGACCGACCTGCTGTTCCAGCGCTTCATCGAAATCTGGACGTCGGTGCCGGAGCTTTATCTGCTGCTGATCATTTCCTCGGTGCTGGTGCCCGGCTTCTTCGTGCTGCTCGGAATCCTGCTGCTGTTCTCCTGGGTGCGGCTCGTCGGCCTGGTGCGCGCCGAATTCCTGCGCGGCCGCAATTTCGAATATATCCAGGCCGCGCGCGCGCTCGGCGTCTCCAACAGGGTCATCATGTTCCGGCATCTGTTGCCGAACGCCATGGTGGCGACCATGACGTTTCTGCCGTTCGTCATGTCGTCGTCGGTGATGACGCTCACCGCGCTCGATTTTCTCGGCTTCGGCCTGCCGCCCGGCTCGCCGTCGCTCGGCGAATTGTTGTCGCAAGCCAAAGCCAATGTGCAGGCGCCCTGGCTCGGGCTCACCGGCTTTTTCACCGTCGCGCTGATGCTGTCGCTCCTGATCTTCATCGGCGAGGCCGTGCGCGACGCCTTCGATCCGCGGAAGACATTTGCATGAGCGGAGAATCCTTGCCTCTGCGTCCGCGATCTGTCCATCGCCTTCCGCTCCGGCGGGCGCGAGACGCTCGCGGTCGACCGCGTCTCGTTCGACATCGTCAAGGGCGAGTGCCTGGCGCTGGTCGGCGAATCCGGCTCCGGCAAATCGGTCACGGCCTTGTCGATCCTAAAACTGCTGCCCTATCCGGCGGCGCACCATCCGTCGGGCAGCATCGAGTTCCACGGCCGCGATCTGCTGCAACTGTCCGAGCGCGAGATGCGCAAGGTGCGCGGCGACGACATCACCATCGTGTTCCAGGAGCCGATGACGTCGCTCAATCCGCTGCACACGATCGAGAAGCAGATCGGCGAGATCCTGCTGCTGCACCGCGGCTTGACCGGCGCGGCGGCCCGCGCGCGGACGCTGGAAGTTCTCACCCAGGTCGGCATTCCCGACCCGCAAACCCGGCTGAAGAGCTATCCGCATCAGCTGTCCGGCGGCCAGCGCCAGCGCGTGATGATCGCGATGGCGCTCGCCAACGAGCCCGATCTGCTCATCGCCGACGAGCCGACCACCGCGCTTGACGTCACCGTGCAGGCGCAGATCATCGCGCTGCTCAAGGACATCCAGTCGCGGCTCGGCATGTCGCTTTTGTTCATCACCCACGATCTCGGCATTGTGCGCAAAATCGCGCAACGGGTCTGCGTGATGAAGGACGGCAAGATCGTCGAGCACGGCGCCGTCGAGCGGGTGTTCTCCGCGCCCGAGCACCCCTATACGCGCGCGCTGCTTGCCGCCGAGCCGAGGCCCGATCCGGCGCCGCCGCAGCCCGACGCGCCGATGCTCCTGAGAACGGACCAGCTCAAAGTCTGGTTTCCCGATCACGCGCGGCCTGATGCGCAAGACCATCGGGCACGTCAAAGCCTGCGACGGCCTGAGCATCGAGTTGCGCAAAGGCGAAACGCTCGGCGTCGTCGGCGAATCCGGCTCCGGCAAGTCGACGCTCGGGCGCGCGATCCTGCGGCTGATATCCTCGGACGGCCTGATCGCCTTCATGGGCCACGATCTGCAGGGGCTGAACTTCAAGGAAATGCGGCCGTTCCGCCGCGACATGCAGATCGTGTTTCAGGATCCCTACGGGTCGCTGTCGCCGCGCATGTCGGTCGCCGACATCATCAAAGAGGGGCTCAAGGTCCATCAGCCGGACATGACGGATCGCCAGCGCGACGAGCGCGTGGTCCAGGCGTTGCGCGACGTCGGGCTCGATCCGGACCTGCGCTTTCGCTTTCCGCATGAATTTTCCGGCGGTCAGCGCCAGCGCATCGCGGTGGCGCGCGCGCTGGTGCTGGAGCCGAGTTTCATCGTGCTCGACGAGCCGACCAGCGCGCTTGACATGGTGATCCAGGCGCAGATGGTCGATCTGCTGCGCGACCTGCAGAAGCGGCACAATCTCACTTATCTGTTCATCTCGCACGACCTGCGCGTGGTCGCGGCGCTGGCGAGCCGGCTGGTGGTGATGCGGCATGGCCTGGTCGTCGAGGCCGGCGACGCCGCCGAGCTGTTCCGCAACCCAAAGACCGACTATACGCGCGCGCTGTTTGCCGCGGCGTTCAAACTCGAAACCGCGCCCGAGGGCGTGGTCGAGCAATAAATCGCCTCTGGAGACAACATGCGGGATCGTTGGAGCTGGCTTTTCGGGTTGTGCTGCGCCGCGGTATTGCTGCTGGCGACGCCGGCGCTTGCCGACACCATCAAGATCGTCGTGCCGTTCGCCGCGGGCGGCCCGGTCGATCAATTGGCCCGCATCCTCGCCAACGGACTGGGCCCCAAGCTCAACGCCAATGTGATCGTCGACGATAAAGGCGGCGCCGGCGGCGCGATCGGCTGCGAATTTGTCGCGCACGCAGCGCCCGACGGCAACACGGTCCTGTTGGCAAGCCTCGGATCGTTCGTGCTGAGCCCGATCCTCAAGCCGCCGACGTCGTATGACCCGGTCAAATCGTTCGAGCCGGTGATGCTGGTCGGGGTCGTGCCGTCGTTGCTCGTGGTCAACAAAGATCTCGGCGTCGCCTCCTTGCCGCAACTCATCAACAAGGCGAAGGCGCAGAAGCTGACCTACGGCTCGGCCGGACCGGGCACGACCATGAACATCGCGGTCGAAATGCTCAACGCCGCGGCCGGCGTTAAAATAACCCACGTGCCCTACCGCGGCGCCGCACCGGCGATCAACGATCTGCTCGGCGGCCACGTCGACATGCTCAATGCGGATTTGCCGGTCCTGCTGCCGCTGGTCAAGGCCGGCTCGGTCAAGGCGCTTGCTTTGTTTGCCGAACAGCGTTCGCCGCTATTGCCCGATTTGCCGACAACCGTGGAGCTCGGCCTGCCGAGCGTGGTGATGGAAAATTGGTACGGCGTCATGCTGCCCGCCGGAACGCCCCATGACGTGCGCGACAGATTAGAGAAAGCGCTGTTCGCCGTGATCGAAGAGCCCGAGATCAAGCAGCGCCTCGCCGGCAACGGCATTCACGGCATGCTCGGTCATGACGCTTTTGCCGAGCGCCTCGCCAAAGAATTTGCCGCCTGGCCGGACACCATCAAGAAGCTCGGCATTACCGGCGAATAGCGGCGTTATTTCACCTTGCCGACGAGCTCGGCGACCGGGACGCCGGAAGCGATCTTTGCTTCGCGCAATTTCTCCGCTGCGACGTTGCGCTGCGCCCGGGCCAGCACCTCCGCCGCGCGCTGGCGGGGGACAAAGCAGACGCCGGTTTCGTCGGCGAGCACCAGATCGCCGGGATCGACCGTCACGCCGCAGATCGTCACCGGCTTATTGATGGCAACGGTTTCGACGCGCCATTTACCGGTGATCGGGCTGACGCTCTTCGACCAGACCGGCAGCCCGATGGCGCGGGAATGATCGACGTCGCGCGCGCCGCCGTCGACGATCGCGCCGATCTCGCCCTGCCGGTGGCCGATGGTGGCGGACATGCCGCCGAGATTGGAGACCTGATCGACCCCTTGCACCACAAGGACATCGCCGGTCTCGGCAAGATTGTGCGCCTCGATCTCGCCGAGGCCGGATACACCGGCCTTGACCTTTTCCGGCACCGGCGCGCTGGCGGCAATATTGCGCACCGTCAGCGCCCGGCCGACGATGCGCGCCGTCGGATCGCTCGGCCGCAGCATGGCGGCCGGCACGGCGCCGACAATGCCAAGCTCGTCCATCGCATCCGAGACGATGCCGGTGAGATCGGGCAGCGCGCGAAAGCCGTCGACGATGTCGGGCGGCAGCGCCGGCAATTCCAGCATGCCGAAAGCATCGGGCGGAAGCTTGCCGAGAATCTTTTCGCCAATGCCGTTCACCCCATGCCGTTCACTCAAAATCCGAACAGCTTCGCCGGATTGTCGACCAGCATCAGCCGGCGTGCGCGCTCGCCCGGCGCGATCTCGGCGATGAGATCGACCAGCTCGCCGTCATTGGGCACGGCGCCGTGGTTCGGATGCGGCCAGTCGGTGCCCCAGACCACGCGCTCGGGCGCGTGCGCGGCAAGGTCGCGCGCGAACGGCACGGCGTCGGCGTAAGGATACGGCTGCTTGGTGATGCGGTCGGTGCCGGAGAGCTTGACCCAGACATTGCCGCGGTCGAGCAATCGGCGCAGCACCGAGAACGCCTTGCCGTGCAGCCCTTCGGCGACGTCGATGCGTCCGATGTGGTCGATCACGACCGGCGCATCGATCGCGGTGATGAAATCGTAGTAGTCGAGCATGCCGTGGCCGCCGAGATGCATGGCGATATGCCAGCCGTTCGGCGCCACCTTCTCGATCACCTGGCGCATGTCGTCGCGCCGCATCGGCGCGCCGAGATGCGGAAAATAAAAATGCAGCCGCACGCCGCGCACGCCGGCGTCGTCCAGGCGATCGACCTCGGCCTGCGGCGTCCACGGCTCGAGCAAAGCGACGCCGCGATAGCGGCCTTGCCCGGCGGCGAGCAGATCGACCAGCGCCGCGTGATCGCTGCCGTGGCAGGTCGATTGCACGAACACGCCGCGCTCGAAGCCGAGGAACTCATGCAGGCGGAACAGCTCCTCCTTCGAAGCGTCGGCCGGCGTGAACGGCCGGTTCGGCGCATAAGGAAATTTGCCGTGCGGCCCGAACACGTGAAAATGCGAATCGCAGGCGAGCGGCGGCAGCTTGAGCCGCGGCTTTTTCGGATTCGGATCCGGCGGCGCGATGGTCGGGGTGAGATCGTCGGCGCGGATGGCCATGGGACATTCCAATCCTGGGATGATCAATCGCAGCGCGCGGTCATGCCGCCGTCGACCACGATTTCGGTGCCGGTGATGAAGCGCGCTTCGTCGGAGGCGAGAAACAGCACGGCATTGGCGGTGTCGCGGCCGTCGCCCATGAAGCCGAGCGGAATGCGCGCGACGCGCGATTGCAGCAGCGCCTCGATGTCGCCGCCGCTGCGCTGCTTGGCGAGCCGCGCCTCGACCATCGGGGTGTGCATCTGGCCCGGCACCACCGTGTTCACGCGGATGCCGTGCTTGGCGTATTGCACGGCGGTCACCCGCGAGAACTGGATGACGGCGGCCTTGGCCGAAGCGTAGCCGATCTGCGGCGAGCCGGTATAGCGGATGCCGGAAGTCGACGCGGTGTTGACGATGGCGCCGCCGCCGGCTTCTCGATCATGACCGGGATGACGTGGCGGCAGGCGAGAAATACGCTTTTGAGATTGTAGTCGATCTGGTTGTCGAAATTCTCTTCCGACATTTCGGCGGCGCCGCCGGCGGCCGAGCCGCCGACATTGTTGACCAGGATATCGATGCGGCCGAATTTCTTGCGGCACGCCTCCATCATGGCGCCGACTTGCGCATCGTCGAGCACGTCGCAGACATGGGTCGCGATTTCGCCGTCATTGCCGACGCGCGCGACCGTCTCGGTCATCGCTTCGGCATTCTTGTCGACGGCAAAGACTTTGGCGCCCTCGCGCGCGAACAAGACCGCGGCGGCGCGGCCGTTGCCCCAGCCCGGCCCGACGCAGCCGGCCCCGGTAATGAGCGCGACTTTTCCCTCAACCCGTCCCGGCATAGGCTCTTCCGACCCCGTTGATGAGCCCGAATGGTAATGGAGCCTCGCTCGATGCGCCAGCGCGGCCAAATTGGGCCGCCGTGAACCGCGGATGGGCTCCTCGTCGCGCATTTTCTGCTATTGTCATGGCCAAAAGCACGGGAGGCCATCGATGCTACGGCTCATCGCTGCGGCCGCGATCGCGATCGCATTGCAATTCGCCGGCGGCGCACAGGCGCAGCAGACTTATCCGACGCGCACGGTGCGGCTCATTCTGCCGTTCGGTCCCGCCAGCGCGACCGACATCACCGCGCGGCTTTTGGCGGACCGGTTGACCGCGCGCTGGGGCAAGTCGGTTGTGGTCGAGAACCGGCCCGGCGGCGACGGCCTGGTTTCGATCAAAGCTTTCATCGATGCCCATGACGACCATACGCTGTATTTCGGGCCGGCCGGCGCATTCCTGGTTCATCTCTACGACCCGGACCAGTCCGCGCCGCCTTACGATCTCAGCGACATCGTCCCGATCGCCCAGGTCTATGTCACCGTGCTGGCGATCTCGGTGCCGACATCGCTGCACATCGACACCATGGACCAGCTGGTGGCGCTGGCGCGCGCCGAGCCCGGCAAGCTCAATGTCGCAGCCGCCACCGGCAACTCCGACTTTCTGATCTACGGCTTCTTCAAGCAGATGGGCCTGCAAGTCGTCAAAGTACCGTATCGCGACATCATGCAGGCGCCGAACGATCTGGCCGAGAATCGCATCCAGGTCATGTCGACCTCGCTGGCCGTGACGCAGCCGCTCAAGGCCGCCGGCAAAATCAAGGTCTTGCTGGTGACCAGCAAGCAGCGCGCGCTCGGCGCGCCGGAAATCCCGACCGCCGCCGAGGCCGGCTATCCGTCGCTGACCATGGAGACCGCTGGCGGCGTGTACGGACCGAAAGGCATGCCGGAAGTGTTGCGCGAACGCATCGCCGCCGATTTCCGCGACGTCGCCGCCAACGATCCGGTCATTGGCAAGCGGCTGGCCGACACCGGCCAGATCATGACGCTGCGCGGCCCGGCGGACTTTGCCAAAAACATCAAAGAGCAGAACGAGCAGCTCGCCGGGATCGCCAAGATACTCGGGCTGAAAGCCGAGCGGTGACGTTCGGCCGTCGGCCCAAGGGAGTGGGCGTGCAATGTCGGTGACTGATTTTCTGCGCGGGTCGTATTGCCCGCTGGTCGTCCCCTTCCGCGACGGCAAGATCGACTTCGATACTTACGCCGTGCTGATCGAACGCCAGATCGCCGAAGGCACGCATGGCCTCCTCGTCAATGCCACGAGCGGCGAGCCAACCATGCTCACCGTCGAGGAACGCGGTCAGCTCGTCGAGTTTGCGGTGCGGACTGCTAACGGCCGTCGCCCGGTTTGCGCCGGAACGGCGTCCGAATCGTTCGAGGCGACGGCTGGATTGATCGATCGTTTCGACAAAATAGGCAGCGGATTCGATCCTGGTTGTCACACCATTTTATTCGGCGCCGCCACAGCGCGGGGCGGTCGATTATTTCTCCAGATTGGGACGCCGCACCGAGCGGCCGTTTCTGATCTATCACATCCCGGCACGTTCAGGCTTCACGCTCGCCGTCGACACGCTCGCCGCGATCAAAGAAAAATTGCCGCATTTCGCCGGATTGAAGAACACCGACACCGATGTCGGTTTCGTGACCGGCGCGCTGGCGCGGCTCGGCCGCGATTTTCGCATCTTTGCCGGGCTTGAACTGCCGAGCTTGCCGATGCTCGGCATTGGCGGCTGCGGTATGATGATCACCGCATCCAACGTCGCGCCGCGCCTGGTCTCGCGGCTCTATGAGACCTTTGCGCAAGGTGACATCGATGGCGCGATCGCGCTCAACCTGAAGCTTTACCCGTTGTTTCGCGGCGTCGCTCTGGAAACGAGCCCCATTCCCGTCAAGTACATGCTCAAGCGTCTTGGCTTGCTCGAAACGAACGAGCATCGCAGTCCGCTGGTCCCGGCATCTGCGGATGTTGAAAAGCAACTCGACAAGATTTTGGCTGAAATCGACCTTACATGAGCGGCGATAGTCTCACCGCAAACGCGCGATAAATCGACCAAATGACCGGCGCCGTCGAACGAACCGCGAGCAAGGTTCCCGAAGTCACGCTGGTCTTCTGGATCATCAAGATCGCCGCGACGACGCTCGGCGAGACCGGCGGCGACACCGTCACCATGACGTTGAACTGGGGCTATCTGCTCGGCACGGCGCTTTTCCTCTCGCTGCTCGTTCTTTTCGTCATTCTGCAGATCGCGGCGAAGAAATTTCATCCGTTTCTGTATTGGGCGACGATCGTCGCTTCCACCACCGCCGGCACCACCATGGCCGACTTTGCCGACCGCTCGCTCGGCATCGGCTATGCCGGCGGCTCGTCGCTGTTGTTCGTCTGCCTGATGACGACGCTCGCCGCCTGGTATTGGTCGCTCGGCTCGATCTCAGTCGCGACCGTCAACGCGCCGAAGGTTGAAGTCTTTTACTGGCTCGCGATCACCTTTTCGCAGACGCTCGGAACGGCGCTCGGCGACTGGACGGCCGACGACACCGGCCTCGGCTATGGCGGCGGCGCGATCGTGTTCGGCGTCGGCTTGGCCATGCTTGCCATCTTGTATTACCGGACGGACGTTTCGCGGGTCTTTTTGTTCTGGGCGGCGTTCATCCTGACGCGGCCGCTCGGCGCCACCGTCGGCGATTTTCTCGACAAGCCGCGAAGCGACGGCGGCCTGGCGTTGAGCCGGCCGATCGCCTCCGCAGTCATCGCCGTCTTCATCATCGCCTGTCTTCTCGTGCTGCCGCAGCGGGCCGGCCAGCATCCGGGGCAAACCGACGCGGCGTCATGCAGGCCGGGCTGGCGCGTCCGGCTCTCGTGGATGCGCCACCAGAACACGGCGGCGATGCCGACGACCACGCCGACGACCAGCACGACAAGCAAAGCCGAGTTTTCGATCCAGGCGATTGCCGGAATGCCGAGCGCCATGATCAGGCCGAGCAGGCAGACTTGCCAGGACAGCACATGCACGCCGGCGGTGAAAGTGCCGAGCGCCAGCAAGGTGAAAATCGCAAGCCCGGTGGCGCTGGCGTTGAAATCGCGCTGCACGCTGGCGAGCAGCAGCATGTTCATCACCACGATGAAGGCGATCCAATGCAGCGCCTGCGTCGCGATCAACCGCAGCCGCTTGGAATTGTCGTCGGCGCTTTCCCATCCGGCGCCGACGCAGACCAGCGCGATCAGCGGCGCCAGAATTTCCCAGTAGCCGGTGATCGGCTTTTTCGAGAAGCTCGTATAAGCGACGCCGATCGTGGTCAGGATCAGAACCAGGGCGAACGGCAGCTCCCGGATCCAGAAACTCAGGCGCAACAAATGATGGTAAGGAGGTTGCGGACTGACTGAGGGGACGGCCAGATGCGGCTCTGCCTCGTTCATCGTAGCGCTCCAGCTTTGCTACTTTCGGCTCTCGTTGAGATAGGATTTCGTCGACGAACTTTGCCACGATCGTAGCTTGCCTCCGGCCCGACCAGACCCGCCGCCTTCACATTATCGAACACGCGGCGCAGGCTCGCATCGGTCAAAGACAAATCCTTCGGCATGATATCCATGCGCGCGGTATCGTCGATTGCTCGCCGCGCCAAGGCGACAGTGGTCTGCAATTCCGTGGCGCCGATCTCGGCCGCTTCGTCGGGATGAGCGAACATATAGGCGGTTCCGGCGCGCAGCGCGCGCAAATAGGCGACCAAGACCGCCTGGTTCGCGTGCGCCCAATCTTCGTCGACGATCACGGCGCTGAATTGATAGTCCGGCACGATGTCCGCAACCGGACCGAGATTGCTGAATCCCTGCGCATCGGCCTCGTAGCTCAGCGGATAGGGCTGCATCCCGGCATCGATCTTGCGCTCCTTGAGAAGCCGCATGCGGGTCGGCGAACCGCCGACGGCTTCGATCCTGATTTCGCCGGGGCTGAGGCCGGCCTTCTTGGCGATATCGGGAACGAAGAACGTCGTGCCTTCGTGCATCGACACCACGCCCATCAGCTTACCCTTGAGATCCGCCAGCGTCTTGATTTCGGGCTGGGCGATGATGAAATGCGGCGGCCGCTGCGAATTGCCGGCGACGAGCCGAAACACCCCGCCGTTATAGGCGTCGGCGATGATGCTTTCGGTCGAGGCCACGGCAACCTGCTGGGTATTGGCGCGCAAGTCTTTGTAAATCTGGTCGGAGCCGTCATAGACCTTCATGGTCACGTCGAGGCCGGCGGCTTTGAAAAAGCCCTGCTTCTGGGCGACCCAGGCCGGCAGGTAAAAGACCGTTCGCGACACCACCGCCATGTTGAGCGCCGTTTCGGCCTGCGCGGCGACTGGCGCCGCCGCTACGGCAATGGCGGCTGCGGCGAGGATCGAGTGGGCGAAGCGGTCAACGGGTGTTCCTCCCGGTTCGCGTCTGTAATGCGCGCCGCACAGTGTCGACGAATAATCGGCTAGCGCGCAATGCGCCGCACGCTGGTGACTGCGCTGCCCGCGGCACGGATGCGGGCGATCGCTTCGGCAATCGGCTCGATCGCCACCGCCATGTGAAAGGCGTTGGCGTGGAGAAGATTCGCGGCGTCGGCGACGATAGCGACATGGCCCTTCCAGAAGATCAGATCGCCGCGCTTGAGATTGCGAATACTCGGCCGGTACCGCCGACCGGCCTGCCCGAGCGCCTGCTCCTGCATGTCGGCAGTCGCGCGGGCACGCCATGCCGCAAGCCGCAAGCGCGATCTGCACCAGGCCCGAGCAGTCGAGCCCGAGCGCGGTCTTGCCGCCCCACAGATAGGGCGCGCCGAGAAAACGCTTCGGCCACCGCAACGAAATCGGTTTCGTTTCGCCGACCGGCTTGAGATGAACCGCCGGCACATAACAGCCAGCTCGGCGTCACCGCCATGCGATCTTCGACGCGCGCGACGGCAATCTGCGCGCCGAGCGGCAAGGCCTCGAGCGGCGGCAATTTTATCGACGGTCCGGGAAACGCGAACGTGCGCAATGCCGCGACCCTGTGCGTCGGCGGCGGCGCCGGGCGGCGCCAGCGCCGCGGACGGCAGCCAGCCGACATAATTGTCGGCGGCGAGCTGGCCCCAGGCCCAGCCTTCTTCGTTCTCGTCGTAGACCGTGACACGCTCGCCGATCGAGCGCTTCGGTATCGAGCGGCGCGTCGGGCCGCGGCGCGTGCCGCAACGGCGCCTGCGGCGCGACGACTTCGTATGTGCGGCCTTCGACGTAACGCTGAGCCGGCACCTTGCCTTCGAGAAATTTGGCGGCAAGATCGGCGCGGAACGGCGTGACGCGAGGATCGAAGTCGCGCATCTTTGCCGGCTCAGCCGTAGCGCGCCGCGAGCATGGCGTAGAGCGCGCGCGCCGCCTGCAATTCGCCGCCCTCGGGCCGGCCGGCTTTGGCGGCTGCCGTCCACGCGAACAAATCGAGATGCAGCCAGGATTTTGCCGTCACGAACCGCCGCATGAACAAGGCCGCGGTGATGGCGCCGCCCTGGCTGCCGCCGACATTGTTGATATCGGCGACTTTGGATTCCAGCATCGCCTCGTACGGCCGCCACAACGGCAGCCGCCACAGCGGATCGTTCTCGGCCAGGCCATGCCGCATCAGCTCGGCGGCGAGCGCATCGTCGTCGGTGAAAAAGGCCGGCAAATCGGGGCCGAGCGCGACGCGCGCGGCGCCGGTCAGCGTCGCGAAATCGGCGATCAGTTCGGGCTTGTCCTCGTCGGCGAGCGCCAGCGCATCGGCGAGGACGAGGCGGCCCTCGGCGTCGGTATTGCCGATCTCGACGGTGATGCCCTTGCGCGATGTATAAATATCGCGCGGGCGAAAGCTTGCGCCGGCGATCGAGTTCTCCACCGCCGGAATGAGCACGCGCAGCCGAATTTTCAGCCCCCGCGCCATGATCATGGACGCCAGCGCCAGCGCGGTTGCCGCGCCGCCCATGTCCTTCTTCATATTGAGCATGCCGGTGTCGGGCTTGATGTCGAGGCCGCCGGTATCGAAGCAGACGCCCTTGCCGACCAGCGTCACGCGCGGGATGGTTGGCTTCGCCCCACGATCATGTCGATCAGCCGCGGCGCGGCGGTGGCGGCGCGGCCGACGGCGTGAATGAGCGGAAAATTCCGCTCCAACAGTTCTTCGCCGACGACGGCGTTGATGGTGGCGGCATGGCGCGCGGCGAGCTTGCGCGCCGCCTGTTCGAGCTGCGCCGGACCCATGTCGTTTGCCGGCGTGTTGATCAGATCGCGCGCCAGCGTCACCGCTTCGACGATGCGCGCAAGATCGTCGCGATCGAGGCTTTGCGGCAGATCGAGCTTGATCGCGCGCGCCTCGGCCTTGCGATAGCGGGTGAAGCGATAAAGCCCGAGCGCGAGCGCAAGCGCGGCGAGCCGCGCATCGTGCGGCTCATTGGCGAAGCGGTAGATGCCGTCCGGCAGATGCTGCGCCAGGCGGCCGGGAAGAAACGGGTCCGGCGTTTCGTCGGCGCCCTCCAGCCCGAACAGCACGCCGCCAAGCGAGCTCCTTGCCGCCAGCCTTTCCGGGCAGGCAACAAAAGAGTGCGGCCCGCTTTCGGCTCGAAATCCCGCGGCGTCAGCGAAGGCCGAAAGCTCGGCGCCGATAGATTTGCGCATCTCGGGATAGTTCGCGCGCGGCGGCGAACCAGATCGGGACCGCGTCCGCAGCGCTACGGGTGACGAAGATGGGGTCCATGCGTCCGGCCTGTCGTGAATTGTCGTCGTGCTAGCACGACGCTTACCGGTCCGGTAGGGGCGCGCTCCAGAGGTCAAGGTGGAAATGCACTTTCCAGGCGCTGGCTGCGTCGTTCCGGCGCTGTGGAGCCTCTTCCGTGGGCGTCGGCAACTGGTGTAGCTTCATTTCGAGAACCGCAGGCGGGACATGCCAATGTGCCGTCAAATCAAAGGCGGCGACCATGCATCCGGCGGGCGAACAATCTGAAAAATAAATCAAACTCACTCGCCGTATTTGCTGTGGGAAGTAACTCAAGTCTGGGGGGAATGTCGTGATACTTCCGCGTCGCAAATTCCTGCATTTGGCGGCCGGTGCAGCCGCACTGCCGTCGCTGCCTCGCCTCGCCGCTGCGGACGACGCTTATCCGTCGCGGCCGATCCATGTCGTCATCGGTTTTACTCCGGGAGCGGCCGCCGATGTCGTCGCCCGCGTGTACAGCCAAGCCGCAGCCCCGATCCTCGGCCAGCAGCTCGTGGTCGAGAACAAGCCCGGCGCCGGGTCGAGCATCGCCGCCGAATATGTCGCGCGCTCGGCCAAGGACGGCTACACGGTATTTCTGGGGACATTGTCCATCATTACCAATCAGATCATCAACCCCAATGCATCGCTCGATCTGATCAGGGATTTCGAGCCCGTCGCGCTTATCCAGAACGCGCCGATCATTCTGGTCGTCAATCCGCAGAGCAATATCCATAGCGTCAAGGAGCTCATCGCTCTTTGCAAAGCGAAGCCGGACCAGGCGCTCGATTCGAACGTCATCGGCAGCATGCCGCATTTTGCCAGCGAGCTGTTCGCGCAGCAGGCCGGCATCAAACTGACGCAAGTGCCGTATCAGGGCAGCCCGCAGGCGGTCGAGGACGTCGTCGCCGGGCGTACGCTGATGACCTTCTCGCCGGTCTCGACCGTCGTCGGTTTGATTGCGGCCGGCAAGCTTCTGGCGCTGGCGACAACGACAGGCAAGCGCGCCGGCGCGCTGCCGGACGTACCCACCATGGCGGAATCCGGACTGCCCGGCGTCACTACCAGCCTGTGGTTCGGCCTGTTTGTGCCCGCCGGCACGCCGCGGCCGATCGTGGACAAACTCGCCGCCGCCGCCCATCAGGCGATGCATTCGCCGGCCGCCATCGGAAGCCCTGCGCAAGCAGGGCGACGATCCGCTCGATGCCGGCCCCGACGAGTTCGCCGACTTCATGAAGAGCGAAATCACCCGTTGGACGCAAGTCGCGCACGCCGCGGGAATGAAAAGCAAAGGGTGATAGCGAAAAACGGATAAACACCGGCCCCGCTCGCATGCCATGAGGCAAGGCGCAGCAACGGCTAAGCAATTTTGCCCACGCGGCCTCACCTCACGCCGCGGCGCCCACCTTACGCGTGAAACGGTCGCGATCGTGCGGCCGCGCATAGTCGACCGTGGGACCGGCAGGGATGATCCCGTTGGCGCCGACCGGCCCGGCCTTGCCGAAGACGCCGCGCTTCATGCCGGCGATGTCGCAGACTTCGGCGATGCCCGGGGTCTGGTACAGGTCGCGAAGATAGTTCGAGAGATTGCGGTACTCGTCGAGCCGGCGCAGGTTGCACTTGTAGCCGACGTAATAGCAGGGATCGAAGCGCACCAGGCTCGGAAACAGCCGCCAGTCCGCCTCGGTCTCGACCTCGCCGCACAGATAACGTTGGCCGGATAGCCGCACGTCCAGGCCGTCCAGCGTGTCGAACAAGTCTTTGACGGAGTTGTCGTAGGCCGCCTGCGAAATCGAGTAGCCGCAGCCGTTGACGGCATTGTTCACGCCTTTGAGCACCAGCGCGTTGGTCGCGTCGATCTCGGGGCGCAGCGCGTCGGGATAGTAATCCGGCGTCGGCTCAGCGAGGCCGGAGAACGCGGTGTTGAATATGCGGATGATTTCGGAGGAACTCGTTATTGACGACGCGGCGCGTCTTGGCGTCCCACAGCGTGGGAACGGTGACGCGGGTCGTGCAAGCCGGATCGGCGATCGTATAGAGCTCATGCAGCCATCGCACCCGCCGGTCGGTCCCGGGCACGCTATGGCCGGCTTCGCCGAACGACCAGCCCTGGCCATCGGACTCCTGAAAGGTGTTGGTCAGCGTCACGAACGGCTCGAGCTTCTTGAGCGTGCGCATCAGCGTGGCGCGATGCGCCCATGGGCAGGCAACGGCGCAATAAAGATGATAGCGATCCGGTTCGGCGGGAAATTCGGACTGGGCTTCACTGCCGATGCGGTCTCGGAAAATGGAGGGGCGCTTGAAGTAGAGCCCTTTGTCGTCGTGATTAAACAGAATATTCTCGGTGCGCCATTTGCCGTCGACGAGTTGTCCCATTCATCCGCTCCTGTATCGTTCCGGGCGCCGTTCATTCTTGCTGCGCGGCCTTGCGGTGGTTGCTGCCGGTATCAGTTCACATCCACGGCATCAGCGAGGCATGGATCACGTCGGGCACGCCCTCGCCGCCGACCGACCGGATCGCGAGGTCGACATCGTTGAGCCCGAAGCGGTGCGTGGTGACCAGCTCCAGCGGAAAGCGCTTTGAGGCCAGTTGCGCCAACGCGAGCTCGCAGGCCTTGTAGCTGTGGCCGCGCGCGCTCTTCATGGTGATGAATTTCACGCAGAATTTTTCCAGCGGGAAATTCGGAAACTGCGCCATTTCCCCTTGCGCGACGATCACGCCGCCCTTTCTTTTGAGCGCCTCGATGCCGAGCAGCATCGGAATGGTGCCGGCGCCGGCGGTGCAGTCGAGCGCCACGTCGACGCCCTTGCCGCCGGTGATATCCATGATGCGGGCCAGCGGATCGTCCTTCTGCACGTCGATGACGTAGTCGGCGCCGAGTTTCTTGGCGACGTCCATGCGGGCTTTGTCCTTGGACGTGCCGGTGACGATGATCAGCGACGCGCCGGCCTGCTTGCAGATCACGGTCTGCGACAGGCCTTGCTGGCCGGGGCCCTGGATGAGCACCGTCGAATTGTAGCCGACGCCGCCATCGAACAGCGACCATTCGACGCCGTTGGCCATCGGCGTCACCAGGCCGGCAAGCTCGGCGGAAACGCCCTTGGGCACGTGATGCACCACGGCGTTCCACGGCAGATAGACGTATTGCGCAAAGCCGCCCCACAGATGCGGCGCCTTCTCCGCCGAGGTATAGCCGTAGCGGATGGCGTCGGGATTGGTGCGCCAATTGGTGTTCTCGCAATGCCGGTATTGCCCGGCATGGCACCATTCGCATTTGCCGCAACATGACATAGTGCTCGACAAAGACGAGGTCGCCTTCCTTAAATCCCTTGCGTCGCACGAATTCGCGGCCGGCCTTGGCGATGGTGCCGATATTCTCGTGCCCCATGATCACCGGCGCGGCGGACGGCGGGTGCTTGTAGAGCTTGACGTCGGTGCCGCAGATGCCGCCGACCTCCATCTTCAACAGCGCGGCATCCTCCGGAATGTCCGGCATCGGATAGTCGCGGATTTCGGTCTTGCTCGGCCCGGTGCGCACCGCCGCCAGTACTGTTTCGGCCACGTTCACTCCCTTTCATTCGCCATGTCATTAGTCCTGGCCGGGCTTGACCCCGGCCAGGCGTGCCTTGATCTTGTTTTGCCATGCTTGGCTTCACCAAGAAAAGCCCCGTCCACGATGCCGCGCTCGACCGCGTGCGCGAATGGACCCGCGCGCGCTTCGCGCTGGCCGACGAAGAAACCGTCATGGTGTCGGAAATCGCCTGCGCGGTGCCCGGCTGCCCGCCGATCGAAACCCACGTCGTGTTCTGGACGGCGGCGGGCGGCATCACTTCAAGATCTTCAAGCCGCTTGCCGAGGTGGCCGAGGACGATCTGCCGCCAGCGTTTATGAAGAATGCGCTGGTGGCGCTGGAAGGCCTCGACTGCGATTGCTGCTAGCCCAGGCCCGCCCGCTGCCAGCGCCGCCGCCTGGCGCTTGGCGACGCGGTCCATGCGAAAACTTCTCGATCGCCTCGTTGAACAGCCGGTAGTAATTCAGCTCGGCGCGCAGATGCAGAAACACCGCGCCGAGCCCGATCGCGGCGCGATCCATGAACACGAATTCGCGCGGCACCGTCACCGGGCCTTTTTTCTTGAGCGCCTGATGCACGCGGAACGCTTCGCGGCGGCCGTATTCGCGCCGGCGCCACGCCGTCGGCGATGGTGCGCACGCGGTCGTCGAGCAGCGGCGCATAGATGAAGCGCGCCCAGATATTGAGCGTGTCGATCAGTTCGCGCGACAGCTTGCGGAAGCCCCAGGTCTCGTAGGCGTGGACGATCAGATCGTCGTCGCCGTGCAGCAGGCCGTGATAAAGATCGACGACGCCGCGCACGAATTTCGGCGCGAAAATGCGGATGCAGCCGTAATCGAGCAGATTGATGCCGGCGGGCTGCGCCGCCGTGCTTCGAACACCGTGTAATTGCCGAGATGCGGATCGCCGTGGATGACGCCGAAGCGGCTGAACGGAAACCACCAGGCGGTGAACATCGCGGTCGCGAGCGCGATTGCGCACGGCGAGCGGATCGTTCTTGTGCGCGAGCATGTGGGTGCCGTCGAGCCAGTCGAGCGTGAGCAGCCGTCCGGTCGACAGTTCGGGCCAGGCGCGCGGCACGCGCACGATGTCGATGCCGTCGAGCATTTCGCGGTAGAGCGCGACGTGCTTGGCCTCGCGCCGGTAGTCGAGCTCCTCGCGCACGCGCGCGCCGATCTCCTTGCCGATCTCGCTGGTATCGATGGCGGAATCGAGCCGGCGGCGGATCGCGAGCAGCCATTGCAGCTGCTGCAAGATCGGCTTCGACCGCCGACTGCATGTCGGGATATTGCAGCTTGCAGGCCAGCTGCGCGCCGTCGAGCGAGCGGGCGCGATGCACCTGGCCGAGCGAAGCGGCCGCCGCCGGATGATGCTCGAAGCTTTGCGAATTTCTTCTCCCAGTCGGGACCGAGCTCGGCCATCATGCGGCGCTTGACGAAGGCCCAGCCCATCGGCGGCGCTTCGCTCTGCAGCTTCTGCAATTCGGCGGCATATTCCGGCGGCAGCAGATCGGGAATGGTCGCCATCAATTGCGCGACCTTCATCAGCGGGCCTTTGAGCCGGCCGAGCGCCGACGACGAGCGCGGTCGCCTCGCCGGCGCGATCGGGCTCGCCGCCATGAGCACGCGCCGCCCGGCATAGCGCGCCGCCACGCCGCCGACATTGGCGCCGACCCGCGCATAGCGCGCGGCGCGGGCGGAGAAGCGGTTTTTTTCGCGGTCGGGCTTTTCGCGGTTCGCCATTATGCCTTCGGCCAGTTGTCGCGAATCCAGCGCGCGAGACTTTCTTCGCTCACCTCGCCGGCGGCAAGCGACATAATGATCTTCGTGGCATGCGGCCTGATCGGGAGCAAATCTCACGCCATTTTTGCGCAAGAAACACCATCATGCTCATGAATGCGATGCGTTTGTTGCCATCGACGAAAGCATGGTTCTTCGCCAGCCCAAACGCATAAGCTGCGGCAATTCCGGAAGTTCGGCTCTGCTCGTAGTGCCACTTGTTGAGTGGTCGTTCGATCGCGGAGCGCAACAAGCCGTCGTCACGGAGCCCGCCGCCCCGCCAAAGCGACGCAGTTGGCGGCTATGGATCGCGACGACCTGTCGTAGGTCAGCCATTTGGGTTCGCTGGCCATGTGGCGCTTCGATCATTTTGCCAGCGTCGCCAGCGTATCGCGGTACTCATCCATGACTTCGTCGGCCGCCTCCATCGTCGCCTCAAAGTCAGGATCGTAGGGAAGCAATTGAAGCCCGCCGCCGGCGAGCTCGGCGACGTGAAAGAACTGACCTCGCTTGATATCGAGGCGTTGCATCAGTTCCCGCGGCAATATCAACCCGTCGAATTGCCAATGCGCTTCACTTCGAGCTTCATGGTCGTAATTCCCTGTATTACATTTTGTATAACATGGAACAATCAGCGTCGTTCAACGATTGTTTTACGGACGCCAAGACTATTGCTATCTCTAAGCTTTCCAGCTCCGTCGATCATCCGCTCGATCACCCCGAGCCCGCCCTGCCAGAAGCCGGGATCGCGGGCGTCGAGGCCGAACGGCGCGAGCAGTTCGGAATGGTGCTTGGTGCCGCCGGCCGACAGCATGGCGAGATAGCGCTCGGCAAAGCCGTCGGCGGCATGCTCGTAGACCGCGTAGAGCGAATTCACCAGGCAATCGCCGAACGCGTAGGCATAGACGTAGAACGGCGAGTGGATGAAATGCGGGATATAGGCCCAGAACGTCTCGTAGCCGGGCTTGAGCTCGATCGCGGGGCCGAAGCTTTCGCGCTGCACGTCGAGCCATAATTCGCCGATGCGCGTCGGCGGTCAATTCGCCGCTCTTGCGCTCGGTGTGGACGGCGCGCTCGAACGTGTAGAACGCGATCTGCCGCACCACGGTATTGATCATGTCCTCGACCTTGGCGGCGAGCATCGCCTTGCGCTCTTTGTCGTCGCGGGTGTCGGCCAGCAGTTTGCGGAACGTCAGCATTTCGCCGAACACGCTCGCGGTCTCGGCGAGCGTCAGCGGCGTCGGCGCCATCAGGGCGCCGTTCGGCGCGGCCAGCACCTGATGCACGCCGTGGCCGAGTTCGTGCGCGAGCGTCATCACGTCGCGCGGCTTGCCCTGATAATTGAGCAGCACATAAGGATGCGCCGACGGCGTGGTCGGATGCGCGAACGCGCCCGGCGCCTTGCCCGGCCGCACCGGCGCGTCGATCCAGCGCTCGGCAAAAAACCGCTCGGCGATCGCCGCCATTTTCGGCGAGAACGCGCCGTAGGCGGTCAGCACCGTGTCCATCGCCTCGGTCCAGCCGACGGTGCGCGTCGGCACCTGCGGCAGCGGCGCGTTGCGATCCCAATGCGGCAGCCGCTTTTTGCCGAACCATTTGGCTTTGAGCGCGTAATAGCGGTGCGACAGCCGCGGATAGGCGGCGCGCACCGCGGCGACCAGCGCATCGACCACTTCGCGCTCGACCCGGTTCGACAGATGCCGCGTCATCGGCGATGTCGGCAAAGCCGCGCCAGCGGTCGGAGATTTCCTTGTCCTTGGCGAGCGTATTGGTGATCAGCGCGAACTGCCTGCACGTTGTCGCTTGAAGGTATGCGCCAGCGCCTGCGCCGCGGCCTTGCGCTTTGCGCCGGAGCGGTCCTGCAGCAGATTCAGCGTCGGCTCGATGGCGAGCGTTTTGCCCGAACACCTTGAAACGCAGATTGGCGATGGTGGCGTCGAACTGCCGGTTCCAGGCGGAATAGCCGGTCACCGATTTTTCGTGAAACAACTGCTCGACGCGATCCTCGAGCTGATACGGCCGGTAGCGGCGCACGTCTTCGAGCCACGGCCGGTAATGGCCGAGCGCCGGATCGGCCATCGCGCGCTTCGAGCAGCGCGTCGTCGATGCGGTTGAGCTCGAGCGTGAAGAACAGAAGATGCGTGGAGGCCGCCGTCATGCGCTCCTGCATGTCGCCATAGAATTTGGTGCGCGCCGGATCGACGGTGTTGCCGGCATGAACGAGCCCGGCATAGGAGCCGAGCCGGCCCATCAGATCGTCGATCGCCTCGTAGCGCCGCACCGCCTCGGCGAGCGCCGAGCCGCCGTCTGCGCCGGCCGCCATGGCGGCGAGCTTGCCTTTATAAGCGTTCTCGAAGGCGACGCATTCGGCGTCGACGCGGTCGAGGTCGCGCTTGATGGCCGGATCGTCGAGACCGGAATAAAGATCGTTGAGATTCCACTCCGGCAATGCGCCGAGCGCGGTTTTGCGACCGGCCGCGGCACGCGCCGCCGGCCGTTTGACGGCATTGTTTTTTGCGATTTTTGGCATGTGCTTGCTGAGCTGTGCTGACCCGACCTCACCGCTGTTCATGTGGCGCAGCGATAAGGCGCCCGCAAGGCAAAGGCAGGCGCAAATTGCCGCTATTGCGGCCAAGCCGGCGCATCGGTGCCGAGCGGCACGCTCGGCCGCGTCCAATGCGGCGGCGTTTCCGACATCACCGCGGCGTGGCGCACCGCGGTGAGCCGGCCGAAGCCGCTTGCGGTCTCTTCCAGGCAATCGCGCACGTCGTCGAACTCGGGATCGGGACAGGTCATGCCGTCGATGCGGCCGAGCCGGCGCAACCAAGCGCCGGTTTGCGCCAGCGAGACCCGCACGTGCCACGAACCGCCCTCTTCGGCTGCGCGCTCGAGCGCCGTCATCACCGCGAAGGCAAGCAAATAGCCGGTGGCATGGTCGAGCTCCTGCGCCGGCAACTCTTTCGGCTTTGGCGCGCCGAACGCTTCGGCTTCGGCGATATTCAAGCCGCTCGCGGTCTGCACCAGCGAGTCGAAACCGCGCCGCCCTGCCCACGGGCCTTCGTGCCCGTAAGCGCATAGCGAGGCATAGACGATGCCGGGCCGCAGCCGCGCGACGTCTTGCGGCGAAAACCCGTGCGCGGCAATCGCGCCGGGCCGGTAGCCCTGCACGAAAATGTCGGCATCGGGAACGAGCGCCGCCAGCGATCGCGCGGCCGCTCGCGCTCGCGCAGATCGATCGACGTCGACAATTTGCCGCGGCCGGTATCGATGACCAGCGGCAGCATCGACGCCAAATGCTTGGCGGTGACGAGCAGCACGTCGGCGCCGTGCGCCGCGAGCGTGCGGCCGCAGACCGGACCGGCGATGATGCGCGTGAGGTCGAGCACTTTGACGCCGGCGAGCGGACGATCCGCGGCGCCAAGTTTTTTCGGCGGCGCGTCGCCGATCTTCTCGATGCTGAACAATGGCAGCTTCGCCACCGCCCGGCCTTGCGGATGGCGGTCCCATTCGGCGAACGAGCGGCAGGCGGTGACGACGAGACCGGCTTCGGCGGCCGCGGTCTCGAGCGCCTCGGCCGTCGTGCCGTCGAGCGCGCGCTGCACCGCCGCCTTGTCGTGCGGCACGCCAAGCAGCTTGAGCAGCCCGCTGCAATGATGCGGCAGATTGGTGTGCAGCCGCGCCCAGCGGCCGTCGCCGCAGCGATAAAGCCCGGCGAGGTCGTCGTGATATTCGTCCGGCCGTTTGCCGTCGACGCGCAAATAACGCTCGCTGCGAAATTCGATTGCCGCATGCCGCATGTCGACGCCGACGCTCTGGCGGCGGCCGGTGCGCAGCCGCCACAGCTCCGCCGCAGCGAGCGCCGCCGCGCCGATCGTCGCCTGCGCCGCCGTCGCCGACCGCGAACGACGACGGCAGCACCGGCTCGGCGCCGGTGAACCGGACTTGGCGCAATGCCGCGTCGTCGTGGCCGGCGGTGCGCCAGAGCTCGGCGAGCACGGTTTTGGCATCGGGAGCGGGCATTTTCTCACGTCTCAGAGTGCGAGGCCGCGGCATTCAACGGGGCCGGTGGACGTGAATCAAGGGACGCGGGGGCGGCCCCGCGATCTTGCCCGCCGCTGCCAGCTATGCTCTTTACCGCGCAACAAAACCAGCGATTGGGCGGGACACGCCATCCGCAAATGGGAGCGTTTATGAGGGACCGATCATGACCAAACTTGCCCGTACACTCTTAGGCCTTGCGCTCGCCGTCGCGCTTGCCGCTCCGGCTGCGGCGCAGCAGTCGGGCGGCACCAAAGTCGGCCTGCTCACCTGCAAGACATCGGCAAGCCTTGGCCTCATCATCGGCTCGCATCAAAAAATCCGCTGCAGCTTCACGCCCGACAACGGCCCGCCGGAGAATTACGAAGGCCATATCGGCCGGCTCGGCCTCGATCTCGGCGTCAAGGGCGGCGGCGTCATGACCTGGGCCGTCTTTGCTCCGGTCAACGGCTATCACCACGGCGCCTTGGCCGGCACCTATGTCGGCGGCTCCGGCAGCGCTTCCGCTCGGCGTCGGCGTCGGCGCCAATGCGCTCCTCGGCGGTTCGCACAGATCGGTCGCGCTGCAGCCGCTGTCGGTCGAAGGCAATGTCGGCGTCAATCTCGCGCTCGGTGTCGCCGGGCTGACGCTGCGGAGTGTGCGGTAAGTCCTGAAGCGGATGTGCAAGCGACTCCTTCTCCCCGCGTGCGGGGAGAAGCAAAGGTGGCCTTCGGCCGCCGTTCTTCTTACCTAAAGAACGCCGATGCGGAGCATCGGCTATGGATGAGGGGGCCTCTCCGCTGGGCTCTCACTCGCGGGAATATTTGAAACGTCGTCGCTCCATCCGCTCAGCTCAGAATTGCGGTGAGGCCCCCTCACCCTCGTCGCTTCGCTCACGCGACCTTGTAACTTTCTAATCGCCGCCCGGGTTAGAGTAGCTGGCGCGGGGCAGGCGTGAGACCGCACCGACCTAGGGACACCAAGCCCGTGGGAGAGCCAGGGTCTTCGCCTGTCGTTCCATCGAACCCGAACAGTCGCTTGGGCCGCACAGCGAGCCCGTTTGCGCAAGGAAGGGATCAGTTGGACGCCATCGTGTCGGTATCGATGTTGCCAAGCCGCTTGGATATTGCGTGCGTCCGAGCGGTGAGAGTCTGTCGTCGCCCGTAGCGGGCGGGTATCGAGCAACTGACGAAGCGTGCATGAGCTTGAGCCGCGCGTCGTCGCTATAGAGCTACCGGCGGTTTTGAGACCGTCGTCGCAGCGCCTGGCGGCGGCAGAGCTGCCGTGATCGTGGTCAATCCGGCACAGGGCGGGCGTTTGCCCAGGCGCTCGGCAAAGGCCAAGACCGATCCGATCGACGCGGCGGTGATTGCGCATTTGTCGAGCCACCCAGCAACCCGCGACCGCTGCCCAACGAGGCTACCCGATTGCTCGCCGATCTGGTGGCGCGGCGGCGCCAGATCATCGACATGACGGTGGCCGAAGGTCAGCGTCAACGGCGCCTACCACAAGCGTTTGCAGAAAAGCATTGCGCGCTGCGCAGGCGCTGGAGAAGAGTTGGCCGAGCTCGACGGCGAGATCGACGATCAGTGCGGGCTCCCCGGTGTCGCCGAGAAGATTCGCTGGCCTCCGTTCCTGGTGTCCGATCGGTCATCGCCCGTATCCTGATCGCCCAATTGCCGGAATTGGCTCGCTGTCGCCGCAGTTGCCGCGCTGTCGGCCTGCGCCGTGGACCCGACAGTCCGGCCAGTGCGCGGCAAAGCTTCATCGGCGGCGCCGCAAGTCCGTCCGCAGCGCGTCGTACATGGCCGCCATGGTCGCCCCCGTCAGATCCGTCCTCTAACTATTCCGCGACAAGCGGTCGCAGCAGCAAGCCTAACTCGTCGCTCTCATCCCCGTACGCGGCGGGGCGGCGCTTTCCCTTAACACCCCCTTAAGCGTCCTGCCGCAGAGTGCCCCGAAACGGGACAGCGTGGCGCTGTCCGCGGACCGGGGAACGCATGACCATCCTCATTGTCGATGACGATCCGGTGCAGTGCCGGCTCCTGGAAGCCACGCTGCACAAGTTCGAATACGAGACGATGGTGCGCGACTCCGGCGACGCCGCGCTGTCGCTGCTTGCCGGCCCCGACGGCGCGCGGATCGATTGCGTGATCCTCGATCTGGTGATGCCCAATCTCGACGGCATGGGCGTGCTCGCCAAAATGCGCCAGTCGGCGATCAACGTGCCGGTGATCGTGCAGACCGCGCATGGCGGCATCGACAATGTCGTCTCCGCGATGCGCGCCGGCGCGGTCGATTTCGTGGTCAAGCCGGTCGGCGCCGAACGGCTGCATGTCAGCCTGCGCAACGCGCTCAACACCAGCGCGCTCGAAGGCGAATTGGCGCGGATCAAGAAGAGCCAATCCGGCACGCTCGGCTTTGCCGACATCATCACCAAGAGCGCCACGATGCATGCCGTCATCCGCGTCGCGGAGAAGGCGGCGGCGTCGGCCATTCCGGTGTTGATCTCCGGCGAATCCGGCGTCGGCAAGGAATTGGTCGCGCGCGCCATCCATGGCTCCGGCGAGCGGCGGGCCAAGCCGTTCGTCGCGGTCAATTGCGGCGCCATGCCGGAAAACCTCGTCGAGTTCGATTCTGTTCGGCCACGAAAAAGGCTCGTTCACCGGCGCCACCGAGCGCCATGTCGGCAAATTCGTCGAGGCCTCCGGCGGCACGCTGTTTCTCGACGAGGTCGGCGAATTGCCGGCGGCGGCGCAAGTGAAACTCCTGCGCGCCATCCAGGAAGGCGAAGTCGAGCCGGTCGGCGCGAGGAAGCCCGTGAAGGTCGACGTGCGGCTTATCTCCGCCACCAATCGCGATCTGATCGCCGACGTCAAAGCCGGCCGCTTTCGCGAAGACCTGTTCTACCGGCTGCACGTCTTCCCGATCGCGGTGCCGCCGCTGCGCGAGCGTCCGGCGGATATCCCGGCGCTGGTCCGGCATTTTCTGGCGCGCTTTGCCGCCGAAGAAGGCAAACGCATCCGCATGGTGACCCCCGAGGCGCTGCGCGTGCTCGAGCGCCCATCACTGGCCCGGCAATATCCGGCAGTTGGAAAACGCCGTGTTCCGCGCCGTGGTGCTGGCCGAGACCGACGCCATCGGGCTCGACGAGTTTCCGCAAATCGCCGCCCAGATCGGCATCGCGGTCGCGGCGGCGTCGGAGGCCGCGGTTGTGGAGACAACGCTGGCGCCGGCGGACGATTTCGAGCCCGCTCTGGTGGCAATGCCCTATGGCGAAGCGGCCGTCCAATCGCCCGCCGCCAACGCCCGGCGACGCCCTGCCGCTCCTCGATGCCGAGGGCGAGGTGCGGCCGCTCGACGATATCGAAGCCGATCTTATTCGGTACGCCATTACCCATTACCGCGGGCAAATGTCGGAAGTGGCGCGGCGGCTGCAAATCGGCCGCTCCACGCTCTACCGCAAGCTGGAGGCGCTCGGCCTCTCCACCGCTCTTCCCTCCCCCGCCAGCGGGGGAGAAAAAAGTGGGAACTGCGAAGGGGATAGCGAAACCGTGGCCGCGGAGCGACAGCCCCCGAAATTCGCCTGATTTATTCCCGCTGATCACAGGACAAAGTTCGACCTGTGCCGTAAGGTGCCGCCGCCGCGACGCAGTGACAGCGGTAAATGCCATGTTTGGGGGCGATTTATCCCAAAGCGTATGCGTTTTCCGGCCGGACTGGCCGTGAGGGAGACTACGTAATGCCCGGGACTCTGTGTCGATCGGTTGCTGGCTTCGACCGCTGTCGCACTCCTGCTCGCCGCCGTCGCCGGCGGCGCCTTAGCCGACCCGTCGAGCACGTCGAGCGACAAGCCCGTCAGCGCCGCGCCGGCCAGCACCGCGCCTGTCAGTGCGGCGCCAGCAGTTGCGACCCCGGCCGCGACCCCCGCCGCAACGGAGGCGAAGCCTAAATCGACGCAAGGTGCCGCCCCTGCACCGGCAGCGCCAAAATCCGATGCTTCCGGCACTGCAACGCCGAGCCCCGCTCCGGCGGCGCCGCCGGCCGCCCAGGCCAATCCGACGCCGGCTACCCCTTCGGCGCGACGGTCAGCACGCCGGCGGGTTCCGGCACCGAGACCGCCGCGGCGCCACCTGCCGCGCCGCCCGGCCCCGATGCGGCGATCTCCGACCAGTTGCGCGAACTCGCCAACGGCAAATTCGACCATCTTATCGCCAACAAGAAAGACCGGATGCAGATCGACGCGTTCTACTCCGGCCGCAACTACAAGCCGCTGTGGATCGCCGACGGCAAGGCCGACGACAGCGCCAAAGCGGCGATTGCTTACCTCGGCCACGTCGATACCGACGGGCTGTTTCCGTCCGACTATCCGGTGCCGAATTTCGCCGCGCTTTCAACGCCGGCCGATCTCGCCAATGCCGAGATCCAACTGACCATGTCGGTCATTACCTATGCGCATCATGCCAGCATCGGGCGCGTCGCCTGGTCGCGCGTGACGGCGGATGCCGCCTACGACAGAGCGGCGCCGGAGCCGGCCGACGTGCTGGCCACCGTCGCCGACGCCAAGGACATGGCGACCGCGCTCGATTCTTTCGAGCCGCATACGCCGGGCTATCTGGCGCTCAAGGCCAAGCTTGCCGAAATCCGCGCCGGCCAGACTCGACAAAGCCAAGCCGGCGATCGCGGGCGGACCGGTGCTCAAGGTCGGCATGCAGGACAATCGCGTGCCGGAATTGCGCGAGCGGCTCGGCGTTCTCGGCGACGGCGGCACCACTTACGACAAGGCGCTCACCGAAGCGGTGAAGAAATTCCAGAAAGATCATCAGCTCGCGGCGACCGGCACGCTCACCGCCGCCGACCGTCGACGCGATCAACGGACCGCGGCCCGATCACGTCGAGGACATCATCATCGCCAACATGGAACGCTGGCGCTGGGCGCCGCACGATTTCCCCGACACCTATGTCATCGTCAATTTGCCCGACTTCACGCTGCGCGTCATGCATGACGACAAGCTGGTCTGGAAGACAAATATCGTCATCGGCAAGCCGGAAATGCCGACGCCGATCATGACCGCGGACATGAAGTTCATCACCGTCAATCCGACCTGGAACGTGCCGCCGTCGATCATCAACAACGAATATCTGCCGGCGTTGCAGCAGGATCCGACGGCGCTCGACCGCATCGGGCTGAAGATCGCGCGCAATCCCGACGGCTCCGTCCACATCTGGCAGCCGCCGGGCGACGGTAACGCGCTCGGCCGCATCCGCTTTAATTTCCCAAACAAGTTCCTGGTCTACCAGCACGACACGCCGGACAAGTATTTGTTCGCCTATGCCAAGCGCGCCTATAGCCACGGCTGCATGCGGGTGCAGGATCCGGCGCATTACGCCGAAGTGCTGCTGTCGCTGGTGCGGCCGAATGACGGCTATAGCGAAGAGCGCATCAAGAAAATGTTCGGCCCGAACGAAGTCAATATCGACTTCCCGAAATTCGTGCCGGTCAACCTGACCTACCAGACCGCCTTCGTCGACAGCGACGGCAAGCTTGAATTCCGCGACGACGTCTACGGCCGCGACAAAGCGCTGATCGCCATCCTCAAGGGCGACCGCAAGGACGCCGACATCCCGGTCGAGCACAAAGAGGACATTTCGCACCGCGAAGTCCTGGCGATGCCGGACCAGCCGTCTTTGTTCGGCCACGGCGGCCTGTTTGGCGGCGGCGCCAACTATTATCCGAACGGCAGGAATGATACCGGCGGTAGCGGCGGCAATTTCTTCTCGCGGCTGTTCGGCGGCTTTAGCCCGCCCCCGCAGCCGGTGCCGGCGCCGAAACACAATGCGGCGGCCCATGCCAAGAAATTGAGCAGGGCCGGGCAAACCGTCGAGCGTTAATGGCGGCGTGCCCCGGTCGGGGGTACCGGAATTAACCACTTTTTCCCGGATCGGACAGCGGGCCGCCTCAAATGCGGCCCGCCGGCCATATTTTGCCACAGTAGGACGATAGCCCTAATTCCGGGTCGGGGATGGGGTGACGGCAAGTTTTCGTTAACCCTTCCCAAATTAGCAATGCGTTAGCGTTACCGCCCGGTGAAAGCCGTGGCGGATGACGCTCTCAACGCGTCAAGGCGAGATTGCCAGTGCACGTTGCCAACGCGCGCCTGAATGCTGGTCGATTGCTCGCCGCGCGCGCCGGCTATCGTGCGGTCTTGCGCTCATGTTTTTTCTGTTCGGTTCGCGCGGGCTGCAAAACGCCGTCGCCGAGGGCGAGACGCGCACCATCACCTTGCACCACATCCATACCGGCGAAGACATCACCATCACCTATAAGCGCGACGGGCGCTACGACGAGGCCGCGCTGAAAAAACTCGACTGGTTCTTGCGCGACTGGCGGCGCGGCGAAGCGACCGACATGGACCCGCGCCTGATCGATCTGGTCTGGGAGGTGCAGCGCGAGACCGGAACGAAGGCGCCGGTCCAGGTCGTGTGCGGCTACCGCTCGCCGTCGACCAACGCCATGCTGCGGCGCCGCAGCGAGGGCGTTGCGCGTTACAGCCAGCATATTCTCGGCCGCGCCATGGACTTCTTCATTCCGGGCGTCCCGCTCGAAGCGGTCCGCGAGATCGGCCTGCGCTTGGCGCGCGGCGGCGTCGGCTTCTATCCCGAGTCCGGATCGCCCTTCGTGCACATGGACGTCGGCGGCATCCGCATGTGGCCGCGCATGACGCATGAGCAATTGGTGCACGTATTCCCGGATGGACGCACGGTGCAGATTCCGATCCGACGGCAAGCCGTTGGCGGGCTACGCGCTGGCGCTGGCCGACGTCACCAAGCACGGCGCGATGCCGTCGGAGAATTCGCTCGCGGCCGCCCGTACCGCCGGCATCAATATCGACACGGTGCTGGCGAGCAACGCGCCGCTGCCCACAAATTCCGGCGCCAATCCCTTTGCCAAGCTGTTGGGCCTGGCGAAGGACGGTGAGGAAGAAGAGGCGGACGCTGAGGCGACGCCGGTCGCCTGGCACCCGAATGCTGTCGCGCTTGCCGGGCTCGATCCGAAAACCGAGAAGAAGCCGGCGGTGGCGAGCGCAGTGAAGGCCAAGGTCGCGCGCGCGATAGAAAAGTTGAAACTTGTCCACGTCGCGACACTGCTGCCTACCGCTGCTCCCGTTCCCTCCTCGCTAACGCCGCAGTCCCCCGCCCCGCCGATCCAGCCGATTTCTACCGCCACGACGGCGAACCAGGTCATCCTCGCCCGCGGCTATTGGGAAGGACCGCCTGACGGAATGAGCGTCGCCAATCCGCTGGCCGAGATTGCCTATCGCCGCAGCGAAGCGGCCAACGCCGATACTGACAGCACCGGTGCGATCGATCATGGCGACGCCAGCGCAGCAGCGCTCGCTTACGCCGGCGGCGACGCGTCACGCAACAGCGCCGCCGCTTTGGGGATCGCCGCATTGCGCGCCGCGGCGCTGGCGGCGCGGCAGGACCTCCCGGCCACGACGACGATCGCGGTCGAACGCGCCGCCGATCAGGTCGCCTCCGCGGTCATGACAGCCAGCGCCTCGTCGATGACCGTGGTCAAGGACGGCGCGCACCTTGCCAATCCGTGGCTGCGCGCCATCGTATTGTCGCCGAGCGTCAAGCGCTTCCTCACCACCGTGGCGCTGGGCGACCGCGATTTCCGCGCTTTGGCGTCGTTGATGGTCAAGCCGAAAAATGCGGTCAAGATGACCTTCTCGGCCGATCCCAATCCGGGCCTTGCGCCGGATCATTTCAGCGGCGCGGCGATCGTATTCGTCTCGACGGTGAATTACACGACGCCGACCCATACGGCGTCGCTGCGCTGACCGACGAAGCTCACCGGGTACGGGCTGATCCGTTCAGAACGGCAGCGAGCCGCGCACCTGATAGGTCCAGATTTTGGTGTCGCTACGTGCTACCGACACCGCCGAGTTCGCCGCCGAAACTGAGCTGCCCGCCGCCTGAAAATCTGATGTCGAGGCCCGAGGTAAAGCGCGCCGCCCAACCTTGCAGCAACAGAATCGGAGCCGGAGCGGCGCCGGGGACCGCGGCATTGCTGCTGGTGAAGTAGTAATCGCCGTAGACTCCGGCATAGGGCGCAAGGCTCAGGCGCGACGTCGGCTCGAAGGTATAGGCCACTTTGGCGCCGCCACTGGCCCGGCCGGTGGAGAAGTCGTTGTCGGGCTGCACGGTGCCAAGGCTGTCGGTATAGCCGCTGTCATGCTCCCACAGGCCGTAGACGCGCGCCGACGGTTCCAGCATCAGTGCTTGCCAGCGATAGGTGCCCGTCAATCCGCCGGAGGCGAGCCAGCGGCCACCGGAGAATGCGCCCGCCGCGGTGCCGGCCGTGCCATTGTAGTCGATACCCGAGCGCGCGAACGCCGCGTCGAAGCGCAGCAGTCGACGCCAGCCGCCAGCCAAGATAGGCGCCGGCCGTCCAGCCGCCGCCGGTCAGTCGGCCCGACAGTGCCTCGTCGGTATAGTCGAAATATTCATAACCGCCGAGCACGCCAACCAAGAAGTCCGGGGTGAACCTGTGGGTGAGCCCGACAAGGGCGTTGCCTTGGATGCCCGTCATGTCGTTGCCGGCGGCGTAGCTGTTGAAGCTGGTGCCGCGCACATCGATCCAGCCCAGCCAGTCGCGCGGCGCAATCGGTTGCGGCGGCGCTCTTATTGGAATTGCCGGTGTCGGTGAATTCCGAGAACGCATCGTCGATCCGGCTTGTGCCCTGGTCGGGCGTGGCAACGAAGCTGCGCACGCCGCCGTCTGACGGGGCGACGCTGCGTTGCGCCTGCGGATCGGCGTCGAAATAGAAGGTGAAGCCGCTGCCGTTGGGCGTGAGCGGCTGCGGGTTGCCGGAAAAGCCGACACTGATCGCGTCAGCAGCGGCACTGCTGATCGCTGCGCCCGATACCTGCGCAATCACCGGAGTGAGAGAGACCTCCAGCGAGTTCAGCTTCACGCTGTCGGCCGGCACCGGCCCTAAGTAATTGAAAAGCATCGGGTCGGTGCCGCCCGGCGTCGTCACCGACACATCGACCGCGCCCGCCGCATGCGCCGGTGTGGTCGCCGTAATGGTCGTGGCGCTGACGACCGTATAGGCCGCCGCGACGCCACCGAACGTTACCGCAGTCACGCCGATGAAGTTGGTGCCGGTAATGGTGATGAGGGTGCCCCCGGCAATGGGACCGCTGGCGGGGGAGATCGCCGTCACGGTCGGCGCCCCTTGGTAGGTGAAGCCGTTCGCCAGCGTAAAAGTGCCGCCCGGCGTCGTCACCGCCACGTTCACTGCGCCGGCCGCATGCGCCGGCGTGGTCGCAACGATCGTGCCGCTGCCATTGACGCTGAACGAAGTCGCGGCGATGCCGCCGAACGTCACTGCAGTCGCGCCGGTGAAGTTGCTGCCGGTGATGGAGACGGACGTGCCGCCCGCAAGCGGACCGCTGCTGGGAGTGATCGCCGTCACCGTCGGGGTCGGCGTCACCGGCGGCGGCGGCGACGTCGGCGCCACGTAGGTGAAGAGCCCAATTCCCGTGCCGGTGCCGGCCGGCGTGGTCACCGCCACATTCGCGGCGCCCGCGCTGCCCGTCGGCGTCGTCGCCGTAATGGTGGTGTCGTTGACGACCGTCACACCGGTCACTGCGTAGCCGCCGATCGTTACCAGAGCCGCGCCGGTGAAGTTGCTGCCGGTGATGGTGACGGCGGTGCCACCCGCCGTCGGGCCGCTATTGGGGGTAATCGCCGTCACCGTGGGCGGCGGCGGCGTGTACGTATACAGGTCAATTCCCGTACCGGTGCCGATCGGCGTCGTCACCGTCACATTCACCGGGCCCAGCGCATGCGCCGGCGTAACCGCCGTAATGGTCGTGTCGTTGACGAAGGTGAACGCGACCGAGCTGCCGCCGATCGTGACCGAGGTCGCACCGGTGAAGGCGGCACCCGTAATGGTGATGGCGGTGCCGCCCGCGAGGGAGCCGTTTGGCGGGTTAACCGCCGTCACGGTCGGGGGCGGTGTCCCGTAGGTGTACAACGTGTTGGCGGGATTTGTGCCGTTCGGCGTCGTAACCAGAACGCTCGCCGGGCCGGCGCTCCCCGCTGACGTGGTCGCCGTAATGGTCGTGGCACTGACGACCGTCACAGAGGTCGCCGGGCTGCCGCCGATCGTCACCGCGGTCGCGCCGGTGAATCCGGTACCGATGATCGTAACAAAGGTGCCGCCTGCAACGGGCCCGTTAGTGGGGCTAATCGCTGCCACGGTGGGCGGCGGCGTCACGTAGGTGAACAATGTGTTGGCCGCGTTAGTGCCGCCCGGCGTGGTGACCAGGACGCTTGCCGTGCCCGCCGTGCCCGGCGGCGTCGACGCATTGATGGAGGTCGCGCTGAGGACGGTGAACGATGCCGCGGTGCCGCCGATCGTTACCGCCGTCGCGCCGGCCAAATTTGTGCCGGTGATGGTGACGGCGGTGCCGCCCGTCGTAGAGCCGCTGTTGGGACTGATCGCCGTCACGGTCGGCGGCGGCGGCAACACGTAAGTATAGACGCCAACCCCGGTGCCGGTTCCTCCCGACGTAGTAACGGCGACATTGGTGACGCCCAGACTGCCGGCCGGCGTCGTTGCCTGAATGGTGGTGTCGTTGATGACGTTGAATAATGTCGACGCATTGCCACCGAACGTCAATGCGGTCGCGCCCGTAAAGGCCGAGCCGATGATGAAGACGGAGGCGCCGCCCGTCGAGGGACCGCTATTAGGGCTGACCGAGCTCACTGTGGGCACCGACAGATAGGTGAAGGTGCCAGGTTGCGATACGACGCCACCAAGGATGGTGCACACCAACACATTTGCGGCGCCCGCGCTGCCCGCCGGCACCTTTGCCGTAATGGTCTGGGAGTCGACGACCGTCACGTTGGTCGCGGCGGTGCCGCCCAAGCAGGCGCCAAGGACAGCAACCCCGCCGACCTCCACCACGTCCCCGTTAGAGAAGCCGTTGCCCGAGATGGTGACGGAGGTGCCGCCTGCGGCGGGGCCGCTGCTGGGAATGACCTGGGCGTGCGCCGGCCCGCCGACCGCGACCAGCGCGGCGAGCGCCACAGCGATCAGGCTGGCAATGCGGATGATGCGCAGACCGGTTACCATGACGCGCGCACCGTTGCTGTGCCGGCGTAGGTTTGCGAGGAGCCGGCGAACTCGCCGTCGAGCTTGGCGAGAAGCGACAGCCAGCGTGTCACGCGCAGCTCGGCGCTCGCCGATGCCAGCGCGGAATTGGCCGGCAGCCCGGCGCCGTTGACCTGGAAGGCAACGGGCGCGCCGGGCGGTGCGCCCGGCAGCTCTGCGGCCTGGAAGGTCGCCGCGAGCGCAGCGTTATTCGTCCAATCGTGCTCCCAGGCGACCCGGCCACGCAGCATCAACGGCATGCCGTCGAAAATCTTCAGAGTGTCGAAGCGCGCGCCGAGTTCGCTGCTTATGTCGGTCGTCGTCGCCGCGTTGTAGGACAGCCCGAAGCCGCCGCCGCTCAGGTCGGTCTCGCTGTAGTTCGGCGCGTGAAAGCCTTGGGCGGTGCCGGCCACATAAGGCGTCACGCCGATCGTCGGCAGCGCCGCATAACGATAGCCGGCCTCGAGTCGCGCGCCATAATCCTGGGCGTCGAAGCTCGCATCGAGCTGGTCGCCGCCAAATGCGGTGCGCGAAGTTGACATCCAGTGATTGGCAAAGGCGAGCGCGGCCGAGAAATAGGTCGGACCAAAATGCGTCGTGGCGTAGAGGCCGGCCTGGAACGCATCGCTGCGGCCGGAGCCGAGCCCTTGGGCCAAGCCCCAGTTGGTACCGCCGCCGGCGAGCGCGAAGCCAGCTAAGGAGTCGGGCGTGAAGTGATAGTCCATGCCCGCGGCGAAGCCGTAGGCACTTGCGGTGACACTGGTCGTGCCCGTCGATGGATCGCTATTGGTGTTATTGTATTCGCCAAAGCCCGAGCCCCATGCGCTCCAGCGTTGATTGAACGCGGCCGGCGGCGGCGCCTTGAGCGCCGTATTATAGGCGAGCGCGACATTGGCCGGCAGCAGATCCTGGTCGTCGGAAATATAGTTGAGAGCGTCGTCGGAAGCGTAGCCGATGGGGGATGTTCCTCCTGCGACGCCGCCGGCCCGGCCATTCACACTTGGATCGACCATGAGGCCGAGGAAACTCGTCATCATCCGAAACGCACCCCACGGTGCATCGGCGTTAACCTCGCCCGAGAGCGTGCTGAAGATGCCGGGGAGCGCCTGCGGCTGTTGCGGAAACAGGTTGCCGAAGTCCCAGGTCGCCTCGGTGTTGTTTTTCACACCGGCCGCGCCGCGCAGCGCATTGAGCGCGCCCGCGACTTGGCTCTGGTTCTGATTGAGCGCGACGTTCCAATACGAAAGATTTTGGTAGTTCGCCGGCGTCACCCACAGATTGATCGCTGTCGGATTGCTCGCATAGGGCACGGCGCCTAGGTTCAACGCCGAGGCGGCGTTGAAATAGAGAGCGTCGAACCTCGTTCCCGGCGCCAGACCGCCCGATATTCCTACGACGCCCGCCGCCGGTTGGGTGAGCGCGCTGAAGCTGCCGAGCACGCCGGCCGGCGCGTAAACCACCGTGAAGCCCGTTCCTGCCGGCGGGATGTAGGTGTTGTTGGCCGGGGCGGTGATGCCGGTCAGCATCGGCGCGATGGTGCCGGCCGCGGTGTAGGTGTTGCCGGCTCCGGTCACGACGGTGCTGCTGTACTGTCCCGCACAGCCGTTGGTATTGGGCGGGTTGGGACAATTGCTCGCGCTGGCCAGCGGACCGTCGATCGCGATGGTGTAGGTCGACCCGGCGAGGTCGGTCACCGGCGCGGTGAAGATAAGTGTGCCGGCGCCGTCGCCGGGCGCATTGGCGCCGCCGCCTTGGATGACCACGGGGAGGTTGACGCTGCCCACGCCTTCCAAAGTGTCGCCCGGCAGGATGATCAGTTCGGGGGTTGCGCCGTCCACCACATCGAGCGGCCCGACCACGTGCGCGGTGCCAGTGAACAAGTCGGTGGCGCCGCTCGCCGACACCACGACGATCGGCCCGGCATTAATGCCGGCGGAAGCCGTCCCATTCGCGGTGAGCGAGGTGCCGGGGGCGAGGACCGTGCCGCCGGTATAGCTGACGGTTCCCGTCAGATTGACCGTGCCGCCGGTGCCGGGGCCGAGGATGACGAGCGTGCCGGGAGGCGTGCCGGAAGGCCCGGCGGTTCCGTCGCCGACATTGCCGGAAATCGCAACCGTGAAGCCGTTGGTATTGATTATGTCGATACCGGTCAGCGTCACCGGCTGGGTGATCGTCAACCCGGCCAGCGCCGATAGGGTGCCGTTGTTGAGCGCCAGCGCGCCGGTGCCGAGCGCCGCCCCGCTATTGATGCCGAGCGTCGCTTGATTCACCGACGTGCCGCCGGTGTAAGTGTTGGCTCCCGTCAAATTCAACGTGCCGGCAAAGCCGCCGCCGCCGATGGAGAGTGTGCCCGACGCGGCATTGCTGGAAATCACGCCGGACATCGTCGCCATCGAGCCGGCCGCATTGCCGTTATTCGCCACCACAATGCTGGCGGTGCCGCCGGAAATATCGATGGGGTTGGTAAAGGTGACGGTGTTGGTCGAATTGGCCGAGCCGAACATCAGCGAGAAGCCGAACGGCACGAAACCGGACGCGTTCCAGGTCAGCGGTTCGCCGGCGTCGAGGGTGACGGTCAGCGGGGCGTTGATCGCCGCGAAACCGCCCGAGCCGAGCCATTGCACGCCGCCGGGGTTGCCGTTGCCGTAGGGGTTGGGATTGGGGTTGAGCCAGCGATCGAACGTGCCGCTGGTCTGCAACACGCCGCCGACGAATTGGCTCGGCCCGGCGAAGTTGAGATTGCTGGTGGTCGGCAAGCCGATGCCGTCCGCCGCCTGCAGCGCCCCGTCGGTGGTGGCGTAGGTCGGCGGGCCGGTGGTGTTGGTCGCGGTGTTAGGCGTGCCATCGAGCGCGCCGCCATTGATGACGGTCTGGCCGGAATAGGTGTCTTGGCCGTTGAACACCGTCAGGCCGGCATAGATCGTCGGGCCCGCGCCGGCGCCGATCGGGTAGCCTGCCGTTTCCGCAGCCGTCGACGTGCCGATCGAGGCGCTGCTGTTGTCGGCGATCGAGCCGTTGAAGGTGATGACGTTGGGGACGTTACCCGTGGCACCGGGCGCGATGGTCACGGTCGCACCGGTCATCATGAACAGGTCGGTGCCGGCGGCGCCGCCGGCGAGGCCGCCGTTGAGGCTGGCGCCGCCGATCGCGTTGTCGCCGGCAAAAGTACCGGTGCCGGTGATGGTCAGCGCACCGCCGGCGTTGACGAAGATCGCGCCGCCATAGCCGCTGCCGCCGCCGCCGCCGAAGGCGGGGTAGCCGCTAGGGCCGGGGATGCTGCTGCATTGAGGCGCCTCTACTCCCGCGCAAGCCGGAGGCCAACTGGCCACCGACGACGCCGCCGGTGCTGCCGACGCCGCCGCCGAAGCCGGCGGCTCCGCCGGCTCCGCCGACACCTGCGATGCCTGCATTGCTGTCGCCGGAGGCCCCCGCGCCGAAGCCACCGGCGCCGCCGCCGCCACCGAAGCCGCCCGCGCCGCCCGCGCCGCCATTGCCGCTGTTGCCTTCCAATGCCCCTATAGTGCCGCCGTCAGCACCGACGACGCCGTTACCACCCGCACCGCCGCCGAAGCCGGAGCTGCCGGCGCCGCCGGGGCCGCCGTTGCCGCCGTTGCCGCCAAAGCAAAGGGTGCCGTTGGCACATGCGGCATTCCAGTCGGCCAGGATAGTGGAGGCCTGGACTAAAGCCTGGCTAGAGATGGTCACTCCAAGAGCGGCCGAGACGGCCAGCGCAAGGTAGGTGGCGTCATCACCAACTGCGCCGATGTCCGTTGCCGCAAAACCAGGCACGAGGTTAATCGTAGTCGGGCCGCCGGCATTGGCTCCGGCGGCCGCAGAGGCAGTGAGTGCGTCAAAGGCAGCTACAAATGTTGCAGCTTGTAAAATACCTAAACCCGCGACCGCGGTGTTATCCGCCGCAAGGGCTTCCCCTTCCACCGCGAGCTCATAATTGTTGATGGCGATCGGGTTCGAGCTCCAGCCCGGAATGCCGGACTGACCAGTGCCGCCGGCGCCACCGAAGCCCCGGGTCGCGGCGCCGCCCGGGGTGCCGGTCACGCCGTTAATGCCGCTGCCAAAGCCGTTGCCGAAAACGACGGAATTGTCCTGGGGCGAAGGCGGCGTGGTGCCGGCGCTGCCGTTGGAGGTGGGGCTGAAATAACCGTTGACGACGCCGTTGTTCAGAGTGCCGCCGATGGGAGAATTCGTCCCGCCGACACCGCCGATCGCAGTGTCATGAGAAAAGGAAACGCCATTGAGGACCGCCGCGGCACCGTTATCGATGAAGATGGCGCCGCCGAAACCCGCGCCGCCGCCGCTGCCGGAACCGCCCGTCGTGGTGAAATTCTGCAGGCTGGCGTTGTTGACCGTCAGGGTGGCCCCGCCGGTGACATAGTAGCCGGGTCCGTTGCCGCCATTGATGGTGCCGGTGAGAGTCGTATTGGTATTGACCAGACTCTGCGCCGAAGCGGGCACGACGGACGCCATCGCGGCGCAACCAAATACGCCCCAGCGAGCCAGCGCTACCAGCCTGGCGGCGCTGCAGCGACCAAACCGCACCGCCGCGTGCGGTAGGCCGTCATCATAGGTTCGCTTCCCTTCCCACCTGCGCCCAACCGCCAAAGCCACGATTGCCTTCCCCTGCCCGCGCTTTCGAATCGACGCAGACGCCGCCGCAACAGCAGCCGCAAGCTCAACTGATAGACGGTGTGAATCAGTGTCAGAAAATCACGCAGCGCCAACGGATGACCGAACGCCAACCACTCGATGCGACGGCATCACAGGCACGCGGAACGGCGCAGCATACCGCGCGCGGCCAGCTCGTACGGCCCACGGCGCGACATCGACGGACTCGGCGCTGTTCTGTGTACTGCCGAACTGATTTTATCCTTTCGGCGATTCGCAAGTGACAGGCAACGCTTATCCCCCGGATAAGATGTCACCCGACATCATCGCTTTGGACCTGTTGCTAATTTGTCACGACAGCGGGTTGGGGCGTGCAAACGTTGCGTGTGATTGCGCCGCGGATTATTTCCGCGCTGCGGCGATCGTGTTCGTGTCGACCGCGAGCTGTCGGATGCTGGCGACTCATGCCGCATCGTTGCCGCGGCCGTCACCGTGGGCGCGCCAAAGGCGCGAGCCCGCAACCCGTATTCACAAATTTCGCGGGTCGAGGCTGAGCGTCGCCTCACCGGTGCCGATTATGTGTCCGGATTTCCACGCGGAGCCTGCCATCGGGCCACGCTTTGCGCGGACCCGTTGGCCCGGCACCGGGAATGATGACTCGTTACAGCATGCCGAGCGCGTGCAAATAGGTCTCCAGAATAGCCTCCTGCTCCTTGCGCTCGTTGAGATCCTGCTTGCGCAAGCGCACCACGACGCGCAGCGTCTTGACGTCGAAGCCGTTGCCTTTGGCTTCGGCATAAACGTCGCGGATGTCGTCGGCGATCGTCTTCTTCTCTTCCTCGAGCCGCTCGACGCGTTCGACGAAGGCCTTGAGCTGATCCTTGGCGAAGCGGTGAGCGGGCTGGTCGTCTTTGGCGGCGGCGGCGGTGGCCATGCTGGGACTCCATAACTGTGAGCCCGCAGGTTTCGAAAGTGCAGCGCCTGGCGTCAAGCCGCGACCGCACTCATCCACGCTCTGCACAGGACATTACTGGCGGCAACGCCGCGTCAGTGCTTTTGGCTTGCTTTTTCGAATGCCGCCTTTTGCTCGGGCGAGGCGTCCTTCTGGTGCTTGGCGCGCCATTGGTCGAAAGGCATGCCGTAGACAATCTCGCGGCTCTCGTCCTTGGTCATCGCCACGCCCTTGGCGTCGGCGGCGTCTTTCATCCAATTGGACAGGCAGTTGCGGCAGAAGCCGGCCAAATTCATCATGTCGATATTCTGCACGTCGGTCCGCGAGCGCAAATGCTCGACCAGGCGACGATAGACGGCGGCTTCGAGTTCCGTGCGGGTATTCGGGTCGGTAGCCATGATCTTCTCCGCGGGTTAGCTATGGAAAAGATAAAGATGCGGCCGGACACTTTCCAGAGTTCCCAAGTCCATGGTTTCCAAGTCCATGGTTCCCAGGTCGGGGTCCATAGCCCGCGTCGGCGCTGAAGGTTCGAATTGGCGACGCAATCGCGCGAATTGCTGGAATCCCTGTTCCGCGCGGCGGTCGGCGCCGCGCACCCGTCGCGCTGCCTGCCGCCGAACTTGCCGGAACCGCCGCCGCACGGGCGGCTCATTGTGCTGGCCGCCGGCAAAGGCGCAGGCTCGCTCACCGAAGTGGCGGAACAGCATTATCTGGCGCGCATCGCACCGGAGCGGCTCGACGGCATTGCCGTGACCCGTCACGGTTACGGCCGGCCGACCCGAAGGATCGCCATGGTCGAGGCCGGACATCCGGTTCCCGACGAAGCCGGGCTCAAGGGCACCGAACGCGCGCTCGCATTTGCCGACGCGGCGGGAAAGGACGATCTCGTGCTGGTGCTGTTGTCCGGCGGCGCCTCGGCGAATTGGATCGCGCCGGCGCCCGGCATCGGTTTAGCCGACAAGCAGGCGACGACCCGGGCGCTGTTGCGCAGCGGCGCCAATATCGGGGAGATCAACTGCGTGCGCAAACATCTCTCCCGCATCAAAGGCGGCCGCCTCGCCCGGCGTGCTTTTCCGGCCCGCGTCGTCACGCTCGCGATTTCCGACGTGCCGGGCGACGATCCGGCGGTGATCGGCTCGGGGCCGACGGTGCCGGATCCGACGACGCTCGCCGATGCCCGGGCGATCGTCGCCAAATACCGCCTCGACCTGCCCAAAACCGTCACCCGCGCGCTGGACGACCCCGACAACGAATCGCCCAAGCCCGGCGATCGGATTTTTGCCGAGACCGGCTATCGGATCGTCGCCCGGCCGGCGGATGCCCTGGCCGCCGCGCAAGTCCGGGTCAGAGAAGCGGGCTACGACTGCGTCGTGCTCGGCGACCGGTTGCAAGGCGAGGCCCGCGAGGTCGCCGCCGAACACGCGCGGCTGGCGCGCGACTTCGCCGCGACGCACCGCCGCATGGCGATCCTGTCCGGCGGCGAGCTGACCGTCACGCTCAAAGGCGGCGGCCGCGGCGGGCCGAACCAGGAATATGCCCTGGCGCTCGCCATCCATCTTGCCGGTGCCAGGGCGATTGCGGCGCTGGCGGCAGACACCGACGGCACCGACGGCGGCCGCGGCCGGCCGGACGACCCAGCCGGCGCCTTTATCGACGACACCACCCTGGCGCGGGCCACCGCCGCCGGCCTCGATCCCGCCGCGTTTCTCGCCGACAACGATTCCACGGGGTTTTTCAACGGCATCGGCGATTTGTTCACGCCCGGCCCGACGTTCACCAACGTCACCGACTTCCGCGCCATCGTCGTTGACAGACCGGCGTTTTGACACCGAATCTGGCCTAGAGCCTAATCGGTTTTGATGGAATCAAAACCGGGCTCTAGCTTCTTGATTGAGCATGATCTTTTCCGAAAACCGGTATCCACTTTTCGGGATCATGCTGTAGGGACGCGGATTTGAACCAAAAATGAGACCAGCGGGTTTTACCAAGACGGCGGCTGGCGCGCTGGTGCTGTGCGCGCTGGCGGCGGCTGCGCTGTTTGCCTCTGCGAGCCCTGCTGCGGCGGATTTCCGGCTGTGCAACAACACAGCGAGCCGGATCGGCCTCGCGGTCGGTTACAAGGACGCGCAAGGCTGGACCACGGAAGGCTGGTGGAACTTGCCGGCGCGCAGCTGCGAAACGGTGCTCAAGGGCAATCTTGTCGCCCGTTATTATTATGTCTACGCCATCGACTATGATCGCGGCGGCGAATGGATGGGCCAAGCCTATATGTGCACCCGCGACAGGGAATTCACGATCCGCGGCATCGGCGACTGCCTGGCGCGGGGCTACGACCGCACCGGCTTTTTCGAAGTCGACACCGGCGAACAGCGCGCCTGGACCGTGCAGCTGACCGAATCGAGCGAGCAGCCGGTGCAAAAGCCGCCCGCGGTCAGCGGCGGACCGCCGGGCGCGGCGTCGCCGGGAACCACGGTCGGGGCATCGTCGAGCCCGGTGGCGCCGCCGTCGAGCGCTCCAGTCCCGGGGCCCTCGCCGCTGCTACCGAGCGGCAGCAAAACCCCATGACCACAACATGAGAGCGCGATGAGACGGCAGCGGCGCACCAAGCTCGTCGCCACGCTCGGTCCGGCGTCGGGAGATCGCGCCGTCATCGGCCGGCTGTTCCAGGCCGGCGCCGACGTGTTCCGCATCAATATGAGCCACACCACGCACGAGCGGATGCGCGAACTGGTGGCGAACATCCGCGAAGTCGAGGCCGAGAACGGCCGGCCGATCGGCATTCTGGTCGACTTGCAAGGGCCGAAGCTGCGGCTCGGCACCTTCAAGGACGGCGCGGCGGAAATCGACAAGGGCCAGGATTTCACGCTCGATACCGATCCGGCGCCCGGCGACGCCAAGCGCGTGCAGCTGCCGCATCCGGAAATTTTCGCCGCCATCAAGCCGGGCGACGCGCTGTTGATCGACGACGGCAAGCTGCGTCTGGTGGCGACCGACGTGACGCCCGCGCGCATCGTGGCGCAAGTCGAAGTCGGCGGCAAAGTGTCGAACCGCAAGGGCGTGAGCCTGCCGGATACCGTCGTGCCGCTGGCGGCGCTGGCGCCGAAGGACATCGCCGATCTTGAAGCCGCGCTCGACGCCGGGGTGGATTGGATCGCGCTGTCGTTCATTCAACGCCCCGAGGATATTGCCGAAGCCAAGAAGATCACGCGCGGCCGCGCCGCGGTGATGGCCAAGATCGAGAAGCCGCAAGCGGTGGCGCGGCTGTCCGACATTCTCGAACTCGCCGATGCGCTGATGGTGGCGCGCGGCGATCTCGGCGTCGAAATGCCGCTGGAAAAAGTCCCCGGCGTGCAAAAGGAGATGACGCGGGCCTGCCGCCGCGCCGGCAAGCCGGTCGTCGTCGCCACCCAAATGCTGGAATCGATGATCTCCAGCCCGGTGCCGACGCGCGCCGAAGTTTCCGACGTCGCCACCGCGATTTTCGACGGCGCCGACGCGGTGATGCTGTCGGCGGAATTCGGCGTCAGGGCAATATCCGGTCGAGGCGGTGGCGACCATGAACCGCATCGCCGAGGAAGTCGAAGACGATTCGATGTATCTGCCGTCGCGTCCACATGCTGCAGACGCCGCCGGAACGGACCGGCGCCGACGCCATCGCCGTGGCGGCGCGGCAGGTCGGCGAGACGCTCGACCTCTCGGCCATTGTCTGCTGGACGGTGTCCGGCTCGACCGGCTTGCGGGTGTCGCGCGAGCGGCCGAAATGCCCGATCGTCGCCATTTCGCCGATCGAGGGCGCCGGGCGGAAATTATCGGTGGTCTGGGGCATCCACTGCGTCATCGACGAAGACGCCAAAGACCAAGACGACATGGTCGAACGCGCCTGCCGCATCGCGTTCAAGGAGCGGTTCGCCAAAGCCGGCGAGCGCATCATCATCGTCGCCGGCGTGCCGCTCGGCACGCCGGGCGCAACGAATTTCATGCGGATTGCTTATGTCGGCGACGGCACGGGCGGCGAATAGAAGCGACCGTATAATTCCTCGATCTCCGCGATGACGCGCTCCGCCGCCGCGTGATGTAACATGTGGCCGATGCCCGGCAGCACGACGAGCTTCGCCCGCGGCACTGCTGCGGCGAAAGCGAGAGCGTGACGCCGCGGCGCGACCACCATGTCGCGGTCGCCGGTCATGATGACGGCCGGCGCCGCGAGCGTGGCGTAGCGGCCGCTCTCCCTGGCATGGAAGGCGCGCAGATCGGCGACGTCGCGCGCATTGGCCAGGAACGTGGCCGGCCGCAGCAACAACAACGCGGCGGTGCGCCTGATGTAGTGGGCCGGCGGCAGTTGCGGCAAGAACGCCGAGCCCAGACCGATGCCGATGAAGGGCAAGCCCAGCGGCAGCGCCAGCGTGCGCGCATAAAGCCAGCCGAATAGCGGCGTCGCGAACAGCGCGTAGAGCCAGGTCATGCTGCGCGGAAACGGATAAAGCGGCGGCGCCAGCAGCACCAGGCCGGCGACGCGCTGCGGATGATCGAGCGCAAAGGTCGCCGCCAGCGCGCCGCCCCAGGAATGGCCGACGATGACTGGCGCGCGCGACTCCAAGCCGATCCAGCACATCGCGCAGCATCGCCGCCTGATAGGCCGGCGAACTGCCGCGGCGGCCTTTGCGTTCGCTCCAGCCAAGCCCGGCGCGATCGACCAGAATGACGCGGTGTCGCCCGGCGAGGCGCTCGCCAAGCGCCAGCCGCATGTCTTCGAGATTGCAGCCGGCGCCGTGGACAAGAACGACCGGCACGCCGGCATCGGCGCCAAGCTCGACCACGTGCTGACGCAAGCCGCCGAGGTCGATCAAACGCCCGCGCGGCGGATGCGCCCGCTCGATCAGCCGCGCGCCGATAAAAGTGACGACCGCGCCGGCGGCAAGAATTGCGGCCGCGGCGGTCAGCGTGTGCATTTAAGTTTGGATGGATTCGCCCTTGAGCCAGCGCGCGCCCTGCGCGTAGAGCGCGTCGAGGTCGGGCCCTTCGAGCCCGGGCATGTCCATCTTCACCTTGTAGCCGATCTTGGTCTGCAGATAAGCGAGGTGACGGTAGCCTTCCGGAAACTGCTTGAGAAGATCCTGGTCGAGCACGAGCTTGGCCGAAGGATCGACCGGGTCGAGCCGGTCCTTCTCATAGACCAGCCGGCGCAGCACAAAACCCCAGCGGCCGTCGCGCTTCTCGAAGAAATCGTAGAAACGCCCGGTGCAGACCACGTCGCAAATCACGCCGTCGACCGGCGCGCGTTGCGAAATCGTCATTTTGGTCTGTGCCACCGCGCGGTTGCCGGCAACGTCGATGGCGCTGCCGCCGAGAAAATGCAGGATGCGCACGCCGCGCTTCCAGCCCTCGTCGTTACCCTTGATGAATTCCTCGAAGGTGCCCTGAAACCAGGTCGCCCACATGCGGCCTTCCGGGTGCCACACGGTGCGGAAGCGGTCCCATAGCCGCGCATCGCGCCACACCGCCCAGTGTTCCACGAGCTCGCGAATGGTTCGTTTATCGTCGTCGATGGTCATTTTCGCTTTCTCCCGTCATTGCGAGCCAACGGGTCCGGCCCGAAGTGGCCGGCCCGATGACAAGCTCCGCGAAGCAATCCAGCGCAGTGAAGTCTGGATTGCTTCCGCCTACGCACTCTGTGCTTCGGCGGACTCAAACCCACCGTAGCTCGCGGAGCGGGCGAAGGTGGGTCGTCGCCTTGCTCTTCGCAATGACGGGGAGAACAACCGCCTCAGATATCGCGACCCTCGACCTTCTCGGTCAACGTCTTGACGGCGTCGGGGATGCTTTCGAGGTGCGGGTCGATGGCGAGCGCCTTGCGATAGGCCTCGAGCGCGTCCTTGTCATCGCCGATGTCTTGCAACATCAGGCCGAGCCCGGCCAAGGCGCCGAATTGGCGCGGCTCGCGCGCCAGCACCTCGGCGATATCGGCGATGGAGCGGGCGTAATCGTCTTTCAGATAATAGACCGTGGCGCGCTGGTTCCAGGCTTCGACATAGCCCGGCCGAATGGCGATGACTGAATCGAGGAGCCGGATGGCGAGATCGTAATCCTTTTCCTCGATCGCGTCCTTCACGCGCGTCATCAACAGATCGCAAGTGTCGCTGCCGGATTCGACCCACAGCGACCAGATGCGGTTTTCGATGGCTTTGGCGCTTGCCTCGTCGGGTGCGATCTTCAGCGCGCTGAACAAGGTATCGAGGCTATAGGTCTCTTCGCCGTGGCTGGGGCGCGGCAAGTCGCTCGGCGGCGACAGCAAATCCTGCGGGCTTTGCGCGGACGCAGGCTGCACCGCCGTCGCCGCCAGCATGGCGGCAGCAAGAAGAATTGGGAATCGCAGCGTCATGGCCAAAGAGTTCTATTCGCCTGCCGCGCGGCGGCAAGCCGGAAAAGTGCTCAATTGGCCCCGAGAAATGCGGCGGAAATGGGCAGCGGAATTGCAGCGCGCGCCGCTAGCCCAATATTTGCTAGCCCTGACGCGCCTTGAAGCGACGATGCGTCTTGTTGATGACGTAGACGCGGCCCTTGCGGCGCACGATGCGGTTGTCGCGGTGGCGGCCGCGCAAGGATTTCAACGAGTTGCGGACTTTCATGGCACTTGACCCTTTTGCCGGTTGATTAAGGACGCGGCTTGCGGTTGTCAATGTCGGGCATTGGGTCGAGAGGCGAATAGAATGAATGTGGGTTCGGGCTGCCTGCGGCTGATATCGGGCGTCGGCAAAAAGGGGCCGGCCTGTTTCCTTTTGGAAGCGGCCGGCAAGCGGCTCGTGCTCGACCTCGGCGAAGGGCCGCCGCCGGGCGCGCTGCCGGACGTGGCCGCCATCGGCCCGGTCGATGCGCTGATTTTGAGCCACGGCCACAGAGACCATGTCGGCGGCCTGCCGCTCCTGCCGGCACTCGGCCATCCGCCGGTCTATGCGACCGAGATCGTCGCGCGCGGTCTGCCCGAGGCCATTGCCGCGCGATCACTCCCGGTCGCCGGCCAAGCCGACGTGTTCGGCATCGCCGTTACCACCGGCCGCAACGGGCATGCGCCGGGCGGCGTCTGGCTGCACTTCGGCATCGGCGACGGCTTTCTTTACACCGGCGATTATTCGACGGAATCCGCACTCTATGCCTACGACCCGCCGGGATTGAAAGCGGCGACCGCGCTGGTCGATTGCTCCTATGCCGATTACCAAAAACCGCTCACGGAATGTTGGGACAGCCTTGCCGGGCATATAGAACGCGGCCCGCTGTTGCTGCCGGTACCGGCCAACGGCCGCGGTCCGGAGATCGCGCTCGAACTGATGCGCCATGGCGTCGACGACATTTTCGTCGACGAGGCGATGCGAAAATCGCTGCTCCGGCTGGGCGACGGCGATGCCGCTTCGCTGCATCCCCGTGTCGGCGAGGAGATCAAGCGCCTCGCCGCCATCGTCAAACCGATCGCCGGCGCGCGCGGCGTGATGCTCGCCGCCTCCGCCGACGGCACGTCGGGGGCGACCGCGCAACTCATTCCGCAATTCGAGCATTCACCCGAGGTGACGATCCTGTTCACCGGCTACGCCAACCCGACCACGCCGGCGGAGCGGCTGACCAAAAGCGGCCGCGCCCAGACCATGCGCTGGAACGTGCATCCGCTGTTGTCCGATACCGTCGCGCTGGTGCGAGCGACGCAGGCAACAACGGTGATCCCCGCCTTCTGCGACCGCGCCAAGCTTGCCGCGCTCGCCGCGGCGCTGACGCCGTCGCGCGTGACCATGGATGAAACGGTCGAAATCTAGGCCGTGTACCCACTAAACTGGCGGTCACGAAAGCTGGGCTACTCAGATCGCGACGATGCTGCGACGCTTTGTCAATTGTCATTACCAATTTGTAATTCGCTCCAGTGAGTACGGAGAGCGTATGCTCACGTCTGTTGATCGGGCATCCGTCGCCCCCGCTCGATCAATGAACCCCAGCCTCGCTCGCGAGCTGGGGTTTCTTATATCCGACACATCCTGTCTCATCCCGCCGCGGCGTCCATAGCAGATTGACTTCCATGGTTCGGTAAGGCCGCGGAACACGCCACATGCTCTCCAAAACCGCCCCGTGCGGCGGAATTTTCGCGGCCGGAAAGAAACTCAGATTGTTGTTGACGAAAATATTATGCGCACGAGCAGAAAATTTATGAATATTAAAAAATAGCAACGTCACGGCCTCGTGACTGGTGGAGGACAGCGAACAGGTGAATCCTTCCCCGTCGGATCGCGAGAAATCTCATGACTTATTATCGTTTGCAACTTATCCAGACGATGCGTGACGCATGAACGCTGCGCTGAAAGTCGTTCCGGCCGTGGGCCGCTTGCTCGCCATTGTCCTTGAGCTCGGCGGCGGTGCCTACCGAATCAAAAATCGAGAATTGCTGTGATCAGGCAGCAATTGCGCGGCATCGTCATCGCGCTATTGCTGGTGGCGGCGACGACCGCCGTCGCGGTGCTGTTGCGTGAATATCTAGGCATCCTGCGCGGCTCGGTGCTCTATCTGGTCCCGGTGATGCTCGCCGGCTATCAATTCGGCGTCGTCCCGGCGCTGCTCACCGCCGTCGCCGGCGTTATCCTGTCCGGTTATCTGTTTTTCGCCGAGCTTTACAGCTTTCGCGTTGCCTCGCCGCAGGAAGCGCTCAACCTGGTGCTCTATATGGTGGTCGCCGTGGTGGTGTCGCACCTCGCCACCCAGGCCAAGCGCCATACCACGATCGCGCGCAAGCGAGAGCGGGAGATGAGCGATCTCTACGCGTTTTCCCGCCGCCTCGCGGCAGCGCCGAGCGCGGCGGAGATTTTCGTCGCCATCCAGAACCACCTGGCTAACCTTTTTCAGCGCAAAGTGGTGCTGCTCGGCGCGGCCGACGCCGGCAATGCCGACAGCGTGCCGGAACGGCTGCGCGCCGAAGTCGCCCGCGTCGAACAGAACGCAGTGCTCGAACGCACGATCGACGACGGCAAGGGCAATACTTGGCTTATTCGCCGGGTCTCGCCAAAAACTCCGGATTTCGGCAGCGTCGCTATCGATCTCGGCAGCGTTTCCGGCGAGGCGCTGGCCGGCATGCGCCAGCGGATCGACGACGCGCTTGCGGACGCGGTGGCGACGCTCGAGCGGCTCGATGTCGCGCGCGCGCTGAACGAAGCGAAAATGCGCTCGGAGACTGAGCTGCTGCGCGAAGCGCTGATCGGCTCCGTCTCCCACGAGCTGCGCACGCCGCTCGCCTCTATCCTGGGCGCCGCCACCATCTTATCCAGCGCGCCGGCGCTGGTCGCCGACCCGCGCTTGCACGCGCTCACCGGCGTGGTGCGCGACGAAGCCGAGCGCCTCAATAACGACATCCAAAACCTGCTCGATGCCACCACCATATCGCGCCAGCAAGTACGGCCGAAATTGCAGTGGATTGAACCGGTCGACATCGTCAATGCTGCGGTCGAGCACCGCCGCCGGCGGCTTGTCGGGCATCCAGTCACGCTCGATCTGAATTCTAATTTGCCCATCGTACGTGCCGACCCGGCGCAGGTCGAGCAGGCGCTGGTGCAGATTCTCGACAATGCGGCAAAATATTCGGCCGATGGCGCGCCGATCCGCGTCGCCGCGCGGCCCAACGGCCGGGCCGTCGTGTTCTCGGTCGGTGATTGCGGCGCCGGGCTCAGCAGCGATGAAAAACGTCAGGTCGGCGAGCGATTTTTCCGCGGACCGCGCCACGCCGCCATGACCTCGGGCTCAGGCCTCGGCCTGTGGATCGCAAATGCCTTCATCTCGGCCAACGGCGGCAAGGTCCAAATCGAGAGCGACGGCGTCGGCCGCGGCACGACGGTATCGATCTATTTGCCGCTGCCGGATGGAGCTGCGCCATTGGAGACCGCGGTCGATGAGTGAAATACCCCTCAGCGTGCTCGTCATTGACGACGAAATCCAAATCCGGCGCTTTTTGCGCACCGGCTTCGAGTTCGACAATTTCACGGTGCAGGAAGCCGAAACCGGCGCCGAGGCGTTGCATACGGCGACGCTCAAACCCTCCGATCTGGTGATCCTCGATCTCGGCCTGCCGGATATGGACGGCGCCGAGGTGCTGGAACGGTTGCGGTCGTGGTCGAGCGTGCCGCTGATCGTGCTTTCAGTGCGGGCCAACGAAGCCGAGAAAGTCCGCCTGCTCGAGCTCGGCGCCGACGACTACGTGGTAAAGCCGTTCGGCATGGCCGAGTTGCTGGCGCGCGCGCGTTCGGCGCTTCGGCGGCAGTTGCGCGCCGCGCGTGGCGAACCGGTGGTGAAATTCGGACCGCTATCGATCGACTTTGCCGCGCGCGCCGTATTCATCAGCGAACAGCGCATCACGCTCACGCCGAAGGAATACCGGCTCCTGCAAGTCCTGGCGCAGCATTCCGGCAATGTCGTCACCCATCAGTTCCTGCTGCGCGAGGTCTGGGGCGGCCAACACATCGACAATACCCATTATCTGCGCATCTTTGTGCGCAAGCTGCGCTGCAAGATCGAGGCCGATCCGACCCAGCCGCGTATCCTGCTCACCGAGCTGGGAGTCGGTTATCGCTTGGTGATGTCCGATCCGCCGGCAGTTCCACTTGCAGTCCCCACAGCGCCGAGCGCGGCTGCGGGCGCTCGCCGGCAATAACATTCGGCGGCAAGTAAACCAATCGATGTATGCGGCTTCCCAGGTATCGGCGAAAAAAATACAAAAATAGTTCAGGGCACGGATTTATTTTCTGGTTGCTCGAACCGAGTGCGGCCGGCGTTTCGTGAACACGACAACGCACGTCACGGCTTCCTCTCATCACTCAGTCAGCACCGGCGCTAAATATAAAATATGAGCGCGTTCGCATATCTTCTTCGTATAATTTATGGAGAGTTTATGTATTTCAGCCGCTTATCTATGGGCTCATGCGTATACTTTCTGCTTTGACCGCAACTACTCTGCGGCACCGGGGTCAGATGCTCCGGCAGCTGTAAGAGGAAATAATGAATACGAAAAATCTCCAGATAGCCATCGTCGCGGTCGGCCTCAGCGTTGCTCTTGCAGCCCCGGCCTTTGCACAAAATGGTCCTGGCGGACAGAATTACGGAGCCGGATCAAGTCCGCAGAGCGGCGGGACGAACTACCAGGCGCCGCCTAGCACGCAGATCGGCCGAGGCCTCTATAACTCTCAACAGCCGCAGCAAAACTCCGGGTCTACGGGGCCCGCGGGGCCTGCCGGAGCCAACTACGGCGCCGGTACAGGTCCGCAGACCGGCCGATAGTCCGCCAGCACGCGCTGACAAACTAAAAGATTGACGTCATCAGAGCCCCGGCCGCGCTCTCGGCCGGGGCACTTTTTTTAAAGTGCGCCCAGCGCTCAGCGAGCACCAGATAACGCGCTAGCAGCGCCATTTGCGATAATTGTTGCGGTCGGCATTGACGTTCGGCATCACGCGCCCAGCCTCAGCGCGCCTGCTGGCCGCGCAGCCGCGGGTGGCCGATGCCGAGCGGCTTTGCGTCCATGAGCACGATGGCCAGGCGCGCGGGCGCGGTGCCGCGATTGACCCAGGCGTGATTGGTGCCGCGCTGAACCATGATATCGCCGGCGCGCAATGTGACGCTGCCTTCGTCCATGTCCATGTCGATTTCGCCCGCCAGCATCACGATGTAGTCGATCGTTTCGGTGCGATGCATTTCGGAGACGACGCCGGGGGCGAATTCCATGACGATGAAGCGGCTGCCGTTTTCCGGCGGCGCCGTGCCGAGGATGCGCGCGCCCATGTCCTCGACGGTCTCGCCGACGGCAATGTCGGCGGGCATTTGATCGGTGCACCACATTAGCGTCGAGGCGACGCCGTCGCGCGGGGTCTTGGTGTTGGTCGCCGGACCGTCGAGAATGACCTTGGCGATATTGGTCTTGTCACCGTGACCGGTGATGACACGGCGGATCGGCGTGCGGGCCATGATCGGATCGCGCCTTCTGTTTTAGGCTGCCGTAACGCGCTCGCGCTCGATGACGCCGCCGGGCCGGCTCTCCAGCGGATCGGCGGCCTCCGCCGGACCGCCCAATATGGCGGCGAACTTGTTCCAGACGCGTAACGCTAGACCAAGCGGGCGCGGCATGCTGTGCCGGCAGACGGCGAGTTTTCTGACCTCTTCGGTGACGTGCCAGTCGCTGACGCTGCCGGCAGGAAAAAACACCATGTCGCCCGGACCGAGCCGGCGGCCTTGACCTTTCTCGTCGGTCACAAAGACCTCACCTGACAGGATGTGGAGGATCTCGTCGACGTTGTAACGCCAGGTGAAGCGGCCCGGCGTGCACGACCATGCCATGATCGATGCGGTGCCGTCGGCGCTGGTGCCCAGTCGCTTCGATCTCGCCTGCGGGCTGCCTTCGGTGATCCAATCGGCGGGAATCGGCGCGGGGTGAAGTTCGACGTCGGCGGGAACGGCAAATACGACGGGGTGAGGCACAGCAGTCTCCGGGATAATTGCGTGGCCATTAAACCGCGCCAGTGGCGAAGAAAGCGTAAATTTCAAAGGTTTAGACGGTAGGCTTCGGCCGCTTACCGGACCGAACCGGCGGCCGTCGGGCGCGTGCCACGCGGCCAATCGCGCCAAGTCCGGCGTAGCCGCAGCCCCGGCAACGGCACCGCCATGGTTCGTCGTTCCGCCTTTCGCGCGCTCAGATAAGCGCACCACTTTTCGTAAGTGCCGAGCGCCGCCGCACGCCAGGGGCACTGCAGTCCGGCTTCGAGAGCCGATTTCGGAAATTCGGCGTTCAGGTCGCTGCGCCGGTTGCGCAGCGCCCGCCTGCGGAAAGCCTCGGCAAACGCCGCCCCGTCGTCACTGAAATATCCGAGAGGCATTGCCGGATAATCCTCGCGTTCGCCGCTGAGGAAACGAACTGCGTCGCGGCGGTATTCGCGCAACAGCGTATCTGCCTCGTATTCCGGATGGCCTTGGAAGAACAAAAAGAAGCTGCCGTCCTGCTTGGCGAAAGTATCGACGCCGGCGGTCGTCGAACGGGCGAGAATTCTTGTAGCCGCACGACGCCAGCGCCGCTTCCGGCAGGTCGTTGTAGCGCGAATGCGGCACCCATAGCGGCTGCGGAAAATGCTCCGTCATCGGGTGATCGGCGACCAGCCGGCAATCGAACACGCCGAACCGCTTCTGTTTGAGCGCGCGCCGCTCGATGCCGTCGCTGTGCAGCACCGCCGCATGCGCGGCAAGGCAGGACCAGATCGCGGAAGCGGTATGGTCTTTGGCCCAGTCGACGATCGTGCTCAAGGTTTCCCAGTACGGCTCGTCCTTGAGATTTGTGGCGCGCGGCTCGGTGCCGGTGACGATCAGGCCGTCGAGCGGCGTCTGCCAAAGCTCGGCAATGTCGCGATAACGTTCGGCCATCGCCGTGCGCACGGCTTGGCCGCGCGGCACTTCCGGGATGGCGAACAATTTCAGGAGTACGACGGTGTTCGGCGTCGCCGCCCGAAGGAGGTCGGTGAACTGCCGCTCGGTCGCCTCAAGCGCCGCATCGGGCATGTTGTTGACGAGGCCGATGGTGATGCAGTTCGCGGAGTGAAGCTCGGCTGCCGATCCGGAACGGCCAGTGTCCAAAATGAGCGGCATCGGCGGTGCCCTCCGCGGCCCTATTCGGCCGCGATCAACGCCGAACGGCGCGACTGCGATGCCGCCAGCGCCTGCTCGAGATCGGCGATGATGTCGTCGATATGCTCGATGCCGACGGAAAGCCGGATCATTTCCGGCCGCACGCCGGCTTGGCGCTGCTCTTCGGCCGACATCTGACGATGCGTGGTCGAGGCCGGATGGCAGGCGAGCGATTTGGCGTCGCCCATATTGACCAGCCTCTTGAACAAGCGCAGCGCGTCGTAAAATGTCTTGCCGGCGTCCAGCCCGCCGACGATGCCGAAGGTGAGCAGCGAACAGGCCCGGCCGCCGAGATATTTGTCCGCCAGCGCGTGATAGGGATTGTCGGCAAAGCCCGCATAGTTCACCCACTCGACCTGCGGATGCGCCGCAAATATTCGGCGACGCGGCGGCCGTTCTCGATGTGGCGCTCGACCCGCAGCGCCACCGTTTCGATGCCTTGCAGGAGGAGGAAGGCCGACAGCGGCGCCAGCACCGCGCCGGTCGTGCGCTGATAGACGCTGCGGCAGCGGGCGATATAGGCGGCGTCGCCGAAGTGATCGCTATAGATGAGCCCGTGGTAGGAGGCATCGCGCTCGTTGAATTGCGGAAAGCGCCGCGCGTGTTTTTTCCAGGGAAACTTGCCGCTGTCGACGATGGCGCCGCCGAGCGTGGTGCCATGGCCGCCGAGAAACTTGGTCAGCGAATGCACCACGATATCGGCGCCGTAGTCGATCGGCCGCAGCAGGATCGGCGTGGCGACGGTATTGTCGACGATCAGCGGAATGCCGTGGCGCGCCGCCACGCCGGCCAGCGCCTCGATGTCGCAAATATTGCCCGCCGGATTGCCGATGCTCTCGCAGAAGATGCCGCGCGTGTCGTCGTCAATGAGCTTTTCGATCGCTTCGGGCCGGTCGGATTGGGCAAACCGCACGGTGACGCCCTGACTCGGCAAGACGTGCCCGAACAGCGTGTAGGTCGTGCCGTAAAGCTGCGGCACCGAGACGATATTGGCGCCCATCGCGGTGAGATTGAGCACTGCATAGTTCAATGCCGCCTGGCCGGTGCTGACGCACAACGCGTCGATGCCGCCTTCGAGCAGCGCAACGCGGCGTTCGAGCACCGCCACCGTCGGGTTGCTGATGCGGCTGTAGCGATAGCCTTCGACTTCGAGATTGAACAGAGCGGCGCCGTGATCGGCGCTGTCGAACTCGTAGGCCACGGTCTGATAGATCGGCACCGCGACAGCTTTGGTCGTCGGGTCGGATTCGTAGCCGCCGTGAACGGCCAGCGTTTCGTTTTTCATGCTTCCCGCCACAACCAGAAAACACGCCTTTTATAGGCCAGTTGCGTTTCTTATCCGTCGCTGAAAAGCCGAACAACGCAACCGCGGCGAATTCGAGGGAATAACGTTAATTGTTTGCCACCCCCATGGGCGTTTCATGTTCAAATTTTATCCATTGTTGAAGCGAAAGATTCACTTTGTTGGGCGATGCTAAAGCATGACTCTCGCCGAGATCGATCGCCCAACCCGCGCCGGCCGCAGCAAGGACGGCACGCTGCGCGACTGGGTGCGCGCGCTCGAGGCGACCGCGCCGATTGCCGGCCAGCCGCAGCGCCTCTTGCTCGACGCCGTCGAGGACATCGCGCAAGACCAAGGCGACGCCGCGGCGCTGATCTCGGAGCGCGGCACGCTGACTTATCGCGCGCTGGTCGAGCGCAGCCGCCGCTATGCGCGCTGGGCGCTCGACCAGAAGCTCGCCAAGGGTCAAATAGTTTGCCTGCTGATGCCGAACCGGCCGGACTATATGGCGATCTGGCTCGGCATCACCGCGGTCGGCGGCGTCGTGTCGCTCATCAACACGCAATTGCGCGGGCCGGCTCTTGCGCATTGCATCGACGCCGTGGCGCCGACCCACGCGATCGTCGCCGCTGAATGCATCGAGCAGTTCCGCTCGGCGCAACTTTCCAGCCGGCCGAAAATCTGGTCGCACGGTGGCCGCGATTATTCGCGCATCGATCGCGAGATCGAGCGGCATGCCACCGCGCCGCTGACAAAAGCCGAGCGTCGCTCGACGACGATCGCGGACCGCGCGCTGACGATCTACACGTCCGGCACCACCGGCCTGCCCAAGGCGGCCAATGTCAGTCACCGGCGGCTGATGCAATGGAGCCTATGGTTCGCCGGCCTGATGAATACCGGGCCGGACGATCGCATCTACAACTGCCTGCCGATGTATCATTCGATCGGCGGCGTGACGGCGACCGGCGCACTCTTGGTTCGCGGCGGATCGGTCGTGATCGGCGAGAAATTTTCCGCGAGCACTTTCTGGGACGACGTGGTCAACTGGGACTGTACGCTGTTTCAGTATATCGGCGAACTTTGCCGCTACCTCGTCAATGCGCCGCAACACCCGCGCGAGCGCCAGCATCGCTTGAGGCTGTGTTGCGGCAACGGACTGCGCGCCGACACCTGGGAAAAATTTCAATCGCGCTTCGAAATTCCGAGAATCTTGGAATTCTATGCGGCGACGGAGGGCAACGTCTCGCTCTACAATGTCGAAGGCAAAGTCGGCGCCATCGGCCGCGTGCCGCCGTTCCTCGCGCATCGCTTTCCGCCGGCGCTGGTGCAATTCGACGCCGCATCGGGCGAGCCGGCGCGCGATAAAGACGGACGGGCGATCCGCTGCACGACCGATGAGGTCGGCGAGGCGATCGGCCGGATCAGCCGCGGCACGGCGGAAGCCGGCGGCGGCGAATTCGAAGGCTACACCAGCGCCGCGGATTCCGAGCGGAAAATTCTGCGCGATGTGTTCGAACCCGGCGATGCCTGGTACCGCACCGGCGATCTGATGCGCATGGACGGAGCCGGCTTCTATTGTTTTGTCGATCGGATCGGCGACACCTTTCGCTGGAAGGGCGAAAACGTGGCGACATCGGAAGTCGCCGCCGTGCTCATGGATTTTCCCGGTATCGCCGAAGCGACCGTCTACGGCGTTGCGGTTCCCGGCACCGAAGGCGCCGCCGGCATGGCGGCGCTAGTCGCCGACGGCGCCTTGGATTTCGGGCAACTGCGGGCGCATCTGGCGCGGCTGTTGCCCGCTTATGCGCGGCCGCTATTTTTGCGAATCAAGCACGACCTCGCGACGACGGCGACGTTCAAGCCCAAGACCAACGAGCTTAAGCGCGAGGGCTTCGATCTCACCGTGGTCCGCGACAAAATCTACTTCGACGACCCGCAGCGCCAAGCCTATGTGCCGCTCGACGCCGCGCTCTACGAGCGCATCGAGGCCCGGAAAATCCGGCTTTAGGGCGCGATCGCAAAATTCTCCCGTATTGCCTGCGGCAAATTATCTCGATGCGCGACTTTGCGCGAGACTGTGAACGCGTACGGCCGCCTGCGCGGGAACCGCGCTCCATGCGCGGCACTTAACCGCTCAGCGATGCGATCGCAAAGATCGCCCGCACCCCGACACACTGGAACTCTCAGATACGGGAGAACGACATGAACTCGAAACTCTTGAGCAGCGCCGCGGCGATCGCTCTGACGGCTTGCACGGTACTGGCAACGGCAACACCCGCCTCGGCGGCGTGGGGTTGGCATCGTGGCGGAGGCTGGCACGGCGGCTGGGGATGGCCCGGCGCGGTTGCCGCCGGAGTGGTTGGCGGGGCGCTTGCGGCGGCGACATCGCCGCTCTGGGCTCCTGGCTATTACGATTATTATCCGGCTACGCCTATGGCCGGGCTACGCGGTTGCGCCCGCTCCGGTTATCGCCGGCGGCGATTCCGTGGCCTATTGCGAGCAGCGCTTTCGGTCTTACAACCCCTCGACCGGAATGTACCTGGGCTACGACGGACAATATCATCCCTGCCCGTAGCGCTGGTCCATTAAGCCGTCGCGCCGGCGTCGATGGTCAGCGCCGTGCCGGAAATGCTCGCCGCCTTGTCGCTGAGCAAAAACTCCACCGCGTCGGCCACATCGTCGACGCCGGCAAGGCGGCGTAGCGCGCTCCTCCGCATCACCTGCTCGCGTTGCGCGCCGGCAAGGCCGTGGGTCATGTCGGTGTCGAGGAAGCCTGGCGCCACGGCGTTTACGGTAATGCCGAGCCGGCCGACTTCGCGGGCGAGCGAGCGGGTGAAGCCGAGCATCGATGCCTTGGTCGCGGCATAGACCGATAGTCCGCTATAGCCGGTGAAGCCGACGATCGAGGCGACATTGACAATGCGGCCGGCACGCTCCGACATCATCGCCCGCACCACATATTTGCTCAGCACGATGGGCGAGAGCGTGTTGACGCGGATGAGTTCTTCGATCTGCGAGTTATGCATCAGCGACAGCGCGCCATCGAGCCCGAGCGCCGCATTATTGACGAGCCCGAACAGCGGCCCGAATTCCCGGCGCAGGTTTCGCACCAGCGCCGGAATTTCGTCGATGTTGCCGAGGTCGAAACGGACGAAGTGCAGTGCGCCGGCCTTGCCGCGCTTGGCTTGGGTCTTGGCTTGGGCGATGGCCGCGGTCAATTCCTTGGTCGGCTTGCGCGCCACCGCGATGACGCGATAGCCGGACGCCGCGAGCTTACGGGCGATACCGAGACCGAGGCCGCGGCTGCCGCCGGTGACCAGCACGGTGCGTATGGTTTGGCGCGGCGTCTTAGCCATAGCGCCGCGCCAACTTGCCGGTCGCCGCGACGTCGAGCGCCGGCACGAAGCTGATGGCCGCGGGAACCTTATGGCGCGGCAGCGCGTCGCGGCAGAGCTTCAAGATATCGCCCTTGACCTGACCGAGTTCGCCGGCCGCGGATTTCAAGACGACGTCGGCGATCACGACCGAGCCGGTGATCGGGCTCGCTTTCGGGCGCACCAGCGACATGCGCACTTGCGGATGCCGGTTGATCACCGCTTCGACTTCCTCGGGATGAACCTTCAAGCCGCCGATATTGATGATGCCGCCGCGGCGGCCGGCAAAGACATAGCGATCGCCGTGCAATTCCACCATGTCGCCGGTATCGACGAAGCCGTCTCGGTCGGTGAGCACGGCCTCGGCGCCGATATAGCGGCCGGCGGCGCGCGGCGAGCGAATGCGCAGCGAGCCGTGCAGCACTTTCATCTCCACGCCGTCGCGGGCGCGCTCGACGAATTCGGCGGGGAAGCCGGCGAGGCCGTCACGGACTTCGAACGCGACGCCGGCTTCGGTCGAGGCATAAGCATGACTGACGACCGCCGACGGAAAGGTATGGCGCAGATTGTCGAGAATGGCCTGATCGGCGATTTCCCCGGACAGCCGGACGTAACGCGGCGAAATATTGCGGATGGCAGGCGACATCAGCGCGCGGCGCCAATGCGTCGGCGTGCCCAACAGATGAGTGACGCCGTGGCGGCCGAGGCGGTCGAGATGATCGCTCATCGGCTCGCTGGCGCTGGACAAAGCGAGCGACACCCCGCCAAGGACGGTGCGCAAAAAAATCTGCAACCCGCCATAGCGGCGGATGTCGTAGAACGTGCCCCAGACGACAGAATCGTCGATCGGCCTGCCGCGAAACGCCGCGGTCAGGCCGGAGAGCGTATGCACCACCATTTTCGGCACGCCGGTCGTGCCCGATGTGAGCATCACCCACTCGGTCTGGCGCGACGGCGCCGGAAGCCGTTCGGTTGCCGCGATTGTCGCTGTGCATACGACGCGGACCGGAAGATCGAAAGCCTCGCTCGCCGCCGAACTCGGATCGACCACGACCGCGTCGATATCCGCTCCGGCGACGATCGCCGCGAAGTGATCGGGATCGGCATCGGGCGGCAGGATGGCGAGCCGGCGCGCGATGCCGTCGAGCTCGATCAGAGCGAGCGCCGTCGTCAGCTGGCCGCCGGTCGCGAGGAGAACGGATCTGCCGGCCAGTGCCTCGAGCCGGCCGCCGAGCGCCGTGCCGCCGGCAAGATCCCGATGCGGACGCACGCGTTACGATCGAACAAGAATCGCTCCGCCGACCCGACGTAGTGCCGCAGCGGTTGCGCCTCAGTGCGCGCCATTTTCATAGACTTTCACGAAATCGCCGAAAGTCACGGGGAACAGCGCGTCTTCCGACGCCGTGAACGGGTCGATGCCGAGCTTGTCTTCGAGGCGCGCGACCAGGACGGCAAAGCCGAGCGAATCGAGGCCGGAATCCAACAGCACCAGATCGTCGCGCAGCGGCGTCAGAATCTTGCCGTGCTCGCGCGCAATCTCTTCCATCTGGTCCATTATGGTTAATTTTACCGACATGTTTACCGACATGGCGCTGACACCTACGGTTTGTTCATTTCGCGCCGATATATTCCAGCAACGATTACGATCAAGTTCACATACGGGACGTGGTCAACGCGAATGGTTTCCGCTTTGCCGGCAATTCGCTGCCGACAGATCGACGAGAGCGATCTTCCCGCCCTCACCGAACTGCTGCGGCGCGGATTTCCGAACCGCAATCGTCAGTTTTGGCACCGCGCGCTCAACGAGCTGACGCGGCGCGAGCCGCCGTCCGGATTGCCGAAATATGGTTACTTATTGGAAACCGGCGGCACGCTCGTCGGCGCGATCCTGATGATTTGCTCGGCAATGCGCGCCGGCGACCGGCTGGTGCCGCGTTGCAATCTCTCCAGCTGGTATGTCGAACCGGCATTTAGGACTTATGCGCCGCTTCTGGTGTCGCAGGCGATGCGGCACAAGGACGTGACCTATATGAACGTCTCGGCCGCGCCGCACACCTGGCCGATCATCGAAGCCCAGGGCTTTGCGCGCTACAGCGAAGGCATTTTCGTCTGTGTCCCGGCATTGCAGCGGACATCCGAGGCGGTCGAGGTCTTGGGCGCGTATTCGCCGCCGGCAACCGCCGTCGACGCGTTCGAGCGGGAAATCCTGCTGCAGCATGCCGAACACGGCTGCACCGGCGTGTGGGCCGTGAGCGCCGGTCGCGCCTATCCGTTTGTTTTCCGCCCCCGTCTGGTCAAGGGCTTCTTACCCTGCGCGCAACTGATCTATTGCCGCGATATCGCCGACTTCGCGCGCTTTTCCGGACCGCTCGGCCGCTATCTGGCGCGACGCGGCCGCGTCATCTGCATCGTCGATGTGAATGAGCCGATACCGGGGCTGTTCGGAATTTTCCGCCGCGGCAGCAAGCCGAAATACTTCAAAGGCCCGCAGCGCCCGCGGCTCGGCGATCTCGCTTATACCGAATACGCCATTATGGGCGTTTAGCTTAGACCATCACCGCCTGACGCACCCGCGTCGGCCATTGCGCTAGCTCGACGCCGTGCGTGGCGAACAAGGCCAAGGCCAGCCGATCGACGCCGAAGGCGACGCAACCGGTATGCGCCGTCGCGCCGGACGCGGTGCGTAAATTCCAGGTCGCACCGAAATGATCGCGGTGATAATTGAAGCTCATGCACGCGGTCGGCTGTTCTTCCGAATGCACCGGGATGAGCAGCTCGAACTTCAATTCCTGCTCGACTTGGCTTATCGCCATCAACTTGCCGCCGCGGCCGAAGAACGGATCGCTGGCCTGTTCGATGCGATAGGGCAATGCCAATTGCCCGGCAAAACCTTCGGCCCGCTTCATCCAGCGCGCACGGAAATCCTGGATTCGCTCCGGCTCGCCGATGCAGACATATTCGCGCATGCGGAAGGATTGCAGCCGGTCGAGCATTTTCGACGGCTCGCGGCGGAAACAGTCGCAGGCGACATCGAAGATCAGTCCGCCGGCCGGCACGCTGCCGCGGCTCGCCGCCAGCGGATAGACCGGGTAGCACGCGGCCGGGCTGAGCACGAGATCGGCGGCGGTCAATCCGGAAGTCCAGTCCGCGCCGTTTTCGTAGCGATCGACGCTCGAGCGGATATCTTCTTCGGGGCCAGTGAGGCAACTGACGCAACCGAGGAAATGCGGAAAGCTTTTCAGGTAACCCGATTTCTCCAACTGCCGGCGGCTCATCACCGGGGGAAACCGCAGCACTTCGGTGTCGGCTTCGCGGTAGCTCGAGATCAGCGTGCCAAGCCCGTCGACGACCTGCTCGAATACGGCGGTGCGCGCGTAAACGCCGTCGATGCCGGTCGGCAGCAACAGCGCCTCGGCGATAGAATCGAGCGAATGCGTCGGCCGGCTCGGTTGCTTGAATGCAACATTCATTTTGTTCACGCCTCTAATTTCCAACTTCCAGGCCGCGACGCCTCAGGCTCCGAGCGAGTCCGGCGCGCTTGTGAGCAGCGAAGCCGCCGCGATATTGGCAAGGATGCGGTCGTTGCTGATCATGATCGGCGACGACAGGATGTCGCGCAGATGGCGGCCGACGCTGAACTCGCCGTCGTTGCGGTAGCCGGAAAGACCGCAGGCCTGCATCGCGCTCATCACGGTCGCGACGGCAAGCTCCGACGCATTGACCTTGAGGAGATTCATGCCGGTCTGGAAGTCGATGGTTTCAAGCTGCGCCGGATCGGCCGCGGCGATTTCAAACCGTTGCTGAGCGCCGACGATCAGGCTGCGCAGCGTGCGCAGCGAGGCGTTGGCGCGGGTCAAATGGGCGGCGGCCGGCGGCAAGGTTCCGCCGGCACGTTGCGCGGCGCTGCGGACAAAGCCGCGGGCCCGATCGACCGCGGCGGTGGCGATGCCGGTCCAAGCCGCGCTCCACAACAGGTGCGCGACCGGCATCATGGTCTGGGCGTGGATCTTGTCGTAACTCACCGGCACGATCTGTTCGCTCGAGCCGGACGCGACGAGCCGAAAGCCTTCGCTGCAGGTGCCGCGCATGCCGAACGCGTCCCAGCCGACCAGAGCTTCGAGCGAATAATCCTGCCTGAGAAAGGTCACCAAAACCTGGTCGGAGCCGGCGCTGTCGGCGCTGCGGCGCGCGGTGGTGACGATGGCGTCGGCCGCCCTGCCGTAGGAGATGACGGTGGCTTGCCGTTCCAGGCCGATGCGCGAACCGTTGCGGACAATGGGGGCTGAGCTGTTGCGGACGTCGCCGCCGTTCTGCCCTTCGGTGGTGGAGGACGCCAGCAGCAGTTGTTCGTTGGCGAGCCGGCGCAGCAGAAGCTGATACCAGGCGCTGGTGCGCCCGTGACGGACGAGGCACGCGACCTTGGTCTGGTGCATCGCATAGATCATCGCCGTCGATGCGCAGGCACGACCGAGCGCGTAGCAGATGTCGATAACCTCGGCGATGCCGGCGCCTTCGCCGCCGAGTTCGCGCGGCACCGCGACGCCAAGCAGGCGCTCGGCGCGCGCGGCGGCAATGGCCTCGTCGGGAAACCGCGAGTCGCGGTCGACCGCCGCGGCATGCTCGCGCCGCAACGGCTGCGACCTTGTTGGCGCGCGCCATCGCGTCGGCGGCGCCGGCAACGCGCAGGCTGCTTGCCGCGGCGAGAATGCCGCGCGCGGCGTTACGCGCCGCTTTGACGTCTTGATCGACTTCTAGAACCGTCGCGGTTCGCACGTTCATCAATGGGCTCGCGCTGGAAGTGCCGCCTCTCGCATTCGACGCGATCGTTGCGCCACAGCTAGCGCAAAACTCATAAATCATCGCGGCTTTTATCGGGAATTAGCGCGGTTCTTTGGCGTAAAGGTTACCAATCGAAAACCGATGTCGTGCTAACCATCCGGTGAGCCACTCGTGGGATGATGGTTTCGGAAAGCCGCCAATTTTCGCGTTTAGATTTGGGAAAAATTCACCGTGCTGGATCGCACTCATTCATCGACGCCGGACCGCATCGCCGCGCTGGTGCGCGAAATCCTCGCCAAGCGGGGGCTCGAGCGTGCGGTGGACCGCGATACGGATTTGAGCGAGGCCGGATTGTCGTCGCTCGACACCGTCAATCTTATGCTCGCTGTCGAAGCCGAATTCGCGGTGAAGATTCCGGACCGGGACATGACGCCGGCGAACTTTCGCAGCATAACCCGGATCGACGGATTGGTCGGCGCGTTGCTGGAAAATTCGCACGCGTAGATCGGCGCGGCGCGCCACAGTCTTCCGAACTCCTGTCAATTTGCCGGATAGATTGCAGAGCGGTATGTTTGCTCCTGCTTGCGTCAAAAGTCCCATCGAAAGAGTCCGATCCGGCCATGCCACAGACCGTGTATTACGCCAGCGTCGGACCGGCGCTGACGCGCTACGATCTCGACGTCGACGGCGCTGTGCTGACCGCGCGCGAGACGGTGACGCTGCCGGCCAATGTTCAATATGCCTGGCCGCATCCGTCGCGGCGTTTTTTGTATGTCGTGTCGAGTAGCGGCGGACCCGGGATTGCCGGCGACAAGCACTACGCCAGTGCGCTCGCCATCGATGCCGCGACGGGGGCGTTGCGGCCGCATGGCGAGCCGGCGGCATTGCCGTCGCGCCCGATCCACGCCAGCGTCGACGGCAGCGGCCGATTTCTGCTGACGGCCTACAACACGCCGAGCAACCTCACCGTTCACCGGATCGAAGCCGACGGGCGGATCGGCGCGCCGGTGGCGCAGCCCGGCAATCTCGACACCGGCATTTACGCCCATCAAATCCTCGCCGCGCCGGGCAACCGCACCGTGATGCTGGTCACGCGCGGCAACAATGCCGGCGACGGGCGACCTGAAGACCCCGGCGCGATCAAAACATTCCGCTTCGAGGACGGCGTGCTGACCAACCTCGCATCCATCGCTCCCGGCAACGGGCATGGCTTCGGATTTGGCTTCGGTCCGCGGCATCTCGATTTTCATCCGGCAAAGCCGTGGGCCTTCGTCTCGGTCGAGCGGCAGAACAAGCTCTACGTCTATGCGCTCGACGGCGAGACCGGCCTTGCCGCGAGCGCCGCTCTTCATCAAAGAGACGCTGTCGGATCCGAAAACAACCGTCCCGCAAGGCACCGGACCGATCCACGTTCATCCCAACGGCAGGTTCGTCTATGTGACCAACCGCACGTTTCCGGCTTCGGGACCCGGCGCCAGAAAACTCTCGCCCGGCGGCGAGAACAGCGTTGCCGCGTTTGCGATCGATCAAACCACCGGCGAGCCGACGCTCGTTCAAAACCTCGACGGCCGCGGCATTCAGCTGCGCACCTTCGGCGTCGACCCGACCGGCCGCGTCCTGGTGGTGGCCAGTATCCTGTCGGCGGCGGACGGCTCGCTGCCGGCCGGCATCACGGTGATGCGCGTCGGCGCCGACGGCAAACTCTCCTTCGCGCGCAAATACGACGTCGAGGTCGGCAACGCGCAACAATTCTGGAGCGGCATGGTCACGCTGGGGTGACTGCAGAGTTGTCATTGCGAGCAAAGCGAAGCATGTGTGGACGGCCCCTTGCTTGCAAGAGGGGGCCGGGGGATTTTTCGGGCGTGCGTTCGCTTGCGTGCATGTGTCCGGCCTGTTGATGCAGCGAGTGCTGCTGGCCAAGATGGTTTGCGCGGCGGGAGATCCAAACAATCCAGCGACCTTGTTGGGCCGTTGCTTCGCGCGGTTTATCTCCCGTTGCCGATCGAACGATCCCGTCCATCTCTCCGTCTCTTGCAAGGTCGGCTTGGCATCTCTGGAACGCTCATCCAGGGACGCCGATCTCGTCAGGCGGCGGACAGCGCGATGGCGTTGCCGCTTGGCGCGTAGCGTTCGCCGCTCACCATCAGCTTCCAGGCGATGCGCGCCATCTTGTTGGCGAGTGCCACCGCCGCGAGCTTGGCGGGCTTTCGCTTCAAGAGCGCCAGCACCCAACCGGAGGGACTTCTCGCGGTGCCCCGGCGCGTCTGCCAGATCACCGCAGTCGCGCCCACCACGAGGAGGCTGCGCAGCATCGGATCGCCAGCGCGCGTGATGCGCCCTGGCCGCGCCTTGCCGGCGGTCGAATGGTCGCGCGGCGTCAGCCCGAGCCAAGCGGCGAAGTGGCGCCCCGACTTGAACAGATGTGGGTCCGGCGTCTTCATCACCATGAGCGAGGCGATCAGGCGGCCGAAGCCGGGGATCGCCGAAAGCCGCCGCGCAACCTCGCTCGCGGCATGCCAGTCGCGCAGCCGCCGGTCGAGCGCGGCAATTCGCGTGCACAGCGCTGCGTGCTCCTCGGCAAGCTCGGCGAACAGGGTGCGCGCCAAGTCGGGGATGGCGGCGGCGGCAACGCGCTCAAGCAACGGCTTTACCGCCGCCAGGCCCTTGGCAGCGACGAGGCCAAACTCCGCCGCATGACCACGGATCGCGTTGGCGAGTTGCGTGCGCTACGCACCAGCCGCTCGCGTTGGCTCGCCATCATCAGCGCCGCCTGTTGATCGGCCGATTTCGCCGGCACAAAGCGCATGTGCGGCCGGCTCGCCGCCTCGCACAGCGCCGCCGCATCCGCCGCATCGTTCTTGCCGCGCGCCACATAGGGCTTAGCAAGTTGCGGCGCTATCAGCCGCACCTCGTGCCCAGCTTCTGTCAGCTCGCGTGCCCAATGATGCGCGGCTCCGCACGCCTCCATCGCAACCATCGTCGCCGGCAGCTTCTCGAAAAAGCGCAGCACCTGGGCGCGCGTCAGCTGGCGCCGCAGCACCGGCCGATCATGCCCGTCCACCCCATGCAGTTGAAAGAAACGCTTGGACGTATCCATGCCAATACGAATAACCTGTTCCACGGACGGCTCCTCTCGTGATGACGTTCTCGACAACCTCATCATGGCACACAGATGCCGGTCAGGGGCCGTCCACCCCAACAATCCAGTGCAGCGGCAAGGTCCTGGATTGCTTCGTCGCTTCGCTCCTCGCAATGACGGAGGACATTGGTATCAAGCATGTGCCTTCTTGCTCCCGGCTGCTGGCTTCCCATTTTGAGAACAACAAGTCCATTCGGGATAAGGTCATAACGCCATGTCCATCCGGCCTGTGAAAAGCATCGTCACCGCCAAGCCGACCATCGAAGGCGCCGGCGTCAAGCTCAACCGCGCCTTCGGCTTCGGCGCCACATCCGAATTCGATCCGTTCCTCCTGCTCGACGATTTCCGCAACGACCGGCCCGACGATTATCGGGCGGGTTTCCCGTGGCATCCGCATCGCGGCATCGAGACCATTACTTATGTGCTGGCGGGCACCGTCGAGCACGGCGACAGCCTCGGCAACCGCGGCAATCTCGAAGCCGGCGACGTGCAATGGATGACCGCGGGCCGCGGCATTCTGCATCAGGAAATGCCGCAGGGCGACGCCAAGGGCCGCATGCACGGTTTCCAGCTCTGGGCCAATCTGCCGTCGTCGCTGAAAATGACGGCGCCGCGCTACCAGGACGTCAAAGCCGCGGCAATTCCGGAGATCGTCGATGACGACGGCACCCGCGTGCGCATCGTGTGCGGCGATTTTTGGGGCAAGCGCGGCCCGATCGAGGGCGTTGCCGCCGATCCGCGCTATCTCGATATTTCCGTGCCGCCGGGCAAGCGCAAAACGCTGCCGGTGGAAGTCGAGCGGCATGCGTTTGCCTATGTGTTCGAGGGCTCGGGCGATTTCCGCGGCTCTTCGGCGCCGTTCGGCGTGCTCACCGAAAAGACCGAGGGCGGCAGCGAGATCGTGACGCGCGAGCAGACCGGCAACCGCTCGCTGGTGCTGTTCGACCGCGGCGACGAGGTCACGGTGCAGGCCGGCGAGCAAGGCATCCGCTTTCTCCTCGTCTCCGGCAAGCCGATCGAGGAGCCGGTCGCCTGGTACGGCCCGATCGTGATGAACACGCAGGCCGAATTGCAACAGGCCTTTGCCGAACTGCGCGGCGGCACGTTCATCAAGTAACCCCTGTTCCCGGTGTCCGTAGGGGCGGGTTTCAAACCCGCCCCTGACATTCCATGCCGCAAATCGACGCAACCCCTGCGCCATTAAATCTGCTATCCTCCCCCCGCCGGAAAGCGCGTGCGCCACCGCAAGGCCGACACGCCAGCAACCAAAAATTTGCGCCATCAGGGAGGGAAGACATGAAGAAGCTCTTTGCCGTTTTCATCACCGCCGCCGTGGCCGTATGTCTCAGCGGCGTCGTACGCGCCGAGGATTATCCGAACCGGCCGATCACCATCACCGCCGTGTTCGGCCCCGCCAGCGCCAGCGACACCATCTGCCGCATCATCGCCGACCCGCTGAGCAAGGCGCTCGGCCAACCCGTCGTGGTCGAGGATCGCCCCGGCGCCGACGGAGCGCTCGCCGCGCTTTACGTCCATCATGAGCCGGCCGACGGCTACAATCTATTGATGGCGACCAACTCGCCGTTGTCGGCCGATCCGTTCCTGCACAAGGACGTCAACTACGACGCCGTGAAGGATTTCACCCCGATCACGCGGGTCGGCAGCTTTACCCTGATGCTGGTGGTCGATCCCAAACTGCCGATCCATTCGGTCAAGGAGCTGGTCGACTACGCCAAGGCCCATCCCGGCGGGCTGTCGTTTGCCAGCGGCAACACCGCCGGCATCGTCGCCGGCGACACGCTGGCGCATTGGGCCGAAATCAGCATGCTGCACGTGCCCTACAAAAGCACGCCGCCGGCGCTGGAAGACATCATGGGCGGCCGCGTCTCGATGATGTTCGCCGACTTCACCACCGCCATGCCGCATGTCCAGGCCGGCACGCTGCGCGCGCTGGCGGTAACGCGCATCAAGCGCTCGTCGCTGTTTCCGGAACTGCCGACCATGGACGAAGCCGGCATCAAGGGCTTCAACCTCGACGCCTGGGCCGGCCTCGTCGCGCCCGCCGGCACGCCGCCGGAGGTGGTCGCCAAGCTCAACGCCGCGCTGCGCAAGATCATCGACAGCCCGGAGGTGCAGGCCAAATTCAAGACGGTCGGCTTCGAGGGCTTCTCGTCGACGCCCGATGAGCTCGGCGACTTCATCAAGGTCCAGCTCGGCGTCTGGGGCAAGATGGTCAAGGACGCCAACATCCAGGCGGATTGATTATCTTTCCCGCCCCGCAAAAGCGGGCGCGGATGCAATACGATCCCGTTCTCGCGCGCGCGCACTCCGCGCGCGAGTGATGTCAAACAGCGATGGCGAACGGCCGTCATTGCGAGCGAAGCGAAGCAATCCAGTGTAGCGGAAGCGTTCTGGATTGTTGGGGTGGACGGCCCCTCACCGGCATCTGTGTGCCATGATGAGGTTGTCGAGAACGTCATCACGAGAGGAGCCGTCCGTGGAACAGGTTATTCGTATTGGCATGGATACGTCCAAGCGTTTCTTTCAACTGCATGGGGTGGACGGGCATGATCGGCCGGTGCTGCGGCGCCAGCTGACGCGCGCCCAGGTGCTGCGCTTTTTCGAGAAGCTGCCGGCGACGATGGTTGCGATGGAGGCGTGCGGAGCCGCGCATCATTGGGCACGCGAGCTGACGAAGCTCGGGCACGAGGTGCGGCTGATAGCGCCGCAACTTGCTAAGCCCTATGTGGCGCGCGGCAAGAACGATGCGGCGGATGCGGCGGCGCTGTGCGAGGCGGCGAGCCGGCCGCACATGCGCTTTGTGCCGGCGAAATCGGCCGATCAACAGGCGGCGCTGATGATGGCGAGCCAACGCGAGCGGCTGGTGCGTCAGCGCACGCAACTCGCCAACGCGATCCGTGGTCATGCGGCGGAGTTTGGCCTCGTCGCTGCCAAGGGCCTGGCGGCGGTAAAGCCGTTGCTTGAGCGCGTTGCCGCCGCCGCCATCCCCGACTTGGCGCGCACCCTGTTCGCCGAGCTTGCCGAGGAGCACGCAGCGCTGTGCACGCGAATTGCCGCGCTCGACCGGCGGCTGCGCGACTGGCATGCCGCGAGCGAGGTTGCGCGGCGGCTTTCGGCGATCCCCGGCTTCGGCCGCCTGATCGCCTCGCTCATGGTGATGAAGACGCCGGACCCACATCTGTTCAAGTCGGGGCGCCACTTCGCCGCTTGGCTCGGGCTGACGCCGCGCGACCATTCGACCGCCGGCAAGGCGCGGCCAGGGCGCATCACGCGCGCTGGCGATCCGATGCTGCGCAGCCTCCTCGTGGTGGGCGCGACTGCGGTGATCTGGCAGACGCGCCGGGGCACCGCGAGAAGTCCCTCCGGTTGGGTGCTGGCGCTCTCGAAGCGAAAGCCCGCCAAGCTCGCGGCGGTGGCACTCGCCAACAAGATGGCGCGCATCGCCTGGAAGCTGATGGTGAGCGGCGAACGCTACGCGCCAAGCGGCAACGCCATCGCGCTGTCCGCCGCCTCACGAGATCGGCGTCCCTGGATGAGCGTTCCAGGATGCCAAGCCGACCTTGCAAGAGACGGAGAGATGGACGGGATCGTTCGATCGGCAACGGGAGATAAACCGCGCGAAGCAACGGCCCAACAAGGTCGCTGGATTGTTTGGATCTCCCGCCGCGCAAACCATCTTGGCCAGCAGCACTCGCTGCATCAACAGGCCCGACACATGCACGCAAGCGAACGCACGCCCGAAAAATCCCCCGGCCCCCTCTTGCAAGCAAGGGGCCGTCCACACATGCTTCGCTTCGCTCGCAATGACGAAAGAAAAAAGGGAAATGGAACGCCGGCAGACGCGGTATTCCACGGCCCGCACACATACGGCGCGCAGGGCGCGCCACGGAGAAGGCGGCTTGCGCCGCCCTTCCGCTTCGGGCGCGCTCGCCTGCCGGCGTTCCACCACGGCACTTGCGGCAGCGACCGAACGCCACCGCTCAGCTCCAGTTCACGCACTTCCTGGGACGGAACTAGGTAGGGATGGGTGTTACCCACCCCCGGCCGTCCCAGTACAGCGGGCGATGTAGCCCGCAGGCCGGTCGTCATGCCGGCCGGGCGTTTCTTACCCGGAGCCGCCCGGGAGCGGGGCTGACAACCCCGCCCGCGGGAACCGCACTCGCCCCTCTCCGCCGGCGTCACCCGGCGGCGTCCCTTCAGGGCGAGATTGGCCATATGTAACTGGACAGAGGACATTTGTCAAGGATAATCACTATTTGTTGACAATGTCTCTTATTATGTGACGTTGGGCGCCATGATTCGGATGTGGCGTTTAAGCGAAGCCGGCGAAGACAATCTCGGTCTCGCCTGCACCAATGACGGCCTGGTTCTCGGCCGCACGCCGCTGATCGAGCGGCGCGATCATCGTTTCGTCGTTCGCGACCGGGATGAAATCGAGGCTCTGTTGAGCCGCGCCTACCGGAAAGGTTCATCGCGGCCGACCGGCTGATGCCTGGGCTTGCAACGGTGGCAGCCGCGTTGAACGCCAACGACTCCTGGCTTGGCGCGGATCGCAGCGGTGCATTTGCGCATTCCCGATCTGTCCGATGGATCCGCGCGCGACGGCTGGAGACCGAGGACATCCTCATCGAATACGCCGATGCCGATCCGCGCGACATTCATAAGGCGAGCCCGGATGATCCGAAGCATCCCGGCTGGCCTGGCCGGAACGCCAGGCGGGCTCGGCGGAAAATTTCGTCCAAAGGATGGTTCGGGACGACGCAATCGCGCAGGAGATCAAAAATCTGAGTCAACGCGACGAGCCGTTGCGGATCAGCCCTGCTCGCGGCTCTTGCACATCGGTGCTTGAGGCATTGGCCAATCTTATCCCTGGTGTCGACGTCGCGGCGGATGTGGCGATGTTGGCTGACGTCGCCGGCACGGTCTCCGAATACAGTAGGCTTACCATCGATGCTACTGCTGCTCTCAATTTTATCAAGGACGGTCCCCAAAGCTTTGAGGACCTTCAAGTTTCATCGAGCGATTACGAGCAATTTTCTACTTATGACGAGTTCGTCAAGGTCGGCTTAAGCGCCGGATCGATGGCCAAGCGGTTCGGCCAGCGCAGGCGCCGGAAATCAATACCATCACATCGTCACGCAAGGTGGCGCGAACGCGGACAAAATTCCGCCCGGAGCAATTGCAAAATACTGATAATATTATCCATTCTTCCGACGATCCTACATGAGGCGGTCAATGATGAATATCTGAGGACCTTGCCAAATCCGAACATGAATTTGTACCAATGGCTCCAAACGCAGCCCTATGAGGTTCAGCGCGAGGAAGGTCTGGAAATTCTGAGAGAACTACAAATCCTGAAGTGAACAAGCCTTCTTATATTGATAGCCGGAGACTGCCATGGAAATTGATCAAACTATTATTCAGTTAGGAACCGAAGTTGGACGAGTGGTTCGACGGTTTTTCCCCGCTGCTTGATTCCGCAAGACCGCATCGCGCAGGGCACAGCGCTGCTTCACGGATTTGAGATAGCTAAGAATTTCGATCGCCTCGAAAGCTGAGGGATTGGCGGCCATCACGGCGTTGCTCGGTCGTCACGACTTCGATTGCGGACGATGAACGCGCCGCATCCGATCCGCGGCTTTGTATTTGGTGCGCGGCTTGCGGATACGCTTCATGACGAATTGCGCGATACGGCGGACGGCGAAACCAATGTCGTGCGTCTCATGGACGTAATCGTCAAAGCTTTGGATGGGATCGGCCGGGCAGGGCGGCGCTGGCCGCACTGCTCGAAAGTCCAGATCCCGGCGTACGTGCTTGGGCAGGAGCTTACCTGATCGATTTGCTGCCCGAGCGTGTCGTCCCGTTCCTCCGTCAAATCGAGTGAAGGGGGACGGCAGCAGTGCCAGTTTGGGAGCGCATTGGACGCTCCTTGCCTGGCAGCGCGAAGGAAAGTCACGGTTTAATTGTTTGAGTGAGCAGCCTGCATGAGCGACGCGACGGGCGGGGATTATGGTCGGAGAGACCTCGGATATCGCTTCGCTCATCGGGACTACGCTTGCTTCGCTAAACCGGTCCACGGCCGTTATCCGTCCCCAGTGCGTGAGAATTAAATGCACTGTCAGCGTGATTCGTAGAGGAAAAGGAAGATGCCAATAGCGCGCACTTCACAGCTTATTTCGCCCTGATGATGTGGGAACACGAGGGCAAGCACGCGGCAGCGAACAAATAATCCGGATGTTATCAGCCGATAGGATGGGTAAGGCGAAGTGAAACCCATCCCATCGCGCGGCCACGGGCTTGTAAGACGTAAGACGGTAAGCCATATTACCGTCCATGAACCGTCAAACCCGCAAGCCCACCGCCTTCTCCAAAGTCTCGGTCAAAAGCCAGACCGTGATCCCGCGCGGTGCGCGAACGGCTCGCGCTCAAGCCCGGCGATACCCTGCGCTATCGCGTGACCGACGAGGGCGTGTTGCTCGACAAGGCGCCGGCGAGCGAGACCGACGATCCGTTCGCGGCTTTCTCCGAATGGTCGGGCGCGGCCGACGAGAAGGCCTATGGCGGCCTTTGACGATCTCCGCTTCGATCCCTTCGACTTGTCGTCGTGCCGTTTCCCTATGCCGATCGTCTTGCCGAGAAGCGCCGCCCTGCTCTGGTGATCTCCAATCGCAAGCTTGCCGCGCACGGCCTCGTCTGGGTCGCGATGGTCACCAGTGCCGAGAATGAGCCTTGGGCGAGCGACGTTGCGATCGCCGATCTCGACCGCGCCGGGATTGCCTGCGCCGTCGGTGGTGAGGCCGGCCAAGATCGCCTGCATCGAGCCCGGCCGGATCGACCGCCGCATCGGCCGGCTCGATAAGGCTGCGGCGCGCAAGGTGGCGCAAAGAGTGCGCGGGTTTTTGGGGTGATGAATCGTAGCATGGGTGGAGCGACTTGTCCGCCGAAGCTCGCTCGCGAGCGAAGGCGGAAGCGATACCCATCATAGTGCGGCGAGGGTCGTTGATGGGTTTCGCAAGGGCTCAGCCCATCCCACGGCAATGAATTAAGTGCACTGTCACCGTAGTTTCGGAGCTCCGGCATGCGGATGATGAGGGCGATGGCGGTGCGCTCGCCCAGGCCGGGAATGCTCAGCACCAGATCGAGACGATGGGCGAGATCGTCGTGAGCGCGCAACGCTGTGACAATGCGCAGGAGTTCGGTGGCCCGTCGTTTCTTTAGTCGGGCGATGTCGGCCATGACCATGCGACGCAGCCGTGTATCACCGACATGTTCGAGGCGGACCTTGAAGCGAGCGATGTCCTCCTCGATCTGCTCAACGAAGGTCAGGTGTTGCGCCAGCTTCGCCAAGCGACCATCCGGCTCGATACGCGGCTGATCGATCGTCGCCGTGCAGGCGGCGATGAGAACGGCGTCGAGCTTGTCGTTCTTGGCCCGGCGCAGATGCACACGTGCATAGGCTTTGACCTGGAGCGGCTGCAGGACGAGAACAGTGAAGTCTTTGTCGCGCAAATAACCGACCACGCCGCTCTCGTAGCCGCCGCTGGCCTCGATGCCGACACGCGTGACGCCGGCTCTAGAGAACTCGACAGCAAGGCGTCGCCAACCTAGCACCGTGTTCTCGACCTGCCAGTGCTCTACCCGACCGTGAAGCGCCACGTCGAGCTTAGCTTTCGATGTATCGATTCCCGCCGTTGTGCTAATCTGCGTCATCTTCGTCGACCCCGCCTTGTTGAACGAACCATATGTTCCGGCAACCATCCGGGTCCGATGAAGGCGCTGACGCGATCACGCTACGCGAGAGCCACAAGTGGCTCAGGATGGGTACGATCCGATCGTCAGCCGCTCTGCCGCGGATGGCCGTCCGCGGCAGAGCATTCCTTTCGGAACATGCCGACAATAATCGATCGCGCTATAACAAGGATGGGTGGAGCGACTTGTCCGCCGAAGCTCGCTCGCGAGCGAAGGCGGAAGCGATACCCATCATAGTGCGGCGAGGATGGATGATGGGTTTTGCAACATTCAATCCATTCTGTCACCGATCGGCGAGGCTACTCGGTGGGTTTCGCTTACGCTCAACCCACCCTACGCCCCGCCCCGCAACGGCGCCGGCTGCTCGTCGAGCATCGCCTGGATCGCCGCCCGCGTCGCGTCGCGGTCGAGGCCGTGGCGCTCCACCAGGTCCTCGCAATCGGCGAGGATCAAGTCGGCGTCCTGCATCAGCTTGAGCCGCTTGAAGCTGTCTTCGTAGTAGAGGCCCATGCTTAAGCCGACGATCTCGTACAGGTTCAAAATCTGGAACGGCCGGTCGCGCTCGTGGGCGCACAGCTCGCGGTGATCGGAATGATAGACCGCGACCAGCGCATCGATGCCGGCGGCTTGCGCCGCGTCGAGCTCGGCCTCCTGCACGGCGCGGCGGTAGGCCGGGTTGATGCGCAGACTGTTGGATTGCAGCCCGACCGCGGGCTGCTGCAGATCGACGAGTTCGACGCCCGGCACCGCGCGCAAAATATCCTCCGCCGCCGCGACCACGCCGCGGATGCCGGGATGCTTGTGCAGCGCGACGCGAAGCCGCACCGGCTGGCGCAACAGCGGGCGCAGCCGGTCGAGATGGTTGCGGATGAACAGCGTGAACGGCGTCATCTCGAACGGCTTACTGCCGCGCGTCTTCTCGACGGCCGGCAGCGTCTGTTCGGTGAAATTGACGTGGCAGGCCGGGCACCACGACACCACCTGTTTGGTCTTGCTCGCCGCCATCTTGTCGAGCGTGCTTTCGGCGACGCGGCCGAAGGTGGCGGTGTCGCCGGCGCGCATCGGCTGCACGCCGCAGCAATGGGTCGGGCCGCCCATCACCTCATAGCGCGCGCCGAGCGCATCCATGATGTCGAGCGCAACGAGCGCGATGTGCGGCGTCTTGAGCACGTTGCAGCCGGTGTAGAAGACGAAATCGGGCGGCCCCCTCCCTACCCTCCCCCGCAAGCGGGGGAGGATTATTTGGCTTGCCCTGCCCCAACCGCGCCAAGAGCGCGTCGTCAAGCTGCAGGCGCGAAATATGTTTCACGTCGTGACGCCACTTTGCGGAAGCCTTCGACGCCGTTCTTGCGTTGCGTCACGGCGTCGTCTTTGCCGCGCACCAGCGCGACGCGCGCCATGTGCAACAAAAAGCGCGGATTGACGCCGTAGTCGCAGGCCTCGATGCAGTCGCCCGACAGCATGCAGCCTGACGCCCATTTGCGCGCGGCGCCGTTGCCGGCTTCGGTGCTTTGGCCGCGCAAAATGTCGATGATGCCGCCGATGACGGCGACGGGATTGCGCCGTTCGTCCGCGGTCAGCCCGGCCGCCACCGTGGTCGGGCAGGCCTCGACGCATTTGCCGCAACGGGTGCAGGCGTCGACCATGGTGTCGACGCGGCTTTGCAGGGCGAATTCGAAGGTCGCTGGCGCCATCTGATTCATGGCGGGTAACCTACTGCCGGCCGGGCCCCGATTGAAGGGCCTCGCCGCCGTTGTAAAAGCTCGTCTTCCTGCGATGCCCGGCCATCTCTCGCAGAGTTGCGCCGGGCATGTCTTCATGACGCTCCGCCAGGAATGTGAGGACTGCGATGGGTGAATACGCGATCGGCCAGCCCGTTCCCCGCTTCGAGGATCCGCGGCTGGTCAAAGGCCATGGCCGCTATATCGCCGACATGACGTTTCCCGGCATGGCGCACGGCTTCGTGCTGCGCTCGCCGCATGCCCATGCCCGCATCCGCAAAATCGACACGGCGAAAGCCAAAGCCGCGCCTGGCGTGCTCGCGGTGTTCACCGGCGCCGACTACAAGGCGGCGGGCTTTGGTGATTTGCCGGTGCCCGGCGGCTTGAAGCGCCGCAACGATGTTCCCGGCTACCGGCCGCGCTATCCGGCGCTGGTCGAGGACCGGGTGCGGATGATCGGCGACTATGTCGCCTTCGTCGTCGCCGAGACCTATTTCCAGGCGGTCGACGCCGCCGAACTGATCGAGGTCGATTACGAGCCGCTGCCGGCCGTGGTCGCGACCGGCGACGCGGTCAATGCCGGCGTGCCGCTGGTTTGGGAGGATTGCGCGAACAATATCGGCTTCATCCAGGTCGAGGGTAACAAGGAGGCGACCGACGCGGCGTTTGCGCGCGCCGCGCATGTGGTCAAGCACAAGTTCGTCATCAACCGCGTCACCGCGGCGACCATGGAGCCGCGCGGCGCCATCGGCCTCTACGAGCCGACCGAGGGCCGCTACACCATCTACACCACGCTGCAGCGGACCAATGTGTTCCAGACCGAGCTGTCGCAATTCGTGCTGAAAGTCCCCGACAACAAGATCCGCGTGGTGTGCGGCGACATCGGCGGCAGCTTCGGCATGAAGTCGGCGGTCTATAACGAGGTCGCCTTGGTGCTGCTTGGCGCCAAGCTCGTCGGCCGGCCGGTGAAATGGGTGGCGACGCGTTCTGAGTCTTTCCTGTGCGACGCGCAGGCGCGCGACAACGTCACCGAGGCCGAGCTGGCGCTCGACAAAGACGGCATGTTCTTGGGCTTCCGCGCCAAGATCATCGCCGCCATCGGCGCCTATCTGCAGGTCGGCATGCCGGCCTTCACCGGCAATCTCGGCACGCTCGCCGGCGTCTATCGCACGCCGGCTTCGCATATCGACGTCACCGCCGTGTTCACCCACACCCAGCCGGTGCGGCCCTATCGCGGCAACGGCCGCCCCGAAGCCGGCTATGTCATCGAGCGCATGGTCGACCTCGCCGCCGACGAGCTCGGCATCGATCCGGCCGACATCCGCCAGCGCAACAGCATTCCGTCGAGCGCGATGCCGTTCAAGACCAGCGTCACCTTCACCTATGACTGCGGCGAGTTCGAGAAGAATTTGGACATGGCGCTTAACGCCGCCGACAAGAAAGGCTTTGAGGCGCGCCGCGCGCAAGGCGAAGAAGAACGGCAAGCTGCGCGGCTTCGGTTTCTCCAACACCATCGAGCGCTCGGCCGCGGCCGGGCTCGAAGGCGCCGAGATCCGTTTCGACCGCACCGGCTCGGTGTCGATCTTTTCCGGCAGCGTCAATCAGGGCCAGGGCCACGAGACCGCGTTCAAGCAGATCGTCTGCGACCGGCTCGGCCTCGATCCCAACGAGGTGACCTACATCCAGGGCGACACCGATCAGGTGTTCTTCGCCGAAGGCACCGGCGGCTCGCGCTCGGCGACCATGTCGGGCTCGGCCTTTACGCTCGCCGCCGAGAAGGTCGAGGCCAAGGGCAAGGCGATCGCCGCCAAAATGCTCAAGCTCGACGTCGCCGACGTCAATTTCCACGAGGGGCTGTTTTCGAGCAAAAAAACCAATCAGACGATGACGATCAAGGAGGTCGCCAAAGCATCGCTCGATCCCAAGAATCTGCCGGACGGCATGGAGCCGGGCCTGATCGAGAAGGCGATCTACACCGGCAAGGTCGCGAGCTATCCGAACGGCGTCCACGTTTGCGAGCTCGAGATCGACGAGGACACCGGCGAAGTGGAGATCGTCGCCTACAACGTGGTCGACGACGTCGGCACCGTGATCAATCCGCTGTTGCTGCACGGCCAAGTCGACGGCGGCATCGCCATGGGCATCGGGCAGATCTTGATGGAAGACATCAAGTTCGACGCCGAAGGCCAGATCCTCACCGGCTCGTTCATGGACTATGCCATGCCGCGCGCCGGCGACATGAGCGGTTTCCATGTCGACAGTAATCCGGTGCCGACCAAGACCAATCCGCTCGGCGTCAAGGGCGCCGGCGAAGCCGGCTGCGTCGGCGCCATGCCGGCGGTGGCCAACGCCTTGGTCGACGCGCTCTCGCCGCTCGGCATCAAGCACGTCGCCATGCCGGCAACGCCGGAAGTGTTGTGGCGGGCGATCCACGAGGCGCGGGGGAAGAGCGCGTAGCGCTGCCGTCATTCCGGATTGCCGCGAAGCGGCAAGTCCGAGAATCCATATTCGCTGACTGTGGTTATGGATTCCGGGCTCCTCGCTTCGCTCGGCCCCGGAATGACGGGTCAGGCGAGCAATCACCGCCACGCCCTGAATCTCGATCATCATCTCCGGGCTGGCGAAGCCGGCGACGGTGATCGCGGCGCTAGCACGGAAAATCCTTGCCGAAAATTTCGGTGCGCAATTCGGTCATGCGCGTGGTGTAGCGCGAGTCGATCAGGAACACCGTCATGGTGACGAGGTCGGCAAGTTTCGCCCCGGCCTCGGCAAGCGTCTTTTCGAGGTTGCGAAAGGTCTGCCGGCATTGCGCGTCGAAATCGCCGGCGAGCGATTTGCCGGCATCGTCGACCGCGCCGGTGTGGCCGGCGAGCCAGACGGTCTTGCCGCCCTCGACGATGACGGCCTGCGAATAAGCGCGCGTTTGCGCCCGCGGCCCGCGAATGAATGACTTTTGCATGGCTTCCTCCCCTCGCGTTGCCGTCATTATAGACGCATGGCCAATGACCGAGCCGGGACCACATTCGACCGCCACCCTGCCCCTTGCCGGCATTCGCGTGCTCGAATTCTGCCACACCATCATGGGCCCGACGGCGGGACTCATTCTTGCCGATCTCGGCGCCGACGTGATCAAGATCGAGCCGGTCGGCGGCGATCACACGCGCCGGCTCTACGGCTTTGCCGCCGGATTCTTTCCGACCTTCAACCGCAACAAGCGCAGCCTGGCGCTCGACCTGAAATCCGGCGAGGGACGCGCGCTGCTGCATCGGCTGGCGCAAACCGCCGACGTGGTGCTGGAAAACTACGCGCCCGGCACCATGGAGCGGCTCGGCTGCGGCTATGCCGATCTCGCGGCGCAAAATCCGCGCATCGTCTATTGCGCGCTCAAGGGTTTCCTGTCCGGGCCCTACGAGCACCGCCCGGCGCTCGACGAGGTGGTGCAGTTCATGGCGGGGCTGGCTTACATGACCGGGCCGCCGGGCCAGCCGCTGCGCGCCGGCGCCTCGGTGGTCGACATCATGGGCGGCATGTTCGCGGTGATCGGCGTGCAGGCGGCGTTGCGCGAGCGCGAGCGCACCGGCCGCGGCCAGGTGGTCAAATCGGCATTGTTCGAATCGACCGCGTTCCTGATGATGTCGCACATGGCCGGCGAAGTGGTGACCGGCAAACCGATGCCGCCGATGCCTTCTCGCGACGGGGCGTGGGCGATCTATGAACCCTTCGCCACCGCCGACGGCGCGCAGATTTTCGTCGGCATCACCAGCGACGGCCAATGGCGGCGCTTCTGCGAGCATTTCGCCGCGGCCGGATCTCTGGCCGATCCGGCGTACAAGACCAACGAGGACCGCGTGCGCGCGCGGCCGGTGCTGCGCCCGCTGGTCGCCGAAATCGTCGCCCGGCATAAACTCGCCGAGCTTGCCGAGGTGTTCGACCGCATCGATATTCCTTTTGCGCCTGTTGCAAAACCTGGAGACCTGTTCGAGGACCCGCAGCTCAATGCCGGCGGCCGCATGCTGGATATCGCCTTCGCCGGCGGCAAACATGCCAAGCTGCCGCGGCTGCCGATCGAGATGAACGATCACGATTTCGGCCTGCGCCGGCAGGCGCCGCGCATCGGCGAGCATTCGAGCGAAATTCTCGCCGAGCTTGGGCTTGCCGCCGGACGAGATCGGCGGCTTGATCGAGCGCGGCGTCGTCAAAGCCGGAGAAAACTCATGAGCGATCTGCCGGCGGCCGTGCACATCACCGAGGAAGGCCCGCGCGAGGGTTTTCAGATCGAGAAAGGCCCGATCCCGACCGCGCGCAAGATCGAACTGATCGATGCGCTGGCAGCAGACCGGCCTCGACCGCATCCAGATCGTCTCCTTCGTCAATCCGAAGAACGTGCCCGGCATGGCCGACGCCGAAGACGTGGTGCGCGGCATCACGCCGAAGCCCGGCGTCGCCTACACCGCGCTGTGGCTCAACGAGAAAGGTTTCGAGCGCGCGCTGAGATTTTCCGATCGGCTGACCAATACCGGCACCATCCAGCTTTGCGCCTCGGAAAAGTTTTCCATCCGCAATCAGAACCGCACCGCGGCGCAGCAGCTCGCCGGGCAACATGCCATCGTGGAGATGTACAAGGCGGCCGGAATTCCGGTCGAGCGCGGCAGCATCATGGCGGCGTTCGGCTGCAATTTCGAAGGCGATATTCCGGTTTCGCGCGTCGTCGCGCTGACGCAGCAAATTCTCGACGTGGCGGCAGAGCACGGCGTCACGCTCAAATACATCACGCTCGCCGACACCATGGCCTGGGCGACGCCGCTCGCCATCAAGCGCATGGTCGGCGCGTTGCGCGAGCGCTGGCCCGACCTCGACGTCGCGCTGCATCTGCACGACACGCGCGGGCTCGCGATCGCCAACGCCTATGCCGGTTTGGAAATGGGCGTGACGCGTTTCGACGCCGCGGTCGCCGGGCTCGGCGGTTGCCCGTTCGCCGGCCACGCCGGCGCCGCCGGCAATGTCTGCACCGAGGATCTCGTCTTTCTCTGCGAGGAAATGGGCATCAAGACCGGCATCGATCTCGACGCGCTGATCGCCTGCGCGAAGCTCGCCGAAGACATCGTCGGCCATCCGCTGCCCGGTTCGGTGATGAAGGGCGGCACGCTGGAGAGGTTTCGGGCTAATTCCGTCATCCTGAGGTGCGCGCGAAGCGAGCCTCGAAGGATGCGACGGCCCGGGCCGTCGCCCTTCGAGGCGTGGCGCAGCGCGCCACGCACCTCAGGGTGACGGGATGAAGACTTACCCCTCCCCCAAAATCTTCCAAATCCCGCTCGCCGAGGCGACGATGCGGGCGCCGACTTTCAGCTTCGATCTCGATGAACAGCACCGAGCGGGTCATGCGCACGATGTCGCAATGCGCCTCGACGAAATCGCCGACCTGCACGCCGCCGACGAACTGCATGTTCATCTCGATGGTGGCGTGCGGCTTGTCGCCGGTCGAGCGCCGGCCGGTCATGCCCATGGCCTGATCGGCGAAGCTCATCAGCATGCCGCCATGGACGATGCCGCGATGGTTGCGATGCTTGTCCGCGGCGACAATGCCGAACAGCGCGTCGCCGCGGCGCCAGATCGGCCCGATCAGCTCGCCGAAATTATGGCCCTTGACCCGATCCCAGCCGTGCGCGGCGGGATCGAAAACTTCGCCTTCGGTCGCCGCTTTGTCGTTCATGCGCGCGCCTTGGCGGCGCTCAGATGCGCGGTCAGCCGCCGTTTGACATCGGGGATGAGTTTTTCGGCATTGGCGCCGCCGGCAATGGCGCGGCCCTTGGTGCCGAGCTCGCGCACCGCCCGAACATAGCCGGCGACCTCGCCCGGCTCGCGCACCGCTTGCGGATAATCCGATGCAAAGACGAGCTGGGAAAACTCAAGCTCGTCGAGCCCGAAGCGGACCCAGTGGGCGCCCCACTCCGCGGCGTGGTCCGGCCCGGCCCAACCGGCGATGTCGTAATAGAGCCGACGGTCGAGATAATGGTCGAACGGCTGACGCGGCTCCCGGCCGTGGCGTGGGACCTCGGACGTGCCCCATTTGCTGCGCTGCTCAAAGCCGCGGATGCGGCCGAGATAGCGGCCGATGCCGCCGGCGAAATGCGAGAATTGAATGCGCAAACCCGGCAAGTCGTCGAGCAGGCCGCAATTGACGAGCCGCACCGCCGCCGTCATCAGCGAGAATTCCCAGCCCAGCATGCGGCCGAGATCGTCGGCGTCCATGCGGCTCCAGCGAATGACGCGCGGCAGCGGATGAATAAAGACGTAGAGATTAAGATCGGCGCAAGTCTTCCAGAACGGCCTGCAGCGCCTCGGCATCGAGCGGCTGGTCCTGCAATTCCGAAGCGATGACGACGCCGGGAAAGCCGAGCTCGACGGCGCAGCGCTTCAGCTCGGCCGCGGCGTCGGCGGCGTTGAGCGCCGGCACATGCGCCAGCCCGATGAAGCGGCCGGGATGGGCTTGCTCCGCTTCGCGCATGCGGTCGTTGATCGCCCGGCAGAGCGCGAGGTCGGGCTGGTCGAAGCCCAGGCCGCACGACAGCACGCCGGCATCGATGCCGGCCGCGTCCATCATGCGGATATGCGCGGGGAGATCGGCGAGCAGCGGATTGAGCAGATAATTCGGGTTGCCGTCGCCGTCGAGATCCACCGTGACCTTGCCCGGGTCACCCTTGAGCAGTTCCGGCGGCGTGTAATGTTGCTGGAAGTCGATGAGCATGGGAGGGACTTTCTGATCGTCATTCCGTCAATTGTCATTCCGGATTGCCGCCAACGGGTCCGGCCCGAAGTGGCCGGCCCGATGACAAGCTCCGCGGCAAGTCCGGAATCCATAACCACAGGTCAGCGAATATGGATTCCGGGCTCCTCGCTGCGCTCGGCCCCGGAATGACGGCGCTTGTCACATGATCGCAAATTCGGTGTTGCGACGGTCCGTCACCAGCATGGCGCCGGGATAGTGCGTTATACAGAATTCCGGCTTGACCGCCATGATCACCGATTGCGGCGTCACCCCGCAGGCCCAGAACACCGGAATCTCGTCGTCGTGGATCGGCACCGCGTCGCCCCAGTCGGGCTTGGCGATGTCGGCAATCCCGATCAATTCCGGCTTGCCGAGATGCACCGGCGCGCCGTGCACGGACGGAAATCGCGTGGTGATCTGCACGGCGCGGATGGCGTCGGCCGGCTTCATCGGCCGCATCGACACCACGAGCGGGCCATGGAACGGCCCGGCCGGCGCGGTTTCGACCGAAGTGCGGTACATCGGCACGGTGCAATCGCAAGTCATGTGGCGCAGCTCGATGCCGCCGTCGAGCAGCGCCTGTTCGAACGAGAACGAGCAGCCGATGGCAAACGTGACCAGATCGTCGCGCCAGTATTTGAGAATGTCGCCCGGCTCGTCGGCGAGCGCGCCGTCGCGCCAGACCCGGTAGCGCGGCAGATCGGTGCGGATATCGAGATCGTCGGCCAATTCCGGAATGTGCGGATCGCCAGGCGCACCGACGCCGATCAGCGGACACGGCTTCGGATTGCGCCGGCAGAACTGCAGGAAATCCTCCGCCAAAGCGTGCGGCAGGATGGCGAGATTGGCCTGCACGAAACCGGGCGCCAGTCCCGAGGTCGGCCCCGCATGCGCATCGCGCCGGATGGCAAGCCGCGCCGCGCGGCCGGTGACAAGCGCCTCGGGATTTTCCCGTCGCATCGCCGCCGTCACCATTGCACGCTCCCCTTTTCCATTCCGCCGCGAAGCTCTTTAAGTCCTTGCCTATTTTATCATCAAGCCGGCCGGGAAAAAGCCGTCCACGCACCGCGACGATGTTACGCGCGGGGCGGCAGTCCGGCCAGGCGCCGAGCTTGCGAATTCGGTTGAAACTCGCCTCAAGATCGCGTTTGCTAAGGCGAAATCGCTCACAAAAAGCCCGGTCAAGGGCCGGCAGCAATGGGCTTGCGCGCAATCCAGCAGGAGGAACATCCAATGACTGAGAAGTGGAAAGAACAGAAGTGGGCTGAAGATATCTGGTACAGCGGCAAAGTCACCCGCCGCCGGCTGGTCGGCTGGGGCGGCGGCGCGATCGGCGCCATGATGCTGGTCCCGGCGCCGTGGCGCGCCGCGTTCGGCGCCGAGAAGGCCTACAAGATCGGTTCCGAGCAGCCGCTGTCCGGCGCCGGCGCCGCCGGCGGCAAGACCGCGGTGGTCGGCCTGCAGATGGCGGCCGACCGCATCAACAAGAACGGCGGCATCAACGGCCGGCCGGTTGAGTTGGACATCGTCGACGACGAGAGCTCGCCCGCGGTCGCCCGGCAAAAGAGCGAGAAGCTGGTGCAGGAGGACAATATCGACGCCCATGTCGGCGGCTTCCTGTCCAACATCTGCCTCGCCTGCATGCCGGTGTGGGAAGACGCCAAGATCATCAACATGATCAGCGTCTGCCTCGACACCACGCTGACCACCAGCATTGCAACCGCTACAGCTTCCGGACCTACGACTACGCGCCGGCGCAAGCGGTCGCCTTCGCGCCGACGCTGACCAAGATGGGCAAGAAGTGGCACATCGCCTTTGCCGATTATTCCTGGGGCCAGTCGACGCGCGACGCCTACATCGCGCACATCAAGGAGAACGGCGGCGAAGTGGTCGGCACCACCGGCATTCCGCTCGGCACGCCGGACATGACGCCGTTCCTGTCGAAGATCTCCGGCGATTTCGACGGCCTGTTCGGCATCTTCTTCGGCAAGGACGGCGTGACCATCGCCACCCAGGCCTACGATCTCGGGCTGACCAAGAAATACAAATGGGCCGGCGACGGCTCGATCTCGGAATCGACCAACCTGCTCGCGATCGGCAACAAGATCGACGGCTTCATCGCGATCAACCGTTACATCCCGGTGTTCCAGGGCCCGCTCGATACGCCGTATCACCACGCCTGGTTCGACGAAGCCAAGGCGCGGCTCGCCAAGATCGATCCGTCCGGCCCGCTGCCCGACAAATACGTGCAGTCGAACTTCGAGGCGCTCAACGCGCTCAAGATCGGCATGGAGAATGTCGAAGTTCCAAGGCCGCGACGACACCATGAAGCTGATCGAGGCGCTCGAAGGCCTCGAGCTGAAGGCCGGCCCCGATTTCCCGCAAGGCGACAAGACGCATCCGCAAGGAAGACCACCAGGCCTTCCCGCAGGAGTTCATCTTCACGGTCTCGCGGCGGCACCTACCACCTCATGGAGACAGTGCCGGGGAGCAAGACCGTGGTGCCGCCGGCCTGCAATTTCTCCGCCTAAGTGCGCGCAGACAGCAGTCGATCGACGTGCGCTCCCCGGTAACCGAGCCGGGGAGCGGCGTCGAGCCCTATCCTCAAGACCGAGCTGCTGTCCGTCCGTTTCGGCGGACTGGCGGCGCTGTCCGACGTCAATTTCGAGCTCGCGCGCGGCGAAATCCGCGCCATCATCGGACCGAACGGCGCGGGCAAGAGCACTTTCTTCAATTGCCTGACCGGCGTGCTGCGCCCGAGCAGCGGCCGCATCGTTTTCGACGGCGAGGAAATCACCGGCCTGCGCTCCAACGCGATTTCGCAAAAGGGCATCGCGCGCTCCTACCAGATCACCAATATCCTGCCCAATGCCACGGTGTTCGAAAACGTGCGCATCGCCGCGCAATCGCGCCGCCACGGCTGGAACATGGTCGCGCATCACAGCGCGCTTCGACCGACATCAACGCCAAGGCGGAGAGCCGCGCTGGATGCCGTCGGCCTGCTCGGCAAGGCCGACGAACTGGCGTCCAACCTCTCGCACGGCGAGCAGCGCAATCTCGAAATCGGCATTGCGCTCGCCACCGAACCGAAACTGCTCTGTCTCGACGAGCCGACCGCCGGCATGAGCCAGGCCGAGACCGACGAGACCAAGGAGCTGGTCCGGCGCATCGGCAAAAATCTCACCATCCTGATCGTCGAGCACGACATGCAGGTGGTGATGGAGCTCGCCGACCGCATCACCGTGCTGCATTATGGCGCGATTCTCGCCGAAGGCACGCCGGCGGAAATCCAGGAAAACCCGCAGGTGCTGGAGGTCTATCTCAAGACATGAGCGCCATGTGGCAGCGCGACAGCCAACATCGGCGGCCGCTCGTCGCTGGTCGACGGACGTGCACACTTATTACGGCAAGAGCCATATCCTGCACGGCGTCTCGCTCAACGTCGGCCCGGCGAGGTGGTTGGCCTGCTTGGCCGCAACGGCGTCGGCAAATCGACCACGCTAAAGACCATCATGGGCCTGGTGCGGCCGAGCCAAGGCACGGTGCTGCTCGAAGGCAGATGCCATCGCCGGCATGCCGCCGCACAAGCTCGCGCGCCGCGGCATCGGCTATGTGCCGGAAGACCGCCGCATCTTCCGCCTGCTCACGGTGATGGAAAACCTGCGCACCGGGCTCGACCGCAACGGCGTCACCGAGGACAAGCGCGAGACGCTGCTCGACAAGGTGTTCGCCTTTTTTCCGGTGCTGGCGGAGCGGCGCGGCCAGGCCGGCGGCACGCTCTCGGGCGGCGAGCAGCAGATGCTCGCCATCGCGCGCGCCATGATGCTGGAGCCGAAGATCATCCTGCTCGACGAGCCGACCGAAGGGCTGATGCCGCGCATGGTCTCGCAGATCCGCAACATCATCGAGGTGCTGCACAACGAGGGCGTCGCCATCCTTCTGGTCGAGCAGAACGTGCCGCTGACGCTCGCGGCGAGCCAGCGCATCTACATCATGGAGAAGGGCGCCGTGCGCCACCATTGCGCCGCCTCCGAACTCGACCTCAACACCCCGTCATCAAGCAATATCTGGGAGTGTGAGCGATGGGCGCGCTCGGCCAGTTCTTCCATGCCATTCCCGATCGATCTCATCATCATCCAGACGGTGAACGGCATCGTCACCGGCATGATCCTGGCGCTTGATCGCCTCCGGGCTGACGCTGATCTTCGGCATCATGGACGTGGTGAATTTCGCCCACGGCGAATTGTTCATGCTCGGCGCCTATATCGGCGTCGATCGTCTTCGCCACCACCGGCAATTTCTGGCTGGCGCTGGTCGCCTCGTCATTGATCATCGCGCATCCTCGGCGCCGCGATCCAGATCGTGACGCTGCGGCCGCTGATCGGCCGCGACCCGCTCAACACCATCCTCGCCACCTTCGGCATTTCGCTGGTTTTGCAGAATTACGCGCTGTGGCAGTTCGGGCCGGTGGCGCGCAAGATTCCGGAGCCGATCAGCGACGAATTCACGCTGTTCTATCTGCAATACCCCTGGTACCGCATTGTGATCGCCGTGCTCTCGGCCGCCATCATCGGCGGCTTCTGGCTGTTCCTGAAATACGGCAAGTTCGGGGTCTGGATCAGAGCCACCGCGCAGGATCGCGTGATGGCGCAGGCCATGGGTATTCCGGTGCCGCTGGTCTACACCGGCGTGTTCGCCATCGGCGCCGCCATGGCGGCGGCGAGCGGCGTGCTGTTCGCGCCGATGGTCGGCGTCAACTCACACCATGGGGCTCGACTGGGTGCTCAAGGCCTTCATCGTCGTCGTGGTCGGCGGCATGGGCAATCTCGGCGGCTCGATCGTCGCCGCCATCTTCATCAGCCTGCTTGAGGCCTATGCCGCGATCTGGCTCGACCCCTCGCAGGCGGTGATCGTGTCCTTCGTCGTGCTCATCCTCACCCTGTTGTTCCGCCCCACCGGCCTGTTCGTGCGACCCCGAAATGACCACCGCACCGCTCGATAAGACGATGACCGCTCAGCAAGACCGGTTGAGCCACAACGCCATTTTCTGGATCGGCTTTTGCGTGGTGATGGCGGTGTTGATCGTGGCGCCGCTGGTGTTGCCGGAATTCTGGCGGCGCTTTCTCACCGAGGTGCTGATCTGGGGCCTGTTGGCGATGTCGTCCGATCTGTTGATCGGCTATACCGGCATGGTCTCGTTCGGCCATTCGGCGTTTTTCGGGCTCGGCATGTATGGCGCCGCGGCGGCGCTGCTGATCGTACAGCCCGCCAATCTGTGGCTCGCGATCCTGTTGGGGCTGGCCGGCGCGGCCGGCGCGGCGCTGTTCGTCGCCTATTTCTCCACCCGGCTGCGCGACATTTATTTCGCCATCACCACGCTGATCTTCAGCCAGATCTTCTATGTCATCATCTTCACCTGGACCGCGGTGACCGGCGGCGAGAACGGGCTGATCTTCAACCGGCCGCATTTCACTATACCGTTCCTCTTCGACGCGCCGCTTCACCCCGATCACCATGCATTGGTTCGTGCTGGCGGTGGTGACGGGGTCCTATCTGATCCTGCGCCGGGTGACGCAATCGCCGTTCGGCATGGTGCTGCAATCGATCCGCGAGAACGAGGCCGCGCACCCGCGCCATCGGCTATGCGGTCGAGCGCTACAAGATCGTCTCGGTGATGCTGTCCGGCCTGTTTGCCGGACTTGGCGGGCGTGCTCTATGCCGTGCAGAAGGAATTCGCCGCGCCCGATTTCGTCTATTTTCTGACCTCGGGCGACACCGTCATCTACAACGTGCTGGGCGGCATCGGCACGCTGGTCGGCCCGATCATCGGCGCCGGATTCTTTCAACTCGCCCGCCAACTGTTGTCGCAGTGGTTCGGCGATCAGTTCCCCTATCTGATCCCGCTCGGCATCATCTTCATCGCCATTATTATTTTCTTGCCGCAGGGGATACTCGGCTTTGCGCGACGGTGGCTTAATCGGTAACTATCACACCGAGACTGTAACCGTATTCGAACGGCTCCAATACCGCGTCCTTGGCGTTTTCACTCGGATCGGGAACCACCACGTAGTCGAGCTTGATCTGTTTTTTGGTCACGGTCACTCTGAGATAACCGTGCTGTAAATCGTTGAAATTCTCCAATAATTCCGGCTCTCCCTCAATTTGAAACGGAAGCTTGTTATTTTGCTGGGCCTCGTGGAATACTTTACCCAATACATGCAGACGTTTGTTATAGCCCCCAGCGCCGGCGACAATAAACGGCACATTTTTCTTATTATACAGCGGCGCGGAGAAACGCTGATAGTCGTGCACGTGGCCCGTCAAGACGACATCCGGCGCGCGACCGGCGCTTTCACAGCTTTGCTCCAGCAGATCCTTAAGACGTGTACTGCCGGGGTGCGAACCGTAGGCTGAATAAATCGGGTGATGTATGGCGAGTATTATAGGCAGCTTGCGATCCGCCGCTTGCAGTTCCGAAATGAACCATTGGCGCTGGGCGTCGCTGACCTGGCCACCTTCGGGACAATTGCTATACATGCCGATGACAGTGACCAAAGACGTATTCAACGTCCAAAAGACATTAGGCTGGGTCATCGTGCGACGCGGGGCATCGCGATTATCCGGACTTATCACGGCCGATTGGGCACAGAAATTGCGAACAAACGCCTGCAGGCTGGTCTCGCCCGTTGCCGCATTAACATCGCCATCATGGTTGCCGGGAATGGCGACGATGGGGCCGTTGTAGTTGAGGTAAGGCTCGTAAAATTCCGGCCAATAATTCGCACTTTCTCCGTCGTAATAAACGACATCCCCCAAATGGTAGAAGAATGACGGCCGATCCGGCGGCTCGAGGTACTCAAGATCGCACTCCATAAAGCGAGAGACGCCTTCGATATAAGTCGGCGTATTAACGCCCCCCGTGTCGCCGACAGAATGAAAGACCAGCTTGCCGCTGCTGACGATGTTCTGGATCGTCCCGGCATCGAGAATGGCGTCGAGGCTCATCCTGTACGGGGGCAGCCCGGTGGCTGGCGGTAGATCGCGCCAGGGCTGCGGGGGGTTTTTGTCGGCGTCTACGACGGTATGGAATGCTGGCGGCACCTTGTTCGGCGCAAAGGAGTGGCCGTGTCGCGATTTTGGCATTGATTTTTGATGTGCAGCCAAGTCGCCGCTGCTGATGACTGTGTGCCCGGTTCGGGCCTTGGTCCGCGGCTTATTTCGCGATTTACTCTTGGATGTGCGCCTTTTTGCCATGACCGTCGCTCCCTCATGCAACAAGTTATGCCGGTGACGTCGCCCCCGGCGTACGGAAAATAGACGCAATTATAGCGTGTGGGAAGAAATTTTAAATGCAACCCGTGAACCAAGGCTGTGGAAAGGCAGAAATGCCGTCATCCGGCTGTCACTATTCCGCATGGGCTTCCTTGTTACAAACCGCATCATTGCCCCGGCTTTCTTCTGCTCGCCGCTCGAAGTGGCCAACAAAACGCAGAACGCTTCCCGAAGTTTTGGAAGTGACTACGCCTAAATACAGCCTTACCAATTGCGATGAGGTAATTCCCCGCCCGCTCGACAGCCCCGATTGGCTGGCGGCGGCGGGCTACGGACTAGGCAAATTCGTGTATTGAACGCGCGCTCGGTGCCGAGTGCCGGCGCTGCCGTGGCGACGCGCTTCGCTCATATCCTGATTGACGAATTCAGGACGAGCTTTTCCCACAAACGCTTCGAGCGCCGCGGCGGCCTTCTTGTCGCCGCTCTCGAAATCTTCCGCGAAGCGCTCGTAGAATTCGGCGGCGCCTTCGTAGAGGTCGCGCGCTCCCGGATCGTCGGCGACGAAGCCGGCGATCTCCTGCATTTCCGCGACCCAGCGGTAGGCTTTTGGCGGCATCAGCTCCAATTGCCTTTTGAGCCAGGGAAACAATTGCTTCTGGCTGCCTTGCAGCTCGGCCAACAGATCGTCGGCGGAGCCGGCGCGCACGGCGGCGAGCATCATCGCCGCGCCGATCGCCTGGGTGCCTTTGGTGATGCCGGCATAGGACATTTTCAGCGCCGAAGCCGCGCTCGCCGCGCCATTGAGCACGCGCACGTCGAGGCCATAATCGCGCAAGCGGGCAAAGCGCGGCGCCGCGGGCCCCGACGCATAGAAGCGCGGCCCGGCGTCCCCAGGCTTCGGCGGCGAGCCGATGATCCCGGCGTCGACAAAGGGACACTCGGTCGGCGCGATCGCTGCCGCCACGCGCTCGACCGTCTTCGGATTGACGGCGTTGCAATCGACATAAACCGGCTTTGAGTTGCTCGCTCGCAGCGCCGGCGCGAAACGCTCGGCCAGCGCCAGCGCGTCGCCCGGCGGCAGAATGGAGAGGATGAAATCGGCGGCCGCGATTTCCTTGTCGTCCGCGTCGGCCATGCCGGCGGCCTTGGCGCGGGCCACGGTTGCCTCACTGCGCCCTTGCAGCGAGGTGAGCACTTTAAGGCCGTTGTCGACGAGCCTTTTCCCGACCGCGGCGCCCATGGCGCCGGGCGCAACGATGGCGACGACAGGAGTCATTGATGTCCTCGAATGGCGAAATAAGCACTCACTTATAGGGGAATTTCCGCCCTCTGTCGCGGGCGTGGCGCTGCAACGCGCGCGGCCCTGTCGTTTCGGGACCTCGGCTGAAGAACGGCGCCGGGTTGGATACCGCTTACGCACTTTCGCCCAGACCGGGCCGCACGCTTGCTTGCGGCCGGAAACTTTTTGACAATGCGGCCGCAAACCCACCAGGGCTGCCATGAGCGTGACGCCGCGCGATACCGCCGATCCGGCAGCCGCCACCGCGCCGGGCGGCAGCGTCGCCGAAGTCTTTGCCGTGTTTTTGCGGCTGGGGCTCACTTGTTTCGGCGGCCCGATCGCGCATCTCGGCTATTTCCACGATGAATTCATCGTCCGCCGCAAATGGCTCGACGAGAAAACCTATGCCGATCTCGTCGCGCTGAGCCAATTTCTGCCTGGGCCGGCCTCGAGCAAAGTCGGCATCGCCATCGGCCTGTCGCGCGCGGGTTACGTCGGCTCGCTCGCAGCCTGGGCCGGCTTCACCTTGCCGTCGGCCATCGCGATGGTGCTGTTCGGCTATGGCGTCACTTCGCTCGGCGATGCGCTCGGCTCCGGCTGGCTGCACGGCCTCAAAGTCGCCGCGGTCGCGGTCGTCGCCAATGCGGTGCTGACGATGATGCGGTCGCTGGCGCCCGACCGCGAGCGCGCGACGCTGGCCGTCGCGGCCGCTTTATTGGTCTCGGCGTTGCCGACGTCGGTCGGCCAGATCGGCGCCATCCTCGCTCGGCGCGATTGCCGGCCTCGTGCTGTTTCGCGGCGCGCCGGCGACCGACCATCGCCGACCTGCCGCACCCGGTCAATCGGACCGTCGCCGTCGCCGCCATTGTCGTGTTCTTCGCCATTCTGTTCGGCCTGCCTCTCGCCGAGGCGGCGACGCCGAGCCACGCGCTGCAGTTGTTCGAGGCGTTCTATCGCTCCGGCTCGCTGGTGTTCGGCGGCGGCCATGTCGTGCTGCCGCTGTTGCAAGCCGCCGTGGTGCCGCCGGGCTGGGTGAGCAACGATGCGTTCCTCGCCGGTTATGGCGCGGCGCAGGCGGTGCCCGGACCGCTGTTCACGTTCTCCGCCTATCTCGGCACGGTCATGGGCCCCGCGCCCGAACGGCTGGGCTCGGCGCGACTGCTGTGCCTCGTCGCCATGTTCCTGCCCGCGTTCCTCCTGGTCATCGGTCCGCTGCCGTTCTGGGATGAGTTGCGGCATCGCGCCGGCGCGCAAGCGGCATTGCGCGGCGTCAATGCCGCCGTGGTGGGCATTCTGCTGGCCGCGCTCTATCAACCCGGTGTGGACCTCCGGCATCACCAATGCCGGCGATTTTGCGCTCGGTGTTGTCGGCTTTTTGTTGTTGTTCATGTGGAAGACGCCGCCGTGGCTGGTCGTGGCTATTCTGCGCTCGGCGGCGCGCTGATTGCGTCGATCCCGCCCGGCCGATGACGACTTCGCGAGGACGGCCTAATGTCCCGGTCGCAGTCGCCGCGACTTGAGCCGCATCCTCCGGCGCCGCATTGCCGCGCCAGACCACGTGCATGTCCGGACGCACCAGAATGAGATCGTAGCCGTAGACGTCGCGGGCGCGCGATCGGGAATGTCGAGCACCGTAACCGGCGCGCCATGTGAACGAATGGCGCGCTCGAGCCCGCTCGCATCGGCCGCGGTGCCGCCGAGCTTGAGGATCGTGTAGCCGTCGCCGATGCGGTCCTGCATCGGCGTGCCGTCGTCGAGCCAGACATGCGGCAGCCGCGCGCCGGGCCATGTGGTCGGCTGATAGTCGCGAAACAGATGCTCGGGACCGCCGGGTATGTTGCAGATGACGGGGGAATCGACATAGCGATAGCCGAGCTCGGCGCCGATCATCTCGTTGCTCTTGCGCTGCTCGATGTCGGCGACCGCGGCAAGCTCGCGGCGCGTGGCGGCGCCGGCCGGCGAATCGTCGGCGAATGTCCGGCCGCCACATCGCGCGCCATTTGCGCCGCCCGCCGGTGGCATAGCGCGAGGCGCCGACATTGCGATCGCCGATCTGGCGGCGCTCGATCTCGTAGGATTCGAGCAGGTCCGGTCCGCCCCAGCCGTGCAAGCGTCGCGGCAAGCTTCCACGACAGATCGATGGCGTCGCCGACGCCGGAATTCATGCCGAGCCCGCCGGTCGGGATCACGAGATGCACGGCATCGCCGGCAAGAAACACCCGGTCCTTGCCGTAGCGGTCGGCGAGCAGCAGATTCTGCCGCCACGGCGCGCACGACAGCATCTCATATTTCACCGGAACGCCGACGACTCGCTCGAACTGCCGCCTTCATCTCTTCGTCGCTGTCGACGACGGAGTGCAGGGTCCAATGTTTGGTCGAATCCTGCATGATCAGGAACGTCGCCTTGGCGTCGGCCACGTGATAGTGCCGGCCGTGGCCGGGCCCCGAATGCGCACCGTTACCGATCGGCATGCGATCGAACAGTTCGTCGCAGCGGTAGAGCGCCTGACGCAGCCCCAGCAGATTGCCTTCGCCGGACAGCCCGATGCCGAGCTCCCTGCGCACCGCGCTGGCGCCGCCGTCGCAGCCGACCAGGTAGGCGGCGCGGATGTCCTGCGTGCCGCCGTCGTGCGGCTGCACCCGCGCGGTGACGCCGTCTTCGTCCTGGCGCAACGACAGGAATTCGCAGCCGATAGCGCACGGTCACGGCGGGAAGCGTTTCGGCCACCGCTTTGAGAAACGGCTCGAGCGTGTATTGCGAGATCAGCTGATAGGGCTCGAGCGGCAGCGTGCCGTCATTGCTGGCGCGCGTCTGCGCCCGCGCCTCGTCGACCGACGGATAGGGCAAGTGCAACAGCGGCGGCTCGGTCAGTGTGAGGATGATGTAGACGTCCATCGGGCAATCGGACCGCAAGCCGGCGGCGCGAATTTTGTCGCGCCAGGCCCATGCGGCGGTAGATTTCCATCGAGCGCGCATTGATGCGCTCCATCTTCGGCAAAAACGCCGGGCGCTCCTTCTGCTCGATCAGCGTGCACCGCACGCCGCGCCTGCCGAGATCGACGGCAAGCGTCAGGCCGGTAGGTCCCGCGCCTACGATCAGAACGTCGCTATCCAGATTGGGCATTGCGGGAACGCCTGCCGGTCATGACGGCGGCATTGCGGCGGCGAGCTCATTGAACGGCGCATAGGCCGCCGTGCCGCATTGCTCGGGTGTGGCATCGATAAATTGCGAGATCATGCCGGCGAAATAGATCGCGACCTTGGTCTTGACCTGACTGCTACCGTGGAGCTGCACGCAGACGATGTAACGCTGGCTGTCGCCGAGCGGCATGCAACATCGGCTGCGAGATGAGGCGCACCGCGGAAGTCGGCTCGGTTGGTCAACGATTGCCGCAGAAATGCTGCGATCTGGGTGCGGTAGCTGGCCGGATAGGTATTGGGATCGATCGGGGCGGCGTCCTTTTTCAGTCCGCTGCAGCCGGCAAGCGCCATCGGCGACCAGCGCTACCGCCAGCCCGGCGCGAATTTGTCCCGTCATCCTAGACACTGGCACTCACCGTTCCGTCGTTGTCGCGCGCAATATAGCAGAGACGCTTCCGCCATTCATGGCCGCTTCGCCGCAGACTTGCTCCCGGATAATCCCCGGCATCACGACCGATCAATCCTCCGGCGACGGGCCGCACCAGCCGGGCAGATAATCGGCGTCGTCGGTCTTGGCGAGAGCGAGCGCCTTCTCGATGGCGCGCCCGAAGTCGCGCTCGACCAGCTTGCGTTTCATCCGCCGGCGCAGGAAATCGGCCCACAGAAATTCCGAAAACGGCGTGGTGTCCTTGGCAAATCCGCCGGCCCGGCGCAATTCGCCGGCCAGCGAGCGGAACGGGTCGTCGACCAGCTCGGTGACGGATTTGGGAATGTCCCTGTAGTGCCGGCGCTGCGCCCTTGGCATCGAACGGATGCATCCAGGACCGATTGTCCATCACCGTCCAGAACGCGTCGAGATCGAGCCTGCTCAAATTGGCAATGACCGTGACCGCGACCTCCTTGACGCCCTCGTCGTGCAGCGCCAGCGCGAGATGATGATGATCGATGACGTAGTTGCGCTGTTTCGGGCCGAGGATCACCGGGATCATATGCGCTGCCGAGGAATTTTTCGCCCTTTTTCGTGCCGGTCTCGCGCCAGCGTTTGCGCTTGGCCATGACCTCGCGCATGCCGACGGTGATTTGAGTCGGACGAAGACCGGCAATTTCGACCGTTGTCAGAACGGGCTCGCGAACCATGTTTCGCTCCTCAACCAAATGCCGCGCAACAACAATACCGGCAGAGGTCGGCTGGAAAAGCAAGCCGCCCGGCGCTGTGCCGCGCCGGGCGGTATTTGGTTGACGGCTGCGCCGAACGCTCAATCCGCCAGCGGATTGGGCCGGATCTGGATGTGAACGGCCATCGGCGTCATGCCTTTGCCGCCTTCCTTGAGCCATGGCGTGCGGTCGCCTTCGGAGCCCCACAGGCCCCTGCCCTTCCAGCCGGCCTTCGGGTCGTCGATGCGGGCGTCGAGGCCCTTGGCGTAATAGCTGAGCGGATAAGGCACGCGCAGCATCACCATCTTGCCGTCGACCAGAGCCGCATAACCGTCGTTCTCGTCGGCGGTCGAGATCGGCACGTCCTTGCCGAGCCCGACCGCGTTGTGCTGGTCGACCCAGGTGTAGTAGCTCGCCTCGGCGCTGTTGTCGCCGAGGCCCTGGAAGCCGGGGCCCGGATATTTGTAGAACGCTCCAGCCTTCCGGGCATTGATCGCCGGTCGCCTTCGGGCCATTGAGCGGGCCTTTGCACTTTGAGCGGTCGAAGCTGCCGAGGTGGCCGCTGGCGAGCGACACCCAGACTACGCCCTTGGAGTCGATATCGCCGCCGCGCGGACCGAAACCCGGCATCGGGATATTGTACACTTCCGACAGCTTGGTCTTCGGATCGAAGCGGATGATGCCGCTTTTGCCGGCGAACACATCCCAGGTGTACCAGATCGAACCGTCGACCGGATTCGGCATCACCGCGTAAGTGCCGGAGCCGGCAACGCGCATGTCCTTGTTCGGATCCATCGGCTTGCCCGGCTCGGTGTAGTCGTCGAGCTTGCCGTTGCCGTTGGTGTCGAGCACGAACGGCGCCCAGCCTTGCGCCTTCTCGGCGCTGCCGGTCTCGTCGAACACCTTGGTGTCGAGCCAGCCGGCGACAGGCCCGCCGCCGCTGGTCCACAAGGTGTTGTCCTTGTCGAAGCCGAATTGCAGATGATGCGTGCCGAAGCAGGTATCGATGAAGGTGAACTTCTTCGCCTTCGGATCGTACATCGCCAATTGCCGTTCGTTGCTGTCGAGCGGGAACGCCTTGGCGTAGGGATTGTCCGAGCCCTTGCGGCAGAAGGCCGGCGTGCCGGGCGCGTGATTGGTCCCGGTCATCCAGACATTGCCCTTGCCGTCGAACATGTCGTTGTGATTGTCGAACTTGGTGTCCCAGATCTGCTGCATGCCCCAATAGGCCGACGCCGCCAACGGCTTTTCGATCGCCGCGTGGCCCGGACCGAAGGCTTCCGGCACGTCCGCGCCTTCCGGCGGCGTGACGAAGGAGACCTTCTCGGTCTTCGGATCGAGCACCGGCAGGTGGTCGGTGGCGTATTCGGTCGAGCCGTAGAGCGGGCCGTAGGCGTTGACGGTCGGATTGCGCTTGTCGGTCGAGATCAGGTCGTGCAGATATTTTTCGGGGCTGCCCCAATCCCATTCCGTGATCACGATATTGCGCTCGACGCCTTGCGGCCGCGGCGGCTTGGCGGACGGCAGCTCGCCATTGGCGATGCGGTCGGTCCACTCGCCGAAATATTTGAACGGCACGCCGCCGAACTTGCCGGCAAGCACGTTCACCATGAGCGGCGCGGCCTGGCCGCGACTGCACGCGCCGCTCCCAGGCCTCTTCGCCATTCTTGAACTCGCCCAATCCCGCCGGGATGGTCCGCGTCGCAAGCTGGCCGAGCTGATGGCAGCCGACGCAGGCCTGGTTCTTGATCGCGGTCAGCCAATCGACCTGCGTGACGTTATCCGGAATGTCGCTCTTGCCGCCGAACTGATCCTGCGCCCGGGATTTTCAGCATCGCGAACCAATAGATCGCCGGATAATATTGTGCCGCCGCGGCGTCGTTTGGCGCCGGCACGGCAGTCAGGTTGACGTGCTTGCCCGGGACGGCGTCGACCTTGGCCGAATCGACGAGGCCGTAGCCGCGCACCCAAACCTGGTATTTGGCTTTAGGCAGGTCGGGCAGGACGTAGCGGCCCTGGTCGTCGGTCACCACGATCTTGGCGTAACGGGTGGGAAGATCGTGGGTCTCCGCGATCACCCAGACGCCGGCTTCCGGACCGTGCGGCCCCGCGACCACGCCGCCGATATCGTCGGCTTTGATGCTAACGGCGCTCTGAGCGTTGAGCCGTGCCGGTGCTGCTACCAGGAATGCGGCGATAGCGATTGCCGCGACGCTCGCATGCGCGCTTCATGCGGATCCTCCCGTTGCGGGCGAAGCTCGGCGACCGCGCCGGCCCGACGCCCGTTCTTATTGAGGGAGAATTTGCCTCAGCGCCTGCCTGCCTGCAAGCGGAAACCTGCCGACCGGGAACCTGACCCGCGGCAAAGTCATGCGGCAAACTCGCATGGCGCGCGGCGATCAGTTCGCGTCTGCGGCGCTCGATAATTTGTCGAACAGACCGGCGATGTCGTTGCGGATGCTCGCGAGCTTGGAAAAATGCTCGTTGACGGTCGAAACGCGCTTTTCAAGTTCCTGCTTGGTTTCGAGAAACGCATTGACCCGCGTGGCCAGATCGCCGTTCTCGTCGGCCTCGATACGTTCGATTTTGGCGGCGAGACGGTCGCGGACCTCCGCCACCCGGGCGATCGAATCCGCCACGCCGCCGTCGCTGGATTCGAGCGGGACGAGGCGGGATTGCAGGTCGTTGAGCCGCGCCTGTAATTGGCCCACGGTGGCCATGTTGCGTTCGATCTCGTCGAGCCGCGCTTGCGTCGCTTTGACGAATTGCGAAAGTTCCGCAAGGCGGCCGTCGGCATTGCCCGCGCCGGACGCCGAAACCAGGTCGAGCGCCCGATCGAAATTGACAGACACGCCTTCGACGTCCTTGCGCAGCGTCGTCAGCCTGGACAATTGCATTTCGAGGTCCCCAACGCCGTCTTCGAGCTTCTTCTTGTCGTCGGCAAACGCCTGCACGCGCGCGGCCAGGCTGCCTTGCGGCGTCTGCTGCAAAGCATCGATATTCGCCGCCAGCTTCTCTTGCGCTTCGCCGAGATCCCTGACCCGGCGTTTGATGCCATCTTGCTCCGCGGCATGCGGCTCGAGCCGCGTCCGCAATTCGATGAAATCGTCCTTCAGGCTGCCGATCGTCGTTGCGCGCATGATCGAACTCGTCGCAACGCTCATGGCTGCGGCGGACAAATTCCATCATATTATTAAGACGCATTTCGATCGCGGTCGCATCGTCGCCGCTGGCAATCTCGGCAAGCGACCGTTCGATGTCGTTCTCGCGGCTGTCGAGGTCGGCGAAAAGCCGTTCGATGGATCGTCTTTTCTCCAATACCGGAACGAGCCGCTCGCGCAGAACCTGCTGGCGGCCGCGCAGTTCGTCGACTTGCGACTGCAGGTCGCCGATCTCGTTGCGGCTTTCCTGAACCTGCGCCGCGCCTTCGGCCTCGGCGAGGCGCTGCGTGACCGCACCGAGGGCGGCCTCCGGATCGGTGCGGGCGAGATGATGCATCGCCGCGTCGGCGTCGATCTGCAACTTCGTCAGTTCGCGCACGCCGTCGCGCACGCCGCCGAGCCGCAATTCAAGCGCGGCGTTCGCGCGTTGCTGGCGCAGCAAGGCGTCGACGAGCCAAAGCGCCGAGGGAATGAGCAGGAGCGGAATGAGGACGACCAGGAACCAGGCAAGCTTTTGCGCCAGCGACTCGGAGCGGAACGCCCCGAATAAAGCGGCCATATCCTGCGGCTGGTTCACGACAACAAGCCCGACCGCAAGGACAAACAGAACGACGCAAATTCCGACGAACTTGGCCATTAAATACCCAGCCCCACCCAACAAATGCACTGCTCGTTTTGGTACGACAGGACCGCGCCGTGCACAAGCGCAAGCTTGAGTATAAAGTAGGTTCCGCGATTAGGTCTGCGGCCCGGCGCAGTGGCAACGACGCACGGAAGGCGCCCTCATGATCGGTTTACGGCACGCCGGACTGACGCTCGGCGCCTTGCTTGCAGCGGCCCTCCTGCTCGCCGCCCCGCCGGCGTCGCGAGGCGAGGAGCCGGCCCCTGTCGCGGCCAAGCCGGACAACTGCCAGCGGGCGAAATTCCGCGTCGCGGTCGACGTCGGCCATACCGTCGATGTGCCCGGCGCCATGAGCGCGCGGGGAATTCCGGAATACGCCTTCAATCTTCAGCTTGCCCAACAGATCAAGCAATCGCTCGTCGACGCCGGTTTCGGCGAGGCTACGCTCCTGATCACCGCGACGGCGCCGTGGCGCGGCCTGTTCGAGCGGGCGGCGCGCGCCAATGCCATGCATGCCGATCTGTTTATCGCCATCCACCACGATTCGGTGCCGGACAATCTGTTGCAGACCTGGCAATACGCGGGTCAAGAGCAGCATTACAACGACGACTATCCCGGCTATGCGATTTTCATCTCCAACGACAATCCGGATCGCGCCGGCAGCCTGCTGTTCGGCAAATTTCTGGGCACAGGAGCTGCAAGCGCGCGGCCTACAGTACACGCCGCATTACACGCTGCCGCTGATGGGACACCGCCGCCGCGAGCTCCTCGACGCCAAAGCCGGCGTCTATCGCTACGACCAGCTCATCGTGTTGCGCGCAACGCGCATGCCGGCGGTGCTGCTCGAAGCCGGCTCGATCGTCAACCGAGCGGAGGAATTACAACTGGCGAGCCCCGAGCGGCGCACGCTTACCAGCGCCGCCATCGTCGCGGCCGTCGAAGATTTTTGCGCGGCGCGCGCCAAGCCCGTTGAAGCAAAGACGGCGACGCCGATCAAGCGCGTCGATTTGCGCCCGGCAGCGCACTAATGCTTCACGCCGGCGCGGTCTGGCGCTGGCGCAAGGCCAGCGTGCTGATGATCATGAAATTGAGAATATTGACGCCGAGCCCGGTGGCGAAGGCCGGCGCATAAAAGCCGAAATAATCGTAGATCACGCCGGCGGCCCAGCCGCCGGTCGCCATGCCGAAGCCGCTGCACAACAGCAGCATCGGCATCCGCCAATAGGCGTCGTTGACCGGAAACAATTCACGCGAGGCCAGCACATTGGCGGGAACCAGACCGGAAAAGCCCATCCCGAACAGCGCCGCGACCGTGAACAAGCCGACTTCGTTCTGCGTCAACAGAAACGCCAGCATACCGATCCCCTGACAGGCCGAGCCGGCGAGCATCGTATAGAGACCGCCAATCCGATCGGAAATCGCGCCCCAAACCTGGCGGCTGAAAAACGCCGCGCCGAGCAGAACCGACACCATCGCCGCGCCGCTGGCGGCGCTGATGCCGTGATCGGTGCAAAACGCCACCAGATGGCCTTGCGGCATCGACATCGGGATGCAGCAGGTGAAGATCGCGGCCATCTGCAGGCCAAAAACGAGATTTGGCGGCCAGCCCATCACCGACTTTGGTTTGCCTCCTCTGTCCGCATGCAGAACGTGATGCGGCGTATCCGGCGGCTGCTCCAGGAATAGCGCCGCGGCCGGCGCGATGACGACCAGCTCGAAGGCGGCGTAATACAGCATCGTATGCCGCCAGCCGGCATATTCGATTGCGCGGGCGAATATCGGCGGCCAGATCGCGCCGGCGAGATAGGCGCCGCTCGAAATCAAGGCCAGCGCCGAACCGCGCCGGCGGTCGAACCAGCGGCTGACATAGACGTAACACGGCGCGTTGATGCCGCCGATGCCGATCAGGCCGATGAACAGGCCGTGGCCGATATAAAGCGGCCACGACGGACCCAAGGTCGACAGCGCCAAGCCTAGCGCAATCATTGCGGCGCCGAACATCACCGTCCAGCGCACGCCGACCCGCTCGGCAATGCGGCCCATGAGGATGCCGCCGACGCCGGAGCCGATCCACATCAGGGCGACGGCAAAGGCCGGAACCGAGCGCTCGCCGTCGACCTCGGCGGCGATATCCTTGAGCGCGACGACGGTGATCCACGGCGCGCCGAAGGCAATCGCCATGACCAGGAGGATCATGCTGGCGACGACCCAGGAGGCCCGCGTCTCGACCGATGCGGCTGTCGATTGCAGCATGAATTTCGCGTTGCTGGCGCGCCCGGCACAGTTCGTTGGCCGGGAGGGTATAGCAGCGGGCACTACCCCTCGCCCATCAATTTCGTCCGGCCCGCGAACATGGGAGCCTTGCCAGCCAAGCAGGTCGAATGCTATTCTAGTCTAGATGACTAGAATTATGAGACATTCCCCGCCCAAGGCGACCAAGCCTCGCCGGCGAGCCCGCAACCGGCTGCCGGACCGTTGGCTGTTGCAGGATGCGAAGGCGCGGTTCAGCGAACTGGTGCGCCGCGTCCATAGCGACGGACCGCAGCGCGTGACCGTGCACGGGCGCGATGAAGTCGTCGTCATTGCCGCCGAAGAATTCCGCCGGCTCAAAGGCGATCCGACCGGCGCAAGCGCTGATTGCCGCGATGCGAGGCTTCGCCGCATCGCGACATCGACATCGAACCGAGGCGCACACCGATGCCCGTCCGCAAGGTCGCCTTGTGACGGGCTGGCTGCTCGATACCAACGTCCTGTCCGAGTTGCGCCGCCCCAAGCCGGAACGAAAAGTCCTTGCCTTCATCGCCGCGCAGCCGCTCGATCTTCTCTACGTCAGCGCGGTAACGCTCGCCGAAATCCGGTTTGGCATCGAGCGCGTCAGCGGCGCGACCCGCCGCGCCGAGCTTCATGAATGGCTCGCGCACAAAGTGTCGGCCGATGTTCGAAGAGCGCGTGCTCGCGGTGAGCGAGGATATCATGTTCAAATGGCGGCTCTTGGTCGAAGACGGCCGCAAGGCCGGCCATACCTTCTCGCAGCCCGATCTGATCATTGCCGCAACGGCGCTCCATCACGGCATAACGGTGGTGTCCCGCGATGTGCGCGACTATCAAAAGGCGCGCGCGCCGGTGTTCAACCCGTGGGCAGAAAGCTTGTGACGCACCGATAGCCTGTCGTGCGCCACGGTCCCGCCGCTCGACAAATTTTCGCCTGCGGCGGGAATAAACGCCGCGCTCCCCAATCACCTCCTCGGAAGCCGCAAAAGCCGCCACGGCCATCGTGGTTTGTGGCCATCGGCCTTTCGAGGAGGAGATCGGCAATGAGCTTTTCCAATCGCGACGACGGCGTCAGCCGGCGCAAAGTGCTGGAATGCATGACCTGGGTCGGCACCGGCGTGTTGTGGACCGTATCCGGCGGCGTGCCGCACTCGCTCGGCATCATGGGCGAAGCCGCCGCGGCCGAAGCCAAGGGGCTGACCTTCCTGCAGATCAGCGACAGCCATGTCGGTTTCCATCTGCCGCCCAATCCGAACGCGCTCGGCACGCTCGAAGAGGCCATCGCCAAGGTCAATGCGCTGACACTGCCGCAGAAGCCGGCCTTCATGATCCATACCGGCGACATCAGCCACCTGTCGCTGGAAGCGCAGTTCGACGACGCCGATAAGGTCATCTCGCAGGCGCGGCTCGACGTGCATTACGTTCCCGGCGAGCACGATTTCCTCGACCCGGACCGGAAGTTTTACCTCGATCGCTACGGACGCGGCACCAAGGGCGCCGGCTGGTACTCATTCGACGCCAACGGCGTGCATTTCATCGGCCTCGTCAACGTCTTCAATCTCAAGGGCGGCGGCATGGGCGACCTCGGCGCCGAGCAGCTCGAATGGCTCGAGGACGACCTGAAAGGCCGTTCCGCGTCGACCCCGATCGTCGTGTTCGCGCACATTCCGCTGTGGACCATCTATCCGGAATGGGGATGGGGCACCGACGACTCGGCCCAGGCGCTGTCTTATCTCAAGCGCTTCGGCTCGGTGACCGTGCTCAACGGCCATATCCACCAGATCATGCAGAAAGTGGAAGGCAACGTCACGTTCCACACCGCCCGCTCGACGGCGTTTCCGCAGCCGGCGCCGGGCACCGCTCCCTCGCCAGGGCCGATCAAGGACTTCCCGGTCGACAAGCTGGGCACCGTGCTTGGCGTCGCTCACGTCACGTTCAAACAGAACGAGCAGCGCCTCGCCATTGTCGACTCGCCACTTCAAGGCTGAAGGAGTTCCCAATGTCCGTCTCAAAGTCCATCTCAGACACAATGCGCAGCGCGCTCGTCGCGGCCGGGCTCGGCGCCGCAACCGCGACCATGCTGGCCGCGGTCGTGCTGCCCGGCTGGGCGCAAAATGCGCCGCAGGCGAGCGCCGGCGCCATATCCATCGACAACTTCACCTTCACGCCGCAAACGCTGACAGTGAAGCCCGGCACCACGGTCACCTGGACGAACCGGGACGACATCCCGCACGGCATCGCCTCGCAAGACAATGGCTTCGCCAGATCGAAGGCGCTGGATACCGACGACAGCTATTCGTTCACGTTCACCACGCCCGGCACCTACAAATATTTCTGCTACGTGCATCCGCACATGACCGGCACGATCGTGGTAGAACCCAACAACGGCTGACGATGCGCCGCAGCGATGCTCGATCGGTTGCGGAGCGAAGTACCGAAGGTAATTTGGACGGCCGAGCGCGACACGATGACTGCCGACGCGAATGCCGAACAGGACAAGGCGCGGCGTTTTCGGGACGCCGCGCTGCCGCATCTCGACGACGTCTACGCGCTGGCGCGTTATCTCATGCGCGGCGCAGCGGATGCCGAAGACGCGGTGCAGGAGTGCTATTTGCGGGCGTTGCGCCATTTTGACAGCTATCGCGGTCCGGCAATGAAACCGTGGCTCCTGGCAATATTGCGAAACGTCTGCAACGCCGAGTTCGCGCGTCGTGGCCGCCAGGAAGTCTTGACCGAAACCGGCGAGGACGATGTCGCGCCGGAGCAGCCGCCGCTGTGGCAGGAGCCGGCGGCCTCGCCGGAAGCCGCGCTGCTGCGCCGCCACGACGACGAAACGATTCGCCGGCTCGTCGCCGCATTGCCGCAGCCGTTCCGCGAAGCCATCGTGCTGCGGGAAGTGAACGAATTGTCGTATCAGGAGATCGCCCAAGTCGCCGGCGTGCCGGTCGGGACGGTGATGTCGCGACTGGCGCGCGCGCGTTCGATGCTGCGTTCGGCATGGAACGTCGCCGAGAGCTCGATGCCGGGAGCGGTGTCATGAACTGCGCCGAATGCGAAGTCCTGCTGCATGCGCTGATCGACGGCGAGCTCGATGCCGGGCATGCCCGCGACGTCGAAGCGCATGTGGCGACGTGTGCCGGCTGCGCCGAGAAGCTCAAGGCGTTCCGCGCCATGCGCGAGGCGATGGCGAGAGCGAGCCTGAAGGAGACAGCGCCGGCCCATTTGCGCAGCCGCATCGAGGCGATGCTGCCGTCGGGACCGGCGGCGAGCTCGGCGCGAGCTTCGGCGCAAATCATCACGCCGCGGAAATTCTTTCAGCCGTCGCGGCGCTCGTTTTTCGGCGGCTTTGCCGTCGGTACGGCGCTGTCGGCTGCGCTGGCCGCGACGCTGGTTCTCACCGTTTTTACCGCCGATCAGGATCGGAGCATCGCCGACGAAGTGGTCTCGGCGCACATCCGCTCGCTGCAACCCGGCCACCTGATGGACGTGGAAACGAGCGACCAGCACACCGTCAAGCCGTGGTTCGACGGCAAGGTCGACGTCGCGCCGCCGGTGATCGACCTCACCGCCGAAGGATTTACGCTGCTCGGCGGCCGGCTCGATTACATCGATGGCGAGCCGGTCGCCTCGGTCGTGTACAAACGGCGCAAGCACGTGATCAATCTGTTTGTCGCACAGCGTTTGGGCGCCGCGCACGCCAATGTGACCGACCGGACGGTCCAAGGCTACAATGTGCGCCATTGGTCGGCTGGCGGCCTCGACTTCTGGGCCGTCAGCGATCTCGATCCGACCGAACTCGACGAGTTCGTGCAGAAAATCTCAGCGGCATTCCGCGGCAGCCCGTCCTGACTGGCCTGCGCCGCCATTACCGGGTAAAAGCCCAGCCGACATACGGGCGTTTGAAAAAGCGCCGCCGGCAACCCATTTGGCATGGCAAACGTTTAAGTCAGTCATCAACGGGTCGATATGGATCAACGGGTCGATAACGAGCGTCGCGGCGATTCGGCGCCCCGCCAGGAAGCGAAACCCGCTTCGGGCGAGGTGAAGAAAAAACGTTCGCTATCCGAGAACATTCGTCAGCGGCGGGGCTTGGCTATCGCCATTATCCTCGGCTCCGCCATCGCGATCCTCGCCATCGTCATGTGGTGGCTGCATGCCAGGAATTACGAATTGACCGACGATGCCTTTATCGATACCCGCACGGTGCAAATCAGTCCCCAAGTCGCCGCCGCCATCGTCGATGTGCCGGTAACCGACAACCAGCTGGTCGAAGCCGGCGCCGAACTGGCCCGGCTGGACGACCGCGACTATATCGCGCAGCGCGACCAGGCAAAGGCGAGCGTCGACAATTTCATCGCGCAAATCGCCGCGCAGCAGGCCAAGATCGACCAAGCCGACAAGCAGGTGGCGCAGGCGCAAGCCACGCTCGCCTTCGCGCAGCAGGAAGCCGATCGCTACGAGCGGCTGGCGAAGCAGGACGCCGCCTCCGTCGAACAGGCGCAGCAATATTCCTCCAGCCTGTTGCAAGCCAAGGCGTCATTGGCGGCGGCGCAGGCCAATGCCGTTGCCACCGCGAAGCAGGATGCCGTGCTCAGGGCGCAGCTGGAGTCCGCCAGAGCGCAGCTGGCGCAGGCCGAAGCCAATCTGTCGCGCACCATCATTACCGCGCCGGTCGCCGGCCGCGTCACCCAACTCACCGCCGCGAAAGGCGCTTATGCCGCAGTCGGTCAGGTGCTGATGATGTTCGTGCCGCGCGATGTCTGGATCACCGCCAATTTCAAGGAGACCCAGCTCGACCTCATGCACCCGGGGCAGCCCGTGGATATCGAGATCGACGCCTATCCGGACCGCACCTTTGAGGGTCACGTCGACAGCTTGCAAGCCGGCAGCGGCACCGCGTTCAGCCTGTTGCCGGCGGAAAACGCGACCGGCAATTACGTCAAGATCGTGCAGCGCGTACCGGTCAAGATCGTCTTCAACAAGCCGCCCGACGTCCTGCTCGGTCCGGGCATGTCGGTCGTCCCGACGGTAAAAGTGCGATGAGCGATCAGTCGCGGCCGAGAGGTTGGGATGCCAGCCGATCGGCGGCCGGCGATCGCAACCCTTGGCTGGTCGCGGTCATCGTCTCGATCGCCACCTTCATGGTGGTGCTCGATACGGCCATCGCCAACGTATCGCTCCGCTACATTGCCGGAAGTCTCGCCGCCAGCGTCGACGAAAGCACCTGGGTGGTCACGACCTATCTCATCGCCAACGCCGTGGTGCTGCCGGCGAGCGGCTGGCTGTCGAACGTCGTCGGCCGCAAGCGCTTCTACATGATCTGTGTGGGGCTGTTCACGATCAGCTCGCTGTTCTGCGGGCTGGCGACCAATCTTCCCGAGCTCATTTTCTTTCGCATCCTGCAAGGCCTTGGTGGCGGCGGCATGCCGACCAGCGAGCAGGCCATCCTCGCCGATACCTTTCCGCCGCAACGGCGCGGCCAGGCCTTCGCGCTGTACGGGGTCGCCGTCATCGTCGCGCCGACGGTCGGCCCGACGGTCGGCGGTTGGATCACCGACAATTTTTCCTGGCATTGGATCTTCTTCATCAATGTGCCGATCGGGCTTGTTTCGCTGGCGCTGGTGCATTGGTTCGTCGACGAGCCCGAAGTGCTCGAACGCGAGCGGGAAGAGCGTTTGGCCGACGGACTGAAAGTCGATTGGATCGGCTTTGTATTGATCGCGGCAACGCTGGCCTGTCTCGAAGTCGTGCTCGACCGCGGCCAGATCGACGATTGGTTCCGATCCGGCACCATCGTGACGTTCACGATCCTCGCCGCCGTCTCGTTCCTCGCTTTCATTCCCTGGGAGCTCAGCCAGGAAGATCCGATCATCGAAATTCGGCTGTTGTTTCATCGCCAATTCGGCATGGCGTTTTTTACCATGCTGATGATCGGCGCGATCCTGTTCAGCTCGAACCAGATCATGCCGCAGCTCCTGCAGACGACGTTCCCGTATACCGCCATGCTTTCCGGCCTCGCCATGATGCCGGGCGGCTTGGCCATGCTGATCGTCATGCCGATCGCCGGCCAGGTCACCGGCCGTTTTCAGCCGAAATACCTGATGGTCTTGGGACTGACCGGTATTGCGCTGTCGATGTGGTACTCGACCTCGCTCACGCCCGACGCCAGCTTCGATTATTTCGCCTGGGTGCGCGTTTATCAGACGATCGGGCTGCCGTTTCTGTTTATTCCCATCAATACCGTCGCCTATGACGGGCTGCCGGCGAACAAGACCAATCAGGCTTCGGCGCTGATGAATGTCGCCCGCAATCTGGGCGGCAGCATCGGCATCTCGCTCGCCAACGTCGTGCTTACGCAGCGTACTCAGTTCCATCAATCGCGGCTTGCCGAAGATACCAGTCCTACCTCGCCGATATTTCAATCCACGCTGCAAAGCGGTGACGAACTATTTCGTGCACCATGGCGCCTCCCCCGCCGCGGCGCACGGCGAAGCGATCGGATTGTTCGGCCAAATCATTCAAACTCAGGCAGCGATTTTAGCCTATATTGACGTTTTCTATGTTTGCGCCGTGACCGCCGCGGTGATGATTCCGCTAGTGCTGCTGATGGTCCGGCGGGTGCAAAATCAAGCGCAGATGACGGTCGGACACTGATTTAGGGCATTCGTGAGAAACCGACGGAATTTTCCTCGCCGAAATGTGTTAGTCCACTGCCGCAAGCACGGTGGCGGGCGTTGCGTTTGCAGTGCGTCCGAATAATGAGGGAACGTCGATGGCCTTGCCCGGGAAGGCAGTCATAATTCGCACGGCCGCGCAGCTGGGTTTGCTGGCGACGCTCGCATTGGGTCTTTGCGCCGCCGCGCCGGACCTTGTGACGTTGAATGTGACGATGATCGAATACCAGTTCGTACCCGACCATCTGACCTTCAAGCATGGCGTTCACTATCGGCTGCATCTGGAAAATCACGGCAAGGAGACCCACGAGTTCACCGCGCCGGTGTTCTTCGCCACCGCCAAGATCGACAATCCGGGCGTGCTCAACCGCGAGCACACCGAGGTGGTGATGCAGCCTGGCGACGTCAAAGATGTTTTCCTCACCCCGGGCAAGCCCGGCACCTACGATCTGCGCTGCGCCGACCACGATTGGAACGGCATGACCGGCGGCATCACCGTCGAATAAGTGCGCGCGACGCGGCCGGCGCGACGGCGCCGTCGTCGTGCCGCGCAATCGCCTCCATCGCAGGCACGCTGCCGAAAAAGTGCTCTCTTTGGGCGGCATTGTCGCTTGGTCGCGCTCGCTGCTTCGCCTCCCGAGCACACCGTGGGCGGCCCCTCCGCGGCGGCATGGTGCGGCCGAAAGCCCAAATCTCGACAGCCGGCCACTACACGTCTGCGTGTATGCGCTGAAATGTCCCGAGACCGCCAAAGTGCGGCACCAATCTTGCTTAATGTTGTCGAGTGGGTTGTGGGGCTGACTAGCGCGAAGATCAGGAAGAAAGGAGTTGCCAATGTGTGACTTTAGCCTTCAAAGCGTACGATCGAGACCGGCCAAGGTCGGTGACAAGCTCGTGACGCGTGATTTCGGAACCGGTACCCGCGGGTTCTCGGCTTGCGATGATGCCGGAATGGCGGTCTGCATTCTGCCCGGCACCGAACTGGCATTTGCCGGCGAAGTCGCCTGCCTACCGGCCGGCCTGCTCGGCTGGAAGACCAAGACGATCAACTACCAAACGGCCATTTTCCGGCAAGTCAACAAGGACAAGATGGCCGCGCATCACGATGCGCTGGAATTTCCTGACGGGCGTACCGTGCTGCTGACGCTTTTGTGCGAAGGCCAGGCGGCAACGGTTCTGCAATTGCCGGCACAGCCGAAGAGCGACGAAGAGGCGCGCGAGCAGGAACGCGTCAGCTACGTCGGCTGACACTTCGCCGAATAAGACAGCCGGCCGCTCCACAGCGGCCGGCACGTTGCAGCGAGCAACGCTTTAATTCCCCAACGACCGCGAGCCCTATTGCGGCGGCCGGGTTGGGTGTTGCGCGGGAACGCTGCCCGCGCGCAGGCGTTTGACCACACGTCGCTTGACCCGGACGGGTGACAAACCGCCCGGTTTTCGTCGTGACTCAATGCCTGAAGAAGTAGAAAATCGCCGTCCTTGAGTCCTCGATGGCCGATGCTTTGCCGGCCGCTCCCCGTGCCTGCAGTGTCGCCAAACGTCCGCCAATACACATATTTTGCCCGCCATCCATGCAATGACCGAATCGCTCGACCAACCGGCAGCTGCAGATCGCTCCACTGTCGAGCCGCCGGCCGCGCCGGTCTCGTCAGCCACGCCCGCCGCGCCAGCGGATGCGCCGAGGGCGGAGGTCAAGGCACCCTCGACCGGCGCGCAGTTCCTGACCGTCTTTCCGCCGATCATGCTGCCGATGTTTATGGCGGTCGCGGATCAGACCATCGTCGCCACCGCGCTGCCGGCCATTGCCTCGAGCCTGGGCGAAATCGAGCGCGTCTCGTGGGTGGTGGTTTCCTACCTGATCGCCAATACCATCGCGGCGCCGGTCTACGGCCGGCTCGGCGACACGTTCGGCCGCCGGCTGATGATGATACTGGCGCTGACGCTGTTCATGGTGGGCTCCGTGCTTTGCGCGCTGGCGCCCAATATCGAGCTCCTCACCGCGTTCCGCGTGCTGCAAGGGTTCGGCGGCGGCGGCCTGATGACTTTGTCGCAAGCTCTGATCGGCGAAGCGATCCCGCCGCGCGAACGCGGCCGCTATCAGGGCTATCTTGCCGGCATCGCGGTCAGCTCCAACACTTTCGGCCCTGTCGCCGGCGGCTATCTGACACAGGCGTTCGGCTGGCAGTCGATCTTCCTCATCAACATTCCGCTCGGACTGCTCGCGATGCTGTTCGTGTTTCGCATTCCGCCGCGCCAAGGCGACCGCCGCCGCACCACGTTCGATGCGCCGGGACTGGTGCTGTTCATCTTCTTCGTCGGCCCGGTCATCCTGGCGCTCGAACAGGTGCAGCGCATGCAGCTCAACGCGCTGCCGATGGCGCTGGCCATGCTCGCCGTCGGCCTCATCTCGCTCGGTCTGCTGACCTGGCAGGAACGGCTCACGGCGGCGCCGCTCATTCCGCCGAAACTGTTCAGACAGCCCTCGATCTGGCGCGCCGACGCCATGGCGGCACTTCACGGTGCGGCACTGGTTTCGCTGATCACGTTTCTGCCGATCTATCTGCGCGCCGCCCGCGGGGCCTCGCCGGGCCGAAACCGGCCTGATCCTGCTGCCGCTCACCGCCGGTATCGGCATCGGCTCGATGATCACCGGACAGATGGTGACCAGAACGGGCTATACCGCGGTATTTCCGACCTACGGATTGATGGCGGCGACGGTGAGCCTGCTGTTCATCGCTTTTTGGCTTCCGCACCTCAGCACCGGTGAGATGGCTTGGGCGTTCTGCACCATCGCGTTGTTCATGGGCACGGTGATGGGCGTCGTCCAGGTCACGGTGCAGGCGGTTTCCGGCCCGCGGCTGCTCGGCACCGGCGCGGCCATGGTGCAGTTCTCCCGCTCGGTCGGCGCCGCTTTCGGCACCGCCGCGGTCGCCGCCATCTTGTTTTCTATTCTCACCGTGACGGACCGCGACACCGCAGTTCTGTTCGGCACCATTATCGAACAGGGGCCGGAGGCGATAGCGACGCTCGATCCGGCGCGGCAGGCGATCGTGCATGGCGAGATCGCCGATGCCTTCCGCGCCGCCTTCCTCACCATTGCCACCTTTACCGGTTGCGCCTGCTTGCTGGCCTGGTCGCTACCGCTGCGCCGTCTTTAAACGGATCATGCTTTGGGAAACCCGGGGAGCTGCGATGATCGTCGACGCGCAAGTGCAATAGCCGTCCACCATGACGAAGATCCTGCTGACCCGGCACGGCCACGTCGAGGGCATCACGCCCGAGCGGTTCCGCGGCCGCGAACCGCTCGCGCCATGACTTATGTCGGCCGCTCGTTGCCGCGTCTTGAGGACCGGCCGCTCGTCACCGGCCAGGGTCGCTTCGCCGCCGACATCTCGTTTGCTCATCAATTGCATATGCGTGTGGTCCGTTCCGCCCATGCGCATGGCCGCATCGTCGCCATCGATGCCGCGGCGGCGCGCGCGCTGCCCGGCGTGACCGCCGTCTGGACGGCGGCGGACGTCGCCGGCATTCCGCCGATCGATTTTCGCCTCACCCGCATCGAAGGACTCGAACCTTACCGCCAGCCGATCCTCGCCGGCGAGCGCGTTCGCTATGTCGGCGAACCGGTCGCGGTCGTATTCGCGGCCGACCCCTATGCGGCGGAAGACGCCGCCGACGCGGTGACAGTTCAGATCGAACCGTTGCCCGAATTGCTCGCCGCCGATGCGCCGCCCGGCGAGTTCGCCGCCGGCCATTCGACCGAAGCCGCCATCGTGCGTAAGGGCTACGGCGACGTCGCTTCGGCCTTTGCCAAAGCGCATGCGATCGTCGCGCTCGAACTCAAGATCGGCCGGCACAGCGGCGTGCCGCTGGAGACGCGCGGCGCCGTCGCGCGCTACGACGCGGCGCGCAACGTGCTTGAGCTTTATGGCGCCGCCAAAGTCCCGCATTGGAACCGCGACAGCCCTGGCGCGCATGCTTGGCCTGCCATCCTCCGCCGTGCATCTGCATGAGGGCCATACCGGCGGCGGTTTCGGCGTGCGCGGCGAGCTCTATCCGGAGGACGTGCTCGCCTGCCTCGGCGCCTTGCGGCTGCACCGCGCGGTGAAATGGATCGAAGACCGCCGCGAGCATCTCATCGCCGCCAATCACTCGCGCCAGCAGCATTACCGCGTCCGCGCCGCCGTCGACGAGGCCGGCCGGCTCCTTGCCATCGACGGCGAGTTCTTTCACGACCAAGGCGCTTACGTGCGCACCCATGCCGCGACCGTCCCCGATCTCGCCGCCACCATGATGCTCGGTCCCTATCGCGTTGCCGCCTACCGCATGGTCGGGCGCATCCGCCTTACCAACAAGACGCCCTGCGGCACCTATCGCGCGCCGGGACGCTACGAGAGCACCTTCGTGCGCGAGCGATTGTTGGACGCGATCGCCGCGCGCCTGCACCTCGACCCGGTCGAAATCCGCCGCCGTAATCTCATCGCCACGGCCGAGATGCCCTATGCCCGGCATCTCGATACGCTGGGCACCGAAATGACTTACGACTCGGGAGATTATGCCGGGCTCCTCGACAAATCGCTTGCGGCGATCGGCTGGGACCGGCTGCAGCAAGATCTAAAGCGCCGGCGCGCCGAAGGCGAGGCGGTCGGCGCAGGCCTTGCGATGTTCGTCGAAAAAAGCGGGCTCGGACCCTACGACATGGTACGCGCCTCGATCGATACTTCCGGAACCGTCGAAATCGTAACCGGGGCGACCTCGGTCGGTCAGGGCATGGAGACCGTCATCGCGCAAATCTGCGCCGATGCGCTCGGCGTCGACTACCGCCGCGTGCGCGTCGTGCACGGCCAGACCGACCGCATCGCCTATGGCATGGGCACGTTTGCCTCGCGCGTCACGGTGATGACCGGCGAAGCCACGCGCATCGCGGCGGCGAAGCTGCGCGCCAAGGCGCTGGCCGCCGCGGCCGGCCTGTTGCAAACCCCCGCCGAAACGCTCGACGTGATCGACGGCATGGTGGTGCGCAAAAACGCCGGCAAAGGACAAGGCCCATCGATCGCGCTCGGCGAGGTCGCGCGCGCGCTCAATCCCGGCTCGAAGCTCCTCGGCGACGCGCCGCCCGGGCTTACCGCCGACGGCCTGTTCGAGCAGCAGCACATGAATTACCCCTACGGCATTCATTTCGCCGTGGTGCGCGTCGACCGCGGCACCGGAGCGGTGGCGGTGGAACGCTTTTTCGTCGGCTATGACGTCGGCAAGGCGGTCAATCCGATGTTGATCGAAGGTCAGATCGCCGGCGGCGTCGCGCAGGGCATCGGCGGCGCGCTGTTCGAGGAGTTTCTCTACGATCCGCGCGGCGAACCGCTGTGCGTCAGTTTTGCCGATTACCTGATGCCGACGGCGCGCGAAATTGCGCCCATCGAGGTGCTCATTACCGAGGATGCGCCGAGCCCGCTCAATTCGCTCGGCGTCAAAGGCGCCGGCGAAGGCGGCGCCAATGCCGTCGGCGCGGCAATCGCCGCGGCCATCGACGACGCGCTCGGCCGCCCCGGCGCGGTGACCGAGCTTCCGGTCACGCCGGCAGCGGCTGCGCAACATTTTGCAGGCCGCAGCGGCGGCCCGCTGATCACTTCATTTGTTCTTTGCCGCCGACGCCATGACGATCTTGATCGCGGCGTTCAGATCGGGCTTCGACGCCGACAAATCGAGGCCGATGCTGGAAATCTTCGACATGAACGCGGCCTGATCGGCGGCCGGCAGACTGACCAAGCTGCCGCCGGAATCCGTCCACACCTTGCGCTGTGCGTCGAAGAATTGATTGATGAACGGAACAATGTCGGCAGACACTTTTAGCGCATCGTCACGGACGATTTTTTGCAGGTCGGGCGGCAATCCCTCGACCCATTTCTTGCTCAACACCGCAATCGAGCTGACGTAGGGCTGGCCGGTTTCAACGACGTATTTGGCCGCGTCGATATAATGCAGCGTCGTATATTGCGTGATGGTGGTGAGCGAACCGTCGATGGCGCCCTGTTGCAATGCCGGCAGGACATCGCCCAAGGTCATCGCCACCGGCGAACCGCCCATCCGCTTGATCAGTTCGAGTTGGAATGGCGAAGCCAAGACGCGAATCTTCAGCCCGGCATAATCGGCAAGACTGTGAATCGGTTTTTTGGTGATGATCGAAGACGGGCCGATCGGGAAGATGCCGGCGCCGATCAATCCCTTGTTTGCGCCCAGCCCCAAAACAAGGTCGCGAACGGCAGGATCGTTGATCACGCGCAGATACTGATCGCGGCTCGCGAACAGGCCGGGGGCGCTCAGCACTTCATAACGCTCGTCGACGCCGACCAGAAATTCCGGCGGCCCAACCCATCCCTGAATCGATCCGAATTGCGTGCCCTCGATCTGCCGGGGAATGGAGCCGAGTTGGCTCGCCGGATAGACCTCACCCTTGATGCGGCCGCCCGAATCCTTCTCCACCGCGGCGGCAAATTGCTTGAGCCATTCGTGCTGCGTATCGTTGAGCGTCGCCGTGGAGAGCTTCATGACGATCGGATTGGCTTGAGCGGCAGCCGGTGACTGAAAGCCGATCATCGCCGATGCCGCCGCAACAAAGAACGCTGCGACGGTTATGCGGTTGTTTGCTCTTTATTGCGCTCATGAGTTCCTCCCTAGCCCTCGCCAATGCGCCGGCCCGCCGCGGACGGCGGAAAGCCTTGCAGACTGCCACAGCACTTGGGGCCGGTACAGAAGTCGATTCGCCGCGCCGAAGGCGCTATCGTGCCGCCGGGTGATCGATGAGCGACCTGTCGATGGCTGACGTGCGGCTAACGGTGCGTATCGATTTCGGGTCGGCCGGAGCGCTTGGCCCCGGCAAGATCAGGCTTTTGGAGGCAATCCACCGCACCGGCTCGATCTCGCAAGCCGGCCGTTCGCTCGGCATGTCGTATCGCCGCGCCTGGCTCCTGGTCGACGATTTGAACCGCTCCTTCCGCGAACCGGTGGTCACCACCCAACCCGGCGGCAGCCGCGGCGGCGGCGCCGCGCTCACCCGATTCGGTCGCGACCTGATCAAAAAATATCGTGCGGTCGAAGTGCAGGCGACGAAGGCGGCCAAGCATCAGTTGCACGATCTGAAGGACGCCCTCCGCAGCGCGTACAGGACGCGTGCCGAAGCGGCTGAAAACTTCGATCCAGGCAACCGGCCGCGCCGAAGGCGCGTGAATGTGTGGCGCGACGGCCACAGCCTGCCGGCTTTTCGCATTATGCGCGGACTGGCCGTTTCCTTTCGCAATGCCTTCTTGCACTGTAAGCGCAAGCATTTTGGCGAAAGTTCATGAAATTGCAGAGCGCTATCCCTGGCCGTCTGGGGCGCCATTGCCGGCGTCGCCATCGCCTCCAGCCCGGCACGCAGCGCCGACATGGCCACCAAAGCGCCACCCGCGCAAAGCTGCGCGCAGGCCGTCGATGGAGTGAATGGCAAGCTCGGCGGTTTCGGCGGCTCGTTCGGCAACAAGTCCTACTACGAGGGCGAGGGCGCGCTCGCTGTACCGCTTGGATGCGAGTTCGGCGCGCAGGTCGATCTCAACGGCGGAAGTTTCGACGGACGTTTCATCGGCACGGTTGCCGGCCACTTGTTCTGGCGAAACCCGGCGCAAGGTCTGCTCGGCGTCTATGGCGACTTCACCAAATGGGACGAGTTCGGCGGAGTACGCGCCGGTCACGTCGGACCCGAAGCCGAAGGCTACTTCGGACGGTGGACGGTGCAGGGCGTGGCCGGAGCTGAATTCGGCAATAGCGCGTCCGGCACCGTCGGGACGGTCATCCAGACTTTCAATGTCAGGACGCGCTTCTTCGACGAGGCCAATCTTGGCTACTACCCGATTGATAATCTGGAACTGTATATCGGCCATCGCTACCTCGGCGGCAAGAATGCCGCGGCCTTCGGCGGCGAGTGGGGCATTCCCATGAGCCATGGCGTAATGGCGGCGTTGTTTGCGGAAGTGCGTGTCGGCGAAAATTCCGATCACGGCGCCTGGGGCGGCGTGCGGTTCTATTTCGGCCAAAAGGACAAGACCCTGATCCGCCGCCATCGCGAGGACGATCCGACCAACTGGAGCAACGGGGCCGATTCCATCTTCAATGGTGCCGGCCAAACGACACCGTCATCGGGACCCACTACTTGTCCTGTCGACCATCATCTTCATGACGGCGTTTGCGTGCTGAATACCTGACAGCGTTTGGCTGATTTGCCGGTCGTGCGCGTGCGGTCGCATCACATCACGCGGCGAGATCTTCCCGCCGCGGCCGTGGCGGATCATTAATTGCTAGATCTCCGCGGCGATGTAATGCGTCACTTTGGGCGCGCCGCTCAAAGTGAACCGGTGCACGGCATCTTGCACCAGGCGATCGGCATTGGTCACGCGCTCATGCTGGCGCAGATGCTCCATCCACAATTCGACAAGGAAGGTCTCGACCATGCGGCCCTCCTCGGCGGCGTCCTCGAAGACGCCCCAGGCATAGGCGCCGTCGCGACGCCGTTCGTGCTCGAGTTTCGCCAGCGCTTCGAGAAACTCTTCGCGATCCGCGGGCCGGATGCGATATTCGACGGTCACCAGCACCGGGCCGCGGTCCCGTTCGATGGCCTGCGCGGTGATCGGCGCGGGCCAGTGCATCGACGGCGTCAGATCGATCCCGGCGCCGGTCTGCAGTTTCCACCGCCACGTCAGCGCTATCGCCGCGACCGTACCGGCGGCGGCAAGGAAGTGCGCGGCCGGCAGTCCCACCTTGACGGCGATCTCGCCCCAGGCGGCGCTGCCAAGCGTCAGGCAGCCGAAGAACACCGTCGTGTAGAGGGCAAGACCGCGCGCGCGCACCCAATCCGGCAACGCCACCTGGGCGGAGACGCCAAGTGTCGCCAGCGCGGCGATCCATGATGCCCCGGCAATGAAGCTCGCCAGCAGCGCCGTCAACGGCTCGCGGGCGAGACCGTAAAGCACCATCGCCACGGCTTGGCCGAGCGCGCCGAGCGCCATCAGCCGGTCGGCGCCGAGTTTGCCTTTCAGCCACGGCAGGACAAACACGCCGGCCACGGCGCCGACGCCGATGACGCCAAGCAGCACGCCGTAAAATTCCGGCCCTTCGGCGAGTTGCTGGCGGCTGACCAGCGGCAGCAAGGCCCAATAGGCGCTGGCGAACAGGAAAAATCCGGCCGCCCGCACCATGGTGGCGCGCAGATGCAGGTTATGCCGGGCATAACGCAGGCCGGCCAGGATGGCTTGGCCGAAGCGCTCGGCTGGCAACAGCGTCCGCAACCCTTGTCGCGGCCGCCACCACAGCAACGAACCGACGATCGCCAGATTGGCGAGTGCGTTCACCCAGAACGGCGCGACAATGCCGTAAGCCGATATCATCAAACCGCCGAGCGCCGGTCCGATGGCGCGCGACACATTCACGCCGGCGCTGTTGGCGGCAATCGCCGGCGGCAGATCGTCCTTGGGAACCAGTTGCGGCACGACCGCCTGCCAGGCCGGCACCGTGAGCGCTCCGGTGGCGCCGATCAGGAAGGTGAACAGCAGGAGATTGCCCGGCGTCGCCAGACCCAGACCGACAATCGCGGCATAAACCGCCGAGACCGCGGTCGTCAGCAATTCAACGACGAGCAAAAATTTCCGCTTGTCGAAAATGTCGGCGAGCGCGCCGGCGGGTATAGCGAACAGGAAAATCGGCAACGAGCTCGCCGCCTGCACCAAAGCGACGATCAGCGGATCGGGATTGAGGCTGGTCATCAGCCAGCCCGATGCGGCGCTGTACATCCACCAGCCGACATTGGAGATCAACGTCGCCGTCCAGATGACGGCAAAGGCGGGATGGCGAAACGGCGCCCCAAAAGACGGCGCCCTCTCCGCTGCGCCTTGGGCGGTGCTCATGCCGCCGGCTGTCTCGATCTTGGGCATCGTCGGAACCTTACGCGCCACAATGTAAAGCTATGCTACGGGAATTGACGCACCGCCTGCAAACGAACTCCGCCGCGATTCGCAAAAGCGAAAGGGCCGCCTTCGCCAGGCGGCCCTCGCATGCCGGATATAAACTGCGTTGAAGAGGTTCTCTCGGTCAAGCCATCCAGAACGGCTTATGGGATTCGCGGTGCGCGTCGCAGCGGGTGACGCCGATGTCGCGCAACGTTGCATCGCTCAACCCCTCCAACTCGTAGCGCGAGCGCGACCGACGCTGCCACTCGCCGATGCGGTGGACGACCTGATTCCAACTGAAGGAGCGGTGGGTCCGGAAGCTGTTCATCGTGGTGGTTGTCATGGCTATCTCCATATCCGGCAGGCTAAGCGTTAATTGCACTCTAAGCGGAGTTTGCAGTGCGAAATGTGATCGCAAGCACAGTTTGGTGCTTTCCTGTTAAGTCATTGATATTGAATATGTTTTTAAGGCGATAAGGCGCCGGTTGCAGTGCTTTATGCACCGGCTTCAGGCGGCCTGCGGCGGCAATGGCGCTGCAATCTCGCAAATTGCGGTGACCGGCTCCGGCAGTAACGCCTCCGACCGGTCATAACCGCGCACGCGCAACAACCCTTCGGCCGGACACATGGCGACGGCAAGCCGCGTATAGGGATTGAGAACCGGTTCGCGCACCCAATCGAAACCCGGCGCCGAGGCGGCGCCGATCCATCCGTTCAGCGATTCGCGGCGCGCGCGGCTATAGCCCGCCGCATCGGCAAACGAACTGGTCAAGAAGCGGCGCGTGCCGATTCGGCCTTCCCAACCGCGCCGGCACGGCACCCAGTCGTTGGCGGCGCTGGTTTCGTCCTCGCGGGTGACGAAATCGGTTTCGGTGCGTTCGATCACGCAACGCTCGTTCGCGACGCAGCCGGCCAGCACGTAGATCACCGGGCGCGCCACCGGCGTCGTCTCCAGCATCCGGCGCGCGGCGGCGAAATCCTGGCAAAGCTCGAACGTCCGGCGCAGCAATTGATCCGGCGGCATCAGATCCGCGGATCGCCAGATCGCATGCGCATTGGCGGCGAAATCGTACGGCCGCAGCCAGCGATGCGCGGTGCGACGGCGCATCGGCGCCTGGTTGACGCAAGCGGCGAAGCGAAACGGCGCCATGGCGGTCAGCGCGCCGACATAGCCTGGCCAGGTCACGCTGTAGAACTCGCCGCAGTCGCCATGCATGTGGGCCACTTCGGCGTAGCGGCCGAGACCGAGAAACGGCCAGTCGAGCGTGCGGAGAATCCATGGCGCGCCGTCGTGCTCGATGGCGAGCGACGTGCAGGCCCATTGATAGGACGCATTGAGAAGCCACACGCCGGAGAAATCGAGCGCCGCCGCGATTTTCCCGATCTCATCGACATAGGGCGAACGCGAGCGCTCAAGCCAGCGCCGCGACGCGAAGTCGAGCGCCGGCACCAGCGGCATGGACGCGCGCGGCAGAAAGCCGAGACAGGCGTCGCGCAACGCGCGCGCCCGCGGCGCGCTTTTTTGCGCATGCTGCGGCGGTCCGCCGTCGCGCAGATCGACCACCGGAATTTCGTCTAACATTGCCGCCTCTCGCCGACGACTATCATCGCCGCGGCAATCTAGCAGAACGGCGTTCACTCCGCGATAATCGGCAGCAGCAAATGCGAGGGATGTTGCAGGTCGTGATAGATTTTGTGCAGCACGGTTTTGCTCGAGCAGATGTGGTACGGCACGTATTCGGCGTTGGTGGCGCCGGCAACGCCGGTCGGCAAATCGAGGCTGGTAATGTCGAGGCAGATGCGGTGACCTTTGCGGAACAAGTTCGCCGTCGCCATGATCTCGATGCTGATATTCTTCGATAGCGCCCGGCGTGACCGGCTTTTGCGCCTCCCGGGTCAGCGGATGCCACGGCCACCACGGCTTTGAGCGCTTGGCGTCGATCGCCCGGTGCGAGGCTTTCAGCCAGCCACGGGTAACTTCGCGCTCGGGAAGATCGTCGGGGACTTCGCGCTCGCCCTCGCGCACGCTCAACACCGACACATCGGGACCGACGTCTTTGAGGATGACGATCCAGTTGGTGTCGTCCTGATCGATCGACGCGTAAAGCGTCAACGCGATCGGCCCGGCCACCAGTACGTCATGCGGCAGCGGATCGGTCATATAGCGCAAGCCGGGCAACCGCGCCGGTCTGCGACGGCGGCATTTGCACGAAGGCGTCGGGCGGCTGGGTCTCGGTGGCGCTCGACGGCGCGATCGTGTCGGTCGTCAGCCGCTCCCAGCTCTTGAGATAAAGCTTGGTCCATTGCGTTTCCGGCAGCGGCCAGTCGCTGGCGCTGCGCCATTCGTTCGCGCCCATGACCCAAAATCGCACCGGCGCCTCGTCCATGATGCCGGTATCGATGCCTTTGAGCCAATGATCGTGCCAGCGCAGAACTTCGCTGTGGAACGTGTGATACGGCCGCTCGAGATGCGCCGGCCCGGCGAGCAACAGCTTCTTCGGCGCCTTGATATTGCTGTACCAGTGCTGGCAGCCGTTGAGATGCGTCTTGTAGCTGTAGCCGTACCAGCCGGAGCCGGTATAGGTCGGCACTTTGATCTGCTCGAACTCCGCCTCGCTTTTTTGCACCGCCGCCTCGGAGTTCGAACGGATCGACCAGCACATTGTAGTAGGGCGGCATGTGCTGGCCCTTTTGCGCGATCAGATTGTAGACGTGCGGATACATTTTATAGTCGGGATTGTTCATGGCGGCGCGCCACAGCGCCTCGCGCTCCGCCGGCAACGCGCCGGGCGGCCCCTTGTGCTGATGCATCGCCGAGAAATGGCCGACGAGGTAACGGAACAGGTGAATGACGCCGCCGGGATATTCGTCGCGGAAGCCGCCAAACTCGCCATAGGCGCCGCGCGAATCGAACGGGAAGATCGCTTTGAGATGCGGCGGCTGTTTCTTGGCGACCGCGAGCTGCTCGGCGCCGAAGCCGGAAATGCCGACCATGCCGACATTGCCGTCGCACCAGTCCTGGGCCGCGATCCATTCGATGAGATCGTAGCAGTCCCATTCGCGCGAGCCGCCGGTTTCCGATTTGCCGACGCCGCGTGGCGAGCCGATGACGTGAACGTAGCCGCGCGACACCAGGAACTTGGTATCGCCGGCCTCCAGCGGGCCGGTCCATAGCGGCGACCAGGCCGGTTGCGGCGGCAGCGCCGCCGCCATATCGGGCCCTTGAAAGTCCTTGTTGTAGATGGCGAAGGCCAATAGCGCGGGAAATTTTCCGCTCGCCTCCGGGCGATAAATATCGACGCAGATTTTGACGCCGTCGCGCATCGGCACCATGACGTCCATGTCGCGGGCGATCGAGGAAATGTCGGCGCGCGGTCGTAATTCGGTCCCGGATTTTCCGCCGACTGCAATAATGGAGACGGACGCGATGTCTCGGCACTCACTAAACCTCCCCGGCGCGTTGTTCGCGCGCTTCGATTGCAATTCTGTGCGCTTGCACTCGATAAGCTCCGGCATAATCGACAATGCGCCGCGGCTTAGCAAGCAAGCCGCGGCGGCGCAAATGTTTTGGGCTGTCTCGATCTTGTAAATTTGCTACTAAGTAAGATCACATATCGAAACGAAATACGCGGGAGGACCTGACGATGGAGTTGAAATCGACGCGCCGGATCGTGACCGGGCACGATGCCCAAGGCAAAGCGGTTGTGCTGTTCGACAGTGCGCTGCCGCCAAAGCAACGCAGCGCCGGCGGCAACGGCATGACGCTGTTATGGGTCACGAGCGAATTGCCGGTCGACGTCGCCGGTTCCGCCGACCGCGCGCAAACCCAAGTCGGCGTGCCGCCGCCGGCCAACGGCACGGTGTTCCGCATCGTCGATTTCGCGCCGATGCCGGCGAACGCGGCGCCGGTCGATCATCACCAAATCCTGATCTCGATGGGCATCGATCCGGCGACGCAAGGCTATGCGCGGCACGGCAACACGCACCGCACCCGGACCGTCGACTACGCCATCGTGCTCGACGGCGAAATCGACATGCTGCTCGACGACGCTGAAATTCACGTCAAGGCCGGCGACGTTTTGGTGCAGCAAGCCACCAATCATGCCTGGGTCAATAACGGCACGAAACCATGCCGCATCGCCTTCATCCTGATCGACGGCAAGACGCCGCCGGCCTGGAAGCAGGGCTGGAAACCGTAAGGCGGCGGCGCGGAGCTATTCCGCCGCCACCCGGTGACGGTGGAACAACGGCACGATGTGTGCCCGCTCGCCGGCGCAGGCCACCACGACACTATTCTCCGGCACCGCGATCCAATTCTTGTCGCGGTCGAGCGGCTCGGAGACAATGACAATGCCTGCGTCCGACTCCCGGTAATAGAGCGTGTTGGCGTGATCGTTCACCGCGTAGCGGAAGGCGTAAAGATCGCGGCCGTTCGACAGCGCGGCGGTAAAGCGCAGCCGGTCCGGCGGCGACGTCTCGTTCACCAACGCCGTCAGCCGGCCCAAGACCGTTTCCGCGGCGCCGACCGGATCGTCGATGCCGGCGCCGAGAATGGCGAGGAAGATCGCTTCGGAATCGGTCGTGCCGATGCGCGCCGGATAGAGCTCGTCGGGGATCAAGCCCTCGACCTTACGACGCAGCCGGCTCCAGCTGCCGACAAAACCGTTGTGCATGAACATCCATTTGCCGCAGGCAAACGGATGGCAGTTCGGCCTGGTGATAGGAGTTCCGGTGGCGGCGCGGACGTGAGCGAAAAACAAATGCGACTGCAAGTGCCGGCACAAATAGCGCAGATTCTCGTCCGACCAGGCCGGCCGAACCTCGCGATAAAGGCCCGGCTCCGGGTGATTGCCGTACCAGCCGAGCCCGAAGCCGTCGCCATTGGTGCCGGCGGTCGATTCAAGCGCGTGAATGCTCTGCGAGATCAAGGAATGCGACGGCTCGGTCACGTAATGCTCGAGCGCCGTGGTTATTCCGCGATAGGCGATCCAGCGGCACATCATTTCAGCCTTTTTCTCAACGGTCACGCCACCAATGTGGCGTCGCGAATCCACCCTGTCACCTTGTGCAAGGCAATTTCGGCACCTTCGTGTTGATTTTCTGTAAATATCCGCAGCTGCGCATCGGCCGAAGTTCCCTCCACGACGATGTCGCGGCAATTCCCCACCTGCCCGGCGCAGCCGAGCGCCTCGGCATCCGGCGCCACGAGGCCGAGGATGCCGGTCGAGCATTTCGCCGACGCGGATGCCGCCCGCGCGCGTCACGAACGTGCCCTGCACGCCGTAACGCTGGGCCCGCCATTTATTCTCGACCGCAATCGCCCGGTCGACAACGCCGAGCCCGGCATTGTGCTCGGGATGGCCGTACAGGAAGCGGACCAGAGACCGATAGAGCGCCGCGATCGCCACCGTATCGTCGAGCCGGGTGCAGCAGTCCGGCGCGCGCAGCTCCAAGGTCGGATATTTGAGCGAGGGCCGGATCGACCACCACAGGTGACTGGCGTCCGCCATGGCGCCGGAGCGCACCATGGCGTCGACATAGGCGTCGTAGTCCTCGGCGGTGTGGAATAATTCCGGCAAGCCGGTGCGCGGCAGCTCGTCATAGGCGGCGAGACGATAGCCTTTCAATCCGGTGGCGTGCCGCTGCCAGAACGGCGACGAGGTGGAGAGCGCGACAAACAGCGGCAGATACGGCAGCATGCGCGTCATCACGTCGATCCGGCGCGCCGGATCGGGGAACTCGACATGCACATGCATTCCGCACAGCATGTTGCGCTGGCCGATCATCTGCAGATCGTCCATCACCTTGTCGTAGCGATCTTTCGGCGTTTGCACCGACTCGCGCCAGGACGCCAGCGGATGCGTGCCGCAGGCCAGGATCGCAAGCCCGTGCTCGGCGGCGGCGGCGGCCGCGTTGAGCCGCAGCTGGCGCAGTTCGATCCGCGCATCGTCGGTGCGGCAATGCGGCTCGGTCGCCGCCTCGATTTGGGCCTGCAAAAACTCGCGGTCGATATGCCCAGTGGCGCCGAAATCGGCGGCATGAAACAGCGCGTCAGGCGTCTCCGCCGGCGCCTCGCCGGTCTCGGCATCGGATAGAAAATATTCTTCCTCGATGCCGAAGCGAAAATGATCGTCAGGCGCGAAGGCTGCGCGGTTCGCGCCCCGGAGCCAATAGCGTGCGGATGCGAAGCCGCCGCTCGTGCGGGTCGAATCTGAATTCCATGGTATGGTCCGTTGCTTGCACGATGGTTTCGATGAGCGCTTCTCAGATACCTTGCGTCTGCAACCAGCATTCCAACAACGCAACTTGCCACAGTTTCGAGTGTCCCTTCGGCGTAAGCTCGCCTTCCGGGTCGGCGAGCAGCCGCTCGACATAACGGCGGTTGAACAGGCCGCGCTGCCGCGCTTGCGGCGCATCGAGCACGCCGCGGACGAAATCGAGAAAGACGCCGCGGATATATTTGAGCGCCGGCACCGGGAAATAGCCTTTTGGCCGGTCGATCACTGCATCGGGAACGAGCCCGCGCGCGGCTTCCTTGAGGATGTGCTTGCCGCCGCCGCGCACCTTGAGCTCCGCCGGGATGCGGGCCGCCAGCTCGACCAGTTCATGATCGAGAAACGGCACCCGCGTTTCCAGGCCCCACGCCATCGCCATGTTGTCGACGCGCTTGACCGGATCGTCGACCATCATGATCTCGGCATCGAGCTGCAGCGTCTTGTCGATCGGGCTTGAGCCGCGGCTGCGGAAATACCCATCGACAAAGTCGCGGCTATAATCTCCGTTCAACAGCGCAGGCGCGACCAGCTCCGCCATCTCGGCGTGATCGCGATCGAAATAGACCCGGGCATAATCTTCCGTCGCGTCGTTCGAGCGCATCAGGGCCGGGTACCAGTGATAGCCGCCGAAAATCTCGTCGGCGCCCTGCCCGCTCTGCGCGACCTTGACGTATTTCGACACTTCCTGCGACAGCAAGTAGAAGCCGATGGCGTCGTGGCTCATCATCGGCTCCGACATCGCCGCGACCATGCCGGGCAACGACTCGATAGCCAGCGAAGCGTCGACGCGAATGCGGTGATGATCGGTGGCGAAGCACTCCGCGATCAAGTCGGAATAGCGGAATTCGTCGCCCTCGACGTCGCCGACCGTCTCGAAGCCGACGGAGAAAGTCCTCAGATCGTTCTGGCCAAGCCCGGCCAGGATGGCGACCAGCAATGAGCTGTCGAGACCTCCGGACAGCAATACGCCGACCGGCACGTCGGCGACGCGGCGGCGGTCGACCGCTCTGCCAAGCGCATCGCGCACGGCCGCGCGCCAATCCGCCTCGGTGAGCGCGCGATCGCCGGCGCGCGGGCCGACCTCCAGTTGCCAATAGCTTTCCTCGCGGCGGCAGCCGTCGGGCTCGACGATGCAGATTGTCGCCGGCGCCAGCTTACGCACGCCCTTGATGATGGTCAGCGGCGCCGGCACGACCGCGTGCCAGCTCAAATAATGGTGCAGCGCCGCCGGATCGATCGCGGTATCGACGTCACCCGCGGCCAACAGCGCCGGCAGCGTCGAAGCAAAGCGGAAACGGCCCGGCCGTTCCGCGTAGTACAGCGGTTTGATGCCGAGCCGGTCGCGCGCCAGAACGACGCGCCCGCTATCGCGCTCCCAGATCGCGAATGCGAACATGCCGTTGAATCGCTCGACGCAGCGTGGTCCCCATTCCTTATAGGCCTTGAGGATGACTTCGGTGTCGCCCTGCGAGAAAAATCGATAGCCCTTGGCCGTAAGCTCGCCGCGCAGTTCGCGAAAATTGTAGATGCAGCCGTTGAAGACGATGGCGAGGCCGAGTTCGGGATCGATCATCGGCTGGGCCGAGGCCGCGGCAAGATCGATGATGCTGAGGCGGCGATGACCGAACGCCAGGCGATTGTGCGTGTATGTGCCGCCGGCGTCCGGGCCGCGCGACCACATCTGCCGCGTCATCGCCGCAAGCGAACCGCCGGCAGCGTCGTTATTGAAGATCACTTCGCCGCAAATGCCGCACATTTCATCATGTCCGGAATAAAGACGCCGTCCCATCGGCCCGCGACAACGCTTTCGCACCGAGCCGGGTTCCTGGGTCGCGACGTTACGGCTACACTTGTGCAGCAGCCGCAATGACTTACGGCGACGATTTCATGCGCGTCTTGTCATTTCACGCGAGCAAGCGGCCGACCGCTGCGCTCCAGGCCGCCAATTTTCGTTCGCGCACCGCAACATCCATTTGCGGCTTGAACTGACGCTCTAAGCGCCAATGCGGCAAAAACCGATCCGGCTCGGGAAAAAAGCCGGTCTGCAAGCCGGCGAGATAAGCCGCGCCAAGCGCGGTGGTTTCCTTGATGTGCGGGCGGTCCACCGTGTTGCCGATGATGTCGGCGAGGCGCTGCATGCACCAGTCGGAATTCGCCATGCCGCCGTCGACGCGCAGCGTCTTCAGCGCGGCATCGGCGGCGCGCCAATCGGCCGCCATCGCGGCAAGAAGATCGGCGCTCTGAAAACAGACGCTGTCGAGCGCAGCTTGCGCCAATTCCCGCGGCCCGGTCGCCCGTGTCAGGCCAAACAGCGCGCCGCGCACATCCGGCCGCCAATAAGGCGCGCCGAGGCCGACAAAAGCCGGAACGAAGATGACCTCCTGCGTCGGGTCCGCGGCCGCCGCGAGCTCGCCCGTCTCGGCGGCGGTCTGCACGATATGCAAGCTGTCGCGCAGCCATTGCACCGCGGCGCCGGCAATGAAAATCGAGCCCTCGAGCGCGTAGCTGCGCTTGCCGTCGAGCTGATAGGCGACGGTAGTCAGGAGCTTGTTGTCGGATTTGACCGGCGTATCGCCGGTATTGAGCAGCGCGAAGCAGCCGGTGCCATAAGTGGCTTTGAGCATGCCCGGCGAAAAACAAGCCTGCCCGATCAAGGCGGCCTGTTGATCGCCGGCAATGCCGCAGATCGGAATCGCAGCGCCGAAAATTTCCGGATCGGTCATGCCGAACGCTGCCGACGAATTGCGGACTTGCGGCAGCACGGCCTCGGGCACATTCAAAATCTGCAAGAGCCGCTCGTCCCAGCGGCCGTCGTGGATATCGAACAGCAGCGTGCGCGACGCATTGGTCGCATCGGTGGCGTGGACTTTGCCGCCGGTAAGCCGCCACAGCAGATAGCTATCCACCGTGCCGAAGGCGAGTTCGCCGCGCGCCGCTCGGTCGGCGGCGCCGGACACGTTGCTCAAGAGCCAAGCGAGCTTGGTGCCGGAAAAATACGGATCGAGCAAAAGTCCGGTCTTGGCCGCGAACAGTTCTTCGTGGCCGGCGGCTTTAAGCCGTGCGCATAAATCGGCGGTGCGCCGATCCTGCCAGACGATGGCCCGATGCACGGCACGCCCGGTCGAGCGTTCCCACAACAATGTGGTCTCGCGCTGATTGGTGATGCCGATGGCGACGATGTCCTTTGCGCTGGCGCCGGCCTCGCGCATCGCGCCGCGGCAGGTCTCGAGGGTTGTCCGCCACAAATCCTCGGGCGCGTGCTCGACCTCGCCGTCGGCCGGGAAATACTGCGGGAATTCCTGTTGCGCCACCGCGGCAACCGAGGTGTCGGCGCGGAACAGAATGGCCCGCGTCGACGTGGTGCCCTGGTCGATCGCGAGGACGTAGCGTGGCACCCGCCCCTCCATGGCCCGAAGCACCGGGTCCCCGGAGGCTTCGGAGTCGACGCGCCAGTTGCGACCCCGAGAACCTCACCGGAATGGCCGACAATATCATCGGCCTGCGCAAAACGCGCAACAATTCGGCCGGAAAATTCAACGTCGCGCCACCGCGCTGCGCTCGCTACTGCGGCTGCTCCAGTTTCGCCAGCTGCCCCATGGCGGCCGCCGAGCCGAGAGCTGCCGCCCGCTGGTACCATTGCCGCGCTTGCGCGATGTCGGGCGTCATGCCGACGGCGCCCAGACGCCGAATGACGACCGGGTCGAATGTCGCGCCGAGTGCCAGTGCGGCGTCGGCACTGCCGGCATCGGCCGCGCGACGCAGCAGCAGGCGGGCGGAAATGATATCGCCGCTCATCAGCGAATCCTTGCCGCGTTTGATCAGCGCGGTCATTTCCGCGTCGTCGATATGCAGCGTGCTCGCCGTGCCGGTCGGTGCCGGCGAGCCGCCGGCGGCGCCGCGTTGCCGGCAGAGACGGCATCGACAAAGACTGGGAAGGAACGATTGCCGGCTGCAAAGCCGCGAGTGCTGGCGCCGCAACGAGCGCGGCGACCGAGGGGCTTGGCGATGCCGCCGGCGGCGCGGGATCGTTGATCGCCACCATTGCCCGGTTCACAGGCGGCGCGGCGTCGGTCAATTGCGCTTGAACAAGATCGACAGGCTTGACGGCGTTGACCGCCAGCGCCGGCGTTGTCACGTCGGCTGGCACGATTTCGCCGGCCCTCTTCATGCCGGGGAGCGATACGACGACCCAGGCGATGAGCGCCGCAAGTCCCATCACCGCCGAGAAGCGCAGCACCATCGGCCGTAGCGCGCCGGGGTCGTCGGCCAGCGGCTCGGGGATGGCGTCGGGATCAAGTATCAGCTGGCGCTGCAGCTCGACCATGGCGCGGTCGCCGCTGAATTCAGGCCTCGCTCTTCGTGCCGGCCTTGCCGCCGGCGGCGGCAGTGGTCGTCCCGGCAACGGCGAGACGCGGTCTCGCGCCCACCGTGGGGCGTATCGCAATGCCGGGTCCAGATCTTCGGCTTGATGGATCGGAGAACTCATGATCGCCTCCCATTGCTTTCAAGCTCCGACGATACAAAACGAGTGCGTGTCTCCTTCAGTCATTGGTCCGGCGCGCTAAGCGATTGTTGACGTCGGCAGGTTTTGCGACGCGCCGGTCGTGGCCGATAAACAGCAGTGTTGAGATGGCCGATGCGATCGAGTTGGCGTTCAGACGTCCGCCGAGCGCAACTGAATTGATCTTAGCCGGCAGTGGCCGGCGGCGACCGGCGCACTCACTGGGATCGAATTGTCGGGAAATTGCTGCCGGCAGCAAAACCACGGCCAATACGCATGGTACCGGACTTGGCCGATCGGGCCGCCGCAGTGCCCCCATAGCTAACCCCCGAGCGGCGGATCTACGCGCTACGCAACACACACACACTTGCGTTGCAGACCCGCAACGTCTGACAGCCACCAAGCCGCGCTTTAAAACCGGACGCGCTTTTTGCGATACGCGATCCCACGCGGTCGAGAGCGGATGGTCGGCGGCTATTTGGGCTTCGGTATGATCTTGCCTGGATGATTCCGTGGCGTGCGTGCCGCAATCCGGACCGTCAATCCAAAAAACACACGAACGTCGCGCTGAATTATGGCAGAGGCAGATCAAGGTGGACGCAATTCAAAGCGAACGCATTTTTAATGTTGCCCATGCGGCGACTCAGCTAGTCTTTTGCGCGCCGGAATGTGGGACCGTCCGGCCCTACCCTGACGACGATCTCGCGGCCATGATTCACAAGTCGTGTTTCACAACTCATGGCGCTTAGGCCGATAACGGCCGTGGTGTTTGGCGGATCGCGCGGGGCGTTCGCGAGGTCGAATGTTTCCGAATATACGCCTGATGATCGTGGCGGTGCTGGCCTCGATCCTGGGCATCAGCTGTGCTTTGGGCCTGTTCGCTGAATTCCGCGTCAGCCACGATTCGTTTTTGCGCGAGTCGAACGCTAGCGCCCCCATGCAGCTCGGCGCCGATGACGCAGCCCCGGCACGGGTCATGAATACCGCGGTGCCGTTCGAATTTCGCTTCCAAGCTCCGCCGGCCGTCGCCGAAACTGCCGGAAGAACCATCATATCCGAGCACGCAGCTGCCGTTGAACCGGCGCCGGTTGCTGCCGTGGTTACGCCAATGGCGGTGGCGGCGCCCGGGCCGGCTTTGGCGGCTCCGCCTGCCGATGGTGTTTCTCAAGGCCCGATGTCCGCCGCCACCGGCTCGACCGCCCCTGAGAACACCCAACAGGAGGCCAAGCCGGGCACCGCTGACGATGTGGCGGCGCGGACACCTGCGGCCGCGGCGCCGCTCGGCGACCCGGATGCCTTGTCGAAGACCAAAATCCTGCCGGAGCGCACGAATCCCGCGGCGCGCACGACGCGTCGTCATCGACCGCTGATCGTCCGTCGCTTGCAGAGATCGCGGCCCGCCGCTTCGGGTCAGGCGGCGAGGCAAGGTCTCACTGGAATTCAGCCCGGTTATCAATGGGCCGCGCCATCCGGATCGGGAGCGCCGCAAACGGTGCATCGCCGCGTCATTGTCAGGCGGGCCCGCCCGGCAAAACAACAGGCAAGAGAGCCGGTCGCCGCAAGCACCACGCCGCAGACGGCAGTCTCCAATACTCCGCCGGTTAAACCACCGGAGTGACCGCCTTAAAGATAGCTCCCGACGCCGGTCACCGCTTGGCGGCCGCTCTGTCGGCGCGCGGCCTGTGTTTCGCCGCTCGAACTTTGTCCTCGCCGGCGTCGAGAAACCGAACCAGTTCCTGCTCCATGGCCCGGTACTGGGCGACCTTGATGCGCAGCGAGAGGAGCTGGAAGCGTCGCGCTTCATGCTTGCGGCCCGGATGGGCGTTGATGCGGGTCTCAGTCGCCTCCATCGTGGCGCGCTCGTGACGGATGCGCTGCAGATAAGAATCAAGCTCGCGCTTGATGATCTTCTTGCTGGCGAAATTGCCGAAAAAGATGCGCAGCAATACCTCATCGCGCGTCACCGAGGCGCGGATCGGTTCGCTCATGAATTCTTCGAGCCGCGCCTGTCCTGGCGCGGTGATGGTATGGATTTGCTTGTCCGGCTTGCCGTCCTGCGCCAGCGACTGGCTGGTGATGCAGCCCTCCTCGCGGAGCTTATGCAGCGTGTTGTAGATTTGCGGACCGGTGGCGTTCCAGATGAAATAAGTCGAGCGATTGATGGCGCGCTTGAGGTCGTAGCCCGATGCCGGCTCGACCGCGAGCAGACCGAGGAGCGCGAAGCGAAGCGACATGTCAGCGGCGCTCCGCTCGCGTCATGTCCGATCGCGTGATGGCGCGCCGCCTAGTCATAGGCGTCGGCTCCCTTGCGCAAGCCGTCCCATTGGCGCGCGTCGTGGCTGCACAGGACGGTCGCGCCCGACGTTTCGATATGGCGCACTTCGGCCAGCGATTTCGCCAGCGCCTCGCCGTTCCAGGTGTTGCGCGGGATAATCCCGGTGTCGAGTGTCTCGCGCAGGCTCACGGTATCGCCGGCGAGCAAAAATGTGCCGCTGCGATCGAGCTGCGCCAGAGACGCCGAGCGACCCCGGCGTATGGCCGGGCAGCGGCAAGAGCACGATCCGGCCGTCGGCAAAGAGGTCGCGCTGGCCAGCGATCTCGTCAATCGGCATTGGCTGATCCCAATCGGCGGCGAGATAGCCGGCCGCCTCGCTGCCGGGCGCGCGGGCAGCGGCGAGCTCATCGCTGTGAATGAGAAAACTTGCCTTGCGGAAAAACGCATTGCAGCCGCAATGGTCGGGATGCAGGTGCGAATTGATCACCACGTCGATGTCGTCGGGAAGAAGTCCGAGCCCGGCAAGTCCGGCGAGCACGTGTTCGCCGGGCTGCATGATCGGGGTCATCAACTTGGCGAGCCCGCCCCAGCGGCGCTCCGGATCCTCGGCAACCGCGGGGTGGCAGCCGGTATCGAACAGCACATTGGCCCTGGCTATGCCGCAACAGCGCGCTCGACACCGGAAGCTCGATGGTTTCGCTACGCTCGGCCGCAGGCAGGAAAATGCTCTTGCGCATGCGCAGCCGGCCGCAAGGCAGAAGATGCATTTTCATGGCTTGCGCCTAAACCTGCGCCGTCGGCGTCCCAAGCGGTTAGACATCGCCGCGGCTCACACCATGCAATAGCCGCCGCTGACGCTGATCACCTGGCCGGTGATCCAGCCGCTGCGCGGCGAGGCCAATAATGTGACAGTCGGCGCGACGTCGTCGGGGCGGCCGAGCCGGCGCACCGGATAGAGCCGGACCAGCTTGTCGCGATTGGCATCGAGCCATTCCGGATCGTGGCCGGTCTCGACCAGACCGAGCGAGACGGTATTGGCGGTGACGCCGGCACGGCCCATTTCGCGCGCCAGCGATTTCATCAACACGATGACGCCGGCGCGCGCGGCGCCGACGATGGCAAGCCCCGACTCGCCGACGCGCGAGGAGTCGCCGACAATCGCGATGATCCGGCCGTCGCCGCCTTTTTCCAGATGCGGAGCGGCGGCGTGGCACAAATGGATGGCGCCCATGAGATTGACATCGATCTGGCGGCGCCAGTCTTCGGGCGTCGTGTCCTTGAACGGTTTGCGGATTGCTAGCCCGGCATTGTTCACCAGAATATTGAGGCCGCCGAGGTCGGCGACGATCTTTTGAACCATCGCCCGCACCGAGGCGTGGTCGGCGAGATCGGCTTGATAGGGCTCGGCCTTGCCGCCCTGGGCGCGGATTTCCGCAACGACGGAGCCCGCCTCGTCGGCGGAATCCCGGTAATTGACCGCGACCGTGGCGCCTTCGGCCGCGAGGGTGAGCGCGATCTGCCGGCCGACGTCCCGGGTGCCGCCGGTGACGAGCGCCACGCGATCCTTCAATTGCATGTCCATGGCTGTGCCTTATGGCTTCCGTCTCGCGTTGACACCCTAGCGGCGGCGGCCTCATATAGTAAAGGTCTTACCTATGAAAGCCCTGACCTATGCGCGGCCCTGCCACGCGCCCCCGCAGATTTGAGACGCTCGTGAAACCGGCATGGTTCGACTATTACGCGCCGCGCAGCCTCGACGAGGCGTTGCGCATCTTGGCCGATGCCGGCCGCGACGGCAGGGTTCTGGCGGGCGGCCAAAGCCTGATGCCCATGCTCAACTGCCGCCTGCTCAAGCCCGATGTCTTGGTCGACATCAATCGTATCGAAGCGCTCAATCGCCTGGACGTCGCCACGGACAGCCTGACCGTCGGCGCCTTGGTCCGTCACGCCGATCTGCTGCACGACGACAAAGTATGCGCCGGCTGGCCGCTGCTGTTCGAGGCAACCAAACAGGTCGCGCATCCCGCGATCAGAAACCGCGGCACCGTCTGCGGCAGCGTCGCCCATAACGATCCGGCCGCCGAGCATCCGAGCGTGCTGGTGACGCTCGACGGCACGGTGGTGATTGCCGGCGCGGCCGGCCGCCGCGAGCTTCCGGCGGAGCAGTTCTTTACCGGCATTCTGTCGACCGCGCTGGCGCCCGGCGAGATGGTGGTCGCGCTTCGCTATCCGCGTTCGCCGGCGGGCACCGGCACCGGATTTGCGGAATTTGCCCGCCGCCTCGGCGATTTCGCCATGGCTGGAGCCGCCGCCACGCTGACGCTTCGCCACGGCGTGTGCGAACGCGCCCGGCTGACCATTGTCGGCATGGGCGACGGTCCATTGCGGGCGCGTGCCGCGGAAGAATTTCTCACGTCGCGGCGTCTGGACGCCGATAAAGGCCAGGATGCCTTCGCGGAAGCGGCGGAAAAAGTGATGGCCGCGGTCGATCCATCCGACGACGTTCACGCTTCCGCCCCCTATCGCCGGCATCTGGCGGGCGTCATGACCCAACGCGCGCTGGAAATGGCGCTGGCGCGTGCGGGAGCGCATTAACGATGGCCCGAGAGCAAGCCATTCGGCTGACCGTGAACGGCAGGGTTTATCAACGCACCGTGCCGGTGCGGCTGTCGCTGGCGGATTTCATCCGGGATCATTTGCATCTCACCGGCACGCATCTCGGCTGCGAGCATGGCGTGTGCGGCGCTTGCACCATCGAGATCGACGGCCGCACGGCGCGCTCCTGTCTGACGCTCGCCGTCCAGGCCGACGGCGCCGAGGTCGTCACCATCGAAGGACTGCGCGGAGCGGACGGCACGCGGCATCCGATGCAGCAGGCTTTTCTCGAAAACTTCGGGCTGCAATGCGGCTATTGCACGCCCGGCATGCTGATGACCGCAATCGAGCTGCTGCGGGAAAATCCGCATCCTTCGGAGCAAGACGTGCGCGAAGCTTTATCGGGCAACATCTGCCGCTGCACCGGCTACCAGGCGATCGTGGATTCCGTGCTGGCCGTGGCGCGGCAGGCCCAGACCATCGAAGAGTGAGTGTCGGCGCGATGTCGGATGCACGTTTCGTCAATCAGAGAGCGGTCGGCTCGCCGGTAGTGCCCGACGAAGCGATCCCGCTGGTCGAAGGCGACGGCCGCTTCCTCAACGACATCCGCCTGCCGGGCATGTACCACGTGACTTTTCTGCGCAGCCAACACGCGCATGCGCGTATCCGCTCGGTCGACGCCGCGAAGGCTCGCGCGTTGCCCGGCGTGATCACGGTGCTGACCGGCAAGGATCTGCTGGGCAAAGTCGAGCCGTTCCGCAGCATGCCCAACCGCTTCTCCGGCGGCGAGTTGGTCCAGCACTGGCTCGCCGTCGACAAGGTCCGGTTCTGCGGCGAGGCGGTCTGCGCGGTGGTGGCGGAAGACCGCGCCACCGCCGAAGACGCAGCCGAGCTGATCGACGTCGGTTACGAACCGTTGCCGGTCGTGACCGATCCGCGGCGCGGCGAAGAAGACGGCGCGGCGCTGGTCCACGATAGCTGCCCGAACAACCACCTGATCAAACGCGAGTTCGAGCGCGGCAAGGTGGACGAAGCGCTTGCCGCCGCGCATCTCGTGGTCAAGCGCAAGTTCAAGATCGGCCGCAAGCAGGCGCTTTGCCTGGAAAGCCGCGGCTGCGTCGCCGGCTATCGGGAAAGCACGTTCGGCCTGACAGTGTGGATCAGCCACCAGCTGCCCTATGTCGTGCGTCATTACCTCGCCAATCATTTGCGTATGGCGGAAAACGACATTCGTGTCGTCGTCCCGCATACCGGAGGCGGTTTCGGCCAGAAAGCCTCGATCTACCCCGAGGAATTTGTCTGCGCTTTTCTCGCGCTGTCGCTGCGCCGGCCGGTGAAGTGGGTCGAAGACCGGCTCGAAAACATGGTCGCCTCGACGCATGCCCGCGACCAGTCGATCGAGGTTGCGGTGGCGGTCGACCGCGACGGCCATATCCTGGCGCTGAACTCCGACGTTTGCGTCGATGTCGGCGCCTACTCGACCTATCTGTGGTCGGCCGGCATGGAGCCCTTGCAAACCGCGGGTCTGATGCCGGGTCCCTACAAAGTCCCGGCCATGCGCTATCGGACCCGCGGCGTCGCCACCAATAAAACGCCGGTCGGCCCCTATCGCGCGGTCGGGCGGCCCTCCGCGTCAGCCTCGCTCGAACTGCTGTTGGACGAAGTCGCGCGCCGGCTCGATCTCGACCCCGTGGAACTGCGCCAACGCAACCTGATTCCGATCGAGGCGATGCCCTATCGCAACGCCAACAACTTGGTCCACGACAACGTCAACTACCTGGCCTGTCTGAAGCTTGCCACCGCCAAGGCGCAATACGAGCGGCTCCGCGCCGAGCAGCGCCAAGCTGGCGCCAACGGCAAACTGCGCGGCATCGGCATCGCCTGCTATGCGGAACTCACCGGGCTCGGCACCAGCACGGCGGTCGGTCCGGGGACGCTGCTGCAGCCCGGGCGCGACGCGGTGACGCTGCGCTTGGAGACGACGGGCGTTCTTTCCATCGCCGCGGCGCTGCCGTCGCAGGGCCAGCGCATCATGACGGCGATGCGCCAAGTGGCGTGCGACGAGCTCGGCATCGCGCTCGACGATATCAGTTGCGCGAACAACGACACCGCCATGGCGCCGTACGGCTTCGGCACCTTCGCCTCGCGCACCGCGGTGTTCGGCAGCGGCGCCGTCATCCAGGCCGCCAAGGAGCTGCGCCGGCGCATCCTCGCCTTGGGCGCGCACCTTCTGCAAGTACCCGTCGGCGAACTCACCATCGTCAACAGCGTGATCCAAACCATCGACCGATCCAAAACGCTGCCGATCCGCGAGATGGCACAGAAGAGCTATTTCTTCGCCAAGACCATCCCGCCCGAACTCAATCCGGGCTTCGAAGTCACCTCGTTCTACGATCCAAAATTCGGCAGCTTCGCCGGCGGCGCCCACATCGCGGTGGTCGACGTCGATGCGCAGACCGGCGAAGTCAAGATCGTACGCTATGTCGCGGCCGAGGACGTCGGCACCATCATCAATCCGGCGGTGGTCGAAGGCCAGATCATCGGCGGCATCGCCCAGGGCATCGGCGAGGCGCTGCTCGAGGAACTCGTCTATGACGAAACCGGCCAGCCGCGCACCGTGACGCTGGCCGATTATCTGGTGCCTTCGGCGCTCGAAATTCCGCGCATCGAGTTGCATCACGCCAATACGCCGTCCGCGGCGCTGGGCGGCTTCAAAGGCTGCGGCGAGGGCTCGATCATCGGTGCGCTTGGCGCCGTGGCCTGCGCGGTGGCCGATGCGCTTAATCGCCGCGGCGGCGACATTCACGAATTTCCGGCGACGCCGGAGCGGGTACTGAAGGGATTAGGCGTGCTGCCAAGCGAGGCGTGAGCGGATCGGAGGGAATACGCATGCACGCGGATAGCCGAGGACTGGCGCTGACGACGCCGAGCGAAGCAGCGGCGAGCCACATCGATGCGGCGGTGACGGACTACCTCGATTACCGCACCACCGCTTTCGGCCACGTCCGCTCCGCGCTGGAACAGGATCCCGCTTTTGTGCTGGCGCTGTGTTTTCGCGGCTATTTTCTGCTGATGCTGGAAAACAAAGCGATCCTGCCGAAAGTCCGCCAGACGCTCGATGAAATCCGGCCCAACCTTGCCGAGGCAACCTCCCGTGAGCGCCGTCACGTGCACGCGCTGGAGGCCTGGGCCGCCGGCGACATCATGCTGGCTTGCGCGCACTGGGAAGAGATACTCACGGAATGCCCGCTCGATCTGATGGCGCTCAAGCTCCACCACACCATGAGCTTCTACGCCGGGCGCAGCCAGGTGATGCGCGCGGTCGTCGCCGGCGTGCTGGGCGAATGGGACGACAGCGTGCCCGGCTACGGCTGCGTGCAAGGCATGTACGCCTATGCGCTTGAAGAATGCGGCGCCTATGCGGATGCCGAGCGGTGGGGGCGCCAGGCCGTCGAACGAAATCCCGGCGACCTCTGGGCCATTCATTCCGTCGCCCATGTTTTGGAGATGCAGGGCCGTTCAGCCGAAGGCGTGAAATGGCTCGATTACACGCCGCAGCAATGGGCCGATAAGAACCCGTTTAAAGCCCATGTCTGGTGGCATGCCGCATTGTTCTTTCTGGGCCAGGGCGATTACGACCGCGCGCTCGACCTTTACGATGGCGCGCTGTGCTCGGTGAATTCCGAAACTTACATCGACGTGTCCAATCAGGCGGCGCTGCTCAAGCGCCTGCAATTGAGCGGCGTCGACATCGGCGATCGCTGGGACGCGCTTGCCGGGCACGCGCAGACGCGCATCCACGATCACATGCTGCCGTTTCGAGACGCGCACTTCTGTCTTGCATTGGCGGCGCACGGAGATTTCGACATTGCCCGCCGCCACCTCCAGTCGATGATGGATTTTGCGAAACAGAACGAAGGCTGGCGCGCGGAGGCGACCGGAAATGTCTTGATCCCGCTGTGCGAAGGCATCATCGCCTACGAGCAGGGCCACTATGACAAGGCCTGCGACCTGCTATGGACGCTGCGCAACGAGATCGTTTCCATCGGCGGCAGTCACGCCCAGCGCGACCTGTTCGCGCAGATTATCTGCGATGCCGCGGTGCGGGCGCGCAACCTGCCGGTGGCCCGCAGCCTCCTTTCAGAGCGGGTGCGCAGCCGCGGGACCCGGAAGGGAAATTGGCGCTCTTACGCAGAAGTTCTGACCGCTTTGGGCGAAAACGAACGCGCTGAAGCCGCGCGCAAACAAGCCGAGACCGCGCCCGAATTCGGCGCGTGAGCGGGCGTAAGAGACCTGCTTAAGCCGCGCCGACACGCTGGCGGGCGGAATCCTCGCCGGATTCGATGCGCACCTCCTGATCCAGCGTTTTCAACTGACGGCGCATGATCTTTCCGGACGACGTCGTCGGCAAAGCGGGAACGAACTTGACCTCGCGCGGCATTTTGTAAGCCGCCAGGTGCGCCCGGCAGTGATCGAGGATGCTTTGAGCATCCGCGCTGCCGCCCGGCTTGAGCACGACATAGGCCTTGGCGATCTCGCCTTTGGTCGCGTCAGGCTTGGCGCCAACGCCGACCATGGCAACCGCCGGATGCCCGGCGATGACGCGCTCGATCTCGGCCGGATAGACGTTGTAGCCCGCGGTGAGGATCATATCCTTCTTGCGGTCGACGATATAAAAATAGCCGTCGGCATCCATCTTGCAGAGATCGCCGGAATGCAGCCAGCCGTCCGGCTCGATGGTTTCTCGGGTGGCCGCTTCGTTGCCGTAATAGCCGAGCATGTTGAACGGGCCTTTGACCATCAATTCGCCGACTTCGCCGTCCGGCAGCGTCTTCGACGCATCCAGCGGATCGGCGATACGGCCCTGCATGAAGGGCATCATGATGCCGACCGAGCCCAGCCTGTTCTCGCAATAGGAATGCTGCATGATGCCGGGACCGGCCAGCTCCGTCATGCCCCATAGCTCCAGGATGGGCGCGCCGCTGCGGTCCTGCCATTCGATGGATTTTGCCGCCGGCATGGCTTGGCCGCCGACGACGGCGACACGCAACGACGACAAGTCGAATTTGCCGAAGTCGGGATGCGCCAGCATATAAAGATACATCGTCGGCACGCCGTCGATAATGCTGACCTTGTGACGCTCGATCGCTTGCAGCGCCCGCTGGGCATCGAATTTTTCCAGCATCGCGAAAGTAAGGCCGAGAAGAAAACTCAGGTTCATGACCACCGTGCCGTAGACATGCGGCAGCGGCAGCCCGGTGAACTGGACGTCGTGCTCGGTCCGGATGTTCATGGCCGCGGTCATCGCCGCGTTGAGCACCACGCTGCGGTGATCGAGCATCGCGCCCTTGGGAAAGCCGGTGGTGCCGGAGGTGTAGCAGATCGTCGACAGCTCTTCGGGGACGTTGCCCGGCGGCTCGACTGCCTCGGCCTGCCCTGACAAGAGATCGGCGAACGAGATCGCGCCGGCGATTGCCGACCCGCCAAGGACGACGATTTCCTTCAAATCGCCGCCGCTCTTGAGGTCGAGCGCGGCGCCGGCGCGCTCCGCGGTCGTGATCAGTACCTTGGCGCTGCAATCCTTGACGACATAAGCGAGCTCTTCCGCGGTCAGCATGGCATTGACCGGATTGATGACGGCGCCAGCCTTGGCAATGCCGAAATAGCAGACCACCCATTCCACGCTGTTCGGCGCAAACAGCGTAACCCGGTCGCCCTTTTTTATACCGAGGGCCTTCAGTCCATTCGCTGCCTGATTGGTCAGGCGCTCAAGCTGGTCATAGGTGAGGCTCCGCTCGCCAAAGATCAGCGCGATCTTGCCGGGCAGGCGTTTGGCGGTTTCCGGCAAAATCTGGTCGATGGTCTTGTTCAGCATGATCGCGCAATCCCCCCGGTCCAATTCTTTTACGCGGCGTTGAACGCAACATTATCATCTGGATTTGGCGGCTTAAAGCGGACTTACATTCGCCCGACGCCGGCGCGCGACACCTTCGCTTCGCCGGGAACGTCGCGGTGGCGACGTTGCCAAAATGGCCGCTCCCGCCAGCGTTGTTCGGCACGGTAATAGGTCTGCCGCTCGACCAGATAAGCGGCGTATTTGCCGTCGAGGTCGGCCTGCAATTTCTCCAGCGAATCACGATCCCCTGAATGCGCCGCGATCAATGCGGCGGCCGCGTTATTGCCGCCGAGTATTGCCGCCATGATGCCCTGCGAGGACAGCGGGTCGAACGCCTGCGCGGCATCGCCGGCCGCGATCCATCGCTCGCCGTAGGCGCGCACCAATCTGGTGCTGGCCGCGTTGACGCGGAAAGGACCGGCAACGATGCGACCCGCAAGGCCGTCGGTGACCGCACTCAGATGACAAGATCCGCCAACGTAGTCGGCGAAATTTGCAGGCGATCTCAGGCCCGCCAAGTCGCAAAGGTCGCCATCGGTGAAAAACGCCACGACTCGGCGCCGGTTCGGTATTTGCGCGCTATAGAGCCAGCCGTCCGGCGCCGACTCGATGTAAATGCGTCGGTCCGCATCCCCCTGGCCCTCCTCCGCGACGCCCCAAATCGCAATGAGCTTATCGTGAATTATTCGCTGGGCGCCGGCTTCGACCGCCAACCGCGCCGATCGCCCGGTGCAATCCACGGCGTAATTCGACGTCACGCCGATCTGCCGCCCGGCGCGCTCGATCTGGAATTGCCATCCGGTCGGCGTCGCTTCCGTTTCGATCTGGGCGCAGTTGTCGAGCAAGGCTGCGCCGTTTTTGACCGCGGCGGCAATCAATTGCCGCTCGAATAATCGGCGATCGAGGTGCCAACCGCAGCCATAGGGATTGAGGATCGCCTCGCGACAATGGGCGGCAGCCGAGCCCCAGCGCGCCATGGTGCCGGCGCTCGGCAAATGCAGGTCCGCGTTGAGGCAATCGAGCCCCAGGCGCTTAAGCAGCGGCCGCATCTGCGCCGGAACCGTTTCTCCGACGGCGAAGGCCGAACCGGGCCGATCGCGTACGATCAATGCAACGCGGGCTCCGGCGCCAGCCAACACGTGAGCGGCGATGGCGCCGGCCGGTCCACCGCCAACGACGCAGATGTCGAAGCGGCTGTTGCCGACGCACCCGGTCATCGCGCTCAGTGGATGTAGCCGATCCCGAATTCCTGCACCAAGCTGCGAACGCGGCGGCGCAGCGCCAGCGGCTCGGAGCGAATTCTTGAAACCGGCGCCGGCTCATGGGGCATCGGACAACCGGCATTGATCCAACGCACGATGACCAAACGGCCGACCTGATTGCCCAAAGCGGGGAACCGTATGTCCAACGCCTGCGCCATCCGATTGCCGCCGGCGGCGAAATCACGGATCAACGGGCTGTTCTCCGCATCCCAAGGCACCACCCACGGGTTATCCGGCCGCCCCAGCGCGCGCATGAATTCGAGGAGATCGCCGGACGAACCATTCATGCAGCGGCTTGCCTTCGAGCTTGTAACGGAAATGGCCTTCCGTCCCGACCACCGAACTGCGCAGTTCCCGCAGCAACAGCAGCATCGATTCCGCCTTGGTCTGATATTGCTTGACGGCCGCGGTATCTCTGGTGTGGCCCAGCCACAGAATCCAGTCGCGCCATAAGGCGACGTCGTCGGCGTCGAACACCTCGTACATCGGCCCGTCGAACGTCGTCAGATAATTTAAGAGCCGGCTTGCCTTCGGATTGCCGGGCACGACAAAAGCCGAATGGGCGAGTTCGTCGACGAAGCCGTCCGGATCGTCGAACCAGTCGTTGATGCGGTTGACGCCGAGCTTTCTATTGGCGTGGTTCAGACTCCCGTAATGCTGCTTGCGCGCCATGAGGCTTTTGATTTTGTCTGTCATCGACGGCCGGCGGCGATGGGCGACCACGTCGTCGATGCCGAGATAATTCATCCCGGCAGTCGCAAAGGCGACAAACCCGGTCCAGATGCGTTTCCATTCGCGCTGCATCGCTTCGCGGCCGCTCTCCTTCAAGACATTGTCGAGGTAGACATTGACCGCGTTGCGCGCCTTGGCGCCGTGCCCGTCGACGGCGTTGTCGATGCCGACATGCATGCGCCAGAACTGGGAATCGATGCCGTGGTAATCGAGCTTCTTGATCGTCTGGGCGAGTTCCAGGACCTCCCATTCGAGGAACAGCGTCATGCCGATGATCTCGGGAAAATATCGATCGGAATTCTGCGATATGGCCATTTGAAACACCGGGCTACAGAAGTCGCCATCATTGAATTTCGGATGGTCCGCATACGCCCGCGTCGCCACCGCGGGCAATGTGATATTGAGGCCGCGAAGAAACGTCGTGAAAAGATTGCCGTGGTGCAGCGCCGGATTGCCGTTGCCGAATTCGTCGCTCCACACGTCGAACAGGAATCCTCTCACGTCGTCCAGCGTTCCGGTATTGGCGACGAAGCGCAGCCATGCGCCGTCGTTCTGGTTGTACGGTCCGGAGTGGACCCGATCGTTGACGATATCGGCCCGCGCCTCGTCGAGCTCCCAGGGCTTCATGTGCGCCGCCTGATCGCGGTAGAAGTCGTAAATCTCCTCCAACTTCGCTTCGAAGGTGTTCTTGTCGTAGTCGAAGTACTTTTCAAGGATGACGGCGCCGGAGTTGGTGTAAGTGTGATGCTCGATCGCATGGCGCGCCACGCCGAGGAACTGATTGACGATCTTGGAGCTGAATTCGTACATTTCCGGAAACTGATCGATATTGCACAGCATGTAGTAAAAATCGCGATATTGCAGGCCTTCGAGCGGGTTGCGCTCGCTTTCGACGTAGGCCACCGAAGGCTTGGCGTCGGGGTCGTCGGGTGAAACGAACGTGCGTCGAACGACAAACCCCAGATCCGACCAATGTCGGACCATGCCGTTGTCGCCGCTGCACTCGGACCAGTCGAGGTAAACGATGTCGCCGGCGCACTGACCGAGCTCGATCATTCGCAGGTTATGATAATGGATCGAGTTGGCGTCGAAATCCTCCCGTACCAGGCTCTCGTAATCGCCAACCCCGCTGGTAAAACCGCCGACCGCATCGGAAAGCTGCGAAATGCGGTCGTGATATTGCGCCGCCGTTTCGTCGGAGACCGAGATGGCTTCGAGAATCGTCCGGCAATAATCCGTGCACCGGCTCTTGATAAATTCGGCGTAATCGGCGTCCACGCGCCGCGAAGGCAGCCTGTCGGCCCGTTGCGCTTGCGCTGAGGCCGCGCGCTTTCTTTTGGCCGTTTTTTTGTTCGCCGGTTTCTTCGGCGGATGCTCCGTTCGGATTTCGCTGCGCTGGAATTCCTCCGGCGCGGGAACGACGAAATGAAAGTACCTGCCGCCGAAGCGGTCGAACTGCTCCTGCACGACAAACTGTAAGCGGTCGAGGCTCGGAAGCCGCTCGGCGGGCGCGTCATCGCTTGGCTTCACATTGTCGACAAGCTCGGCAAAGACCGTTCTGAGGTTATCGCAGAGCGTGTCGATATAGTCGGACTGGGCGTCGGACTGTTCGGGGGCCGGGAACAAAAACGCTTCGATGCTCGCCGTATCGGGTCGCCGGAATTCGACGCCTCGCGCCCACGGCTGCCGCACCAGCATGAGGCGACTCAACTCGCCATGCGTGCCCTCATAGGGAAATGACTTCTGCAGCTCCTCCGCCGACCGGTCGGTAATGACGCTGTCCGGACGTTGCGCCGGCCACCAGTGCGTGTTGCATTCGAAAAAATCGGCTTGCCAGGGTACGGCCATGAACTTGGTGACATCGCCCGCCTCGAGATGGTCGGCCAGCCGATAAGCCTCCGCATAAGCGAGCGGCGAATGCGAGATCGCGGTCATTTCAATTCCGGGATAGAACGGTCCGCCGGTGCAGGCATCGAGCGCCGTGCGGGTCAGAATTCCCGGTTGATGCGCCGGATCCGGTCGGCCTGCGGCATGGCGGGTGCCCGGCTTGAAGCGATGCTGCGCCCAGGCCTCCAGCCGCTTGTACTGCAGGGTCGTGACCGTCAGCCACGTCGTTGGGTCGCCCGTTGTCGCATCGCCTTCGTTTCCGGACAGCGCCGGCATGTAATAACCGTTCGCCTGCGCGGCCTGCTCCTCCTCGCTGGCGAGCTCTCGCGGTTTGCGAATGCGCTTGAATATGGCTTCGCGCGACAGACGGCCGCTCTCGTGGTGCGGATCGCTTAACAGCTGAAGAGTTTTTTCGTCGGTAAAGTCGCCGGCTTTTCCTCTGGCGTGTCCGCGCAAGGCCAAATCGCTGACCCAGCTGATGGCCGACGCCCGGAACAGAATGGGATAAATATCGCGCCAGAATTCGACTTCGTCGGCGCCGATCGGCGCCGGCAGCCCAGGGTGAGGAAGGCCGTGGGTGAGAGCAACGTCCTCCATGACATCGAACAGTGTCACCACGTTGCCGATATCGGGCGCGAAATCGGGCGGCGTGACCAGCACCCAGGCGCGGCCCTTGACCGCTACATCGCGGCCGTCGAGTTTGACTTTGCATTCTATCGGACCATCGCTGGTATCGTCGTGCCAGAAATCGTTGTTGGCGTAATTGGTAATCCACTTCTTTTCGGAAACCTCGGCGCCGGCCTCATCGACAGCCGCGGAATGTCCGCGCCCGCCGAGCACCAGCAGACGCCCTTCTTCGTCGGTGCGAAGCTCGCCAAGATAAACATCCCTTGTGTCCTGAAATTTTCCGGTAAAGGCGTATTCGGCGGCGGCGGAACTGCAGGTGTTCCTGCCTGTTATCGTGACCGGTGCGCCCGGATCGATAATCAACCTGCGCTTTCGCTCGGCGCCTTTGATCGAGACATTGCGGCGATCCCATGAGTTCTTTTCCGGCGTCTCGAATTGGGCGAGCGCGTCCGGCCCGCCGGTGAATTCAAACCATTCCGGCTTCTTGTTTGCGAGCGATACGCTCCAGGTCAGCTCGGCGTCCTGCGCCGTCAGTTCGCCGATCACGGCGTCTTTGCTGTCAAACGCATAGACCCGGAAGCGCGCCGCTTGGCGCAACACCGCGCCAGCTGCATCGGTGAAACGGCGCTCATCGGACAGTGCCGGCGGCTCGATGCCTTCTGGAGCGATGAAGAAGCCGTCCCTCTCCTGGCTGTTGCCGACGCGAGCAATGCCGATAGTCGGAAAAATCATGCAATAGGCGATCTCGTTACTCATCTGACGCTCCCCATCGCTGGCCGCGATCCGTTGCTGTGTGCGCAAAATTTCCGGCGGCTGCCCCGGCGCGGATCGCATCCCGATGCCTCCGTGAACCGGCCAAGGCAGGCAACTTAAGCCTTGCAACTTAAGGTAGGATATATTTACGATAAACGCTATAGTTTTATGACCGGGCAAGGCGGAGGGAGCCAAAAAGACGCTGCCGGTTTTCCCATAAAAGCGGCGCGGACCCAGAACTCGCGGCCAATGTCTGTTTTTGGGGGAAAAGCGGTCATCTCGCGGAGTTGTCGCCGTGTCCGCTTTTGGATGAGGTCGGCGACCCGCGGGTCGGTGGCTTGCGGCGCATCGGCCATGTCGGATTACTCCGGCTTGATGCCCGCAAACTTGATCACCTTGGCCCACTTCTCGGTTTCGTCGGCGATGAATTTTCCGAATTCAGCAGGCGTCATCGACATCGGCTCAACGCCGATTTCAGCAAAGCGCGCCTTCACCTGGGGATCGGTAACAGCAGCGTTGATCTCTTTGTTGAGCCTGTCGATAATTTCAGCGGGAGTATTCTTCGGCGCGCCGATACCCTGCCAGCCGCTCGCCTCATAGCCTGGCAAAAATTCCCCCAATGGAGGGATGTCCGGCAGCGCCTCCTGACGCGTCACAGTCGTGACCGCCAACGCCTGCAGCTTGCCGGCCCTGATGAATTCGATTGTTGAAGACACTGGATTAAACGCGACCTGCACCCGTCCACCAAGCAGATCCGACATGTAATCGCCGCGATACGGCACGTGAACCAGATCGACGCCGGCCATCATCTTGAACAGTTCGCCGAAGATGTGGGGCGCGGTCCCGTTGCCCGGCGAGGCCATGTTGAGCTTGCCGGGATTGGCCTTGGCGTAGGCAATGAACTCGGGAACGGTTTTGGCGGGGACCGATGGATTGACGACCATGACAAAGAGGGTGCGCGCAGCAGGTGCGACCGGCGCAATGTCGCGAATGAAATTGAAATTGAGGTTCGGGTAGAGCGTGGCGTTGATGGCGTTTGCCGCCGCTGTCCAAAGCAGCGTGTAGCCATCCGGCGGCGCCTTCACAACGATTTCGGTACCGATATTGCTGCCGGCGCCGGGCCGGTTCTCGATGACGAACTGTTGGCCGAACCGCCCCGACAATCGTTGGCCGACGAGGCGCGCGATAATGTCAGGCCCGATGCCCGCAGGAAAGCCGACTACGATGTGGACCGGCCGCGCCGGGTAGGCTTGCGCCCACGCCACGCGGTAGACGGCTGAAAGCGCGACTGCGCCTGTTGCCAGATGCAAGAATTGCCGACGGGGAAGTTTCATGATGCCTCCCAGCATCGCCGCGCAATGGGCGCGAGCACGCTCAATGTATCAAACGGGACATTTCCCGGTAGCGGCCACGCTCCGCGTTGTACTCTAGAAGCTCTTCCTATAAGTAAAATAGTGGATTAAGTTATAACTCTATAGGAAAACCCGATGCCCAGAGCAGAGCGCGATTGGGAACGTCGCATCGGCGGCCGCCTTAAGCTCCGCGATCTGCACATCCTGTCGACGGCGGTCCAATGGGGCAGTATGGCCAAGGCGGCGACGCACCTCGCCATGTCTCAGCCGGCGGTGTCCGAGGCGATCGCCAATCTCGAAGCAGCGCTCAAGGTCCGTCTGCTCGACCGCAATGCGGGTGGCGTCGAGCCGACGCTCTACGCCACCGCGCTGCTCAAGCGCGAGCGTGCCGTGTTTGATGAATTACAGCAAGGCATCAAGGAAATTGCGTTTCTCGCTAATCCGACTGCAGGCGAAGTACGCCTGGCAACAACCGAAGTCCTGGCTTGCGGACTGGTGCCGCACGTCATCGAGCGGCTGTCACGGCGCTATCCGCAGATTTTAATCCACGCCGTCGTGGCCGATCCGACGACGCTGGAATTTCGCGAATTGCGTGAACGCCGCGTCGACATTTTGTTGGCGCGCGTGCCGGAGGTCGTTGTCGACGAGGACATCGAGCTCGACATATTTCACGAGGATGCGCACTTCGTCGTCGCCGGCGCGCAAAGCCCTTGGGCACGCCGCCGCAACGTCACTTTGGCCGAGTTGGTGGACGAGCCTTGGGTGTTTCCGTATGCCCAGGTGGTGCGTGGACTTATCGCGGCAGCGTTCCGCGCCCATGGTCTGCCGATGCCGCGGGAACGGGTCACCTCGGGCACGCTGCATCTGCAAAAACATTTGCTGGCAACAGGGCGCTTTCTGACGATCACCTCCAACTCCGTCCTGCAATATAACGCCGAGCAATGGGCGGTGAAAGCGCTGCCGATCGACTTGCGGATAAAGCCGCGGCCGCACGCAATCTTGCGGCTGAAGAACCGCACCCTCAGTCCGGTGGTCCAGCTTTTCACCGACGAACTGAAAACAGTGGCTGGCACCGCACATAAGCCGGCGCGGAAAGCCGCAACGCGCTCGTCCTAGAGCGCAATCGTTTCAGACTGAATTGATTGACGCTCTAGCATTTTGTTTGAGCATGATCTTTTCGGAAAACCGGCTTCCACTTTTCCGGATCATGCTCTAGTCGCTCACGTCGCTGCCAGCGCCGTACGATACTGTCCCGCGCATGAATAGGGCGCGAGATCTGCTATTGGGCTACGACGATGGCTACACAGCCGTCACTAATTGCTGCTGCTAATGTCGCTAAATAGCAGCTAAGTCTTTGATTTTATTTGATGGTGGGCCCGGGAGGACTCGAACCTCCAACCAAGCGGTTATGAGCCGCTAGCTCTGACCATTGAGCTACGGGCCCGCGCCAGAGCATGATCCGGAAAATGCCTGTCCCCGGACTTGATCCGGGGATGGATACCGGCTTTCCGAACCGATCATGCTCCAGCAAAGATGCCGGCGCGAGCGAAGGCAACGCCAGGCGACATTATATACCGGGAGCCATTTAGTCCTGCCGGCTTAGCAGGAACACGGCCTGCTCGCCGAACAGATTCCAGAACCACCACGGCATTTTCAGGCGCATCCGGCGGCCCCAGGCGTTGAGCGCTGCCGCCTGCTCCATGTTAGCGCCGGCGGCATGACACAGCTCGCGGAAGTCCTTGATGCTGCAGAAATGGATATTCGGCGTTTCATACCAGGCATAGGGCAGATTGTCGGTGTGCGGCATGTGGCCGCCGAAGAACAGCTGCAGCCGGATCCGCCAATGGCCGAAGTTCGGGAACGACACGATGGCGTGGCGGCCGATGCGCAGCATGTGCTCGAGCACGACGCGCGGCCGGCGCGTGGCCTGCAAGGTCTGCGACAGGATGACATAATCGAAGCCGTCGTCGGGATAGTCTTCGAGATCGGTGTCGGCGTCGCCTTGAACGACGGCGAGCCCCTTGGCGACGCATTCGTTCACCCCTTCACGCGACAGTTCGATGCCGCGGCCGTCGACGCCGCGGCTTTCGAGCAGCCGCAACAGCTCGCCGTCGCCGCAGCCGACGTCGAGCACGCGCGCACCGGGCTGCCACCATGTCGGCGACGACCAGCAAGTCGACGCGCGAGCCGCCCGGGCCGCGCGCGGCTTCCGACATGGTGAGATCGTATTTGAGACGCGTCAGCATCGCCCTCGCCTACAGCCCGCGCGCCTTGGCCGCGCCTTCCAGAAAACCGCGCACGATCGCGAGAAATTCCGGCTCGTCGAGCAGGAAGGCGTCGTGGCCCTTGTCGGTCGTGATCTCCGCGAACGAAACGCGGGCGCCGGCGGCATTGAGCGCATGCACGATAGCGCGCGATTCCACGGTCGGGAACAGCCAGTCGCTGGTGAACGAGATCACGCAAAAGCGGGTCGGCGTACCGCGGAACGCACTCGCCGCCACGCCGTCATAGTCGCCGGCGAGGTCGAAATAGTCCATGGCGCGCGTGAGATAAAGATACGAATTGGCGTCGAACCGCTCGACAAAGGTGATGCCCTGGTGGCGCAGATAAGATTCGACCTGGAAGTCGGCGTCGAACGAAAACGTCGGATTGTCGCGGTCTTGAAAGCGGCGGCCGAATTTGCGGTGCAGCGCGGCGTCGGACAGATAGGTAATGTGTGCGCCCATGCGCGCGACCGCAAGGCCGCGGCGCGGATTGATGCCGTCGACAAAATAGCGTCCGCCGCGCCAATCCGGATCCGCCATGACTGCTTGGCGGCCGACCTCGTGAAAGGCGATATTTTGCGCCGAATGCCGGGTCGCCGCTGCGATCGGCAGTGCGGCGAACACCCGGTGCGGATAGCTCGCCGCCCATTGCAGCACCTGCATGCCGCCCATCGAGCCACCGGCCACTGCGAACAGCGACTCGATGCCGAGATAATCGAGCAGCATGGCCTGGGCGCGCACCATATCGCGCACGGTGATAACGGGAAAATCGAGGCCCCACAGCACGCCCGTTGCCGGGTTGGTCGACGCCGGCCCGGAACTGCCCATGCAGCCGCCGACGACGTTGGGGCAGATGACGAAATAGCGCTCGGTGTCGATCGGCTTGCCGGGGCCGACCATGGTTTCCCACCAACCCGGTTTGCCGGTCACCGGATGATCGTTGACGACGTGCTGGTCGCCGGTGAGCGCGTGGCAGACCAGCACCGCATTGCTGCGCGCGGCATTGAGCTTGCCATAGGTCTGATAGGCAATCTGCAGCGGAGCGAAATCGACGCCGGCATCGAGCTGCAGCGGATTGTTTGCAGCAAAGCGCACGACAGGCGAATGCGGCTCGTCCGCTTCGCGGGCGCGGTCGGCAAGATCGAGCGTGGCGCTGGCTTCGGCCATCGAAGTTTCCTTGACGGCCGCGCTTCCCGGCGTGGCCTGTGCCGCCGCAGTCATACTCATGACTTGGCGGCCAAAAACGCGTAAATAGGCCGCTTGCGCTCGGAGTCAACGTTTTCTTTGCTTTCGGCCTTAACGGCACCTATCAATCGGCCCCGTTATTGGGTCAAGCCATGCCAAAACCGCCGCGCCGCGCCAACCAATCGCTTGCCGATCTGCGGCAGGAAATCGACCGCATTGACGAGCAGATGCACGAGCTCCTGATCAAGCGCGGCGAGATCATCGACCGCCTGATCGCGGTGAAGAAGATCAGAAGAAACCGGCGGCTCCGCGTTCCGCCCGGCGCGCGAGGCCGACATGATGCGCCGCCTGGTCAAGCGCCATCACGGCAACCTGCCGCTCGATACCGCCGAGAGCATTTGGCGCGTCATCATTGCGACCTTCACCTATGTGCAGTCGCCGTTTGCGGTCCACGCCGACCTGTCCGCAGGAGACGCGCTGATGCGCGATTCCGCGCGTTTCCATTTCGGCTTTACCGTGCCGTTCGTGCCCCACATGGGTGCGGCGAGCGTGGTCGAAGCCGTCAGCGCATCGAAGGGCGATCTCGGCCTCATTCCGGCTTTTGCGATCGCCGGCGGCGGCCCGTGGTGGGCGGCGCTGGAATTCGACTGCCGCGCCGAAAATCATCGCCCGGCTGCCATTCGTCGAACGCGCCGATCATCCGGCCGCGATGCCGGTTTTCGTGGTCTCCCGCGCCGCCGCGGACGCCATGGTGACCGAAACCGAAGTTTGGAGCATGCGCGTGTCCGGTTGGAGCGCGGCAGCCGTCAACGCGGTCGCGGCGCTCGCCGACGTCATTGCCGTGCCGGACCGCGCCTTCGATGGCGCCGCGCTTTTGGTCTCCGTCGAGCGTAGGGGCATCGACGCCATTGCCGCCGCTCTTATTAAGGCCGGCGCCACGATCCGATCGTCGGCTCTCGTCGGCAGCCACGCGACCCGCTATACGATCCCCGCCAAAGGCTAAATCCGCCCCCGGTTCAGGGGTGCGGATGAAGGAAAAGAGTAATGATTGCGATGCGTCCAAAGCCGCGGCCCGGCGTGCTCGATATCGAGGCCTATGTGCCCGGCAAAAGCAGCGCGCCCGGCGTCGCCAAGGTGTTCAAGCTGTCGTCGAACGAGACGCCGCTCGGGCCGAGCCCGCGCGCGATCGCCGCCTATCGATCCTGGGCCGACCACCTGGAGGATTACCCGGACGGCTCGGCGAGCGATTTGCGCGAGGCTATTGGGCGCGCCTTCGGGCTCGATCCCGACCGCATCGTCTGTGGCGCGGGCTCCGACGATCTCCTGCACCTGCTGGCGCACGCTTATCTCGTCGACGGCGACGAGGCGATCCACACCACGCATGGCTTTCTGATCTATCCGATCGTGACGCTGGGCGCCGGCGCCAAGCCGGTGGAGGTACCGGAGAAGGATTTTACCGCCGACGTCGATGCGATCCTCGCGGCGGTGACGAAGAAGACCAAAATCGTCTTTCTCGCCAATCCGAACAATCCGACCGGCACTTGTCTATCGTTCGACGAGATCAAGCGGCTGCATCGCGGCCTGCCGGGCAACGTGGTGCTGGTGCTCGATGCGGCTTACGCCGATTACGTGCGGCGCAACGACTATGAGGCCGGCATCGAGCTCGTCGCCACATCCGACAACGTCGTCATGTGCCGCACGTTCTCGAAAATCCACGGCCTGGCGGCGCTTCGCCTCGGCTGGATGTTCGGCCCCGCCTCCATTGTCGATGCTATCAACCGCATTCGCGGCCCGTTCAACGTCACCGGGCCGGCGATCGCCGCCGGCGTCGCCGCTATCGAGGACGTCGAGCACCAGGAGCGCTCGCGCGAGCACAACACGCGCTGGCTCAATTGGCTGACGGCGGAAATCGGCAAGCTTGGCCTGAAAGTGACGCCGAGCGTTGCCAATTTCGTGCTGATCCATTTCCCGGAAACGCCAGGCCGCAGCGCCAAGGATGCCGACGCATTTCTCACCGCGCGCGGGCTCATCCTGCGCCAGACCACGGCCTATAAGCTGCCGAACGCGCTGCGCATGACCGTCGGTACGGAAGAGGCGAACCGCCTGGTCGTCGCCGCGCTCAAGGACTTTTTGGCAAAGCCGGCGTGATGCTGTGACTAAACCCGCACCGCTCTTCAATCGCCTGGCGCTGATCGGCGTCGGCCTGATCGGCTCGTCGATCGCACGCGCGGCGCGCGCGCTCGGCATCGTCGAGACCATCGTGGCGACATCGCGGGCGGAGCCGACACGGCAACGCATCGAGCAATTGGGCATTGTCGATAAGGTCGTCGATACCGCCGCCGCCGCGGTTGCCGGCGCCGACCTGGTGATTCTCTGCGTCCCGATCGGCGCATTCGGCGCCGTGGCCCGCGAGATCGGCCCCCACCTCAAACCGGGCGCCATCCTGTCCGATGTCGGCTCCGTCAAAGGAGCCGTGCTTCGCGACCTGGCGCCGCACGTACCGGCTGGTGTCAATCTCATTCCCGCGCATCCGGTCGCCGGCACCGAGCACTCCGGCCCCAACTCCGGCTTCGCCGAGCTTTTCGTCAACCGCTGGTGCATCCTCACGCCGCCGACCAGCGCCGACCCGTCCGCGGTCGAGCGCTTGGCGCGGTTCTGGAAGGCGTTTGGCGCCAACGTCGAGATCATGTCGGCGGAGCATCACGACCTGGTCCTGGCCGTCACCAGCCACGTCCCCCACTTGATCGCATACACCATCGTTGGCACGGCGTTCGACCTGCGCCTCGTCACCGAGTCGGAAATCCTCAAATACTCCGCCAGCGGGTTTCGCGACTTCACGCGTATAGCGGCGTCAGACCCGACGATGTGGCGCGATATTTTCCTCCACAACAAGGAGGCCGTGCTCGAAGTCCTTGGGCGCTTCAACGAGGATCTTGCGACGCTGACGCGCGCGGTCCGCCAGGGCGACGGCGAGAGCCTGTATAATGTATTCGCCGAGCGGCGCGCCATCCGCCGCGGCATGATCCAGTTCGAGCTCGGCACGGCCGCGCCGGACTTTCAGCATGCGGATGCCAAGCCAAAGGCGGACCCGTTGCCGCGGCCCTATTCGAGCGACGACTGACCCGATCAGGGACGCGCCTTGACCGTCAGCGCTTCATCGACCGCGCCGCGTAAGCTTGCAAGCGCGAACGGCTTTGCGATCACGTCGTGAATAATGGCGTCGAGGCCGTGGGCGCGCTCGCGCTGATCGGCGTAGCCCGTCATCAACAGAATGGTCAGATCGGGATAGTCGCGCGCCGCCGCCAGCGACAGCGCAATGCCATCCATGATCGGCATGCGGATGTCGGTCAGTAGAAGATCGAAATGTCCGTTTTCGCGCTTGAGCAGATCGAGCGCGTCGCTGCCGTCGCATGCGGTCTTCACTTCGTGGCCGGCGCCCGCGAGGGCGCGCGCACACATGGCGCACAGAGCTTCTTCGTCTTCGGCGATCAGAATGCGAGCCATGGTCAGCGGCTTCCGGCCAAAATGTCGTTGCGGTTGACGAAGCGCACCAGCACGTCGTGGGAGTCCGGCGGCGGCGAAGCGAGCCGGGTGTGGAACGCGACCGCTTCGCCGGGCGGCAATAGGGGCTGCGGCGGGATGGCGGTCCACGAGTAGATTTCCTGTCTCGCCGCGTTGCGAACCGCAAAGCGCAGATGCGGTACGGTTACGGTCTTGCCGGTGTCGTTGACGATGTCGCCGCCGACCACCAGGATCGGGACACCCTCATGCTGCTCGGTCGTGGTGCCCAGGCCGTCGAAATCGAGACCGCGTATATTCACCGGCAAGCCGATCAAGGCGTAGAACGATGCCGTTTGCGGCAAGGCGCGCACAAAGTCGCCGCGCCAGCCGACGATGATCGCATTGACGACGATCAGCGCCAGAATGCCGGACTGCAGTTGCGACAGCGGCCATCGCCACCGCTTGGGTTTGGCGTAGCGCGGATAGCGTCGCGCCGCGATAGTCTCGATATCCTCAAGCGGCTCGGCGCTTGAAGCGGCGTGCGGCTCCGCCTCGACGTCGACGGGCGGTTCTTCGCCCTCGGCTTCGGCGGGCGCAATCGGCGGCGATTCCACTTCGATCGAGGGCTCCTCGGCCGCGGGAAAATCCGCGGTTTCCTCCGCAGCGGGTGACGGAGGAACGGCGAACGGATCGGATTCGATCTCCGGGAGCGGTTCGGCCTCGGCGCTCGCCGCGGTGTCGAATTGCTCCACCGGAGGCTCGGTGGCGGAAGCCGTTTCCGCGGCGGCGGCTTCCGCCACGACCTCGACCGCGCGCTGCACCGGGGCCAGTGCTTCGGCTGCGGCGATAAGCTTCTCGTTATGCGGCAACTCGGCGTGCCAGATGGTGCGACAGCGCACGCAACGCACCCGCCGCCCATCCGGCTGCAGGCTTGCCAGGTCGACATCGTAGGATGTAGCGCAGTTCGGGCAAACGATCAGCATGGGACGAATCAGGGGCGCGGCACCTCTTGGGGGGCGACCCTAACAGGCGATCTGTTAACGAATTGGAAACCAACCCGCCCCGACGAGCCTGCGTCGCCAGGGGGTGCTAGGTTGCGGCGGGACTGGGCGAATCAGGTTGCGGCCCGCGGCGGCAGGTCAAATCGCTTGGGCTCCGGGCGGCGCAGGGAACCTAAGCGTGAGGTCTTATCGGAGGTCCGCGTGATCCGATTCGAGAACGTCGGCTTGCGCTATGGGCTGGGTCCGGAAATCCTGCGCGACCTCAGCTTTCGTATCGACGGCCATTCCTTCCAGTTCCTCACTGGACCGTCGGGCGCCGGCAAAACCTCGCTGCTGCGCATGATGTTCCTGTCGCTCAAGCAGACGCGCGGGCTTATCTCGATGTTCGACTACGACACCGCAACGCTGACCAAGGACGACCGCGCGGCGCTGCGTCGGCGCATCGGCATTGTGTTCCAGGATTTTCGCCTGCTCGACCACATGACCACTTATGAGAACGTGGCCTTGCCGCTGCGGGTACTCGGCAAGGAGGAGGCGAGCTACCGCGCCGAAGTCGTCGAGCTATTGCAGTGGGTGGGTCTCGGCGAGCGCATGTCGGCTTTGCCGCCGGTGCTGTCGGGCGGCGAAAAACAGCGCGCCGCAATCGCCCGCGCCGTGATCGCACGGCCGCAGCTTTTGCTCGCCGACGAGCCGACCGGCAATGTCGATCCGAATCTCGGCCAGCGCCTGCTGCGGTTGTTCGTCGAGCTCAACAAATCGGGCACTTCCGTCGTCATCGCCACGCACGACATTGCGCTGATGGACGAATACGACGCCCGCCGCCTGGTCCTGCACGAAGGACGTCTGCATGTCTACGATTGAGCCGCTGAAAACGATGGCTGAGCCATGGGACGCCGTCGCCCCGGCATCGTCTCGCGTTTTGGCGCAGCGCGCCCCGGCGCCGATCGTGCCGCGCGGCTCGATTGCAGGGCGCTCGCTGACCGCCGTCGTCGCCATTATGACCTTCCTCGCCGCAGTGACAACGGGAACCGTGATGATGGTGGTCACCTCGGCGAGCGACTGGCAGTCGGCAGTCGGACGCGAGGTCACCATTCAGGTCCGTCCGGTTTCCGGCCGCGACCTCGAGGCGGACGTGCGCGCGGCCGTCGCGATCGCGCACGACACCGCCGGCATCGGCGACGTGCGGGCCTATACGAAGGAGGAGTCGGAACAGCTGGTCGAGCCGTGGCTCGGCTCCGGCCTTTCGCTCAGCGAGTTGCCGATACCGCGCATGATCGTCGTCAAACTCGCCTCCGGCGCGACGCCGGATTTTGCCGGCCTGCGAGCGGCGCTTGCCGCACGCGTTCCCAGCGCCAGCCTCGACGATCACCGCGGCTGGATCGATCGCATGCGCGACATGGCGGAGGCGATGGTCGTCATCGGCATCGCAATTCTAGCCCTGGTTGTTATCGTGACGGTGCTCTCGGTCACCTTCGCCACGCACGGCGCGATGGCGGCCAACCGGCCGATCGTGGAAGTCCTGCATTACGTCGGCGCCACCGACGGTTTCGTCGCCGGCCAATTTTTGCGCCATTTTCTGTTGCTCGGCTTCAAAGGCGGCGCCATAGGCGGCGGCGCTGGCTTTGGCGCTGTTCGGCATCCTGGGTGCGGCAAGCAGCTGGATCTCCGGCACCTCCGGGGGCGCGGAAGCGCTCGCCTTGTTCGGCTCATTCTCGCTCGGGATCGGCGGCTATCTCGCCATCATCGTCCTGATCGTATTGATGGCTGGGGTAACCGCTTTGACCTCGCGCCGAACCGTCAACCAGACGCTGGCGTCCATCGACTGAGTGGTTGCGGCGATTTCAACCGATGTCTCGATTGCGAAATTCACACCAGCGCCGGAATCGCGGTTATAATTTCGCCGCAGAAGTCTCGATTTCGGCCATGCACTTTGGCGCGGGGGACGCACGCGCAAATGCTTAGTCTTAGGAGCGCAGCCAGAACGCGGCGCGTCAGGTCGGTCGTCCTGAAGCTCGTGGCGCTTTGCCTCATCCTGCTGATCTGCGGTTTTGCCGGTTTCATCTGGTTGTTGCCCGGCCGCCAGGTGGTGCTCGACGGCAACGCCGACGGCATCGTGGTGCTGACGGGCGGCACCTCGCGCGTCAGCGATGCGCTGGAGCTGCTCGCATCCGGCCGCGGCAAGCGGCTCTTGATTACCGGCGTCAATCCGGGCACCACGACGGGCGACATCGCGCGTGAAGTCGTCAACTACACCGCTTTGCTGTCGTGCTGCGTCGATCTCGATTATTCCGCCTTGAACACCTACGGCAATGCGGTGCAGGCGCGGCGCTGGGCGCTGGCGCACGGCTTCCACTCGCTTATCGTCGTCACTTCGGCCTACCACATGCCGCGTGCGCTCGCCGAACTAGCGCACCAGCTCCCGGATGCGGCGCTAATCCCGTTTCCGGTCGTGTCCGACCGGTTGCGGATCGAGCCGTGGTGGTCGAGCGGCGACACCGCGCGACTGGTGCTGTCGGAATATCTCAAATACCTTGCCGCCAAAGTACGCATGCGGTTCGACGCGTTCGACACCAGCGCGCTGGCGACCTCCGCAGTGCGTCGGGCGTGAACGCCGCCTCCGATAGGTTCTCCGTGCCCCGATCATTTGCGATTTACGTCCGCTCGATCGCTTTCAACGTGCTGTTCTATCTGAATTTGACCGCACACATGATCGTGGCGCTGCCGACATTGGCGCTGCCTTATCCGTGCCTGCGCGTCTTCATCCGCTCTTATGCCCGCACCAGCCTGTGGCTGTTGCGCGTCGTCTGCGGCACCAAAGTGGACTGGCGCGGCGCCGAGAAACTTCCGAACGGACCGTGCATCGTCGCCTGCAAACATCAATCGTTGTGGGAGACGTTTTCGCTTTACGCGCTGCTCGACGATCCGGCCTACGTTCTCAAGCGCGAATTGATGTGGCTGCCGCTGTTCGGCTGGTACATGCGCAAAGCCGGGCTCATTCCGATCGACCGCGGCGCCGGAATGGCGGCGCTGGCGCGCATGACGGCGCGGACGCGGCAGGCGCTCACCGGCGCCCGCCCGCGCCAGGTCGTCATTTTTCCCGAAGGCACGCGGCGGCCGCCCGGTGCGGAGCCGAGCTACAAGCCCGGCATCGTCCATCTTTATAACAAGGCCGGCGTGCCCTGCGTGCCGCTGGCGCTCAATTCCGGCTTGTTCTGGCCGCGCCGATCGCTGCTGCGATTGCCCGGGACGATTATCGCAGAGGTTTTGGATCCGATACCGCCCGGTCTCGACAGGGATACCTTCTTCACGCGGCTGCAGGATGCGATCGAAACCGCGAGCGCGCGCTTGCTTGACGGAATCAGGAAACGGGACTCAAGCGTCAGGAGGCTGACTTCCGGTTACCGATGCCTGATCCCTGACCCCCGATTGCAGATGTGCGGCAAGCAGATGCAAATCGCTCTCGCGATAGCCGAGCGCCTCGAGCGCCAGCACCGTCTCCAGCACATAATCGCGATTGGGCCCGGAGCTGCCGTGGCCTTGCCGCACATGATGCAGGCTTTCGGCGAGCGTCAGGCGGCCGGCATATTGGACGTGGCTTCGATCGACGATGTAGCACAGCGCCCGGACGCGATGCCGCGCCTCGTCCTCAAGCTCGATCTGCCGCATGGTTTCGAGATAGACCGTCGTGACCTGCTCGCGGCCGCGCAGATAGGCGACGGTCTCGGCGCGCTTGGCGGCGGCGACGCGATAGGCGATGCCGCGGCACATGCCGCCGCGATCGAGCCCGAGCACCAGGCCGGGCCGCTCCGGCGTACCGCGATGGACGAAGGAATAGACGCAAAGCGCCCGGTGCAGGCCAACCAGCCGGGCCGGAACCCGCTCGACATGGGCAAATCCCGGACGCCACATCAGCGAGCCATAGCCGAATACCCAAAGATCCCCGGTTTCGCGCTCGGCAGTCGTATGCATTGCGCCTCGATGTTGACTAAAGCCTTGTTTCGCTCGCCTAACAGGATGAGGACGGCGGCACAATGGCGCCGCCTTTCATAGGCCATAAGACAACGATGTCCGGCGAATCCCCGCTCAGCATGATGCGTTCCGCGCCCCAGCGCCTGCGCAAACGGCCGGCCGCCGCGCGCCGGCGGCGGTTCTGGCTCTACGTGGCGCCGGTCGCCATCGTCATCGTCCTGGCTCTCGGCCTGATCTGGGGCTGGTACCTCGCCGCCTCGATCGCCGACCGCGCGTTGGCCGGCTGGATCGATCGGGAGGCCAAGCTCGGTCGGGTTTATGCTTGCGGCTCGCAGAGCATCGGCGGCTTTCCCTTCCGCATCGTCATCCGATGCGTGCAGGCCGCGGCGACGTTCAACAGCAACAACCCGCCGTTCGATGTCACGGCAACGGATGTCACCTTCTCGGCCGCGCTTTATCGCCCGACCCTATTGCACGGCGACATTACCGGCCCGGTGACGCTGGCCAATCCGGGCCAGCCGCCGATTTTCGTCACCAATTGGTCGCGCGCACAATTGGACCTGTTCGGCCTGCCGACGGATCCCGAGGGCATATCCGTCAGCCTCGCGCGCAGCCGCGCCTCGATCGCGTCGCCGGACCCGGCAGCGGCATGATTTTCCAGGCCGACAGCGCCGACGTCGATGGCCGCATCATCGCAGGGCTCGGCGCGCAGCAACCCCGTGATCGAAGCCACCGGGCACTTCACGGCGGCGCTAGCGCCGAGCTTCCATCCTTTGCTCGCCGCGCCGCTGCAGGGCGACATCGACGCGGTGATGCGCGGTTTTAAGGATTTCTCGCCAAAGCCGTGGCCGGTGTTGTTCCGCGAAATGCAGGCCTCGGGCGGCGGCATCGACATCAAATCGCTTCGCATCGAGCGCAGCGACGCCATCGTGGTCGGCACCGGAACGCTGACCGTCAACGAGAACGGCAAGCTCGACGGCGTCCTCAACGTTGCCGTCGCCGGCATCGAGAATATCGTGCCGCTCCTTGGCATCGACCAGCTGATCGGCCAAGGCATCGATCGTCTCACCGGCGGCAGCGGCTCATCCGACCAGGGGCTCAACGCGCTCGACCGCCTGGTGCCGGGATTGAGCGGCGTCGTGCGCGACCAGACCAATTCGAATCTGATCGACAACATCAAGAAAATGGGCCAGCCGACCGAGATCGACAAAAAGCCGGCCATCGCGCTGCCGCTGCGCGTGGCCGACGGGATAATCTATCTCGGCATCATTCCGATCGGCGTGGTGCCGGCGCTGTTTTGAGGTCAATCTCATCGGCGAAGTTTTCGTTGGAAAGAATTAAGTACGAGGAATTGTAAGTGCCCGCGCCAAAGCCTACTGCCATCTTCGACGGCCATAACGACGCGCTGTTGCGGCTGCATCGGCGCGCCAGCGCCGAGGCGGTCACGGCCTTCCTGCAAGGCGAGGACAAGGGCCATTTGGATCTGCCCAAGGCGCGCAAGGGCGGATTTGCCGGCGGCTTGTTCGCGATCTTCGTGCCGTCGCCGAAACGCGACAATAGCTCCAGCAGCAAAACGCCGGCGCCGGACAACGGCGGCGTCATTGGCAGCGATCCTGCGCCGCCGGCGGTCGATGCGGCAGAGGCGCAGCGAACCGTCTTTGCCATGGTCGCGCTGCTTGTACCGGATCGAACGCGAATCGCAGGGCCGCGTTCGCGTCTGCCGCAATGCCGGCGATATCGAAAGCTGCCTCGCCGACGACGCGCTGGCGGCGGTGCTGCATATCGAGGGCGCCGAGGCGATCGACGCGAATTTCGAACTTTTGGACGTGCTCTACGCGGCGGGCTTGCGCTCGCTCGGCCCGGTCTGGAGCCGGCCGAATGCGTTCGGCCATGGCGTGCCGTTTCGCTGTCCGTCTTCGCCCGACATCGGCCCCGGCCTGACCGATCTCGGCAAGGCGCTGATCGGCGCCTGCAATCGCCTTCGGATTCTGATCGATCTGTCGCATCTGAACGAGCGCGGCTTCTGGGACATCGCCGAACTCAGCAATGCGCCGCTGGTCGCCACCCATTCCAACGCGCATGCCATCAGCCCGCATTCGCGCAATCTGACCGACCGGCAGTTGGCCGCGATCCGGCAATCCGGCGGCCTGGTCGGCGTCAATTTCGCAACGGCGTTCCTGCGGCCGGACGGCCGCCACGACAAGAACACGCCCGTCGAACTGATCGTCCGGCATATCGAGCATTTGCTCGAACATTTGGGCGAGGACGGCGTCGGACTTTGGCTCCGATTTCGACGGCGCCATGATCCCGGCCGAACTCGGCGACGCCGCGGGCTTGCAAATTCTGGTGCAGGCGCTGCGCCAGCGCGGCTTCGGCAAGCGGCTGATCGAGAAATTGTGCTTTCGCAATTGGCTGGGCGTGCTCGACCGCACCTGGGGAACGGCGGCGACCAAGTAGAGCGCGCTATTTAGCGCTTGCGCCCTTTGTGCCAGCCGACCTGCGCATCGGGCACGGAATCGGTCGAGGCGAAATAGGGCTTGATGTCGAGGAGCGGCGTGTTGTCGAGGCAATCGAGGCCGACGACCGAGAGCCTGTTGCCGTCGATGCGCAGCAAGCCGCGCCACCGAGGCCGCGATCGGATTGGGCCGCGCCGGCGAGCGCAGCGCAAAGGTGCCGCGGCGCTCGGTGTAATGCCGCGGCGACTGCAGCACCAAGTCGCGCCGCGCTTTGTCCATCCAGTAGAGCAACAGCACGTGGCTGACGGTTTCGAGGCCGGAAAGGCCTTCGGCCCAAAGCGGATCGACCTCCACGGTGCAGACGGCGTCGGACTCGCGCGGATTTTTCGGGCAGTCCTCGCGCCGCTGCCACGGCGTGCGGATACGGCCGATATAATAGAGCGAGGCATCGAAGGCCTTCGGCAACGTAACCGCGACTTCGCCCTCGCGCAGGCCGTACCAGTCGTCGTGCGGCGACATGTTGCGCGCCGGATCTTTGGGTTTGGCCGCGTCGACCATAGCGGCAAAATGGCATGCGTTTTGGCGAGCCGCCAGACCGCCGGCGGCAATCACTCCCACGGGGCCAAATCCCATCGACTATTGGGCGCTTGCCCCGTTTGGCTTAATGATATAAAGATATCTTTATATGCGATGCCGATAGGCTGAAGCCCGCACAGCACCGGGGATAGCGCGATGACTAATGAACAACTGACTTTCGCCGCGCTGACCGGAACGCTCAAAGCGGCCGGCGAAGCGACCCGCCTGCGCATCCTGGCGCTGCTTGCGGAGGCCGAACTGACCGTCTCCGATCTCACCGACATCCTGCGCCAGTCGCAGCCGCGGCTGTCGCGGCATCTGCGGCTGCTGGCCGAAGCGGGCCTGGTCGAGCGCTTCCGCGAGGGCTCGTGGGCGTTCTTCCGGCTGGCCGAGCGCGGCGGCGGCGCCGACATTGCCCGCAGCCTGATCGCGCGGCTCGATTCCGGCGACGCCGACCATCGCCTCGCGACCGCGAGCGGCTTGCCTGCGGTGCGGGCGGCGCGCGCCGCGGCGGCGCAGAACTATTTCCGGCGCCACGCCGCCGAATGGGATCGCATCCGCAAGCTCCACGTCGCCGACGCCGCCGTTGAAGACGCCATCCGCGCCGCGCTCGCCGACCGGCCGATCCGGGCGCTGCTCGATCTCGGCACCGGCACCGGGCGCATGCTCGAACTGTTCGCCGGCGATATCGAGCGCGGCCTCGGCCTCGATCTGTCGCTCGACATGCTGGCGCTGGCCCGCGCGCGGCTCGACCGCGCCGGCTTGAAGCATTGCAGCGTGCGCCAGGGCGACATCTACGATCTCGCTCTGCCGCGCGATTCCTTCGACGTCGTCATCATTCATCAGGTCCTGCACTTCCTCGACGACAGCGCGCATGCCATCCGCGAGGCGGCGCGCGTGCTGCGCCCGGGCGGCCGGCTGCTGGTCGTCGATTTCGCGCCGCACGATCTCGAATTCCTGCGCGAGGAGCACGCCCATCGCCGCCTCGGCTTCGCCGCCGAGACGATGACGCAATGGCTGGAAGGCGCCGGCCTCGACGTGGAGCGGCAGCAGACCTTCCCGCCCGGGCCGGAAGGCAAGATCGCGGTATCGCTATGGCTGGCGCGCGATCCGCGCATCGTGCTGGCGCAGCCTGCCGCGCGCGAGGTGGCGTGATGAATGCGCCGCGCCCAAGCCGCTTGGAGGCCGGCGCCGAGCGCCGGCTGCGCGTCTCGTTCGAATTTTTCCCGCCGAAGACCGCCGAGATGGAGCAGTCGCTGTGGGAATCGATCCGCCGGCTCGCGCCGCTCAAGCCGCATTTCGTCTCGGTGACCTATGGCGCCGGCGGCTCGACGCGCGAGCGCACCCACGCGACGGTCAAGCGCATCCTGGCCGAGACGCTGCTGACGCCGGCGGCGCACCTGACCTGCGTCGCCGCGACGCGCGCCGATGTCGACGCGGTGATCGAGGCCTACGCGCAGGCCGGCGTGCGCCACATCGTGGCGCTGCGCGGCGATCCGGTCGGCGGCATCGGCGAGCGCTACGCGCCGCATCCGGGCGGCTATCGCAACGCCGCCGATCTCGTCGCCGGCATCAAGCGCATCGCCGAACCTCGAAGTCTCGGTGTCGGCCTATCCGGAAAAACATCCCGACAGCCCGTCGGTCGCCGCCGATATCGACATGCTCAAGGCCAAGGTCGATGCCGGCGCCACGCGGGCGATGACGCAGTTCTTCTTCGAGAACAGTCTTTATTTCCGCTATCTCGACCGCGTGCGCGCGGCGGGCATCGACATCCCGATCGTGCCCGGCATCCTGCCGGTGCAGAATTTCAAGCAGACCAAAAATTTCGCCGCGCGCGCCGGCGCGTCGATTCCGGCCTGGCTTGCCGAGCGCTTCGACGGCCTCGACGACGATCCGGCGACGCGCAAGCTGATCGCCGCCGCGGTCGCCGCCGAACAGGTGATCGATCTGGTCGATCACGGCGTCACCGACTTCCACTTCTACACCATGAACCGCGCCGATCTGGTTTACGCGATCTGCCATTTGCTCGGGCTGCGGGCGGATCACTTCGCCGCAATACATCCGCAGTCTCAGGCGGAGAAGGAGCGCGCGTAAGCGATGGGCAAAACCGTACCCCGTTCCAAAGCCGAAGCCGCGCTGCGCCGGCTTGCGGCCGAGCGCATTCTGGTGCTCGACGGCGCCATGGGGACGATGATCCAGGCGCTCGGGCTCGACGAGGAAGGCTATCGCGGCGCCCGCTTCGACGCCTGGAACCGCGAGGTCCGCGGCAACAACGATCTGCTCAATCTCAGCCGGCCGGACGCGGTGCGCGCCATCCATCTCGAATATTTCCGCGCCGGCGCCGACATCGTCTCCACCAATACCTTTTCCTCGACCCGTATCGCGCAGGCCGATTACGGCATGGCGGAGATCGCTTACGAGCTGAACGCCGAAGGCGCGCGGCTCGCCCGCGAAGCGGCGCGGCTTGCGGAGGACGAGGACGGCCGCGAGCGTTTCGTCGCCGGCGCGCTCGGCCCGACCAACCGCACCGCCTCGATCTCGCCGGACGTCTCCAATCCCGGCTTTCGCGCCATCACCTTCGACGAGTTGCGGCTCGCTTATGCCGAGCAGGTGCGCGGGCTCCTGGCCGGCGGCGTCGATGCGCTCTTGATCGAGACCATTTTCGACACGCTCAACGCCAAGGCCGCGATCTTCGCCATCGCCGACGAGCTTAAATCGCGGGGCATCGCCGTGCCGGTGATGATTTCCGGCACCATCACCGATCGCTCCGGCCGTTTGCTGTCCGGCCAGACGCCGGAAGCGTTCTGGAATTCGATCGCGCATGCCGCGCCGCTGTCGCTCGGGCTCAATTGCGCGCTCGGCGCCAAGGAAATGCGCGCCCATATCGCCGAATTGTCCCGCGTCGCCGACACGCTGATCTGCGCCTATCCCAATGCCGGACTGCCCAACGAATTCGGCGGTTACGACGAAGGGCCGGAGGTGATGGCGGAGCTGATCGGCGAATTCGCCGCGGCCGGCCTGGTCAATATCGTCGGCGGCTGCTGCGGCACCACGCCGGAGCACATCCGCGCCATCGCCCGCGCCGTCGCCGGCAAGACGCCGCGCGCAATTCCGGACATCGCGCCGCGGCTGCGGCTGTCCGGCCTCGAGGCGTTTACGCTGACGCCGGAAATTCCGTTCGTGAATGTCGGCGAGCGCACCAACGTCACCGGCTCGGCGCGCTTCCGCAAGCTCGTCACCGCCGGCGATTATCCGGCGGCGCTCGCGGTGGCGCGCGACCAGGTCGAGAACGGCGCGCAAATCATCGACATCAATATGGACGAAGGGCTGCTCGATTCGGAAAAGGCGATGACCACGTTCCTCAATCTGGTCGCCGCCGAGCCCGACATCGCCCGCGTGCCGGTGATGATCGATTCGTCGAAATTCTCGGTGATCGAAGCCGGGCTCAAATGCGTGCAGGGCAAGGCGGTGGTCAATTCGATCTCGCTCAAGGAAGGCGAGGATGCGTTCATCCACCACGCCGAGCTGGTGCGCCGTTACGGCGCCGCGGTCGTGGTCATGGCGTTCGACGAAAAGGGCCAAGCCGACACGCTGGAGAAAAAGCAGGCGATCTGTGCCCGCGCCTACGACATCCTGGTCAACCGCGTCGGCTTCCCGCCGCAGGATATCATTTTCGATCCGAATATCTTTGCCATCGCCACCGGCATGGAGGAGCACAACGGCTACGGCGTCGCTTTCATCGAGGCGGCGCGCTGGATCCGGGCGAACCTGCCGCACGCCCATATTTCCGGCGGCGTCTCGAACCTGTCGTTCTCGTTCCGCGGCAACGAAGCGGTGCGCGAGGCGATGCATTCGGTGTTCCTCTATCACGCCATCAAAGCCGGCATGGATATGGGCATCGTCAATGCCGGACAGATGGCGGTCTATGACGACCTCGACCCGGAATTGCGCGAGGCCTGCGAAGACGTCGTGCTCAACCGCCGCGCCGATGCCGCCGAGCGACTGCTGGCGCTGGCCGAGCGCCATCGCGGCCACGGCAAGGAGAAGAAGGAGGCCGATCTCGCCTGGCGCGAATGGCCGGTGGAGAAGCGGCTGTCGCATGCGCTCGTCCACGGCATCACCGATTTCATCGAAGCCGACGTCGAGGAAGCGCGCCGCAAGGCGCCGCGTCCGCTCGCCGTGATCGAAGGCCCGCTGATGGACGGCATGAATATTGTCGGCGACCTGTTCGGCACCGGACGGATGTTTTTGCCGCAAGTGGTCAAGTCGGCCCGCGTGATGAAGCAGGCGGTCGCTTATCTGTTGCCCTACATGGAACAGGACAAGGACGGCCGCGCCCACGTGTCGACGAACGGCAAGATCGTGATGGCGACGGTCAAGGGCGACGTGCACGACATCGGCAAGAACATCGTCGGCGTCGTGCTCCAGTGCAACAATTACGACGTGGTCGATCTCGGCGTCATGGTGCCGGCGGAGAAAATTCTGCAGGCCGCCAGGGAAGAGCGGGCCGACATCGTCGGGCTGTCCGGCCTGATCACGCCTTCGCTCGACGAAATGTGCCATGTCGCCGCCGAGATGGAACGGCAGGGCTTCGAGGTGCCGCTGTTGATCGGCGGCGCCACCACGAGCCGCGTGCACACCGCGGTGAAGATTCATCCGAACTACCGGCGCGGCCAGGCGGTCTATGTCAACGACGCGAGCCGCGCCGTCGGCGTCGTTTCGGCGCTGCTGTCGCGCGATGCCAAGGCGCGCACCATCGCCGATACCCGCGCCGAATATGCCCGGATCGCGGCGGCGCATGCGCGCGGCGAAGAGAACAAACAGCGCCTGTCGCTGGCCGATGCGCGCGCCAATGCGCTCAAGCTCGATTGGTCCGGCCGTTATTTGCCGCCGGCGCCGCAGTTTACCGGCACGCACATATTCGCCGATGTCCCGCTCGCCGATCTCATCGACACCATCGATTGGTCGCCGTTCTTCGCCACCTGGGAGCTTAACGGCAAATATCCGGCGATCCTCGACGACAAGAAGGTCGGCGAGGCGGCGCGCGACCTGTTCGCCGATGCCCAAGCCATGTTGCGCAAAATGGCCGACGAGCGCTGGTTCCGCGCCAGCGCGGTCGTCGGCTTCTGGCCGGCCAATAGCGACGGCGACGACGTGCTGATCTTTGCCGATGAGGTCCGCAGCAAGCCGATCGCGACGCTGCACACGCTGCGCCAGCAATTGGCACGCCGCGAAGGCCGCGCCAATGTGGCGCTGGCCGATTTCGTCGCGCCGCGCGCCAGCGGCCTTGCCGACTATATCGGCGCCTTCGCGGTGACCGCCGGCCTCGGCGAGGACGCGGTGGCCGAGCGGTTCAAGCACGCCAATGACGATTATTCGGCGATCATGGCCAAGGCGCTGGCGGACCGCCTGGCGGAAGCGCTCGCCGAGCGCATGCATCAGCGCGTGCGCCGCGAATTGTGGGCCTATGCGCCCGACGAAACGCTGCTCACCAGCGACCTGATCGCCGAAAAATATCGCGGCATCCGGCCGGCGCCCGGCTATCCGGCGCAGCCCGATCATACCGAGAAGGAGACTTTGTTCCGGCTGCTCGACGGCGAACGCGCCATCGGCGTGAAGCTCACCGAAAGCTTCGCCATGTGGCCGGGCGCGTCGGTGTGCGGGCTCTATTTCAGTCATCCCGAGAGCTATTATTTCGGCGTCGGCAAGATCGAGCGCGACCAGGTCGCGGACTACGCCAGGCGCAAGGGCTTCTCGCTCACCGAGGCGGAGCGCTGGCTGGCGCCGATCCTCAATTACGATCCGCTGGCGGGCGCGCAGACCGCGGCGGAGTAGAGATTATGGATTCCGGACTTGCCGCTTCGCGACAATCCGGAATGACGAAAAGAATTCACCCCACCTTCCGCTTGATCGCCTGCTCGACAAACAGCGCCGCTTCGAGCGTTAAGCGGTCGCGGCCGAAGCGGCCGACGATCTGCACGCCAAGCGGCAATTCGTTCTCGCGCAATCCCGGTACGTTGACGCATGGCGCGCCCATCAGCGTCCACAGCCGGTTGAACATCGGATTGCCGGTGGCGCCCAAGCCCGCGCGGCGCCGCGCCGGGCGCCGACGGCGTGAGGATCACGTCGAAGTCCGCCATGGCGTCGGCCAGCGCCTGCCGGCGCGCGGCTCGCGGTGCGGCGCGCCGCGTCGTATTCGTCGGCGGAAATTGCCAGCGCGGCGGTCAAGTGATCGCGCAAGCTCTGATCGATGCGGTCGCGGTGGCGATCGTATTCGAAGGCGAGCGCGCGGACGTTCTCATAGTCCTGGATGGTGATATTGCGCGTCGTAGGCGTCTTCCAGGATCGGCGGCAGCGTCAGCTCCGTCACTTTGGCGCCGGCCGCCGCCGCGATGCGCGCCGCGGTCTCGACCGCCTGTTTGCATCGCCGCGCTCGCTTGCGGCCACAGATGGGTGCGCGCGAGCGCGATGCGTGGCGCCGCGGGCGGCGCGCGGTCGACGCGCAGATCGCGGTCGAGCACCGCCGCCGCGGCGAAAGCGACATCGGCGACGCCTGCGCCGAACAGGCCGGCGGTGTCGAGATGCCAGGACACGTCCTTGACGCCGACCATCGGGATCAGCCGATAGGACGGCTTGAAGCCGGCGACGCCGCAAAACGCGGCGGGGCGGATCACCGAGCCCGCCGTCTGTGTGCCAAACGTAATCGGCACAAAGCCTGCGGCGACGGCGGCGGCGGAGCCCGCCGACGAGCCGCCCGGCGTATGCGCCAGTTTATGCGGATTGCACGTGACCGACGGCACCAGCGACGCGAACTGGGTGGTCACCGTCTTGCCGATCATGATGCCGCCTGCGCGGCGCGTGAGCACCACCGCCGCGGCGTCGGCCGGCGGCCGGTAGCCGGCATAGATCGGCGAGCCGTATTGCGTCGGCAGATCGGCGGTGTCGAAAATGTCCTTAAACGCCACCGGCAGGCCGCGCAGCGGCAAGGCCGCGAGGCCGGGCGCGTCGGCGGCGCGGCGCGCGGCGTCGAGATCGAGCGTGACGAAGGCGCCGACGTCTTTCTCGCGCGCGGCGATCGCCTCGGCGCACAGCTCGACCACAGCGCGGGGCTTTAATTCGCCGGCCTCGATGCGGCGGGCAAGATCGAGCGCGGAAAGCATTCCCGATCCCCACTTTCGTTGCCGCGATGTGGCCCGAAAGACTCCCGCGGATCAAGGGGTCATGGTTAACGCACTGCTTCGACGCCGACGCGCCGCTTATCATTGAACAGTCCTTAACGGAATTCCTCGCATTGTCCGCGCATGACGCGCGGAGTTCGTTGGTATCTCGTCAGCTCCCTCGTCCTCGTCGCTCTGGTCGCCGTCGCCGGCTGCAGCCATTACATGCTGGCCGAGCGCGAACCGTGGCGGCACGAGGCGGAGCTCGCGTGTCTGAATTCCGGCGCGGTCAACGCTACTGCCGGACGCGTGCGCATTGCCGCGATCGAAGGACCGGGCGCCTGCGGCATCGATTATCCGCTGCGCGTCTCGGCGCTGGGCGAAAGCGCGCCGCTGTCCTACGACGACGAGCCGGTGCCGCCGGGCGCGATTCCGAACGGCGCCAACAGTAGCGCGATGCCGAGACAATGGCCGGGAGCGCCGGCCGCCGTTTCGTCGAGCGCGTTACCGCCGCTGCAATCCGGCGCGCCGCAATCCTATCCGTCGGCGCAGCCTTATCCCGCGACGCAGCCTTATCCGGCGACGCAAGTCTATCCGCCGCCGCAATCCTATCCCGCAGCGCAGCCCTATCCGCCGCCGCAGCCGAGTGCGCCAAATCGGCGCGCCGCTGTCGCTCGATCCGCCGGGAATGCCGGACGACGATCTCGGCATTCCCGGCGGCCCGCCGCATCCGTATTACGGCGGTCCGAGCGCGCCGCTCTATTCGCCGGCGCCGCCGCCATCCGCCGGCGCGGCGCCGCCGCTCGGTCCGCCGAGCCCGACGGTCACCGCTTCCGCGCTGCCGGTGCAAGTCGAGCCGCCGGCGACGCTCGCCTGCCCGGTGATGTCCGCGCTCGATCAATGGATCGCCGGCGCGGTGCAGCCGGCGGCGGCGCATTGGTTCCGCCAGCCGGTGGTCGAGATCAAGCAAATCTCGGCCTATTCATGCCGCGGCATGAACGGCAATCCGAATGCGCATATTTCCGAGCACGCCTTCGGCAACGCGCTCGACGTCGCCGAATTCGATCTCGCCGACGGCCACAAGATCAGCGTGCAATATGGCTGGCACGGCACGCCCGAGGAGCAGGGCTTTTTGCACGACGTGCAGGCCGCGGCCTGCGATCAGTTCACCACCGTGCTGGCGCCGGGCGCCAACGTCTATCACTACAATCACATCCACGTCGATCTGATGCGGCACTATAACGGCCGCCATATCTGCGAGCCGGGCGCAATCCCCGGCGAAGTCGCCGCCGCGCGCGCGCGTTCGCAATTCGCCGCGCGGCACTATGGCGAGCCTACCTATGGCTCCGGCATCACCGGCTCGATCAAAACGAACGCGCATAGCCGCGAGCAAAATTCGGGCGAGGACGACGACAGCCTGCCGGAAGCGGTGCCGGGGGACGATTAGCTCCTCCTTCTCCCCGCCGCGCGGGGAGAAGGTCGGGATGAGGGGGCCTAACCGCTGGGTTCAGAGTTGCGGCCGCGTCTGCAACGCCGCTGCATCAATCCGAAACGCTCAGAATTGCGGAGAGGCCCCCTCACCCTCGCTTCGCTCGACCTCTCCCCGCGCGGCGGGGAGAGGTTAAATAGGCATCCGCAGCACCGGTTTGATCGCGATGCCGGCCGAGGATTCCGCCGCCGCCAGATTGATGTCGGAGAGTGCGTAGAACTTGATCATCTTCTCGATCGGAAATTGGCCGGCGACGACCAGGTCGACCAGTTTTGGGATGAACTCTTTCGGCACGCTGTCGCCTTGGACGACGCCGCGCACGGACCGGCCTTGCTGCAGGAACGGCATCTCGAACGATGCATCGGTGCCCTTGGGCGCGCTGCCGAGCAGCACGCAGGCGCCGCCCGGCATCAGCGACTCGATGGCCTGGCGCAGCACCGCCGGCAGTGCCGACGTCTCCGCGGCATAGCGCACGCCGCTGCCGGTGAGGTTGCGGATGGCGGCGACGACGTCGGAGCAGCTTTTATAGTCGATCGTGTGTGTGGCGCCGAGTTCTTGGGCGAGCGCGAGCCGGTGCGCGTGCACATCCACCGCGACGATCGGATCGCAGCCTGAAATCTTCGCCGCCAGGAGCGCCGACAGCCCGACCGCGCCGACGCCGAAGATGGCGATGCTGTCGCCGGGATGAGGCCGCATGACGTTGAGCACCGCGCCGGCGCCGGTCTGGCCTGAGCAGGCGAGCGGGCCGAGCTGCTCGAGCGGTGCATCCTTGCGCACTTTGACCGCCCAGCGCGCTTGCGTCAGCGCGAAACTGCCGAACGAGGATTGCTGGAAGAACGCGCTATAGACCGGCGCGCCGTCCTTCGACAGCAGTGTCGAGCCGTCCTGGCGCGTGCCGCCCATTTTCAGCTTGCGACCGGCCAAACAATGATTGGTCTCCGTGGCGCGGCAATTGTCGCAGGTGCCGCACCACGGATAGGACATCACCACGTGGTCGCCCGGCGCAAAGTCGTGCACGGCGGCGCCGACGGCATGCACCACGCCGGCGCCTTCGTGGCCGTACACGGCCGGATAAGGGCTGGCGAAATAGCCGTCGCGGCCGTGCAGGTCGGTCTGGCACATGCCGCTCGCGACGACGCGGACGATCAACTCATCCGGCCGCGGCGCGGTGAGCTCCAGCGTGTCGATGACGAACGGGGCTGATTTTTCGTTGACGACGGCGGCTGTGATCTGCATCGCCGCATTGTGAAAACGTCACACGCTTTCGTCAATGCGCCTGCTTACCCGTGTTTGTCGATCTTGTCCTGCGTCTTCGTTTCGAAGTCGCTGGCGTCATGGCGATCGCGCAATTGTCCTTCAAGCGGTCCGGTGGCGCGGTTGACCATCCGCCCGCGCTTGACGGCCGGGCGCTCGCCGATTTCTTTCGTCCAGCGCGTCAGGTTTTTGTATTCGTGGGTCTGCAGGAATTTGCGCGGGTCGTTGTAGGAGTCGCCGTTCAACACGCCATTGCCGTACCACGGCCAGATCGCCATATCGGCGATGGTATATTCGTCGCCGGCGATGAATTGATTGTCCGCAAGCTGCCGGTCGAGCACGTCGAGCTGGCGCTTTAGCTCCATTGAAAAACGGTCGATGGCGTATTTGATCTTCACCGGAGCATAGGCATAGAAATGCCCGAAGCCGCCGCCGAGATAGGGCGTCGAACCCATCTGCCAGAACAGCCAGTTCAGCGCCTCGGTGCGCTTGCCGCGATCCTTGGGCAGGAAGGCGCCGAATTTATCCGCCAAATAGAGCAGGATCGCGCCGGATTCGAAAACGCGCTGTGGCGTCCGTTCGCTATAGTCCATGAGCGCCGGTATTTTGGAGTTCGGGTTGACCCCGACAAATCCGCTACCGAACTGGTCGCCCTCACCGATCCGGATCAGCCAGGCGTCGTATTCGGCGCCGCTGTGACCGGAGGCCAGCAATTCCTCCAGCATCACCGTCACCTTGACGCCATTAGGCGTCGCCAACGAATAGAGCTGCAGCGCATGCTTGCCGCGCGGCAACGCCTTGTCATGCGTCGCGCCCGCGATCGGGCGATTGAGATGGCCATAGCGCCAATTGGGAGTGTCGGCCTTCTCCCAGACCCAAACTTCCGGTGGCGTATAGTCAGGGGTGTCAGTCATGTCGGGATCTCGTCTGTCGCTTGATGGATTGCCGCATGGATATCGTCGCGATCGGGCGCTGTCCAATCATGGCTGCCGGGTTGCGACGATGTCCAGGCGCGGAATTAATCATCGGTCGTTCGCTTCCATCTGCCGCAACACCGCTGCGCTTGGCCAGCAATCGACCCTCAGGCCGTTCTTCTTCTGATAGGCGCCGAGCGCGGCACGCGTCAGCATGCCGGCCTTGCCGTCGATCCTGTCGTGGTAATAGCCGCGCGCGGTGAGGATCTGCTGCATGCGATCGAGGTCGGCGGTCGGCAGCTGCGCGACCTTGGCCCAGGAGTCTCGAATGATTGCCGTTTGCGGCCGCGGATCGGCGATGCGGTCGGCAAGATGCCCGACAAACAACACATAGAGATCGGAGAAATTGTACTGCTTGATCACGAAATAATTCGCGGTGGCGAGGAACGAGGGTCCGTAGAGCCCGGCCGGCTGCAGCAGCGAGGCCGGCGCGGCACGCTCGGCGGCGGAGATCGGGCGGCCGTAGGCCGGTACGAAACCGCGCTTGAGCCACTCGGCAATCGGCAATGTGTAATCCGGCACGCCGACGGTGCAGTCGACATCGGCCGGCGGGTGCACCTCATAGGCCCAGTGCAGGCCGGGCTGCCAGCCCTTGTCGAGCAGCTGCTTGGCGGCGGAAGCGAGCGCGTCGGGCACCGAATGCCAGATATCGGCTTTGCCGGTGTGCTCGAAATCCACGGCGTATTTCAGGTAATCCGACGGCAGAAATTGCGTGAGCCCCATGGCGCCGGCCCAGGAGCTTTTCATGTCGGCCAGCGTGACGTCGCCGCGCTGCAGGATTTGCAGCGCCAGCAGAAATTCTTCGCCGAATTTGTCCTTGCGGCTACCGAGATAGGCTTGCGTCGCCAGTACGCGGATGGCGTTGTGGGTGTCCGCGGCACGGCCGTAATCGGTTTCGCGGCCGAAGATCGCCAGCAAAATCGTCGGCGGCACGCCGAATTGCCGCTCGATTGTCTCGAGCGGGCCGCGGTATTGCGCGAGAAGGCTGCGGCCTTGCACAGCGAGCCGTTCGATCGCCGGCTCTTTGAGATAATCGGCCGGGGTCTCGACGAATTCCGGCTGCCCCGGCGGCGGTTTTGCGCCCGGCCCGGTAGCACGAGATCGGGCAGCGTCAGATCGGGCTCGAGCCCGTGCGTCGCGGCATCGAACGTGGCGCGCGAGACGCCGAGCGATGCGGCTTGCGGCCACAGCGCTTGCAGCCAAGCCTGGAACGCGGCGTCGGCATAGGCAGGCGTAGACGAATGTCAGAAAACCGCAATCTTTCATCGTCATGCCAGCTTTATGCCGGGCATACGTCTACCGCGATTGCAAGACGTGGATGGCCGGAACAAGCCCGGCCATGACGGCGCGGCGATTTCATCGCACCGCCAGGATGAACAGGCGCGGGAAGCGCAACAGCACCTTGCCGTCGTAGCGCGGCTTGTAGGCGCCGACGATTTTCGCCGTGTAAGCGGCGAGGAATTTTTCGCGGTCCGCGGCGTTAAGCGGCGACAGGAACGGCTGCAGCGAGGAGCCCTTGAACCATTCGGTAATGGCCGCCGGCGACGCCATCACGTGATTATAGACGGTGTGCCAGATATCGATGCGCGAACACGCGGGCTTGAGCAGGTCGTAATAGGCTTCCGGCGCCGGCAGATCGTCGCGCGGCGCCGCCTTGACCTCGGGGTGATCTTGCCACGGACCGCTCTCGCCGACCTCCTTCTGAAACCGCAGCGCCGGCTCCCGCGTATTGTCCGGCATCTGGATCGCCAGCACGCCGCCTTGCGGCATCGCCTCAAGCAATCGCCGCATGATCGCGGGATGATCCGGCAGCCATTGCATCACTGCATTGCCGAAAATCAGATCGGTGCCCGGATCGGGCATCCAGGTCGCGATATCGCCCTCGACGAATTTGCAATTAGGCAGCCGCTCGCGCGCCTTGCGCAGCATATCGGGCGAGGAATCGAAGCCGACGACTTCGGTCTGCGGAAAACGCTCGACGATCAGTTCGGTCGAATTGCCGGGCCCGCAGCCGAGATCGACGGCAAGCCGCGGCCGTTGCAGCGGCACCTGCGCCAGCAAATCGCGCGGCGGGCGGGTGCGTTCATCCTCGAACTTGAGATATTGGCGGGCGCTCCAGTCTTCCATGGCGTTCGACGTCCAGACGTTGCGACTTTAGCAGTCGATTCGACTATGGTGGCGTCGTACTAGCAGGAGATTTCGGCGATGTCCTACCGGAGTGTGGCGATTGCTGCGCTGATCGCCGCAGGCTTGGCGGGGAGCGCTTCCGCACAGAATAAGTCGAGCGACGAGATCCCCTGCGCGGCCATCGACAGCATCGGCACGGCGGACATGGCCAATGACGGCACCATCACGCTGCACCTGCGCTCGCTGTGGCCGGACCCGATCGCCGAGGGCCAGCTCATCTACGCGCCGGACGATCCGCAATATGCGGACATCAAGCAACACCTCGGCGGCATCGCGCCGGGCGACGTCAAACCGGTGAAGCCGTGGTGTTAGATCGTCGCTCTCAGCGCCGACGGTATTGCTGGCGCTGCGGGGGACGCGGGCCCGTCGAGGCGCGTTCGTCCTTATGGCGGAAGATCATTCGCCCTTTTTCGAGATCATAGGGCGAGACTTCGACCGTGACCCGGTCGCCGGCCAGCGTCTTGATCCGATTCTTTTTCATCCGTCCCGCGGTGTAGGCGATCAGCGCGTGGCCGTTGTCGAGCTGCACGCGATAGCGCGCATCGGGCAGAATCTCGGTCACCAGGCCTTCGAATTCCAGGAGCTCTTCCTTGGCCATGTCATGAACCTCTCGTTTGACCGGTCCAGCGCGGCGTGCCTTGCGCGGGAGTGCGGTCCGCCGTCGGATCGCGGCGCAGGAAGGCAACGGCAGCGATGTCGGTTTCTTGCGATTGCGCGTGATGCGGCTGATCGTTTCGCGGCTGAGCGTTTTGCGGCTGCGCGCGATGCGCTGCCCGTGATGCGACTGCTTGTTCGCGCTGTTGCCGTGGCGCCGGCGCTGCTGCCCACGGTGTTCATTGGCATGGTGACGGCCGGGCGCAGCCTTGACGGCCGGCGGCTCCGCGCGCTGCGGATGCGCGCGCCGATCGGTCATCGGCAGCGATATGCGGATGAGCTTTTCGATGTCGCGAAGAAACGGCATTTCCTCGGCGTCGCACAGCGAGATCGCGATGCCTTCCGCGCCGGCGCGCGCCGTGCGGCCGATGCGGTGCACATAGGTCTCCGGGACGTTCGGCAGATCGAAGTTCACCACATGGCTGATGCCGTCGACGTCGATGCCGCGCGCGGCGATATCGGTGGCGACCAGCGTCCGCACCTTGCCGGTGCGGAAGGCGGCAAGCACGCGCTCGCGCTGGCCTTGCGACTTGTTGCCGTGGATGGCCTCGGCGGCGATGCCGGCCGCCACCAGCCGCCGCACCACTTTGTCGGCGCCGTGTTTGGTGCGGGTGAAGACGAGCGCGCGGTCGACCGTTTCGTGCCGCAGCACGTCGACCAGGATCGCCGGCTTGGCGGCGCGGTCGACGCGGATGATGCGCTGGTCGATGCGCTCCGCCGTCGGGGCGTCCGGCGTGACCGCGACCTTGACCGGATCGCGCAGCATGTGGGCTGCGAGTTCGGCGATGGCGCGCGGCATGGTGGCGGAGAACATCAGCGTCTGGCGCTTGGCGGGAAGCTTCGCCACGATTTTGCGGATGTCGTCGATGAAGCCCATGTCGAGCATGCGATCGGCTTCATCGAGCACGAAGCACTCGACCGCGCCGAGGCGCAGCGCGTTGCTTTTGACGAGATCGAGGAGCCGGCCGGGCGTGGCGACGAGAATATCGACGCCGTGGAACAGGCTGCGGACCTGCGCGCCCATCGAGACGCCGCCGATCACCAGCGCGGATTTGAGCCGCAGATGCCGGCCGTAGGCGCGGAAGCTGTCGAGAATCTGGCCTGACAGTTCGCGCGTCGGGCTTAAGACCAGGACGCGGCAGGTTTTAGGCTCGAGCGCGCCGAGGGCTGGCGGCCAGACGGTGCAGGATCGGCAGCGCGAAAGCCGCGGTCTTGCCGGTTCCGGTCTGCGCTATGCCGATGACATCGCGGCCCGACATCACGGTCGGGATGGTCTGGGCCTGGATCGGTGTTGGGGTTGAGTATTTCTCTTCTACAAGAGCGCGGCTGATGGCGTCGTTAAGTTTAAAATCGTGAAAGTCGGTCAAAGAATCATCTTTCCGTTGTGTGCATTGCCACGGCCGCTGCGCGAGGCGCCGCGGCCGGCTCTGCGGGAGCTAAAAGGACATCCCGCGCGATCTGGGCTGTCAATGAAGTGGAAAAGAGCAAGCCGGAAGCCAATTAACGGGGTTTAGTCCGTCGGGATCCCGTACACGCGGCTCGCAGCAGGCCTATAAAGGCCGCGAATCTCATATGCACCATTGGTGTGTCGGTTTCAAGGCGCGGCCGCTGCGTCCCGGGGCGACGCTACCCGATGCCGGCGTAACGTCAGCGCTTGCCGCGAGCCACTTTGGCGGCCTTGACGGGCGCTTTGACGGTCTTGGCGGGCGCTTTGGCGGCCTTGACGGGCGCTTTGACGGGGGTTTCGGGCGATACCCCGGCCGCTTCGTCGGCGGCCTGTTTGGCAAGCCGAAGCGCCTTCAAACGCGCCATTTGTTCGCGAACGACGCGGCCGTTGGCCTGATATTCCATCATCGCCTTGGCGCCCTCTTTGGCGCGCTCTTCCTTCTTAAAACTAGCCTCGGCACGGGCCTTGTTCTCAGTTGACCGTGCCTCACTTGCTCGCGTTGCCAATGTCTTCTCCTTTTGCGCGGGAAGCGCGCAATCCAACCCCCGGCCGCCTTCTAAAATACGCCCCCGGCGGCGGTCACCCCCAATATATATGAGTTCGCAAGCCGAATTCGCTATATCCGCCCGCCTATTGACCTGAATTTTACTCAATCCATGGCTGCCGCCGCGCATCGCGAATGTGGACGATCCAGACCTCTTCACCTACGACTTCGTAGTATATTTTGTATGGATATCGAACGATCGTGAGTTCGCGGATGCCCAGCTCATCGGTCTCCGGTGCCAACAACGGAAAGTCGGCAAGTCCAGCGATGCGCCGTTCGATCAATTCTTTAACGGCCCGTGCGGCGGCCGGCGCACGTTGATCGAGATAAGTATAAATGAATTCAAGATCGCTTTGCGCCCGGCGCGTATAGCGAACTCTCATACACCGCTACGCTTGACGCCGTGCCGCTCGAAGAAGGCGACCATATCCTCATCGCTCACAAACTCGCCGCGCCGCGCCTGTTGACGGCCTTCGCGGATGGCAGCGCGCGTCTCATCGTCCAGTCGCGCCCGGCCGGCCTTCTTTGCGGCGACGGATAGCAGCATTTCGGCCGCCTCATCCTGCTCGGCTTCCGGAAGGTCTCGGACCTTATTGATCGCGTCTTCGAGCAGTTTTGTCATTCAATCAATGTAGCACAGCAGGCGCTTCCGTGCCAGTCGCCGCACCACTCGCCACGCCGGCCTTCGCTGGCAGCGGAAACGGGCCGGCATCAGCGGCTGAATTTCTTGTACTTGATCCGGTGCGGGATGACGGTGTCGGTGCCCAGCCGCCGCATCTTGTCCTTCTCGTAGTCCTGGAAATTGCCCTCGAACCATTCGACGTGGCTGTCGCCCTCGAACGCCAGCATGTGGGTGGCGATGCGGTCGAGAAACCAGCGGTCGTGGCTGATGATCACCGCGCAGCCGGCGAAATCCTCCAGCGCCTCTTCGAGCGCGCGGAGCGTATCGACGTCGAGATCGTTGGTCGGCTCGTCGAGCAACAATACGTTGGCGCCGGATTTGAGCATTTTGGCGAGATGCACGCGGTTGCGCTCGCCGCCGGACAGCGCGCCGACCTTCTTCTGCTGGTCGGCGCCCTTGAAGTTGAAGGCCGAGCAATAGGCGCGCGAGTTCACCTCGCGCTTGCCGAGCTGGAGCATGTCGGCGCCGCCGGAGATTTCCTCCCATACGCTCTTCTTGCCGTCGAGCGAATCGCGCGACTGGTCGACATAGCCGAGTTGCACCGACTCGCCGACCGTGATGGTGCCGCCGTCCGGCTTCTCCTGCTCGGTGATCATGCGGAACAAGGTCGTCTTGCCGGCGCCGTTCGGGCCGATGATGCCGACGATGCCGCCGGCCGGCAGCTTGAAGGTGAGGTCGTCGATCAAGAGATTGTTGCCGTAGCCTTTGCGCAAGTTTTCGAAGTCGATGACGTTCTGGCCGAGCCGCTCGGCGACCGGGATGACGATCTGCGCGGTCTGCGTCTGCTTCTCGCCGGCCTTCTTTAACAGGTCCTCGTAACGCTCGTAGCGCGCCTTGGATTTGGCCTGCCGGGCGCGCGGCGAAGCGCGAAATCCATTCGCTGCTCGCGGGCGAGCGTGCGCTGGTGCGCTTCCTCCTCGCGGCCTTCCTGCTCCAGCCGTTTCTGCTTCTGCCCGAGCCATGACGAATAATTGCCCTCATAGGGAATGCCGTGGCCGCGATCCAATTCGAGAATCCATCCCGTGACGTTGTCGAGGAAGTAGCGGTCGTGGGTGACGATGAGGATGGCGCCCGGATAATTGTGCAAATGGTTTTCCAGCCAGGCCACCAATTCGGCATCGAGGTGGTTGGTCGGTTCGTCGAGCAAGCAGCAGCTCGGGCTGTTCGAGCAAGAGCCGGCACAGCGCGACGCGGCGCCGCTCGCCGCCCGAGAGCTTGCTGACGTCGGCCTCGTCGAACGGGCAGCGCAGCGCGTCCATCGCCAGATCGACCTTGGAATCGAGATCCCACAGCCCCTTGGCCTCGATCTCGTCCTGGAGCTTGGTCATCTCGTCGGCGGTCTCGTCGGAATAGTTCACGGCGAGCTCGTTGTAACGGTCGACGATCGCTTTCTGCGGCGCCACCCCCTCCATGACATTGTCGCGCACCGACTTCTGCGGATCGAGTTGAGGTTCCTGCGCCAAGTAGCCGACGCGGGCGCCGGCGGCCGCCCAGGCCTCGCCGGAATATTCGGTGTCGAGGCCGGCCATGATGCGCAACAGGGTCGATTTGCCGGAGCCGTTGACGCCGAGAACGCCAATCTTGGCATCGGGATAAAACGACAGATTGATGTTCTCCAAGACCTTCCGGTTGCCCGGATAAGTCTTGGACAGGCCTTCCATATGATAGACGAATTGACGGGCCATCAGCGCCCTGCCCCTCTGGCTTGGCGCTGCGCGGCCGATCCGCCGGGATCGGCGTGACGACTGCGAAGGCGCTCATTTCGGGAAAATCTTGCCGTTGATGTAGCGATCCGGGGCATCGAGAGCAAGAACGGTTCCGCCGGCCGGTATTGGCGCACCACGCTGCGGAACTTCGTTCCATTTTTACGGAGCACGCTAAAGCTTCGCTAAGCCTGATCACATTTGCGGCCAAGCTCTGCCAAAATCGCAACAAATTTTAATGATTTCTCGCGATAATAAATGTCAAACACACGTTTGAAAATGGAACCTGTGTTTGACGGCCCGCGTTGGCCTTCTAGGAGGTCAGGCGGCGGAATCCCAAGAAAGGCCCGGTGAAGGGCGAAGGGAGCGTATCATGTGGCGTGGTATCTCGAAGACGCTTCGCGAGTTGCTGGAAATCCCCGGCTACAGTTCGGGTTCGTACCGGCCCGACAAGCATTATATGCGCGGCCCCGGTCCGAAATGGCACGCCAAATACGGCAGCCTGATCGAGAAGACTTCGCAGTCGGCTGCGCCGTCACGCCCCGTTCCGAGCGACGTCGCCGAACACCGCGCGTAAGCGTCATTCCGAGGCGCGCGAAGCGCGAGCCATCCATAGCCACGATCAGTTCAATACACGGCTCTGGCAAGCATGAGCCGCATCGGCCGTGTCTATCGATTCCGGGCTCCTCGCTTAGCTCGGCCCCGGAATGACGACGCCAACACGCTTCTTTTCCCCAGCCGTCATGAGAGGCAAGCTCAACGACACGCGTGCATCGGGGTGGAAATCATGGCGGTTCGCTGCGCAATTCTCGACGATTACCAGAATGTGGTTCTCAAAGTCGCCGATTGGTCGAAGGTCAAAGGCGACCTCGACATCAAGGTGTTCAACGAGCACCTCGGCGGCCCCGACAAGGTCATCGCGGCACTGCAAGGCTTCCAGATCGTCGTCGCCATGCGCGAGCGCACCGGCTTTCCGAAAGCTGTCATCGACGCGCTCCCCGACCTGAAGCTCCTGATCACCACCGGCATGCGCAATGCCTCGATCGACACCGAGGCGGCGAAAGCACGCGGCGTCACGGTGTGCGGCACGCCCAACTTCGGCAACCCGACCTCCGGCATCGCCATTGGGCTGATGCTCGAACTGACCCGCCACATCGGCTACGAGAACGCGCGGCTGCATGCCGGCGCCAAATGGCAATCCACCATCGGCCCCGATCTCGAGGGCATGACCCTTGGCGTGCTTGGCCTCGGCAAGCTCGGCACCCAGACCGCGACTATCGCCAAGGCGTTCGGCATGAAGGCGATCGCCTGGAGCCAGAACCTGACGGCGGAAAAATGTGCGGCCGCCGGCGTCGGCTATGTCAGCAAGGACGAGCTGTTCCGGCAATCCGATTTCATCACCATTCATATCGTGCTGTCGGCCCGCTCGCGCGGCCTGGTCGGCAAGAGCGAGATCGGCCTTGATGAAGAGTAGCGCCTTCCTCATCAACACCTCGCGCGGTCCGATCGTCGACGAGGCGGCGCTGATCGCGGCGCTGCGGGAGAAAAAGATCGGCGGCGCCGGGCTCGACGTGTTCGACGTCGAACCGCTGCCGCTCGATCATCCGTTCCGCACGATGGATAATGTCGTCATCACCCCGCATCTCGGCTACGTCGCCGAGCAGAACTACCGCGCCTATTTCGCCGGCGTGGTCGAGGACATCCGCGGCTTCCTCGACGGCAAGCCGGTGCGGGTGATGACGTAAACTGCTATGCTGCGGCCATGACCACCCGCGAACAGAACGACTTCCTCGCGCTGACCGGCCCCGGCACGCCGATGGGCGACTTGATGCGGCGCTATTGGATTCCGGCGCTGTTGTCGTCGGAAATCCCGGATCCGGATTGCCCGCCGGTGCGGGTCAAGCTTCTCGGCGAGCGGCTGATCGCGTTTCGCGACAGCGCCGGCCGGGTCGGCGTGATGGACGAATTCTGCGCCCATCGCGGCGTGTCGCTGTGGTTCGGCCGGAACGAGGAAGGACGGGCTGCGCTGCCCCTATCACGGCTGGAAATATGACACTTACCGGCCAATGCATCGAAGTGCCGTCGGAGCCGGCCGAAAGCGGCTTTTGCAACAAGATCAAGCTGACCGCCTATCCCTCCGTGGAGATAGGCGACGTGATCTGGATCTATATGGGTCGGGCCGCGCTAAAACCGCCGCTGCCGAATTTCGAATGGGCGACGGTGCCCGCGGCGTCGCGGTTCGTCTCAAAGCGCACCCAGGAATGCAACTGGCTGCAGGCGCTCGAAGGCGGCATCGATTCGGTGCACGTCTCCTTCCTGCACCGCCACGATCTGCGCAGCGATCCGCTGCATGTCGGCCAGGGCGCCGAGTTCACCCGCGAGACCGACGCGCGCTTCGAGGTGATCGAGACCAAGGGCGGCATGGTGATCGGCGTGCGCCGGCCGGCGACGCCGGGCAAGCTTTATTGGCGCATTACGCAATGGATCATGCCGTTCCACACCATGATCCCGCCCTACGGCGACAACGCGCTCAACGGCCACGCCTTCGTGCCGATCGACGACGAAAACTGCATGTCATGGTGCTTTACGCACCATCCGGCGCGCCCGCTCTCGGCGCACGAGCTCGAGGTGATGCGGGGCGGCGGCGGCATCCACGTCAATCTCATTCCCGGCTCGTTCCGCCCGGTGGTCAACAAAGACAACGATTACATGATCGACCGCGCGGCGCAGAAGCACCATAAATCCTATTGCGGCGTCAAAGGCATCGCCATGCAGGACGCCGCGATTCAGGAAAGCTGCGGGCCGATCCAGGACCGCAGCAAAGAGAACCTGGTCTCGACCGACAACGGCGTCATCATGGCGCGGCAGCGCCTGCGCAAGGCGGCGCTCGCCGTGGCGCAAGGCGAGAAGCCGGACGGCATCGATCCGGCGAGCCATGCGGTGCGCTCGGCCGCGATCGTGCTGCCGGAAGCGCAGAGTTTTTACGAAGCCGCCGGCGATGCGCTGAAAGCCAAGACCGGCGTCGCCCACGCGTCGGTGTAGTTCTGTTTTTGTCATCGTCCGCGAAAGCGGACGATCCAGTAATCACGAGAAACTTGGTCTGCGCGACATTCTTGGAACAGTGATTACTGGATTCCCCGCCTTCGCGGGGAATGACAGGCTGCGGATGCTACGCTCGCCACAGCGGGCTGAACTGCGTCGCGACCAAGCGGTCATAGGGCACTTCCGCTGAGATCAATCCCGCGGCCTTAGCAAACTTGTTCAAGCCGTCGACCGCTTCCGGCGAAATCGTCGCGTCGTAGAACGGCGCATCGCGCTCGATCAGCCGGGCGATCAGCGGCGCCTCCTCCGCCGGGAACAGCCGCTGCGCAATCGCGGTGGCGCGCGAAGGCTCCGCCTTGAGCGCGGCCTGCGCTTTCACGATCGCTCGCACCGCGCCGGCGGCGATTTCCGGCTGCTCGTCGATCAACCGCTCGGTTGTCGTCAAAGCCGCGAAATTATAGCTCCGCGCGCCCGGTGGCCCATCGCCGCGGCGCAGATCGAGATGGAGCTTGGCGATGCCGCGCGCTTCGCCGATCGCGACCCGCATGCCGTTGCCCCAAAACGCATCGGCCAGATTGTGCGCGATGGCGTCGACGCCGGCATGGCCCATAAAGCGCCCGTCGACCGTCGGCGGCGGCGGCACGATTTCCACCTTGTCGCGCACGAGATCAATTCCCGCATCGGCCAACAGGTGCCGCAGCCCCAGCACCGGAAATTGCATGGACGACGAAATCCGCAAGCCCTTCAGCGCGCCAAGATCGCCGCGCTTGACGTCGAGATCGGCGCGCACGCCGAGGAACCAATAGGAATGTTGCGCCAGCGCGCAAAGCAGCTTGGCGCCCGCCCAGGCGGGAAAGGCGCGGGTCGCGGCGAAGGCCGGACCACCGAAGAAATGCAGCGAACCGTCGCGCAGCCGTTCCGGCCCGTTGCGGGCGCCATAGCTGTGCTCCAGCACGATGTCGACACCTTCCTCCTTGAAGAAGCCAAGCTCGACCGCCGCGATCGCGACGAAATACGAGGGCGAATCGAGATCGGCGACCGCGAGCCGGAACATCCCAAGCACTCCATTTAAATCAGCGTTGCGCCAGCGCCTGCTTGCGCCACAGCGCCCAGGGCCGCGCCGAGGCGCGCAGCATCGCGTCGTTCGAAGTGATGGCCTCGGCGCGGGTCATGAAATTGATCGGGCCGCCGATGGTGATGGCGGCAAGCTGCTGGCGCGCATTGATCTCGGTGTAATAGGCGCGGAACACCGCATTGGGCAGCGACGGGCCGACCACCGAATCGCCGTGGCCGCGCATCAGCACCACCGCGGCATCTTTGCCGAGCTTTTTCGCCAGATCCTTGCCGAGGTCCGGGGTGAGAATCATCAGATCGGTGCCGTCGCCCATGCTTTTGCGAATCTCGAACAGCGGCGTGCCAAGCCCGAGGAAGCCGGCGTTGTGCAACAGCGGCCGCAATTTGGCGCGCGTCACCGTGAACGGCACCACCGTCGGCGAATGGCTGTGCACCACCGCATTGACGTCCGGCCGCGCCTTGTAGATCTCGCCGTGGATGAAGCGCTCGCGGTAAAGCAGCACGCCGTCATCCTTGGGATCGACGGTCTGACTGTCGAGATCGAGTACCAGGATATCGGCCACGGTGACCGATTCCGGCGCGATCGAACGCGAGATCAGATAGCGGTGCGGATCGCGCGGATCGCGCACGCTGACATGGCCGAAGGCATCGAGCACGGAAAGCCGCGCCAGCGTGCGGTTGGCGGCGACGAGATCGTCGACCAGACCGGGATCGGGCCGGCCCGATGCAAGGGCCCGGCGGGACGGCGCGGCGCGCGACGATTTGGCATTCATCTATCGGATTTCCCTGCAAGATCGGGCGCGGACGGTAACAAGTTCCGCGCCCGCTCGCCATACGCCGTTAACCGCTCGTTAGGGTTAACGTTTTATTGCTGAACGAACCTGCGGCACGGGCGCGTCCGCGCCCCTGCAGCGATCTGGCAGTCATTCCGGCAGCGATCGAGATGCGTTCGACCCGATCCCGCTCTGCACGCCTGTTCGCCACCGCCGCGATCCTCACCGCCGTCGCCGCGGCAACGGCTGGATGCCAGACCACGCAAAGCGCGGAAACGACCGGCTCGCTCACGCTGGCATCGGGCGACCGCTCCGACGCCGACTGGCAACACGACATTCAGGTCTACGGTCAAAAATATCGCGCCGATCCGTCCAACATCGACGTCGCATTGCGCTACGCGCAGGCGCTGCGGGCGACGCAACAGAGCGCGCAGGCGGTCGCCATCCTCGAAGAATTGTCGATGCAAAATCCGAACAACAAGGTCGTGCTCGGGGAATATGGGCGAGCGCTCGCCGACGTCGGCCAATACGAACAGGCGCTCACGGTGTTCGATCGCGCCCATACGCCGGAGCAGCCGGATTGGCGAATCCTCTCCGCACAGGGCGCCGTGCTCGACCAATTGGGCCGGCACCAGGAAGCGCAACGCCACTATCTCACCGCGCTCAAGATCGTTCCCAACGAGCCGTCGGTGCTGTCCAATCTCGGACTGTCCTATGCGCTCTCGAAGGACCTTAAGGACGCCGAAGCGACATTGCGGCTCGCCGTCGCGCAACACTCGACCGATCCGCGGGTGCGGCAGAATCTGGCGCTGGTGGTCGGCTTGGAGGGCCGCTTTGACGAGGCCGAACAGATCGCGCGCGCCGACCTGCCGCCCGACCAGGCCGCCGCCAATGTCGCTTATCTGCGGCAGATGCTGGCGCATAAGGGCAACGCCGCGCTGACCAATCAGGCCACCCGTTACGGCACCGGTTCGAGCTGACGCTCTATCATTGCGAAGCAACGGGTCCGGCCCGAACCGGCCGGCCCGATCAGAAGCGCCGCCAAGCGATCCAGAAGGGCCGAATCGCCTCGTCGCGTCGGTCCTCGCGATGACGCTACATCAGCCCCATGACGCGGATCGCGGCCGGGCCGAGAATGACGACGAACAGCACCGGCAGGAAGAACACGATCATCGGCACGGTAAGCTTCGGCGGCAGGCCGGCGGCTTTCTTCTCGGCCTCCGCCATGCGCATATCGCGATTTTCCTGCGCCAGGACGCGCAGCGTCGTGGCGAGCGGCGTGCCGTAGCGTTCCGATTGCTGCAAAGCCAGACAGACCGCTTTGACGCCTTCGAGACCGGTGCGCTGAGCCAGATTTTCGTAAGCCTGGCGACGATCCGGCAGATAGGACAATTCCGCCGTGGTCAGCGTGAATTCCTCGGCCAGCGCCACCGATTGCGTGCCGACCTCGTCGCTGACCTTGCGGAACGCCGCCTCGATCGACATCCCGGACTCGACGCAGATCAATAGCAGATCGAGCGCGTCCGGGAAGGCGCGTTTGATCGAAAGCTGCCGGCGCGCAATCTTGTTCTTGAGGTAGAGATTTGGACTGTACATGCCGAAGTAGGAGCAGCCGATACAAATCGCAATTTTCACCATCGGCGGATAGTCGAGATTGAGCACGACGAAAATATAAAACAGCGACGCCAGCAGCATGACCACCGGCATCGTCATACGGAAGAACAGATAGGTCACGTAAGGCGCCTGCCCACGATAGCCGGCCTGTACCAGCTTCACGCGCGCTTCTTCCTGGCCGACCCACTTCGACAGATTGAAGTTGTCGACCGCCCGCTTCATGTACATTTTCGGCGATTGCCGCAACGCGACCTTGCTACTCTGCGCCAGGCGCTCGCGTTCGCGCTGCCGAATTTTCTCGCGCTCCAGCGCGACCGCCTTCATGCGCTTGCCCAGCGTGTCCGAAGACATAAACGGCATCGCCAGCGTCAGCACCGTGGCGCCCGCCGCGACGCCGGCGAACATCATGGTGAGGACCTGCAGGTCGAGATACTGGGCGATAAGCGAGCTCATGACTGGACTGTCTCAGAAATCGAAATTGATCATCTTGCGCATCACCAGAACCCCGGTCAGCATCCAGGCGCCGGAGCAAGCCAGCATCACGCGCCCCATCGGGTCGGTCCACAGCAGGTCGATATAGGCCGGACTCGTGATCCAAACGAGCGTCATGACCGCGAGCGGCAGGGCGCCGATGATCGCGGCGGAAGCCTTGGCTTCCTGCGACATCGCCTGGATTTTCGCCTTCATCTTCTTGCGGTCGCGCAGCACCCGCGACAGGTTGCCCAGCGCTTCCGAAAGATTGCCGCCGGCGCGCTGCTGGATGAAGATCACGATGCCGAAGAAGTTCGCCTCGGGAACCGGGATGCTTTCGTACAGCTTCATCGCGGCTTCGCCGATCGGCATGCCGATCGTTTGAGTTTCGACGATCGAGCGGAATTCGCTGCGCACCGGATCTTCGGCGTCGGTGGCGATCAGCTTGAGGCTGTCGAGCAACGGCAAGCCGGCTTTGATGCCACGAACGATGACGTCGACGGCATCCGGAAACTGCGAAAGGAATTTATTCTCGCGGCGCTTCTTCAGAAACGACAACATCCAGAACGGCAGGCCGCAACCGGCGGCAAAGCCGACGCCGAGCGCCGGAATGAGTCCGGCGTGCACGATCATCATGATGAGGAAGCCGCCGACACCGAGTACGCCCGCGGTGATCATAAACCGCCGCTTCGACCAACTCAGGCCGGCCTGCGTAAGCCGTGCCGAAAGCGGCGGACGCTTGGCCTTCCTCCGCCGTTGTTCGATCTCCTTGAGCGTGCCTTCGACCTGTTCGCGCCGCGATTTGCCGACCGCGCGTGCCGGCCGCGCGATCGGCTCGGACCGCGCGACGCTCGCCATCCGCCGCTGTGCCTTCTTTTCGCCGGAGAGGTAGGGATAAACGAAAACCCACACCACTCCGCCGATCGCGATCGCCATCAGGAAAAACAGGCCGTAGGTGCTCATGGCTAAATCCGCCAATCCAAACACAACTCGATCCGCGACGCGATCCGCACGCTAGACCTTGACCCCGTCATTGGCGGCCTCCGCGGCATCGAGCGCGGCCGCAAGCCGCGCCTCCTCGCCGTAATAGCGCGCGCGTTCCCAAAACTTCGGACGGCCGATTCCGGTCGAGCGATGGCGGCCGATCAGATTGCCGTTGGCGTCTTCGCCGATCAGGTCGTACAGGAAAACGTCCTGGGTGATGATCACGTCGCCTTCCAAGCCGATCACCTCGGTAATGTGGGTGATGCGGCGCGAGCCGTCGCGCAACCGCGCGGCCTGAACGACGACGTCGACGGACGCGCAGATCATTTCGCGGATCGTGCGCGAGGGCAGCGAATAGCCGCCCATCGTGATCATCGACTCCAGCCGCGACAGCGCTTCGCGCGGCGTGTTGGCGTGCAGCGTGCCCATCGAGCCGTCGTGGCCGGTGTTCATCGCCTGCAGCAGGTCGAATGCTTCGGGGCCGCGCACCTCGCCGACGATGATGCGTTCCGGCCGCATGCGCAGGCAGTTCTTCACCAGATCGCGCATCGTGATCTGGCCTTCGCCTTCGAGATTCGGCGGCCGCGTTTCCAGTCGCACCACGTGCGGCTGCTGCAATTGCAGTTCGGCGGCGTCTTCGCAGGTGACGATGCGCTCGGTGTCGTCGATGTAGCGCGTCAGGCAGTTGAGCAGCGTCGTCTTGCCCGAGCCGGTGCCGCCGGAGATCAAAGTATTGACGCGGCTGCGGCCGATGATTTTCAGGATTTCCGCGCCTTCGGGCGAAATCGTGCCGTACCGCACCAGCTGCTCGAGCGTCAGCTTGTCCTTCTTGAACTTGCGGATCGTGAGCGCGGGCCCGTCGATCGCCAGCGGCGGCACGATGGCGTTGACGCGCGAGCCATCGGGCAGGCGCGCATCGCAGATCGGCGAGGATTCGTCGACGCGGCGGCCGACCTGGCTGACGATCCGCTGACAGATGTTCAACAGCTGCTGGTTGTCGCGAAACCGAATGCCGGTCTTCTGAATCTTGCCGGCGACTTCGATGTAAACCGTGCCCGAACCGTTGACCATGATGTCGGCGATCTCGTCGCGCGCCAACAGCGGTTCGAGCGGCCCATAGCCGAGCACGTCGTTGCAGATGTCGTCGAGCAGATCCTCCTGCTCGGAGATCGACATCACGATATTTTTGATCGCGATGATCTCGTTGACGATATCGCGGATTTCCTCGCGCGCGGAATCGGCATCGAGCTTGGCGAGTTGAGCCAGATCGATCGCTTCGATCAGCGCGCCGAAGATCGTGCCTTTGACTTCGTAGTAGGATTCCGAGCGGCGCGAATTGACCGCCGAGGGCACCGGCTGCGGCGGCGGATTGGGCGGACCGCCGACGTTCGGCTTGCCGGTCGGCGCACCGATTATCGGCGCGCCGAGACCCGCCGAGGGAAACGGCGTGCGGCCGGCCTCCGGTGGGCGCGGCCTTTGGCGCCGGCGGCGCGGCGGGCGGCGGCGCGGCGGCCGGCGCCGGGCGCTGCTCCGCAACGTCAGAACCGCCGGAAGTGGGACGTTTGCCAAACACTAACGCAACTCCAAACTCTCTATCCCAGCAGCTTTTCGAGCAACGGCGACAGCAGGCCGGACCGCTGCTTCTTCGGTTCCGACCGGCCGGTCAGATGCTGTGCCATCTGCCGAAACAATTCCGCAGTGCGGTGACCCGACGAAATCTCGGCGATCATCTGCCCGTTATTGGCCGCCGCGCCGAACACCTGCGGCTCGAACGGAATGATCGCCATAGGCTCCTCGTCGAGCGCCTTGGCGAAGTCGGCGGCCTTGATTTCGGGGCGCTTCGGAACCCCGACCTGGTTGAGGCAATAGCGCGGATGATGATCGTTCGGCCGCGCGGCCTTGAGAAAATCGTAGATGTTTTTGGTGTTGCGCAGATTGGCGAGATCGGGCGCGGCGACGATCAAGACCTCGTCGGCGCCGACCAACGTCTGCTTGGTCCATCCAGTCCATTGATGCGGAACGTCGAGCACGACGCAAGGCACCGTGGTGCGCAGCGAATCGAAAATGGACTCGAAGGCGTCGGCGCCGAAATCGTAGACCCGATCGAGCGTCGCCGGTGCCGCCAACAGATTCAAATGGTCGGTGCACTTGGCGAGCAAGCGGTCGACGAAAGCGGTGTCGATACGGTCGGGCGAGAACACCGCTTCCGCGATGCCCTGCGGCGGATCCTGATTGAAATCGAGACCGGCGGTGCCGAACGCCAGATCGAGATCGGTCACGACCGCGTCGAGCTTGAGATCGTGCGCGATCGAGAAGCCGACATTATGGGCGACGGTGGAGGCGCCGACGCCGCCCTTGGCCCCGACCATCGGCGATGATGCGGCCGACCGGCTTGGCGTCGGGCGCCGAATACAACCCGCATACCGCGCGAACGATCTGCAGCACGTCGACCGGCGAAATCAGATAATCGCTGACGCCGCGGCGCACCAGCTCGCGATACAGCATGACGTCGTTCATGCGGCCGATGACGATAACGCGCGTGCCGGCGTCGCAATAATTGGCGAGCTGATCGAGCCCGGCGAGGATGTCGTCGCTGCGGTTCTCCGATTCAAGCATGATGACGTTCGGCGTCGGCGAGCTTTGATAGGCCTCGATTGCCGCCGTCAGCCCTCCCATCTGGATGCGCAGATGCGCCTTGGCCAGGCGCCGGTCCTCGCCGGCCGCCTGGATCGCGGCGGCGGTGTCGACGTTCTCGCAGAACGCCTGCACCGAGACGCGCGGCGCCGGCGCAATGTGTTCGTCGCGGGCGGCTGCCTCGGGCGGCCCGGCGTCTTCGCGGTGGGTTTGGTTACTCTGCTTCATCATGGGCCGACATCACATGTCGCCTTACCTGTTCATGCTACTTGCCGACGTCGCTGATCTTGGCCGATTGGTTTTCCGAAGTTTCGCCGGTCGGTCTGGCCCGCGCGATATTTTTCCAGGACCGTAGTGCGCCGCGCTGCATAGGCCGGGGTCTCGGCGCGCGGCTGGACCAGATCGGAGGGATTGACGACTTCGGCGGCCAGTGCGTTCTGAGTGGCGCAGCCATAGTTCCACGGCGGTTGATTCTCGAAATAGTCGCGATTGAAGCTTGGACCGATGTCCTCCGGCCACATGCCGCAGGGCCCGGCCTGGGCGTGAATTCTCGGATAGCTGATGCGGATCGTGGCCAGATTCGGTCCGGTCGCTTCATAGGTCTGCACCGCGATGCTTTGCGGCGGTATGCCGCTTGCGGCCAGGATCGAGACGATCTCATGCATCGCGTCGGCGACGGCGTGCTCGTTGCTGCTACCCACCGGCTGCGCCACCACCACGCCGCCGGTCGCTGCGCGTTTCCAGCCCAAGCCGAACGACAGCACTTGTGCGCGTTGCGTCGGATTGAGCTCGCCGCGGTTGGTGCCGATGAACAGTTCGAGCGTGCGGTTGGTTTCCTGCAGCGTGATCGGATGCCGCAAGCGATAGTCGGTCGGCACCTCGGGAGCGCCGGTGACTTGCTGGTCGGTGTTGCAGCCGCAGACCATGACGGCGCACGCCGCCGCCGCGACGGCGCGCACCATTATGCGCGCGACGGAGCTTCGGCCGGCAGTCGTAGGCTTGACAGTCTGCATCGTGGTCTCCTGCGGCCGCATCAATCGAGGATGAAGCCGTATTTGCCGTGATAGGTATCGGGCGGCGCGGGATTGCCGCCGACGCCGTAGATCCGGTTGAGCCGGCCGAGCAAAATCGTTTCCGGGTCGCTCGGATCGGCGAAGCCGTCGTCGGGACGCGACAAATCCTTCTGGGCGACGGCGCGCACGACGTAGGGTGTCACCAGCACCATCAGCTCGGTTTGCTGGTTGACGTAATCGCGGCTCTTGAACAGCGGCCCGAGAATGGGAAGCTCCGCCAAGCCGGGCAGTCCGTTGATCGCCTGCTTGGTCTGGTTCTGGATCATGCCGGCCATCGCCAACGAGCCGCCGGATGGAATTTCCACCGTTGTCTCGGCGCGACGGGTGCGGATCGAGGGAATGGTCGCAGTCAGGTTGCTGCCGGGCTGGGCGATGGTCAGCGAATTTTGCGAAGACAGATCCGAGACTTCCGTCATCACCTTGAGACTGATGCGGCCTTCGCTCAGCACGATCGGCGTGAAGTTGAGGCTGACGCCGAATTTCTTGAAATCGATCGACGGCTGACAGCTCTGTACGCTGCTGCCGGTAGACGGTCGAGCAGCTGTAACCGTTGAGCACCGGAAATTCGCCGCCGGCGACGAATGTTGCGGATTCGCCGGAAATCGCGGTCAGGTTCGGCTCGGCGAGCGTATGAATGACGCCGGCCTGTTCCATCGCCTGCAACGTCGCGCTGACCGAGGAAAAGCCGCCGGTGATGCTCGAACCGCTGAGCGACTGCCCGGTGGCGGAAAACGGATTGGTGTTGTTGAAGTTGACCACGGCGGTGCCATAGTTGAACGAGCCGGCAAGATTGATGCCGAGCTGCTTGATGACGTCGCGCTCGACTTCGGCGACGACGACTTTGAGCATGATCTGATCGCGGCCGCGCACGACGATGGCATTGACGATTTTGCTGCCGTTCGGAACCACGTCGGAAGTGCGCGACGCCGAGCAGACGCGCCGCGATATCGAAGGCCTGCTGCGACTCGACCGGGCTCGATACCGAACCGGACAGGATCACGCCGTCGCCGATGCCCTCGACCGTAATATCGGAATCCGGCAGGACTTGGTGGATGGCCTGGCGGATGCCGTCGAGGTCGCGCGTAACCGCGACATCAAATCCGGCGATTTGCTTGCCCTCGGCATCGAAGAAGTACACGTTGGTCTGTCCGACCGTGCTGCCGATGATGAAGACGCGGCGCGAGGAGCGCACGACGGCGTTGGCGATCTTGGGATCGGCCACCAGCACATCCTTGACGTCGCGCGGCAGATCGACCACGACCGACTTGCTGATCCCCAGCGTCATCGGCTGCGATTCATCGTCGCTGGCGGCGACATGGATCGGCTGCGCCGGCGGCGTGTTGAACACGACGTTGCCCGCCAGCGCCCGAGGAACAATGCACGAGGCGACGAGGAGCGCCGCGAGAGCTGCCGCCGCTCGGATCGATGCCGCTCGCCTCATGTCAATTCCCTCCGTGCGCTCAACGCCCGGTTCCCGCCGTGCTCACGCCGAAGCGCACGGTATTGATGGACTGATCGTGCTCGTTGTCTTCGTCCCTCGGGAGCCCCCGCAGGGGAATCGAGGATGCTGCGCAGCGTGAGCGAAATCGTGCCCAGCTGATGCGACAATTCGAGCGTCTCGGCTTGCGACTCGGTCAATTCGAGCGTAGCGGTTTTGCCGAGGGCGACCTTGCTGTCGCCCTTTTGATCGATCGTTTGATCGACCGCCAGCACCCGCACATTGCGCAAGATCGTGTCGCTGACGAACTTCTCGACGCCGGTCGACTTTTCCGCCGCTTTGTCACGGCGAGTGAGCACGACGTCGACTCGATCGTCGGGCAGGATGAAGCCGCCGGCGCTGGTGACGGCGGAAATGTCGATCGCGACCGCGCGCATGCCTTTCGGCAGTATCGCCGCCATGAAGCCCGAACCCTTCGCCATCACGACATCAGGCGCCGCGAATCGGATCGCCCGCCAGCACCGCCACGCGAACGATCGCGCCGACGAAATCGTTGATGGCGTCCGGCCGCTCGGACTTCTTGATGAAATTGGCGTTGGCGGCCGCCTTCGGCCAGGTCTGCCAACCGATATCCTGATTTTCGATCACTTGCCCTCGGCTCAGATCCGATTTGGCCACCAGCACTTCGACCGTTTCGAGCGGCGGCGCGGCCGCAACCGGCGGCGGCGGCGGCGGCGCCTTGCTGCCGGCGGCCAAATACGCGGCGATGCCGCCGGCGGCGACAGCGACACCGAGTACGACCAGACGCGCGGCTTTCATTACGCTTCACTTTCCACGAGATGGCACGGCCGAAAACGGCCATCTGCGCTGGATTTCAGCAGCTAAACGTCAAGGCATGGTTAATGAGGCGTATCCAAATCGCGTTAATCTTGCGTTGACGCGCCCGCGCTTGGCGGCACGACCCCGTGCAAGAGCGGCTTGGCTGAACTTACAGGCCGACACGCCGTCATCCATTCGGTCTGCGGATAGACGAGCAGCGCGGCGGCGGCGAGCGCCACGCCATAAGGCACCCCGGCACCCTCGCTATGCAGCCGTTCCGCCCATTCCCGCCCGGCGAGCAGGCGCGGCAGCGGCATGGTGCGAAATTGCACGATAAATAATGTCAGCGCCCCGCCAAGCAGCGACGCATAAACGAGATAGTCAAACAGAGTTGCCAAAACCGAGCCACAGGGCGGTGACCGCCGCCAGCTTGGCGTCGCCGCCGCCGATCCAGCCGCAGGCGAAGCAGACGAATGCAACGCCCAGCACCAGGGCCGCGGCTCCGGCATGGGACATCACGTCGGCGCCGCTCAGACCGCACAGCAGCGCCAGCGCAACGAACCCGCCGATCAGGATGAGCGAGACGCGATTGGCGATCGTCATCGTCAACAGATCGCTCGACGCGGCAAAGGCCATCATTGCCGGAAACAACGTCAACCTGACCGCTTCAATCAGCATGGCACCATCGCCGTTCGATGTCGTCCGCTTGCCGGATTGCGTCCGCTGCAAAGCGAAAAGGCCCCGGCATGCGACCGGAGCCCTCTCGTAGCACTGAAGAAGATCGACTGTTACTTGAGGGCGCCGGAAACGCTGCTGAACGTGGTGTTCAGCTTGGTGCCGAGGCCTTGGACGACGGCGATGATCGCGACCGAGATGCCGGCGGCGATGAGACCGTATTCAATGGCCGTGGCGCCCGACTCGTCCTTCACGAAACGCGAGAAAAGGGTCTTCATGAGTTGGCTCCTTAAGGTCCACACGTGGCTGTCTGAGCTGACCCAGCGGCTTTTGTCCGCCGTTTGGATCGTGCCAGACCCTATCGGGGATAAATTTCGAGGGGGTTAAATCGTTCGCAGAAACCCGCGGCCAGTCGTGCTTTGCGCGGTGTAGTTAACATCGCCTTGCGGCGGCGGCGTGCATTTCGATGCTTGGCCGCGTCACATGCGGCGGCAGCGGCCGGATTTTCTTTACGATCGATATACCAAGGTCGCGACCGCCGGCGCTCGCGAAACTCCAACACGCGCATTGGCTAACATGAGATTGTTGCCGTCGCGTAAGCGGCATCGCTCAACTTGCATCAAACACGGATCAGCCGGTCGTCCGTCCCGCAACGCTTCATCGGCCGCCATTCACGGCGTCTTAATGCCGCATGCTCGATATCAATGATGCACATCGATAAATTCGCTGGACGCAACCGCGCAGGCCTCAACAAATGACCCAAGAATTGCTCGCCTTTCTTCATCAGTTTCGGTCGAGACATTTGCCAAGAACATTCCGATCTCGCTCGGGCTCGCGGCGCGTCTTCACCGTCCTCACCTGGTTCTGGGCCTGCAATCCCGGACAGGCGTGGTGGCGCAAGCGCGATCTCGTGACCGACCTGTGCTACTGGTTTTTCATCCCGGTCATCACGCGCTATTTGCGCATCGGCATGCTCATCGTCGGCGCCGCGCTTCTGTTCCGAATCACCACCGCCGACGGCCTGATCGCGTTCTACGACAACGGCCACGGGCCGCTCGCGGCGCTGCCGCTCGCCGCTCAGATGGTCATCTTCCTGCATCGGCGAGGATATCATTCTGTATTGGACGCACCGCCTGTTCCACAGCCAGCGCATGTGGCGGTACCACGCGGTGCACCACTCCTCCGAAGAGCTGGAATGGATCTCGGCGGCGCGCTTCCATCCGGTCAATCTGTTTCTCGGCAGCGTGGCAGCCGACGTCATCATGCTTCTCCTCGGCATCTCGCCCAACGTGTTTGTCGTGCTCGGTCCCTTCACCATCGCAACTTCGGCCTTCGTGCACGCCAATCTCAATTGGACGCTTGGCCCGTTCAAATACGTGATTGCCGGTCCGGTGTTCCACCGCTGGCATCACACCGCTCGCCGACCGCGGCGGCGAGAAGAACTTTGCGGCGACGTTCCCGATCCTGGACGTGCTGTTCGGCACATTTTACATGCCGGCCGGCGAGCTACCCGATCAAGTACGGCATCGGCTGAGCGCGAATATCCCGACGAGCTTTCCCGGGACAGCTCGTGCGTCCCTTCACGCTGTGACGGCCGGGGCGGCGAATACTGCCGCTGCTTTCGGCATTCTGCGATCATCGTTAAGCAAGCGTCACCGGCGGCCGGCACAGCGCTTGCCGCATGCAGCGCAGACGCGCCGATTTGCACTTCATTCACGAATTTGCAGTCAAGTGGATCGGTCGGTGGACGGCCTGTGTAACTGTCGAATCCGCGTAGCGTTTCGGAGCGTATCGATGACGGCGTTTTGCGGCCGCGGCCGGTTGGCTCAGAGCGCGCTGCCTTGGCTGGTGCATTGGCTCTTGCCTTGGCTCTTGGCAGCGCTCATGGTCGGCCGCCGTTTTCGCCGCTGCCGCCTCGCGGGCTATCGCCGAAGAGCCGATTTCGGTTCACATCGACCAAGCCAGAATCCTCAAGCTGCCCGACCGCGCGGCCACCGTCGTGATCGGCGACCCGCTGATCGCCGATCTCTCGATCCAGCCCGGCGGCCTCGCCGTCGTCACCGGCAAGGGTTACGGCGCAACCAATGTGGTGGTCCTGGATAAAAGCGGCGCGGTGCTGATGGAAAAGACCATCGAAGTCAAAGGACCCGACGAACCGGTCGTCGTGGTCTATCGCGGCATGACGCGCCAAACCTATAGCTGCACGCCCGACTGCGCGCCGCGGATGACGCTCGGCGATACCAGCAAGGACGACTTCGATAAGGACACCGGCCTCCCGATCGGACTACTTCAATAAGGTCGCTCAACCAGGGCGTCACCCGCAGCAACCAAGCCGTGGCCGCGGGCGCCGGCGCCGGGCGCTAGCAGAGAGAAAAGACAGCGACCCGGGCGAACGGTTAGCGGCAACTTAAAGCAGGCCCCGCCGTTTTCGGCGATCGCTGCAATGAATCGCCAACGCGCCGCTGCTATCGCTCATCCGTGAGGCTTCGCGCTATTGCGACCTTCATTGGGTGAGGGCGCCATGTCTAATAATAGGACTAAGTCTAATAGAGCCTGCGTTCGCGTCGACCTTTGCCGGTGCTCCGGCGCTTTCTCGCGCAAAGCGACGCCGGGACCACGATCGAATTCGCGCTGCTGGCGGCGCCTTTCCTCGCCGGCCTGTTCGCCATCCTGCAAACGGCGATCGTCTTCTTTGCCGGGCAGACGCTCGAGACGGCGGCGGCGGCCTCGGCGCGGCTGATCTTTACCGGCCAGGCGCAAACCGCCGGCTGGACCGCCGCGCAATTCAAATCGCAGGTCTGCAATCAGATCCACGGCATCTTCAACTGCAACAGCGGGGTCTATGTCGACGTCGAGACCTATCCGTCGTTCGCGGCGGCCAATCTTGGCCTGCCGATACAGAATGGCGCCTTGAATACCGGCGTGCTCGGCTACAATCCGGGCGGGCCGGGCGACATCGTCATGTTGCGGATCTATTATCAGTATCCGGTATACGTCAATTTGCTCGGCTTCAACCTCAGCAACTTGACCGGCGGCTACGATCTGTTTGCCGCCACCGCGGTCTTCAAAAACGAACCTTACGCATCGTCTTGAGGAGGCACGCGATGAATGTGCTTGCCGCGATCGCCCGTCTGCCGCGCCGGCTTCATTGCCGACTGCCGCGGCATTTCGGCCGTCGAATTTGCCATGCTGCTGCCGGTGATGACTGACGCTCTATCTCGGCACCGTCGAAGCCTCGCAAGGCATCGCCGCGGACCGCAAAGTCGAATTGACGGCGCATACGCTCGCCGATCTTTCGAGCCAATATACCGACATCACCAACGCCGAAATGACGAATATCCTCAATGCCGGCTCGGCGATCATCGCGCCTTACGCGGCGGCCAACCTCAAGGAGGTCGTTTCGGAGATCGCGATCAATGCCCAGGGCACGGCCACGGTGGTGTGGAGCGACACGCTCAACGGCACGGCGCTCGCGGTCGGCACGATCGTCAGCGTGCCGGCCTCGCTTGCGACGCCAAACACCTATCTGGTGCTCGCCCAGGTCCAATACAGCTACAATCCGACCTACGGTTACGTGATGAACAGCACTTTGACCTTGAGCGATCAAAGTTTCATGCGGCCGCGGGAATCGGCCTCGATCGCGCGCACGGCGTCGTGATCAGGTGTCAGGATCAGTATCAGTAATCAGTACAGATCAGATCAGCTTGATCTGATACTGATTCCTGATCATCTGACTTCTGGAATGGGCAGCGCCGTCGTCGATTTGATCTTTTCCATGGCGAAGCGCGAGGTGACGTTCTTCAGCGGCACCGTCGCGATCAGGCGCTTATAGAAGGCGTCATAACCGGCGATGTCCGGCACCACGACGCGCAGCATGTAATCGACGTCGCCGGCCATGCGGTAGAACTCCATCACTTCCGGCATGGCGGTAACGGTCTTGGCGAAGCGGTCGAGCCAATCCTGCGAGTGATCGCCGGTTTCGATCGACACGAAGACACTGATGCCGAGCCCGATGCGGTCCTGGTCGACCAGCGCCACGCGCTTGACGATGACGCCGTCGGCTTCGAGCCGCTGAATGCGCTTCCAGCACGGTGTCGACGACAGTCCGACCCGCGACCCGATATCGGCAACCGACAGCGCCGCGTCGTCCTGCAAAACAGCAAGGATTTTCCGATCTATGGCGTCCATGAAACATTCTTCCAAAAAACGGCTTGACAGCTATTTATATAGAAAAATATTCCAAATCAAGCAAAGGCTGGGCTTTCTCGCCCATTCCCGCATGGGGGCCCCCGCCGTGAGATTTTCCCGCTTAGGCGGGAATGAGTGGCATTCTCAGCGCTCCGGACAAACCCGGACAAGGTACGGGCGACCGGGCGCAAACTGCTCAACGAGATAGCAGTTGCCGTAATACGAGTACCCCATAATGGGGAAGTAGCTGTAATCGTACGGAAGAATGTCCGCCCGCTGCCAATGGCTGGGCCATTTTCTGGCATGATGCGCTTGGGCCGCACTCGATGCCGCGACGACGACGCCGATTGCAAGAGCCGCCGCAACGCATTTCGAGAAAATCTGCCGCATAGGTCCTCCTTGATCTCTTCGTCAGGTTCACGGCGTCCGTGCCGACTGGGATTGTAATGCTTCCTCGCTGCGCTCCGCGCAATCCGGACGAAGCGGGTTTTGCGCCAAGAACGCCTCGACTTCGCCCCGCGTCGGGGCGCCGGACGAACCGCCGAGCCGCGAGCACTTGATGCCGGCGGCCGCGGCCCCAAAGCGCATCGCCTCGACCACGCCGCGACCTTCGGCCAGCGCCAGCGCGAAGCCGCCGTGGAGCGCGTCGCCGGCGCCGAGCGTATCCACGGCGGCGATCTTAAATACCGGCAGGCGGCGCAGCGCGCCGTCATCGCGATAGACGATATCGCCGGGGCCATTGCTGACGGCGAGAAACGCGTCAGTGTTGCGCGCAATGCGTTGCAAGCCGGCGCCGAGATCGGCAAGCCCGGTTGTGACGCGCAGGCACTCGGCGGAAAAAATGACATGCGTGGCGATACGAAACAGCGGATCGTCCTCTACGGTCGGCCGGTCGCCGTCGAGCACCACAGGCAAACCGCGCGCCCGCGCCGCCGCGCAGATCGGCCGCACGAAATCGGGGTAGCGGTTGTCGGCCAGCACGGCATCGGCTGCCGCGACGATGGCTGGCGGATCCGCCGGCTCGGCCGTGGCGACGCGTTCGTCGCGATAGGTCACGATGGTGCGGTCGCCGCGCGCATTCATGACGATCGCCGACAGCGCGGTGGCGAGCCCGTCGATGCGCTGACAGAAACTGCAGTCGACCTGCTCGCGCATCAGAGCTTTGAGCACGCGGTCGCCGTTATCGTCTTCGCCGGCCGGACCGCCCATCGGCCCGGCGAGCGCGGCGCGGCCGCCGAGCCGCGCGATCGCCACCGCCGCGTTCGCCGCGCAGCCGCCATTGACGACGAAAAATCCATTCGCCTGCACCTTGCCGTCGGCTTGCGGAAATTCTTCGACGCGGAACACTTCGTCGAGCACGATGATGCCGGTGCACAGGATGCGCGGCGCGCCGATCCCCCGTGGCGAGGCTTCAGCGGATGACATCGCAGCCACCCTCGACAAAGTTGCGGATAATGTGATGCGCGATGGCGACCGGCGGCGGCGTGGTCAGGCCCGCCGGATGCTGCCGCTTGAGCATCGCCACGAGCTCGTCGCGCTCGAACCAGCGCGCATCTTCCAGCTCGTCGCGATCGACGACGATCGTATCGGACAGCGCCTGCGCATGGCAGCCGATCATGATCGAGGACGGAAACGGCCACGGCTGCGACGCAAAATATTTTACCCGGCCGATCGCGATGCCGACCTCTTCGAGCACTTCGCGGCGGACCGCTTCCTCGATCAATTCGCCGGGCTCGGCAAAGCCGGCGAGACACGACCACATGGTCGGCGCAAAGCGCGGCGAGCGGCCGAGCACGCAACGCTCGCCGGCAACCGGCAGCATGATGACGACCGGATCGGTGCGCGGAAAATGCTCGGCTTTGCACGCCGGACAATCGCGCCGCCAGCCGGCCTGGACGAGCGTCGGTCTTGGCGCCGCAATTCGGGCAGAAGCCGTGCCGCGCATGCCAGCCGAGCAGCGCCTTGGCTTCGGCGAGCGGCGGCAGATGCTCGGGTTCGACCAGGCCCTGCACGGCAATCGAGCGCAGATCGGTGATTTTCAGATCGTTGCGCGCCTGCAGCGGTTCGATCGATTGCGGATCGAGCCGAAAGCCGAACCGCGGCGCCTCGTCCACGAGGCCAAGGAAGACGCTTTCGTGCACGCGGCCGAGCGCGCGCGCGTCGGCCGGAGCGAACAACGGATCGCAGCGCGGCGAGGTCGCCTTGAGCACCACGAGCTCACCGCCGACGACATAGACGCCGGCGCGCGCATGGCTCGCGCAATTTTTCGAGCGCCATGTCGTCGCCGCGCAATCCGGCGGCGCGATCGAGCCGGCTCTCGATATAGCCGAGCTGCGGCGGCGGGCCGAGATCGGGGCGGGAGGACACGTTCACCAGTCATTCCGGGGCGCACCAAAGGTGCGAGCCCGGAATCCATACTCACAGGTCATGCAGAACGGGCACCGATAAAATTCTGAAACGGTTGTGAATATGGATTCCGGACTTGCCACTGCGTGGCAATCCGGAATGACGGGATCGGACATGGGCCGCATCACTCGGCCGCTTCGCGCAACGGCCGCGGATAAAAGCTGTCGTAGAGCTCCGGCCGCTGCCATTGCGGGCCGAGCACGCCTTGCTTGGCGCCGCAGCTTGCCGACGAGCCGATATCGTCGCGCGTCGCGCGCAGATAACGCACGCGGTCGAGGCTGACGTCGACGACGCTCATGCCCTGCGGCCGTGCTCTCGAATAAAATCTCCTCCGGCGCCGCCACCATGGCGAGCCCGCGCTGGCCATGCTCGAACAAATTCTGCGTCGTCACCACGATCGCCAGATTCTCGATGGCGCGGGCGAAAATCAGCGTCCGCCACGTCGCCCACAGCCGGCGTTTGTCGACGCCGGCCGGCATGAAAATCAGCTCGGCGCCGCGCAACGCCAGCGCGCGGGTCACTTCCGGCATATAGACCTCGCTGCACATGGCGAGCCCGACCTTGCCGTGCACGGTATCGAACACCGGATAGTCGCCGCCGGCGACGTATTGGAACTCCCAGCTTTTGCCGCCGGTATAGATCCACGGCCCGTTCGGATGGGTGCGCCGGTAACGCGCCGGCGCGCGGCCGTCGGGGAACGCCATCGCGGTGAGGTTATAGGCGGTCGCCGCTTTGGCATCGATCGGCTCGAGCGTGCCGAACACGACGTGCACGCCGTGCTTGGCCGCGGCTTCGGCCAGTGCCGCGGTCGGATCGTAGGTCGCCGGCATGCGCCACGGCCCCGGATAGCTTTCCGGAAAGCAGACGAAATCCGCGCCATCGCCCGCCGCGCGCTCGACCGCCCGCACCGCATCGGCGACGTTCTTTTCGTCCTCCGGCGGACGGTGCGAGATCGGCTGCACAACGGCAATGCGGAAGCTCATGGTCGTGCTCCTTTGAGGCGTCGCGGCGGCGGCTCGATGGGCGGCCGAATTGAAGCCGTGCCGGTAGGGCAGGTCAAGGCGCGCCTCCCTCTCCCCGCTGCGCGGGGAGAGGGTTGGGGTGAGGGGGCCTCTCCGCTGGGTGCAGATTTGCCGCGGTGTCTGCAACGCTGTCGCATGGCCCGCGGCGCTCAGAATTCGCGGAGAGGCCCCCTCATCCTCGTTCGCTTCGCTCCTCGACTTCTCCCCGCACGCGGGGAGAAGTGAATAAGCGATCCCGTTCTCGCGATGCGGCTTTGCATCCGAGCTTTGCTGCACGCTTTAAGAAAGCCCTTCCAGTGCCTCCCTTCAAAAAGGGAGGCGGAGCGCCGAAAGGCGCACCACGGCGGTTCCGCCCCGCCGCAGAAAAGAAAGCCTTGCGCAGCGTATGCGGCGCGCGCCATGTCGCTCCCTGCCCCGCATTCGCCGCGGGACTTAAAGAGGCGGCGCGCTCGCCTTTCGGCGCCCCACCGCGGCACTACGCCGAGGGCCTGACCTCGACTCGGCTCCGGGCCGCGCTTCCTGGAATCACCGGATCCAAACGGGAGGACCCTCTCCGGCACCAGTGCAGCCAGCACCTGGCAGTCCGGTCACGCGCCGGACGGTCGATGCCCAAAGCCGCCCGGACGCGGGTTACAAGCCCGCCTCCGGGAACCGCACCCGCCCCATCGATCGGCTGTCACCGGTCGACGTCCCTTCGATGGGCGAGCCTGCCTGACGTAACTATAACGGGGACGAATGTCAAGGGTTCGTCTCACATAAAGTGACGGACAGCGAGTGTGCACTTGCTGTTTTCAGTTCAGAAACGGAGGCTCAGAAGATATTTACGTGATTTTATCACCGCAAGCACTCTCAGCTGCGTGATGCTGTCCATTCATTCGCCGCGTTTCCCGGCCCAGCGAGAAGCATAGCGCTCTGCCCCTCCGCAAAACCACGATGGTTCCGCGCCAAGTTCCGACGATGCGTATCAGCGCCCATACGCGCGCTCGAAGAGTAGAGCGCAGCGAAACCCATCATCTTTCCGTCGCGCCGCGGTGGGCTTCGCTTCGCTCAACCCACCCTGCAACTTCAAAAACGCAAATGGCCGGGACGAAATCCCGGCCATCATGTCTTGAAGCATTTCGGATGCGCCGCGCTTCACGCGACGCATCCCGATTGCAGCGGTTCAGTCCTCGTAGAACACGCCGTAGGCGACGTCGAGGACTTGGCCGGTGTTGACATCGACCAAGAGCAGATCGGGTCCGTAGCGCACCCATTGCGCGCCGGGCGGCGGCGGCTCGAGCCCGAGCGCGGCCCAATCCGGATAGTAGTAATCCGGCACCAGGAACAACGGCGGCAGGATCGCGCCGACGGCCCATTCCCGGTAGGCCCAGCCGTTCGGATAAACGAACGGATGGATATGGACGCGGTTGAAATCGTGGCCGTGGAAAGTGAATTGCGGAGCGCCGGGCGGCGGGGCATGGGGGCCGTGGACAAAGGCCGGATTTGGACCGCCGCCGCCCATCGGTCCGTGCTGCGGATTGACCGGCTTGAACTGCGGATTCGGGCCACCCACCACCGGTCCGTGCTGCGGATTGACCGGCTTGAACTGCGGATTTCCCACCGGTCCGTGCTGTGGAACGGCCTGCTTGAACTGCGGATGCGGGGCCATGGGCCGAGGCGGCGGAGGACCGGCAGGATGCCCCTTGGGAGGCGGGCCTTTAGCGTGTTGGTCCTCGGCGGCAGCCAAGGCCGGCAGCATGAGGGCGAATATCGCAGCAAGAGCGAGGCTCCGGCGCATAGCGTTCCTTTCGCGCGATTCGGGAAGAATCCCTGGACACTAGCAGTTTGCCGCGGTGAAGTAAGCCGCCATGCCAGTAGCGCCGGTCAATGTCGCGTGAGCCAATTGCGCGCGGCGCGCGGTGCGGAACTTCTCGATAAGGAGGTTTCCGTACGGGGCGCAGGCAAAGTAGGGTGGGCAAAATCGTCGGCTACCGCGAAGCCGCGTGGGCACCGCGCTGATACGATTTTGCCCGCGCGGAACCGCCCTCGCGTCGCGGTGCCCACCCTACGCAGGTTCGGGAGGAACCACGCATGCCACGGACGCCACGCATCGCCATCATCGGCGGCGGCATCGGCGGGCTTGCCGCCGCGCTGGCGCTGGAAGCGCGCGGCGCCGAGGTCATCGTCGCCGAGAAATCCAGCGTGCTGAGCGAGGTCGGCGCCGGGCTCAATCTGTCGCCGAATGCGGTGAAGGCCTGCCGCGCGCTCGGGCTGGAGGCAGCCGTCGAGGCGGTGGGATCGGTGCAGGATTTTCTGGTCATCCGCTCGTGGAAAAGCGGCCGGGTCATTTCGCGGGCGCCGCGCGGCGATTACCGGCAAAAATTCGGCGCCCCGCATATCACCGTGCACCGCGCCGACCTGTTGGAGATTTTGAGCGGCGCGCTCAAAACGACCGAGCTGCGGCTGGGCATGCGCTGCGTCGGGGTCGAGCCGGGCGGCAAGAGCGCGGTGGCGCGCTTTGCCGACGGCAGCGCGATCGAAGCCGACATCGTGATCGGCGCCGACGGCATCCATTCGGTGGTGCGCGAAAGCCTGTTCGGCGCCGATACGCCGCGCTTCACCGGCTGCATCTGCTGGCGCGGCATGGCGCCGATCGACGCCGTGCCGGCCGACATCAATACCAAGGACGGCGCGATGTGGATGGGGCCGCACGGCCATGTCGTGCACTACCCGGTGCAAAGCGGCAAGCTCCTCAACATCGTCGCCCATATCGACAGCGACGCCTGGACCGAGGAATCCTGGACGCATGAATGCGACGTGTCGGAAGTGACGACGACCTACGCCAAATGGCACCGCGACCTTACCCGCGTCTATCCGTGCAGCACCCGCTGGTACAAATGGGCGCTGTACGACCGCGATCCGCTGCCGCACTGGAGCAAGGGCCGCGCCACGCTGCTCGGCGATTCCGCGCACGCCATGCTGCCCTATCTCGGCACCGGCGCCGGCATCGCGCTCGAAGACGCCTGCGTGCTGGCGGCGACGGTCGCGCGGCAGCCGGACGATCTTGACGCAGCGCTGCTTGCCTACGAGCGGCGCCGCGCGCCGCGCGCCAAAGCCGCCGTGCTCGGCGCTCGCGCCCGCGCCAAGGAAAACCATCTCGCCTCGCCGTGGGCGCGGCTCAAGCGCGACGCCAAATTCGCGTTGCGCGAGCGCTTCGGCGCCGGCCGCCGCGGCGACACCACCGCGTTCCAGGTCGGCTGGCTCTACGGCTACGACGTCGCGGACGAGGTGGGGTGACGGCGCGCACGCCCTCCCCCAAGCTTGCTTTCGCCCCCTCTCCGGCCGATATAGGAGCGGTCCAACGCTACAGTCCTGACCATGTCCGCATCGTCGGGGGAATTCATGACAATCGCCGAATTGATCTATCAACAGGTAAAAAACCTTCCGGAAAATGCCGCGCGCGAGGTGCTCGATTTTGTCGGCTATCTCCGCGAGCGCGGTACGCGCGCCGATTGGCGCGATTTGATGACTGCACAGTCGCTATCGCTGAACTCGGTTTGGGATAATCCAGAGGACCAAGTCTGGAACGATGTTTGAGCGCGGCGATCTTTTGCTCGTGCCGTTTCCCTTTACTGACTTGTCAGCAGCGAAGCGCCGTCCCGTGTTGGCTCTCACCGCACCAGACAGCTACGGCGATTTTATTGCCCTCCCCGTGACCTCGCGGCCCCAGTCCGAACATGGTCTGCCGCTCGCTCCTGGCGATCTCACGCGGTCGGCTGCCCGCGCCGAGCTGGGTCCGCACCGACCGTATCGTCACACTCAACGCCAGTTTGGTCGTCAAGGTAGTGGGACATGTCTTCCGATCGCATCATGGCCGCTGCGGTCGGCAAATTCTGTGCGTATATCGAATATCCCGAAACGCCGTAAAGAACCGGGCCGCACCGGACGGCTACGGTCACAGGCCATGCTTGCTTTCGCCCCCTCTCCGGACGATATAGGGGCCGGGAGGTTGGCGGTGGACGAGCCACTCGCCAACCGGGTCAGGTCCGGAAGGAAGCAGCCCTAACGAGCGCGGTTCGGGTCGCTCGTCAGCCTCCCACCCTCACCCCGCGCACCGATGAACGATCAGACCACACCCTCCGCCTCCTACCGCGTGCTGGCGCGCAAATACCGGCCGGCCACGTTCGACGACCTGATCGGCCAGGACGCGATGGTGCGCACCATCGCCAATGCCTTCGAGACCGGGCGCATTGCGCAGGCCTGGATTCTCACCGGCGTGCGCGGCGTCGGCAAGACCACGACGGCGCGCATCCTGGCGCGTGCGCTCAATTACGAATTGGCCGACGGCTCGGTGACCGCGCCGACCATTACAATGCCGAGGCTCGGCATCCACTGCGAAGCCATCATGGAGAGCCGCCATCTCGACGTCATCGAGATGGACGCCGCCTCCCATAACAGCGTCGACGACGTGCGCGCGATCAACGACGCGATCCGCTACGCGCCGGTCTCGGCACGCTACAAGGTCTATATCCTCGACGAAGTGCACATGCTCTCCGGCGCCGCGTTCAACGCGCTGCTCAAGACGCTGGAAGAGCCGCCGCCGCACGCCAAGTTCATCTTCGCCACCACCGAAATCCGCAAAGTGCCGATCACGGTGCTGTCGCGCTGCCAGCGCTTCGATCTGCGCCGGATCGACGCCGCGCTTCTGGTGAAGCATCTGCAAGGCATCGCCGGGAAGGAAACGATCGAAGCCGAGCCGGAAGCGCTGGCGCTGATCGCGCGCGCCGCCGAAGGCTCGGTGCGCGATTCGCTCTCCCTGTTCGATCAGGCCATTGCACACGCCGGCGGAGCCGGACTCACAATGCCGGCGGCCCGGTGCGCGCCGAGGACGTGCGGCAGATGCTCGGACTGGCCGACCGCACCCGGGTCATCGACCTGTTCGAGGCGCTGATGCGCGCCGACATGGCGGCGGCGCTTGCCGAATTGCGCGGCCAATACGACAGCGGCGCCGATCCGGCCATGGTGCTCGGCGATCTCGCCGAATTCACCCATTTCGTCACCCGCGTCAAAGTCGTGCCGAGCCTTGCCGACGACGTGTCGCTCACCGAGGCCGAGCGCATACGCGGCCGCGCCTTTGCGACAAAACTCTCGATGCGGGTATTGGCGCGCTGTTGGCAGATGCTGCTCAAGGGCATCGCCGAGGTCGAAGCCGCCGGCCGGCCGATCGATGCCGCCGAGATGGTGTTGGTGCGCATCGCCTATGCCGCCGACCTGCCGACGCCGGACGAGGTGATCCGTTCGCTCGGCGACACGCGCGGCGGCAACGGCGCTTCTCCCACCCCGCCCTCCCCTGCAAGCGGGGCAGGGACGGCAGCGGCGCGACGCCGCCGCGCCCCGAACTGCGCGCGGAGTTGCGCGGCGCGCGCGGGCCGCTTGCTTCCGCCGCTCCGATGGCGGCGCCGCGCGCAGCGCCCGATCCGGCGCCGCGCGACGAGACCGAGGGAAATCCGCGCCGTCAATTCGTTCGCCGACCTGATCGCGCTCGCCGCCGAGAAGCGCGACCTCGCGACCAAAAGCGCGCTCGAGCGCGACGTGCGGCTGGTGCGTTTCGAGGACGGCATGCTCGAACTCGCGCTCGAGCCGAGCGCGCGCAAGACGCTTGGTCGGCGAACTGTCGAAAAAGCTCGCCGATTGGACCGGCCGCCGCTGGATGGTCGCGGTCTCCGCCGAAGCGCGGCATGCCGTCGCTGCGCGCCCAGGCCGAGGCCCGCAAGGCGGAGCTCAAGGACGTGGTGCGCGAGGATCCGCTGGTGCAAGCGGTGTTGGCACGCTTTCCCGGCGCCGAGATCGTCGATGTCCGCCCGCCGGCGGGAAATCCCGAAGCCGCGGCCGGACCTGAAGATTTGCCGGACGTACCCGCGAACGAAAGCGACCCCGATGCCTGATTTTCTCGGCCTGATGAAGCAGGCCACCGAACTGAAGTCGAAAATGGAGGCGATGCAGGCCGAGCTCGACCGGCTGGAGGTCGAAGGCTCGGCCGGCGGCGGGCTGGTCACCGTGAAGCTTTCCGGCAAAGGCGACCTGCGCGGCCTGCGTATCGACGATTCGCTGTTCAAGCCCGACCAGAAGGAGATCGTCGAAGACCTTCTGGTCGCGGCGCATGCCGACGCCAAGCGCAAGCTCGAAACCCAGCTCGCCGAAAAGATGCAGGCGCTCACCGGCGGCCTGCCGCTGCCGCCGGGGCTCAAGCTGTTCTGATGCCCGCTGCTGCCGCCGGTCCCGAAATCGAACGCCTGATCCAGCTCCTGGCGCGCCTGCCCGGGCTCGGCCCGCGCTCGGCGCGGCGGGCCGCCTTGTTTCTCATCAAGAAACGGGAGTTGCTGATGGCGCCGCTCGCCGCAGCGCTAGCGACCGCGATGGAGAAGATCGAGGTGTGCCGCGTCTGCGGCAATATCGACACGCAAAATCCCTGCACGGTATGCACCGATCGGCAGGCGCGACGCGCTCCGCCATCGTCGTCGTCGCCGACGTCGCCGATCTGTGGGCGCTGGAACGGGCGCATGCCATCAACGCGCGCTATCACGTGCTCGGCGGCACGCTCTCGCCGCTCGACGGCATCGGCCCGGACGACCTGTCGATCGGCGCGCTGGTCAGGCGGGCGAGCGAGCCGGCGGTCAGTGAAGATCATCCTGGCGCTTTCCGCCACCGTCGACGGCCAGAGCACCGCCCATTACATCACCGACCTCTTGCACGAGGCTAACGTGAAGGTGACGCGGCTCGCCCACGGCGTGCCGGTCGGCGGCGAGCTCGATTATCTCGACGAGGGCACGCTGGCCGCCGCCATCCGCAGCCGAACGCCGTTTTAGGGCATGATCCCGAAAAGTGGAAACCGGTTTCCCGCCTTCGCGAAGCCCGCTTCGGCGGGCGAAGCAAGGTCGGATAAGATCATGCCCAAAGGGTCTAACCGCCCCTGCCTGCAAAATAGCCAGCAAACGCCCGCTCCGCGACCAAGGCCGGTTTTGCCTTCGGAAATCCAGGCGGAATCGCCGCTATTTTTGCCGCGAGCAAATTGGCCCGCTGCTTGCATGACAAAGCTCGGCGATCTCGGTCTCACTTACCGTGGCGAATTGAGGTTGCTAGAGCCCCGGCATTCCCGGCACCGGGGCTCTACTATTTTTGGGCACCCCTCATCCGCATATCTGGCTGCTTTCTGCGCGCTTGTGCTGCCGTCGCGGCCTCCGCACATGGTGGAGGCGTTCACGAAGGAGCGCAGCAGGATCGATTCGAACTCCGGTTGCGCAAATGATATGCAGCGCCGGATGAACGACGACGTTCCCTTCAATAAGACATTCGATCTCGAGCCCGACCGGGTGCGCGAGATTGCGCCGGGCGTGCGCGCGGTCGTCGCCAACAATCCCGGGCCCTTCACGTTCAAGGGCACGATGAGTTACATCGTCGGCCGCGGCAAAGTCGCGATCCTCGATCCCGGCCCCGACGACGATGCGCACATCGCCGCGCTGCTTGACGCCGTGCGCGGCGAGACCGTCACGCCATATTTTCGTCACCCACACTCATCGCGACCATTCGCCGGCGGTGCCGAAGATCAAGGCGGCGACCGGCGCCAAGGTTTACGCGCAAGGCCCGCACCGGCTGGCGCGGCCGCTGCATATCGGCGAGACGCGGCGGCTCGACGCCTCGGCCGACATGGATTTTCGTCCCGACGTCGCGCTCGCCGACGGCGAGACGGTCGGCGGCGACGGTTGGACGCTCGAAGCGGTGACGACGCCGGGCCATACCGCCAATCACATGGCGTTCGCTTTCAAGGAAGCCGATCTGCTGTTCGCCGGCGATCACGTCATGGGCTGGTCGACCACGATCGTGGCGCCGCCCGACGGCGCCATGAGCGACTACATGGGCGTCGCTGCATAAGCTCGCTCGCCGCAGCCGAGCCGCTTTACCTCTCCGGCCACGGCATGCCGGTGCGCGACGCGCCGCGCTATGTGCAATATCTGATCCGGCACCGGGCCGGCCGCGAAGCCTCGATCCTGCACCGGCTCGGCAAGGGCTCAGCCGATATCCCGACCATCGTCAAAGCGGTCTATATCGGGCTCGATCCGCGGCTTACCGGCGCCGCCGCTTTATCGGTGCTGGCGCATCTGGAGGATCTGGTCGCGCGCGGCGTCGTCGCGACCGAAGGCCCGCCGTCGATCGCCGGGACCTACCGCTTGGCCGACGCCTTGCCCGGCGGCTGATGCGCCGGCGGCGGCGCTTTCTTCTCCGGCACCGGCGCGGACAGAACGTCGTCGATATCGTCGATCAGGTTGCGCACCCGCTTGGCATTGGTGCCGAAATCGTGGCGGCCGTAGCGCGAGGCCGAGCGCACGTCGATGCGGGCGCCGTCGGTCGTCGCCCGCACGCGCACCACGACGTCGTCGCGGAAAGCCGAGAATCGGGGTGCGCGCCATCGCCTCGATAATGCCGTCGCGCGCCGAACCGTCCGGCGGCGCGCGCGCATCGACGGCGCGCGGCAAGGCCGCTTAGCGGCGGACGTGCATCGACGACGCGCCAGCGCCGCTTGGTGATGACCTTCATCGCGGCGTTATAGGCCTCCTGCGGCGTCGCCGTGGTGTCGTCCGGCGTCGATATCGGGATAGGCCGCGTTCTGCTGTTCCGCAGTGTAGAGCCCGGCATAGGCGGTGGGATTGGCGTCGCGCGGCCGCAAGCCGGGCGATGGCATCGAATTGCGGCGGGTCGATCGGATCGGTGGTGATGTCGTAGATCGCCGGCAGCCGATAGGCCTTGACGCCGAGATACATTGGATAAGCAATGCAGCGCGCGGCGATGAAAAACGCGGTCGCCGCCTGCCGGCCGCCGCCCAGACCCTCGCGCCAGATGCCGATCACGGCGCCAAAGGAGAGCAGGATCGCGACCGCGGCGAGCACCAGCGCGCCGGCAAGCGTGGACAAAGCCGGCACGATATCGAGCGCGCCCGAGCGCACGATGATGATCGCAATGGCGGTCGCGGCGAGCGAGAACAGCGCGATACGCCGCGCCCAGACGGCGAGTTTCGAGATCGGCTGTTCGGAGTAGATGACGGCGGCGCATTATGGTTCTGGTTCTCGCTGGCGCGCGCGGTTAATGGGCGGCGCCATTGGTCGAGCCTCGGCCGGCGGCGGCGCACAAATTTGCTTAAGTTCGCTCCAGTCCGCCGCATCGAGAAGCGGCGCAGTCTGCGCCGGCACCGCGACCGCATCGATCGCGGCGATGCGGTCCTTGGTCTCCGGATGGTCGAGCAATAGCTTCATGCCCTGGTCCTTGTCGCTCGACGATGCGGGCGAGAATATCACGCGAGCGCATGCGGGTCGCCGCCTGCCTTGAGCATCAATTGCACGCTATAGGCGTCGGCCGCCGTCTCGGCGCGGCGCGAATAGGACGATTTCAGCACCGTTCGGCAGCAATGACAACGGCGCCGCCGCCGACGAAATCGCCCAGCATCATGCCGAACAGAAACGACAGGCCCGCGGTCTGCAACACGGTACGGGTGCCGTCGCGGTGGGCGACGTGACCCATCTCGTGGGCGAGCACGCCGGCGAGCTCATCGGGTGTCTGCGCCTTGTCGATCAGCCCGTCATCGACATAAATGTGACCTCCCGGGCAGCGCGATGGCGTTGGGCTCGGCACGGCGCACCACCTCGACATGCAGCGGGAACGGCAACGCCGCGGCGGTTTCCAGCTTGCCGACGAGCTTGTCGAGCGCCGCGCGTCCGGCCGCTTCGCTCGCGCGCGGTGCCGCAGGCGAAAGCGGTCCCGAGATGCCGCGCGTCGAGCGAACCGGGCGGATGTTCTTGTCGATGGCGGCACCGAGTTTGTACTCGACGCCAAGCGGGACGAAGGGAATGATCCGGCTCGCCAAAGCCGGCAACCCGATATACCGCGGTGACGATCAGCGAGGCCGCGGCGGCAAAACTTAAACGCCACGACTTTGCGGCGAAGCCGCCGCTCCGCCGCGCCACCGCGGTCGAGCGTCTCGGCACGCTCCTCGATGACGGACGAAGATTGGCGTCGCGGATTTCGAGCCGCGCCAACAGCGTCTCGCCGCGCCGGCCGAGCCGCAGCATGCCCTCGGGCGCCGCCATCCGGCGCAATTCGCCGTAGGCCCATTCGTCGAGCACGCGATGCTGGCACCTGCGCGGCCATAATCCGCAAACCCGTGGCCCCGCGCGGCAACGATGACCTTGTTGCGCGTGCTGCTGGCGCCGTCGAAATAGACCGCCGGAGCGCACGGCGCCTCGGGCGTAAGGGCCAGATCGTTATGCTTGCCATCCCGCTCATCGTGGCCGGGCCCGCTGCATCAGACGCCTCCGACGCCGAGCGCGTCGGCAAGCCCTTCGCCGAGCGCGGAGTTTGGCACGCCGGCCGCGCGCACGCCATCGAGCGCATCCGCGCCGGATAATCTCCGCCGTCTGCGCTGCAAGCCGCCACATCGCGAAGGTGACGGCGACCTGATAAATGGTCGAGGCGCCGAGCACGACCGCGACATAGAGGACGATCGTGACGCCGCTGGCGAATAGCTCCGCCAAATCCGCGCCCGGCTTGATGCAGGCGAGTGCGCTGCGATGAAAACGCACACGCGCCGGCCGCGGCAGACGTCAGCAGCAGGAATACAACGAGTAGACAACGAACCGCAGATAGATTCGATACACCTGGCCCGTACGCAGAGCTGCGATCGCGCCGTCACCGCGCCGAAGCGCAGGCCGGAAATCCACCAGCGCATCATCATGGCGGCAAACAGCGGATAGAGCAGCAGCGCGGCGACGAGCTGGTCGCCGAGCGCCCGCGGCCAGGATCGCGAACACCGTCGACGCCGATTTTACCCGCGAGCAAAGCGAGCGGGTTGCTTTCGCCTTCGGCCATCATGCGTTGAGCGCGTCCCAATCGACCGTGCGGCCGAGCGCGACGAAGGCGACCGACGATCGGCCCGACGACGAGGCAGCCAGATCGGCAGGCCGCGCACGAACAGCGCCGATCCCGACCCGTCGAAAGCGCCGGCAAGATCGCCGTAGCTGGTGTGGCGCATCTTGAAACGCTGCAGGCTCGCTTGCGCCCACGGATAAGCGAGCCCGAGAGTGAGAACGACGAGCGCCCACCACAACAGCGCGTAGAAGCGCATAACGCCACGCCGAACCGTGCTGGTCGAAGCGCACCCCGCGGAACACCGTGCGGGTGAGCCGGTAGCGGCGCGCCCGGTACAGCGCGAACTGGCCGAGCAGCACCAGCAGCACAAAAGCCGATCGCGGCGATCGCGGCTCTCGGCGGTGTCGAGCGCCAGCGCGGCTGTCGGCAATCGCAGTGTAGAGCGGCACCGACAATTGCGATGGCGAGCAAAAAACCGCCGAGGAGCTCGGTGGCGAGCCCGATATATTCCAGCGTCTCGCCGCCGATCTCGGTGTTCGACCACAGATAGCGGCGCACGTCGGTCGCAAACCAGAACCGATAGATGCCGAGCGTCAACACCAAGAGCGCCGCGCCCTTGAGGCGCAGCCGCCAATAGGCCGCCTCTTTGCCGAGAAATTGTACCGCGCCCGCCGAGCCCGGCGGGCTCACAGGCATCAGCCGTCGTCATGACACCAACAATGACTCAACCGAAATGCCGCTCAAATCCGCCATCCGGCCGTTCCGGCACAACCTTACACTGCCAAATGTCCGATTTGCGACGGCGAGCACCCGCGCGCCAGTTATAGAGCGCGCGGCACGTGCGCGTCTTTGGCTCTTGGCAAACTAGCTGGAAATCGCTAACGGCGCGGCGCGATGGCGCGCCGTTGTTACTCGTCGATCAGCTGCATCGAGCTCGACCTGGATGCTTTCGCCGGGCGCTGCAACGATGGCCGGCGCCGGCGGCGAGCAATGCGCGCGCTTCCTCGGCGGTCTCGGCTTCGACGCACCATTCTTCGACGCGCGTCACCACCATCCGGGCATGAAACAGCCGCGGCTTGGGTTTTTCCGCGGGTCTTGCAGGTCGGCGTTTTTTCTCGGAGCGCGCTCCTGCCGGCATGATCTTGGGCTCGCGAATCAGCGTGTCGCTATGAGTCTAGGCCCATCGCCAGGTCGTGTCTCAGTTTGAAATTTTGTGGCTTATAATGGTGAAGACAGCCGCGCCGATCACGTCGGCGGGCGCTTCTCGCCTTTTGGGCCTCGGGGCATGTCAGACCCCCATCCAGTGCTTGGCCGCAACACCGTGGATTTCTTTAATCCGGCGCACAATAGCGCCAAGTTTCCGGTCGGCTTCGGTGAAAGCCGGCACCCCATTCCCACCGTTTGCAAGACGACGTTCACTTTGGTCGCCGCGACTGAAAGGTCCTTGTAGAGACGCTTTAATTCGGCAGCCTCTTCCGGGCCGATTGTGGTTCGCGGCTTCGCCATCGGCGGATATTAGCCCACGGAGCGGCGACCCTGCTAGACGCTCTAAAATTCAAACTGAGACACGACCCATCCGCCTGGAAGAACAAAGAAGAAACGGCCGTTCACTAACCGCCGGCGAGTTGCCTTGTGGAACGTCGGTTCCCTGCTATCGTTGAACCCCTGTCTGCGAAAGTGATGGAGTTTGGCTGTGGCGCCGCGTGCGTATTGGAAAGGCTATCTCAAGCTGTCGCTTGTCTCATGTCCGATTGCGCTCTTCCCGGCGACTTCGGAGCGGGAAAAGATCAGCTTCCACCAGGTCAACAAAGAGACCGGCAACCGCATCCGCTACAAGAAAATCGACGCCGAAACCGGCGACGAAGTCGACAACGCTGAAATCGTCAAAGGCTACGAGGTCGACAAGGGCGAATATATCGAGCTTGAGCCGGAAGAGATCGAAGCCGTCGCCATCGAAAGCAAGCACGTCATCGAAATCGAAGAATTCGTGCCGCGCAGCGAGATCGACGAGCTTTATGTGCGCGATCCTTATTACATCGTGCCGGACGGCGAAGTCGGCCAGCAGGCCTTTGCCGTGATCCGCGAGGCGATCCGCAAGGAAGGCATGGTGGCGCTCGGCAAGGTGGTGTTCACCTCGCGCGAGCACGTCATCGCGCTCGAAGCGCGCGGCAAGGGCATGGTCGGGCATGACGCTGCGCTACCCCTACGAGGTGCGCAAGGAAGACGAATATTTCGACAGCCATCGAAGACGAGAAAATCCCGAAGGACATGCTCGATCTGGCGATCCATATCGTCGAGACCAAGATCGGGCACTTCAAGCCGGCGGAATTCAAGGACCAGTATGAGGACGCGCTCAAGGATCTGCTACGCAAGAAGCAGAAAGGCGAAAAGATCGAGCGGCCGAAGGAGCGCGAGCCGTCGAACGTCATCAATCTGATGGACGCGCTGCGGCAAAGCGTTAAAGGCGGCGGCAAAAGCGGTGGCGGCAAAGCTAGCGCCAGCGCCCGGCGCACGCCCGCCGGCACGCGGACGCCCAAGAACGGCCGAAGAAAGCGGCGCGCAATCACGCGCGGCACAAGAAAGCGGGCTGATGCCGGGCAAGCGCGTCCAGCTCGACGACGAGACCTGGCGGCGCTCGACCTGCTCGGCCGCGACCAGATGAAAGACTTCCAGGAGCTCGCCGACGAGGCGTTCCGCGATCTGTTGAAAAAGCACGGCCGGCCGGCGACCTGAAAGAAGCATTGCGCCGCAGTGCCGGCGTTTCCGCGACCGTGCACCGCTTGAAGCCGGGCAAGAAGAAGCGGCGCTAGCAATCTCCTGTTGAGGACGTCGGGCTGCCGACCATGCAACCGCGCGATCTCGCACGAACGGTGCTGCTCTGCGCGATCGGCGGCTCGGCCGACGCGATCGCCTTTTTGCGCTATGACACCTTCGTCGGCGCGATGACGGGAAACACCGTTCTGCTCGGCATCGACCTCGCCAAGGCGGATCTCGACCGCGCCGGCTTCCATCTCGGCATAATCGCGATCTTCCTGGCGGCGGTTATCGTCACCGAAATCGCGTTGAAGCTTAAGATTTCGCCAGCCTGCCACTGGTGCTCACCGCGCTGATGCTGGGCGGCTCCGAATTCATCGCCGGCCATTGGAGCGCCGCGATCTGCGCCGCCGCGCTCGGCATGCAAAGCGCCGCGGTGCGCAGCGTCGCCGGCGTGCCGATCAATACCGTTTTCATCACCGGCAATCTGGTCCGGCTGGGCATGGCGGTGCCGGAAGCGTCACGGCCGCAGCAGCAGGCCACGCTGGCGGTGCTCGCGATGGCGTGGATCGCCTATGCCGCGGGCGCTGCCGCCGGCGCGCTGGCGCTGCATCTGATCGATTATCCCATGATCGTCCCGGCGGTCCTCGCGCTCGTCGCAGCGATAGTCGAGACCTCGGCCGACCATCGCGAGCAAGGCTGAACCGGGCTCGGTCCGGAAATAGCATCCGCGCGACGTGAAACTGTTGGGTGTTGACACCGCATTGCATTCGCCGCGACATATATCGACGACCAATATTCGAGAATCGTCGACTAATGAGGAGAGATCGAATGCGCTGCACAACATCATCGCTTTTGACAGTAGGCAGTTGCGGCAAGATACCCAGCGGGAAGACGTTCAGCGCGAAGATGTCGGGCCGGCGGCGCACGGTTCTGTTGTCGTCTGCGCTGTTACTGGCCGGCGTCTCCCTGGCATTGCCGCTTCGCGCCACTGCCGCGGATAAGCACGAGGTCGACCGCGGCAAATATCTGGTCACTATAGGGAGCTGCACCGACTGCCACACGCCGGGTCATTTCTTCGGCAAGCCGGACATGAGCAAATACCTCGGCGGCTCCGACGTCGGTTTCGCCATTCCGCATCTCGGCGTATTTGTCGGTCCCAATCTGACGCCCGACAAGGCGACCGGCTTGGGCGATTGGACCTCCGCGCAAATCGTCGATGCGATTACCAAAGGCCAAACCCCTCAGGGGCGCACGCTCGCACCGGTCATGCCGTGGCACGCTTACGCCAGCCTGACGAAGGCGGACGCACTGGCGATCGCGGCGTATCTGAAAAGCCTGCCGCCGGTTTCGCATCAGGTTCCGGGCCCGTTCGGGCCGAACGAAACGCCGACTTCGTTCGTGATGACGGTGCTGCCGGGCGCGGTGTACGCGCATATCGCAAATCCGCCGCCGCCTTCCCCCGCACCTCCACCGGCACCGGCTCCTGCGCCGGCGCAAATGGCCCCGCCACCGCCGGCATCGGCCCGCCGACCGGGCCCGCGGCGAAGTAGATTTCAGCGGTTCAGGAGCCGAACCGCTATAGTCCGAGGAGTCGCTTGCTGTTGCCGCCGGCCAGCGCCGCGACGGTTGCGGCGTCGAAACCCTCGACGCCGGCGATGTGGCCGACCGGATCGTATTCCAGCATGTCGAACGGATAATCGGTGCCGAGCACGACATGATCGGCGCCGAACACGCGCACCAGCTCGGCGAGCTGATACGGCGTGAACACCACGGTATCGACGTAGATGCGCTTGAGGTAGGTGGTCGGCGGCTGCGGCAGGTCGCCGTGCGCGTCCGAGCGCGCGCCCCAGGCGTGATCGATGCGGCCCGGATAGGCGCCGAGATAGCCGCCGCCGTGCACCGCGAGAAGCTTCAGCCTGGGATGCCGTTCGAGCACGCCGTCGAAGATCAGGTAATGCAGCGCGATCGTCGTCTCCAACGGATTGCCGATGACGTTGTTGAAATAGAAGCGCTCGAAGCGCGATGCCTTCGGTGAAGCCGTTGGGATGGATCATCACCAACACGCCGAGCTCTTCGGCCTTGTTCCAGAACGGCGCGAAGGCCGGGTCGGACAATTCCTTGCCGGCGACATTGGTCAAGACCTCGACGCCGGTGAAACCGAGCGTCTTGACGCAGCGCTCGAGCTCCTTGGCCGCTTCCTGGCCGTCCGGCATCGGCACCGAGCCGAAGCCCTTGAGGCGATCGGGATATTTGCCGCAAAATTCGGCGATGCCGTCGTTGACGATCCGTGCGGCTTTCACCGCGATATCGAGCGGCACCGTGTAATAGCATTGCAGCGGCGGCGGCGCGATCATCTGCACGTCGATGCCCATGGCGTCGAGATCGGCGAGCCGGTGCTCGTGACCGCGCCGCGCGCTGATATCGGCGGCTTGCTTCTGGGTCAGCGCCTTCGACTCCGGTGTGGCGAAGTGCGCCAGCGGCACGGTCGCCATATCGAGATGCGGGGCGACGAATTTCGCCGCTTCCGGCACGTCGACATGGGCGTGGATGTCGATGGTGACGCTCTTCGGCCGCACCTCGCGGCCGGGCTTGCCGTGCTTGCGCGCCGCGGTCGGGCCGTACTTGTTCCACAGTTCGGGCATGATCGTTCCTTGCTCGCATCCCGCCGTCGCGGCGGCGAGGACGGGGGCGGCAATCTGCTCGATAGCGGCGCCCGGCACAACCGCCTTGTCGCGGCGCCATTCGCCCAACTGTTGAAATGTCGTCAGATCGAAATCTGGCGGCCGATCTCGACCACCTGCTCGCTCGGCAGCCGGAAATAGTCGGTGACGTGCGAGGCGTTCCGCACCATGGCGGCAAACATCTTCTCCTGCCAGACCGGCAGCTCGGCGCCGCGTTCGCGGTGCACGATGATTTCGTGGCCGACGTAATAGGTCACGTCGTCGAGCGGGACTTCGCAGCCTTTCTTTTGCGCCTCGGCCAGAAGATGCGGAATATCGGGGCGCTGCATGAAGCCGAAATGCGCAATCACCCGCCACATGCTGTCGCCTTCGCGCACCACCGTCATCAAATCCGGCCAATGCACTCGCGGCTTCGATTCGGTAGCCACCTGCAAGACGACGACACGCTCGTGCAAGGCGCGGTTTTGACGCAAATGCCAGAGCAGCACCGGCGGCACTCCGCTGGTCGTGCGGGTGAGAAAGACCGCGGTTCCTGGCACGCGCGCGACGCCGCGCTTCTTGATAGTGGCGAGAAATTCCGGCACCGCGACCGGCGTTTGCGCCAGGCTGTGCGCGACCGCGACGGTGCCGCGATGCCAGATCAGCATCAGCCCATAGACGGCCGCGGCAAGAAGCAGCGGCACGTAACCGCCCTCGAGGATTTTCAGCGAATTAGAGGCGACAAAACCGGCATCGACAATGATGAACAGGCCGGCGGTGGCGGCGCTCGCCCACAGGCTCCATTGCCAGATTTCGCGCATGGCGATGAACAACAGGAAAGACGTCATCAGCATGGTCAGCGAGACGGCGATGCCGTACGCGGCGGCGAGATTGTCGGAACGGCGGAACAGCAGCGTCAGCGCGATGGTGACCGCCATCAACAGCCAATTGACGACGCCGACATAGATTTGGCCATAGCCTCGCTCCGAAGTCTGCGTGATGTGCAGGCGCGGCAGCCAGCCGAGCTGGATCGCCTGCCGGGTCATCGAGAAGGCGCCGGTGATGATGGATTGGCTGGCGATGATGGTGGCAACGGTCGCCAAGCAGATCAACGGCACCAGCAGCGGTTGCGGGCACAGCCGGTAGAAGATGTTGTTGGCAATCGACTCGCCGCTCAGCGCGATCGCCGACTGGCCCGCATAGTTGAGCACAAGACAGGGAAAAACGATGCACGACCAGGCTAAGCGGATCGGACCCTTGCCGAAATGTCCCATGTCGGCATAGAGCGCCTCGGCGCCGGTCACGCAGAGGAAAATCCCGCCCAGCACCAAGAAGCCGTGCAGCCCGCCGCCGGCGAGCAGGCGCACGCCGTAGAGCGGATTGATCGCGAGCAGCACCGACGGATTGCGCGCGATGCCCCACAGACCGAGCGCCCCGATCGACACGAACCAGAGCGCCATGATCGGCCCGAATGCGGCGCCGATGCGCGAAGTGCCGAGCGGCTGAACCGCGAACAGCAAGGCCAGGATGACGACCGCGGCGGGCACGACGTAATGGCTGAAAGACGGCGCCGCAATCTCGAGCCCTTCGAGCGCCGAGAGGACGGAGATTGCCGGCGTGATCGCGCCGTCGCCGTAGATCAAGGCCGCGCCGAGCAGACCCGCAACGATGATGGCCGGCCGATGCCGCCGCTGGACGCCGACGAGCGACATCAAGGCCAGGATGCCGCCCTCGCCGTCATTGTCGATGCTCATGGCGACCGTCACGTATTTGAGCGACGTGACGACGAACAGGGTCCAAAATACCAGCGACAGGATGCCGAGGATGCGATCCGGCGTGGCTTCGCCGCCGAGAAAATCGAACGCGGTCTTAAGCGTATAGAGCGGGCTCGTGCCGATATCGCCGAACACGATACCGAGCGCCGTAAGACCGGAGAAAGCGTAAGCCGCCCGGCCGGCCGTGGACACTGTGGGGTCGCTCACGTCAGCGGCGCAATCGAGGTCATGAGCGAGCGCAACGGGTGGCGAGCATCCGAACCGCGCGCATCCAAGGTGCCTCTGCCCTTTTTCATCAGTCACCGAAGATGGGGCGTCGGGCGTTACACTATCATGACAAGAGCGATGACGCCCTAGTGTGGCGGTTCAGAAGTCCGCACCATTCTTTCGGCTGGGCTCGTCGTGCGGACTTCTGAACCAAAGCCACACTAAATCAATACGTTGCTAGTGTCCTTTCGATTCCGAAGTTCGCAACCGAGCGTGCCGCACAATCATGCGAACTTCGGAATCGGGACTCTAGCGCTGCGGCCCACAGAGGCTGAGGTCGCGCTCGGCGCGAAACACGTTGCTGTAGAGGTTTGCCACCCACTGCCGTCCGCTCGACGTGACATTCAAATAGCGGATGGCGCTCTGGATGTGCGGCGATACGCTATTCCAGTAAAACTGCGGATAGAGATCGGTGAGATCGGCCGGCGAGGTGTAGCCGAGCTGCTTGTTCATGCCGACTTCCTCGAACTCGAAGTAAAGCGCATTGGCCTTGCGCAGGTAATGCGGGTCGCCGAGCTGGCCGATCAGATCGGCGGCCCGCACCAAGAGACCCTCCTCGCTGTCGGATTCGTGCGGCCCATGCGACGAGGGAAAGCGGGTGTACTCGATCGCCGCCGCAATCCGCGCGGCATCAACTAGCTCGATCTTGGCCATGCGGTCCATCACGAACAGCTTCGAACGATCGACGTGATAGGGCAACAGGGCGGCGTCGGAGGCGCCGCGCGGCAACTTGGTCTTGTTGCCTTTGCCGTCGATGACGTAGCCGTCGGGGCCGTCGCCCTGGAGGATGCCGCGCACGTAACCGATGTCGTGCAGCAGGCAGGCGACGAGCAGATGTGCGTAATCGCTCGGATAGGTCGGTTTCAGCAGCGAGCGGCCCTTCATGATGTCGTAGCCGACCAGCGTTACCAGCATGGTATGCTCGACATTGTGGTAGAGCGCGTCGCTATTGCCGATGCATTCGAGCGACAATCTTGCGATCGAAGGAATGAGCGCCGTCAGGTCGGCATGCGTCGAGGCAAACCTGCGGCTCAGATGGTCGCCAAGGTACGACCCCAGAGCCTCTGCGGCCAATTCGGGAACGGTAATCACGTGGTGCCCCTCCAATCAGTACCCTCGCCGCCATGGTGACGGCGAGTTCGGCACTTTGCAATATCGGTCCGGCATATTTTGTTGTGCGCCAAGTTGTTGATCTTGTCGGCGGCACGCGACAAGGACGCGACATCTGCGCCGACCCTCGGCCGCGTCCAAATTGCGACGGCGCCTAAATCTCGATTTCCCGGCTGATCTGCACGAAGTGCTCGCTCGGAAAATTGAAGCGGTCGGCCGGATGGATCGAGTTGCGGTACAGGAACGAAAACAGCCGACGCCGCCACGCCGCCAGCCGCGGTTTATGCTTACGCGCCACCACGTAGTCGCGCTCGCTGATATAGATGGCATCGTCGGAATTGATCGGGCACTTGGCTTTTTCGCGGTCGAGCGCCCTGCAAACGTCGGGATTTTCCATAAAGCCGAAACGCACCGTCACCTGCCAAAAGCCCTGGCCGAGCGGCTCGACATGAAGCCGGCTGTTGGCGCGTACGCGTGGCGCTGCGGTAAACTGCACCGTCAGCGCGACGGTTTCCTCATAGAGCGATCCCATCTGCCGCACGTGATTGGCAATCAGCTGCGGAATAAAACCCCGCAGCCGGGTGAGGAAAATCGCACGGCCGGGAATGCGGGGGATCTTACGATCGCGCAATTGGCGGACGAATTGCCCGATCGACACGGCGTCGCGCTCCTGGCGCCGGTGCATGGCGTCGATGCCGGCGTGCCACGTCGTCATCACGACGAAAATCGCCAGGCCGAACAACAGCGGAATCCAGCCGCCCTCGGCGATCTTGGTGAGATTGGCGATGAAGAAGGCGAAATCGACGCATATGAACAGCGAGAACAGCCCGATGGCGGCCCATGCCGGCCAGCGCCACAGGGACCGCATGATGCGATAAAGTATCGCCGTCGTCATCAGCATGGTGGTGGAGACGGCCGCGCCATAGGCGCCGGCAAGCCGGTCGGAACTGGCGAAGCCGATCGTCAGCGCCAGCGTGCCGATCATCATCAGCCAGTTCACGAATGGCACGTAGATCTGGCCGAATTCTTCGGACGAGGTTTGTTTGATATGCATCCCGGGCAGCCAGCCGAGCTGCATCGCTTGGCGCGTAAGCGAAAACGCTCCGGTGATGATGGCTTGGCTGGCAATGACGGTCGCTATCGTCGCCAAGGCGACCGCCGGATAAAGCGCCCAACCCGGCACCAGCTTGAAGAACGGACTATCGCTACCGCTGGGATTGGTGATCAGCAGAGCGGTCTGGCCGGCATAATTGAGAAGCAGCGCCGGCAACACGACCGCGGACCAGGCGATGCGAATGGGTTTGCGGCCGATATGCCCCATATCCGCATACATGGCCTCGGCGCCGGTCACGCAGAGGAACACGGCGCCAAGGATGGCGAGGCTCGACCCGGCGTGATGCACCAGGAACGCCGCCGCGTAATACGGATCGATCGCCACCAGGACATGCGGCGCCTTGCCGATGCCGATGACACCGAGGACGGCGATGAAGGCGAACCACATGAGCATCAGCGGACCGAAGGCGCTGCCGACGGCGGCGGTGCCGAGCCTTTGCACGAGGAACAGCGCCAACAGCACGATGGCGGCGATCGGCATGGTGTAGGGCGCGAAGTCGCCGCTGGCGTTTTTGAGCCCTTCGACCGCGCTCAATACCGAGATCGCCGGCGTGATCATGCCGTCGCCATAAAGCAAGGCGGCGCCGATCAAGCCGAACGCGATGAGATAGCGCCTGCGGCCGCGCCAGCTGACGCGGGTCAGCGACATCAGCGCCAGGATACCGCCTTCGCCGCGGTTGTCGGCGCGCATCACCACCGCGGCATATTTCAGCGCGACGACGATGAGCAGCGTCCAGAAGATCAGCGACAGGCTGCCGAGCGCGCTCTCGGCGGCGAAATGGCCGCCGTTGGTCTTGGCAATGGCCTGGTAAACGTAGAGCGGACTGGTGCCGATATCGCCATAAACGATGCCGAGCGCGGTGACAACCGCGATCGGCTTGAACCCCTCCAGCGGCTGCAATACAGCCGCTTTGGCGTCGGCAATGTCTCAAAGAAACTCCCCCGGGCCTAGAGGCCGGTTGGCGGCCAAGTCGTCTCCGTTTCCGACAACGCCGCCATCAACGACCGGTTCAACTGACCTTCGAAGACCTCACCGATGAGGAAATCGAAAAATTTTGCGCCAAGCACAGCCCGAAGCCGCCGCGCCGGCAATGGCTTAAAATATCCCGAGATGCTGGCGCAGATCGACGCCGTCCGCCTTGAGCTTCCCGGCCGTCGAGACCACGGCGACGCGGCCGGAATTGAGAATGACGATATCGTCGGCAATGTCGAACACGAGCTTCGGGCTCTGCTCGACCAAAACGATGGATAGCCCGCTTTCCTTGAGCTTGCGGATCGTCGCCATGACCTCGGCGACGATCTGCGGCGCCAGCCCCTCCGACGGCTCGTCCATCAGCAAGACCCGCGGATTGGCCATCAGCGCGCGGCCGATGGCGAGCATCTGCTGCTCGCCGCCGGACAGGTAACCGGCGAGCTGACCGCGGCGCTCGGCGAGCCGCGGGAACATCGCAAAGACGGTGTCCTCGGTCCATGGCGCGTGGCGGGTGGCGAAGCCCGCATGCGCCGCGACCATGAGGTTCTCGCGCACGGTGAGGCTTTTGAAAACGCGGCGGCCTTGCGGCACCAGCGCGACGCCGCGCGCCGCGATCGATTCCGGCGGCAGGCGGGTGACCGCGGCGCCGAACACTTCGACGCTGCCGACGCGCGGCGGCAATAGCCCGACGCTGACATTCATGCAGGTCGATTTGCCGGCGCCGTTGCGGCCAAGCAGCCCGAGCAGTCTGCCCTCGCCGAGCTGAAACGAAACTTGCTGCAAGACGTGGCTGTCGCCGTAGAAGGCATCGACGCCACGAAGCTCGAGCGCGCTATTCGCCAAGATAGACCTCCCGCGTGCGCGGATCGGCGACCACCTCGGCGCGGGTGCCCTCGACGATGACCTCGCCGAAATGCAGGAGCGTGATGCGGTCGGCGAGATCGAGCGCGGTGTCCATGTCGTGCTCGATCATCACGATGGTGACGTCGCGCGGAATGGCGGTGAGCAGCTTGCGCACGTCCTGGCGTTCGTCGATCGACAGGCCGGCGAACGGCTCGTCGAGCAGCAGCAGTTTCGGATTTTGCGCCAACGCCATGGCGATCTCGACCCGCCGCCGTTCGCCGTATGAGGTCTGCGCCAGCGGCCGCGTGGCGATATGATCGAGGCCGACGCGGTTGAGCGCCGCGCGGGCCCGCTCGATCAAATGATGCTGGCGGTCGAGCGCAAGCAGCGGGTTCCAGCGCAGCGGCGACAGCCCCAGCAACGCCAGCGTGACGTTGCGCTCGATGGTGTCGCTGCGTGAACAGCGTGATGATCTGATAGGTCCGCGCCATGCCGAGATGGCTGCGCTTGCGGCTCGGCGTGCGGGTGACGTCGCGGCCGAACAGCGCCACCGAGCCGGAGTCGGGCGCGATCTCGCCGGTGATGAGATTGAACAAGGTGGTCTTGCCGGCGCCGTTCGGTCCGATGATCAGACGGCGTTCGCCGGGGGCGACGTCAAGACTGACATTGGTGGTGACGCGCAAGCCGCCGAACGACTTGCACAGATTGCCGACGGCAAGCGCGGGCGCGGTCATGGCTTCGGCCCCGTGGCGGACGCCGCCGTCTTGCCGGCCGTGCTCTTCTGCCGGTTCGCCGCATGCCACGCCGAACGCGTCAGCCGCACGGCGCCCGGCACCAGTCCTTCCGGCATGAACACGACGATGGCGACGAAAATGGCGCCAAGCATGAAATTCCAGCGCGTGATATAGGCGCTCACCACGTTCTTGACGATGACGACCAGCGCCGCGCCGACCACCGGCCCGAGCAGCGTTCCGGCGCCGCCGGAGATCACCATCAGCAAACCTTCCGCCGAGGCGGTGAGCGCCAGCGCCTGCGGGCTGATGAACTCGGTGTAATAGACGAACAGAATACCGGCGACGGAGGTCAACAGGCCGGAGAACATGAAGGCAAGGAACCGGGTCATCCAGACGTGATAGCCAAGCGCGTTCATGCGGCGCGGCTGGTCGCGCGTGCCGCAAAGCGCGGCGCCGAACGGCGAACGCACGAAGATCGCCACCGCGGCGATCGCAAGCAAAAACACGATCAGCGTCGCGTCATAAAAGGCGCGCGGCGAATTCGAGCGGCAGGCCGAATGGCGCCGGCCGGCTCGACACGCTGATGCCGTTGTCGCCGCCGGTAATGCTGATCCAGCGATAGGCGAGCCCCCAGATGATCTCGCCGAGCGCCAGCGTGATCATGATGAAGCTGATGCCGGTCGCCCGCAACGCCAGCGCGGCAAAGCCCGCGGTGGCGACGAGACCCACCGCAAGGCCGGCCAGGATGGCGACGACGTGGCCGTGTCCGGCGGCGAGCAGATAAGCGACGACATAAGCGGCGACGCCGAACAGGCCGGCATGGCCGAGCGACACCAAGCCGGCATAACCGACGAGCACGTTGAGCCCGAGCGCGAACACCGCGTAGAGCAGGACCTGGCTCGCGATATTGACGTAATAGACCTGCTGGATCGCGTAAGGCGCGGCGATCAGCGCCAGGACGGCGACGGCGATGGCGACGCGCCGCACGACAACGCCGCCTGCCAACTGCCTCGTCTCCGGACTTGCCGCGGACCCGTTCACAGGATCTGACCTCCGAACAGACCCTGCGGCCGCAACACCAGGACGAGCACCATCGGCAGGAACAGCACGAAATAGGCGAGCTCCGGCAGCAGCGCCTGGCCGAAATTGTAGATGAAGCCGACGATGATGCTGCCGACGAAGGAGCCGAGCAGGCTTCCGGTGCCGCCCAGGATGACGACGACCAGAGCGAGCGGCAGCATGTCCTGGTCGAGGCCCGGATAGACCGACAGGATCGGACCGCTGATCATGCCGGCAAATCCGGCCAAGCCGGCGCCCAGCCCGAAGACGATGGTGAAGAGCTGCGAGACCCGGATGCCGACCACGCGCGCCATCTGCGGATCATCGACGCCGGCGCGGATCATGGCGCCAAGCCGGGTCCGTTCGAGCATCAACCAAAGCGCGATGGCGAACACCGCCGCGATCACGATCACCGCCATGCGGTACAGCGGGAAAGCGGCGCCGGCGAAGCGGATGAAGCCGCCGAAGTGCGGCGGGGTCGCCACTGAAATCGGATCGCCGCCCCAGGCCATCAGGCAAAGATCGGCGGCCATGAAGGACACGCCGAGCGTCACCAGCACCTGCGCCAATTGCTGGCCGGCGAGCCGGCGCAGCAACAACCGCTCCATCAGCGCGCCTAACATCGCGACCTCGAGCGCGGCGACGATCGCCGCCGCCCAGAAGTTCAACGAGAATCCAAGCGCACCGGACAGCAGCGAGGTGCCGAGATAGGCGCCGACCATGAACATCGAGCCATGCGTCAGATTGGGAATGCGCATCAGCCCGAAGATCAGGGAAAAACCGGCCGACAGCAAAAACAACAGGCCGCCGAACGTCACGCTGTTGACCGTGAGCAGCAGCCAGAATGTCATGCCCGCCGCCCTTCTGAGCAAAAAACAGCCCGGATTGCGCGAGGCTCAATCCGGGGCTGGCCCATGTGCCGCGGCGTGTCGTGCTCCGCACAGGCGGAGCATCCAGTATCCCCGGCAAGTCCGTCCAACGCGCCGCGCGACACCAAACCCCCTCAGTTTACTGGATCATCCGCATTCGCGGATGATGACGGGTGGGCTCAGCACTTGGTCAGCGGCGGATAATCGCGCGAGTAGACCGGGTGGGCCAGAAACTCCGCCTCGGGCCAGGTCCAGAACTGACTGACGTTCTCGTAGGTCTTGATGACCTCGTTCCAGAGCTTCAGCCCGTATTTGGCGCCTTCGGTGCCGATGCGGCGGATGTAGAAGGTGCCGATCACGTTGCTGAGGTGATCGAACTTGACCGGACCGCGCGGCGTGTCGGTCAGATTGACCGCCTTGAGCGCCGCCATGAACTTTTCCCTGTCGCTGGCGTCGCCCGCCGGTCGCCTTGAGCGCTGCATCGACCACCTGGCAATTGACGTAGAGCAACGCAGCATATTGGCCAGGAACGGCGTTGTAATTCTTCAGCATGCCGTCGATGAAACGCTTGTTGGCGTCGGTCTCGACGTCGAGCGTGTAGGGGCAGCAGCTGACAAGGCCGATCGCCTCGTCGCCGTAGCTCTTGAGCAGCGCGTCGTCGGCGCCGGTTTCGCCGGTCACCACCGGATATTTCAAGCCGGCGCTGGCATAGGCCTTCATGAAGCGCAGCGGGTTCGATCCGGCAAAGCCCTGGCAGACGACGTCGCAATCGCTGATCTGCGCGACATAGGGCGTGTAGTCGGGCGTCACCAGCGGCGGCCACAGCTTGTTGACGACGCAGCCGCCGTCCTTCTGGAACGCCGCCTGGAAGCCGCCCATCTGCTCGTAACCGAAGGCGAAATCCTCGACGATGCAGAACGCGCGCTTGAGCTTGAGTTCGGTCGCCGCGTAATGCCCCATCGGCTGCATCGCCTGCGACGAAGTCGCCGATGCGCGCAGCAGATATGGATTCGGCGTTCGTTGCGTGAGGTTGTCCGCCGCCGCCAGACTGAGCACCGGCATTTTTTGCTGCTGGACATAATCGTTGATGGCATAAAGCTCGAAGGCGGCGAGCGGACCGAGGATGACGTCGACATTGTCGCGCTCGACCAGTTCCTGAACCTTGGTCTTGGTGCCGGCCGGATTGCCGCCGGTGTCGGCGGAGACGAAATCGACCTTGCGGCCGCCGATCGTGTAATTGGTCTCCTTCAGGTAGGTGATGACGCCCTGCTCCATCTGGATACCGCCCTGCGCCAGCGGCCCGGTCTTGACCGTCAGAAGGCCGAGCTTGAACGGCTTTTCCTGCGCGACGGCAGGCGCCGGAAAGCGGGTCAGCGCAGCGGCGCCCGCGGCCGTGCCGGCCAAAACCGCACGGCGGCTGACCTTCCGAGACATAAGCTTGCGAGACATTGGTATCCTCCCATTGGCGCCGATGATTATTGAGGCGCCTGCGATCCAGTGCGTCCCCTGCGCGATCGGCCTTAGGCCATAGCTTTCACGTTATCATTCCAGGCGCCCCGGGCGAAGCCCGGCCGCAGTGTAAAGTCCGTTATTGTCGTGCTTTTTTTCAATATTTCCGCAGCGACGGATAGTCGCGCAAGCAGCGCCGGTGCCCACAAAACCGCGCCGGCCATACGTTTACCTTGTCTTCGGGGGAATGATCGGCAGCAGCACATGGGGCCGCGCCGCGCCGCCGAAATGCAGGCCGGTGACGCCGCCAAAAATCTGCGGCGGCCGGTCGCGCGGATCGTCGTGCAGGAACGGCCCGCAGCCGGTAAGCTCGTTCTTGAAGTTCGACAGCCGCCCGCCGCTTCCCCCCGGATAGACGTAGTCCCGGCCGCGGATGGTGAGCGCAATGCGGTGCCCGGCCGGCACCACAATCGACGTCGGCCAGATCTCGATATCGAGCGCGACCGCTTCGCCCGGCTTGAGCGGCTGGCTTTTCGTGTGGGCTATGGTAAGGCCGGTATGGCTTCGACAGCTTCTTGTCGAGCGCGCGATGCGAGGCGCGCAGCCAGCCCTGACCGACCGGCGTATGCGGATCGATGGCGCCCTGGAAAACCACTTCCTTCAGATCGGGCGAGAACACCCGCAGCACGGCGAAAATATCGGCATCGCTGGTCGAGGACGACACCAACAGCTTGACCGCCGACGGGCCGGTGATTTCCGTCTCATGCGCCAGCGGCGGCGTCAGGAAAGTCACGCCGTCGCCCATCGCCTCGAAGCGAATCACGGTTTTCCTCTTGGCCGCCTTGTCGCCGAGCGAACCGTCGGTGGGATCGAGATAGAACTTCGTCCATTTGGTGCGCTTGAGCGGCCATTCCTTCTCCGCGCGCTCGACGAAGCGATCGACGTGCCGCACCTGAAGCTGCACCGGCGGCTGCTTGTCCCAGCCGTTCTTCTTGCCGTGGAGGAAATAATCGAAAAAGCGCAGTTGCAGATGGCGGCCGTAATCGGTGTAGAAATGCGTCCAGTGCTCGATGCCGTGCGCTTCGAGCCACTTTTGCTTGGATGCGGCGCGGACGTAACCCTCAAAATTGCCGCGCGGATGCAAGCCTTGGCCGCCCCAGTTGGCCGCCGATAAAAGCGGCACCTTCACCTTCGACCAGACCGGCGAGCGGGCGCGGTGATAGACGTCGTCGAGCGGATGCGCGGCGATGTCGGCGCCGAAACTGCTGCGGTTTTTGGCGAGCTCTTCGTCGGAAAGAACGTCCGGACCGCAAACCAGCTCGCCATGCACGCGGCTTCTTTTGCCGCGCTCGCCTGAGCCGTATTGCACGGTCTTGACCTGCATGTCGTACCAATTTTCCCAGAACGTGGAGAGAATGCCGCCGTGGTGCGTCATGTCGCGATACCAGTCGGCAGCGCCCTCCCAGATGCACATGGCGGCAAGATGCGGCGGTTCGCGCGAGGCGACGTGCCACTGGTTGATGCCGTAATAGGAAATGCCGTTCAGTCCGACCTTGCCGTTCGACCACGGCTGTAAGCCTGCCCATTCGATGCAGTCGTAGAAATCCTTAGTCTCGCGCGGCGAAAAATGATCGATGAAGCCGGGCGAACAACCGGCAGCCGCGCGAATCGACGCGCACGCAGGCATAATCGTGCGGCACCCATTTCTCCGGATCGACCACTTCCCAGCTTTGGTAGAGGTTGCTGGAGCCGGCGGTGACGTCGGGATGCTTTTCCACCATGCGCGCCCAGGCGCTCGGATAGCCGTCCTGAAAGGCGAGTCCCTTGGCGTAAGGACCGTAGCTCAAGATCACCGGATAGCGGCCTTCGGCGACGGGGCGAAACACATCGGCGCGCAGCACGAGGCCGTCGTCCATCGCAATCGGCACGTTCCAGTCGATGCGCATGCCGTCGCGGGTTTCGCTGCGCGCTTCGATCTGCTTGCGGTCGCCCGCGGCCGCCGCCATGCGGGCTTCGCCTTCAAGCGATGACATGCGTTTTCCTCCGAGCTCACTGCTTTGAACCGCACTTTAATCCGTCGCAATAGCCTGGACAATTGTAAGGCGATACCTTACAATCTTTATGTGATCCGATCGTTCCGAAGCAAGGGATTACGACGCTTTGCCGAGCGCGGCGATCCTTCCAGGCTGAGCGTGCAGAACCCGGATCGCATTCGTCGCATTTTGCTTGCGCTCAACGCCGCCAAGTCGCCCGAAGGGATGAACATGCCGGGTTTCCGCTTTCATGCGCTCAAGGGTAAGGATCGCGGCCGGTACGCGATCGACGCGAGTGGAAATTGGCGAGTGACTTTTGGCTGGGATGGCGAGGACGCCGTCGACGTGGATTTGGAGGACTATCACTGATGAGCAGGAACCGGCTCGTTCGCGGCTTAAAGCCGATGCATCCTGGAGAGATGCTGCGTGAGGATGTGCTGCCGGCGCTCGGCAAATCCAAGACCGAGATCGCGCGCTTGCTCGGCGTTTCGCGGCAGACGCTTTATGACATTCTCGATGAAAAGCAGCCGGTGACGCCGGGAATGGCATTGCGTCTCGGCAAGCTCCTCGGCAATGGCCCCGATCTTTGGATCAATCTGCAGCGCGCCTATGACCTTGCTGTCGCTGAGCGCAATCTGGCGGGCAAACTGAAGAAAATTCCGACGTTGACAGCGGCATAGCTCGTTCCGCTTCTCCGCATGCCGGGAGAGAGTTAGAGCTCAGCGCCTCTTCCCTTGCAGCTTTCCGCGTTTCACCCCGGCCATCTTTTCCAGCACGGCGCAGACCGCGGCGGTGTCTTCGGCGCCGTGGCCGGCTTTGAGCGCCTTCTCGTAAATGCGGCTTGAGGCATCGAACATCGGCGTCGGCACTTTGATCTTGCGGGCATAGCTGCCGATGACGTCCATGTCCTTCTGCCACACCGAAATCTTCATGGTCGGATTGTCGTAGCGGTCCTTCACCATCATCGGCGCGCGCAGCTCGAAAATGCGCGAATTGCCGGCGCCGGTCTTGATCAGATCGAAAATAAGCTGCGGCGGCAGGCCGGCCTTGATGCCGAGCACCATGGCCTCCGCGCTCGCCACGTTGTGGATGGCGACCAGCAGATTGGCGACGTATTTCATGCGGCTGCCGTTGCCGAATTCGCCGAGATCGAACACGGCGCGGCCGAAGGCGGCGAACATCGGGCGCAGCGTCTTGATCTCGGCGGAGCCGCCCGAGGCATAGACCACGAGGTCCTTGACCTTGGCCTGCGCGCCGGTGCCGCTGACCGGACAATCGAGCAGCAGATGACCGGCCTTGTGCAGCACCGCCTGGGCGCGAGCCTTGTCGTCGATGGTGAAGGTGGACGCCTCGACGATCACGCGGCGCGGCAGGCCGGCTTTGGCGATCGCGGCGGCGGTTGCGGCCAGCGCTTCGGGCTTGGGCAGACTGGTCATGATCGTCTTTGCCTGGCGCGCGACATCGACGGCGTCGGCAGCGATCTCGACGCCGGCGCGCGCCAGCGCCTTCCGCCGCGCCGGAGCAATGTCGTAGCCGATGACGCGCCAGCCGGCGGCGACGAGGTTCTCCGCAAATGCGCCGCCCATGATGCCGAGGCCGACGATGCCGACGACACCCTTGTTTCCTAAAACCATCCGTTGCCCGCTCCCTTTTGCTGAAGGACGCGACGCTATGACACCCGCTCCACGCCTGCGCAAGCCGCTTTCTCGTTGCCGTCATTCCGGGGCACGCGAAGCGTGAGCCCGGAATCCATAAACACAGACCTTGCAGAACACGTGGCGGAATGCTGGTCTTCGCGCCCTGTGGTTATGGGTTCCGGGCTCGCGGGCAAAGGCCCGCGCCCCGGAACGACGCCTAGGAGATGTGGATGCGTATCGGTGTCGCCGGTGTCGGGAAAATGGGCGCGGCCATCGCGGCGCGGCTGATCGAGGTCGGGCACGAGGTCGCGGTGTGGAATCGCACAGCCGGACAAGGCCAAGGCGGTCGCCGGCGCAACCGTGGCCGCGACGCCGGCAGAGTTGGTGGGGCGCGCGGACGTCATCATCTCAAGCCTCACCGACGCAGCGGCGCTCGACGCGGTCTATAAAGGACCGGCGGGCCTGCTCAGCGGCGATGTCGCCGGCAAGCTGTTCATCGACATGAGCACGGTGTTACCGGCGACCGAGGTCGCGCTGGCGCAAGCGGTGCGCGGCAAAGGCGCCGCTTTTGTCGAATGTCCGGTCGGCGGTTCGACCGGACCGGCGCGGCAAGGCAAGCTCATCGGGCTCATGGGCGGCGAGCGCCGCCGACGTCGCGCGCGCGCGGCCGATTCTCGAACAATTGTGCCGCCGGCTCGAACATGCCGGGCCGGTCGGTTCGGGGGCGGTGCTCAAATTCGCGGTCAATCTGCCGCTCATGGTTTATTGGCAAGCCTTGGGCGAGGCGCTGGCGCTGGCGCATGGGCTGCCGGTCGATCCGGGGCGGCTGATGGATTTGCTGAGCGACACCTCCGGCGCCGCCACCATCGCCAAAGTGCGCGCACCCGGCATTGCCGCGATGCTCAAGGGCGGCGATCCCGGTCCGGTGACCTTTGACGTCGACGGCGGCATCAAGGACATGCGAGCGATGCTGGCCGAAGCCAAATCGCGCGGCATCGAGCTGCCGCTCGTCGACAAGGCACTCGCCTGCTACGAAGAAACCAAGCGCCGCCGCTCGGGCAGCGCCGAAATCTCCGACCGTCTCGGCCTATTGGGCGAGCCGCGGCAAGCAGTAAACGCCTTTCAGCAAACACATCGGAGCCATCATGTCAGCCGTTACGCTTGCGCAAGCCTCCACCATCGTCGACGTCGCGCTGAACAAGGCGCGCGAGCTCAAACAAATGCCGCAGACCGTGGTGGTGCTCGATCCCGGCGGCCATGTCGTCTGCGCCAAGCGCGAGGACGGCTCGGGCATCATTCGTTTTGAGATCGCCGTCGGCAAAGCCTATGGCGCGCTCGGCATGGGCTGGGGCTCGCGCACCATGATGGAACGGGCGGCGCAAAACCCGAATTTCCTCGCCGCCATCGTCGCGGCGAGCGGCGGGCGGCTGGTGCCGAACCCCGCGGGCGTGCTGATCCGCGACGCGAGCGGCGGCATCATCGGCGCGGTCGGCATTTCCGGCGATACCGGAGACAATGACGAGATCATCGCCGTGGCCGGCATCGAGGCGGCGGGGCTGAAGGCCGATCCGGGCGGGGCGAAGAAATAGCGCCCGGCATAAACCCGCGCGCGGCGGAAAAGGGAGGACACGGTGAAGCTGTTTTCATTCTGGCGCTCGCTCGCGACTTATCGCGTGCGCATCGCGCTCAATCTCAAAGGCATCACGCCCGATGAGGTGATCCAGGTCAATCTCATGAAGGGCGAGCAGCGTGAAGCGGCTTATCGCGCGATCAATCCGATGATGGCGATCCCGGCGCTGATCGACGGCGACGGGCCGGCTCTGTTCGAATCGCTGGCGATCATCGAATATCTCGATGAGACCCACCCGACGCCGCCTTTGCTGCCGCGCGATGCGCGCGGCCGCGCCCGCGTGCGCGGCTTGAGCCAGCTGGTCGCCTGCGACTCGCATCCGCTGATCGTGCCGCGGGTGCGCGAATATCTGGCGCACGAATTCAAATTCGACGAGGCCTCGGTCAACACATGGTGCCGGCATTGGCACACCGCCGCGATCACCGCGCTCGAAACCCATCTCAAAGACAAGGCCACCGGGCGCTATTGCCACGGCGACACGGTCACGATGGCCGACATCTGCCTCGCCAGTCAGGCGGCGGGAGCAAAATATTTTGCGGTCGACACCGCGCCGTTCCCGACCTTCGTCCGCATCGTCGCGGAATTGTCGACAATCGATGCTTTTGCCCGCGCCCATCCGATGAAGCAGCCCGGCGCGCCGGCGGCGCTGATGGCCGTCTACCACCACTTGAAAAAATGATGCAGCGGACCGCGGCCGGATCCGATCGCGAGCCGGTCCGCCGCGGCGATGGCGGCGCTCACGAAGGTCTTGGCCTGCCCGACCGCCTCGCCGAGCAAAAATCCCTTGGCGAGCCCGGCGGCAATCGCCGAGGCGAGCGAGCAGCCTGTGCCGTGCGTATTTTCGGCGGTAAGGCGCGGCGCCGCGAAACGGGTGGAACCGCTCGGCTCGACCAGAAGATCGACGGCGTCCGGGCCGCCGGCGTGGCCGCCTTTGATCAGCACCGCACCGGCGCCAAGCGTGAGTAACTTTTCCGCTTGCGCGCGCATCTCGTTCTCGTTGCGCGCCTGCGGCAGATCGAGCAGCGCCGCGGCTTCCGGCAGATTGGGCGTCAGCACGTTGGCCTGCGCGATCAGTTTGCGCAACGCGCCAAGCGCGTCCGAATGTAATAGCGTCTCGCCTGACGTCGCCGTCATGACCGGATCGAGCACGACGTTGCGGGCACGATGCCGGCCGAGCCCGGCGGCGACGGCGTCGATCGCCGCCGCGTTGCCCAGCATGCCGATCTTCACCGCGCCGATAGCGAGATCGGAAAACACCGCATCGATCTGCGCCGCAATGAAACCCGCCGGCACTTCGTGAATAGCAGACACGCCCTTGGTGTTCTGCGCCGTCAGCGCGGTGATGACGGACGCGCCGTAAACCCCGAGCGCGGCAAAGGTTTTCAGATCCGCCTGGATGCCCGCGCCGCCGCCGGAATCCGAGCCGGCGATGGTCAGCGCGATCGGAACGGCCATCACGCGCCCCGCTTCGCCAGCATGCCGTCGACGATATCGCGCAAGCTGCGCGCCGCGGCGGCGGGATCGGGCGACAGCGACAGCGCCGAAATGACGGCGACGCCGGCGGCGCCGGCGCCGATGACCTCGGCGGCATTGCCGGCGTCGATACCGGCGATGCCGACGACGGGGAGTTGCGGCGCGCGGCGATGCAATGCGGCGATAATGCGCGCCAAGCCTTGCGGACCGATCGGCGGGTTGTTCTGCTGCTTCGATAGCGTGACATAGACGCCGCCGGAGCCGACATAGTCGATCAGATCGAGCGGCGCCGCTTCGGCCTCGGCAACCGATTTGATCGACAGGCCTATGATCGCGTCACGGCCGAGGAGCGCGCGGGCGTCCTCGATCGCCATGTCGTCAGGCCCCAGATGCACGCCGTCGGCTTTGGCGGCGAGCGCCACATCGAGGCGATCGTTGACGACGAACGGCACGCCAAACGGCGCCAACGCCTGCTTGATCGCCCTCGCCTCCCCCACCATGGCGCGCGTCTCGCTCACCTTGTCGCGCAATTGGACGAGCGTGGCGCCGCCTTGGGCGCAAAGCCGCGCCAGATCGGCAAGATTGCGCCCGCCGGCGCGCTCGGGATCGACGATGGCATTGAGGCGAAGGTCGACCGGCATTACAAAACCCCTGTTGGTCTGCAAACGTTACACCGTCCGGCCGGGCTCGTGCAGTCCTTGCGGTTTGGTATAAGCTCATCGCGACGGTCCCGGAGGCGCGGATGATTCCCTTTTTCGTGCAGATCAAATGCCAGCTTGGCAAGTCCTACGACGTCGCCAATAAGCTCGCCGACGCCGAAATCGCCTCGGAAATCTATTCGACCGCCGGCGATTTCGATCTTTTGGTGAAATTCTACGTCGATCCGTCGACCGATATCGGCCATTTCATTGCCGAGAAAGTGCAGCCGATCCCCGGCATTGCCGAGACCCGCACCATCATCACCTTCAAGGCGTTCGGAGCGGGGTCGTAATGGCGGACCGGGACGATTGACGCCGGCAGCGCCGTGCTCACGCTCCCCCTTCCGTCTTGCGAATTCTCAGTTCTTTTTCTTCGGCGGCGGCGTCGGGCCCTGCACCGGCGGCAGCGTGAAAATGTAATCGGCGATGGCGGCGCGATCGTTGGCGCCGAGCAGCGACGTGTCGCGGATGACCTCGGCCATGGTGCTGCCGACGAAATCGCCGGACGGCGTCATGCCGTCGCCGAGGAAGCTCGCGATATCCTTCGCCGACCAGATTTGGTCGCCGTGCTGCAGCCCGGCCGGCGTGATATTCGGCACCCAGCCGTCGCCGTCCGGTGTCGGGCCGCCGGCGAAGCGCTGGTCCTCGATAATGGCGCCGAGCCTATTGCGTGGCGAGTGACACTCGGCGCAATGCCCCGGACCGTTGACCAGATAAGCGCCGCGGTTCCATTGCGCCGAGTGCGCCGGATCGGGCAGGAATGGGCCGCCGTGCAGGAACAACAGCTTCCAGCCGCCGAGCAGCGGGCGCTGGTCGAATGGAAATCGCAGATCGTGCCGGCGTACTTTGCCCGGCATCGACGGCAGGGTTTTGAGATAGGCAAACAAATCGCGCACATCGTCGAGCTGCATGTGTTGGTAGGAGGTGTAGGGAAATGCCGGATAGAGATTGGCACCGCTCCGGCGACGTGCCCTTCCACAGCGCGGTGACAAAATTCGCCTCGCTCCAGCGGCCGATGCCGTTCTTGAGGTCGGGTGAAATGTTCGGCACGTAAAAGGTGCCGAACGGCGAATTGAGCGCCAAACCACCGCCGAGCCGTGTGCGATCGACCTTGTCGGGATCCTTGTTGGGAACGGCGTGGCACGCCGAACAGCCGCCGATCGCGAACATGGTACGGCCGTTGTCGAGATTGGGCGTATAGGGCGGCAAGGCCGAGGCGGGAACGACCGCCGGCAGTGTCGCCAGCCAGAAGGCGGCAAGACCCAACGTGGCGGCGGCCGCGGCCAGGAGCGCGAGCGTTCACAACGCGGACGCGGCAGGTGGAGCATCGCGCCCGCCCGCCGCACACACTGGCATGCGGAACATTATAGCGCAGGCTCGTTTCGAGGACGCTCAAGCCCTTCGGCACGCGCACCTGACGGTCGGGATAGGAGACGGTAATCATGCCGCGCCGGCTTTCCCGCAACGCGCGCAACCCGCGCGCAGCAAACACCAGACCGATGAGGCCGATATAGCCGATCGGAAAATAAAATAGAGCGATGTCGTCGAGAAATGCGCGCTGCGCCGGAGGGATAGGATTGATATGCAGGGCACGCCATTGCGGGTCCTTGGCGAGCGCGATGACCTCGCGCCCGCCTTGATAGACGCCGAGCATCGCCAGCGGCGGCAGCAGTACCGCTACCGCCAGCAAAAATGGCGCCGCCCATTTGAAAAACGGCTTGAGCCGCAGCCAGAAATAAAGCCCAATGCAACCGTGGGTCCAGGCCACGGTAAGAAGAACATATTGCACCGGGATCATGAACGGGCGCGCGACCCAATAACCGAACAATACCGATGCATAGTTTGGCGGCCCCCGCCCATAAAGAGGTCCCCCGAGTCGCGCCCCTGCGAGATGAATAGCGATCAAAAGTGGAATACTTAACCCCAATACGAGTTGGGTGAGTTCGGCGCCGGTGTAGCGAAAATGTCGGCGCTGATAGAACGCCCACAACCCCAGCCCGGCATGCGTCACCGCCGCGGCATAAAGCGTGAAATTGACGATCGGAAACCGCCAAAACAAAATGTGGTAAGTTAGCCACGTCTCCATCAGGCCGTAGGAGAAGTTGCCAAGCGCGTGACTAAAGAAATGCGAGAATATATAGGTGAACATGACGAGGCCGCAGGCAAGACGCACCTGCCGCACGCCGATGCCGTGCAGCCAAGTTGACATTCCGACGGTCTGACCTGCGCCGGCCTTGCGCACGTCAACGATAGCCGGTGCCTGTAGCGCCATGCGCAATCAGCTCTGTTGAGGAGAATAGTGAAATACTTATCCGCCAAGGCCCACAAATCGCGGTCATAATAGGGGCGAATAGCAACTTGCCGCAATGGTCCAAGCCGCGAATAGCAAAAGGGGCGGCGCGCCCTTGCGGACGGCCGACCCTTTTTCGGAACGCGACGCTTGATCAGCTCGGCTTCACCCGGAATGTCTGATGGCAGGAGCCGCAATCCTTTCCGATGGTCTGGAAATTAGTCTTCAGGCTGTCGAGGTCCTTGGTGCTACTTTGCGCAGCTTTAATGTCCGCCGCGAACTTGGCGATCGCCGCCTTGAAATCGTCCGACTTGTCCCAGATCGCCGGTCCGGCCGTGGTGTGATCGCCGGTTTTCGAGCAATCCGGGAAACAGTGTCGGCATCGCCGCCGCATCGGTGGCGAAGGTGGCGTAGATCTCCTGGACCTTGGCGAGATCGAAGGGCGTCTCGCCCTTGATCATCGAAGAGCCGATCTTCGCCTCGGCGGCGCTGTGCTTCATCAAGCGTCTGACGCTTGTCGATGACGTCCTGGCAGCTCTGTGCGGAGGCGGCGGTGATGCCGAGCATCAGAACGCCGAAGACAATCGAGCAGATTGCTGAATCATCGCTGTAGACTCCCTCCGGCGATCCGGCATCGCCCCCGATGTCGCGAACATTTGCGTCATGTTAGCGCAGGCGTCCCACGACCAACACCGCGGTTGCCGGTTTATTCCGCAGCCATGGCGACTGGATTGCCTGCCGGTTGCGCCGGTCTGCACCGAACCTGGCCTTCCTTGCCGCGCCGCTGTCCGAGTTGGGCGATGTAGCGGGCGATAACATAGAACACCGGCGTGAAGATCAGGCCGAACGCCGTCACCCCGATCATGCCGGAGAACACCGCGGTGCCGAGCGCCTGGCGCAGTTCCGCGCCGGCGCCGATTGCCCAAACCAAAGGCGTCACGCCGAGGATGAAGGCGAACGAGGTCATCAGGATCGGCCGCAGCCGCAGCCGCGTCGCCTCGACGGCGGCCGCCCAGCGCGTGCGCCCCTGATCCTCCAATTGGCGGGCGAACTCGACGATCAGGATCGCATTTTTCGCCGCCAGACCGATCAGCACCACGAAGCCGACCTGGGTGAGGATGTTGTTGTCGAGACCGCGCAGGATCACGCCGGTAATGGCGGCGACGAGACACATCGGCACGATCATGATCACGGCCAGCGGCAAAGTCGAGACTCTCGTATTGGGCCGCCAGCACCAGAAAGACGAAGACCACCGCTAGTCCGAACGCGAACATGGCGGTATTGCCGGCCCTGATCTGCTGATAAGCCAGCGTCGTCCACTCGGTGGCGAATCCTTCCGGCAGCGTCGCATCGGCGAGCCTGTCCATGATCGCGATAGCCTGGCCCTGCGAATAGCCCGGCGCGGCGGCGCCGTCGACCTCGGCGGTCGGATAGAGATTGTAGCGCGGCACGCGATAGGGACCGGCGATGTTGTCGACGGTGGTGAAGGAGCCGAGCGGTACGGTATCGCCGCTGGAATTGCGCACCCTGATCTTGAGCACGTCGGCGACGTGCTGGCGGTCCTCGTCGCGGGCCTGCGCCATGACGCGGAAGGTGCGGCCGAATAGGTTGAAGTCGTTGACGTAGGATGAGCCGATATAGACCTGCAGCGCGTTAAACACGTCCTGGACGTTGACGCCGAGGAGCTGCGCCTTGGTGCGATCGATGTCGAGATAGACTTGCGGCGTCGAGGTTTCGAACAGCGAGAACGCTTGCGCGATGCCGGGGGTCTTCACCGCGGCCAGCACCAGCGATTCGGTGGCCTGGCGCAGGGCTTCCGATCCTTGGCCGGAGCGATCCTCGACCATCATGCGGAAACCACCGGCGGTGCCGATGCCGATCACCGGCGGCGGCAGCACCGAAATGATGAAGCGCGTCCTGGATGCCCGACAGCCGGCGATTGAGCTGCGCCTGGATGGCGGCCGCCGATTCGCGCGGATCGTGGCCGCGCTTGGTGTAATCGTCGAGCACCAGAAACAGCGCGCCGGAATTCGGCGCGTTGGTGAAGGTCGCGCCGGAAAAGCCGACGATGTTCACGGCATGCACCACCCCCGGCACGCCGAGCGCGATGTCGAGTGCGCGCTGCTGCACCTCATCGGTGCGGGCGAGCGACGCGCCGGGCGGCAACTGCACGACGACGATGATATAGCCGCGGTCGACCTGCGGGATGAAGCCCGCCGGGGCGGTGCGGAAAGCGTTGAGACCGAGCGCGATGACGACCAGATAGATTGCGGCCATCATCACCGCACGGCGTACCGTTCTGGTGGCAAGCCAGGAGATGCCGAATCCGATCTGGTCGAAGCCGCGGTTGAAATAACCGAAGAATTGATGGATCGGACGCTCCCACCAGCGGTCGCGGCGCCCGCTTTGGTGCGGCTTGAGCAGCAGCGCGCACATCGCCGGCGACAGCGTCAGCGAAACAATCAGCGAAATAACGGTGGCGCCGGTAATAGTCAGCGCGAACTGCCGGTAGAATTGGCCGGAAATACCGGTGATAAAGATCGACGGCACGAACACCGCGCACAGCACCAGCGCGATCGCGACCAGCGCCGAGCCGACCTCGTCCATGCTCTTGCGCGCGGCCTCGCGTGGCGGGAGCCCGGCGGCGATATTGCGCTCGACGTTTTCGACCACGACGATGGCATCGTCGACCACGATGCCGATCGCCAAGACCAGGCCGAACAGCGACAGATTATTCAGCGTGAAACCGAACGCCGCCATGAAGAAGAAACTGCCGATCAGCGAGACCGGGATGGCGACAAGCGGAATGATGGCGGCACGCCAGGTCTGCAGAAACAGCACTACCACCAGCACGACGAGCACGATGGCCTCGCCGATGGTGTCGATCACCGCATCGACCGACTGCTGGATGAATTGCGTGGGATTGTAGACGATGGCGTATTTGACGCCGGGCGGGAACCGCTGCGACAGCTTCGCCATCAGATCGGTGACGCCTTTGGCGGTGTCGAGCGCGTTGGAGCCGGGCCGCTGGAAAATCGCCAGCGCAACCGCGGGGTCGTGGTCGAGATAAGAGTTCGACGAGTAGTCGAGCGCGGCGAGCTGGATGTCGGCGATGTCGCGCAGCCGCACCACCGCGCCGGGCGTTTCTTTGACGACGATATTGCCGAATTCCGCCGGCGTATCGAGCCGGCCGAGCGTCTGCACTGCGATCTGAAACGCGCCCGGATGCGCCACCGGCGGCTGATCGAGCACGCCGGAGGCGACCTGGATGTTCTGCGCCTGCAACGCATTGGTGACGTCGGTCGCGGTCAGGCCGAGCGATTGCAGGCGGTCCGGATCGAGCCAGATGCGCATCGAATAATCGCGGCTGCCGAACACGGTGATCGAGCCGACGCCGTCGACGCGGGTCAGCGGATCGGTGACTTCGAGCGTGGCGTAATTCGATATGAACAAGGCATCGCGCGACTTGTCGGGCGAATAAAGGTGCACGACCATCATCAGGTCGGGCGAGGATTTTGTCACCGTGACGCCGATATTGCGGACGTCGGCCGGCAGCCGCGGCTGCGCAATGGCGACGCGGTTCTGCACCTGCACCTGGGCGATGTCGAGATTGGTGCCGAGGTCGAACGTCACCTGGATCGAAAAGCGCCCGTCCGCCGTCGAATTGGACGACATATAGAGCATGTTCTCGACGCCGTTGATCTGCTGCTCCATCGGCGTGACCACCGTGGAGGCGACAACTTCGGCGCTGGCGCCGGGATATTGCCCGGTGACATTGATGATCGGCGGCGCGATCTCGGGATATTGCGCGATCGGCAGACGCGAGAACGCCACGCCGCCCAGGATCACAAAGACGATCGAGACCACGGCGGCAAAGATCGGCCGATCGATGAAGAAGTGCGAGATGCGCATCTACGCTATCAACCGGCTTTGGCCTGTTCGCCGGCCTTGGGCGGCGCGGCGGGATTGCCCTGCTCTTGCGCCTTCACTTTGACCCCGGGCTGCGCATGCATCAGGCCGTTGACGATCACGCGGTCGGTGGGGAGCAAGCCGTCGCTGATGACGCGCAGGCCGCCGTCGAGCTGGCCGAGCGTCACGTATTTCTGCCGCACGGTGCCGCCCTCGTCGACCACCAGCACGTATTTGCGGGCTTGTTCGGAGCCAATCGCGGCATCGGGGATGAGCAGCGCCAGGTGCGGCGGCGAGCCGGGCACGCGGATACGGCCGAACATGCCGGGCACGAATATCCCGTTTGGATTGGCAAAGATGGCGCGGCCGCGGATCGTGCCCGAGGACGCGCTGATGGCGTTGTCGACGAAATCGATCTTGCCGGTGTGGTCGAAATCCTTTTCGTCGATCAGCTTGAGCGCAACCGGTACGCCGGTGTCGATGCCGTCTTGCTGCTGATCCGCCGCCGGCTGATTGGACGGCGGATCGGATTGTTGCCCGGCCGGCTGGCCGGTTTGCTGTTCGGCTTGCTTGTCGGCCTGCCGAGCGGGCGGCGGATCCGCGGCTTGCTCGGATTTCCGGTTTTTGGCGAACCGCTCGTAACGCAGATACGAAGTTTCATCGAAGGTGAATTCGAAGCGAATCGGATCGACCGAAACGATGGTGGCCAAGAGCGTGGTATTGCCGCCGGCGCCGCCGCTAATGAGGTTGCCGACCGACACGCGGCGGTCGCCGATCCGCCCGTCGACCGGCGCACGCAGTTCGCTATATTGATCGAGATCGAGCTCGGCGGAATTCACCATCGCCTCCTGCGCGGCAACGGACGCTTCGGCAACGCTTTTGGCTTGCAGACGCTGATCGTAAGTTTGGTCGGTGATCGTCTTGTTCGCCAACAAAGCCTGGCCGCGTTGCAGATCGCCCTGGGCAAAGGACAGGTTGGCGCGCGCCTGTGCGAGATTGGCGCGCATCTGTTCGAGCGCGATTTCGAACGGGCGGCGGTCGACGGTGAAGAGAAGATCGCCCTTCTTTACCATCTGGCCGTCGGTGAAATGGATGGCGGAAAGATAACCGGACAGCCGCGAACGAATCTCGACCGAATCGACGGCGACGAAGCGGCCGACATATTCGTCGTAGTCCACCACGGTGCGCGCCACCGGCTTGGCCACGGTCACCGTCGGCGGCGGAAACGCCGCGCGCTGCTCTTGGCCGCGATCGCATCCGGCCAAGGCGACCGAAAGCAATACGGCGGCGGGCAGGACCGCGAGACGCGCCGTCGTGACGAATGTCATCATGCTCCCCTCAAGCGTCTCGGCATCATAGGCATCGGCCGCTGTCAATCACACGAGACGCATAGTCGCCGCGCGCAACGCGAGCCGCCGTTAACCCCGCGGCGGCCCCAATATTCGCAGCTAACGTTTTACAGGCTTAAGCCATTGATATTACAGGACTCTACTTTATCGAATCCGTGTGGCGCCAAGAGCAGGCCGGGCGTTGCCGCAAACGACAAAGCCCGCAAACATGGCCAACTCGTGATCGGAGCCAAGTCCTGCCCAAGTCCTGATCGGGCACAGTGCGGACGCTCAGCTGCGCCGCAAGGCCGTGATCGCCAGCGCAAGCCACGCGGCGATCAGGATGAAGCCGCCGGAGGGTGCGGCAAACGGGAATAGCCGGTGCGCCGGTGAAAGCGCGTAGCGCGATGTCGCCGGAAAACAAAGTCGCGCCGAGCACCCATCCGGCCAGCACGACAGGCGCCAACGGCCGCCACAGCGCGCCTTGCTGGAGGAGCGCCGCGCCGCCGACGACGGCCGCGGCGTGGAACAAAAGCATATAGGCGGCGCTGTCGAGGCCCGCGCCGGGCGTGCCATGCGCCCCGGCCGCGGCCAGCACGATACCGCTGGCGCCCATCAGGCCGGCCAGCGCGATCAAGACCGTCAGCGCCATATCGTCAGCCTCACGGCACGCGTCCTCACGCCGGCACTTCGCCCTTGAGCATGAGGCGGTAGAGGTAGCGGCGCTCGTTCATGTCGTAGTCGGGATTGGCCTGGTGCATGACGCTGCGGTTGTCCCACATCACCCAGTCGCCGTGGCGCCAGCTGGTGACGATATTCGTATTTGTTCTGCGTCGCGTGCGCCATCAATTCGTCGATCAGCTTGAGCGCATCGTCATCGTCCATGCCGACGATGGACTCCATGCGCACCGGATTGAGAAACAGCGCCTTGCGGCCGTTGTCGGGATGGGTGCGCACCAGCGGATGAATGCCGGGCGGCGGCAGCTTGGCCCGGCTCTCCTCATTGAGGCCGGACAGCGCGCGGGGGCTGTATTTGCTCTGATAGACATGCACGGCCTTGAGCCCATCGATGCGCTGTTTGGTGGCGTCGGGCAGATCGTCATAGGCGTCGTGCATGTTGACGTATTGGGTGTCGCCGCCGCGCGACGGCAGATCGACCGCGAACAGCGTTGTCGCCTTGGGCGGCGCCGGGTGATTGGAATGGTCGGTGTGGAACGTCTCGCCCGGAATCATGCGCTTGCCGTTCACGAAGATGTCGTTGGAGACGTAATAGACGTCGGGATGGTCGGGAACGTGCTGCTCTTTCCGGTCGTGAATCTGCAGCTCGCCGAACAACTTGCGCGGCAGCCTTGAACTCGTTCGGATCGAAGTCCTGGTCGCGCATGACCAGCACGTGATGCTCGGCAAAGGCGCGATTGAGCATGGCGCGGGTTTCGGCGTCGACCGGCTCGGTGAAATCGATGCCGACCACCTCGGCGGCGGTGTGTTCGGTGAGTGGCGTGATGGCTGTAGGAAGTCATGAAACGGCTCCTCCCGGGGTTGTTTTCTTTTACGCTAACGCCGGGACCGAGGAGGATCAAGGCCGAAAGCGCTAGCCCACGGGCTCTGCCGCCACCGGCAGCACAGTGGCAGCTCCCGGAGAGAAGATTCTACGAAAGCCGTCCTAGGCAGAATAATTGTCTTGGCCGGCTGGCAAGAACGGTAACGCTGGCGGCTTGGAGCTATCGTCGACAGCCTCTACATACGAGAGCCGAAAAATGACCAATGGACGGCATCCGGCCGCTGATCCGGACGTTCGTCCGAGCAGAGAGAGTTTCCATGACCGATCTTTCCGTTGACGCACGCCTGCTCGCCAGCGAGCGCGGCGCGGCTCCCCCGATCAACACCTGGGTGGTGATCCTTGCGTCCGCCGTGCTTGGCTCCGGCGCGATTGCGCTCGGTGACGCCTATAGCTGGCGGCAGGGCGCGTTGTTTCTGGTGGGCGGCGCGCTCGGCATCGCGCTCTATCACGCACTGTTCGGCTTCACCTCGGCGTGGCGTGTCTTTATTGCCGACGGCCGCGGCGCGGGTCTGAGAGCGCAGATGCTGATGCTGGCGGTCGGCGCGGTCCTGTTCTTTCCGGCGCTCGGCCACGGCTCGCTGTTCGGCCAGCCGGTTCACGGCGAATACGGCGCCGTCGGCGTTTCGGTGATCGTCGGCGCATTCCTGTTCGGCCTCGGCATGCAGCTCGGCGGCGGCTGCGCGTCGGGCACGCTCTACACGGCCGGCGGCGGCAATTCGCGCATGCTGGTCACGCTTGCCTTCTTCATCATTGGCTCCGCGTTCGGCGCCTGGCATCTGCCCTGGTGGTCGGCGCCGCCCAATATCGGATCGGTCTCGCTGATCAAGGTCTGGGGTTGGCTGCCGGCATTGATCGCCAGTCTCATGGCATTCGCCGCGATTACCGCCGCCACCGTACTCATCGAACGGCGCACGCACGACGACTTGCGCAACGGCGTCATCACCGACCGCCGCGGCTTCACCCGATTTCTGCATGGGCCGTGGCCGCTCCTGGCCGGCGCGGTCGCTCTTGCGCTTGGCAATTTCGCCACACTTTATCTCGCCGGCCGGCCGTGGGGCATCACGTCGGCCTTCGCGCTTTGGGGGTCGAAGATCTTCGCCGCCTTCGGCGTCGACGTCGCCTCGTGGGGATACTGGCATTCGCCGGAGCGCGCCAAGTCGCTGACCGAAAGTGTGTTTGCGGATATCACCTCGGTGATGGATTTCGGCATCATGCTCGGCGCGCTGCTCGCGTCGGGACTCGCCGGTAAATTCCACCCGGGCTGGAAAGTGCCGGGGCGATCGCTGCTCGCCGCCGTGATTGGCGGCCTGTTGCTCGGCTATGGCGCGCGGCTCGCTTATGGCTGCAACATCGGCGCCTACTTCAGCGGCATCGTCTCGTCGAGCCTGCATGGCTGGGTGTGGCTGGTCGCCGCCTTCCTTGGCAGCGTGCTCGGCACCTCCTTGCGGCCGTGGTTCGGATTAAGCGTCGAGCGCAACCTCACCGCCACACAGCAGGGCCCCGTAGCGCAGGCATAAATGCCCGCCGCGAACTTGGCATCAGGGCGCGCATTTACGCTTGTGTCGAAACTGAGTGCGCGGCGGCAATGTCGCCTAACACCTGTCGTTCTCGCCGAATCGTCTTGACCGGTCGTAGCGCCAACAAATAACAAACAAACAATCGCCTCATTTGGCCGCCGGACAAAGCGGCGAGAATCCGGCGCGCGTCCACGAAACAAATACTTGCCATGCAAAAACGGGTAGGGCGCAACTCGACAATGATGCTATGACGCGACCTGCGCCTCGTTGATGTCAACGAGGCGCGTCCGTCTGCTTAGCCTCGCCAAGCTTGATGTTTGGCGGGGCTTTTGTTTGCGGATGGCAACAACAAACGCTGTAACGAGTAGGAGTCCAAGCGTATGAAGTCGACGATCTTTGTGATAGCTGCTGCGGCGATCGCAGTGTTCGCGCAATCCGCACAGGCGCGCGAATATCATTTTCGGCACCATCATTACCGGCTGGCGCGTCGCAATGTTGCGGGACCTCGGTTGGGGTGGACGCCGGGCGATCCGTTGGCGTGGCAATCGCAGCCCTCTTTCGGGCCGCCCGCCTTCGGGTCTACGGCACCGCAAGTCGAGGCCTATCCGCAGCGCACCGCGGATCGCGGCCGCGGCAACGGGCGCCCCGCGGCGTGGTGCGGCTGGGAGATGCGGCAGCTCGTCGGCGGCGATCCCGGTCCATCCTTCAACCTCGCGCGCAATTGGACGCATTGGGGCCGCTCCGGCCCGGCTGGCGTCGGCGCGGTCGTGGTCTGGCCGCATCATGTCGGCAAGATCGTCGGCCAGGACAACGGAATGTGGGTAATCGAATCGGGCAATGACGGCCACGCCTTGCGAACGCGGCCGCGCTCGATCGCCGGCGCCATCGCCGTACGGTGGGGCTGAGCCGGTCACACCGTCATAGCCTGCAACGACAAGGGCCGCCCAGCGACCGGGCGGCCCTTGTGATCCGATCATGGTTCGCGCCCGGTTAGGTGAAGAAATCCTAAATAGGTTTAATTGGACCGCCGCTCGATTCATGAAAAAGTGAAGTCTTTCTGCGACACCTCTGCGGTTAGAGGTGCGCGCATGAACAAGTCGCTGAAGCGTCTCCTGGTCATCGACTTTTCCTCCGCTACGGCGCGCGAGGCCACCGACGCTTTGGTGATCTTCTCCATGGCGATCATCGCCTACATGTCGATTGCAGAGTGGGGCGGCCTTACGGTCCTGCACAATGTCCTCGGCATCGAACCGGTAAAGCCGTCATTCCTGTACTTCTTCGGCGTGGCGTTGGTGCTGTTTAGCACCCGCCGCATCGGCGACCAGCGGCAAGAACGGGCAAAACGCCTGGCGGCCGAGCGCCATGCCCAGGCGGCGTCGATGCGCGATCCGCTGACCCAACTGCCGAACCGGCGGCAATTCCAAAGCGACGTGAGCGCCGCGTTAAAGAAATCCGACAACAAGATGAGCGTGTTGTTGCTGGGACTAGATCAATTCAAGAAGCTTAACGAAGTGTATGGCCACGTCGGCTGCGACGAGGCGCTGGCGCAGGTCGGCTCGCGGATCCGGGATCGCGCCGCACCGGGCGACATTTTTGCGCGGATCGGCGACGATGAGTTTGCGCTATGCCTGGCAGGCGGCGACCCCGAAACTGCGCGCCGGATTGCCTGTTCGCTGGTCGAGATCGTCAAAAAGCCCGTGCAAATCGGCATTGAGCATCACAGCATCGGCGCCAGCGTGGGTATTGCGCAAGCCGGCCGCGGCCATATGACCGTCGACGAACTGCTGCGCTGCGCCCACGTCGCCCTGTCGCGCGCTCGCAACACCCACACCGAGTATTGTTTCTTCGATCCGAAAATGGATGCGCATGTCCGCGAGCGGTCGCTGTTGGAAAAGGACTTGCGGGCGGCGATCGGCGGCTTTGAAATTCACCCCCATTATCAGCCCATCGTCGATCTGAAATCGAAACGGATCGTCGGCTTCGAGAGCTTGGGCCGGTGGCAACATCCGGTGAGCGGCATGATCATGCCGGATACGTTCATCCCACTCGCCGATGAGCTCGGTCTGATGGACATGGTGACGGGCCAGTTGTTCGGCGATGCCTGCCGCGACGCCGTGACTTGGCCGGAAGACATTTCGCTGTCGTTTAACTTTTCCCCGTCCCAACTCAGCAACCGCAAGTTCGCCGATGCGGTCTTGACCGTGCTTAACGACGCCGGGCTTCCGCCGCATCGCCTGGAAGCGGAAATTACCGAAAGCGCGCTGGTCGAAGACCTGGAAGCGACACGCCACGCCATTCAGACGCTGCGCAATTCCGGCGTTCGTATCGTGATCGACGATTTCGGCACCGGATATTCGAGTTTGTATCACCTGTACGAATTGCGGTTCGACAAGCTCAAGATCGATCGGCGCTTCGTCCAGGAGCTTGCCACCAGCAGCGAGAGCGCGGTGTTCATGCGCGCCATTATCGGCCTTTGCAACGGCTTGAACCTGTTGGTCACCGCGGAAGGCGTCGAGACCGAGGCGCAAGCGACCGCCGTTCTCGCGCACGGCGCGCAGCAAGCCCAGGGCTTTCTCTATGGCAAAGCCGTCCCGGCCGGCGAAGTGTTAAAGCTGCTCGCCGCTCAGTCGGCTGTCCGGCTCGTAGCCTGAACCGGCAAACCGCCGCAAAGAACGGCGAACGCGGCGAGCACGCTGCGCGCCCTACTCGACCCCCGCCCGCCCGATCGCGACGTAGCGGAAATTCGCGCGCTTCATTTCGTCGGCGCGATAGACGTTGCGCAGATCGACGATGACCGGCCGCGCCATCACGCTCCTGAGCCGCGCCAGATCGAGCGCGCGGAATTGCTCCCATTCGGTGGCGATGACGACGGCGTCGGCGCCTTCGGCGGCGCCATAGGCGCTGTTGCAATATTGCACGGCCGGCAGCAGCGGCTTGGCTTGCTCCATGCCGGCCGGATCGTAACCGCGCACCCTCGCGCCGAGGTCGTGCAGCGCGGTGATCAGCGGGATCGACGGCGAATCGCGGGTATCGTCGGTATTGGGCTTGAAAGTCAGGCCGAGCACCGCGATCGCCTTGCCGCGCACCGAACCGTCGAGCGCCGCGACGACCTTGCGGGCCATGGCGCGCTTGCGCTGCTCGTTGACGGCGGACACCGTCTCGACGATGCGCAGCGCCACGCCGTTATCCTGCGCGGTTTTGAGCAACGCACTGGTGTCCTTGGGAAAGCACGAGCCGCCGAAGCCCGGGCCGGCGTGCAAGAACTTCGCGCCGATGCGGTTGTCGAGCCCCATGCCGCGCGCCACTTCCTGCACGTCGGCGTCCGACCGCTTCGCACAGATCGGCGATTTCGTTGATGAAGGTGATCTTGGTGGCAAGGAAGGCGTTGGAGGCGTATTTGATGAGTTCGGCGGTGCGCCGGCTGACATAGATGATCGGCGGCGTGTTCAGGTAAAGCGGCCGGTATATTTCCGCCAGCACATTGCGGGCGCGCGCATCGTCGGCGCCGACCACGATGCGGTCGGGATGTTTGAAATCCTGGATCGCGGCGCCTTCGCGCAAGAATTCCGGATTGGAGACGACCTGGATTTCGACGTCCGGCCGCTTCTGGCGCAGGATATGTTCGATCTCGTCGCCGGTGCCGACCGGCACGGTGGATTTGGTGACGACGACCGCGTCGGCATTAAGCTGCGGAGCGATTTCGCGCACCGCATCATAGACGAAGCTCAAATCGGCATGGCCGTCGCCGCGCCGCGACGGCGTACCGACGGCGATAAACACCGCTTCGGCATCGCCGATGCGCGACGTCTCGACGGCGAATTCGAGGCGGCCCTGGCGCATATTGGCTTCGACCAGATCGGCAAGACCCGGCTCGAAGATCGGGATTTCGCCGCGATTGAGTGCGGCCACCTTGCCGGCATCCTTGTCGATGCAAGTCACCTGGTGTCCGAAATCGGCAAAGCAGGCGCCGGAGACAAGCCCGACATATCCGGCGCCGATCATCGTTACGCGCATGGCGTCTCCTGCTCCCGCTCCATCACACCCGGTCCAACCCTTGGTCCAGCCCGGCCTCGGTTTCCTCGATCTGCGCCGCGGATGAAATCGGTGCGGATTCGGCGGCCTCGGCGCTGCGTTTCATCTGCGCTACCCAGCGCCGACCAAACAACACCAGCACGAGTCCCCCATAGACCAAGCCCCCAAGCAGCGCCAATAGCGCCAGCTCCGATTCGTCGTGGAACCTGGACCAGGACGATAACAGTCGCGTGACGAGCGGGTCGGCGATCAACAGAACCAGCGCGAGCGCGGCGCCGGCGGCGGCAAGTTTCAGCAGCGAAGCTTTGAGCGTGGCGTCGGCGGCGATGACGCGCGCACGGTGCGCGAATATCAGCACCAGAATGAAATTGATCCAGGCGCCGATCGAGGTCGCCAACGCCAGACCGACCTGCGCCAACGGCACCATCAGGGCGACCTTGAAGGCGACATTGACGGCGGTCCCGATCAGCGCCGCCTTGACCGGCGTGGCGGTGTCGCCACGGGCATAAAACGGCGCGACTACGCTGCGGATCAGCACGAAGGGCACCAGGCCGATCGTATAGGCCATCAGCGTCATCGCCGCGGCATGCGCGTCGGCCGCGGTGAACGCGCCGCGCATGAACAAGGCCCGCATGATCAGCCCGGGAACGACCAAAAAACCGACGACGCACGGGATCGCCAGCAAAAGCGCAAATTCGATGGCGCGATTTTGTGCCGAGCGGGCGCCCGCTTCGTCGCCGGCCGCCAGCCGGTGCGTCATTTCCGGCACCAGCACGGTGCCGACCGCAATCCCGATCACGCCGATGGGGAGCTGATCGATGCGGTCGGCGTAATACAGCGCCGAGATCGCGCCAGCCGAGAGAAAGCTGGCGATGATCGTGTCGGCGAACAGCGCCAGTTGCGTGCCGGCCGAGCCGACGGTTGCCGGGATGAGCGCCGTGAAAAACCGCCGCACGTCACTGTCCAGCCGCAGCGCGCGGAAGAACGTCAAGACGCCGGCATAGAACGTGTTACCGCCGACCAGTGCAGCCTGCAGCACGCCCGATATCAGCACGCCCCAGGCCGCCGCGTAGCCGGCGCCGGGGAAATACGCTGCGGCGGCGAGCGTCGCCATCATCGTGAGATTGAGCAGGATCGGCGCCGCAGCCGCCGCCGCAAAGCGGTGCAGCGCATTGAGGATGCCGCTCCAAAGCGTGACCAGCGTGATCAGCAGGAGATAAGGAAAGGTGATCCGCGTCAGCGACACCGCGAGCGTGAATTGATGCGGCTCGCGCGAAAAGCCGGGGGCCAGGAGCTCGATGACTTGCGGCGTGAAAACCAGCGCCAGCGCCAAGAGCACGACCTGCGACGCGAACAACAGCGTGAAGATGCGGTCGCCGAACTGGTCCGCCGCCTTCACACCTTCCTGGCTACGAATACGCGCATAAGCCGGGATGAAGGCGGCATTGAACGCGCCCTCGGCGAAGATGGCGCGGAAATGATTCGGCAGCCGGAACGCGACGAAGAACGCATCCGCCGTCGGCCCGGCGCCAAGGATGGCGGCGAGCATGATATCGCGCATAAAGCCGGTCAGCCGCGACAGAAGCGTGTAGCCGCCGACGGTGAGAATCTTCTTGATCATTGTCGATTAGGTACCACGATCCGCTCGACCCCGCGAAAGCGGGGACCCAGCAGGCCGAAATTCAGGTCTGGATCCCGCTCGCGCGGGAATGGGCGGAGCGAGCTCCTAGCCCGCCAGCGCCCGGCGGACCGCATCGATGATGCGGTCCTGCACCGGCGGCTCGAGATAGGCGTGCATCGGCAGGCTAATGACTTCGCCCGACAACTGCTCGCTTACGGGAACGCCGCCGTCGGCCAAAGGGGAGCCGCGATAGGCCGGCTGGCGATGCAGCGGCTTGGTGTAATAGATCGCGGTCGGAATGCCCTCGGCTTTGAGCGCGGCGGCGAGTCCGTCGCGCCGTGCCGCCGGCGCGACGCGATGGTGTATTGCGCCCAGACCGAGGTCGATTCGTTGCCGGTACGCGGCACGGTCGACGATGTCGGACAGCCATCGGAATAGCGCGCGGCCACTGCGATTGCGTGCGGCGATTTCGTCGGGAAAGATTTTCAGCTTCTCGATCAGCACCGCCGCCTGGATGGTGTCGAGCCGGCCGGTGATGCCGATGCGCACGGCTTCGGATCGATCGACACCCTCGCCGTGCAGGCGCAGGCTTTTCACCCGCTCGGCAAGCGCGTCATCGTCGGTGAATACAGCGCCGCCGTCGCCATAGCAGCCGAGCGGCTTAGCCGGGAAAAAGCTGGTCGCGGTCGCGGTGGCGCAGGCGCCGAGCTTGCGGCCACGATAGGTCGCGCCGAAGGCTTGCGCGGCGTCGTCGAGAACCAGCATGCCGTGCTTTGCGGCAAGCATATTGATCGCATCGTGATCGGCAGGCAGGCCGAACAGATCGACGGGAATAATAGCGCGCGGCTTGAGCCCGAGCTTTTTCGCGGTCGCGACCGCACGCTCGCAGCTTTCAGCGTCGATATTGAACGTTTCGGCATCGACGTCAGCAATGATCGGCGTCGCACCGAGCAGCGCCACCGTCTCGGCCGTGGCGTGATAGGTAAACGACGGGCAGATCACCGCGTCGCCCGCGCCGGATCTCCCACGCCATCAGCACCAGAAGAAGCGCGTCGGTGCCGCTGGCGCAGCCGACGGCGTGCTCGGCGCCGCAGAATGCGGCAAGTTCGCTCTCGAACGCACGCACTTCCGGCCCCTGGACAAACTGGCAATGCGCCAGAACGCGCGCCACCGCATCGTCGATGGCGCGGCCTAGACGGCGCCGTTGCGCGGCAACGTCGATGAACGGGATAGGCTTTTCTTCCACGCGGGTGTGTTGATTCATGATCGGTCTTGATTTGCCTTGAGAGCGAGCCCGGCAGCCGCGAAAGGACGTGTTAGCCGACGACGCGCCGCGGCCCTTTGCGCTGCGGCACGGCCGAATGCGCCGAGCGCGCGTCGAGGCAGCGAATGGCGATTTCGAGGCTGGCGACGGCTTCGTCGCCGGTCACCGGCGGGCGACTCGCCGCTGCGGATGGCGTTGACGAAGGCGACAAGCTCGGAACGCAGCGGCTCCGCGTAGCCGACCGACAAATGCCGCATCGAATAGCTGCCGTCAGGCTGGAAGCCGAAGCATTCGGTGACTTGCAGCGTGAGAAGGTCGCCGATGAGATATTTGTCGCGGGTGGCGATATGGATGGTGCGCGCCTTGAACGGGGTGAGCCAATTGGTGTTGATGTGCGCCAACACGCCCGAGGCGGTGCGGAACTGCAGCAGCGCGATATCTTCGCGCTCGGCCACCGCGCTCGAGGTCTGCGGCTGGATTTCGACGATTTCGGAATCGGTGAACCAGCGGATCAGATCGATGTCATGCACGGCGAGATCGATGACGACGCCGACATTGGACATCCGCGGCGGGAAAGGCCCGACCCGGGTAATGGCGATCGAAAGAATGTCCTGATCCTGGATCGCCCGCTTGATCGATTGCACCGCCGGATTGAAGCGCTCGACATGGCCGACCATCAAGGTGACGCCGGCGCGGCGCGCCGCGGCAACGATGGCGCGGCTCTCCTCGACCGTCGAGGCGATCGGCTTCTCCACCATGATGTGGATGCCGCGCGCGGCACAGGCGATCGCGATATCGCGATGCAGATGCGTGGGCGCCGCGATGGTGACGGCGTCGACGCCGTGGTGCAGCAACGCATCGGCGTCGTCAAAGGCGGCGCAACCAAGATTGCGGGCGACGGTCTCGCGGCGCTTACGGTCGGGATCGGCGACGCCGACCAGCTTCACTCCCGGTAGCTCCGATAAGACGCGGGCATGGTTGCTGCCCATCACGCCTACGCCGACAACGCCGACACGCAACGGTTCCGCGCCTAGTTTCTCAGCTTCACTCATGAGCCCCCTCGCGACCCGGAGCCAACCCCACGGTTTTCCCCTAGCACGCCCTATGCCAACTGGCGACCGGCGGTCAGGGAAATTCCGTACACGAATTGATTCATAGGCTTACGATCGGATCTTGTTCAAGTCGGACACACCAAAACACATCAATATATTCAATAGCTTAGAACGATATGCCGGCGACGCGCGGCACGCTTTCGGCCGAGTTCCGGGGGCGACTAGGACCGGCGGTAATCGTCTTCGATGCGGACGATGTCGTCCTCGCCGAGGTAACTGCCGGTCTGCACCTCGATTAATTCGAGGTCGATCTTGCCGGGATTTTCCAGGCGGTGCTTGGCGCCGCTGGGAATATAGGTCGATTCATTTTCGTGCAGGACTTTGGTCTCGTCGCCGATGGTGACCCGCGCTGTGCCGCGCACCACGACCCAATGCTCGGCGCGGTGATGATGCAGCTGCAGCGACAGCCGGCCGCCCGGCTTGACCACGATGCGCTTGACCTGAAAGCGCGGCCCCTGATCGATGGAGTGATACGAGCCCCATGGCCGGTGCACCTTCAGATGCTCCTCGGTAACGGCCGGCGCCACTTCCTTGAGCTTCGCCACCAGACGCCGCAAGCCATCGCCGTCCTCGCGCTTGGCCACCAGCACCGCATCGTCGGTCGTGACTACGACCAGATTGTCGACGCCGAACAGCGCCACGAGCTGCTTGTCGCTCGTGACATAAGAGCCGCGCGAATCGACGAACACCACGGCGCCGGCGCCATGCCCGCTATTGCCGAGAGCGTCGCGTTCGGACAGCTCCCACACCGCCTGCCACGATCCGACGTCCGACCAGCCGTAGGAGACCGGCATCACCGCAGCACGCTTGGTACGCTCCATCACCGCATAGTCGATCGATTTCGCCGTGGCGCGAGCAAACGACTGAGCATCGAGCGTGACAAAGCCGAGATCGACGCCGGCGGTGCGCACCGCCGCTGTTACCGCGGCGACGCTGTCCGGCTCGAAGCCGTTATACTCGTCGAGCAGCAGACCGGCGCGAAACATGAAGTTGCCGGAATTCCACAAATAGCCTTCCTTGACGTAGCGCTCCGCGGTCTTGGCGTCGGGCTTCTCGATGAATTTCTCGATGGTGAACATGTCGGCGCCGATTGCAGCGCCGGCGCGGATATAGCCGTACTCGGTCGCCGGCCGCGTCGGCCGGACGCCGAATGTCACGATGCGGTCGGCGGCCGCCGCCTCCGCCGCGAGGCCGCAGACTTTGGCGAAAGCCGCCGGGTCGGTGACGACATGGTCGGCGGCAAGCGCCACGATCACGGGATCGCCGCCGCGCTGCATTGCAAACACCGCGCCCGCCGCGATCGCCGGACCGGAATCGCGCCGCATCGGTTCCAGCATGATATCGGCCTCGACGCCGATCGCCGCGAGCTGCTCGGCGACGAGAAACCGATATTGATTGTTGGTGACGACGATCGGCCGGCCGAACAAAGCCGGATCGGAAACCCTGCGAATGGTTTCCTGAAACGTCGAATGCGGACCGAACAACGGCAGGAATTGCTTGGGCCGGCCTTCGCGCGACGCCGGCCACAGCCGCGTACCGGCGCCGCCGCACATGATCAGGGGAACGATCGATTGAGCCACGGTATGCCTGTCACAGATTGCCGCTGGAACGCCCTTTTAAGGGCACATCAGTGTGCCGCATGCCGGTTAAGAACCCTTAAGCGATTCCGGCCCGGCGATAGGACATCGATAAACTGCGCGCCGGTGCGGTTTATTTCTTGCGCAGCACGCGCCCGGCCACCGCGTCGAGCTTCTTCACAAGTTTCGGATCGCGCGCTTTCGGCGCGGTGATCAGCGCGTTATCGAGCGCGCGATCGGAGCCGATCGGGCACGGCTCGTGCTGACGCGGAAAATCCTTGGCCAGACGCGCCACGAGCTGCGCGGCCTTCTCGGCATTCGCCATCAACACCTTGATGATGTCGGCCACGGTGACGGCGTCATGGTCGGGGTGCCAGCAGTCGAAGTCCGTCACCATGGCGACGGTGGCGTAGCAGAGCTCGGCCTCGCGCGCGAGCTTGGCTTCCGGCATATTGGTCATGCCGATCACCGAATAGCCGAGATTCTTGTAGGTGAGACTTCTCGGCCAGCGTCGAGAATTGCGGCCCCTCGATGCAAACATAGGTGCCGTCGCGCACCGCGGCGATGCCCTCGGCCATCGCGGCTTCCGCGAGGTGGATGCGCAATCGCGGCGACACCGGATGCGCCATCGAGACATGGGCGACGCAGCCCTTGCCGAAAAACGAACTGTCGCGCTTGTAAGTGCGGTCGACGAACTGATCGACCAGGACGAACGTGCCGGGCGGCAAGTTCTCCTTGAAAGAGCCGCAGGCTGACAGCGAGACGAGATCGGTGACGCCGGCGCGCTTGAGCACGTCGATATTGGCGCGATAGTTGATGTCGGACGGCGAGAGGCGATGGCCGGGACTGTGCCGCGATAGAAAAACCACCGGCAGGCCGGCGATCTCGCCGATGCGCAGCGGCCCCGACGGCGTCCCCCACGGGCTCCTGAGCGTCTTCGACCGCACCTTTTCCAGGCCGGGAAGATCGTAAATGCCGGAGCCGCCGATGACGCCAAGCACCGCCTTGGTCATGAAGCAATCGCTTTCCGCGAGGGATCAGGAGCCGCGCCGCAGGTTTGCCGGGACGAGGCGCAAAAATCAATGATGCAGCAGCACCATCGAGATTTCGGGAATGTAAGTGATGATCAGCAAAGCCGCGAAATTCAACGCCAGGAACGGCAGCACGCCGAGATAGATCCGGCTTAGCGGCGCATTGAAGATCGCTTGCGAGGAAAACAGGTTCAGCCCGAATGGCGGGGTATACATGCCGAGGCTGAGATTGACCGCGACGATGATGCCGAAGTGAATGGGGTTGACGCCGACGGCGCGCACGATCGGCAACAGCAGCGGGGTCAAGATCAAGATGGCAGCCGGCGGCTCGAGGAAGCTGCCGGCAATGAGCAGCCCGACGTTGAGGCTGAGCAGCAGTTCCCACTTCGACATATGCAGCGCGTCGATCGAGGCGACAATCTGTTGCGGGATGCCACTGGTCGTCAACAGCCAGGAATAGATCCCCGCCGACGTGACGATGAGCAGAATCTGCGAAATCAGAAATGCTGAACTCATCAGGATCTGCCAGCAGCGGCGCAAGTCGACTTCGCGGTAAATGACCATCGTCACGAACAGCGAATAGACCACGGCGACGCCGGCGGCCTCGGTCGGCGTGAACACGCCGCCGTAGATGCCGCCGAAGATCACGGCCAGCGAGCCGATCGACCAGCTCGCGTCCTTGCTCGTCTTCCAGATCGTCTCCCAGTGCGCTTTGACGCCGAGCGGAACGCCTTTCAGCCGCGCATAGATCATGACAAAGCCGGCGTCGATGACGCCGATCAGAAGGCTTGGCAGGATACCCGCGGTGAACAGCTGCACCGCGGACTGTTCCGCCGAAACAGCGTAGAGGATCATTGCGATCGACGGCGGGATGACGACGGCGATCGCGCCCGACGAGGCGATCAGCCCGACGGCGAAGCGCTCATTGTAGCCGCCGTCCTTTAACGACGGATAGATCATCCGTCCCATGGCGACGACCGTGCCGACGGCCGTGTGCGACATGGCACCGAACAATTCGGAGGCCGCAACCGTCGTCACCGCGAGCGAGCCGCGGATACCGCCGACGATCGCCATGACCATGTTGATGATGCGCCGCGCGATACCGCCCTGCGCCATGATCTCGCCGGCCAGCACGAAAAATGGAACGGCCAGCAGCGGAAAATTATCGAGGCTGCCGAACATGTAAGTCTGGATGGCGTCGGTCGGGATATCGCTTGAGACCGTCAGCACGGCCACGATCGAGGTGATAAGCAGGATGAGAAAGATCGGAAAGCCGAGGATGAGCCCGATGATGGGCAGACCGAAAAAGACGAGATAGCCCATCGCCGCCGCCTCTTAATGCGAAGTGCCGGCGTCGCCGGCATTACCGGCGCCGCGGCGCCAACGCACGACGAGCCGGATTGCGACCAACAGCCCCATCAAGCTGTAGCCGATCGGCAGCATCGCCTGCGGAATGACCAGCGGGAAATTCGCCGCCTGACTGCGCTCGTCGAAGGCCGCCAGATCTTTGATGACGGGCCAGGCGAACACCGCCACTGCAATCGCGGTCGCAATTAGGGCCAACTCGGACAGCGCGTTGGCAAGATCGCGCAGCTTCGGCGACAGCATGTTGACGACCACATCCATGCGGATTCTGCCGCCCCTCCCAAGCGACGGCGCAGCAGCCGGTGAAGACGCAGCCGACCATGAGGAAGAGCATGATCTCCTCGGCCCATGGGATCGAGATGCTGAAAAAATAGCGTCCGATGATGTTGGCGAAATTGATCGCCACGCTCGAGATCAAAAAAATCGCCGACGCCGCACGGGTCAACGCCAGCAGCCACCGAACGCCTTTGACTATGCCGTCGATCACTCTCGTCCCTTTCGCAAGGTGGCCCATTCTGGACCACCGCCGCAATTCGGTTCGGCAACGCGCCGTAGCTGTCGACCCGGCCTGCGTTCGATTTCGATCACTGGCTCGGCGAGGGCTGCGTCCGCTTTGCCGCAGCGGCCACGATCTCATAGGCATCGCGGACCGCCGGCTTCGCTTTCGATACATCGTCGCCGACGCTCGACAGCGTTTGCATCATCTTGGCCTGTTCGTCGGCCGGCAGGCTGATCAGCTCGCCACCCTTTGCGGTCCAGGCCTGACGGGCCTTATTGAACAGATCGACCGCCGCCGGATTGATCGCCAGGGTCTCCTTGGCGCCATCCTGGTCGACGATCTTCTGCAAATCGGGCGGCAGCGAGTCGTACCATTTTTGGCTGATTTCGAGCATCAGGAAGATCTGCGGCTGATTGATCTCGGTGACGTATTTCGCGGCATCCTGATAGTGAAACGCCGAAAACACGGTGATACCGGCGATCGCGCCGTCGATGGCGCCCTGCTGCAGCGCCGGCAGGACGTCGCCGAGCGTCATGGCCACCGGCGTAGCGCCGAGACGTTTCATCGCTTCGGACTGGAAGTCGGAAGCGAAGATGCGGATCTTCTTGCCTCGGAAATCGGCGAGATGGCGGATCGGCGTTTTTGCATCGAGTGAATCCGGTTGCGCGATGAACATGCCGACGCCGTGTAGTCCCTTGTTGGCGCCGAGCCCGAGCATCAGTTTCAAGACCGTCGGATCGGCGGCGAGGCGCTGGCCGTGCTCGACCGAGTTGACCAGCCCCGGCGCCGCCATCACCTCGAAGCGCTCATCGACGCCAACGAAGAATTCCGGCGGAATGACCGCGGCCTGGATAGCGCCGAACTGCACGCCTTCGATCTGGCGCGGAATCGAGCCCAGCTGGCTTGCCGGATAGACCTCACCCTTGATGCGGCCGCCCGAATCCCGCTCGACCGCGGCAGCAAAATTCTTCGCCAACAGATGCGGCCCATCGTTGATGGTGGGCGTCGTAACCTTCATGACGTAGGATTTGTCCTGGGCCCGAGCCGTGCCGAGCGTCAGACCGAGCGACACGACGAGCGCACCGGCCGCAACCGCGGGCGCGATCATTCCCCACTTTCCCGAGCGCATTTCGCCCTCCCCTGTCAGGCGCCCGTGTCCGCGCGAGAACGCAGCAGTCGGGCATCAATTCCAGCGCTGTCGTTTTTTATTGCTTGCCCGGCTGCGGCGGATGACCGCACCCGTGCATCGTTCGTGAGCGACGTTAGATGAAGGCCGACTACCGAACAACGATAATCTTCCGCGGCCTCCGATTTGCGTTCCTATTGAATTCGCTGCGCTGCCTCCGTGACTATTTGATAGGCAGCATTGAGTTCGGGTTTTGCCTTCGAGACGTCTTCGCCGACGCTGGCTAGCGCATTGAGCATCGCGGCTTGATCCTCGGCCGGCAGGCTGATCAGCTCGCCGCCGCGATCGGTCCAAAGCTTGCGGGCCTTGGCATTGAAATCGACCGTCCAGGGACCGATGGCGGCCGCTTGCGAAGCGGCGTCCTTCTCGACGATCTGCTGCAGGTCCGGCGGCAATGAGTTGTACCATTTCTTGCTCAGCTCAACGATTCCGAAGATGGCGGGCTGGCCGGTCTCGGTCACGTATTTGGCAACATCCCAGTACTGCATGGTCGTGAACACCGCGATGCTGGAAACCGCGGCGTCGACCGCGTTGTCCTGCAGCGCCGGCAGCACGTCGGCCAAGGTCATCGGCTTTGGCGTCGCGCCGAGCCGTTGCATCGCCACGGTCTGGAACTGCGAGGCGAAAACCCGAATCTTCTTGCCCTTGAAATCGGCGAGCCGGCGGATCGGCATGCGAGCGACGACGGAAGACGGCGCCACCAGGAACAGCGCAACGCCATGCAGGCCCTTGTCGGCGCCAAGAGCGAGCATCAGCTTGCGTACCGCCGGATCGGCGGCAAGCCGCTGGCCGTCGGCAATGGACTTGGCGAGGCCGGGCGCCGCCAGAACTTCGAAGCGCTCGTCGATGCCCGTTAAAAATTCCGGCGGAGCGACCAGAGCCTGGATTTCGCCGAATTGCACGGCTTCGGCCTGCCGCTGCGTCGATCCCAGCTGACTGGAAGGATAAATCTCAACTTTGATGCGGCCGTCCGAATCCTTCTCGACCGCCGCGGCATAATTCCTGGCGAATTCGTGCAGCGGATCGTCCACGGTCGCCAGCGTGATCTTCATCACATAGGGCTTGTCGACCGCCGCCAAGGCGGCGGCCGATGCCGCAAGCGACAACAGAAACGCAACGGCGCAGGCGCGTCCTACGATGGCGCGAGGCGTAATGAGCATAAGTGCCCCCGGTCGCTCATGGCACACAACTGGCGCATATATCGGGTGCCCGCGCGGGCGTCCGATTACTGGCTCGCGGTCGGCGCGGCCCGCGCGGCCGCGTCGGTTACGATCTTGTAGGCGGCGGCAAGCTCCGGATCCGATTTCGACACATCCGCGCCGACGCTGGAAAGCGTCTTCATCATTTGCGCTTGTTCGTCGGGCGGCAGATTGATCTCCTCGCCGCCGGAGGCGGTCCAGGCGGCTTCGGATTTCTTGCGCATTTCGACCGCAAGCGGTCCGATAGCGACGGCTTGCTCGGCGGCGTCTTTGTCGATGATCTTCTGCAGATCCGGCGGCAACGCGTCGTACCACTTCTTGTTGATCTCCGCGATAAGGAAGATCGCGGGCTGATTGGTCATGGTGATGTATTTTGCCGCGTCGCCAAAGTGCATGTGCGTGAAGGGCCCCATGCCGGCGACGGCGCCGTCGATGGCTCCCTGCTGCAGCGCCGGCAAGACGTCACCGAGCGACATCGCCACCGGAGTGGCGCCGAGCCGGCTCCACGCCTCGGATTGGAATTTCGAGGCAAAGGTTCGCAGCTTCTTGCCCTTGAAGTCGGCAAGGTGACGGATCGGATTCTTGGCGATGACATCTGAAGGCTCGGCCATGAAAATCGCGACGCCATGCAGTCCTTTGGCGGCGCCGAGCGACAGCATCAGCTTGCGCACCTCCGGATCGGCGGCGACTTTCTCGCCCTGAGCGAGCGAATTGACGAGTCCTGGCGCCGCCATTACCTCAAAACGCTGATCGACGCCGACAAAGAACTCGGGCGGGATTACCGCGCATTGAATGGAGCCGAACTGGGTGCCTTCGATCTGCCGCGGGATCGAGCCGAGCTGGCTCGCCGGATAGACCTGACCTTTGATGCGGCCGCCGGAGTCTTTCTCGACCGCTGCCAGGAAATTGGCGCCGAAGGTATCGGGCACGTCGTGGATGGTCGGGGTCGAGATCTTCATCTCGTAGACTTTGTCTTGCGCCTGCGCGGCGCCAAGAGGCAGCGCCAAGGTCATGGCAACACCGCCAACGGCGGCCATTGAACGGGCGATAGGCAAAGTCCTAGTCAACTTCATGAATTCCTCCCTGTCGGCCCGAGCCGCAACATCCGCATCGAGGCGGAGTTGGTTCACTCGCTTGCCGCGTATGAGAATACAGCAATCCCGCGAGGAAAGTCGCGGAATTCCGCTCTGTGACCGACTGCCGCGCCCCGGTTGCCGGATGTCCCGTTACTGACTTGGGGCCGCCGCCGCCCGCGCCGCCGCATCGGTTACGATTTTATAGCCTTCGGCGAGCTGTGGACTTGCCTTCGACACGTCGGCGCCGACGCTGGACAGCGTCTTGATGAACGTCGCCTGCTCATCGGGGGAAAGCTTGATCTCCTCGCCGCCGCTGGCCGCATAACTTTCCTCCGCCTTGGCGCGGAACGCAGCCGCGGTCGGCACGATGGCGATAGACTGCGCCGCGGCGTCTTTGTCGACGATCTCCTGCAAGTCCTTGGGCAGGGATTCGTACCATTTTTTGTTGATCTCGACGATGATGAAAATCGAGGGTTGATTGGTCATCGTCACGAATTTCGCCGCATCGACGAAGTGCATATGCGCGATCGGTCCCATGCCGGTGACAGCGCCGTCGATGGCGCCCTGCTGAATAGCCGGTACGACGTCGCCGAGCGACATCGCCACCGGCGTCACGCCCAACCGCTCGAAGGCTACGCTTTGGAACTGCGAGGCAAAGATCCGGATTTTCTTGCCCTTGAAATCGGCAAGCTTGCGGATCGCAGTCTTGGTGACCACGTCCGACGGTTCGGACATGAACAAACCGGCGCCATGGAGACCCTTATCGGCGCCGAGCGAGAGCATCAGCTTGCGCACCGCCGGATCCTGAGCGACTTTTTGCCCTTGCGCAATCGAATCGACGAGGCCCGGCGCGGCCATCAACTCGAAACGCGGATCGATGCCAACCATGAATTCCGGCGGCACGACTTCGCATTGGATCGAGCCGAATTGCGTACCCTCGATCTGCCGCGGGATCGAGCCGAGCTGGCTCGCCGGGTAAACTTGGCCTTTGATGCGGCCCCCCGAATCCTTTTCGACAGCCTCCAGGAAATTTCTGGCGTAGGTATCGGGCGTGTCGTTGATCGTCGGCGTCGAGATTTTCATCTCGTAGGTCTTGTCTTGCGCCTGCGCCGTCGCCGAGTTGCAGCGCCACGCGCCATGCGCCCAATGCGCCGATGGCGGCGATGGAACGCGCACTACGTCCGTGATGTCCGCTGTACATATCGTCCTCCCTGTCGGCAACGCTTACGCCGCGTCGAGACGGCGTCGAACTTCCCCATGCCGAAAGTTCAGGATACAGCAATTCCGCAAACAACGCGCGCGGAATTCCCGTCTGTGACGCACTGCCGCGCCCGGCCGCGCGGCAAGCATTTCGCCAGGCCGCGCCGCTTATTTGGTGCGCTGCGCCGCCTGGCTGACGATCTTATAGGCGCTGCTGAGTTCCGGCTTGGTCTTGGACACGTCTTCGCCGACGCTTGCCAGTAATTTGAGCAGCGCGGCCTGCTCGTCGGGTGGCAGATCGATGCGTTCGCCGCCGGCCGCCAGCCACGCCTTGCCGGCATTCGCAGTGATATTGGCCGCTTCCGGATTGACCGCCACGGATTGCTCGGCGGCCGTCTGATCGACCACTTTTTGCAGGTCGGCGGGCAGCGTGTCGTACCACTTCTTGCTGATTTCAACGATGGCAAAAATCGCCGGCTGACCGGTCTCGGTGATGTATTTCGCGGCGTCCTGATAATGGAAGGCATTGAAGATGGTATCGCTGGCGACGGCGCCGTCGATGGCACCTTGCTGCAACGCCGGCAGCACGTCGGCCAAGCTCATCGCAACCGGCGTCGCGCCAAGACGGTCGAAGGCCACGCTTTGGAACGGCGAGGCAAAGATCCGTATCTTCTTCCCTTTGAAATCGGCCAGATGCCGAATCGGAGTTTTGGCAATGACCGAAGATGGATTCGCCATGAACAGGCCGACGCCATGCAATCCTTTGTCGGCGCCAAGGCTGAGCATAAGCTTCAAGACCGCCGGATCGGCGGCAAGCCGTTGGCCGTGCGCCATCGAGTCGACGAGCCCGGGGGTGGCCATAACTTGGAAGCGCTCGTCGATCCCGACCAGGAATTCGGGCGGAACGACCTGGCATTGGATCGCACCAAACTGCACGCCCTCGGCCTGACGCTGGATCGAGCCCAGCTGGCTTGCGGGATAGAGTTCGGGCGTGATGCGGCCGCCGGAAGCCTTTGCCACCGCGGCGGCGTAATCTTTGACGAATGCGAACAGTTGATCGTTGATTGTCGCCAGTGAAATCTTCATTGCGTAGGTTTTATCCTGCGCCTGGGCGGCGTGAAGCGTCAGCGCCAGCAATGCGACTGCCGTCCCGACGGTGACGGTCGCCCGCACCCTGTTGTACCTTTTCATAAAACGCATCGCCTCGCTCCTCCCTCTCAATTGGATTGTTCGCCGCGCGAATGCGCGTCGCCGGTAAAATTGGGCACCGCCTCGCGCAGCACCCCGTAGATCGCTGCGCGTTCGCCGGCGTCGAGATCGCGCTGCAACTTGACGATCCAGTCTTGCACCACCGCGATCGACGGACAGACCGGCTTGGCGGCGACGACGCCGTCGATGCCGATATCGGAACTGCCCTCCTCGGCCGCGAACAGGATTTCGTTGAGCCGCTCGCCGGGGCGGATGCCGGTAAAGACGATATCGACGTCGCGCCCCGGCTCAAGTCCGCTCAATCGGATCATGCGTTCGGCGAGATCGACGATTTTGATGGGCTGTCCCATATTGAGCACATAGACCGACGTGTCCGAGCGCGCCGGGCCGAGCGCATGACTTGCCGCCGTGATCACCAGATCACAGGCTTCGCGGATGGTCATGAAATAGCGCACCATGTCCGGATGGGTGACGGTAACCGGTCCGCCGGCCTCGATCTGCGCCTTGAATTTCGGCACTACCGACCCGTTTGACGCGAGCACGTTGCCGAAGCGCACGGCGATCATCCGCATGGCTGGCTTGCCGCCGTTGCTGTGGCCGGCATTGCCCGCCGCGTCCAGCGCCTGGCAGTACATTTCGGCAAAGCGCTTGGTGGCGCCCAGCACGGAAACCGGCTCGATCGCCTTGTCGGTCGAGATCATCACCATGGCATCGGCGCCGGCATTGAGCGCGGCATCGGCGACATTGACCGAACCGAAGACATTGGTCTTGATGCCTTCGTCCCAATCGCGTTCCAGAAGCGGCACGTGCTTAAGCGCCGCGGCATGAAAAATCAGGTTCGGCTTGAACCCGGCGATCAATCGGAACATCCGCTCGCGGTCGCGGACGTCGGCGATTCGGCCCTCAACCGTCGTCGTGCTCGATTTGACGGCGAGCTGTTCAAGCACGGCGTGCAATGCCGGCTCGGAATTCTCGATGACGAGAAGCCGGGCGGCATGGAAATTGACGACCCGGTCGCAGATTTCGGCCCCGATCGAGCCGCCGCCGCCAGTGACCACGACGGTCTTGCCTTTGATGAAGTTCTCAAGTCGCCCGTAATCGATCGTCACACTCGGTCGCAGCAACAAATCCTCGACAGCGACCGGCGCCAGCCGCAGCGCCTCCTCACCGACGCCGAGCGACGGCATCCGGCTGGTTGCGAGACCGAGCCGCCGCGCCTGCATCAGCATCGTTTCCGGATGCAGCTCCGGCGCCAATGCGCTCGGCGCCAATACCACCCGGCCAACACGTATGTCTTGCGCAGCCAACGCGGCGACGATTTTTTCGAGATCTTCGGGGCGGCCGCGCACGGCAACGCGGCGAACTGCGGAGCCCTGATCGGCCGGCGACGGCGAGAGAATGCCGACTGGACGCACATTCTTGACTGCACCGCTTTCAACGGCGCGTATGAGCACGTCGGTCTCGGCAGCGTGCCCGATCAGAAGCGTGGGCACCGCATTGGAATGCTGGACCTTCTGCTGCGCGCGCGAGTGCTTAAACAGACGGTACGAGATCCGAGAACCGCCAAGAAAAAATATCTGTAACAGCCAGTAAAGGGCGATCGTGACTTTTCCGAAGAAGTAGGTCCCGAATAACGTCGGATAGAGAAGAATGTAGTCGAGCACCAGCAGCGAGACCGCGAGCACACGTCACGGCGCGGATGATGTTCGATAAATCCTGCAATGAGGCGAAGCGCCACTTGCCGATGTAGAGGTTGAAATACCAATAGACAATTCCGGCATAGACGACGTAGCCCGGCAGGATGACGACAAGCCAAGGATAGCGCACCGTCAGGCCGCCATTTTGGCCATCGGCGAAACGAATATAGAGCGTGACCAGCACCGCCAACGCCGTGACGACAAGGTCGTGAACGACGATCAAAAAGCGGCGGGGATTGCGGAAAAATCCAATCATGACGGCATTATAGTCCAGCCCGGACGGCAATACGAAATATCATATCGGCGCTCCGCTACGGCGCTCATTGCCGATGAAAGTCGCGGTACCAGGCGATGAAGCGGCGAACCCCTTGTTCGATGGGCGTCGCGGGGCGGAAACCGACGTCACGCATAAGATCATCGACATCGGCGCAGGTTTCCGGCACGTCGCCGGGCTGCATCGGGACCAGTTCGATATTGGCTTTGCGGCCGAGTTCCAGCTCCAAAAGCTCGACGACGCGGGAAATCTCCACGGTGCGATTGTTGCCGATATTGTAGATTCGCCACGGCGCCGCGCTGGTCGCCGGATCGAGCTCACCGCCCGGCGGAGCGTCGCTTTTCGCCGGAGCGCGCGCAATGACGCGCTCGACCGCCTCGACGACGTCGTCGACATAGGTGAAATCGCGCCGCATGCGGCCGTAATTGAACAATCTGATCGGCTGCCCCTCGGCAATCGCCTTGGCAAAGATGAACATCGCCATGTCGGGGCGGCCCCATGGACCGTACACGGTGAAGAAGCGCAATCCGGTCGCGGGCAGCCCGTAAAGATGACTGTATGCGTGGGCCATCAGCTCGTTCGCTTTCTTGGTCGCGGCGTAAAGGCTGATCGGGTGATCCACATTGTCGTGGACCGAATACGGCAGATGGGTATTGGCGCCGTAGACCGAACTCGATGAAGCGAAAACGAGATGCCCGGTGCGGCGATGGCGGCAGCCTTCGAGAACGTTAAGAAAGCCGGCAAGATTGGCGTCGAGATAGGCGTGCGGGTTTTGCAGCGAATAGCGCACTCCCGCTTGCGCGGCGAGATGCACCACCGGACCGAAGTCGCCGTCGCGAAACACCGCCTCGGTGCTTTTGCGGTCGGCAAGATCAAGCTTGTGAAAGGCGAAAGCGCCGAATTGCCGCAGCACGGCAAGCCGCGCCTCCTTGAGCGCGGGGTCGTAGTAGTCGTTGAGGCTGTCGACGCCGACGACGGCGCGGCCGCCTTCCAGAAGCCGCCGCGCCAGCGCAAAGCCGATGAAGCCCGCAGCGCCGGTGACCAGAACTGGAGCTTGCGAGTTCGCCACGGGATCAGAGCCGCCAGAGTTCGACGCGTTCGGGCCGCTGCCGACGATCGAGCTGCGACTTCACGTCGAGCACGATGCCGCCGTCGGCGCCGAGCAGTTTCATCAATAGCGGCCAGCCGCCGCGTACGAAGCTGTCATGCGCGACTGCGAATATCACCGCGTCGGCCGGACGCAACGCCGCCATCGTCATAAGCTCGATGCCGTATTCGTGTTTGACCTCGCGCGGATCGGCGAGCGGATCGTGCACCTGCACCGATAACCCGAACGATTGCAGCTCGTTGACGATATCCGCGACTTTCGAGTTGCGCGTATCCGGGACGTTTTCCTTAAACGTCATGCCCAGCACGGTGACCACCGCCCCGCCTTTGCCGCGCTTGACCAGCCGCCGCACGCATTCGCGCGCGACGCGCTGGCCGACGCCGTCGTTGATTTTGCGGCCGGCCAAGATGACCTGCGGATCGTAGCCGGCCTTTTCGGCGCGATAGGTCAGATAATAGGGATCGACGCCGATGCAGTGGCCGCCGACCAGTCCTGGATAGAACTTTTGGAAATTCCATTTTGTCGCCGCGGCAGCGAGCACGTCGCCGGTATCGATGCCCAAACGCTCGAATAGCGCGGAAAGCTCGTTCATGAACGCGATATTGAGGTCGCGCTGGGTATTCTCGATGACCTTGGCCGCCTCGGCCACTTTGATCGACGGGGCGCAATGGATTCCGGCGGTGACAACCGACCCATAGACGTCGGCGACGATGCGCAAGGTTTTTTCGTCCTGGCCGGACACCACTTTGGTGATGGTTTCAAAGCGGTGGTTCTTGTCGCCTGGATTGATTCGCTCCGGCGAATAGCCGACGGTAAAATCGACGCCGCAACGCAAGCTGGAGGCGCGCTCGAGGCGCGGCACACAATCCTCTTCCACCGCGCCGGGATAGACGGTCGATTCATAAACCACGATGTCGCCGCGTTTGAGGCAACGGCCGACGGTATCGCAGGCGGCAAATACCGCACTCAGATCGGGACGGCGCGCAGCATCGATCGGAGTGGGAACGGTGACGATATAGAAGTCCGCCGCAGCCAGCGCCAGCCGCGTCATCCGTATACACCAGAGTCGGGTGCGCCAGGTCCGACTTTTCGATTTCGCGGGTGCGATCGACGCCGGCGCGCAATTCGCCGATCCTGCTGCGGTCGAGGTCGAATCCGATCACGGCAACGCCCGACCGCGCAAACGCCACCGCCACGGGCAGGCCGACATAACCGAGCCCGATCACGCCAATCTTGCGTTGATGTCTTGCCATATCGTCTTCGATTTAGGCGTCAAACGCGTGAGGAAACATGAGTGGATGGACCGCCGACGAAATATGCAAAGACGTTGCTGACATCATTGACGCGATTCGTTCCAACCAAGATCGCAAGGCTTCAGATTGCAAGAGTTCAGATTGCAAGAGTTCATTGCGCAGGTAATAGTGTGAATGCAAGCATCACATTGGCACACCGCACCATGCTCTGGAAGATATTTGTCATTGCACTGGCGGTCCGTTGGGGCTACGCGATTGCGATATTTGCTTTGATGGGCTCGGCCGGGCTGCAAAGCGTGGATTCTCTCACTTATCTTTTTTACGCACATGAATTTGCCGGGCACATCGCTTCCGGTTCCTTGAGCGGTTGGCAATGGCTCGGTCCCGTCGGCGACGCCATGCCGCTTGCGCAATGGGTGTTCGGTCTGTGCGGCTTGGCGTTCGGCGCGGCCACCGCCCTCGCCTATGTTCTGATCCAGGGCATCTTCGACGCCGGCACCTGTTTGCTGATCTACGGCATCGCCCGAACGCTGAACGAATCCTACGGCGCGCCGGCCGGCATCGCGGCAGCGGTCAATCCGACACAGATCGTCCTAAGCGGTCTTGCGCTGACCGACACGCCTTTCCTTTTTTTCATCACACTCTTTTTGTTCGCCGCCGTGTATTGGCTACGCACGCCGACCTGGCGCTGGGCGGCGCTCATCGGTTTCGCGCTTGGCGCGGCAACAATGATCCGCGCGCTTTCCGCACCGTTCGCCGTGGTGCTGCTGCTGTTTTTGTTCGCGGTCGCCATAGCCAAAAAGTTTTTTTCGCGCGACGTTACTCGGACAGCTCGTCGCCGCTGGCTTGATCTTCTCGCTTTGCATCGCGCCAGTCGTTTGGCGCAATGTCAGCCAGTTTGGCGCCTGGTCATTAACGCCGCAGAGCGGGATTCATCTCGCATTATGGGTTGCGCCGCTGGTCAAGGAAGCCGCCGACGGAACGCCGTGGAAGAAAAGCTACGACGACATGCAGCACCGGGTTGACAAAGAGTATCCGACGCCGACCGCCAACCCGTTTGAGCAGTCGCGCCGCTACGAGACCGTCGCGCGCGGCGAACTCGCCACGCTCGGCGTCAAGGCAATCGCCAAGGCTTGGTTGAACGGCGCCGCGATCAATCTCGGATCGCCCGGTATCATACTGTCGCCGCCAATCCAGCAATTGCCGCGCACCGGTTTCTACGCAACGCCGGGCGCTTCGCCGCTCGACAAAGCGATGAACTTTCTGTTCCACTCCGACAACGCGGCTTATTCATGGATATTGCTGACCGGAATTGCTGGCGTAATGGCAGTTCGCCTCATCCAGATCATCGGCGTCGTTTCGTTGTTGCGCCACGGCGGGCAGCTCGCTGTGTTGAGCCTATTCGGCCTGTGGATTGCCTATGTGCTCGCCGTCGACGGACCGGTGGCGTCGCCAAAATATCGCCTGCCGATCGAGCCAGTGCTGATGGTGCTCACGGGCGCCGGCCTAAGCGTCCTGTTTCGCGGCCGCCGGCCTCTTGTCGATCACCAGCATCATGCGAAACGCCAATAGGCGGCCGATCGCGGGCTCCAGCGGCCGCTCGAGCCGCAGCAAGCCGCGCGCGACACGTTCCGAAATGAGGCTCCAGTTCTTAAAGCCGCCGCTGAGCGCATAAGCCGCAAATGCGAACCAATCGATCCGCACGATGCGTAGCTCCGGAAACAAGCTATGAAATCGATCCCAATCGCGCGTGGCGAGAAGGGTCGGGATGGCCTGGTTGGCTTCATAGGGATCGCGCCGCGGGTCGGGCCGGCCTTCGCCGAATATTTCGGCCGACATGCGCACCGGTTCGTGATGCAGTAGACGATAGAACACCGTGCTGCCCCAGGTAATCGCCGGCTCCACCAGGATCGCGCGGCCGCCGGGCCGCAACACGCGCTGCGCCTCGCGAAAAAACGCAGTTGGAAACTCCAAATGATGCAGCACGTCGATCATGACGATGTTGGCGGCGCTCGATGAGGCGAACGGCAGCTGCTGCGCGTCGGCGACGGCGTCGAGCCATGGCGCGAACTGGATGTCGGTCGCGATCACGTCGCCGAGGCGGTGCTTGAGATTGCCGACGCCGCCGCCGATCTCGATCGTTGCGCCTGGCACACAGGCGGCGGCAATACGATCGTAAAAGTCGCCGTAAATGGCGCGCAGAACCGATTTGCGCGCCCATACCGCGCGATAGTTCTGCAGCGAATCGGAGCCGCCTTGTTCGCCGATCACGGCGCCTTAATCCGCAGAAACGCGAACCATAGCATGCGCAGCAACAACAACCCGTGACTGAAACGAGAGATCTGAGTTTCACCATAGCTGCGGCTGGCGTAACGGATGGGGACCTCGACAATCTTCAAGCCGAGCTTCGATGCGCCAAAAATAAGATCGAAGTCGCCGAACGGATCGAAGTCGCCGAAATAGCTGCGTCCTCTTTTAAGGCGAAGGTAGTCGGATCGGCGCAGAACCTTCGTGCCGCACAGCGTATCGGTGAACCGCTGGCCCAGGAGCCAAGTGAAGAGCAAGGAGAACGCCTTATTGGCGATGAGGTTGAGAAACCGCATCGCCTCGGCTTCCATCGGATAGATCAGGCGGCTGCCGTTAATGAACTCGCCTTTGTGCGACGCGATCGCTTCCCAGAATTTCGGCAATTGCTCCGGCGGCGTGGTGAGGTCGGCATCCAAAATCATCACAACGTCGCCCTTCGCAGCGTCGAAACCGGTATAGACCGCATCGGCTTTGCCCTTGCCGGGCTGGCGTAGTGCTTTGATGTCGAGTTGCGGATTGGCGCAGATGACACGCTCGATCTCGCTCCAGGTGTCGTCGGAGGAATGGCCTTCGACGAAAATGATTTCGAGGCTCTCGGCAAAGACCGGGATACGCCGGATCGCGGTTTCTATATTGCCGCGCTCGTTGCGTGCCGGAATAACGATTGTTGCCGTGTGCGGCTCGTCGAGGCGCCGCAGTGAACGACAAACGGTGTAATGCCGCAAGCATAGACTATTGAAGCCCGGGAAAGGCGCGACAAAGCGATTGACGAGCCGGCCCAATCCGAACAGGCGCAGCGGCAACAACAGCCGGCGCTCGCTTTTCAGCGCGTCGAAGTCGGCCAGCGCCGCAAGCGCGCGCACGTCGGATGCCGCGAGCACGTTCTGCGGCGGCTGCGGCATTTTCAGGCCGGCAGCCTCGGCGCATTTGAGCAGCGGGTACCAGACATGCGAGAAATAACCGACGATCAGGCGGGTTTCCCGGGTGCACAGGCTGTGCAAATTCTCGAACATCAGCTGGCAGTCGTCGAGCGAGCCGAGCGTGTCCACGATCACGATGAAATCGAACGGCCCCGGCAACGATTCGATGAAACCGGGCGCTTCGATGTCGCCAACGCGGAACTCATAAGCAGGGTAAGCACGCTGCGCCTCCTCTATGGCGGAAGCGCTCAGATCGACGCCGACGCCGAGCGAGGGTTTTAACTCCGCCAGAAGTTCGCCGGTGCAACATCCGAGCTCGAGGACGCGCGCGCCCGGAGGGATGAGGAATTTGAGATAGTGCAGATCCTCGCTGTGGAAGAACGCCGCGCGCCGGCGCCATCGAGCGCGTTCGGACGCCGTCGCATCCGACTGACGGCGGATTGCCTCCTTGCGCGGCGAGAGCGCCGACGACGCTTGAGCGAAGGTCATCCGCCGCGCTCCGCGGAGCGCTCCGGCCGCGGGATCAAGAAGCCAAACCAAGCGATAGCCCCGGGCAGCGAAGCGACGACGCAGGCCAATCCGAAATACATCGAGAACACCAGCGCCCGCTCCGGCGTCAAACCGTAATTGCCGAACAGTGACACCATCGCCAGTTCGCGCAGGCCCCAGCCGCCGATGGAGAACGGAACGAGCGCGATACCCACCATCACGGCGAACAACACAGCAGCGTCTGCGGGCGAAATCGCCAGGCCCTGCGCCCGGCCGAGCGACCAGACCGCGGCGATCGTCATCAGGTGTATCAGGCTGCCGACGCCCAGGATCGTGCCGCTGCGCGGCCCGAACACTGCGCGATTGGCGCCCGCCAGCACCGCGGCAATCCATCCACCATGGCGCCAGGCTGCAACTACGGCGCCAAGGCGCGGACCCAACGCCAGCCCCAGACATCCGGCAAGAAGCATGATGCCAAGCACGACGAGGATTTCACCGCGTTCGTTGCCGAACAATCCGATGCTGGTCGGCAGCAATAGGATCACAAAGGAAAAAACGAACAACAAGCCGACCCCGATGCAGCGGTCGATCACCACGCTCATCGCGGCGTCGCGCCAATCGTTTTCAAGACGCGCGAGCAACCACACGCGCACGCCGTCGCCGGCGACGACCGGCAATATTTGTCCAAAAAACTGACCGATGGCCGCCACCAAAACCATCCACGGATAGGTCAAGCGATCGTCAGGCATCTTCAAGACGCGCACAATCTCCAGCCATCGCAGCGCCATCAGCGGAATTTGCAGCATAAGAAGCGAGACGGCGAGCACGACCCAGCGGACGTCAAGGCCGGGCAGCGTGCGGCGCAATTCCGCCACGTCAATGTGCCGAAACAAGTACCAGAAGCACGCCAGCGTGCCGGCAAGCTTCAGCAACACAATGACGCCCTGACCTTTGCCGAAGCTTGCAACCGGCGGCAACGCTGCTTCCCTACTCAATGTTGAACCTCTTGCTTGTGCAGCGTCGGCGGCGGCCGCCGGCTTCCGTCGCGATCGGCCGGACCGTCTTGTAGAGCGGGCATAGAACGAGATCAACTTGGCGTCGCGCGGACGCCGCGGTCAAATCTCACCGAGCTTGCCCGGTTCCAAGAAACGTTGTGAAGATCCAAGGAAGCGGCTAGGGATGACCAACAAAATCGCGGAAGATCGACACACGATGTGCGGCATTGCCGGATTCCTCGCCGGCCCTTCGAGCGGGTTAGAGCGCGAGCTCGCCGACATCTCATCGGCGATGAACAGCTGCCTGCGATACCGCGGACCGGACGACGGCGGCAACTGGACCGATGTGGAGGCCGGTGTCGCGCTGATTCATCGCAGGCTTTCCATCATCGATCTTTCGCCTGCCGGTCATCAGCCGATGGTCTCCGCCGACGGACGCTTCGTCATTTCATATAACGGCGAGGTCTACAGCCACCAGCCGATCGCCGCCGAGCTGGCCGCAAGCGGTCACAAATTCCGCGGTCATTCCGATACCGAAGCCATATTGGAGTCGTTTGCAGCAAATGGCATCGAGCCGACGCTGAAGCGAATGATCGGCATGTTCGCGATTGCGTTGTGGGATCGGCGCGAGCGCACGCTTACGCTCATTCGCGACCGGCTCGGCATCAAGCCTTTGTATTGGGCGAAGTTCGGCGAGCTCTTTTTATTCGGATCGGAACTGAAGGCGCTGCGCGCCCATCCGGGCTGGACGCCGCGCATCGACCGCAACGCGGTCGCCGCCTTCATGCGGCACAATTACATTCCGGCGCCGCATACCATCTACCAAGGCGTGCACAAGCTCGAGCCCGGCTCGATCCTGACGCTGCCGTGGCAAGGCGAACCGCAGATTTCGCGCTTCTGGGACGCGCGTGCGGGGGCCCGCGATGGAATGCTGCGTCCGCTTGAGGGAAGCGACGACGAGCTGACCGGACAATTGGAAACCTTGCTGCTTGACGCAATCAGCCGGCGCATGATTGCCGACGTGCCGCTCGGCGCGTTCCTGTCGGGCGGCATCGATTCGTCGACTGTCGTCGCGCTGATGCAGGCTGCACGCCCAGGCAAGGTCAGAACGTTCTCCATCGGCTTCGACATTCCCGGCTACAACGAGGCGCCGCAAGCGGCTGCAGTGGCGAAGCATTTGCAGACCGAGCATACCGAACTCACCGTGACGCCGAATGAGGCGCTCGATGTCATTCCCCGCCTGCCGGAATGGTACGATGAGCCGTTCGCCGAATTCATCGCAGATCCCGACCTATTTGGTTTCGGCGATGACGCGAAAATACGTCACCGTGGCGCTGTCGGGCGACGGCGGCGACGAGCTCTTTGCCGGATACAATCGTTATCAATTGACACAGCGGTTCTGGCGCACGCTGTCATTGTTGCCGCGCCCGCTGCGCAATGGCGCCGCCGCCGGGCTCACCGCGCTAAGCCCGGATCGCTGGACATCGCTCCTTTCGGCGTTGCCCGCCCGCGTGCGGCCGCCGCAAGCCGGCGACAAGATGCACAAAGCCGCCAGCGTGCTGCGCCTCGAGGGTCCCGATGCGATCTACCGCCGGCTGGTCAGCCATTGGGAGCCGGCCGAAATCATGCTGCAGGCGCGCGAACCGCGAAGCCTGCTCGACGACCCAACGCTGGCGAAGGAATTTCCCGACCTGCTGGCGCGCATGCAATTTCTGGATCTGGTCACGTACCTGCCCGACGATATTTTGACCAAGGTGGATCGCGCCAGCATGGCGGTGGCGCTCGAAGCGCGGGTGCCGCTGCTCGATCACCGGGTCGTGGAATTCTCCTGGCGGCTGCCGCACCACGCCAAAGTCCGCGGCAACACCAGCAAGTGGCTGTTGCGGCAGGTGCTTTATCGGCACGTTCCACCGGCGCTGGTCGAGCGTCCGAAGATGGGATTCGGCATTCCGCTCGGCGAATGGCTGCGCGGGCCGTTGCGTGACTGGGCCGAGGCACTGCTCGATGAGCGGCGCTTGCGCGAGGCGGGCCTGCTCGATGCCGCGATGGTCCGCCGTGTTTGGCAAGAGCACATCGATGGCGGGCGCAATTGGCAATACCTCATTTGGGATGTGCTGATGCTGGAAGCTTGGCGGCAGCGGTGGACTTGATGCCGACGGCGCACCAAAACGGCTCACGCTCCGAAAATTTGATGTTGTCGAAACCGGCGGCAACCAACATCCGCTCGATCTCACGGCGGGTAAATCGCTTTTCCAAGCGCGTGCTGAAGCGATCGTAAGCGTCGGTCCGCATCACATAGAATGACTTGTCGGCGTAATAGGACAACGGCAGAGCTGTCGCTGACAGGCCGATTCGAGAAATAAGGCGGGCAGTATGCGCCAGCGGCCAATAAATCAAGCGCCGCGATCGTCTGACTGACGGCGAGTCGAAGCGGGTGCGGCAGCCGCGAAATCACAAGGCGAGCGAAATTGGTCAGGCGCCAGAGCACGCGATACCACGCTGGGCGGTTGTCGAAGGCGTAATAAAGGTAAACCAGAAACGGTGCGCCGGGCTTGAGTTTATCGGCAATGGCCGCGATCGCCGCCTCGGTATTCGGCACGTGATGAAGGACACCGAGCGAGTAAGCGAAGTCGAGCAGACGCCTGCGGTAACGGTATTTCGGCTACGCTCTTGGCGTGGTAGCTGACATTCTTGGCGGATCTCAGATTGTCTTTCGCCACGGCCAGCGCTTCCGGGCTGGCGTCGAGCAAGTGCAAATGCGCGACGCGGGGGGCGACCAGCGTCGCCCAGCGTCCAGTGCCGCAGCCGATATCAATGCCGATGCCGCCGTCCACGGGCAAAAGACCCCACGGAAAAACGCGGAAATAGTCCTCGAAAATCTGCCGCCGTTGTTGCTGCGAAAGGTGATCGTCGTCTTGGCGGAACGTCGACCATTCTTGGCCGAAGCCCTCCGCAACCTTGGGATCAACGTTATTGTTCACATGGAGCGCCCCGAAGCACCTTAGGAACCGGCCTCGGATTTGCCAAATGTATGGCCGAGCGAGCTAAAAAGATTGTCCCAGCGGGCTAACAGCACTTCGCTTCCATGAACCGTTTCCGCATGGGCACGCCCCCGCGCCGCGGCATCACGCCGCGCATCCTCGTCGTCCAGCATGCGCCTAATGGCCGACAGCCACTGGCTGTCGCTCGCGCAGGCCAACTTGGGCGTGCCAGCATTCGCCATTGCACGGCTATAGGCAGGCGTCGCCGAGACGACGACCGGCATCCCCATGCGCCACAGCAGCAGAAGCTTGTTTTCCGGTTTGCCTCGCGCCAAGGGATCGCCGAGGTCGATCGGTATCAGTGCGAGATCGCATGATGTGATGATGTCAGAACAGGAGTGTTCCTCCCACGCGTGAAACACTGCATTCGAGAAGTGGCGTGCCAAAACTTTTGGGCTGTGGACTTGGCCAAGCGCGCCCTTTAGGCGATCGCGTGTTGCATCGGTAACAACATGTAATTCAAAAGAACGCTCCTCGAGGAGGTCGCTTATGACCGGCGCGATTTCAGCAAGTTGCGACAAATTGCTCGGCAGCCCCTCCCACACCAAGCGAGGCGGGACAGCGGCAGAATAAGTCTTCTTGACATTTCTCACTACCGTTTTGTGCAAATCCAGAATGATATGAACATTGTCGCACATTTGCCGAATAACGTTTTGTTGTTCTTGGGTCGAACAAATAATAGCATCAGCACGTCGGCACATCGCACGGAGGCTGCTGAGGTAATCGAACCTCAATTTCTTGTGCTTGCCAAGAAAGTACCAGGCCGGGCCGCGCAGGAACTGGTTGGGGTATCTCCGCGGAACGGACAGATACGAATCGATCAAGTCGTAAACGATTTGTCCGTGCTGATAATCCGGCCAAAGGCTGAGGTCGGCCGCTTCGCTCAAAACAACAATATCGTATCGCTCGTTGGGGTCGGCGATTTCAAACGGCAGATTGCGAGCACGCGCATAGGCGACAAACCGCCGCCGGTCGCCTGGACCTTCCAAGCTCGCCGTCAGCGGCGAGTAACCAATGCGTGCGGCGGATCCGCGCGGGCGCATTGCCACGGCGGGCATGTTTATCGGCTGGTCGACCGTCATGTTTGCGCCGATCAGGTTGCGATCCCGAGCCAAGCTTCGAATTCCCGGATATTTGCGACGCCATCGATTTGCTCCAAGCCGGGCAAAAGCGGCTGACTTTGGCTGGCGGATCGCCGACGGATGGCCTGCGCCAAGCGTCGCCATACTTCTGCGTCGAGCGCGGACCGCAGCAGAGACCACCAATCTGTGGTCGTCATTAAGCCAAGTCGCCGCCGCAGTTCTTCGGCGGAGATCACGCGGCGACGATATTGGATGAGCCAATAACGGACCTGCCTGACCACATAGGCGGAGCGATCGATGTCCACATTCCTGAGGGCGGCAGGATAATCGGCCAACAGGCGTATCAACCAAAGATACATGCCATTCAACAATTCATTGCCCGGCAACAACCCCGGCAATTCGGTCTCGATACCGAGATAGTTCAAGCCAGCCCGGCTCTGCTGCCCGTAAAAATAGTGGCCGAAAGATTTGGGCGAAACACCGACGATGACCAGTCGATCCGGGAACAAAACCCATTTCTCGGCCGCTATCAACAGCGCGTTCAAAAGATAATGATCTGGAAATGGCGGCCGAACACCGGATTCGGTATATTTTGCAGGCCACGTCGGGAGAAGACCATGGTCTGCATGTTGAGCGGAATCCGCTGACGAAACCGAAACATGTCCCGCACGATCGCCATGCGGGCTTCCACGCCCAAGACACCTTCGGTGAAACTGGGGTCGTAGTTATGATGGTGAGGCGACCAATAGCTGATCGACTTGTTATCGATCGACTCCGGCGCCACGTAGGTATAGCCATTATAGAGAATGCAATCGGGCGCGGCGAACGCCGAGATGATGTCGCTCAACCGTCGCAGCGCGCCGGACATCAGATAGTCGTCGTCACCCAACATCACGAAATAATCGCCTCGCGCCGCGGCAAGTGCGGCGTTCCAATTTTCATGGACCGGCAACGTCACCGGCTGCCTGACTACCTTGAGGCGCGGATCGGAGATGGCGGCCAGCACTTCGGGCGTTGCATCCTCGTTGGCGTTGTCGGAGACCACCAATTCGAAACTGTCGAAATCCTGCCCGAGGGCAGATTGAATGCAGCTGGCAATATAAGCGCCGCCGTTGCGCGTGGGCAGCAAGATAGAAAAGCGCGGCGCCATTCGCCTGTCCCTAACGATCCCAGGACCAGGGGTGGACCCAGGCCAGGTCTTCTAACACGCGGCGCAATTCAGCGGGCGCCGCCGCATAGTGATCCGTCCGATTGTCCGCGACGATCAAGTTCATCTGCGCGCCTGATCGAAACGTCATTGACGATTTCCAGTCGGGAACGTCATAAACTTTTCCGCTTCGATCCATCACCACGGGTCTTAAGCCCAGCGCCGTGATTTGCCGCGTCATCGATCTGCGGCCACTCTCAAATTTAGAGAGAGCATTCTTCGATGCAAACGGCGAAATGCGAAGCGACAAGAACCGTTCTCGTTCAATCATAAAAGCATTAGTACGAATATGTGGATTTGGATATCGGCCATAACCATACAAATAGCAAAGGTAACGAAATGGAGAGAGGAGATAGCGGCTGAGGGAACGTTTCGGCCCTTGCCACGCTTCATTCTGGCCGGCTACGGCCTTGCCACCGGCGGCGTGCTTTCGGATATAAGCCGGGAGATCGCCAATTTTCCGCGATGCCCTTAATATCGCTCCTTCAAGGTCGGAAGGGATTGCTTCCAAAGATCCGGTGGCGCCGACAACCCCGACGTCAGGAAGATTTAAAGCGCAATGGAAACTGCTCAGCCAGTCGGCGGCCAATATGCGGCTGAATGTGTTGAGGAAAATGAGACGGCGATTGGACACTGCCTTTGCGGCTGCAAAATAGGAGCCGATGTCATGGCCTGTGTCGTTCAGCACGATGGGATTAATGGGAAGGTCTTCGAATAGCCCCTGACCCGACGCCAGAGAATTTTGATCGGGGAAACCTTTGAATATGACGTGCACGTCGTGTTCGATGCCGGCCGGATAATCTCGATAGCTGCGAACGAACCTTCGGACCGGAATTTCACCTTCGGCGAACCGGCACAGGTAAACCACTCCTACCAGCACGGTGCGCGCGTTGCCATGTCTAGACTACGCCAAAGTGGTCGCAGGGATTTTTAAAGATACCAAGACCAAGGATCTACCCAAGCTAGGTTCTCCAACACGCGACGAAATTCCTGGTTTGCCATAGCATAGTCACCCGTCCGATTGTCCGCTACAATCAGTTGCGTCTGCTCGTCAGTCCAAAACGTCAATGACGTTCTCCATTCGGGAACGTCGTACGCATTTCCCGTTCGATCTATCACGAGCGCTCTCAAGCCTTGAGCCAAGATTTGCTTTGTCATCGATTTGCGTCCGCTCTCAAATTTATATGCTTCAGTTTTCGACGCGAACGATAGGACGCGAAGAGACAACAGTCGGTCTCTTTCAATCATGAAGGCATTGGTACGGATATGGGGGTTTGGATAGCGGCCAAATTCAGTGAGATAGTACAAGTATCTAAATACATGAAAGAATTTAAATAGAAAAAGCAGATAATGCGCCAGGATATTTTTTCTACCTTCATCGACATCGTCCCCACCGTAGGAAAAAGGCTTACGGATAAAATTCCGCAAGTATCTGACGATGTTGTTAAATTCTTTTATGAAAACTGCTTCAATGCCCGAAGCGCCCGTTTGCCAAGATCCGGTAGCACCAACGATCCCGACGCCAGGAAGGCTCAAAGCGCGATCAAATTTGCTCAACCAGTCGGCGGCCAATATCCGGCTGAACGTGTTAAGGAAAATGAGGCGGCGGTTGGACACGACTTTTGCGGCTGCAATATAGGAGCCAATGTCATAGCCTGTGTCATCCAACACGATAGGATTGATTGGAAGGCCTTCGAACAACGCCTGACCCAAGGCCAGCGATTTCTGATTAGGGAATCCTTTGAATATGACGTGTAAATCATGCTCAATGCCAGCCGGATGATTCCGATAGCTGTCCAGAAAGTTCCGAACAGGGGTTTCACCTTCGGCAAACCGATAGAGATAGACCGCGCCTACGTCCGGCACCGCTTGAGCTCCGCCATACTCAAAACTGCGCTGAGGGATCGTGTTCTTCCGTTCGAAATAGTGACGCTAAACACGGACCGCTATTGAGGCTGGGCTAACTCTTCTCTCTTTCTCTCGATAACGGCATCTTTCGTCACGGACGACACCGCGTCTGGTAAGTATCAACGATCCGTCCTTGACATCTCCCGCGGCGATAATCCTGCCGCGGTCGAGCAAGATCGCGCGATTGCACCATTCTTCCAGCAATTGAAGCGAGTGCGATGCCAGAACCATGATACTAGTCTCACCGATAAAACGAGCAAGCCGCTCCCGCGCCGCAACCAAAAATTTAGCATCTCCAGCGGCCAGCCACTCATCCATCAAAATATCTTGGGTGCAATCGCGGTCGATGCGGCGAAAGATAGCCGGTACCAGCATGCCGGCTGAATATGTGCGAATCGGCATATCAAGATAGGCGCCGAGCTCGGCAAAATCGGCGATCTCGATCCACCCTGGCCCGCATCGCGCGCGGATGAATGCCCATGAACATGCCACGTAGAATTATGTTCTCTTTCGACCGTTGCTTCCGGATTCAGGCCGCCGTACAAGCTGAGAAGTGCGGTCGACTGCCCTGAGGCGTTAGCCAGCCGCGTGTAGGCTGCATGGGTGTTCCGCGAGAACTTTCAACAATGTGGTCTTGCCCGCCCCATTCGCGCCGATGATGGCAAGCCGATCGCCGTCCTCGATATTAAAATTGAGCTCTTGAAGTGCCCGGACATTAATTCGATCCGCGGCGTCCAGCGTCAAATTTTTCCGCATTGCGGTTGCAGCAGCCGTTTCTTTCAACGAACGGCCGGACCCCTGGTAGATGGGAAATTCGACCCAGATGTTGTGCAAGCGCAAAAAGGACATGGCGCCTATACCCAATAGGCGATGCGCGTGCGGAAGCGGGCAAAGAAGGCAAAAGTGCCGAAGCAACCAACTATCGTCGTCCCGATCAGAAGCGGCCACGAATAGGGACTAACGGCAACACCGAGCAATGGCGCGCGAATCAAGTCGATTGCCGCAAAAATGGGATTGAAGTCCGCGATGTAGCGTGAGCTGCCAAGAGTTTCCACCGGCCAAATTATTGGTGTTACGAAGAATACGATCTGGATCAGGCTGACGATGATCGGGGGGAAGTCCCGGTATCGAGTACTGATCATGCCGAAAAGAATAGAAATCCAAAGGCAATTTATTGAAACTAAAAGCAATGCAGGAAATATCTCCAGCGTGGACCAGCCAATCTGAATATGAAAAATTAAGATCCCCACCGGAATGACTATAGCGCTATGCGCCAAGATGACTAAATTTCGAAACACGACTTCCTATAGGCATGAATCGTATAATGCATTGGAACCTGCTGGATGATCTGTTCCGCAGCCAAGAAAGTCTGACAGCCCTCGATACAAAGCGCCGACAGGAACTGCCAGATAATCAGCCCGAGCATCAGATAGGGCAGGTTATGAGTTCATGTTCGTTTTGAAAAGTCGTGAATAAATCACGCCCATGGACGTCACCATAAGGGCGGTGCTCAATGTCAGCCAGAATGGCCCGATAATCGACCCGCGATAGCGTAGCCGTATGTCCTGCCGAGCCCAACCCACAGCCAACTCTGCGAAAGACCCAAACAAATATCTTGCCAAGCGGCTCGTGCCAGCGAGACCTGGGGCGGCCGGTCTTCCTCGAAGTAACCGAATTCGCCGCGCGTAACGAAGCTCACCTGCTTCCGATCGATGCTTGAATCATGCCGGGCGCTTTAGGACCATGGTAAAGGTGGCGCCGATGCCTTCACGCCCTTCCCAGGGATGCAACAAACGCCCGATGAGAATACCCAAACGCCACAGCCGATGTGTCAGGGGGGGGTATTTTGAGGCGGAACGAAACAGCATAGCCCAGGTAAAGCGATTCCAATAAAGACTGCCTTGGTCGCGTGTTGTCATCAGTTCCGTGGTTAGACCGCGACGTTCGCCAAATGCTTTCAACCACGGCATAGGCAATTGAAATAAATGCCGCGGAAGATCGTAGTGCGGCCAACGCGATCCCAACAGTCTTGCCTGCCATGCTGCGGGATTTGGTGCCGCGATCAGCAAAATCCCGTCTGGATTTAGATGATCGATAGCCTCGTTCAGAACCTTCCATGGCTTAGGCAGGTGTTCAATTGCATGCCATAGGCAGATCGCATCGTCATTCGATCATCAGAGTTCAGGGTGCCGGCGGGATCATCCGAGGTAAACGTGCGAACTTCCAGCTTGTCGCGAAGGAATTCAGCGCAATCGACATCCATCTCGATGGCCGAAACGCTCAAACCCCGCTTTCTGGGCAAGCCGGACAAAGGCGCCGCTGGAAGGACCAATTTCCAGAAGCGCTCCCGAAGGCTTGAACCGCCGCAATAGGTCAAGTTTGAATTTCTCGCTGGGAAGATGTGGTTCCAGTTCCGCGGCATCTTTGGGCACGAAATGATAATCGACCGCATAATAAGGCGCGAGATCATCTGGCGGATCAATCAAAAACATCAAGCCGCACGCCGCGCAGCGATATCGATGAAAGATATCGTCGGAAATCCTCCGATTGATATCGGTCGCCGCAACATGCAGATGGCTTGCGCCGCCGCAGTAGGGGCAATTAGGATTTTCATTCGTCATTGATCTGAATTCTCGCTTCTTGAAGAAATTTCAAGCCCTGCAAAACTTGACCATCGTCTTGTAGCGACCGACGACTGAAACTGGCCGGGGGCCCGACGGCGGTCTCTTCAACCGGAGATAACGGTAAAAAGGGCCCGACAATCGATCGCTAAGAGATTTCGACGCGGGCTGATACTGTCCGCACAATCCATTGGCAAGAACTAATAATTCCGAGGCGCCGTTTCTCGAAAATCGCCCGCGCAATTCTGAGGGCACCGCGCAGCAATGCCACAATAATTTTTTCGTGAGGCCGCAGAAAAGGCCAAAGTGCGGAGGTGCTGATATTGGCAGGTTTTTGGTCCGATTCACTTTGCAGCGTCACCATGATCTGCAGTGCGCGGTAACGGCCGATGCCAGGGACCAAGTCGGTTCCGGCTCGGCATACATCAAGTATCCTGGCACCCGATATTAGCCAAAGCGTGTTCGGATGTTAGTCCCAGGCAGTAATTTGTTTCGTAAGGCCGATCGGGATCGCTGCCGCATACCCGCCAATATTCAAGAATTTCGCCCCTTCGTCTTCGCGGTTGTTGAAATGGAAATAGCCGTAGGACTTCCGCGAAATCCCGATGATAACCAAGGGTTCGGGAACCAAACCGATCCGATCCGCGAGCAGCATCGCCATGGTGGCGGTAAAGAAATCCGGAAACGGCCCTCAAAGACCGGGCCAAACGCCTTCAGCCGGTCGAGAAAGTTTCGACTGAACATAAAATACTGCATGTTGAAGCCAAAGCGGCAGCGCATATCGAGAGCCGCGCGCGCGGCCTTGCGAGCCTCTGCAGTTATCATCAGCCGCGTACCATGGCCGCCGCTGAAATTCCGACAACGACGTCACATCTGTCAGGCTTTTCATCGGGAACTCCCGGCAAAACGCCCGGAAAAGCGAAATGATAAGCACCATGATAAATGAAATCCGGATAGTCCAAGCTCTCCATTATTTGCAACAGCCGCGTAAAATAACCGGGTACCAGCCCATCGTCATCGCCGAGCATAACAACGCAATCGCCGGTAGATGCCTCTAGAGCGCGGTTCCAGTTATCAGTGACCGGCAGGAATTCTTCAGAACGAGTATAGATGATGCGCGGCTCGCCCAGGCCGCTGACGTACGATTGTATGTCCTCGTCGGAGCAATTATCGGCGACGATCACTTCCCACGACGCATAAGTCTGGCGTTGAATTGTCTCGATCGCCCCTTCGAGCAACTCAAGACGATTTCGGGTCGGTACCAATACAGAAAATTTTGGGTTTCTCATTCTCTCCATCGTCTTTACTCACGCCGCCAATCTGTGAATTTTCTCCCATAACTCCGCGTAAACCGATAACTTATTACTTGGCATACCAAGGAGGATGAACACATGGCCTGATCCGCATTTCGGACTTTGTAAATTACTTCACGTCTCGGCTTGCCTGATCCATACGCCATTCAAGAAAAACGGAATTAAGGGATCGGTGCGATCAAAGCGACCGCCATTTTAGGACCAAGTTGGTAGCTTTCAACGGTGAGATCGGTCCCGTCGGCGGGATTTTTCCATACCTTCCACTGCTTGATGAAAATATGCCCCCGCGACAGCCGCTGAAACTCCGAGAGAAAAAAGTCAACTTATCCTGACGCATTTCTGGTAGGCTGCTTATCGTTACGATGACGTCAAAGTAGCCATCGGGAAACTTTCGCATCTGGTTAGGAGTTGGCAGCAGCACAACCGAAGCCCGGTCGATTTCGTCTTGCACTTCTTGAGCCGGTCGAAGTGTCGAAAAGGGAAGACCCGCTCACGACCGAAGCAATACGTACGGGTCCAAGGCAGGACATAT